>NZ_JACSCY010000029.1 GCF_014333615.1 Hymenobacter citatus | reverse complement strand
CCCCATCCGGCCAGAGGAGCTGCGCGCCCAGCTGGCCTTGCTGGAGCATCCGGCTATTTAGCTGTTAGCTAGTAGCTACATCACCGAGGGTGAGGTCCTGCGCCTGCGCAATTAAAATAGCGCGCCGCGCAAACATTTTGCGTAGTATATTTGTAACCTATTTAGTTACACACTTTGTATATGAACACCCGCTTCGTCGTTGCTACCCACATTTTGGCCTACCTGGCCCGCGCCAACGGGCAGCCGGTATCCTCGGAGGTAGTGGCGAAGAGTGTGGGCACGCACCCGGTGGTAGTGCGCCGCCTATTGGGCGATTTGCGCCGGGCGGGGCTGGTACGCACGCAGCTGGGCACGGGCGGCGGCGCCCTCCTAGACCGCTCCTTGGAAAATATTACGCTGCTGGATGTGCTGCACGCCATGCTGGAGCCCGAGGCCGACCTGTTTGCGGTCAACAACGCCAACCCCAATACCGGCTGCGACGTGGGCCGCGTCATCAGCGACTCGCTCGACGACTTGCTAGGGCCGGCTAAGAAAGCCATGCAAGCGGCTTTGGCTGCTGTACCACTCACCGAGGTAATCCGGCAGATTCGCCTGCGCCTCAACAGCGAGGACTGCGGCTGCCCCGCCGATAACGGTAGCTAATAGCCTCCTTAACTATTTAGCTCTGTGCGTTAAAGTAAACGCCTTTCTCAAACGTCATCTTCTTTGTAAGCCGAAACCAACGCTCATTCCTCTCTGCTTACTGCCTTTAATTGTAACCGTTATGATTACGGTTGCTCTTTCCTTCCTCGAAATCATGAAAAAAACTCTGGGATTTTTCTTTATCCCATTAGCCGCCATCGGTAGTCTTACGCTACCTCACTGGCTGCATCCGCATGCGGCTACGCGGCCAGCTGCTACAGTTGTAGAAGCTGCTGCCGCTACGCCGCTGGTAGCAACGGGGCAGGCGGTGGCTGCGGGCGTACGGGGCCGCTTGTGGCAGCTCTACGTGGTGCCGGGCCAGCGGGTGCGCCAGGGCGAGGTGCTGGCCAAGATGGCCTCTACCCTACCCGCGCAGGGCACGGCCCCAGCGGCCCTGGGCTTTGAGTACGTAGTGGCGCCCACCGATGGTGCCATTATCGCCACTGTAGCCGAAACCGGCACCTACCTCGCCGCCACCGAAACAGTCCTGATGTTTCAGCCCGCCGAATAATTTACAAGGCCACTTCTCGACTACCGGTATACCAAACCTTTACTTCCCGGGCGTTACACGCCCACTATTACTTACCTTTTTCTTGCTTTTCTGATGGAACAACTCGTCCGCCAGCAAGTAGAGCGCATCCTTCGTCGGAAGGGGCGCCGTACTACCCAGCCCCTGCTCCCTACCTCGCGCCTGGCCGAGGATATTGGGCTGGACTCGATTGAAACCGTGGAGTTGGTGATTGATCTGGAGCATCGTTTTCATATCCAGATACCCGACCCCGAGGTAGAAACCCTGCGCACCGTGCAGCACGTGCTGGATTGCGTGGAGCACCACCTCAGCAGCCACCACCTAGCCGTAGCGTAGCGCCGTAGCCAACTGACCTGTCCGCAATTACTCTGGGCGGGTCAGTTTGCTTTCAGGGTAAGTAGGGTTTAAGTCGGCCAGCGTGTCGCGCAGGGTACGGGCAACCTCATAGGCTTTGTACCAGTTCTGATCGGATGGCACAATGTGCCAGGGGCAGCTGGGCGGGCTGCAATGGCGGAACACATCTTCGTAGACGCGGCGGTAGGCGAGCCACTGCTTGGTCTTCTGATCATCGCCGGGCTCGTATTTCCACTGTTTGCTGGGATTGTTCACGCGCTCCGCCAAGCGTTCCTGCTGCTCCTCTTCCGATACGTTTAAGTAGAACTTCAGGACGGTAGTACCGGCTTGCTGCAGTAGCTGTTCAAAGTGATTGATAGCCGCGAAGCGCTGCTCGGCCGTGGCATCGTCAATCAGATCGGTTACGCGAGTAACGAGTACATCTTCGTAATGTGAGCGGTTGAACACGTGTATCATGCCGCGGCTGGGCGTGTGCTGGTGAATGCGCCACAGAAAATCGTGGGCCAGCTCTTCCTTGGTGGGTTCTTTAAACGAGTACACCCGCACGCCCTGCGGGTTAATGCCGCTGAACACCCGCCGGATCAGGCCGTCCTTGCCGCTGGCATCCATGCCCTGCAACACCACCAAAATGCTGCGCGTGTTTTCGGCGTACAGGCGCTCCTGCCACTCCACCAGCTCCTCCCTTATTTTGCGCATCTCGCGCTTGGTTTCGTCTTTATGCACGTGCTTCGGGGCGCGGGTAGGCAGCGTGGTTAGGTCGACGTCGGGCAGGGTGGAGTTCATAGAGTGGCGTTTGGTGGTAGAGAGTATCGTACGGATGAGGATTCAGCGCAGTTGGGTGGTGCTACCCAGCGCGGCTAGTGTCACGGGGCCTTCTGATACGTATTGCAGGCGCGCCGGCAGGCCGGCTTCGTCCAGATCATCGAGCAGCGCCCGCCCATCGGCTTCCAATTTATATGAGTCGATGGTGGTAGCAATGACCGTAACAGGCCGATTGGGTAGGGCTTTCAGGGTGGCGCGGCGGTCTATTTCGGGCGGAAATACAGCCGCGTACAAAATCAGACGGTCGTAGTGAGTGCGCTGGCCGGCCAGCCAGCGCGCCGCCGCCGCGCCGCCATGCCCGCAGCCCAGCACTGTCACGGTTACCTCAGGTGGGCACGCGGCCAGCACTTCGGCCGCCAACGTGTCGAGGTAATTGCTCAGGTCGGTCAGGTCGGGTACCAGGTCGCCCACGGCAAACCAGTCAGCCCCAACGCGGCGTGGCCCCTGCCCATCGGGCGGCAGGCCGTAGCGCGATAGGGCCTCGGGCAGCACCAGCAGGCGCTCGGGCGTATCGAGAGCAACCAGCTGAGCAGCTAGCTCCGGCACCGGCTGGTTTTCGCCGTGCAGGCAAAACCATACCTGTTGGATAGCGGGTCCTGGCTCGCCCAACAGGTAGTAGCGAGCCGTGCGGGAAGTAGTAAACGTAATAGGCTGCATAGGCAGTGAGGTACAAGGTATCAGGAAGCGGAGCGGTAGTATATCAGTATTCAGCCCTTGCGACGCATAGCGTGCAGCTAGCCAGCAGATTTTTTGCTGTATAGCCAGAGCCAAATATTGGAAGCCTATACGCAAAATCGACCTCAACTGATAGGCAATAGTGAATGGTTTATGCAAGCATTACAGCGCCAATATGACATCATTAGACACTAAAAGCATATGATTGTATGCCATTTTGGCTAGATTAAGTGGTTTTTGCTAATCTTATCTGGCTGGTATACCGTTTGATTATATACCGTTGAAACATAGAGAGAGGAAAAACACCATGAATCTGATAAGCAAAGAATTTATTCATAACATCGCTCCGCAACTCGACCTGCTCAACACGATTGGCGGTGGTATTGCGCAGGCCATGCTGCGAGTAGATAAGCGCGAAAAGGGCGTGGTTATTCGGGTAGCGGCTCCGTCCATCAGCCCCGAAAACTTCCACGTGCTGCTGAACGACCGTAACCTGACCGTTTTCTGCGAATACCGCCACCAGCCCGACGATCAATTGGCCGCGCCATTGTTCAACCAAACGCTGGCCATCCCTACGGGCCTGGACCTAGAGCGCATCGACGCGGTGCACGAGGGCAATGAGCTACGCATCCGTATTCCCTACGATAAGGACAACGCCACCAAGCGGCGCGAAATCGACATTAAAATCCGGTAGAACTCACTCCCTACCTTCATCAAAAGCCACCCAACCGGGTGGCTTTTTTGTTGCCCCCTACCCAAACAGCGGAATCAGCAGCACAAACCCCATTAGCAGCGACAGGTAGAACCAGCCCATCAGCTGGCCCCGGTAGCGGCGCGGCAGCTGGTTGCTGAGTACCAGCACGGCTACCACCAGCAGCAGCAGGTGCAGCAGCAGAAACACCACTGTTTTTACCCAGTTGCTAACAATGGTATTTTCGGGTTGGAGTTGGTTGCTCTCGCCCAGGCCCGAAGTAGCAAACCGCAGCAGGTAGTACACCGCCACCTCAAATAGCACGAACATCCCCAGGCCTGCCAGCCACGTCAGAAAGCCATTTTTTTCGGTTACATCAGCCACGGAACGGTGAAGTTGTGAAATTGAGAGTAGTGAATGGTAAGTAAATATACGGCTGTCCTCCTGAGCATTGCGCGCATCCAGCGGCAGCGAAGGACCTTATGCCCACAGAACGAATCGTTGTGACGATGGTCGTTTTCACGTGAGAAGGTTCTTCACTGCCGCTGGATGCGCGCAATGCTCAGGAGGACAGATGACAGAACAGCAAAGCTCATAACCTCACCATTTCACAACTTCCCTATTTCTCACCACTCACCTCCTTCGTGCGGGTCCGGATGTAGAGGTCTTCTACCTTGGCGCGTGCCCAGGGCGTGCGGCGCAGAAAGGTAAGGCTGGATTTGATGCTGGGGTTGACGGCAAAACAGTTGATGCGGATGCGCTCATCCAGCCCCGCCCAACCGTAGCGCGCTACCAGATATTCCAGAATATGCGCCAGCGTGACGCCGTGCAGCTCCCGGATGAGGTGGCCGTTTTCATCGCGGGCTTCAGAAGAGGAAGATATGGGCATGGTAGCAAGTGAAAGGAATACGCAATGCGAAAGATACGCATCTGAGGAAAAAACGCATTTTTTACCCGTCGTTGGGCACCATCGCGTCGAAATCCTGCGTTACTTTCGGTGTGGCTACTCTCACCAATCGCTCCCGTCGTGCTACTGCTGCTACGGCTGCCCGCGCTGCCAATATTCGGCGCACGTGGCGGTTGGTGGCGGTGTTGCTGTTGGTAGGGGCCTTGCTGGTGTATGTGCGTTATCGGCGGCAGCTACACCGCTACGTGCGTCACACCTATGCCACGCTCATTACCGGCCGCCTCACGGGCCTAGAGGCCACGCCGCTGCTGGCCGGCTACTCCGTGCACGGTATTGATGTATCGTCTTACCAGGGCAAGATAAACTGGCAGCTGGTGGCGGGGCATCAGGTACAGTTTGCGTTCATCAAAGCCACGGAGGGCGTCACGCTGCGCGATGCGCGCTTTCAGGCCAACTGGCGGGGGGCCCGTAAAGCAGGCGTGTACCGGGGCGCCTACCACTTCTTTCAGCCCAACTACGATGGGACGGCCCAGGCCAACCTATTCACGCGCACCGTGCCCCTGCAAGCCGGCGACCTGCCACCCGTGCTCGACGTGGAAGCACCTAATTTCCACGACGTAGCCACCATGCGCCGCAACCTGGCTACTTGGTTGCGGCTAGTAGAGCGGCACTACGGCGTGCGGCCTATCCTCTACTCCAACTACGGTTTCTACCGGCGCTACCTGGCCGGGCACTTCGATGAGTACCCGCTGTGGCTGGCGCACTATGAGGTAGATACCCCCCGCCTACCCGCCGACAAGTGGATTATCTGGCAGCACTCCGACGAATCGTACGTACCTGGCATCCGCGGCACCGTCGATTTCAACGTGTTTCAGGGGAGCTTCGAGCGGCTGCGCCGCCTGCGGATTCCGGCCCGGCCGCGTCCTACCCCGAAGGCCAGCCGGTAGGCAGTTGCCGCTTTTCGCCTACTTTCGTGCTATGCCCACACCTCCTTTTCTCTGGTCTTGCCTGCGGTGGCCGGCGCTGTTTTTGAGTAGCTTGTGGCTACTCACAGCCTGTGGTGGCGGACGCAACGCCTTCACGCAAAGCGGCAAAGCTTCCTACTACGCCGATAAATTCAACGGCCGCAAAACGGCCAGCGGTAGCACCTACCGGCCCGGCCGGCGCACGGCGGCGCACAATACCCTACCCTTCGGCACGGTGGTGCGCGTAACCAACCCCAGCACTCACCGCTCCGTCAAAGTCACCATCACCGATCGGGGGCCGCACGTCAAAGGTCGCGTCATCGACCTGTCGCGCAAGGCGGCTCGCAAGATTGGGCTGCTGGATGCGGGCGTGGCGCCTGTGCAACTGAAAGTAGTGCGGGCCGTCCGCTAACATTCGCTTATTCTGTCTTATGCGTATCCGCAAAAAAGTAAAATGGTCGTTTCCGACCACTTCCAACCGATTTACTACCCTGGGCGCCTTCGTGAAGGCTGCCGAAGCCCAAAGCTGGTCAGAAGCCGAGATTCAATTCGTAATTGATGAGGTAGTGGAAGCTAAAGACGACGCCGAGGCGTTCGAAATTCTGCGCGACTACTCAGAGTAAAGCACTAGTATACGCTGTCATCCTGCGCTTGCGAAGGACCTTATCATGGGAGAATGAGTGACCTATCAACGACTCGTTTACACGTGATAAGACTCTTCGCAAGCGCAGGATAACAGCATGACTCTATTCTACCCTAGTTCCGCTTGCCCTTCTTTTTGCCACTTTTGGCGTTGTCCATCGTGGCACGCATCAGGCTGTCTTGAGCAGCCACAGAAGCGGCTGTGGTGAGGCGCCCCGTGGGCGACACCATATCGCCTTCCCGTAAACTAACGGCCTGGCCATCACTGGTGGTGAGCGTACCGTTGGCGGCTATTTTGACGCCGCTGGGCAGAGTCACGTCCTCGCGCAGTGGGTTGGTGGCGCCGCTTTGCGTACGCATCACCTGTCCGTCTTTCATCATAAAGCCTTCTTTCATGGTGGCGCCCTTGGGCATCACGCGGGGTTTTGGCTGTACCGTTTTGCGGGCCGGCTGGGTGGTTTGTGCCTGAGTTGTCAGGCCGGCACTACCCAACAACAGGGCGGCAAG
This sequence comes from Hymenobacter citatus, assembly GCF_014333615.1. Taxonomy (GTDB): domain Bacteria; phylum Bacteroidota; class Bacteroidia; order Cytophagales; family Hymenobacteraceae; genus Hymenobacter; species Hymenobacter citatus. The sequence goes on along the minus strand of NZ_JACSCY010000029.1, from coordinate 17,224 downwards.
GAGTAGGGCAACTTTCATGGGTAGGGTAAGAATAAGTGAAGATTGTAGCAGTAAGCCAGTGCCGGGTAGCAGGATGATTTGTTGGTCAGTAACACCGCGGTAACCAGAAGGCGCTGCCACTCGTTTTCGGTAAGAAATACGGGTGTTTCCCCTGTTCGGATCTACTGACCTTTTACTCTGCCCCTGCCATGAGCACTGCCTCTAACGACACTGAAAACGAAGAAGTATACAAACAATTCAAAGACCAGGTAAACATGACGGCCTCCGAGCTGGAGAAGTGGCTGAAAACCGACGAGTCGAAGGAAGTAGGCCAAGACAGCGGCGACGGCAAGAGCATCGGACACAAGTCGGGCGAGCACATCGTCAAGATTCTGCACAAGAAGAAAGCCGACCTCACCGACGACGACTACGCCCACATGCACAAGGTGCACAGCTACATCAGCCGCCACTCGGCCCAGGGTCCTGAGAAAGATAAGGAGCATTCGCGCTGGCGCTACTCGCTCATGAACTGGGGCCACGACCCGTTGAAAAAGTGAAGGAGCCAATGGCTGAATGAGTGAGTGCCAAGCCACACAGGTCGTGTCTGAGTCAGACACCGTTCACTTATTCAGGCCTTCGTTTGCTCTTCCAGCCATTCACTCATTCAACCATTGTTCGCTTTGGACTACAAGGATTATTACAAGGCCCTGGGCGTAGACAAGAACGCTACGGCCGACCAGATCAAGAAAGCGTACCGTAAGCTGGCGCGCCAGTATCACCCCGATGTGAACCCCAATGACCCCGAGGCGGAGCGCAAGTTTCAGGAGGTGAACGAGGCCAATGAGGTGCTCAGCGACCCGGAAAAGCGCAGCAAGTACGACCAGCTCGGCGCCGACTGGCAGCGCTACCAGCAAGCTGGTGCAGGCGGCGGGCAAAGCGCGGGCGGCGGCTTCGATTGGTCGCAGTATGCGCAGGGCGGCGGGTTTGGCGGGGGTGGTGAGGACCCGTTCGGCGGGGCAGACTTCTCCGACTTTTTCGGCAATATCTTTGGCGGCATGGGCGGTGGCCGGGCCGGAGGCACTCGTGCCCGCGCCGGCCAGGACTACCAAGCCGAGTTGCTCCTGACTTTGGCCGAAGCCTACCAGGGTGGCCCGCGTACCATTACCGTGAGTGGCAAAAACCTGCGCCTCACCGTGAAGCCAGGTGTGGAGGACGGCCAAACCATCCGGCTGCGCAACCAAGGCGGACCGGGACTCAACGGCGGTCCGGCCGGCTCGCTCTACCTCACCTTCCGCATCGAGCCCGACCCGCGCTATACTCGCACCGGCAACGACCTGACCCAGGAAGTACCCGTGAGTGTATATAAGGCAGTATTGGGCGGCGAGCAGGTAGTAGAGACGCTATCAGGCAACGTCAAAATCAAGATTAAGCCCGAAACCCAAAACGACACTCGTTTGCGCCTGCGGGGCAAGGGTTTCCCGGTATACGACCAGCCTGGCCAGTTCGGCGACCTGTACCTGCGCCTCAGCCTCAGCCTACCCCAGCAGCTCACCGACCAGGAGAAAGACCTGTTCCAACAACTTGCCGCCTTGCGCAACGAGTTGTGAGTGGTGAGTTATCAGTTACTCATGTTCTGATAACTCGCCACCCACCATTCGCAACAGACAACCCACCACTATGGAAACGCACGTCATCACAATTACTTATCACGATTGCGCCACCACGTACGGCCTGCGCGAGCAGGACCTGCGCGAGTTTGTGGAGCTGGGCCTGGTGCAGCTTGCCCCCGGCACCCCCGACACCATTCGCGACGAGCCAGAACACTTGGCACGGCTGGCCCGCTTGCAGCACGAGTTGGGCCTAAGCACTACGGCTATTGACGTGGTGCTGGCCATGCGCCGCCGGATGCAGCAGCTTCAGCAGGAATTGGTACGACAGCGCGCCCGCGCCATACAGCTGGAGCAGCTTATATACGGCAACGGGCGCACCCTAGACGCAGACGACTATCTGTAAATCAATTTGTTACGTTTAATAGAAATTCATCAGGATAGTATAGTAGGAAATCAGATTATCAAAATATAGCTGTAGAGCAACTTTTCTGCTGAAGGCTTGTATAATTTCGTGCTGGCTGGCCGAATTCTGGCGACCGGATTTATTTAATACTTTTTCCTTTTATGTCTTCGACATTCTCTACCCTCCGGGCATTAAGTGTGGGCCTGGCAATTAGTGCCTTGGCTCCGCTGGTGTCCCAAGCTCAAACTTCCGATTACAAGACGGTCGTCGGCATCTCAGCCAATGGCTTTCAGTACAAGGGCAACCTAGGCTCCGATTACTGGGATTTCAGCCGAGCAAAGTGGGGTCCTGGCATCTCCATCAACCAGTACATTGCCCCCGGCCTGAGCATTGGTTTGCAGGGTAGCTACGTGGAGTTGAAAAAATCCTTGGGCGTTAACAGCAGCTACTTCAACACCAACGTGGTGAGTGCGAATGTGCCGATTAAGCTGATGCTGAACAACGGCTGGGCCCTGAAGGAAGACGCCTTTATTCAGCCCTACATCCTGCTGGCGCCCGGCATCCTGTACTACAGCAGCGACGGGCAGTATCGTTTGAACAATAGGAATACCGTATTCAGCCGCGACGAAACCAAGTTTGCTGGTCAGGCTGGTCTGGGTATCAATTTCCGCATCAGCGATAATCTGGGCATTTTCGTGCAGACCTCGCAGGTGGTGGGCTATAAGGCAAACCTTGATGGTAGCCCAGGTGGCGACAATGATGGCTGGGACGACCGGTTGCTGCAACACTCGGCGGGTCTGAACCTGGCATTTGGCAAAGCCAAAGATGCAGACGGGGACGGTGTGCCCGACCGTAAAGACAAGTGCCCCGATACCCCTGCTGGCGTAGCCGTAGACGCGAATGGCTGCCCCCTCGACCGTGACGGTGATGGTGTACCCGACTACCAGGATAAGTGCCCCGACGAGAAGGGCCTGGCTACGATGGAAGGCTGCCCCGACCGCGACGGCGACGGTGTGCGCGACTCCGAAGACGCTTGCCCCGATACCCCCGGCAAGTCGGAGCTGCAAGGCTGCCCCGATGCCGACGGCGACGGCGTAGCCGACAAAGACGACAAATGCCCCAATACCCCCGCCGGCGTAGCCGTTGACGCTACCGGCTGCCCACTCGATAAAGACGGCGACGGCGTGCCCGATTACCAGGATCGTTGCCCCAACACCCCCGGCCCTGCCTCCAACAAAGGCTGCCCCGAGGTGAAGGCTGAGACGAAAAAAGTGCTGAACGAGGCCACCAAGTACATTCAGTTCGATTTCAACAAAGCCACGCTGAAGCCGAGCTCCTACCCCAAGCTGGAAGAGCTGGTGCGCATCCTGGGCGAGTACCCCGACTATAGCCTGAGCATTGCTGGTCACACCGATAACATCGGCAACGATGCTTACAACCAGAAGCTGTCGTTTGACCGCGCCGCCACGGCCCGTACGTACATGATTGAGAAAGGCATTGCTGAATCGCGTATTGAGGCGCGTGGCTACGGCGAAAGCAAGCCCATTGCGCCTAATACCACCGACGCTGGCCGCGCCCTCAACCGCCGTGTCGACTTTGACCTTTACCTGACGGGCGACCCCAACCCCACGGAGGAAAAGTACGGCCCGCAGCCTACCCTCAAGGAGATGGGTGAAACCAAACCCGCTGCCCCTGCCAGTAAGGCCAAAAAAGCACCGGCCAAGAAAGCCCCGGTTCGCAAAGCGCCCGTGCGGAAGTAGGGTTTCCCTACCCTCATTTACATAGAAAGGCGGCCTGCTGTATAGCAGGCTGCCTTTTTTGATCTAAGAGGTATTTTAATAATCTGTCATCCTACACTGCGCCCCGCTGTGTTTAAAATGACCGTTGTTTTTATACTTCCTGATAGCCTTACCCTAAATCCACGGCTAGCGCCAGCAAAGCGCCGGCGACTGTAGCTACCAGCTTACGGGTGTTGAGGTGGTGCTCAGGACTGGTTTCAAAAAGGATAGTGGTAGAAACGTGCAGAAAATTACCGGCCACCAAGCCTAATAAGGCAGCATACCATCCGCTGTGGAGCAACTGTTCTAGTACTATATAATTGCTGAATACAATGCCTGCCGGCGCAGCCAATGCAAATAGCAATAGGTAGGGCAGTGCCCGTCGGAAGCTGCCCAACTGCAACAGTAGAGCACCCATCAAAGCAAATGCCGCCGGAATATGGTGCAACGCAATACCAACCAGCACGGCGTACAGATTGCCTGCTACTTCGCCAGCCTGCGGTGCCTTCACTAGAATACTACCCTCCAGAAAGGAGTGCAAGACCAAAGCGCCCAACAGCGCGTAGGGCACCCGGCCTACCTGCCCTTCGTGGGCGTGTGCATGCACATGTCCATGCTCTACGCCTTGCGAAAAGACTTCTAGTAGCAGTTGCCCAAAAAAGCCCGCCAGTACGTAGTAGCCCACCCGATGAGCCTGCCCCGGCAGCAACAGCAACGCCTCCGGCAACAAGTGCATCACGGTGAGTGTGAACAGGTAGGCTCCTCCAAAAGCCAGCAGCGGCTTCAGCCAGACTGTATGCAGAGTAGGCACCAGTCTGGTTAACAGACCAGCTCCCAACACCGTCAGGAATAAACTAAAAATGGCAAGCCACATACGATGCTCTAAAAAGAAAAACGCCTGTTCCTCTTATACCCGAAAAGAAAGGGGGCGCTATCCGCGCCCCCTTTCTTTTCGGGTCTTCACCAGACATTATTTTGAAACAACGTTGCAAACAATAAGTTTTCGTTGCTTCTACTTTGCAGACGGAGTAGTCTGATTAGCAACCAAGTCCATTTCACACACCGGGCATTTGCCTGGCTTGTCGCTCGCGCTACCCTCGCAGCCCATGGGGCACACGTAGGCAGCGGTATGCGCAGGCGTAGCCGTGTCAGTGGCATCGGGTGCGGCAGTAGTGGTAGCCGCCGGCTCCGACTGGCAAGCTCCTAGTAACACAATCCCTAAGAACAAGAGAGCGGTAGGACGAAACACCAGTTGACGAAATGAAAAAGGCATTACTATTGGTGTGAGTCGTCGTCTTGCACCGAGCGGGAGCGGGCCTTAGCCTTTTTCTGGGCGGCCTCTCCTTGCTCACGGCGCATTTCCGGGTCGTTAGCCGATACCGTCTCTTTCGGGTTAGGCATAGCGCGCTCGTCGAGCGTTACTTCCGAGTTGATGGGACGTGGAATGGCGGCACCGTTGGCTTCAGTTTCCTCATGGTTGGCCTGCACATCGAACACCTGAGTAGGGCGAGTACCGGGCGCAATCATATCTACAGATACTTTCTTATCCGGACGCCAATCCGAAGGCTCGCTGCTGCACGCATTCAGGGCGAGGGTGGCCAGAGCAAGGCCGGAGAGCAGAAGTTTTTTGGTCATATCAATGAGGAAGAAAATGCCGAAGCGGAATACGTAAAAAAAGGCAACTTACCTGCTTACGAGCGCAAAGGTACACACAGATGTACCCGCGGCGCCACCCAAATGTTACGCCGCCTTGGTTTCGGCGGGCAGCAGGTTTTTGCGCCGCAAAATAGCCTCAAACAGCTTGATATCATTGGGCGAGTTGAAGATGCGCGTTGGCAGCAGCATAAACACTGGCACATCGAAGGTGCGCGCCACCCAACGGCGCCAGCCGGCCAGCTCCTGCGGTGCCTCACCCTGCTTCAGGTATAGCATGTAGCCATCGGGGGCCAGGCGGGCGCGGCCAATCATTTCCCAGCCAATGTTCATGCCCTGTTTTTCGTTGAGGCGGGCAATCAGCTGGCGGTTGTCGATTTCGTAATTCACGCGCTCAAACAGCGGCTTGCTCTGTTCCATCTGTGTCACGCCCGTAATCTGGGCCGAGCGCAGCAGTACGTACAGCACCGTCAGCACTACCCCCAACGCCAGCCACCACCACGAGGGCCAGATGAGGGCCGGCAACACGCCCACCGCAAACGGGATAAGGGCGTACCACCACTCCTTTTTCCAGACCTGCGCCATGGCCAAGCGCGTGTAGGTATTGGTATCGAGTTGCGTTTTCTTGGTGCGAATCGCGAGGGGCGAAGGCTGCTGCGCCTGCCGCATTCCCCGCTGATTAGGTTGTTGCATATGGTTGATGTGCTGATTTTTGATGAGGTGATGTGCTAATTTGTGGTAGGTTGATGTGCTATTTTTTTATATCTGAATCAACCCATCAAAAATCAGCGCATCAAAAGGCTTTCAGGCTCATGTCCAGCGTGCCGGCCGAGTGCGTGAGGGCGCCTACCGAAATGTACTCTACCCCGGTAGCGGCTACGGCGGCTAGTGTTTCTTCCGTGATGCCGCCCGAGGCTTCCAGCTCGTAGCGGCCGGCTACCAACTCTACGGCCTCGCGCATTTGGACGGGCGTCATGTTGTCGAGCATGATGCGCGAGATGCCGCCTGTGTCCAGGGCTTCCTGTACTTCGGCCAAGTTGCGGGTTTCAATTTCTACGGGCAGCGTGCGGCCGGTGCGGGCCAGATAGGCGTGCGTGGCCTCTATAGCCGCCCGAATGCCGCCGGCGTAATCTACGTGGTTGTCCTTCAGCATAATCATGTCGAACAACCCGTAGCGGTGGTTTACGCCGCCGCCAATGACCACGGCCCACTTCTCGCAGATGCGAAAGTTGGGAGTAGTCTTACGCGTATCGAGCAGGCGGGCCTTGGTACCAGCCAGCAGCTCGGTAAGGCGGGCCGTGAGGGTGGCAATGCCACTCATGCGCTGCATACAGTTGAGTACCAGCCGCTCGGCCGTGAGAATGCTACGGGCGGGACCTTCTACCACAAACGCTACATCGCCGGGTTGGATGGGGCTACCATCGGGTAGGTCGACTTGTAAGTGCAGCGCCGGGTCTACCTCCTGAAAAATCAGCTGGGCCAGCTCTACCCCGGCAATGATGCCGGTGCCCTTCACCAGCAGCCGGGCGCGCTTACGGGCTTCGGCCGGAATAGCGGCCAGCGAGGAGTGGTCCCCATCGCCTACATCTTCGGCCAGCGCCGTGCGGATAAAGGCCGTCAGGGCGTCCGGAGTAAGGTAGGGGCTATTTTTCACAGGGCAAAAATAGAAAAACGGGCCGATATAACGACGTTAGCAAGCCTTTATACACAACGTGGCATCTAGCTGCTTTGTGCGTTACTACAACGGCCTATACACACGAAGCCCCCGCAACACAAGCTACGGGGGCCTCACACATCTTAACAAGAGAAAAGGTAAACTACTTCTTGTTGCCTTGCTTACTCTTTCGTAAACTCAATCGTGTCGATTTTAATAGCGCCGTTGAAGGACTTCATTTTCACAAACACCCGGTATGAGCCACTTTTGCTGGCATACTTACCAATGGCGTAGGGCACGCCCTCGGGACTGGCGCCTTTGTGAATATATTCGAAGCCACTGCTGGCGTTTTTGGCAAAGAAGTCTTTCATCACAAACTCGGCCTGCGTAGCGCTATAGCTTTGCTTATCACCATCAAACCCCAGTTCAACGGTAGAGGCAAAGTATTGGGCCAAGTCGCGCGAGGAGCCGTTGCTGATGGCTGCACGGGCAGCCAGTAGGGCGTCGCCCTGGGCGTACGCGGCCAGCGTACTGAGCGTGAGCCACAGGAAGAGGAAAACCCGGGTAAAATTGCGTTTCATATTGGAAAAAGAATACTTCACCTCCGATTGCTAAAATTATGCCAACAGCCGCTTCCCGGTTTGCGTATGTTGTGCGGTTTCTTTCCGGAGGGAAGAACACAACAAATTGTGCCTGGTCCGGGCCGGGCACGTTATCTTTGCTGCATGAACAAACAGGTATTGCTGGTCATTTTGGACGGCTGGGGGCTGGCCCAGAACAAGGAAGTATCCGCCATCGATAAAGCGCGTACGCCCTTCCTCGACTCGTTGTTTCAACGCTACCCGCATAGCAAGCTTCAGGCCTCGGGCGAGGCGGTGGGACTCCCCGAGGGGCAAATGGGCAACTCAGAGGTAGGCCACATGAACATCGGCGCGGGCCGCGTGGTGTACCAGGACCTGGTCCGCATCAACAAAGCCATCCGCGACCGGAAGCTGGGCTCTATCCCGGCTCTGGAAAAAGCCTTTGAGTACGCCCGCACCAACCAGAAGCCGGTGCACCTGCTGGGCCTGCTTTCCGACGGCGGCGTGCACTCGCACATCGACCATGTGAAAGCCCTCTGCACCCTGGCCCGCGACCAGGAGGTGCACAATGTGTTCATCCACGCCTTCACCGACGGCCGCGACACCGACCCCAAGGGAGGCGTAGGCTACGTGAACGAGCTGGAGCAGCACCTGCAACATGGTGCCAGCGGCCGCATTGCGTCCATCGTGGGCCGCTACTATGCTATGGACCGCGACAACCGCTGGGAACGGGTGAAAATTGCCTACGATCTATTGGTGAACGGCAAAGGCACGCCTTCGCAGAACCTGATCCAGAGCATGCAGGACTCTTATAAGGAAGGCATCACCGACGAGTTCCTGAAGCCCATCGTGAAGGTAGGCGCCGATGGGCAGCCGCTGACTACCATTCAGGAAGGCGACGTGGTGATTTTCTTCAACTTCCGCACTGACCGCGGCCGGGAGCTGACGGAGGCCCTCACCCAGCAGGACCTGCACGCCTATGAAATGCACCGCCTGAATCTGCATTTCCTGACCATGACCACCTACGACGCGTCGTTTACGGGCGTCACGCCGATTTTCGAGAAGGATAACCTCGAAAATACGCTGGGCGAGGTGCTGGCTGCCAACCACAAAAAGCAGATTCGTATTGCCGAAACCGAGAAGTACCCCCACGTAACATTCTTCTTCTCGGGGGGTAGGGAAAACGAGTTTGAGGGTGAAAGCCGCATTATGCGCAATTCGCCCAAGGTGGCCACCTACGACCTGCAACCCGAGATGAGCGCCTACGAGCTGCGCGACGCGCTGGTGCCGGAGTTGCAAGCCAACGCGGCTGATTTCGTAGTCCTGAACTTCGCCAACCCCGACATGGTGGGCCACACCGGCGTGTTTGAGGCTGCCGTGAAGGCCGTAGAAACTGCCGACACCTGTGCCCAAGGTGTAGTGGAAGCTGCCCAGGCCGCCGGCTACGCCAGCATCATCATTGCCGACCACGGCAACGCCGACATGATGGTGAACCCTGACGGCACGCCCAATACGGCCCACACCACAAACCTAGTGCCCTGCATCTTGGTTGATAACGACTACCAGGGTACCCTGGCCGATGGCAAGCTCGGCGACATTGCTCCTACCGTTCTGGCACTCATGGGGTTGGCTCAACCCGCCGAGATGTCGGGGCAGTCGTTGCTGCGCGCGGCGGGCACTACTCCTACTCATGCGTAACGTTTTTGCTTTTTTATTCGGGGCGGGGCTATGGGCCGGTGCCACGGGCTGCGGCTCGTCGGCGGAGGCCGATAGCCCCGCTTCCGCTACTACGGTGCGGCCGGCGTATTTTCCGCTCAAGGAATACCTCGATGCCCAGGCCGCCCGCCTCACCCAGCAGCAGCCTGCCGTAGAAAAGCGCGTGACGCTGCGCGGCTCTGCGCCAGAAACCGCCCGCGTACCCAAGGTTGACTGGGCGCAGGAGCTGCAAGTTTTCTACCAAGCCGACATCAATAAGCCCGCCCTCCGCGGCGCCTATGCCATCGACTCCGCCGCTCTATCTGACGGCACCCGCCAAGTTACCTACACCCGCAAGCCCGGCTTCGAAAACGCCGTGGTGCGCCTGGCCGTGGTACGCGACGCCTCCGGCGTGCGCGCCGTAGATGCTACCCTGCAACAAAACAACCCGCTCTTCTACTCCGAAAAGAAGCTCCAACTGCAAGGCGAGGCCGGCACCCTGGCTGCCTATCAGGTGCGCGGCGTACAGAAGCTGGTGCTTTTTGATACGTTGCGCTATGCGACGAATGCGCGGCTAGTTAGGTAAATTATAAATCAGCTACTTAGAAACAATAATAACAGAACCGGCCCGCTGGAATAGCGGGCCGGTTCTGTTATTATCAGTATTGAAACATCTCTTGCAGCCGGTCGCAAACCGCCTGTGCGGTGGTTGTAGGCAGTACGCCCAGGCGACGCACCAGGCGGGTCTTGTCCACCGACCGAATATGGTCGAGCGCCACTTGTCCCTCTTTATCCTGGAAGGTGCAGTCTACCCGCGAAGGGTAATTCCGCCGCGTGCTCGTTAGGGCCGCAATGGTTACCGTACGCAGGTAGCGGTTCATCTCGTCGGGGGAGACTATTACACAGGGGCGGGTCTTGTTGATTTCGCTGCCCTGGGTAGGATCAAGGTTGATAAGCCATACCTCGAAGCGCTGCACGACTACCACTGCCATTCGGTTTCCTCAAAGGTTTCGTCCGAAAAGCCCTCCAACAGCTCGCTTTCCGGATCCTGGCCCTGGGCAATGGCCTGCTGGAAACGTTCGTCCCAACCTTGGCGACGGGGTTTCGCCACCGGTCTGATAAGCAGGCCCTCAGGCGTAGGCTGCAAGTCTACCTCGCCGGTGAGCTGATACTGCTGCAATAGCTTCTTGGGTAGCACAATCCCCTGGGAATTGCCTACCCGAATCAGGCGCGTGTTCATGAAAGCAAATGTACTTACATTGTAAGTACATTTGCTCATCACCGTTGGTTTCATCCGCTGAAAATTAGCACCTTCAGAACTATTAGCTCACTATCAATGCCTCTCTTTGAATTACCATTTTTGTGAATGTCCTAGCAGTTGTAGATAACTAAGCAAAGAACTGTTTAACATCGAAGTTGGCAATGGTTTCGGCCAATTGCCTCGGGCTCACACCGTTGTTGTTAGGCTGGTCAGGATTCGCCCCGTGCGCGAGTAAAAGCTGTAGCATCGCGCCCTGCCCACGCGATTCGAAAGTAGCCCGCCACAACGCGGTATTGCCATAAGCATCCGACACATCGACCCTGGCACCCGCCTCGAGCAGCAACGCCGCCATTTCCACAGCATAGGCTTGGGCCGCAAAATGAAGTGCTGTCCAGCCATTGCAGTCTTGCCGGTCCAGTGCAGGGCCTTTGCGAAGCACCCATTGCAGCAGGACCACATCCCCGTAGTTTGATACCAACGAAAGAACGGTCCGGCCATAGTCATCAGACAGATCAATAGTACTATCTGTCACTAGTTGTTCTAAGGCTAAGTAGTCCCGTCGATGAACGGCACCAACTACCTTCGGGGATAAACGTGGCGAAGAGGAAGTACGAGATTTGCTCATGACAAAAACTTATCTTCCTTTCGATGCCTCACTTCCTACCGCACCGACGACGTAGATGTTTCTAACCCCCAGGTCCTACCCTTCTCCACGGCGGGCACGCCGCGCTCTAGCCACACCGGGGCCGGGGCGCCTTTTAGGTAGTGGTCGAAGAATTGTAGCTCGCGGATGGAAATGTCCTTGCGATTTTCGCGCTTCACCAAGTTGTGAGCCTCGCCGTTGTACTGCAGCAGCCACACGGGCTTGTTGAGGCGGCGCAGGTCTGTGAACATCTCAATGCCCTGGTACCACGGCACGGCCCCGTCGGCATCGTTGGCCATAATGACCACCGGCGTTTCTACCTTGGGTAGGGAGAACAAGGGCGAGTTGCGGATGTACAGATCGGGGTTTTCCCACAGCGTCGCGCCCAGGCGGCTCTGCGTGCGCTCGTACTGAAACTGCCGGCTCATGCCCGACTCCCACCGGATGCCGCCGTAGGCCGAGGTCATGTTTACAACGGGTGCGCCGGCCCAGGCCGCAGCATACATGGGTGTTTGGGTGATGAGGTAGGCCACCTGGTAGCCGCCCCAGCTCTGCCCCTGTATGCCGATATGGGCGCCGTCTACCCAGCTGTTCTTCTTCAGAGCCTCTACGCCCGAGTTCACAAACTCCACCGCTGAGGCGCCTGGCTCACCGATGGTATAGCTGATATCGGGCGTGAACACCAGGTAGCCGTTGCTGGCAAACATAGCAATATCGAGGCGGGAGGGGGTAGGCGCGGGCGCGTTGTAGCGGTAGAGGCCATCCGACACCTTCTCGTAGAAATACGCCACCATGGGGTATTTCTTATTCGGGTCGAAGTTCTCGGGCTTGTAGAGTACGCCGGTGGCGGCGTAGCCCTTGGGTGTGGTCCAGTGCACTAGCTCAGCCGTAAACCAGTTGTAGTCCTTTTGCTGGGGGTTGATGTTGCTGAGTTGGGTTTCCTTTTGCAGGTTGCGGCTCACGTAGAGGTCGGCGGGGTTCTGTACACTAGTCTTCGTGTAGAGGAACACGTCGGCGTTTTTGGCCTGCATCAATTGCGAGTAGGCCATGGGCACCAGCGTCACGCGCTGGGGCGCTTTGGTGCTGGTAATGTTCTTTTTATAGTAGCCCCACTGCTTGGTGGTTTCATCCTGCACTTGCAGCCACAGCTCGTCTTTGGGCTCGATGAAGTCCTGCTTGGCTACTGGAATTTCGTAGCGGAACCGTAGCTTCTGCTGGCGCCCTACCCCGTTGGTGAAGTTGGTGGCCGCGCCGGTTTTGGGGTCGATTTTCCAGATGTCGTACCGGTCGTAGAGCAGCACGGCCTCATCGTTTTTGGTCCAGGCGGCAATGCCGTAGGGCTGGGGGTCGGTGGGCGAGTCGTTTTCCTCGTCCGTGAAGTCTACCTTGGGTTTGGCCGTCAGGTTGATGGTTTTGCGGTCGGCCACCGAGTAGGCAAACCAGCCCTTAGCATCGTAATCATACCAGATGGCGTACTGCCCGCCGGGCGAGAGCTGGAAGCGGCTCTTGCTACCCTTGGGGTTGATGGCCACCCGCTCGCCAGTGCGCGTAGAAACCAGGTAGGCGCGCTTCATAGTATTGCCCTGCCACTGCATGGCCACGCGGTTGGCGGTGTCGGTCACGGCCAGCACGTACTCCGCATTCTTGTTATCGGCCATATAGGCGTCTTGCAGGTACTCATCGGCCAGCTGTATGTACTTGCCGCCTTGCTTGGGGTAGGCCACCGCCAAATAGCTGCGCTGCAATTCCTTTTTCAGGTTTTTCAGCTGCATGGGTTGCAGGTAGTCGTCCTTGTAATTCCAGATGTCGAGCTTGGCGTGCTCAAACTCCACCAGCGTGGTATCCTGCGGAATCAGGTCGGGCGCAGTGCCGAAAAACAGCTTCTCGCCGTTTTCGCTGAACGCTACCCGCCCAAAGCCGCTGGGCGACCAGCCCTTCTTCAACCCGTTGGCGCTGGGCGCCAGCAGCACGCGGGCGCTATCGGCAAAGTCAGAGTAGTAGAGCGTAAATGGTTTGCTGAGGGCTTTTTCGGGGTACTTTTCGGCGGTGAAAGCCAGTTGCTTACCCGCGTCGTCGAACGCCAGGTTCTTGTAGGTACCCTTGCCGGTGCTGAGCTGGCGCAGGTTGCCCGTGGCTACATCGTACACAAACAGCCCCGAGCGTACCCGCTTGTTGCCCTTGGGCGCGGCCACCGCAAAGGCCACTTTGTTGCCCGACTTGCTCACTTTGTAGTCCGTTACGGCCTCGAAGGTGCGCGGCTGGCCCTTATCGAGGTTCAGGATGGTGAGGATGGCGCCGCCCTTCTGGGTTTCCAGCAGTTTCTCGGTTATTTTCTTCACCGTATCCACCGGCGCCTTTTTCAGCGTGTCTTTCAGCAGCGGCTTGGTGGCCAGAAACGCCAGCACCGTGCCTTCCTCGGCCAGCTGAAACGACTTCACATCGGCGTACTTGGTGAGCTTGCCGGTAGTCAGCCCATAAATGCCCAGCGAATCCTTGGGCATCTGGTCGGGCTTTTTCTTCTTAATACGGGCCTGCCGCACATCCTGGTAACGCGGGCTAATACTGAACACCGCATACTTAGAATCAGCCGAAAACACCGCCGAGTCGCCCCGGCTGATTTGGCGCAGCGTCTGGTTTCCGGCGGTTTTGAGGTAGAGCGTGCCATCGCCCTGCTGGGGCTTCACCTGAAACAATACGTACTTACCGTTGTGGCTAATGCGTTGGCCCGCTACGCTTTGCCACTGGTCGTACACCGAGTGGTCGAGGGGCTTTTTGGGCGCTTGCTGCGCAAAGGCCGGCGCAGACAGCAAGCCGGCAAATAAAAGAAAGGTAGAACGCATGTGCACGAAAGAGTAGCAGAAAGACAACAGATGACGTAGCCCCAAAGGCGCAACTATCTGCTGCGGGGTTGCTTCACCAGAACGTCGTTTTGACCGCAGGGAGAAATCTCGCGTGCTGACGAAAGTTAGTATCTACCATCAGCATGCGAGATTTCTCCCTGCGGTCAAAACGACGTTCTATTTTATTCCTTATTCTACCCCTTAGTCCACGTAATACTGCACCTGCACAGCACTAAGCTGGCCTTTGTGCAGAGTCATGGCCACGGTATTGAGGCGGTTGGAATCGCCAATGCGGAGGCTGTCGCAGTTGCCAGTCTGGCGGGCGTAGCGGGCACGGTAGGCGCTGCCTAGCTTCTGCTGCAGCTGCTGCCCATACTGCGGGGCAAAGTCCGTTACGGTTACTTCGCGCAGTAAGTCTTTCTCGGCAGCCCGGTAAAACTCAAACTGGTTGCCGTGGTGGCGCAAGATGAGGATGGTATCTACCTGGTTGCGCTCGTGGCGGTTTTTGAACGGCTTGCGCGACACAATGGTAGCGCCATCCTGCTGCAAATCGGCCACTGTAATTTCGGCCCCGAACGGGTCTTCGGCTACCTCATCATCTACCAGCGAGCAGGCAGTTTTCGCGGTTTTAGCCGGCGCCGGAGCGGCCGGCGGCGCAGGAGCCGGACGCGGTCTAGCTACGGGTGGCCCCGAAGCCGTCGGTTTCTTTTCCTGGCAGCCCGTAGCCAGCAGCAAGCCACAGCTCAGCGTGAGGGCATGGCTGCCAGAGCGCGAGAAACAGGTAGCAAGCAGAAGCATAGGCATGGAGGTTAGCATGAAAAAGTATACGTAGAAAAAGGAGCTTCTGCCTTACTCAATCGTTATTTCTCTAATTTTTCCCCATCAATGTAGCTACTACCCAGCGCCGGCCGCCATGGTTGCGATGCTCGCCCAGGTAAATCCCCTGCCACGTGCCCAAGGCCAGCTCGCCCCGCATGATAGGCACCGTGACGGAGCTACCCAGCAACGCCGCCTTCAAGTGGGCCGGCATATCGTCGGAGCCTTCCTGAGTGTGCTGGAAGTAACTCGCGTTTTCGGGTGCTACGCGGTTGAAGTACTCTTCCATGTCGCGGCGCACGGTAGGGTCGGCGTTTTCGTTGATGGTGAGGCTGGCCGAAGTGTGTTGAATAAAGAAATGTGCTGTGCCCATTTCAATTTGCCCTATTTCAGGTAATTCAGCCGTCAGCAGGTCGGTTATCAAATGGAATCCCCGGCGCACGGCCGGCAAGCGCAGTCGTTTCTGAATCCAGAGCATGTGGTGAGATGGTGAAATGGTAAGTAGTGAGTGGTGAATGGTGAGTGGTGAGTGGTGAGTGGTGAGTGGTGAGTAACACTACGTGTGTCATCCTGAGCGGAGCGAAGGACCTTCTCACGGCAGAACGACAAGCGTAACAACGACCTGTTCTGCCGTGAGAAGGTCCTTCGCTCCGCTCAGGATGACACACGTATTTTCATGCCTTCCCTACCCTTCTACGGCGCTATGCGCTCGTAGGCGCCTATATCCGGCGTGCGCGGGTCGCGGGGGGCATTCAGCAGGTCGCGCGTGAGAGAGGGTAGGGGCGCGGCTTTGTTGCTGGCCGGCGACCCGGGGCCGAGGCGGTAATCGAATCGGTTGGGGTAGAGGTTGGGCGTGCGCCTGAATTTGGGGTCCTGGTTGAGCACGTTGCCACTGTTGCCGAAGCCCAACGCGGTAGCCGTGCTGGCGGGTGCTTTGTAGCGCTCCGTCTGCAACAGACTGTTCTGAACCGTCACCTGCTGATATTGAGCGCTATCTACCAACAGCAGTTCATCCCGCAACGAGCCCCATACAATGGAGTTGCGCATGGTCAGGCGCAGGGGGTAGGGCCCTTTGGCCGCCGTGCTAGGCGCTTCGTTGCTAAGCGTCAGCGACTCGGTGCGGCGGTTAAAGTTGCCCTGGTAGTTGGCTATGGTGCAGTAGTCAAACGTGAAATCACCGCCGCCTGCTCCTAGCACCGCGTACTCGCCGCAGTTCGTAATCAGGCAGTTGCGCATTTCCACATCTCCCGACAAGCTCAAGACACCGGCGCCGGTGGGCAGGGTTTGGGCCGCGCTGGCAAAGTTGATGCTCTGCCCCGAGATATTGCGGATGATGGTATTTTCTACCCGCACTGCTGGCCGGGGTAGGCGGTTGCGGTAGTTGAACAACAGCAACCCATAGGCAGCATTCTTGATTTCGGCGTAGCGCACCACATTGTCGTGGCTGCTGGCCAAGAACTGAATGCCTGCCCACTGGCCCGGAATGTTGTCGTAAAATGATTCCAGCCGGTCGCCGGCAAAGCGCACGATGTTTTCATTATCAGCCTCTACCGAATCAGTACCGGGCTGATAGTCAGGGTTGACGCGCAGCGTACCGGCCACAATCAGAATAGAACCCGCGTGCGAGTACACCCGCGTGCCCGGCTGCATGGTGAGCGTGCACGCCGAATCGACCAGCACCGAGTTGTAGATAACGTGGGGCTTGTCGTTGGTCCAGGTGGTGTTGCAGGGCAGGGTTTCGCCGTTGTGGAAGTAGGCGTTTTGACCGTAGGCGACCAAGGCAATCTGCTGGTCGTTGCCGTTGGTGCGAAACCGCAGCTCATCCGTCACGATAAACGGTTTGGCGTCACCGGGTGTGGGGTCGATGGTAGCGCGCACCAGCACCAGCAGACTGTCGCGCCCCCGAATTTCAACATTATTAATACTAGGGCCTGCATCGCCGCCTACCAGCAAGCGGTAGGGCGAGGTGCCGGGAGTGGCCAGCGTAATCTGCTCTACGCGCACGGCGCGGGGGTTGCGGTTGTAGACCCACAGCCGTCGCGTGGCCGTGCCCGTGCGCACGAACACCGTATCAAACAGCACGGTATCCTGCGAGAACTCCAGCCGGGCGCTGCTGTCCGTTGTCACGATATCCGCTTTGGGCTCGCAGCCGGGAAGCAGCAACGTGAGATTCAGCAGAAAGAGAAAAAGCAGGAGGTAGCGCATGAAGCTACAAAGGTAGGGGGTTTTGAGGGTAGGGAGGTGTTTTTTAGGGTAGGAGGGTGTGGGGGTAGGAGGGTAGGAAGTGTGTCATCCTGAGCTTGCGAAGGAC
>NZ_JACSCY010000028.1 GCF_014333615.1 Hymenobacter citatus | reverse complement strand
TTTATGACCCCAACCGAGTTTCGTCAAGCCGCCTGACCTCTATTTTTCACTGGCCTACCGGACAGGGAAGCCTACAAATTCCTTTATGGCCAACTAAAATACGTAAAGGCATAGGCGCTTTAACTCTCTCATAAATATCACTTTTGAAATAATATTGTTTCAAGCGAGAAATGTCTTCGTCTTCGCCAGCTTCACTTCCAAAAAGATTACGAATAGTCACATCATCGAATGAATTAACATGCTGCATTTTCATGGTTTCTACGGTTGGTTTTAGATCATGTGTATTATATCAACTTTTCCAACGCCCAAACCTTATTCTCCTCATCCACCTTCCCATCCGTCCAGCCATTGCCACCATACACAATCTGCTCCCCGGCCAGCGCCACCAGCGTCACGCGCTTTCGTTCGCCGGGCTCGAAGCGCACGGCGGTGCCGGCCGGGATGTTGAGGCGGTAGCCGAAGGCGGCGGCGCGGTCAAACTCCAGCGCAGCGTTGGTTTCGAAGAAGGGGTAGTGCGAGCCCACCTGCACGGGCCGGTCACCCTGGTTGAGCACGTCCAGCTCCACGGTATCGCGGCCTTCGTTGAGGATGAGGTCGTCCTCGGCCAGCAGGTACTCGCCGGGCCGGGCGTTGATGACGGTATCGGGGCCGGGGAGGGGTGGGCGGCGGGTGAGGCCGGAGCCGTAGAGCGCCAGCTCCGGCGAGCCATGTTCGCGGCAGATGGGGTAGTGCACCGTCACGAGCTTGGTGCCGTCGGGGAAGGTGCCTTCGATTTGCACCTCGGGTAGCAGGTCGGCTACGCCGGGCAGCACGTCGGCGTGGCCGAGGAGCTGCTTGCCCTTGTCCATGAGCACGGCCACGCTCTCGCCGTCGCGGATGAACTCCAGCAGCTGGGTAGCGAGCAGGGCCGTGGCCTCGGGGTAGTTGAGGCGCAGGCCGCGGGCGTAGCGCTTCTGGGCCACAAAGCCGGCCTGGTGCAGCACCAGCTTATCGAGGTCTTTGGGGGCGAGGTGCATGTGGGGAGTGGTGAAATTGTGAGATGGTGAAGTTGTGAATACGCCTGTCATCCTGAGCTTGCGAAGGACCTTATCACAGTAGAACAAATCGTTAATACGTCAGTCGTTCTACCGTGATAAGGTCCTTCGCAAGCTCAGGATGACAAAATACTTGGAAGACAAGATACTTCTAGATAGCAGCAAGCCAAACTACGTCAGCACATTCGAATAAATCATCCACCCCCCATACCCAATACTCAGCAACGACGTAACGACCACCACCGAGCTGGTGAGCACGCGGCTGATGCGCATGCGGGGCGTGAAGGGGATGTTCATGAGGGCGGCCGCGCCGAACATGCCGACTACTGAGCCCAGCCCGAACAGCAGGATATAGGCTAGGCTGTGGAGCGGGTCGCGTAGCTCGCTCATCACCAGCAGTACCAGCGCGCCGCTACCCGCTAGGCCGTGCAGCAGGCCAATGGCATAGGCCAGCTGATGGCGGTTGCGCGTGACGAGGGTAGGCAGCGTGTAGTTTTGTTTGTTGAGTAGTCGGCCTACCCCCATCGTAATCAGGAGCACGCCCACGGCCGCCTCGAAGTAGCCACTGGACAGAAACGTGACCTTGCCCAGCAGAATCAGCCCCCCGAACACCACCAGCGTGGTGGTGTGGCCCAGGCCCCAGTAGAGGCCGTCTTTCACGGCCAGCAGGGTAGAGTCGCGGCGGGCTACGAGCTGGCTGACGGCCAGCAGGTGGTCGGGCTCGAAGGCGTGGCCGATGCCGATGATGAAGGCGAAGAGAATGGGTAGGAAAGCCTGCATAGGCAGTGTAGAAAAGAGGGGGTAGGGGCAGCTTGCAGCCGCCCGTTGCGTTGGTAATGGCGTTTCAATATACTGCTCCGGTCGGGATGCCGGGGGGGCGTTGCGGCGGTGGTGTCCTCTGGTGAGGCAATGGCTCTTGGCAACGAACTGCGCGGGAAGCAACGACGGGCGCCTGCAAGGCGCCCCTACGGTCGGGCAGCTCAACCTGGGAAAACCAGCACCGCCCCAACGGAGTATCTTTACCAGAAATCCGGCGCGTGCCGGATGTGCCTCCTCCCGTTATTCCGCAGCGCTATGGCTTCGTTCCGTCAGAAACTCATGAAATTCCTGTACCCGCTGATTATGCGGCTGTCGAAGTCGAGCAGCAAGGGCAAGGTGCTGACCAGTCAGCAGCCAGCTGCCGCGCCGGTGTCGTTCTACGGGCTGGCGGGGCAGCGCAACAACGGCCAGGCCCTACCCTTCGCAGAGCTAAAGGGCAAGAAGGTGCTGCTGGTGAACACAGCCTCCAACTGCGGCTACACCAACCAGTACGAGGAATTGCAGCAGCTCTCGGAGCAGTTTGCCGACGAGCTGGTGGTGCTGGGCTTTCCGGCCAACGACTTTGCCGAGCAGGAAAAAGCCGACGACAAAACCATTGAGCAGTTTTGCCAGGTGAATTTTGGGGTGTCGTTCCCGCTGATGAAGAAAAGCGTGGTGGTGAAAACGCCGGCGCAGAATCCGGTGTACCAGTGGCTGAGCCAGGCCCAGCAAAACGGCTGGAACGAGCAGGCACCCGACTGGAATTTTTCGAAATACCTCGTTAGTGAAGACGGCCGCTTGCTCGGCTACTTCGGGCCGGCTGTGTCGCCGCTCAGCGACGATGTGACGGGCAGCATCCGGGCGTAACCGCGTGGCGGGCTAGCAATGGTGGCCCACACAAAAGCACGTATCTTTTCGCCCTCGCTTGTTCAGCTTGCCTACCTACCTTATGAAGAATTTTTTACTGGCCGGTGCCGCGGCCTGCTTTCTGCTGAGTTGCTCGGAGCAGAAAAAGAAACCAGCCGAAACGGCCGAAACTTCTACCCGTGTGCCCAAGCCCGCCAGCCTGCGGGCGCTCTACAGCAACTATTGGGAGCAACAGTCGCGCTTTTTTCCGTTGGAGGCCACGGGCCAGGGCGACAACCGCTTCAACAACCGCCTACCCAACGACCAGACGCACGCCTTCCGGGACTCGCTGCGCACGTTCTACCAAACCTCCCTCGACCAGTTGCACCTGTTCCAGCGCG
Source organism: Hymenobacter citatus (assembly GCF_014333615.1). GTDB lineage: Bacteria > Bacteroidota > Bacteroidia > Cytophagales > Hymenobacteraceae > Hymenobacter > Hymenobacter citatus. Next base: position 22,901 of record NZ_JACSCY010000028.1, on the reverse strand, counting down.
ACTCGCTGGCCGAGAACGACAAAATCAGCTACGACATCTTTGAGTACGAGATGCAAACCCGCTTGGGCGGGCTGAAGCTGAACACTTGGCAAATGCCGTTTCAGCAGTTCTGGGGCCTACCCCTCACCATGGGGCAACTGGGTGCGGGCACGGGCAACCAGCCCTTCAAAACGGCTAAGGACTATGACAACTGGCTGGGCCGCACCAAGGGCTTCGCCGTGTGGGCCGACTCAGCCATTGCCAACTTCCGGGTAGGGATGCGCACGGGGGTGGTACTGCCGCGGCCGCTGGTGGAGAAGATGATTCCGCAGATGGAGGCTTTTGTGGTGAGCGACCCCACCAAAAGTCTGTTTTTTGCGCCAGTGAAGCAGTTTCCGGAGGGCGTGTCGGAGGTAGACCAGCAGCGGCTGGTCGATTCCTATAAGGCGGCTATTCTCACGCAGCTGGTACCCACCTACCGCAAACTGGCCGATTTCCTGAAGAACGAGTACCTGCCCGCGGCTCGTACCACCACTGGCATTTCCGAAATTCCGAATGGCGCCGACACGTACCGTTACTACGTGCACTACTGGACTACTACCGACAAAACGCCGGAGGAAATCTACCAGACCGGCCGCGCCGAGGTGAGCCGCATTCGGGGCGAGATGGAGGAAATTAAGGTGAAAGTGGGCTTTAAAGGCGATTTAGCAGCGTTTTTTGAACATCTGAAAACCGATAAGCAGTTCACGCCCTACCAAAACTCCGAGCAGGTGCTCAACGCCTTCCGCGGTATTCAGACGCGCATTGAGCCTAACCTGAAAAAGATGTTTGGCCGCACGCCCAAAACGCCGTTCGAGATTCGGCAAACGGAGGCGTTCCGGGCCGCATCGGCCTCTGCCGAGTACAACCAGGGTAGCCCCGACGGCGCCCGGCCGGGTATTTTCTACATTCCGATTCTGAATGCCCGCGAGTTCAACGTCACCTCGGGTATGGAGTCGTTGTTTCTGCACGAAGCCATTCCGGGCCACCACTACCAGATTTCGTTGCAGCAGGAAAACGACAGCCTGCCCAAGTTCCGGCGCTTTGCCTGGTACGGGGCCATGGGCGAGGGCTGGGCGCTGTATACCGAAAGCCTGGGCCGGGAGCTGGGCCTCTACACCGACCCCTACCAGCGCATGGGCGCCCTGGGCGACGAGATTCACCGCGCCATCCGGCTGGTGGTAGATGTGGGCATGCACACCAAGGGCATGACCCGCGAGGAGGCCATTCAATACATGATGGAAAACGAGGCCATCAGCGAGCAGGGCGCCACGGCCGAGATTGAGCGCTACATGGCCATTCCGGGTCAGGCGCTTTCCTACAAGGTGGGGGCTCTGAAAATTCAGGAGCTGCGTGCCAAATACCAGAAGCTGCTGGGGGCCACGCAGAAGCTGCGCCCCCGCAACCCCCGCGAGCGGAGCAGTCACTTCAGCCTTAGTGCCTTCCATGATGAGCTACTGAAGGATGGTGTGATGCCCCTCTCGGTGCTGGAACGCAAAATGGACGCCTGGGCCGAAGACCAGCGGTAGGGTAGGGCCACGAAGGCAAACAATCCAGAACATTACTCTGACCCATCAGAACGTCATGTTGAGCGAAGGCGTAGCCGTAGTCGAAACATCTCCGTCGCAGCAGTAATTTCCAACGATTAGGATTACTCACGGGCGAGATGTTTCGACTACGGCTACGCCTTCGCTCAACATGACGTTTCGTCCTTAATTTCACTACTCATGCCCCACATCACCGCCGCCGATATCGAGTCGTACGAGAAAATTTACCGGCTCAACCTCATCAATGCCATTACCGGCTATAAGCCTGCCAACCTCATCGGCACGGCCTCGCCCATGGGGCACACCAATCTGGCTATCTTCAGCTCGGTAGTGCATCTGGGTTCCAACCCGCCGTTGTTGGGCATGGTTACGCGTCCTACCTCGGTGCCGCGCCATACTTATTCTAATATTCAGGAGACGAGCTGCTACACCATCAACCACGTGCCTGCTGCCTACGTGGCGCAGGCACACTACACGTCGGCCAACTTTCTGGCCGAGGAGTCGGAGTTTGATGCGTGCGGGTTCACACCGGTATATCGCGACGATTTTCCGGCGCCTTATGTGCAGGAAAGCCAGATTAGCATAGGGCTGCGCTTGCAGGAGGAAATCGAGATAAAAGCTAACGGTACGCGGCTGCTGGTGGGAGCGGTAGAACACATCTACCTCCCCGACGCGGTGCTGCAACCCGACGGCTCGCTGCACCTGGCCGCTGCCGCCGACATCTGTATTTCTGGTCTCGACGGCTACCATAGCGTTACGCCGCTGGCGGCATTTGCCTATGCCCGCGCCGGGCAGGGGCCGCAGCCGAAAGAGGAGTAGCCAGAATTCTTTGGTCAGAATATTCGTCCGGGTAGGAAGTTGCGCCGTTAAAGAAGGCAGGAAATAACTCCCTCCATCTTTCTATTGAATCATGAAAAATAAATTCTGGCAAACGCTGGGGCTGGCTACCGTGGCCAGCATGCGCAGCATGCTGGCTCCAGCCTTGTTGAGTAAATCGTTGGTGAAGCATAAATCGCCCTACCTCGGCAATTCGCCCCTGCGCTTTATGCAGTCTTCCATTACGGCCAATGTGCTGTCGGTATTGGCTGGAGCTGAGCTGATTGGCGACAAGCAGCCCGATGCCGCAGACCGTACGTCGGCTGGTGTACTACCCAGCCGGGCCGTGGCGGGTGCCCTGCTGGGTGCTACGCTCTATAAATCGCAAAAGGGTAGTGCCCTCGCCGGCGCTCTGCTTGGTAGCGCGGCGGCTGTGGCCACTAGCTATGCTACCCTGGCTTTCCGCAAACAGCTTATTAGCAGCACCAATCAACCCATTCTGGCTGGTATTATTGAAGATGGTATTGCCGTAACCAGCGGCTTATCCATCTTGAAGGGCCGCAAAGGCACCAAACTTACCAAGGCCGATAAGAAAGCGAACCGAGAAGCGAAGCAAGCTGCCAAGGCTAGGCAGATGGCTTAAAAACCGGTGCAATCAATTAGCAGAACGCCCCCCGGAACTGGTTCCGGGGGGCGTTCTGCGTTACAGATATTAAGATAGAAAGGCAATTAATTGCTGCCGTTCATAGCAGGTGGGTTCTGGCCGCCGGGGGCGTCCATGGCGCCGTTGTTGCTGGTAGGCGGTGTGTCTTTGGTAGCTTGGTCGGCGGGCGAGTCCAGGCCCTGTGGTGTGGTTACCGTTTCCTTTGCATTCACGCTATCAATATCGGTATCGGTGGCGCGGGCTTCGGGGGCCTCCGCAAAGGTGCCCTCGCGCTGGGTTTCGTTGCCGGGGCCTTTGCTGTAGTCGCAGGAAGAGAAAGACAAGGTGGCGGCTGCCAGCGCCGCGCACAGGAAGAAAGAGCGTTTCATCGGGAGTTAGTCATGTAAGTGGAGTCAGAAAGGCTATACGTAAACTACCCAGCAAACGGCCGGCTTAGCCAGTAGAATTGGCGGGCGCGTATCTTCGGCCAATGGCAATTTCGATAACCATGAGCTGGAGTGGGGGCAAGGATTCGGCCCTGGCGCTCTACCATCTGCTGCGCAACAACTACTACCAGGTAACGCACCTGCTCACCAACGTAAATGCGCACTACGGCCGCGTATCTATGCACGGTGTACGGGTAGAACTGCTGGAGGCGCAAGCCCAACGCCTGGCCCTACCCCTGCACCAAGTGCGCCTACCCGAGTCGCCCAGCATGAGTGAATACGAGCAACACATGCAGGCGGCTTTGCAGGAATTGCAGGCGCAGGGCACCCTGCATGTGGCATTCGGGGATATTTTTTTGGAAGATTTGCGCGCCTACCGCGAGCAGCAACTCACCCGGCTAGCTATGCAAGCACTGTTCCCGCTGTGGCAACGCCCTGCCACCGAGCTGTTGCACGAGTACCTGACGCTGGGTTTCCGGGCCGTAGTGGTGTGCGTAAACGAAGCCTACCTCGACCGCAGCTTCTGCGGCCGCCTACTCGACGCCGACTTCCTCCGCGACTTACCCGCCGGTGTAGACCCCTGCGGCGAAAATGGCGAGTACCATACCTTCCTCTTCGACGCCCCCTACTTTCCGCATCCTATTCCCTTTCAGCGCGGCGACATTGTGCGGCGTACCTACCCTGCACCAGTCGGAGAAGCACCGCTAAGCGCCTTTTGGTATTGTGATATTCTGTTGGGTGAGGGGTGAAATAGTGAGATAGTGAAATGGTGAGTGGTGAGTTAGGAAAATGTCTGTCATCCTGAGCATTCCGCGCATCAAGCGGCGACGAAGGACCTTATGCCAGTTGAACGAGGTCGTTAATACGATTATCGTTCTCACGTGAGAAGGTCCTTCGTCGCCGCTTGATGCGCGGAATGCTCAGGATGACAGACATTTTCCTAACTCACCACTTCACCACTCACCATTTCACTATCTCACCATCTCACCTCACGGCGCGCAGCCGCATAGCACTTCGCGGGTGGGCTTGGTGGTTTTATAATTGGGTAGCGTTACTTCCTTCATATAAATGACTTCCAGCTGCTTGAGCCGTGGGTGTCTGGCGTTTTCTCCCCAGATGCGCAGCAGGTAGTTGCAGTAATACGGCCGCATAAAGGCGTTGCTCACAAACAGATAGTTCTCAGAATACTTGCGCCACCGGTCGTTAGGGAACAGGCTCACCACGGAGGCCGGCTTGGTGTAGGTGAGCGGCGCCCCGCCCCGGTTTAGGTCTATCTTACGCCCCGCAGCAGTAGTGCCTTCCAGAATATACCAGCCATCATCCTTGAAAACTGCCGGCGCAAACATGCCCCAGTGCTGATCGATGCGAAATAAATAGCCCAGCCACTGCATTCGCTCCGGCATGGCCCAGCGCTTGGACGTAACGGTATCGAAATTCCACCAGCAGATGTACACCAGCAGCACGCTCACCACCGTATTGCGCACGGCCCGAAGCAGCGTGACGCTCTGCGGCGCGTGCTCGATGTGGGCGGCCAGGTGCACCCGCACCGGGCTACGCCAAGTAGGCGTCGGCCACCGCCACCCGGTGCGCCACTGCCCCAAGCGCGTGCCAAGGCGCTGGGCGGGCGGTACCAGCTTGCGTTCCAGCCAGTCCATGGCTGTGGGCGGGAGCAGGCCGGGTAGGGAAGCCCAGTTGATCAGGAAAAACAAGCCTACAAAAAGTGTGAGGCTAATGCCCAGATGAAACAATACGAGCACCCCAATAAATAGCCCGCGCCACCACGCTACGCGCCACGGAATAAACAGCGCAAAGGGCAGTAATAGCTCAGTGTAATAGGTGGCAAACGTTAACCCGCGCATCAGCTCGGGGTAGGGGTAGAGCAGCCGGCCCACCGGGAGTAGCATTTGGTCGAGGCTGAGGGCGTAGTATAGTGCGGTGCCCGTTTGTGTCCATTCGGCGCCGCTTTTGAGTAGCGCTGTGCACCAGTAGAGCAGGGCCAATTGCACGATATAGGCAACGGTGGCGGCGCTGCACGTGGTGAGGCTGGTAGGCGAGGGTTGCCGCCGGCTATCAAGCGAGTATACGCGACCCCAGGGTAGAAAAATGCCCCAAAACAGCAGCATCCGCAGCAAATCGTCGCCGCCCTGCCCAATCAGCGGATTACGGTTCTGCACCGATACCAGCAGCACCCACGAAACGATGGTCATCAGCCGCGTGCGGTAGCCTAGCAGCATGGCCACGGCAGCCGCGGCGGCCAGCAGAAACAGAATGGCCTGCACTTGCCACAGCCCACTACTGGTATGAAAGGAAAACTCGTAGGGGTTCCAGTTGTGCTCGTAGAGAACGTGCAACGGCAGCACACCCATGTTGGAATAATGTGCTTCCAAATCGGTGGCGCGGATGGCTAAGTCCACGAGTACCACGGCTGATACCGCTACCCGCAATAGCGCCAGCGCACGCACATCCAACACAAACGGCCGCCGAATAACAGCTACTACACGATTCATAGATGAGTAAGGCTAATCAAAACTACCAGCCACACGCGTAGCTGCTACCACACAAGGGCGGACCTACCATACGCAAAAGCGGCCGAAAGCGCTATCCAGGGGATAAGGCTTCCGGCCGCTTGCAGGCCGTTAGGCCGGCAATAGTCGCATAATGTTGGGGACTACTGAGGAGTGCCGGTCGTCGTGCCGGTTGTGCCAGTCGTCGTGCCCGTGGTCGTGCCAGTCGTTGTGGTACCTGTGGTGGTGCCCATCGTCGTACCCGTAGTGGTACCAGTCGTGGTTGTGCCTGTGGTAGTCATACCCGTAGTGGTACCCGTGGTAGTCGTACCCGTTGTGGTGCTCATCGTACCAGTGGTAGAAGCATCCGTTGTGCCGGTAGTCGTACCAGTCGTAGTGCTCATCGTGCCCGTTGTGGTGGCATCCGTACCCGTGGTGGTCGACTCAGTGCCGGTAGTGGTCGTGCCGTCTGTCGTACCCATTTCTGAGGTCGTGTTGCAGGCACCTAAGCCCAGGCCGCTGGCCAGCACAGCGGCTGCCAACAAAGCGAAGCGATTCTTCTTAATCATCGTTTTTGGTGAATTGGTGAAAGAATGCAAGTGGTGCCATTCAAGGCAAATAGCTCCCTTGTACGCTTATTGTTGGTAGCGGGGTTGCAGATATTTTAGTAAAAGCAGGTATTTTGTACGTTATCTATTATGGTATGGGTTGGCTTTTAAAGAGTTATTAACGAGGATGCTATTTTAGCAAAACCGCTAGTAGTCTATAAGTTGTTGCGCTACGTATCGCAACGACCAGCTTCTACTGGGTAGTGAAGGCAACGAAAAACGGATTTCTACCGTGTCAGGAAGTAACTACAGGAAGATCCTGCGCTAGCTCACATGCCCCAACCACCTGCCATTATTTTGTTTGATGGAGTCTGCAACCTGTGCAATGGCTTCGTGCAATTCGTCATTGCCCGCGACGCGCAGGCCCGTTTTCAGTTTGCCTCGCTGCAATCGGAGGTAGGGCAAGCGTTGCTGGCCGCGCACAACATCGTGGTAGTGGCCACTCCCGAATCGGTAGTATTGGTAGAAAACGGGCGCGCCTATACGCACTCACAGGCCGTGCTGCGCATTCTGCGGCAGTTGCCAGGCTGGCGGTGGCTGTATGCTTTTCGGGTGGTGCCGCGCCGCCTACGCGATGCCGCCTACCGATGGGTAGCGCGTCACCGCTACCAGTGGTTTGGTCGGCAGGAGGAAGCATGCTGGCTGCCTACCCCAGCGTTACGGGCCCGCTTTCTATAGCCACTTCTGGCGTTTTTTTGTTCTCACTGCTCATCACAACCTGGTTTATGCAAGCTCTTGTTTTAGATGGGGTCAATCAGCCCCTGCAACTTCGTGAAGTTCCTACCCCCACACCCGGCCCCGGCGAGGTGCTCATTCGGCTGCACGCCGCTGCCCTCAACCACCGCGACGTCTGGATTCAGAAAGGCCAGTATGCTGGCCTGAAGTTTCCCTGCATTTTAGGCTCCGATGGTGCCGGTACCGTTGCAGAAGTAGGCGAAGGAATCGACGAAAAGCTGCGCGACCAAGCCGTATTAGTGAATCCCGGTATGCAGTGGGGCGATAATCCCGCCGCGCAGGCCAAAGACTTCCAGATTTTGGGCCTGCCGCACGATGGCACCTTTGCCGAATACGTGTGCGTGCCGGCCCGTTACGTGCACCCGTTGCCAGATCACCTCAGCTTTACGCAGGCGGCCGCGCTGCCGCTAGGTGGCGTCACGGCGTATCGGGCGCTGCTTACCCGCGCCCACCTACAGGCCGGCGAGCGGGTACTGGTATCGGGGGTAGGCGGGGGAGTGGCCCTGCTGGCCCTACAAATGGCCGTAGCCAGCGGCGCCGAGGTATGGGTAACGTCCAGCTCAGCGGACAAAATAGAGCAAGCCAAGTCCTTAGGTGCCAAAGGTGGCATCAACTACCAAGACGAAAATTGGCCTGCTACCCTCATCAAGCAGGCCAACGGTGGCTTCGACGTTATTATTGATAGCGCTGCTGGGCCAGGCTTCAACAACCTAATCGATGCTGCCTCGCCCGGCGGGCGCATCGTGTTCTACGGTGCCACCCAGGGTGATATTCCGGAAGTGCCAGCCCGCAAGATCTTCTGGAAACAACTATCGATACTGGGCTCTACCATGGGCACGGAGCAGGATTTTGCCGGGCTGTTGCAGTTCGTAAGCGACAAAAAGCTGGAGCCAGTCATTGACAAAACCTTTCCGCTGGCGGAAGGCGAAGCTGCCCTGCGCCATATGGATGACGGCGCACAATTCGGCAAAATAGCCTTGCAAATTATACCAGATTAGCCGGTAGCCAGTAGTAAATGGCGCAACTGTTTTATGTGAAAAATTCTACTAAATGCCTTAGCAAAATCGAATGATTTGGCTAAGGCATTTGTTGTATAAGCAGCCCACAAAACCTACACGTACCCCACTTACTATATCGTATGAAATCAGCTGCTGAATACCTCGAAGCCCCGGTTTTTTATCTTACTTACCCCACCGGCGAAGAAGCCGAAAACGTGCCGGTAGTGGCCTATGAAGAGGCCGTGCGCGCCATAGAAGCTGCCCTGGCCGACGCGGCAGAGTACAAATACTTGTTGCTGCGTGCCCTGCGCCGGCAAGTGACATCTGAAGCTGACGTTGTACCCACTGCAGAAGCTACTCTGCGCCCCATGTTTCCGACGGACGACAATCAGGAGCTAGCTGCATAACTACAAAGGCCCCGACGATATGCGTATCGCCGGGGCCTTTGCTAGTGAGAGTAGGGTAGGATTACATGTAGTGATTAGGCACTAGGTAGTTCTGCACATAGTCAGCAATGCCATCCTCCAGGCGCGTAAAAGGACGGTCGTAGCCGATGCTACGCAGCTTTTCCATATTGGCTTGCGTGAAGTACTGGTACTTGTCGCGAATAACCTCAGGCGTATCCTGAAACTGGATATCGGCCGTACGACCGAGGGCGGCGAAGGTATTCAGAGCCAGATCGAGGAAGGTGCGTGCTTCGCCGGTACCCAGGTTATAGATGCCCGAGTGCTGGCGCGTCTGCATCAGGAAGTAGCAAACTTCCACCACGTCTTTCACATAGATAAAATCGCGCTTCTGCTCCCCATCGGCGTAGTCGGGGTTGTGAGAGCGGAACAGCGTCATGGAACCCGTTTGCTGAATCTGCTGGTAGGCGTGCAAAATCACGGAGGCCATACGGCCTTTGTGGTATTCGTTGGGGCCGTACACGTTGAAGAATTTCAGCCCAGCCCAAAAAAATGGCTTTTCGGGTTGCGCTACGGCCCATTTATCAAAGTCGTTTTTAGAGTCGCCGTAGGCGTTTAGCGGCTGTAGCAAGTGCAGCAGAGCTTCGTCGTCGTCGTAGCCCACGGTGCCCAGGCCGTAGGTAGCCGCCGAGGAGGCATACACCAGCGGCAGTTGGTAGCGGCAGCAGGCCTGCCACATCTGCTTGGAGTAATCGAGATTGAGCAAATCCAGCACGTCGCGGTTTTGCTCGGTGGTGTCGGTGCGGGCACCCAGGTGAAAGATGAACTCCACCTGCTCGTGATGCTCGTCCAGCCAGTCGAAAAACTCGTTGCGGTCCACGTATTCTTTCAAGCGCTTCCCGCTCAGGTTGGGCAGCTTGTGCTCCACGGCAAAATTGTCGACCACCACAATGTCGTTGAAGTTGGCGGCATTGAGGCGGGTGACGAGGCAGCTGGCAATGAAGCCGGCCGCGCCAGTAACTACGATCATAGGAGTAGGGTTTGCGACAAAAGTAAGAAAGTAGCGTGGAGTGCTACCGTAACGGAATCGGCGTTCCGAAGTTGACCTCCGCCGCGGGCTCCGTACTTTTACGATATGCCTCGTTGCCTCCTGTTTTCGCTCCTGCTGTTGCTGGCCTGCCAGCCCGACCGGCCACCGGCTACAACCGCTGCCGCCCCCCAACAACTCCACGACGACCTGGGCCGCCCCGTGACAGTGCCTGCCCAGCCGCGCCGCATCATGTCCCTGGCCGCTTCCATGACCGAAATGCTGTTTGCCGTGGCCGATACGGCTACCATTGTGGCCCGTACGCAGGTGTGCGACTACCCCGCCGCGGCCCTGCGCAAACCTATCGTCAACAGCTACCCTTTGGATATAGAGCGGCTGGTCAGCCTAAAGCCCGACGTGGTGTTTACCGTAGAAGGCATCACCTCCCTAGATGATGCAGCCCGCCTCGAAAAGCTGGGCATCCCCGTGTACTACCAGCGCTACGAGAAGGTGGCCGACATTCTGCGTGGCCTCCGCGACCTGGGCCGCATCCTGCACCGCGACGCCGCCGCCCGCCACCTCACCGATTCGCTGTCGGCTGCTTTGCAAGCCGTGCAACAGCTGCCCGCGCCTACCTCGCGCCCGGCCGTGCTGGCTATTACGTGGCAAGACCCTATCTATGTGTATGGGCAAAACACGCTGTTCACGGATAAAATTTGGCTGGCGGGCGGACAGAATGCCGTAGTAGAACAGTTTGCCCAGCCCTACCCGGCCCTCACCCGCGAGTATATTCTGAAGCTAAATCCTGATATGTTGCTAGGTGGCCGGTTCGGGAAAATGGATAGCACCTTTTTCAAAAACTACCCTGAGCTGCGCCGCATCCGGGCCTATCGGCAGAGCCGCGTGTACGACGCCACTGACGACCTAATGAGCCGGCCCGGCCCGCGCGTCGTAGAATCGGTGCGGGAGCTGCACCGGCTGATCTGGGCGCCGCCCGCCGTATGAGTCGCCGCCCCGCGCCTTGGCTGCTGGGTAGCCTGCTAGTGCTGCTGGTGCTGATAACGGTGGGCCTACGCATCGGCAGCTACGATACCAGCTACGCCCTCATCGGCCGTGCCCTGCTGCACTACAATCCCACCGACCCCGCTCAACTGGTGCTGGTGCAGCTTCGACTACCCCGCATCCTGTTGGCTCTGCTGGCAGGTGGTGGCCTGGCGTTCAGCGGGTATCTGATGCAGGCGATGGTAAACAATCCGCTGGCCGACCCCTACCTACTGGGTACAGCCTCGGGCGCGTCGCTGGGGGCTATTCTGTGTTTCGCGCTGGTGCCTACCCTCACGGTAGCAGGTATTTATCTTCCTCCATTAGCGGCGCTGGTGGGTGCTTTTGGCGCTACCTTGGTGGTGGTGCTGCTGGGTACCCGGCGCGGACAGTTGCTACCCGCGCAGCTGCTTCTGGCCGGCGTGGCAGTAGGGTCGCTCACTACGGCTATTGGGGGCGTGCTCACGTTTATGGCTAGCAGTCAGGAAAAGCTACGCACCGTTGTTTTCTGGGCGATGGGTAGTTTCGAGCGGGCAGGTTGGGAATTGCTGCCCTACCCGGCAGTGGCGTTGGCCGGAGCCCTACTGCTGTTCACCTTCCGCCGCCACGAGCTGAATATCTTGCTGCTAGGGGAGGAGCGCGCCGAGGCATTAGGCGTCCCGGTGGCCCGCACGCGGTGGTTGCTGCTGCTCACATCCTCGGTGCTTACTGGTTGTATAGTAGCGCTTTGCGGACCTGTCGGCTTCGTTGGGTTGATGATTCCGCACATCACGCGTTGGGTGCTGGGCGTCACGGGGCCATTGAATCTGTTGTTCTGTGCTATTGTGGGAGCTAATTTTCTGCTGGCTTGTGATCTGCTGGCCCGCCTGCTCTACCCCCCCGCCGGCCTACCTGTTGGGTTGGTCACGGCCCTATTCGGCGTGCCGTTCTTCGTATATTTGCTGCGAAAAAAAGGGTAGCAAGATCTTTCAGAGGCTAAGGGGTAGAGGGTCTGGAAACTGGTTGACCAGTCAACAACTCTTCACCAGAATCAAACGCAATTTCTTAGTCCCTTGGTCCATCAGGCCCTAACACCCCAGTACCCATGATATACATCAGCCGCCAGGAGCACTTCAACGCTGCTCACAAACTATATAACCCAAAGTGGAGCGACGAGCGCAACCACGAGGTATTTGGCCCCTGTGCCAATGTAAACTGGCACGGCCACAACTACGAATTGATAGTAACGGTGAAGGGGAATCCTGACCCCGAAACCGGCTTCGTAGTCGACCTAAAAGCCCTGAGCACCCTCATCAAGCAGCACATTATCGACCAGGTAGACCACAAAAACCTTAACCTGGACGTGCCCTTTATGGTCGATAAAATGGCCAGCACCGAAAACCTGGTCATAGCTTTCTGGGAAATCCTGGCCCGCGAACTACCTAGCATTACATCGGCACAATTGCACTGCCTCAAACTTTACGAAACCCCTCGCAACTTCGTCGAATATTACGGCGAAACGGAATAGTTAATAATTAAGAAGGTGTAATTAAAAGTCGAGCTATTATCGTTTTAGTTAAAGTCGAATTTTAATTAACAATTCCTAATTAATAATGCACAATTGTTAATTAAAAAGATGAAGTACTACCTGATTGCAGGCGAGCGTTCCGGCGATTTTCATGCTGCTAATTTGATGCGACAGTTACAGCAGCAAGATAGCACCGCCGATTTTCGCTTTTGGGGTGGCGACATGATGCAAGCCGTGGGTGGGACTATGGTGCACCACTACCAGGAAATGGCCATCATGGGCTTTTGGGAGGCAGCCACCAGCCTACTCAAATTTCGGGGCTACCTCAAAGAGTGCCAGAAAGACTTACTCTCCTATAAGCCCGATGTCGTTATTCTGGTTGACTATGCTGGCTTTAATATGCGCGTGGCAAAGTTTGCCAAGGAGCATGGTATCAAGGTGTTCTATTATATCTCGCCTAAGATATGGGCCTGGAACCAAAGCCGGGTACACAAGGTAAAGGCGCTGGTTGACAGGATGTTTGTTATCCTACCTTTCGAAGAGGAGTTCTACCAACGCTTTGGGTATAAAGTAGACTATATCGGCAACCCCACTGCCGATGCCGTGGCCGAGCACCCCACCGCCCCCGATTTCTACCAGCGCAACCATCTTGATCCGCAGAAGAAGATTATTGCGGTACTACCCGGTTCGCGCAAGCAAGAAATAGAGGAAATGCTCTACGAGATGGTAGCCATCCTGCCACCTTTCCTCGACTACCAGTTCATCGTGGCCGGCGTCGATAACCTCGACCCCAACTATTACGCTCATTTCGAGCGCAACAACGTCCGCATCCTCTTCGATCAAACGTACGACCTGCTCCGACACGCCACCGCCGCCCTCGTTACCAGCGGCACCGCTACCCTGGAAACGGCCCTGTTTGGCGTGCCGCAGGTGGTGTGCTACCGCACCAGCGCCGTTACCTACGCCATCGGCAAAGCGGTTATCAAAGTGCCTTACATCTCACTCGTCAACCTCATCGTCGGCCGTGAGGTGGTAAAGGAGCTGATTCAGGGTGAATTTAACTCTCGAAACCTCGTTACGGAGCTAAAGAAAATTACCGACGACGAAGAGTTTATTACCAAGCAGAAAGCCGGCTACGCCGAATTGCGTGAGAAGCTAGGTAGGCACAACGCGGCGGAAAAAGCGGCGATGCTAATGGTTGGGTATTTGAAATAAATAATACTTAATTTATAATTTCTAAAATTATGTCTTATAGACAGATGATACTAGCGGCAATAAGTAGAACAGAAAGTATCAAACAACTGCCCACCTTTACTGATTTGTTAAAAGAATCGGAAAAGGCTAATGACTGGGTAAAAGGATTGCCGTTAGATACGTATCGGCCTTCGTTCAGTGACTGTGGTCTTATCGAACTCTTTTATGACGTGACAGGCAGTAAGGCTTTAGGGTATTATATAATTGGTGAAAAATGTGGACGTAAAAAATTTTATACAAAATTTATGATGATAACGGCTAATGTAGAAGGTATGGAACTGGTTGGCGATTGGTTGTTCCCATTTAATGCTACTTTTGGTATTAAGGCTGAATTTGATACAAATGTTTTTATTGAGATTCAAAAAGGTTTTTGGCGACATCCAATTAATCATTCTTTAATCAGCTCAGCAGAGTAGAATAAATGCTAAGTTGATTTTTGCTCTCGTATCTCGGAAGCTAAAAACATAAGGGTTTCGCGATATTTATCGCGAAACCCTTATGTTTTTAGCTTCCGAGATACACCTACGCCGCCCGCAACTGCTTCAGCGGCGACTGCTCAAACTTGCTACGCGCATAATCTGCATCAATTACCAATTCATTCGCATCAGCATCCGATGGCATATCAAACATGGCATCGGTCATGATGCTTTCGCAGATGCTGCGCAGGCCGCGGGCGCCGAGGCGGTATTCGTCGGCGCGCTGCACGATATATTCCAGGGCGTCTTCCGAGAAGCTCAGTTCAATACCTTCCATCTGGAACAAACGCTGGTATTGCTTCACGATGGAGTTCTTCGGCTCGGTCAGGATTTTACGCAGGGTAGCGTGGTCCAGGGGGTTGAGGTGCGTGAGCACGGGTAGGCGACCAATCAGCTCCGGAATCAGGCCGAAGGCTTTCAGGTCCTGGGCCGTCACGTAGCGCAGGAAGTTTTCGGTGTCGATTTTCTCCTCCAGCTGCGTTTTGGCAAAACCGATGGGCTTGGTATTGAGGCGGTTTTTGATGATGCGCTCGATGCCTACAAAGGCACCGCCGCAGATGAACAGGATATTCTCCGTATTCACCGTAATCATTTTTTGCTCGGGGTGCTTGCGGCCACCGTGCGGGGGCACGTTCACGGTAGTGCCCTCCAGCAGCTTCAGCATGGCCTGCTGCACACCCTCGCCGCTCACGTCGCGCGTGATACTAGGGTTGTCGCTCTTGCGGGCAATCTTGTCAATCTCGTCGATGTAGACGATACCGCGCTCGGCCGCTTCCACGTTGTAATCGGCGGCTTGCAGGAGGCGCGTCAGGATGCTTTCTACGTCTTCGCCTACGTAGCCGGCTTCTGTCAGCACGGTAGCATCGGCTATGCAGAAAGGTACTTGCAGGATGTTGGCCAGCATGCGCGTCAGGAAGGTTTTGCCGGTACCGGTTTCGCCTACCATGATGATATTCGATTTTTCAATCACCACATCATCCTTCTGTGGCTTCTGCATCAGGCGCTTGTAGTGGTTGTATACCGCCACCGACATCACCTTCTTGGCCTCGTCCTGCCCTACCACGTACTGGTCGAGATAGTCCTTCATCTCGCGCGGCTTCACCAGATTGAACTTGGGCGCTTTGCTGTTCGAGCGAATCTTGTTTTCCTCGTTCAATATCTGCTGGGCCTGACCCACGCACCGCTCACAGATGTGGGCATTGATGCCGGAAATCATGACCGAAACTTCTTTTTTGGCTTTGCCGCAGAAGGAGCACGTTATATCTGCCATTGTAGGACTCTCAGAAATAGGGGGTAGAACCGGTAGAAATGCAACCGGTTATCAAAGGTACGAAAAGGCCAACGCCCAGCGAGCAAAAAAAAGTTGCCACAAATCGGAAATCCGCCCAAAGCAAAAAGCCCGCCGAGTGACCCTGAGGCCAATAGCGGGCTTTTATATTCACAAGGTGGGGGTGGATAAAAACCGTCATTTTGACCAGCGGGAGAAGTCTCGCGTGCTGACGCCGGATAGTAATTACCGGAGCACGCAAGATTTCTCCCGCTGGTCGAAATGACGTTCAGAAAAATCCTAGAAACCTAGTCTTTCTTTTTCTCCAGCACCTCGTCAATCAAGCCGTACTCTTTGGCCTCATCGGCACGCATCCAGTAGTCGCGGTCCGAGTTATCGTGAATTTCTTGATAAGTCTTGCCAGTGTGCATGGCCAGGATGTCGTACAGCTCCTTGCGCAGCTTCAAAATCTCGCGGGCCGTGATTTCGATATCCGACGACTGACCCTGCGCGCCACCCGAAGGCTGGTGAATCATGACGCGGGCGTGGGGTAGGGCCGAGCGCTTGTCTTTGGCACCACCAGCCAGCAATACGGCACCCATCGAAGCAGCCAAGCCGGTGCAGATAGTAGCTACATCAGGATTCACGTACTGCATCGTGTCGTAGATACCCAGGCCGGCATACACCGAGCCACCGGGCGAGTTGATATAGAGCAGGATATCCTTCTTCGCGTCGGCCGACTCCAGGAACAGCAGCTGCGCCGTGATGATGTTAGCGATATAATCATCAACGCCCGTGCCCAAGAACACGATGCGGTCCATAATCAGGCGCGAGAAAACGTCAATTTCAGCAAAGCGCGTAGGGCGCTCCTCAATTACCGAGCGCGTCATACCCGTGGGTAGCATCAGGCCGTTGCGGGTCTGGCCTTCTACGTGCTGGATGTATTGGTCAACGCCCAGGCTGCTCATGCCTTGGCCTTTCACAGCAAACTTGCGGAATTCTTGTTTATTCAGCATGGGAAAAAATAAGGTAGTATGAGTTCAACGAAAACTATGGGTCAACAAAAAAGCCCTTACGGCAAGTAAGGGCTTTTTTGTTGACCTGAAAACCTAGAGCGGCAAATTAGCTTGCTTGTTGGTTTTGATTGCGGAAGTCCTCGGCCGTAATCGGTGTTTCGTTAACAACAACTTTGCCGCGCAGGTTTTCGAGTACTTTCTCTGCCAGAATGGCTTCATACTCGTCCACGTAGTTCTTGCCGTTGTCCTGGCGCAGGTAGTTATCGGCAAAGCTGCGCATCGATGCTTGCAGCTCCTCGTTCACCTCGGGCAGGTTGAACTGGCCCATGATTTTCTGAATGGTGCGGTCTACGATTTCGTCGTTCGACACCTTCAAGCCTTCCGTTTCTACCACTTTGTTGCGCACCATCGACCACTTCAGCTCGCGCTCGTAGTCGTTGTAGTGCTCGTCTACCTGCTCAGCCGTCAGTTTGCCCTGATTGGCGCGTACCAGCCACTTCTTGAAGAACTCTTTGGGTAGATCAACCTGCAGGCTGTCAATTACTTTGTCGATAATCTGACGGTTTACCAAGTTGTCGGCCTCACGGTCGTAGTTCTCTTGGATAGTGGTGCGCACCTTCTCGTCGAACTCTTCTTTCGAAGTCACAACGTCTTTGCCAAACACTTTATCAAACAGCTCTTGGTTAAACTCAGCAGCGTCGGTGCGGTTGATTTTCTCCACCGTCAGCGTGTAGTCACCGCTTACCTCAGCAGCTTCGTCTTTGCTCAGGCCCGAGAAGTTGGCAATAGCTGATACGTCGCCGTCAAAAGCATCTTTCAGATCGAAGGTGATGCTGTCCTCCGGCTTCACGCCGATGAAGCGCTCCGCGCCATTCTTCACCTTGTTGATGGGGAGCAGTACCACGTTGCCTTCTTCCTCAGCGTCAGCCTTTTTCAGGCGACCGTAGAGGTAGTCGTTGGCTTCCGAAACTTCGGGGTTGGTGCTTTCGCCAAACTGACGGCCAATCTGGTCGTAGGTCTCGGTGAGGGTAGCCTCGTCGAGCGACACCTGGTTGCGGTCTACCGTAATGCTCTGATCAGCAGGTAGCTCAATCTCGGGCAGCAAGCCCAGCTCAAACTGGAAGCTGAAGTCTTTCTGGTTGTCGAAATCAACATCCGTCGGCACCGGAATGGGTTCACCCAGAATGCGCAGGTTATTCTCCTTAATATACGCATCTACCGATTTGCCCAACCGCTCGTTGATTTCATCGGCCAGCAAGCCTTTGCCGTACATTTTGCGCACCAAGCCAGCGGGCACTTTACCTGGGCGGAATCCTTTGATTTGCGCTTTTTTGGCGTAGTCCTTAATCTTTTGGTCTACATTGGCAGCATAATCGGCTTCCGTCAGGTTTACTGTCAGGATGGCACTCAGCTGGTCGTCTTTCTTGTCGAGGGTAATGTCCAAAACAGGTCGTCGGTTAGAAGTAGGGTAGGGCTTGCGCTATTATGCTTGGCCGTTCCCCACGGCGGATGAATACGTGGTTGAAAAAGAAAAGCCCCCAACGGGTGGGTTGAGGGCTTCTGTTGTTGTTTCTAGCATGAACCAGAAACGAATACTATAAATAAGTGCGGATGGAGGGACTCGAACCCACACGCCTTGCGGCACCAGATCCTAAGTCTGGCACGTCTACCAATTTCGCCACATCCGCGTATCCCGGCCTTCTGCCTTGGGGGCGCAAAGCTACGCAACTGTTTTTAATATCCAAAAGCAAAATAAAGTGTTTGTGTAATAATGAGTGCAGACAAAGCATCGAAAGTCAAAAAGACAACCTTTTACAGGCTTTCCGCTGTTGGTCTATGTTGTACCTTCGTTTCTTACTCTGCCTACCCGGAGCGGTGCTCCACTTGCATCTATGGCTACCCCTATCGACCCCGAAGCAGAACGTAATGAGATTCTGCGTCACTACCGTCGTCTATTACGCACGGCAAAGCCTATTCTTAAAGAAGGCGATGCCAAGCTGATTAAAAAGGCATTCAATACCTCGCTGGAAGCGCACAAAAATATGCGCCGCAAGTCCGGCGAGCCATACATTCTGCACCCGTTGGCCGTAGCGCAGATTGTGGTAGAAGAAATCGGGCTGGGTACTACCAGCATCGTATCGGCGCTGCTACACGATGTGGTAGAGGACACGCCTTGGGAAATCAGTGACGTAGAGCGTGAATTTGGCTTTAAAGTAGCGCGCATTGTAGATGGGCTAACCAAGATATCGGGCGTGTTCGACTACGGTACGTCGGAGCAGGCGGAGAACTTCCGCAAGATGCTGCTCACGCTTTCGGAAGACGTGCGCGTAATTCTCATCAAGCTTGCCGACCGCCTGCACAATATGCGCACGCTCGACTCGATGCCGCGCCATAAACAACTCAAGATTGCCTCCGAAACCATTTACCTCTATGCTCCACTGGCTCACCGCTTAGGACTATACACTATTAAGAGTGAGCTAGAGGATTTATACTTGAAGTACACTGATACGGAGGTGTATAATGAGCTGCGCAACAAAGTCCGTCAAAGCCAGAGCGTCCGTAACCGTTTTATTAAAGAGTTTGTGGCGCCTATAGATGAGGAGCTGGATGCTCAGGGCTTTCACTACGAAATCAAGGGTAGGCCGAAATCCATTTATTCCATTCTGCGGAAGATGCGCAAGCAAAATGTCTCCTTCGAAGAGGTGTATGATTTGTTTGCTATCCGCGTGATTTTGGATGTGCCCTACGAACAGGAAAAAGCAGCCTGCTGGCAAGTATATTCCATTGTTACAGACTTTTACCAACCCAATCCCGACCGCCTACGCGACTGGGTGAGCACGCCCAAAACCAACGGGTATGAGTCGTTGCACACCACCGTCATGTCACGTTCTGGGCAATGGGTAGAGGTGCAGGTGCGCACCAAGCGTATGGACGAAATTGCCGAGAAAGGTTATGCTGCCCACTGGAAATACAAGGATGCCGCCACCTCGCAGGCCGAATCGAGCTTGGAAGCTTGGATCAACAAGGTGCGCGAAATGCTCGAAACTAATAACTCCAGCGCCTTGGAGTTCATGGACGAATTTCGCCAAAATCTATTCGTAAAGGAAGTCTACGCCTTCACACCCAAAGGCAAGCTTATCATCCTACCCGACAAATCAACGGCGCTGGATTTTGCTTTCGAGATTCACACGCACATTGGCCTGCAATGTCTTGGTGCTAAAGTCAATCAAAAGCTGCAACCGCTCAGCTACCAGCTCCGCAACGGCGACCAAGTAGAGATACTGACTTCGCACAAGCAACGTCCTACCGAGGAGTGGTTGCAATATGTAACGACTTCCAAGGCACGCTCCCGCATCAAAGAATACCTACGAGACGACAAGAAAGCTAAGTCGGAAGATGGTCGCTACCTGGTAGAAAAGCGGTTGGAGCTACTTGGTGTTGCAAATACAGCTGAAAACTTACACCGACTCCTAACGCATTTTCATGTACATAGTCTGCCGGAGCTGTACTACCGCTTAGCTATTGGCCAGCTCGATGGTCGTGAGATTAAGGAAGAGCTATTTGATGAAGAAATAGCGCCTCAGCAGTCTTCCATCCTCGCACCCAAGTCTTTCGACCATGAGGTGCAAAAAGCACGTGGCGTACGTGCTGATATGCTCGTAATCGGCGAGCATACTAATACCTTCGACTATACCATTGCACCGTGCTGCAACCCTATTCCCGGTGATGATGTGTTTGGCTTCGAGACGGCTGACAAAGGCATTGTTATCCATCGCACATCCTGTCCGCAGGCGGTTAAGCTTATGTCGAACTATGGTAACCGCATTGTGCGCGCCAAATGGACCGATCAACTGGAACTAGCTTTTTTGGCTGGCATCCATATCAAAGGCTCCGACCGGATGGGTTTGATTAATGATGTAACAAAGGTCATTTCCAATAGCTTAAAAGTAAATATGCGTTCCATCACTGTGGATAGCAACGACGGAATGTTCGAAGGGCAGATTATGGTGTTTGTAAATGACACAGATCATCTTAATAAAATGATTCAGCGCCTCAGCAAAGTGCGCGGTGTACTTGGAGTCGAACGGTTCGATACTGTCCGTTGAAAAGTGCATAAAAGCATAAATAAAAATCGAAAGTCTAAAAAGGTATAAAAGAAGATGCGTTTAGTTGGGTAGTAGAGGCTAGCTAAAGGAGTTCAGTACTCTAGCTCCTACCCCTTTTACTCACCTTCTAAAGAAGACCATTCAATGCTTGACAAAGAAAAATTTGAGGAAGTGAAGAAAATCTTCACCGCCTACCTTGAAAATAAAGGACTGCGCAAAACGTCGGAGCGCTACGCTATTTTAGAGGAAATCTATTCCCGCACTGGTCACTTTGATGTGGAGGAACTATTTGCGGGTATGAAGACCAGAGGACTGCAAGTAAGCCGCGCTACTGTCTATAACACGCTGGATTTGTTGGTCGAACACGGCTTGGTGAGTAAGCATCAGTTTGGCCGTAACCTAGCTCAGTATGAGAAGTCCTATGGCTACCGTCAGCACGACCATGTGATCTGTACGGAGTGCCACAAAGTAGTGGAGTTCTGCGACCCTCGTATTCACGGTATTCAAACAATGGTCGGTGAACTTTTGAATTTCCATATCTTGCATCACTCCTTAAACCTATATGGGGTGTGCGGTGACTGCCGTGCCAAAGCCGCAGCCCACTCTTCAGCCGAATGAATAGTAGCTCTGCCGTCGAAGATGGCATTTTGTACCTGCGCCTCTCCGGCGACCTAATCGGGAGTCCCGATTCCCAGCAAATTTTGCAAATCGTCAACGAATACTTGGGTGACGCCATCCGATTTTGTGCCATCAACCTGTCCGCCGTGCGCTTCATCAATAGCACAGGTATTGGTGTGTTGGTATCCGTTCTAACCAAATTCCGCAACCAAGGCGGCGAGTTGGTCTTGATAAAACCGTCCGAGCAGTTGCAGAAACTACTGCTTATCACTAAGCTAAACGCCATTTTCACTATTGCTACCGATGAAGCATCGGCGGCTGAACACTTGAAAGCTGCAAACTAATGCCAGTTGACGTACTCGTAGGACTACAGTGGGGAGATGAAGGGAAAGGAAAAATTGTCGATGTGTTGGCCCCCACATACGATGTAGTTGCCCGGTTTCAGGGTGGCCCCAACGCAGGCCATACTCTATTTTTCGACGGTGTAAAACATGTATTACACCAAGTGCCATCCGGTATTTTCCATCCACACATTATTAATGTAGTCGGCAATGGGGTAGTGCTCGACCCGGTTGTGTTTCGTGGAGAGCTGCAAAAGCTGACGGATCGTGGCATTCAATGGGGCGAGAATCTTTTCATCTCGCAAAAAGCCCAACTGATCCTTCCGTCGCATCGCGCCCTAGACCGCATTCTGGAGGAGGCTAGGGGAGGAGGAAAGATTGGCTCTACCCTGAAAGGTATTGGCCCTACCTACCAAGATAAGGTAGGTCGTACAGGCCTACGGGTAGGCGACATCCTATTGCCCGATTTCAAAGAGCGCTACGCAGAGGCAGTTGCTCGCCATGCCCAACTAGCTGCTTTCTACCAGCAAGATTTGGCTATAGAAGCGCACGAAGCCGAGTTTTTCTCTGCTATTGATTTTTTGCGCACGCTACAGCTAACTAATACAGAGTATTTGCTAAACGACTTGTTACGGCAAAACAAACGGATCTTGGCTGAAGGGGCTCAGGGAGCCATGCTGGATATTGATTTCGGTACCTATCCTTTCGTTACTTCTTCTAGCACTATTGTAGCAGGTGCTTGTACCGGCCTAGGCGTAGCACCTAGCCATATCGACAAGGTATACGGCATAAGCAAAGCCTACTGCACGCGTGTGGGTAGCGGGCCTTTCCCCACCGAGCTACATGATGAGGTAGGAGAGCAAATTCGTCAAGCCGGTCACGAATTCGGATCTACTACTGGGCGTCCTCGTCGTTGTGGCTGGATCGATTTGCCTGCCTTACGCTATAGCATCATGCTGAATGGCGTAACAGAGATTCACTTGATGAAGGCAGATGTGCTGGACGAGTTCGACGAAATTCGGGTGTGTACGCATTATCAGCTACCCAATGGTGAGACAACCGACCAATTTCCAGACTACGGTACATTACAGAATGTAACGCCAATCTATCATTCCTTGCCTGGCTGGCGCACTACCCTCCAAAAAATCACGGATCCAGAAGCGTTACCTCAATCGTTAAAAGAGTATCTGCGCTACCTCGAAGAGAACTTATCAGTTCCAGTTAGTATCGTGAGCGTAGGGCCTGATAGAGTGAGTACGTTACATCTTAATTAAGAGTATCAGGCAAAAAAAGAGTGGGGCACAAGCTATGTAGCTTGTGCCCCACTCTTTTTTTGCCTGATAAATAAAGCCTTACAATTTATAGCGCTTTTTTTTAGTCCAGCGCATTTGGAAAGTTGCGAATCAACCACCACTTTTGCACTCCCAAACCGAAACGCGGGTGGGTTGAACCGACAAGCAGGACTCTTAGCGCTTGGCAACGAGTCGGCCCGACAAAAAAAAGTTTTTGCCGGATGCTTGCAAATTCAA
>NZ_JACSCY010000027.1 GCF_014333615.1 Hymenobacter citatus | reverse complement strand
TCCTTCGCAAGCTCAGGATGACAGCCGCTTTGCTTTCACAACTTCACAAACTCACCATTTCACTATCTCACCATCTCACCATCTCACTTAAACCGGCAAGTGAGAATCGTGATGTCGTCGGCGAAGTGGCTGCCTTCGCTGTTATAGGTTTCTATTTCCTGAAGCAGCTCGCGGTGCAGGGTAGGGAGCGGCACGTAGCGGGAGCGACGCAGAAAGTTGAGGACACCTTCCTCACCAAACTCTTCTACCTCATGGTCAAACACTTCGGTTAAGCCGTCGGTGTAGGTGAGTAACAGGGAGCGGGAGGGGACTTTGGTTTGCTGCACTTTTAAGAAGGGCAGTTCCTCGAAAATACCAAGCATCGTGGTGCCATCGGCCAGCAGCTCGTGGTGATGGTCGTCGCAGAGCAGGATGGGCGAATTGTGGCCCGCATTCACGTACTCCAGCTCACGCGTGGCGCGGTTGTAGATACCAAAGAAAGCCGTGATGAACTTCTCCGACACGGCATTGCGGTAAATCAGGTTGTTCAGCTCGGCCACGATGGTAGCCAGATCGGCCTGCTGGCGTAGCAGCGTCCGTAGGCCGGCCTGGAAGTTCGACATCAGCAACGACGCCGGCACGCCCTTGCCCGATACATCGGCCACGCAAAACAGGAACCGCTCCTTGTTGATGGGCACGACGTCGTAGTAGTCGCCGCCAATGGCAGTGTGGGGCACGTAGCTGGCGTGCACGGCCACGTCTGCGTCGTTGGGTAGGCTGCGCGGAAACAGCATGGTTTGCACCTCCTGCGCAATTTCGATTTCCTTGCGCATAGCAGCCGCTGCCACGCGTTGCCGGCCCAACCGACGGTTTTCCACCGCCCCGATTAAAATGTTGCTCAGCGTTTCCAGGAATTTGGTGGCTTCCTCGGGCACGTAGTCGTCGTGCACGTTGCCGATGAGCACGTAGGCCAGCGTTTCGCCGCGGTGCTGCACCGGAATCAGCAGCTCCAGTTGTTCCCATTCGGTTCCCAGTCCCAAGTCGGCTACGGGTACAGGCTGGGTAGGGCTATGCTCCAGAATGTGCTCGGGTAGGGGAAGACGATAAAAATCGACCAGGCCGCTGCCAAAGCTCACTACACACTGCCACTGGCCCTCTTCCTTCACATAGAGCACCATGCGCCGGATATTGAGCTGGCCGAGCAGGGTGAACTGAAATATTTTGTACAGCGCGGCCTCCGGCGAGTCGAGCGTGATGGCCTGGGTGATTTCCAGCAGGGCCCCCAGCTCACGCTCTTTTAGGAACAGGCGCTTTTCGGGAGATATATACTTAGACATTTGCTACGGGTGTTTTAGGATCATAGGCGTCGCGGAGGCCGTTGCCGAGCAGGTTGAAGCTCAGCACCAATAGGCTGATGGCCAGACCAGGCAGCAGCGTCAGCCACAACCCAGCCTCGGTACCCAGGAGCTGAAACCCCTCGTTTACCATCAGCCCCCACGACGGGGCCGGGGGCTGCACGCCTAGCCCCAGGAAGCTTAGTCCGGCCTCCAGCAAAATCGCCGCCGCGAAGTTGCTGGTAGCCAGCACAATCAGCGGGCCAATCATATTGGGCAGCAGATGGCGGGCTATCAGCCGGCGCTGGGGTAGGCCTAATACGCGGCCAGCCTCTACAAACGTTGCGGAGCGCAGGCTCAGCATCTGGCCGCGCACCACGCGGGCTACGTCTACCCACATGGTGAGGCCCACCGCCACAAACGACACCCATACGCCTTTGCTGTTGAGAGCCAGCGAAATAGCAATAACCAGCATGATACCGGGAATACTCCACACCACCGTCATCAGACCCAGCAATAGGCTATCGACCCAGCCGCCCACGTAGCCTGCCACGGCCCCAATGAGCATGCCCAGGGCCAACGAAATCAGCACGGCCACCAGGCCAATGCCCAGGGAGATGCGCGTGCCCAGCAGCAAGCGGCTCAGCTCGTCGCGGCCGGCTTTGTCGGTGCCCAGCCAGTAGGTGCGCTGCTCCACACGCTCATCGAGGATGAGCTGTTGCAGCTCGGCGGGCGAGCCGTCGCGGCCGGCCAGTTGGCGCAGGGCGTAGCGGCGCGGGGGGTCGGGTAGGGCGCTGTGGTTTTGGTAAGCCGGAAAAAAGGCCGAGTCGGTGGTGAAGGTAGGACGGCCGCCCACCGGCACTTCCTGAAACCGGCGGGCCCTACCCTGCCACCACGTCCGCAATGGGTTATTGGTGGCCGCAGCGCGGCCGGTCGTGGGCAGCGGCAGCTTTAGAATGGTGACCTGAAAGCCTGGCGACTCCTTTTGCAACTGCACCAAGCCGTTGTTGGCATTGGGCGAGTTGTCTGGCAGTACCCAGTAGCCTAATACGGCCAGCAATGTGCACAAGACAATGAACGCCAGCCCGAACATGGCGGGCCGGTTTTGCAGCAACCGCTGCCGCACGTAGTAGCCGGGCGGCCGGGCGGCTGCCGCTACAGTGGGCGCGGAAGCGGTAGGTGCAGCCACAGCTAGCGGGTGTTGTGTTGCAGCAGGCCTTCCTTGGAAGCCAAAAAGAATGCATCGCGGCAGATGGCACCGAAGGAGGTAGGCTCGTAGGCCAGCTCGGTATCGGCATCGGGCCAGAAGCTGCGGATGAGGTCCTGCTCCAGCAAACTGCGCAGGTTTTCTTCCAGCACAGGGGCCGCAAGGCCGGTTTTGCGGCTCAATTCAGCGAAAGGCGTGACGAAATATAGCTCGTCTAAGATATCGAATTCGGCGTCGGTCACGGGGATGGTGTAGGTCGGGGAGGGTAGCAAATATAGGGTTGAGGCCGGAGAAAGTCAGGCAGCCGTGCAGTTGGCTTAGTTACGGGCTACTGCTCCAGTGCCCTGCTCTACTTCTATGTAGACTAAAATATCTTTGATTTCTTGGTCTGACATGTCGAAGCTAGGCATTTGCTGCTGATCGTAATCTGCGTATAGCTTCACTGCATATGAGTCGCCACTGGCAACAACTTTAGCTGAATTTTTCACCCACTGCGTTATCCATTTTTCAGGTCGACGCTTGGTAACGCCGGCTAATGCAGGACCAACTACCCTATCTAGCACCGCATGACACTGCGCACAATTACCTCTAAACAATGCTTCGCCAGCAGCGTAGCGCGCCATTTCCTCTGAGGCCAGCTCGGGTAACTCTGCCTCTTGCGCAACAGGTGTACTGACCACTCCACACCACCCAACCTCCACTACCTCCTCCGGCTCGTGCAACAGCCCGCCTGCTGATAAACAAACTGCGCCTATAGCGCACGCCACTACCCCCATCCCGACCGTTAATGCCCCGCGTATCGTTGCCTGACTCATGGTGTATTTGCTGAAGTGGTTACTGCTCGTTGCTTACTCCCTCAAGTACTATCAGGCGCGTTATATTCTCAAGGAAAAGACGCTTTTTATTTCACCTGCCTCCCCTTCCACTGGTAGCCGCCGCGCAGGCCCAACAGTCCTACCCCCAGCGTGTAGGGCGCGTAGGCCAGCTGCAACAGCGGTATCATGCGCAGCCACCGCGGCTGGTGCAGCAGACGCAGCACGGGCCGGAGAAACCACACATCGGCGCCGAGCTTGAGTGCCCACGCCGCGCCAACCCACGGCCCCAGGCCCGGCTGCTGCAGCCACAGCACCGGCCCGGCCGCCAACGACACATTGGCCAGCAGCACCAGCACCGCCAGGCGTTGCGGCGCGGTGGCCTGGTAGTGGCGCCACTTGCTGGCCCAGCGCACCCGCTGCCGCAGCAAGGCCGACAGGGTAGGCGGCGCGGCCGTACGCACCACGGCCGCCTCTGCCTGCAAAAACCGGATGCTACCGGGGTAGGCCGCGTGCAACTTGTGCAGCAGAAATTCATCGTCGCCGCTGGCCAGGTGCTCGTTGCCGACGAAGCCCTGCACGGCCGCGAAGGAGTCGCGGCGGTAGGCGAGGTTGGCGCCGTTGCACATCGTGGGGAAGCCCGCCTGGATACAGGCGCCGCCTACTCCTACCAAGCCGGCAAACTCTAGGCCCATTAGACGGTGCAGTACGGTATCGGGGCCGGTAAGCAGCACGGGGCCGCTGATGAAGCGCACAGCTGGCTCGTGCTGAATGAGTTGGACATAGCTGCGGAGCCAGTCGGGGCCGAGGCGGCAATCGGCATCGGTGCACACCACCCAGGGGGCGCGGGCCACGGCTAGCGCGGCTTGCAGGGCCGCTTTCTTGCCGGTAGGCGCGCCGGGCTGCTGGGCCAACTGGATGAGGTGAAGCGGGAAATCGGTAGCAGTTTGGGAAGCTACGGCCGCTGTGGCATCGGTGGAATGGTCGTCGACCACAATCACCTCGAACTGCGCGGCGGGTAGGGTTTGCTGGTTCAGGTCGTGAAGCAGGTGCGGGAGGGTAGCGGCTTCGTTGCGGGCTGCGATGAGGACGGAGAAGCGAGGTTTCTTGAAAACCTCACCCCCTAGCCCCCTCTCCGCAGGAGAGGGGGAACTAGCTGCTAGTTCTTCTAGCTCTAGCTTAGAATAAAAGAACTCATCTGCACTAGAATCTAGTGCTAAAACTAGTTCCCCCTCTCCTGCGGAGAGGGGGCTAGGGGGTGAGGTCCACGCCCGGCGCAGGGCCACCATCACACCGGCATACACCAACGGCGCGGCTATCAACCCTACCCCTATCCAGTTCGTTTTCATGAATGCGCGGCCCGACGGGCTTTTTTCTTGCGAAACACTTTCACTTGCAGCACAAACAATAGCCCCACCGCGCTGGGCAGCGCAATGTTCACGACCCACAGGCTGAGGCTTGCACTAAGCACCGGCAGCACCGGCTGACCCAGCAACCCAAACAAATGCGTGGCCGACAATTCCCGTACGCCCACGTCGGCCAGGGCGTTGAGCGAGGGCACCAGCGACTTAAACAGGAACGTGCCCGCCACGGCGGCCAGCCCCTCGCCTACCCCCGGCCGGGCACCGTAGGCCAGCAGCAGCAAGCCAAATTGCACGCAGAACACCAGGTAGCGCAGCCCGGCAATGGCCAGCACCACCGTGAGGGCGCGGGCCGAGTAGCTGGGCATGACGGCCAGAAACCGCCGGAAGCGGCGCAACGGCCGCACCAGCCCCAAGGCTGCCAGCAGCAGGCGCGAGCGGTAATACGGCAGCAGCACGGCCGCATTCAGCAGCAACACAGCCACCACCACGCCTACCTGCGTGGCCGGGTAGCCTATTAGATAAAACCGGAGCAGAAAATACGCAAGGCCCACCGAACCGGCCGCCACCGTCGCAATCAGCTGGCAGTAGCGGCCCAGAAACACGGCCCCCAGCGCATCCAGCCGCCGACTTTTCAGCTCGATGATGCGGCCAGCGTAGTCGCCTACCCGATTGGGCGTTACGAAGCCCAGGGTGAGGCCCACCAGCACGGCCCGGTAGCTGCGCCGAAACGAGACGGGCTCCAGGTGCCGGGCCAGGCGCCACCACTTCCAGGCCTCCAGGCCCCAGTTGACGGGTACCAGCGCCAGCGCGGCCAGCACCGGCCCGCGGCCCGCCCCTGTGAGCGAGGTGGCCACCAGTTGCCGCCAGGCCGCCGCCGTGGCGGCATCGGCAAATACGGAGTAGTACAGCAGCCCCAGCGTGAGCAGCGTCACGAGTAATTTGCCTGCCAGCACCAGCCAGTTGCGCCGACGGCCAGCATTATCCGGCTTTTGGGCGTAGTTTTGTAGAGGGTCGGGAGGCAAAAGAGAAAAAGCTTATTGGCCCGGCAAGTTAGTTGTCAGTTGCTAGTTGTTGGTTGTTGGGAACTGGTTTCTATCAGATACTGCTACCTGAAAGCCGACACGTATCTGCTGCTTCCCACTGCTCACCGACTCCCAAACCCACCACTCATGCTCGCACCCTTGGCCGCCACCGATTTACTGCCCAAAATCATCATGGGCGTCGACCCCGGCACGCAGATTATGGGTTACGCCATGATTGAGGTGCAGGGCTCCAAAGTGAAGGTACTGCGCTACGACGTGATTGAGATGAAGAAGCTGGCCAACCACGCCCTCAAGCTCAAGCGTATCTACGACCGCATGGTGGAGCTGATTGACGAGTTTCTGCCCGACGAACTGGCCATTGAAGCGCCTTTCTACGGCGTGAATGCCCAGAGCATGCTGAAGCTAGGCAGGGCGCAGGGTGTGGCCATTGCCGCTTGCTTGTCGCGCCAGATTCCGTATGTGGAGTATGCGCCTACCAAGGTAAAACAGTCGGTAACGGGCTCGGGCGCAGCTAGTAAGGAGCAAGTGGCTCATATGCTACGCCAAACCCTGCAACTGCCGCCCATCGAGGAAGCCCCCAAGTTTCTGGATGCCACCGACGCACTGGCCGTGGCCATGTGCCACCACTATCAGAAGGGTAACAACCAGAAAGCTGGCGGCAAAAGCTGGGGCAAGTTCCTGGCCGACAACCCCGATAAGCTGGCTGCGCCCGTGGCTGGCAAAAAAGCCGTGCGGGCCAAGGGGTAGCCCCCCCCTACCCCAGCATTCAAATTGTGCCCGAGCAGCAAACTCAATAGCACCCTATTCTCGGCACCTAGTTTTCCTCTCGGCTACTCCGAAGGCCTCTACGCGCCTTATAACGAACTATATATAAAATTCACATATAGACCTGCAACCATTCTCGCAGCGGATGCCTCTACCAAAAAAGCAGGACTTATTATTTCACTTTTCATTCATTATCCCTATGCTTCAAACCTATACTCGCTGGCTTAGCTGTTTGCTGCTGAGCGGTTTGCTGGCCTGTTCTTCTGCCGATAAAGAGGAACCGCAGCCGTCCATCACAGACACCATGTGGAGTAACTCCGCTTACGGCTACTGCCCGCAGCTGATGACGCGCACGGCGCTGGAAGAATCCGTAACGGTGCTGCCCGCGCGGGCCATGCACAAGACCGGTAAAATCTACCTGTGGGGAAAGTACATCTTCGTCAATGAGCTGTACGAGGGCCTGCATATAATTGATAATCAAGACCCCAGCCATCCGAAAGCGCTAGGCTTTCTGCGCGTGCCCGGCAACATAGATCTGGCCATTCAAAACAACTACCTCTATGTCGACAACGGACCCGACTTGGTGACGCTGGACGTGAGCAACGTGCAGGCGCCCCGCATCACCAGCCGCGTGCGTAACGCTTTTCGGGAGCTGCTGCCGCCGATGGGCTACCTGGCAGCCAACTGCGCGACCAATCGCCCCGAAAACACGGTGGTAGTGGGCTGGCAGCACGTGAGTATTCCGGCACCCGGTACCAACACGCCTCCCACTAGTTGGGGCTGGTGGGGTAGAGACGTATTCTTCAACAGTCCCAACGCCTCAGCAGCGGCACCCGGCAACCTGACCGGGAAAAGCGGGTCGTTGGCCCGATTCACCATCCTCAACCAGACGCTGTATACGGTTGATAACCAGAGCCTGCGCTTGTTTGATCTGCGCACGCCCGCGTCGCCGGTAGCGGGCGCCAAGCTAGAGCTGGCCTTTGGCGTCGAAACGATATTCCCCTATGACCACTACCTATTCCTGGGTACGCAGCGGGGCATGTATATTTTTGACGCTGCCACACCCCAGGCTCCGCGCCAGGTGTCCTACTACCAGCACGTGGTGAGTTGCGACCCGGTGGTAGTGGATGGCAAGTACGCCTACGTAACGCTACGCAGCGGCCAGTTCTGCGGAGGCGGCCCCAACCAGCTCCAGGTCATCGACCTCACCAGCCTCGACAAGCCCCGCCTGGCCCAAACCTACCCCATGACGGGACCACAGGGCCTGGGAGTCGACAACGGGCAGCTGTTTGTGTGCGACAGCGACGGTTTGAAAACCTTCTCTACCCAGCAAACGCCTCAGCTCACGCTGCAAGAGCATTTTCAGGTGAAGGTGACGGACGTGATTCCACACGCGGGCCTATTGCTAGCCATTGGCGCCGATGGTCTCTACCAATACCGCTACACCGGCACGAAGCTCGAGCAGCTGAGCTTGTTGCCCATTACGCCCCTACCCTAGTGCGCGCACGTTTTCGTCTTGTGAGACTAATAAGGTGGGCCTGCGCGGGCCTGCTGGCCAGTGGGGCACTACCCGCAGCGGCCCAGCAGGCCCCACTCCCCGCCGCCCGCTTTTTGGCGCTGAAAGTAGTGCCACAGCACGTGGTACTGAGCGGTTATTGGCTGGAGGCGGAGTATGGCCTGCCGCGCCACCCGCAGCAGAGCGTAGCCCTCACGGCACAACTGTACCACGGCCCGGCCGGGCGTCCCAATGTGCCAGGCTACGCCGCCTCCGACCCCGACGAATTGGTGCGGGGCGTGGGTGCGGAGCTTCGCCACCGCTTGTACCTGCGAGCGGCGAACCGCCAGGCATACCCCACCGGCTTCTACTTCAGCTACGGCCCTACCTTCCAGCACTTCCGCATGACTTACCCTACCCTGGGCTGGCGTGAGGTGAAAGGCCCCAACGGCCTGGAGTACTTGGAGTACGGCCGCATTCCTACCCGCACCACCATCAACCGCTACGGGGCGGCAGCTACGGTGGGCTACCAGGCGCCCCTACCACCCGGCCGGGTATTTCTGGATCTGTACGCGGGCGTAGGCTGGCGGCAGCGGCACAATCAGTCGGATGCCGTAGCGGCCCAGTTCAAGAGCGGTACTTCCGACTACGGGCACCGGGGATATTACTTTCCGGCTGGCGTGAAGATAGGCGTGCAGCTATAAAGTCGAAAGGGAACTACCGCACTCACTCGGCGCAGCCGAGCGCGTGCGGTAGTGAGCATCACTCTATTGCTTGGCCGTGCCTAGTAGGCACCCCGACACGTTCCAGGCACTGAACGCGGTGCCTTCCCGTTTGCCGAGCGGAATGGCTACTTTGAGCGTGTGCTGTCCTGCGGGTAAGTCGGGCAGGGGGATGTAGACGGGCGGCGTTAGGCTACCGGGGCACCAGTTCGAGCGGCTCAGATCGGACGAGGAAAGGCCGGTGCCGAAGTTGCCGGACGAGGGGTTCAGCAGCCGGTACGTGCCGCAGTCGGTGCGCCAGGGAATGAACTGGTACACTTGCTTGCCGTCCAGGAAGATTTCGTTCAATTTCTGATTGAACTCGTCGCCACCGCCCCAGCCCCCGTGGCCGGTGGTGATATAACGCAGCTGCACGTTCTTCATCGCCTGCGGAACGTTCACCGTAACAGTCAGCGAGTCCTGCCCGAACATGGTGCCGTACTCCTGCCCGGCCATTTCCATGAGGTTGGTAGAGTTGAATAGCGGCAGCACCGTGGGGGTAGGCGCTGGCTTATCGGAGCCGCCACCAGGATAGTATTGCAGGCGCAGACTCACCTTGTGCCCGCCCTTGTCGTAGTTGCCGATGAACACGCCCAGCCACACCTCGCCCTGCAAGCGGGGCGCCAGCTCGGTCACGTCCTGCCGAAACACCGCCGAGTCGGCCCAATTATAGCCTTTGATGGTAGAAGCGGCGTTGTAGGCCCGCACGCCGAAGGGGGTAAAAAAGCGCATCAGTTCCAGCGGGGGCAGGTACTGTTCGGTAGCCACCACGCCCTGGTATTTCTCCTTATACACGGGTAGGGCCTTCACGCCTTGTTGCAAGCCATTCAGAAACGACTGCTGCTTGTCCAGCGGAATCATAAACACCGACCCCGTTCGGTCGTACGCATCGCCGTTGGAGTACTGCGACAACTCCGCCAAAATCTGCGTACCGGCTTTGTAATCAGGCAGCTTGATTTTCTTGAGAATGACCGTGCCGCCGGCGTAGTGGTAGGTGACGTTGGCTTGCCCGGCCGCCGGGTTGGGCTGGTCGTTGCCGAAGGAAAGCTGCTCCTGCCGGAACACTGGAATGGTGGTGAACCGGCTGTCAATCACCTGACGGTTGTAGGTAGCGGCATCCACCACCGGGCCCATCGTGGCCGGGGTAGACCAGGCCAAATCGGCGCTTTTGACGGAGCCAAGTTTGATGCGGGTAGCGGTGACGGCCTGCTCGCCATTGCGGACCGTTTTCAGGATCAGCCCCAGACCCGGCGCCACCCCAATGCTGGGCGTGCCCTTTAGGGGTAGGGCGTTGGTATACCACACCTCCACCGTGTTGGAGCGGATAATGACTTTGGCCTTCTTGCAAGGGTAGCCCAGGATGGTAGCTGTATCGGGCTGCAGCTCGGGCTGCTCGTAGGCGCTAAAGGCCTTGGCCTGCGTCAAGTGCCCCCCGTTGGGTAGGGTGAGCACCTGCAAGGTGCGCTGGGCGGCGTAGTCCAGGTACTGCTGCTCTTTGGCCTGCGCATCGGCTACCCGTTGCAGGTGCGCCCGTGGCCCGTCGATAAACAATTGCAGGCGCCCTTCGGGCACGGCTTTGTCGTGGTAGGTTACGTCGTAGGTGATGGTGGCGCTACGTTGGGCATAACTGGCCACGGCGGACAGCAGACAAGCAAAGAGCAGGAAGATGTTTCTCATTCGCATCAGGGAGTGGTCGGGCAAGATTAGGTAGATTGTGGATAGCGGATTATCGGTTTTTAATGGCTTTTGTCCGGCATCCGTCGACACTTACTAGTCATATAGTTGCCAAGAAGCAGCGCAGCAATAGTCGCATTGCGAAGCCGAATGGTTGCTACCCTACCTCAATCTCGCCCTTCAGATACGTCACGGCGTGGCCGCTGATAAGCACCCGGTCCTGACGCAGCTCGCACCACAGGTCGCCACCGCGGGGCGACACCTGGCGGGCGCGTAGCTTGGTTTTGCCCAGCCGTTCGGCCCAATACGGCACCAGGGTAGTGTGCGCCGAGCCGGTGACAGGGTCTTCGGGCACGCCTACACGCGGCCCGAAAAACCGCGACACAAAATCAACCTCACCGCTGCCCGGCGCCGTGGCAATAACGCCCCGGTAAGGCACTTGCAGCAACGCGGCCTGATCGGGTTGCAAGGCCGCCACTTCTTCTGCCGAAGCAAACAACGCCACTAGGTCGGGGCCGGCCAGCACTTGCTGGGGGGTAGCGCTCAGCCCGGCGAGCAGGCCTTCTGGCACCGCGTCGAGCAGTTGAGGCGGCCGGCTCGGGAAGTCCAGCGTGAGCCGGCCGCTCTCGTGCTGGCGCACGCGTAGCGGACCGCTTTTGGAATGAAACGTCAGGGCATCACCCTTGAAATTGAGATGCCGTAGCAGCACGTGGGCCGAGGCCAGCGTAGCGTGTCCGCACAGCTCTACCTCCACAACGGGCGTAAACCAGCGAATTTCATATTCGCCCTCCTGGCCTTCGCGCGGCACAAAAAAGGCCGTTTCGGCCAGGTTGTTTTCGGCGGCAATGGCCTGCATGGTTTCGACGGGCAGCCACTCGGTGAGCGGACACACGGCAGCAGGGTTGCCAGTAAATAGTTTGTCCGTAAAGGCGTCGACTTGGTAGAGGGGGAGTAGCATGTGAGCAGTCAGAATGTAGAATGACCCGTGAATAATAGTCAGATGAAGATACCATGGGTTGCATTAGCGTAGCGACAACTCATCACTTCTTCCGGATAGACTGGGTGAGCTTTCGAAACTCCGCTAAGTTCGTCTCGTAGTCGTCGCGGGCGATACCCTCCAGGGCAATAGCCGTGTTGCGCAGCACTGTCACCTGCTGGAATATTAGCACCTTTTGTCCGCGCAGTTTGCCGTAGGCTTCCACCTCGTAGCTTTCCAGCTCGTGGGGGTGCGTAGTGGCCGTGCGGCGCACGCTGTAATCGGTGAGGCCGTACTGGCGCAACGTGGTAATGAGGTCATCGGCGACGTCGGCGGCCGTCATGGCCGAGCTGAAGGGCATGGGAATGACCGTGACGACGGGCTCGTTGCCGAGTGGTTCGACGCGGCTGCCAGCTTGGGTGTAGATAAGCTGATTGCCCATTTGGCGCGCAAAGGCAAAGCGCGAGGCCTTGTCGTCGAGCGTGAAACCGAGGCGAGCAAAAGGGTCGGCGGCCATACCACGCTCGTAGTGAGCCGAGAGCAGGGCCCGGCGCAGCGCCGCGCCGGTGGCCGTATCGGCAGCAGGGTAGGGCGTGGTGGTAAGCAGCACGGCAAAGGTAGAGTCGCCAAAGGCCAGCTGGTAGCTGCGGCGGGTAGGTTGCGGCTCAGCCCAGATCAAGCGGGCGGGGTAGCCTTGCACCTGCACCGCATCGTCGGCCAGCACCTTGCCGCCGCGGGCCGTAATCTTGGCCGGCCCGAAGCTGGCGGCGTTGGTGTAGTAGTTGGTGGTCGGCAACTCATATACCTGCACAGCCACATTGCCGTGGCGCAGGCCCGCGAAGCCCGGCGCCGTGCTGAACCCAGCGGGCGGCAGGAGCAACAGACGAGTGTTGGGTATCCGCACGTAGCCGGCCGGTAGGGCCTCCGCGGCCGGCGCTTCAGCAGGCTGGCGTAGCACCTGCGCCACAGTCGAATGCCCCAACAAGAAGCTGAAGCCCAACACAACACCTACCCTACCCCCTACGACGCTCCACGATATTCTTTGTCTCATACCCATTTTAGCACTGCTGCCTACCAACAGCTCAGCGGCAAGGTACAGGGTGACGGGGGAAATTTCACGGAAAAGTCGGCAGCGTACATGGCGCAGGGCAGCGGGCAACAGGCTTGGCCTGCTTGATTTGAGTGGCCGAATGGAGGAGAAATTCCGGCAGGTCGGCTAATTTGCCGCGGGCGGCCTCCCTTACCACGCCAGCCCTGCCACGTTTGTTGTCTGTACCATATGAAAGCACTCCTGCTCATTGATATTCAGCCCGACTTTGTGCCGGGCGGCCGCTTGCCCGTGCCCGATGGCGACGCCGTGATTCCGCTGGCCAACGCCCTACAACCGCACTTCGAGTTAGTGGTAGCCACCCAAGACTGGCACCCGGCCGGCCACCAGAGTTTCGCCAGCAGCCACGCTGGCCACGCCGTATTTGACCGTATCTCGCTGCACGGGCACGAGCAAGTGCTGTGGCCCGACCACTGCGTGCAGGGCACGCCCGACGCCGCCCTGCACCCGCAGCTGGATCAGCACCGCATCGAAGCCATCTTCCGCAAAGGCACCAACCCCGCAATCGACAGCTACAGCGGTTTCTTCGACAACGGTCACCTAAAAAGCACTGGCCTAGCCGACTACCTGCGCGGCCGGGGCGTGACGGAGGTGTACCTGGCCGGCCTGGCCGCCGACTACTGCGTGTATTTCACCGCCAAAGATGCGCTGGCCGAG
Organism: Hymenobacter citatus; assembly: GCF_014333615.1. Taxonomy (GTDB): domain Bacteria; phylum Bacteroidota; class Bacteroidia; order Cytophagales; family Hymenobacteraceae; genus Hymenobacter; species Hymenobacter citatus. The sequence continues at coordinate 16,450 of NZ_JACSCY010000027.1, read as the reverse complement.
GGCTTTGCCACGTATGTAATCGAGGATGCCACCCGCGCCATCGACGCGGAGGGCTACGCCGGCGCCCGCGCCGATGTGCAGCACCGCGGCGGCCAGCTGATCCAAAGCGCCGATTTACTCCCGTAACGCCTACCTCTTTGGACGCACCCCTTATCCTGACCCTCACGCTCGACGCCGACGCCCAGCAGTTTTTCAACCACCTGCGCGAGGAACATTTCCCGCCCGAACGCAACTACCTGGCGGCTCATCTCACGCTGTTTCACCACCTACCCGGCGACCAACTTGAAGCTATAACGCGGGAGCTAGCAACCCGCGCCCGCCACATGACCCCACTGACGCTAAGCGTAACGGGCGTGCAGTTTTTAGGCCGCGGCGTGGCCTACTCCCTCGAAAGCCCGGCCCTGCAAGCCCTGCACCAGGAGCTGCAACAGCAGTGGCTGCCCTACCTCACCCCCCAGGATCAGCAGCGCCGCCGCCCCCACGTCACCATCCAAAACAAGGTAGACCCCAAAGTAGCGCGGGCCCTGCACGAAGAACTAAGCTCATCGTTTCAGCCCTTCGAGGCACAAGGCAAAGGCATGCATCTGTGGGCCTACCGCGGCGGCCCCTGGGAATCGGTGCGGCAGTTTGTGTTTTTGGGGTAGGAAATGGTGAGATTGTGAGATTGTGAGATTGTGAATTGTCTGTCATCCTGAGCGCAGCGAAGGACCTTATCACGTGAGAACGAGTCGTTATTACGCTTGTCGTTCTATCGTAAGAAGGTCCTTCGCTGCGCTCAGGATGACAGACAATTCACAATTTCACAACCTCGCAACTTCACCATCAAGTCCAATACTTGATAGGTGCTTGCGGGAAGCGGCGCTGCCACTCCTGGTAAAACCACTCCTTGAGCGTACGCATGTCGTCGGGCTGGTACACGTATTTGTGGCCGCCGAACTTGTTGCGCTTCACGGCGCGGGTGGCTTCGTCGAAGTCCAGGGAGGTATTGGGGTACCACTGTAGCAGCACATCCTTGGAGCCGGGTGTGAAGCGGTGGCTGATGAACTCCACCGTCAGGTCGCAGTCGAAATCGAGGGTAGCGGCCAGGCGGTCGAGCAGGTGGGTGTAATGCTGCTGCCAGTCGGGGATGGGCATGATGGGCGCCAATACTACCCCGATGGGGTAGCCGCCGCCCCCCTCGGCCACGGGTAGGGCCAGACGGCGCAGGGCTTGCAAGCGGGCTTCCAGCGAGGCAGTGCCCGCTTCCAGGCGCCGCACTACCGGCTCGGCGTTCAGGCTGAAACGGGCGCGGGTGTGGCCGTGGTGGGGTAGGCAAAGGAGCGAATCCACGTGGTCGTACTTGCTCACGAAGCGCAGGCGGGCGCCCTCGCGCTGGCCGTAGTAGCGGATGCACTCAGCCAGGCTGCCCGTGAGGTGTTCAATACCTAGCACATCGGTGTAGCAGCTCACCTCGAAGCTGGTGAGGCGACCGGGCTGCTCGCACTGCGTCGTGTTTTCCAGCAATTGGGGCAGATTGGCAAACACGCGCACCACCGGCGGCCCCGAGAGCGAGCCGGCCAGGTAGCAATATTGGCAGTGCGCGGGGCAGCCTTCGGCCAGGTTCATTTGCCAGTCGGCGGAGGGGGGCGTGGGTTGCAGGCGCAGGGCGCTGGGTGGGGCCTTCACCACGGCCAGGGTACTCTTGGCGCGGCGGTAGGTTTCGGCGGTGTCGGCGCCGCGCAGGTTGGTGATGCGGTTGCTTTTCAGCAGCTCTACCTCCAGACCGTGGGCCTCTACGCGGCGCAGAATCTGCTGGCCAAATTCTTCGTCGAGGGCATCGGGGGTGAACACCACGCGCTTGGGCAGCCAGATTTTGGCCGCGTGCGTGCGTGCGGGAGCGGTATCGAAAAGCGGAAGTTGTGGTAGGTCGATCATCACTTACCACAACACCAAAGTAGGGTAGAAAGGTCCTTATCAGCCTATTGAAAGCGCCTTTCTATTCATTTTTAAAACATTGATAATCAATATTTTAAACGCAATAACAAAACTATTTATACTGCACCCGGCTTGCTCACGAAATGCATCAGCATATCGCGCAGCGCTACGGGCAGATTGTGGGCGCGAGGCAGCAGAAAAGTGGTGCGGCTGGAGTCGACGTAGCCGGCCAGGCGGGCAAATTCCGGCGCCGAAGCCTCGCCAAAGCCCATGCTCCAGTCTGGAAACAAGCGCCGCTCGCTGGTGCCTTCGGCTACCGTTGCAACGTGGTGATGGCGGGGGTCAGTGGCAATGGTACCGTACAGCTGCTCGATGGCCTCGGGCGGCCCTTCCAGCACCTGCAAGATTTGGCCGGCGCTGTACAGCAACATGCCCGTCACGCGGAGGGTGGTGTTTTTTGCCCGCGCCCGGATCAGAATCTGCTCCAACTCTGCCGGGGTGAAAGGCTTCTCGGCCACACTCGTGTAGACAATGTAGTGTAGGGGCATGCGCAACCAAGCTAATGTTGTAATGTCGTGCTTAATACACGTCTCTGGAGAAAAATGTTCGTTTTCAACCGTTTGCTTGGGGTATTGTTGAGCTGCTAGCGCACCGTTTGGGGTAGGCCGTACTGCCGTGGTTAACAGGTTTTCGTGTGCATAAACCGAACAACTCGGATACTTTTGCGTTTTCTTCCTGATTTCTTGCTCTGTACTATCAACCTATGAGCCCTTCGCTCCCTACCTCTTCTTCTGTCGATGTCATTCTGATTGGCGCGGGTATCATGAGCGCTACGCTGGGTACCCTACTCAAAGAATTGCAGCCCGACCTGACCATTGCCATCTTCGAGCGCCTCGATTTGGTGGCCGCCGAAAGCTCCGATGCCTGGAACAACGCCGGCACGGGTCACTCGGCTTTTTGTGAACTCAACTACACCCCTCAGCGCCCCGACGGCTCCGTGGACATCAGCAAGGCCGTGAAAATTGCCGAGCAATTTGAGCAGTCCAAGCAGTTTTGGTCTTTCTTCGTAGAGAAAGGCGTGTTGCCGGAGCCCCACGAGTTCATTCAGCAAGTGCCGCACATGAGCTTTGTGTGGGGTAGCAACAACGTGGACTTCCTCCGCAAGCGCTTCGACGCAATGATCCAGTCGCCTTTGTTCCAGGGCATGCAGTACAGCGAAGACCGGCAGCAGCTGGCCGATTGGATGCCGTTGGTGATGGAAGGCCGCGACTCGCAAACGCCCGTGGCGGCTACCTACATGCCCATCGGCACCGATGTAAACTTCGGCTCCCTCACCCGCACGCTGTTCGAGCGGCTGCAACAGCTGCCGGGCGTGTCGTTTCACCTCAACCACGAGGTAGAGAAGCTGAAGCAGAAGCCCGACGGCACGTGGCGCATTCGGGTGCGCGACCGCGCCGCTGATACCTCGCGCAAGGTATACGGCAAGTTTGTGTTCATTGGCGCGGGCGGCGGCTCCTTACCCCTGCTCGAAAAATCGGATATTCCGGAAGGCCACGGCTTTGGCGGCTTCCCGGTGAGCGGGCAGTGGCTGAAGTGCACCAACCCCGAAGTGATTGCCCAGCACGGCGCCAAAGTGTACGGCAAAGCCGCCGTAGGCTCGCCGCCTATGTCGGTGCCGCACCTGGATACGCGCCAGATCAACGGCCGCAAGGAGCTGTTGTTTGGCCCTTATGCCGGCTTCACCACTAAGTTCCTGAAAAAAGGCTCCTACCTGGATTTGCTGAAATCTATCCGGGCCGGCAACGTGCGGCCCATGCTGATTGCCGGGGCCAAAAACCTACCCCTCACCCGCTACCTGATTCAGCAGGTGCGCCAGTCGCCGCAAGACCGCCTGAACGCCCTGCGCGACTACCTACCCACGGCCCGCGCCGAAGATTGGGAGCTGGAAGTAGCCGGCCAGCGCGTACAGGTGATTAAAAAAGACGCTAAGGAAGGCGGCGTGCTGGAATTCGGCACCGAGGTAGTAGCGGCCGCCGACGGCACGATTGCCGCACTGCTGGGCGCCTCGCCCGGCGCCTCCACGGCCGTGAGCATCATGCTGGGCCTTGTGCAGCGCTGCTTCCCCGAGCAGGCCGCTACTCCTGAGTGGCAGGCTAAGTTCAAGGCTATGATTCCCTCCTTCGGGCAGGAGCTGGCCAGCAACCCGGCTTTGTGCGAGGAACTGCGCGCCAAAACCAGCGAGGTGCTGGAGCTGGAGGCCGTAGCGCAGTAGGCACCACTCGCCCGTCCGTCATGCTGAGCTTGTCGAAGCATCTCGCGTGCTGACGAAAGATAGTATCTACCATCAGCACGCGAGATGCTTCGGCTGCGCTCAGCATGACCGCTTATTGATCAAAAAAAGCCCCGCCGCGCTTCCGCATTGGAAAGCGGAACGGGGCTTTTTGCGTATGGCCCTACCCTGCTAGGCAACTCTGCGTATACGGTACCTCCCATTCATCTCTTTCCTGACTGTTATGCAACAAGTAGCCCCTGGTGTACACCAGCTCACCATCCAACGCTTTGTTAATTTATACTTCGTCGAAACCGGTACGCCCGGCGAATGGGTGCTGGTAGATACGGGCTTGCCTGGCTCCGAAAAGGCTATCATTGAAGCAGCTGACAAGCTGTTCTACCCCGGCACGCACCCCGAGGCCATCATCCTCACTCACGGCCACATGGACCACGCTGGCTCGGCGCAAGCGCTGTCGGAGCACTGGAACGTGCCGGTGCTGGCGCACCCGCTGGAGCTACCGTTTCTGACGGGCAAAGCCGTATACCCGCCCGCCGACCCCACCGTGGAAGGCGGCGGCTCGCTGGCCTTTGTGAGTCGGTTCTTCCCGCCGCAGTCGTTCAACTTACCCAACGTGCAGGCCCTGCCCGATAACGACATAGACCCGCCTTTCCTGCCCGACTGGCAGTGGTACCACGTGCCCGGCCACGCGCCCGGCCAGGTGGCCTTGTTCCGCGAAAAAGACCGCACGCTCATTGGTGGCGACGCCTTTGCCACGGCCAACCACGAGTCGGTGCCCTCGCTGCTGCTGCAACGGCCCTGCATCAGCGTGGCCGGCGCACCCTTCAACTACGATTGGCAGCAGGTGCGCGACTCGGTGCGCCAACTCGCCGAGTTACAGCCGCAAGCCATTGGCTGTGGCCACGGCCCGGTGATTACGGGTCTGGAAGCCACGATGGGCTTGCAACGCCTGGCCGATGAATTCCCATTGCCGCTCTACGGCCGCTACGCCTACACACCCGCCCGCCTCGACGAAAACGGCGTGGCCCATCTCCCCGCGGCCCCACCCGACCAGCTTCCCAAAAAGCTGATTGCCGTGGCTGGCGCCAGTGTGCTCGCCCTTGGATTGACCTTTCTATTCGACAAAAAGAAAAAGAAAGCTAAGCGTGCGAAGCCGGAAAGTCCCACGCATAAAACGCCCAAGAAATTTCGGCGTCAAAGTGCCAGAACCTGGGAATAGGGCTTGGCCCGGTACTACGGCTTGACCTAAACGGCGCAACTGCGGCAATAGTGGCTGCGGGTGCGCCGTTTTGGCCGTAGCAGCGCCTTCCATAGTGGTACCCCTACCCCACCGATGGCACGACAGGCCAGGCGCCTACCTGCTACAACAACCCGCATAGTGCCCAACATTGCGCCCAGCCCGGCTTTCTGTTAACTTGCACCTCCTTTCGGCCCCGCGCCGAACCTAAAAACTCACCACTCACCATTTCACAAGTTCACCATAGATGGGACGCGCATTTGAATTCCGCAAAGGCCGCAAAATGAAGCGCTGGGACCGGATGTCCAAGGATTTCACCCGTATCGGCAAGGAAATCGTGATGGCCGTAAAGGAAAGCGGCCCTAATCCGGATACCAACGCCCGCCTGCGCACCGCCATTCAGAACGCGAAGGGCGTGAACATGCCCAAAGACCGGGTAGACGCCGCCATTAAGCGCGCCAGCAGCCGCGAAGAGAAAGACTATCAAGAAGTTGTATACGAGGGCTACGGCCCGCACGGCGTGGCTATTGTGGTCGAAACCGCCACCGACAACCCTACCCGCACGGTGGCCAATGTGCGCATGTACTTCAACCGCGGCAACGGCACGCTGGGTACCTCTGGCTCTTCGGATTACACCTTCACCCGCAAAGGCGTGTTCAAGCTGGCCGCCGAGGGCCTCGACCGCGACGAGCTGGAGCTGGAGCTGATTGACTTCGGCGCCGAAGACGTGTACGAAGATCAGGAAGAGGACGAGCACGGCCACGTTACCGACCTCATCGTGGTGGAATGCGCCTTCCCCGACTTCGGCCAGCTGCAAAAGGCGCTGGAAGAAAAAGGCCTCAACGTGATTAGCGCCCAATTACAGCGCGTGCCCAACACCACCGTGTCGCTGGACGAGGAGCAGGCCGAGGAAGTGCTCAAACTCATCGACCGTTTTGAGGAGGACGACGACGTGCAGGCCGTGTACCACACACTGGGCTAACTGCCGTCAGCATTTTGTAGAACGGGCCGCTCCTACCCTGGGGCGGCCCGTTTTTATTAAACAGGTACTGCCTTAGAAGTGGGTTGAGCTAGTTTGAAAGGGTGTAGAGACGCATACTTGCGTCTCGTAGTTGAACAACTACACCCAAACTGTACGGATGAAAAGACGCAAGCATATGCCTTCTCGTTTGCACCGTTCTTGCTATCCGAAAGCTATCTTGATGAGCTTTTCACGTTTCCTCCCTACCCTATGCCCACCGAAAAAGAAAAGATGCTGGCCGGCGAGCTGTACCAAGCCAACGACCCCGAGCTGGTAGCCGAACGCCTCCACGCCAAGCAGCTCTGCCACCGCTACAATCAGGAGCCAATAGAGCTAAACAAACAAGTGCTAGCCGAGCTACTCGGCTACGAAACCAACGCCCACATCGAAACCAGCTTCCGCTGCGACTACGGCTATAATATCCGGCTGGGCCAGAACTTCTACGCCAACTACAACCTGGTGGTGCTGGATTGCGCCCCCGTCACCATCGGCGACAACGTGTTTCTGGCGCCCAACGTGGTGCTCACCACCGCCGGCCACCCCGTGGAGGTAGGGCCGCGCATTGCCGGCTGGGAGTTTGCCCGCCCCATCACCCTCGGCGACAATGTGTGGCTGGGCGCCGGCGTACTCGTAATGCCTGGCGTGACCATCGGCGCGGGCTCGGTGATTGGCGCGGGTAGCGTCGTCACGCGCGACGTGCCGCCGGGCGTGGTAGCCGTGGGTAACCCGTGCCGAGTGCTGCGGCAAGTGGCAGAGGGGTAGGCGGCGTACGCAGCGAAAGAAGGCCGTCATGCTGAGCGCAGCGCAGCGAAGTTGAAGCATCTCGCGTGCAACGGTAATCTCAATCGTCAGGAAATTAGCGCTGCACGCGAGATGCTTCGACTCCGCTCCGCTGCGCTCAGCATGACGGCCGATTTTTCTATTATGCCGCTCCTACCCTAATCCTCCGGGTAGGGAATAAACACGAAGTTGGTAAACTCCTCATCCACCACAAACAAGCAGCAAAACTCATCGGCGTCTTTGTAGGTCTGCTGGAAAGCTTCTATGCCTTCCGTGCCCACGATGCCCTGCTGCACCAGTAGTTCCAGGTAGGAAGCAAACACGTGCCACTCCAGGCCGGCTTCGTCGGCATTCACCAGCAAGGTGCCCAGCGGTACTTCCTGCCGGGCGAAGATGAACACCGGGTATTTGGAAATATCACGCTTCCGAATCTGAGCGGAAGCCTCTTGCAGCGTATCAGAAACGGCGGCAAAATCCTTGGTGATGGTGCCGAGGTATTTGCCGTTTAGCTCGGGGTCGTTGGCGTAGTCCATTGATTTTATATTATTAGGAGGTAGGCTGGAGCACTATTGCTGGGGCAAAACGATTGGCTACCCGCTTGCCTAATCGAATTGCTGGCTGCTCTACCAGAATATTAAACAGCGTAGCAGTAGCCAACGTGCTAAGAACTACTGCAAGAAGCAAGACGCTAAAGGATTGTTCGGGTGTAGAAAAATATGCTGCCAGTTTATCCCAATGGTCCATAACATACACTACAAAAAACCAATGCAATAAATAAACACTATAAGAAATACGTCCTAGAAACAATAAAGGATAGCTAATTAAAAACCGTTGAAGTTTAGGACTATTGATTATATAAGCTAAGATAAGCGCAGAAGCCAATCCCGTAAAATGAAAAATATCTATACGAATTAAACTCATAAAGGAAGTAACAGAATCACTCAGCGGAAAAATTCTTATAATATGCCGCATTGAGAAAAGCGCAAAAACTAGCAGACATAAAACAAATCGATAGGGATAGAGAGGCGAATTCCTTAAATCATAGGATTTTATACGATGAAAGTAATAAGCAATCCACATTCCTAAACAAAAATGAAATAACTCCCAAAGTATCACAGTAGACCCTAATACTAATAACATAATAACAAATGCACCAAACAGCTGTCGATTATAGCGAAGCAATAAAACCAAAAAAGGTATGCATAATGAAGCTGCCATTTCCACTTCTAGTGTCCAAGCGGGCACATACATATCATGTTTACCACGAATAAGAAGCGCTTCTTCTATCCAGTGATACTTATTAAGAACAAACTCCAGCACCAGCTGTTTTAGCGGATCGTGTCTATGATAATACAGATAATAACCCGCTAGCGCTGCTAGAAGTGGTACATACAAACGAATTACTCGATTAATTACATAATTCTTGTAGTGTGCTCCATCAATTACAAGCGAATTATCAGGATGAAAATATTTCCAGGAAAGTACTAGACCGCTCAAGACAAAAAACAATGACACAGCATCGCTACCATTAAATAGCATAGCAGACACTTTGAAATCCAATGTGTCTGCCCAACGCCACCCAATAAAGTGATATATCATAACTGCAAAAGCAGCTATTCCTCGCACACTATCCAAATATTCAAGCCGACGCACAATAGTTAAATCTTTAGATGAATTGAACTAGTTGTTTATTTTTCACTAAACACTTACCAGATATAGTTTACTGAAAATTATAAGACATCAATAAACTAGTGCAAAGTTTTTTTTGATAACAGAGATAAAACATTTGTCATTTACCTCAAAATTATTGACATAGTCTATTAGGATTCTGTATAATCTATTTCAAAATTAACGCTACCCTGAACCCGTAGTAGCTCTGATCCTTGAGGAAGATTCAAGTACGGAATAACGGCCGAATCGTAATTAGCGATTGTATTAATATTATAATACATAAAGTTATCACCATTATCAGCATACTCCTGCGTTTCTGTACCGGAGAAGAAACGCCACCCACTATCATGTTTATCGCTAGGGTCTTCCCGATACATAAAACCTACCGGAAGACCTTCGACTGTGATTTTATCCGAAGCAATGCAGCTACCCATAGACTCGATGAGTTGCTTGATTTGGTGTGACTGCAGCTTAAATGATTTCATGGTATATCTGATAGCTTACCGCAGCTCCAGCAACACCACGTTTTCCACATGGTGGGTATGCGGGAACATATCCACGGGCTGCACCTTCACTACCTTATATGCCTCGTCCAGCAGCTCCAAATCCCGCGCTTGGGTGGCGGGGTTGCAGCTGACGTACACGATGCGCGGGGCGCGCATTTCCAGCAGGCGCTGCACCACATCCACGTGCATGCCGGCGCGGGGCGGGTCGGTGATGACCACGTCGGGGCGGCCGTGCTGCTGGATGAAGTCGGCGGAGAGGACGTCCTTCATGTCGCCGGCATAGAATTCGGTGTTCGTGACACCGTTGATTTCGGAGTTCACGCGGGCGTCCTGCACGGCTTGCTCCACGTACTCCACCCCTACCACGTGCCGGGCCTGGCGGGCCACGAAGTTGGCGATGGTGCCGGCCCCGGTGTAGAGGTCATACACCAGCTCATTGCCAGATAATTGCGCGAAGTCGCGGGCAATTTTGTAGAGGTTATAGGCGCCCGCCGAGTTGGTCTGGTAGAACGACTTCGGCCCTACCCGGAAGCGCAGGCCTTCCATCTCTTCCTCGATGTAGGGCTTGCCCTTGTAGCACACCACCTCCAGGTCGTGGAAGGTTTCGTTGCCTTTGTCGTTGAGAACGTAGTTGAGGGAGGTAATCTGCGGGAACTTCTCGTACACGTAGTCCAACAGCGGCTCGATGGCCTGGTGCTGGCGGTAGCACTGCAAAATCACCATCAGCTCGCCGGTGCTTTCGGCGGTGCGGATGATGAGGTTGCGCAGCAGGCCGGTTTGCTTAATGATGTTGCCGAAGCGCAGCATGTTTTCCCGCGCGTAGTCGCGGATGGCGAGGCGGATGGAGTTGCTGGGCTCGGGTTGCAGCCAGCAGTGCTCCACATCAATAATCTTATCGAAGCGGGCGGGCGTGTGAAAGCCCAGCACGCGCCGGTCGTACTGTGCGGTTTCGTCCTTGATCTGCTCTTCCGTCAGCCAGCCCATAAAGCTGAACGTGAATTCCAGCTTGTTGCGGTAGTACTGCAAGGCGGGCGAGTGCGCGATGGGTAGGACTTCCGGAATTTCCACTTTCCCAATGCGTTGCAGGGTGTCTTCTACCTGCTGCTGCTTGTACTGGGTTTGGGTGTCATAGCCGAGGTGCTGCCATTTGCAGCCCCCGCAGGTGCCGAAATGTTGGCAAAACGGCTCCACACGCAGCTCGGAATATTTGTGGAAGTGCGTGGGCACAGCTTCCAGGAAGTTCTTCTTGCTCTTGGTGATGCGCAGGTCTACCACGTCGCCGGGTGCTACCTGGGTCACGAATATCACGAGGTTTTCGTGGCGGACAATGCACTTGCCCTCGGCCACCATGTCCTGAATCTCTACTTCGCGGAGCGCCTCCGCCGGAATTTTCTTTGCAGTCTTGTTCACGGGAGCAAAGATAATCACGGATTTTAGCGGATTAGACGGATTGATCGGATTTTGTAGACGATTGCAGAGCAGTATGGCCTTACGAAGTACCTATAAGGCCTCGTATCGCCACGCCGTGCTGCAATCGTCTACGAAATCCGATCAATCCGTCTAATCCGCTAAAATCCGTGAGCTTACTTCACAATCTCAAACCACCCCTTGTACTGCGTGCCATCAGCTAGCTTAAAGAGGTAGTAATGCGTGCCGGGGCCGGTTTTCTCGCCGCTCCAGGTGTTGCGGTAGTCGCGGGTGGCGTATACTTCCCTACCCCACCGGTCGAAGATGGTGAGGGTGTTGCCGGGATAGAGGGCCACGTTGTCAATGAAAAACACGTCGTTTAGCCCGTCGCCGTTGGGGGTGATAATGTTGTAGAGCAGGATGTTGTTGGCGAAGTCCACGCAGGCATCATTGGAGTACGAGGCCAGCGCGCCCGTCCCAACGGCCTTCACCCGGAAGCATTGGTTGAAGCCCGCCGCACTGGTCGTAAGCGACACTCGCAGGGTAGTGCCCGGCAAAGTAGCTACCAGGGTAGGCGCCCCTTGGTCGGCCATGCGGTACACCTCGTACTGCTGCACGGCAAAGCCCTGGTAGGCGCTCCACTGCACCAGCACCGAGCCCTCGGCGCGGCCGCCGGCCGCTTCCGTCGCCACGGCGGTGGTGTGGATGATGGTATGCGCCGAGCTGGTAAGCTCAGTGCTACAGGCATTGGTGAGGGCCAAGCGGTATTCGTAGGCCTGCGCATCGGTAGCGGCAGACATGTCGGTATAGGTGGTAGCAGTATTGGGCACGTCGCCTACCCTGGCAAAAGCGGTGGTGGTGCCCGCCACGCGGCGCTGAATGGCAATCCGCTGGGTATTATCGGCATTCATTGGCGCCCGAAACGTGAGCTGCACCTGCTGGTCGCTGGTCAGGCTCACGCTGGCTACCTGCAGGTCGAGGCTGATGTTGTCGGGGCGTACTTGCAGAATATTCGCTGGCCCGGCACAGCCGTATTGCGAAGTTTCGAATACCTGCACAGTCTTCACGCTGGCGTTGTTCAGATAGTCGACGGTGATGCTACCGGTACCCTGGCCGCTAGTGATGGTGCCACCCGCCACGGTCCACTGATAGGTAGAGCCGGCCAGGCCCGCCAGCGAGTAGCGCAGGCCTGTCAGATTTTCGGGGCACACGCGGGTAGGACCAGCAATAGCCACCGCCACGGGTAGCGGATCTACCACAAACTGTTTGGCGTAAAGCGGCCCCGCGCAGGCACTGGTTTCGAGCGCTGTGAGCGTGTAGGTGCCCACGGCAGGCACCGCAAACGTGGTGCTGTTGCCCGTGGCCGTGAGCGTGGTGGTTTGCTGAGTAGCCGTGTTCAGCAGCGTAAACTGATAGGTAGAGGTAGCAAAACCCGGCAGCGAAAACGTAATGGTGCCACTACCCACACAGGCACGGCCGGGACCAGCAATGGCCAGGTTGGTAGCGGGTGGCGCCACCACTTCCACCTCCAAAGGCGCGCTCACGCCCAGGCACCGCACCGTACCACCAGGGTTACTGGTTTCCGTCACCTGCAATCGGGTAGTGCCTAGCTGCGTCCAAGTGACTTGCACGGTAGCTTGGTTGGTACTCGCCTGCGTGCCGCCCATAATCTGCCAGGCGTAGCTGGAGCCGTTGGTATACTGCGTTTGGTAGGTGTAAGTGCTACCCAGGCATACTCGTACCGGCCCCGTTGGCGTTTCGGTTGCCAGCCGCTGATTGATTATCACGGGCAGCGTAATCGGCTGCGCGGGACAACCATAAGCCGTAGTACCCAGCACCTGCACGCTGGCATTCGCGTTGGCTGCTCCCCAGTTCACCGAAATGCTGCTGGTGCCCTGGCCACTGGCAATGGTACCGCCTATCACAGTCCACTGGTAAGTAGCGTTGCGCGGATTGCGGATGCTGTACACGACGCCCTGCACCGTGGGACATACTGAGCGGCTGCCGCTAATGGTGTCCAGGGCCGGCGCGGGGTTCACCGTCACGCGCACCGTACGTTGCTGCGTGCAGCCGCCGGCCGAGGTAGCCGTTAGCACGTACGGCACCACCACGGGCTCTGTGCCGGTGTTTGTGGGCGTGAGGGTAGGGTTGGCGGCGGTGGCGCTGCTGAGGCCGGTGGCGGGGCTCCACTGGTAGCTGATGCCCGCCACGGCCGATGCGCCCAGCTGCGTTGCCTCGCCCGAGCATACCGTGCGGTCGGGGCCTGCCGTTACTTCCGGGGCGGCCACTACCCGCACGCGGTAAATAACTGCTGCGCTCTTGCTGTTGCAGGCGTTGTCGGTGGCTGTTACAATCACGTCGTACGGCTCGGTGCGGGCCGAGCCGCAAGCCGGCACAAAGCGAAACGTACCCGTCACGCTGCCCGCACCCGTGACTACTGCCGTGCCTGTGCCGCCAGGGGTAGCTACCGTGCCGGGATTGTTGTTGAAGGTAGCATCAAAGCCCCCGGCCCCATCCAGCAGCACGCTGGCAGCGCGCAAGGCTATACGTTGGCCTTCCGGATCGGTGGAGGTGGCCGTCAGCGTCAGCGTCTGGCCTTCCAGTATGGTATATTCCTGCGGCGCAGCGCTGCCGCTGCTAAACTCGGGGGCTTTGTTGGGCTCGCAGGTGCGGGCCACCAGCTGCACGTCGCGCCGGGTGGTGCCCACCAGACTATCGCGCCCGGCAATACGGCGATACTCACGCACGTCCACTGCTATAACGTACTTGCCCAGCGCGGGCGCCGCGTAGCGACTCAGACCCGTATTCTTATCCAGAAAGGCGTAGCTGCCCGCTACTGGCCCGAAGGGTTGCTGCGCGCTGTACTGCGCGGGGTAAGCAATCAGCTGAGGCGGTGGAGCGAAAAAGGTAGGCAACGTACGGTACGTACCGCCGTAGGGTGTACCAAAGGAATATTCCAGCCGGTCGCCATCCGGGTCGTAGGCGTTGTTGATGATGACGGACGTATCGCCCTGGCAGATGACGGCCACGGCTGTATCGGAGAAGTTGGGCGAGCTGTTGGGAATACTGGGCGGCGCCATATCCGCGTACAGCGTCATGCCCTCGTTGTTAGGCCGTACAATATTAACTACGTCGTTGTTGCGGGCTGTTTCAGAGAAGAACACGTAGTAGCCGCGGGCATCGGCAGGCAACGCCACCGTGGCTTCGTAGCGGTTAAGCCGAATTTGCACCGCCGTGTTGCCCGTGATGGTGCACGAGCCGTTGCTGGCCGGCTTGATAATCGTGTTCTGCGTGCGGGGCAGCGTGATAGAGCGCACCAGCAGCCCCGTGGTGCGGCTGTAGATACCCACCAGCTCCGACGCCCGCCCGCCCGGTACCTGCGAGGTCAGTTCATCAGCATTGAAGTAGACTACCATCGACAGCCGGTATTGGTAGGGCGTGGCCGCCGGACCACTAGCGTTCAAGTATTGGTAGCTGATTTCACCGCCCAACAAGTGCGACGCCCGCGCAAGTTGCCCGGCCGTGCTGGCCAGTACCAGCCACAGCAATACTACCCGCAGTAAAATTGAACGCATATACTATAATTAGAGGAAATAGAAACCAGTGTTCAAAATGGCAGCAATGCTTTCCTTATATGAGTCAGAAAGCTTCCCGCCGTACATACTGTCACTCAAAGTAGAGACATTTTTCCGGCGCCTCTTGTATGAATCGACCGGATTCTTTCCTCACTCGACCAGCCGCCCCTCCCACTGGAAAGCAGTAGCTTTGCCAACCATATCCACCGCCGTTTTTTGGATGACTGTTATGAAAGGAAAAGTTGTACTCATTACCGGGGGCACCTCGGGCATTGGCCGGGCCTGCGCCGTGGCATTTGGGCAGGCCGGCGCCAGCGTTGTGGTAACCGGCCGCGACGAAAGTCGCCTCGCTGACACCGCGCAACAGCTCACGCAACTGGGCATTGCGCACCGTACCGTGCGCGCCGACGTGGGCGTGGAAGCTGATGCCGCCCGCGCCGTAGACGAAGCCATAGCTGCCTTCGGCCGCCTCGATGTGCTGCTCAACAACGCGGGCATTTCCATGCGGGCCAAGTTTGCTGATGCCGATCTGAGTGTGATTGAGCGCCTGATGCAGACCAACTTCTTTGGCACCGTGTACACCACCAAGTTTGCGCTGCCGCACATTGTGGCCAGTAAGGGTTCTATTGTGGGTATTTCCAGCATCGCCGGCTACCGGGGACTACCCGGCCGCACGGGGTACTCGGCCTCTAAATTTGCTATGCAAGGTTTCCTGGAAGCTCTGCGCACGGAATTGCTACCCCAGGGCGTGCACGTACTCGTAGCCTGCCCCGGCTTCACGGCCTCCAACATTCGCCAAACCGCGCTGGCCGCCGATGGCTCTGCCCAGGGCGAGTCGCCCCGCGACGAGCAGCAGATGATGAGCAGCGAGGAAGTGGCCCGACACATTCTGCGCGCCGTGCAGCAGCGCCGCCGCGACCTGGTTCTTACCAGTATGGGCAAGCTCACGGTCTTCTTAAACAAAGTCTTACCCGGCTTATCCGACAAACTGGTGCTCAATCACTTCCGCAAAGAAGAAGCAGATTTTTCGTTGTGAAAGCTACGTTACACCGTCATGCTGAGCGCAGCGCAGCGGAGTCGAAGCATCTCGCGTGCAATAGTAATCCTAAACGTTAGGAAATTACCGGGAGCACGCGAGATGCTTCGACTCCGCTGCGCTGCGCTCAGCATGACGTCCCCTACCTTTACTGCACTTCCAGCAAGTCGTGCTGCCGGATGTAGGCGTCTTTGCCTTGCCAGCGTACCCGGTACCACACGTCTTGCTTGCCTAGCACTACCAGTCGGTCGCCGGCGGCGGCGGTAGTCAGCCAAGTGGCGCCGGGGCTGGGCCCAGCCATCAGGGCCGCACGCGACCGGGCCACCAATCCGCTACGCTCGGGGCGGAACAGGTTCAGGAAAGCCGCCGTAGCCAGCACATATGCTGCGTAGGCCGCCCACCAGCCCCGCCGCTCGCGGCGCCTTAGCCACAACACGGTACCACCAACCACAGCCACAATCAATGCGGCCTGCAACAGGCGGTAGTAATAGCGCCGAAACACAATACGGAGCTGTTGCCGCCAAGAATCGGGGTAGCCGGTGAGGCGGTGGCGTTGGGCCAGGCTAACCATCTTGGCCCAGGTAGAGCGCCGGGGCTGACGAGCCTGCACCAGGCTCAGGTAGTAAAGTGCCGCCGGGTAATGCCCTAATCCTTCCTGCACATAAGCCATGCGCAGCAACATGCGAGGCGAGTAGGCTTTTTGCTGCCGCAGCACTTGCCGGTAAAAAGGGTAGGCAGCCTCTGTTGAGTCGGCGGCGAATAAAGAATCTGCCTTTTGCAGCGCTTCAGTATCTTTTTGAGCCAGAATTGGTTGACTGAACAGCAGCGCTAGAAATGAAAAAAATAAGACCTTTTTCAACAAAATATTTGGACAATCAGGAGTCAACTCCCTACTTTTGTGCCACAATAACGGAAAACGCTCCTGTTATTGCAATTTGATTCTGTAGCTCAGCTGGTAGAGCAGTACACTTTTAATGTACGGGTCCTGGGTTCGAATCCCAGCGGGATCACAC
>NZ_JACSCY010000026.1 GCF_014333615.1 Hymenobacter citatus | reverse complement strand
GGGCAGTAGGGAAAGAATGGGAAAAGATACCCCCTTTCTCTACTTTTCACTGGCCTACTTCACGGGGAAGCCTACAATCCTATATCAATTATATTAATACAGCAGATTCACAGACGGTGTAGCTGCTGACATCCCACGTACGTAAGCAGGTATATGCAAGCGTATTTCCTGGATTTGCGCCAGTGTGTGGCGCAAGCACTGACCGATCCGGGGAGGCGGCAGGCGCAAGTAGCCGCCCGTTTTTGCGTGAGATGGCCTTTGGGCAAGCTTGTGTAGCAGCAGAGGCTAGGGGATGACGCTGCTCGTGCGGGGCGGCGCAGGCGTGTGTGGTGGCCCAGGTGAAATGGCAGCTGGATGTAAAACTGGCCGAGCTGCGCGACGCGCAGCTCGGCCGAAACGGGCCAGTGGGTGAGCTTCGTGTGGCAGGTGTTGGATGAGCAAGGGGTGCGCCGCAAAAAAGCCTGCACGCCAGCGAGCGTGACACGGAGTGAATGCGCGCCTTATGTCGTCAACACGTCGAGATGTTGGCCTTTCGCTCGGACATACACCGATTCTATTTACTGGATGAGATGGGTCTGCGCTTGGACTACACGTGACGCTACGCACAGGCGGTGGGCGGCTGGCGTGTAGGCGGCGCCGTGTCGCTCAAGCGTGGGCAGGCCCTGGCGCTGATAGGGGCACTGGGCATACGCGGCTTGACCACCGTGCAACTGCTCGATGGGGCCTGCCCACGCAGCTTCGCATTCTACATAGCCCGGGTGTTAGGCCTGCGGCGGCGCTACGGCTATGTGCTGGTGCTCGATAACCTGCCAGTGCACAAGCTTGGCGGGTTGCAGCAAGTGCTGGCGTGACGTGGCGTCGAGGTCCTGTTTCTGTCACCGCAGTCACCCGATTTTACCCCATTGAGAAGGCCTGAAGCAAACTCAAAACCAAGCTGCGCCAAGTCCGCACCCACGAAACCCTTGATTCAAACCGCCGTCGAGTGGATTTCAAGTCAAGACGCTAAAGTCTGGTTCAACCACTGCGGCTCCCATGTACACCGTTCGTAAATCCGCTATAAGTTCTTCCGACGGATCAGAGCTGATAAGATGTTGTGACTACACAAGTATTACATTTCCTGATGCTTCAGGGGCTAGCTAATAGCCCCCGCCCGCCGAAACAACCACCCCGACACCGCCCAAATCCCAGCAAACACAGTATTCAGCACAACCACCCACAATACGCCTAGCGTAAGCTCCGGCTGCCAAATCATCATGGCCACAAACGGAACGGCAAACTGCGTAAGGGCTTCGGCAAACATAGCTTTGGCCATAACCAGTGGCTGGAGCTGCGCCGCAATGGCCCCCACGAAGCCGACCACCAGCACGCCGATATATAGCAGGTTGGCAGGGTTATCCTCACTCCCAATAAATCCTACGGCCAGGTTGCCCCATACAAGCAGAAACGTGGCTGCTACTGCTACCCCGGCCGCCAATCAGTAGGCGCCATTGCGGGCCGTGCTTACGGCCAACAGGTACAAAAGACCTGCCCCCAGTAGCAGGATGCCGGCAAGAATGAAGTTGGCCACAGACCAGACAACTCCATTGGTAAACTGTGCTACCACGAAAGGGATAGACAGGAGACACAGCGCAGCGAGGGTCAGCGGAAAAGGGCGGTTGCTGAGGGCCATAGGGGTGGTGCTAACAGGTGAGGTAGGATACAACACTTAGGCTAAGCCAATTGCCGGTTCGAAGCAGAGCCCGTAGCGCTGGCGCGACGAAACAGCACGCCCGAAATAGCCCAGATAGCAGCAAAAGCGCCATTTGCGACCAGTACATTCACTAGGTGTACCTGTGGTTCGGCAACCTCGCCCGAAGGTGTCCAGACAAACAGCGCAATGGCGGTGACGACCACGTAGGTAAGCGCTGCGGCAAACATAGCGTTGGACATGCCCAAGGGGCGAAAACGCGCCACGAAAGCCCCAAGCAGGGCAACGGCCAGTACGCCGCCGTAGAGCAGGTTGGCCGGGTTATCCTCACTCCCCACGAGCCCTACCGCCATGTTGGCCCACACCAGCAAAAGTCCGGCGGCTACCGCTACGCCCACGGCCACCCGATAGGTGGTATTGTTGCCCATCCTGGCAAGCAGGACAAACGTGAGCCCGGCACCAAACAGCAGGACACCTGCCGCAACGAAATCAAATAAAGTCCAGGCCATATCAGCCACAAACAGCTTTGCCGTCAGCGGAATTAGCAACAGAAGCCCCGTGACCAGCGCAACACGCGCGATACTTGTAAGGAGTGTCATGAGAGTATGGGTTGTAGTGGAAAAACAGTAGGGTAAAATAGGCCGCAACTCACCGTACCCGACTTGCTGCAGCTGATGCCGTTCGATTCAATGCAAAGGATATAAAAGAACTTTGTATTTCAAAGTATAAGCATAAAATTTTATTGCTACCCGGTAGTGGCTTTGTAGAAAGCACTTTAACAAGCAGCCAACCCTGCCTAAGCCAGTGCCTGCCGCTCTCTGAAATTCGTTGCAGCTGGCTGCTGCAAAGCGTGACAAATCAACTCCCTCTATCCCGCCGCGTATGGAATAGACGCATACCAGCCGCTACCTCATGCCTACCCCTCCCGCCGAAAAAGAACAGCTGCAACAAGAGCGCCACGAGCTATTAGAACAGATAACCGACTGGTTGGAAACGCCCATGCTGGTGCTGGGCTTTGTGTGGCTGGTGCTGCTGGGGGTAGAGTTGATCTGGGGCCTCACACCCGCCTTGCAGATTCTGAGCAACGGCATCTGGGTGGTGTTCATCCTGGATTTTCTGCTCAAGTTTACGCTGGCGCCCGAGAAGCTGCCGTTCCTGAAAAACAACGTCATTACACTAATTTCCCTACTGGCGCCGGCGTTGCGGCTGTTTCGGCTGGCGCGGGTGTTTCGGGCGGCGCGGGCGGTGCGCGGGCTGCGGCTGGTGAAGGTAGTGGGCTCTCTGAACCGGGGGATGCGGGCGTTGTCGAGCAGCTTCGGGCGGCGCGGGGTAGGCTACGTGCTGGGCCTCACGGCTGTGGTGTTGCTGCTGGGCGCGGCCGGCATGTATGCCTTTGAAAACCAGGAGCCGGGCGGCCTCACCACCTACCCCGAGGCCCTGTGGTGGACGGCCATGGTGCTCATCAGCCTGGGCAGCGACTATTGGCCCCGCACGCCCGAAGGCCGCGCATTGTGTTTCCTACTGGCCCTGTACGGCTTCACGGTGTTCGGCTACTTCACGGCCACGCTGGCCACGTTCTTCATCGGCCGCGATGCGGATGATGGCGACGCCGAAGTAGCGGGTGCCGCGCAGATAGCGGCGCTGCACGAGGAATTGCGGCAACTGCGGCAGGAGCTGCGCAGTGGGCAGTTTGTGCCGCCCGTAGGGTCGCAAGGGGTAGGGCGCGCAGATGATGAACCTGCACAGTCTGGTATGTAGATTATTAGCCTGCGCTCGGCCTGATTTATAATCCGGTTGTTGCAATGTATGGTATTATAAATCCGGCCGTGCAAGCCGAGCGAATAGCGGCTGCGAAATATAGCTGCTAGCTAAGCGGGACATTGATTTATCATACTATTTGTAGTACCACAATCCAAGCACACAAAGACGTGAATTACACCACAATCTAATAAATCATAGTCGTCACCTATAGAGTCTATCTGAGCATAAAACGTCATGACCTGTGAGCAATCCTCACATTTCGGATAATCAATTTCCGAGGTAGAGTCAGGTTGACCACCTAATTTATGACGAGTCCCAGCAATAGCGTTCCACTGATACCCTACTGCCGCTTTAGCCTCTTCCGTTTCAGGAACAGGTATAAGCTTGATTTCCGGTATTTCTTTCACCGTTTAATTGATCTGAAAGTAGAGCTAATAATACACGAAGCCATTCTTGTACAGCACTACAAAGATATCTATACGACAAACGGAAAAAGCCCAGTCTACAATAGTAGACTGGGCTTTTTGTAGGGTGATAGGTTCTTATTGCGCGCCCTTGTACGGCACGCCCATGTTGTAAAACATGAATGCCCACTTATCGGTCTGCTCGCTGATGACCTGGGCCGTGGAGCGGCCGGCGCCGTGGCCAGCTTTCGTCTCAATGCGGATGAGCACGGGCGCGGGGCCCTGCTGCATCTCCTGTAAGCGTGAGGCAAACTTAAAGGAGTGCGCGGGCACTACCCGGTCGTCGTGGTCGGCGGTGGTGACCATGGTGGCGGGGTAGGAGGCCGGTTTCAGAGCGTGGTAAGGCGAGTATTTGTAGAGGTATTGAAACATCTCCGGCGAGTCTTCGGCCGTGCCGTAGTCGTAGGCCCAGCCGGCGCCGGCCGTGAACTTGTTGTAGCGCAGCATGTCCAGCACGCCTACTGCCGGGAAAGCTACTTTGCACAAGTCGGGACGCTGCGTCATCACAGCCCCAATCAGCAAACCGCCGTTCGAGCCGCCCGAAATGGCGAGGTAGTCCTTCGACGTGTACTTGTTCTGCATCAGGTACTCGGCGGCGGCAATGAAGTCGTCGAACACGTTTTGCTTGTTGAGCTTGGTGCCGGCCAAATGCCAGGTTTCGCCGTACTCGCCACCCCCGCGCAGGTTGGGCACGGCGTAGATGCCGCCGTTTTCGAGCAGCAGAATATTGGAGGTGCTAAAGGCCGGCGTCAAACTCACCCCAAAGCCCCCGTAAGCGTAAAGCAGGGTAGGGTTCTTGCCATTCATCACCGTGCCTTTTTTGTAGGTGATAATCATCGGCACCTTCGTGCCATCCTTCGACGGGTAGAACACCTGCTTCGACTCGTACTTAGTGGGGTCGAACTGCACGTTGGGCTTCTTGTAGAGCGTCGATTTGCCCGTGGCAATGTCGTACTTGAAGATGGTAGGCGGGTAGATGTAGGACGTAAACGTGTAGTACGTTTCCTTTTCGTCGCGCTTGCCACCAAAGCCGCCCGCCGAGCCTACCGAGGGTAGGTCGATGGCACGTTCTTTCTTGCCGTTCAGGTCGTATTGCTCAATGAGCGAGGTAGCGTCTTTGAGATAGTGCGCGAAGATTTTGCCGCCCACGGTAGAAATATCCAGCACGTTCTTGGTCTCCGCAATCAGGTCTTTCCAGTTGTCGGAGGTAGGCTTGGCGGCGTCCACGGTCACCAGCCGGAAGTTGGGCGCATTCAGGTTGGTGTGGATGTAGAGCTTGCTGCCCACGTTCTCCACTATGCTGTTCTGGTTTTTCTCGTCGGCCACCACGGGCACGATGGCGCTGCTCGGCTTGCTCAGGTCTTGCACGTATAGCTCGTTGCCGGTGGTAGTGTTGGCTGCCGTAATCACCAGGAAACGCTCGTCCTCGGTGAGGTAGGCGCCAATGTAGCGGCGGGGCGTTTTGTCGCCACCGAAGATGAGCTTGTCCTGGCTCTGTGGCGTGCCCAGCTTGTGGTAGTAGAGCTTGTGGTACTGCGTGAGGCCAGCCAACTGGCTGCCTTCCTTGGGCTTGTCGTAGCTGCTGTAGTAGAAACCGTCGTTGCCTTTCCAGGCCAAGCCCGAGAACTTCACGTCTTTCAGCGTGTCGCCCACCTGCGCTTTATCGGCGGTTTTTAGCACGATGACCTTGCGCCAGTCGGAGCCGCCCTCCGAAATCTGGTAGGCGGCCAGGCTGCCGTCTTTGCTGAAATTGAGGCCCGCCAGCGAGGTAGTGCCGTCTTTCGAGAACTGATTGGGGTCCAAAAACACTTCGGGTGCACCGTTGCCTACCTGCCGATACAGCACCGACTGGCTTTGCAGACCCGTGTTCTTGGAGAAATACGTGTACTTGCCTTCCTTGAAAGGGGCGCCGTATTTCTCGTAGTTCCACAGCGTTTCGAGACGTTTGTTGATGGCCTCGCGGTAGGGAATCTGACTCAGAAAGTTCTGTGTCACCTTGTTTTCGGCCTGCACCCAGGCTTTGGTATCGGCAGCCTGGTCGTCTTCGAGCCAGCGGTATGGGTCGGCCACACTGGTGCCGAAGTAGGTCGTCTCAGTGTCGACCTTTTTGGTTTGAGGGTAGGGTAAAGTTTTGATGGCAGTCTGACTGTATTGGGCGTACGCGGATGTGCTAAGCAGGAGCGCAGCCAGTGAGGTAGCAAGGTGTTTCATAGGGTAGCAGCTGAGGGAAAGAACAGACATTGGGTTGCCCCAAAAGCAAGAAGGCATGCGACAGACAGAAAGGAGAGCAGCCGCACGGCGCATCAAGATAATGATCTGTTGGCTTTCGCCGATGGCCCGCTGGCTTGCGTATGCTACACCAAGCACTTCTCTCTTGCGTATGCGCACCTGGCACGTTGGCTGTTCTGGCTACCACTATCGACACTGGAAAGGCGTATTCTACCCCGACAAGTTCCCGCAACGGCGCTGGTTCGAGTTCTACAGCCAGCACTTCCGCACGCTGGAATTGAACGTAACCTTTTACCGTTTTCCGCCGCTGTCGTTCATGGAAAGCTGGTATCAACAGAGCCCGCCCGACTTCCGGTTTTCGGTGAAAGCGCCCCGGCTGATTACGCACTACAAACAGTTTCACGACACCGCGCAGCTACTCGCCGATTTCTACGGCACGGCCCAGGAAGGGCTGCGCGAGAAGCTAGGCCCCGTGTTGTTTCAGCTGCCGCCGCGCTTCAGCTATTCTGAAGAACGCCTGGAGCGCATCAGTAGCAGCCTCGATCCAGCCTTCCAGAATGTAGTAGAGTTTCGGCACCCCAGTTGGTGGTTGGGGCACGTGTACCAGACACTAGCCCGGCACAACATCACCTTTGTGGGCCAAAGCCACCCCGCTCTACCCGATGAAGTGGTGACGAACACCGGGCTCGTGTACTACCGCTTTCATGGCGTGCCGGAGCTGTATAAATCGCCCTACTCCGAGGAGTTTCTGCGGCGGGTAGTGGGCGAAATTCAGGCAGCGCCGCACGTGCGCGAGGCCTACCTCTACTTCAACAACGACATCGACGCGTCGGCCATCGGCAATGCCCGGCAGATGCAGCAGCTTGTGGGGCGTGAAATGCGTTAGCTACACTTCCACACCAGCCACGCCACTACGGCCACCAGCAGCATCGAACCCAGTCGTAGCGCCAGGAACACCCAAGCCGGCAGCTCGGGGTCTTTCGGGATTTTGAACATGGCAGGGTAGTGTAGGAAGTGGAAACACAAAAAAATGTCATCCTGAGCTTGCAAAGGACCTGCTCACATTGAACAACGTCGTACTAACGGCTCGCTCTTACGTGAGAAGGTTCTTTGCTGCACTCAGGATGACAACGACTAAAAGGACTAAAACGTAACCGGGCCGGCAGGTTGAGTCAGCGTATGCAGCAGCCAATGAATATCGCGTAGTACTATAGGATCCGTAAGGGCTTCATCCTGCTCGAAGCGTAGCACCAGCGCGCCGGGGTAGGGCGGCTCGTCTTCGTCGGCGGGGGCCAGGGTGATGCGGGCCGTAGGGTGGCGTACCAGTGTAATGCGTGTCTCCGGCGCGGCCAGCAGCTGCGTCAACTGAGGCGCATCGTTGGTCTTGACCATAAAGGCATCGTCGATTTCGGGGTAGCCCAGCTGCGCGTCTTCCATGCCAAACAGCTTGCCGATTTCGTGCACCCAGTCCTGCTCGTGCAGGGCAAAGCGCAGGGTAGTGGCGGGCGGTACCAGCGCTGTAAGGGTGGTGAGGGCAGAGCCGCCCTCGAAGCCCCCGCCCAGGTCAATATCCAAGTGCAATACGGCTTCAAAATCGGGCAGCACGAGGCGAGCGGCATACTCCAGCAAGTCGGGCTGGCTAGCCATATCGGCGGCTACTTGCTGCCACAGAGCATCCTCAGAAGGGGCGGAAAACGTACGGATTTCTTGCATGATATGTGGAGACGAAAGCTATCCGCCGGTGTGGTCGGATAGGCATATGTACTGTGGGGCTGGCTTCAGGGTTGGCCCTGCCACGACACAACCCGGCTACCCGTGGCGCGTTATCGGATAGTATGAGCCGTGCTTTCACCAAAGAGGATGATTCCCTCGAAATCCCCATTATTCCGCCCCGTGCTGCCCTACCCCCCGGCACGCCCAACTACGTAACACCCCAGGGCCTGGAGCAGCTGCGCACCGAGCTGGCCGAGCTGGAAGCCGCCCGCACCCGCGCCGAGGCCAACCGCGACAACGACGCCGACCGTACCCGCCAGCTCACTCTCCTCAACGGCCAGTTGCAGGCCCTCAATGCCCGCATTGCCACGGCCAAAGTGGTAGACCCCCACCAGCAACCCGCCAACGAGGTGCGTTTTGGAGCTACTGTGCACCTACGTACGCGTAGCGGCGGCAAGCCCGGCACCGAGCGGCAGTTCACCATTGTGGGGGTAGACGAAGCCTCCGTGCCGGCCAATAAATTCGCGTTCATCGCGCCCATTGCGCGGGCCGTGCTGGGTGCGCAGTTGGGGCAAACCGTGAAGCTGCGCCTGGGGCCGAAGGAAGAAGAGGTGGAAGTAGTAAGTATTGCGTACCACTGAGTAGCAGGCGGTGGCTCCCAGCTAAAGGCGGGGCCAATAGTTTTGGTGTCCGAAGAGGTGGGCTGCAAGCAGGCAAAAAGATTTGCTGCCGCTTGCTGTGCTAAACTCAAGACAATACTTTATCATCGCATTATCCTATATATTTCAAGTAAGATATAGGTCAAGGCTGATTTACGTGGCACGTAAGATTCCTCGATAAACTTGGAACGGCACTTCAGCGGATTGCTAAACAGCTTCTACCTCACAAGACAGATGAAAAAAACCACAACCCTTCTTTTGCTGCTGTGCGTGTCTATGGCTACGGCTTTTGCGCAAATAGTTGATTCAAAAGTAGTTGAAAACGGAAGCAGCGGCCCCTACAAAGCCATTGCCGCCACAGAAGCATCCCTACCCAACTATGTGGTGTACCGGCCCAAGGATGTGAAGGCGGCCGCTAAAGCCGAGGGCAAACTGCCGATAATTGTGTTTGGCAATGGTGGTTGCTCCAACACCTCCATCACCCACGAAAAGGTGCTGTCTGAAATTGCCTCACGCGGCTACGTTATCGTCGCTATTGGGCCGCTAGCCAGAACACTCGCCCCAAAACCAACCTCCACGGAATCGTCGATGCTACTGGATGCGGTGACGTGGATAACGGCGCAGAGCAAAGACAAAAAGAGCGAGTACTATCAGCGCGTTGCTACTGATAAAATAGCCGCGATGGGGCAGTCCTGCGGCGGCGCTCAGACGCTATACGTTTCCTCCGACCCCCGAATCAAAACGTCTATCCTGTTCAATGCGGGTATTGGCAACATGACGATGGCCGGTGCCAGCAAAGCCTCCCTGCAACAGCTGCACGGCCCCATTGCCTACATCGTGGGTGGCCCTTCCGACATTGCGTATGCCAACGCCGAGCTGGACTACGACCGCATCGATACGGTGCCCGTTGCCTTGGCTACCCTCACTGCCAAAGGGCACATGGGTACGTTTGACGAGGCGTTTGGCGGGTCGTTTTCCCAGATGGCGCTGGCGTGGCTCGACTGGCAGCTAAAAGGCAAAAATAGCCGCTCAACCGTGTTCTTGGACAAAGACTTAGGGAAGTTTCCAGGATGGAGCGTGAAAGCCAAACGGTTTTAACACCGAGGCTATACACATCAGGAAATTAGCCCCGAAAACCGCCCAGCCAAACAGGTAGGGTAGCGAAGCCGCACACGCTTTCGCTAAGTGTAATATGCTTATCATAAATAAGATATATGAATAAAACGTACGTAGGCACCGCTTGTATCACGGCTTCGCTCTGGCTGCTGGGGTGCAGTACGCAGAAGCACGCCACGGCCGTGCCCGAGCAATTTCAGTACAAGACCAATCGGAAAACAGCGGGAACCAGCCCCGCAAAAATTGCTGGCATGGATTCGCTACTTCAGTCATTTGTTGCGCAGAAAAAGGTGAGCAGCGTTGCCGCTTTCGTTGCCAAAGACGGCCAAGTGGTGTACCACAAGGCGTTTGGCCAAAAAGACATAGAGCAGCAAACGCCGGCTACTGTGGATGACTACTACGTGCTGTTTTCGCAAACGAAAGCCGTGACAACCGTTGCGTTCATGACGCTTGTGGAGAAAGGCTTAGTTTCGGTAGATGATCCGGTCTCGAAATACTTTCCCCAAATCCCGGACAAGGTAGTAACGGCGGTGCATGAAGACGGCACCTACGAGACGCGCCCAGTGGCTCGCCCCATGACGTTTGCCCACCTCATGTCGCACTCGTCGGGGCTGAATGCGGGGCTGGTGGGCAAGATCCGGCAGGCTGAGCGCAAGGATTCGGACAAGCCCGCAGGTTTTGGCGGCGCCATGCCCACGATTACCCCCAATGGCCAGCACACCGGTGGCGGCAACATGCAGGCCAAGTACTTGGAGGAAGAGATGCTGGCGTTGGCCAAATATCCGCTGGGCTTCGACCCGGGCAGCGAGTGGAGCTATCATATCAGCACCAATATGCTGAGCTACCTGATTGAGCGCATTTCGGGCAAGCCCCTGCGCCAATACGTGAAGGAAACCGTGCTCGAACCGCTGGGCATGACCCGCACCGATTGGTACTACGAGCCCAGCAAGCTCAGCCGCTTCGTGAAAGCGTATAGCGCCGTGGATGGCAAGCTGGAGCCTGCCTCC
Organism: Hymenobacter citatus; assembly: GCF_014333615.1. Classification (GTDB taxonomy): domain Bacteria; phylum Bacteroidota; class Bacteroidia; order Cytophagales; family Hymenobacteraceae; genus Hymenobacter; species Hymenobacter citatus. The sequence goes on along the minus strand of NZ_JACSCY010000026.1, from coordinate 20,210 downwards.
AATATGTACAGCGAAGGAACCGTGAGCACAGAGCAGACCTACGCCGAGGGCGCCATCGGGCTGAACGGCCCGATTGAAGACTACGCTAAATTCTGCCAGATGCTGCTGAACAAGGGCGAGTTCAACGGCCACCGTATTCTGAAGCCGGAAACCATCGCGCAGATGACTACCATCAACCGGTTGCCGGAAAAAAATGCGGGTGGCAAAGGATTTCAGTTCGGCCTGGGGTTCGAGCTATACAACGCCCAAAAGAAACCCGCTCCGGAAGTCTCGAACACAGCCTTTGCCTGGGGCGGCCTGTTTGGCACCGACTATATCATTGACCCAGAAAACCACATGATAGCCTTGTTCTACCTGAACATGCCGCGTCATGAGCCGCTCTACCCGACGTTTCTCAATAAAGCATATAGGCTGTTCAAGTAGCACGGATGTTTATAATAGCAGCCGACGCGGGCGGGGCACCTCGCCCCCCGGCCCCCTCTCCTCGGGGAGAGGGGGAGCCCATCGTCAGGACAGGAGGTTGTGGGGGCAAGAAGGTAAGAAGAACTATTGCCTCCCTTGTACCCTCATGCCCTCTTTCCGCCGTGGCTCCCCCTCTCCCCGAGGAGAGGGGGCCGGGGGGTGAGGTGCCCACTAGAACGACCTAATATCCTTTCGACACATCCACGGGGTTTTCCAGCTCCTCTTGCGCTTGGAAGCGGCGCAGATTGCGCAGAAACTGGTCTACCTTGGCGTCGTTCTCGCCGGGCTGGTTGCCGCCGGTGTGCTGCGTGAGGATGACGTGAGGCATGGTCCAGAGCGGACTGTCGGCGGGTAGGGGCTCCTGGGCCGTCACGTCGAGCACGGCGCCAGCGAGGCGGTTGGCACGGAGGGCGGCAATCAGGGCGGGCTCGTCGGTGGTGTTGCCGCGGCCCACGCTGGCGTATACGCTGTGCGCGGGCATGGCTTCAATCAACTCGGCGGAGAAAAAGCCGTCGGCGCTGCCGGGCAGGCAGTTTATTACAATGTCGGTGTTGGGTAGGGCGGCGCGCAATTCGTCTTTGGAGTGTAGTTGCGCCCGTGGGTCGGTGCGGGCGAGTAGCTGCACGTGGCAGTTGAAGCCTGTGAGCTGCTGCTGCACGGCCTGCCCAATGGTGCCTGAGCCTAGGATAATCACGCGCTTCTCACGCAACAGCCCCAAGCGGCCCTGCCAGGAGCCGCGGTGCCACTCCTGGCGGCCTTGAAAGGCCAGTAGCTCGGGTAGGTGGCGGTAGTAGGCCAGCAGGCCGGCTACCATGGTTTCGGCGCAGGGCCAAGCAAAGTAGTCGCCCATGTTGGCTACGGGGTAGGCGGGGCGCAGGGCTTGGTAGCGCTCAAAGCCCGCCGAGTCTATCTGCCAGAATTGCAGGTTGTTGAGTTCATGCTCAGTGAACCAATCGGGCGGCGGGTTGCCCAGCAGCAGCTCGGCCTTTTGGAAGGCCGCAGCTTCTTCAGACTTATCTAGTTGGGTGCGAAATACCGCGTGGATATCGGTGGGAAGTTGGTCGATAAGGCGCTGACGCTCGGGCTCGGTGAGCGGGGTGTAAACGAAAAGCTGCATGGAGAAAAGAAGGGTGGTGGAAGGTCTTCTAACGAAAATCTGCCTAAAACATCTGACCAAAGCAACTACTTTACCTGTAAACAACCCCGTAATCCGATGGCAGAAGCTTCTGACTTCCCTTTTGACGTTGAGCAGATCAACCGCCTGCTGCACGAGCGGCGCAGCATGCAGCCCGTGCAGTTTGCGCCGGACCGCATCATCCCCGACGAAATAATTCAGCAACTACTGGAAAACGCCAACTGGGCGCCTACCCACAAGCGCACCGAGCCGTGGCGCTTTGTGGTGTTCAGCGGTGCCGGATTGCAGAAGTTAGCCACCTTCCAGAGCGAAACCTACAAGCAACACGCCGGCGAGAAGTTTCAGCAGGCCAAATACGAAAAGCTGGCCCAAATGCCGCTGCTGTCGTCGCACGCCATTGCCATTGGCCTAAAGCGCACCGACGAAGTGCCCGAGGTAGAGGAGGTAGAAGCTGTGGCCTGCGCCGTGCAAAACCTACACCTCACGGCCACTGCCTATGGCCTAGCCGGTTTCTGGGGTAGCGGCGGCGTCACCTACATCGAAGAAGCCAAGGCCTTCTTCGGCCTGGCACCCACTGACCGTCTGCTGGGCATTTTCTGGCTGGGCTACCCCAAAGAAGGAGCCACCGCCCGCAGCACCCGCAAGCCCATAGCCGAAAAGGTGACCTGGGTGACGGAATAGGTATTTTGTCTTACCAAATTGTCTGTCATCCTGAGCTTGCGAAGGACCTTATGCCCGCAGAACGACAAGCGTAACAACGACTCGTTCACACGTGAGAAGGTCCTTCGCAAGCTCAGGATGACAGACGATTTGGGACGACAGTAAAAACAAAAGGCCCCAACTACCTCAAGGTAGCCGGGGCCTTTTCTGTTACGAAAGCGCAACTAGTCTTTCTTATACTCTTTGTAGCGCTTAGGATCGGTCTTTTTATCCTTTTTGCGGCCCACAGCACCACCGGCTACCGTACCAGCGGCACCACCAATAATAGCGCCTTTGGTGCCGCCTAGTAGGGCCCCGCCCACTACGCCAGCACCACCACCAATGGCGGCACCCTTGGCCTTTTTACTCCAGCCTTTCTTTGGCTTGTCCTGCGCTTGCGCGGTGGAAATAGTGGTACCTAAGAGGGCAAACACCAGCAGGCTGGCAAGGAAGAATTTGAAGAATTTCATGGTCGTTGAAGTCAAGTTAGAAATGGGTGTTTCCAGAGGCTTAAACGACCAAATAAACCGGGTGGTTGCGCTCCTAACGGAGGAGCTTAGCCGATACGCTGGTGTTCGTCATTTGCACAGGTTTGATAGAGCCATCGGTGTTGAACTCCATACGGTCGATGCAAGTAACGCGGTGGTTGCCGTCGGTTTCGCCCAGTGGGCGGCGGTGGTATACGATGTACCACTCGTCTTTGCCTGGCACCTGCATCACGGAGTGGTGCCCCGCACCGGTGGCAATAGAGGGGTCCTGCTGCAAAATCTTGCCTACCCGTTGGAACGGCCCAAACGGCGAGTCGGCCACGGCGTAGGCCACCGAGTAGTCGGGGCCGGTCCAGCCGCCTTCCGACCACATGAAGTAGTACTTGTTGTTGCGCACGAACATGAACGGCCCTTCTACATATTGCTGGGGTGTGATTTCGCGGAACGTGGTGCCATCCTCAAATGGCACAAATCCCGTGAAGTCGTTCTTCAGCTTGGCGATGTTGCAGTGCCGCCAACCGCCGTAAATCAGGTAGTGCTGTCCGTCTTTGGGGTCTTTGAATACAAACTGATCAATGGGTTGCGCGCCGTTGTGAAATTTGTCTACCAATGGCTTGCCCAGGTAGTCCTTGAATGGCCCGCCCGGCTTATCGGCCACGGCCACGCCGATGCCGCCGCGCGTCTGGTCGTTCTGGATGTCGTTGGCCCCAAAGAACAAATAGTACCGTTTGTCCTTTTCGATGATGGCGGGCGCCCACATAGCCATTTTGGCCCATTTCACGCGGGCAGTGTCCAGAATGGCGTGGTGCTTGGTCCACGTCACGAGGTCAGGAGAGGAGAAGGCATCAAAGAAAACCTGCTCTTTATACTTGGCCGAGTAGGTAGGATACACCCAATATTGCTTCTGAAAAATAGCGCCTTCCGGGTCGGCGTACCAGCCTGGGAAGATGGGGTTGCCGGCGCGCTGATCGGGCTTCTGCTGCGTACTGCTGGCCTTAGGTTTCTTGGCCGTCTTGGTTTTCTGGGCAAACGACGGACCGCCCAATAGGAGCAGGCAGACGGGAAGCAGGTATTTTTTCATGGATACAAGAATAGAGTAGGTTGGCGGCTCAAGATACGCTTTCGAGGGAAAGAAGCGTGTATCAGGCAAAAAGCTGCATGTAGATGAAGCTAAACAGCAGAAAAGAACAAAACGTCAAAAAGCCAAACGTCATGCTGAGCTTGCCAAAGCCTCTCGCGTGCTGATGTTGGATACTATCTTTCATCAGCACGCGAGATGCTTCGGCAAGCTCAGCATGACGTTCAAGTGTCAGCATGCGAGATGCTTCGGCAAGCTCAGCATGACGGTCTGGTGCGCCTGCCAAGCAGGGCGCAAAACCTACTTCACGTTAGCCGCGCCTACCTCGTCTCCGCTTTGGGTAGACGCGGGCGTGGGGTTTTTTACGTACTTATCCAGCCAGCTATCCATTTCCCACAGCATGTGCAGAATGTTTTCGCGGGCGGCGTAGCTGTGGGCCTCGAAAGGCAGCACCACGTAGCGCACGGTGGCACCGTGGCCCTTCAGCGCGTTGTAGAACCGCTCGCTTTGCAGCGGAAACGTGCCCGAGTTGTTGTCGGCCTCGCCGTGAATCAGCAAAATCGGCGTCTTGATTTTATCGGCGTAGTTGAAGGGCGACATGGCCTGGTACACCTCCGGGGCCTGCCAGTAGGTGCGCTCCTCGGCCTGAAAACCGAAGGGCGTGAGCGTGCGGTTGTATGCCCCGCTGCGCGCAATACCCGCTTTAAACAGGTTGCTGTGCGCCAGCAGGTTGGCGGTCATAAAGGCGCCGTAGCTATGGCCCATCACAGCCACGCGCTTGGGGTCTACCACGCCCAGGCGGGCGCCCTCGTCGATGGCGGCTTTGGCCGAAGCCACCAGCTGCTCGGTGTAGGTATCGTTGGGCTCTTTGGTGCCCTCACCCACAATCGGAATGCTCACGCCTTGCATCACGGCATAGCCCTGCGTCACCCAAAATACCGGCGACGACCACCCGAACCGCGTGAACGTGTAGGGTGAGCCGCTCACCTGCCCGGCGTCGTTCTTGTCTTTGTACTCGCGGGGGTAGGCCTCCATCAGGGTAGGCAGGGGGCCATCTTCCTTTTTGTAGTTGGGCGGCAGGTAGAGGTTAGCCGTGAGGGACACGCCATCGGGGCGCTTGTATTGTAGCACCTGCTTTTTCAGGGAGCCGATGGTGGCGTAGGGGTTCGGGAAGCTAGTAAGCGGCACCAAGCGGCTATTCTGGCGCAGGTAGTAGTTGGGCGGCTGCGTAGCCGACTCGCGCCGGGTCACAAACTCGTGGCGGTCGGCATCCAGCATGGCCACGGGCACCTCGTAGTAGGGTGCCGCCGAGCGCCACCAGCGCTCCGTTTGGTGGGTTTTGATGTTCATCTGATCCACGAAAGGCCGGTCGCCCTCCGGCGAACTGCCCTGTCCTAGGAGGTAGATGGCGTCGCCGCCTTTGCCGGTAAACAGCACGGGGTAGCCGGCCGCGTTACGGTGCTGGGCAGGCGTGCCGGGGTCGTGGTAGGTGTCTTGCGAAGAATGATCGAATAGCACCGTGGGCGTAACCGTGGGGGCGCTGGGGTTCACTATCCAGGTCATTTCCTTGCGGTCGGCCCAGCGGTAACCATTGGCCAGGGCCAGAGTGTTGGTGCCCCACTGCATGCCACGGTAGCGCAGAGGTAGCTCGGCCAGCAGCTGCGTGGTGCCATCAAAAGGTGCCGCCAGCATAAATACTTTGTCGTGCACTGCCACGTCTTTTTTCAGGTTGCCGCCGTCCTGGGCCTCTGCCCAGTATAGGGTAGCGGGTGCATCGGCGCGCCAATTGTGGCCGCGTGGCCCCACAGGCACCGCATCGAAGGCAATGGGCACATTGTCGGCCAGGGGCAAGTCAACGAGCCGTTTGGCCAGGGTGCCGTCGATGTTCAGTACGTCTACCCGCTGCGGGAAGCTGCTCACCGGCAAGGTGTAGGAGTAGGGCCGGTGGCGGGTTTTCACTAGCACAAACCGGCCATCGGGCGAGGGCTTGGCCGACTCGATAATGCCCGGTGAGCCCAGCGGCTGCATCCGGCCGGTTACATCTACCTTCACTACCTGCGCCGTGGCGTAGTAATCAAAGAGGCGTTCGTCGGCGGGGTTTTTCAACAAGTCCTGGTAGGTGCGGGCCGCTGCCTTGCGGCCCGTGTTTTCCTGTACAATGGGACCGGTGGGGGCCACGTTGGTGGCGGGCGCCTCGCCCCGGCCGCCTACCACCGCCGTCGCCAGCAGCGACTTGCTGTCGGGCGTCCAAGTATAGGAGTCGCCGAAGGCGCTGTTCAGGAACAGGTTGGGCACCAGGCGAGCCGAGGCCGCGGCTACATCCACCAACCACAGCTCCACGTGCTTGTCGGTGGTGTTGGTGAAAGCAATTTTGGTGTTGTCCGGCGACCAGCCTACCTCGCTGATGCGAGCCGTTTTGGGCAAGCCCTGCACCAGTAGCTCTTTGCCATCGGGCAGGCGCTTGAGGCGCAGGGTAGTGGAGTAGCTCACGCGGCTGGGGCCATTGGTGCGCGGGTTCAGGCGCAGGCCGGCAATGCGCAGCTCCGGCTGCGACAGCTCCTCAATGGTGGGCATGTCCTGCACATCCATCATCAGCATCCACTGCCCGTTGGAGGCAAAGCTAACGCGGGGCGTGGGGGCTGCCTCCACCAGATCTACAATGGCCTTGGGGGGCTGCTGGTAGGGAGCGTTCTGGGCCGCCACCGTGAGGGTGCAGCACACAAAAGCCAGACTGGGGAGTATGGGTAGTTTCATAGCAGGTTGAAAGCAGGAAAGGAAGAAAAGCCAACGGCGAATCTACTAAGCGAAAAAGCTGCCGAAGACATTATAGGCTTGGTAAAGATAGAAACACTGACGCTACTCTCTATTTCTTTTTTGCGGAAAGGCTTCTGCCTGAGCCCCTAACCAGGGTAGGAGCCAGCGCCAGGTAGGCAATGTTGCCGCGAGGCGCGTATGTTCAGGCTATGAAAGAGCTGCTTCTTACCCCCGAAAGCTTCCGTCTGGATGGCCGCCTGTGGCTGCAAGGCCCCACCGACCGGTTTATGGGCATTGGCCGACTGGAGCTGCTGGGCCACATCGCCGAAACCGGCTCTATTTCCAAAGCGGCACAGGCCATGAGCATGTCCTACAAGAAAGCCTGGGACTTGGTAAACTCTATGAATGCGCAGGTGAACACGCCGCTGGTAAGCACCCAAACCGGCGGCTCGCATGGGGGAGGCGCTGTGCTCACGCCAGCCGGCCGGCAGGTGTTGGAAGCATTTAGTGCCGCGCAGGAGCGCTTTCAGGAGTTTATTCGTCAGGAAACCGAACGGCTATTGGGGTAGAGGCTGGTAGCTAGCCGCAACAAGCATATTCAGTGAAGAAAAAACGGAAGCGCACGAAGCGCTAAACATTCGCGCCAGTCAAGCGTTATGTTCAACAGAATATAACGCTTTCTATGCACCCAACTGGCTACCCCCTCCAGCCTACTTCACGCCGCCGTAGTGTCTGCCTTGGCTTGTTGCTGCTGGTGCCAGGCGTGGCGCTGACTCAAACGCGCCCTACCCCTGCCCCAGCCGATACCGCCCGCAAGGCTTCCATTATACTCGGCGAGGTGGTGGTAGCGGCCTCCAAGGTGCAAGAGAGCATCCTGAAGTCGCCGGTGACGGTGGAGAAGCTAGGGCTGCGGGAGTTGCGCCTCACGCCCGCACCGTCGTTTTTTGACGCCATTGAGTACGTGAAGGGCGTGCAGGTGATTACGCCCAGCCTGGGGTTCAAAGTGATAAATGCTCGCGGCTTCACCAATACCACCAACGTGCGCTTTGTGCAACTGGTAGATGGCATGGACAACCAGGCCCCGCACCTGGGTGCGCCCATCGGCAACGCCATGGGGCCGAGCGATTTGGATGTTGAGAGTGTGGAGATTGTGCCTGGCACGGCCGCCGCGCTCTACGGGCTGAACGCCATCAATGGCCTGGCTAATTTTGCCACCCGCAACCCGTTCACGTCCGAGGGCCTGAGCGTGCAACAGAAAACCGGCCTCAACCACGTGAGTGACCGGAGCACGGGCGTGCATCCCTACTCCGAAACCAGCTTGCGCTACGCCAAAGTGCTGGTGGCCGATAAGTTGGCGTTCAAAATAAACGCTACCTACCTGCGCGGCTACGACTGGATTGCTGACAACTACACCGACATTAACCCCAACGGCAACGCCACCACGGGCTTGTTTGGAGTCGACAACCCGTCCAAAGACCCCGTGAGCAGCTACGGCAACGAGTCGTCGGACCGCGCGAACCTGACGCTGGGGGGCAAAACCTACCAGGTGGCCCGCACCGGCTACCGGGAAAAAGACGTGACGAGCTACGATCTGCAAACCATCAAAACCGATGGGGCGCTGCACTACAAGCTCAACAGTCGCACCGAGTTGGCTTACACCTACCGCTTCAGCAGCATTGACAATATCTATCAGCGCAGCAACCGCTTCCGGCTGCAGGACTACCGCTTGCAGCAGCACGGCTTGTCGCTGACAAGTCCCGTGGTGCAGGCGCGGGCCTACCTCACCCGCGAGAACACCGGCAAGAGCTACAATCTGCGCTCGATGGGCGAAAACCTGGAACGCAGCTACAAGCCCGATGCCGACTGGAACCAGGACTATACCGCCGCCTGGAACGCCGCTACCCAAGCTGGCCAAACCGTAGCCCAGGCCCACGCCACCGCCCGCACCGCCGCCGATGCGGGTAAGCTGCAACCGGGCACGCCCGAGTTCAAAGACCGCCTGCGCCACTTGCAGAACATCAACAACTGGGACCAGGGCGCGGCCCTGCGCGTGCAGTCCGACCTGATTCATGCCGAGGGCCAGGTGAACGTGGCCGAAGCGCTGCGCCGCCCCAACGGCAGCTTCCCGCAGTGGCTGGACCTACTGGCCGGCGCCGACCACCGCACCTACGTGGTGGTGCCCGACGGCAATTATTTCCGCAACCCCGAGCCCGGCAAAGACCCCCTCGGCGACAACCTGGTATATGCCAAAACGGGAGGCTTCGTGCAGGTAGGCGCGCATTTGTGGCAGGATAAACTCCGCCTCACCGCCACCGGCCGCGCCGATAAAAACGACTACTTTTCTACCCGCTTCAATCCGCGCCTCACGGCCGTATACTCGCCTACCCAGCGGCACAACTTCCGGCTGAGCTACCAGAGCGGCTACCGCTTCCCGAGCTTATTTGAGGGTTTTTCCAACGTGAACAGCGGGCAGGTGCAGCGCGTGGGTGGCTTGCGGGTGATGTCGGATGGGGTGTTTGAGAACAGCTACCTGCGCACCAGCATCGACGCCTTCAACGCTGCCGTGACGCGTGGCGTGAATACGGGCGGGCTGAGCCGCGCCCAGGCCATTCGGCAAAACCAGGGCGTGTTGCAGCAGAACACCTACACCTACCTCAAACCTGAGTACATCAAGTCGTTGGAGCTAGGCTACAAGGCGGCGCTGCTGCCGGAGGGTAGGCTGCTGGTGGATGTTGATTTCTACTACAACTCCTACCGTGACTTTATTGCGCAGGTGGAAGCCTACGTGCCCATCACCAGCGCGGGCGAGGTCATTACCGCTACCGGTACCAACCTCAACAGCATTGCCACCGCCCTGAGTGCCCGCGCCGGCCAGAGCCGCTACCGCCTCTGGACCAACTCCAAAAGCCAGGTGTACAACTACGGCGGTAGCGCCGGCGTGCGCTACTCTTTCCTGCAAGGCTACCAAGCCGGCGCCAACGCTACGTACGCCCGCCTCGACCGCACCACCAACAGCGACGGCCTGGAAGACGGCTTCAACACCCCGCGCTGGGCCTACAACCTGAGCCTGGGCAACGAAAGCGTGTACAAGAACTTCGGTTTTGGCCTGAACTACCACTGGCAGGACCGCTACTACTCCCAAACCTTCCTGGTAAACGGCTACGTGCCCGCCTTCAGCAGCCTCGACGCGCAGGTGAGCTACGCCCTACCCAAGCCCCAGCTCAACTTCAAACTGGGTGCTACCAACGTGCTGAACAAGTATTATTACTCCTTCCTGGGCGGCCCCAGCGTGGGCGGGCTGTACTACCTCACGGTCACGTATCAGGTGTGGTAGAAGCTGCACGGTGTAGAGACGCATATTTGCGTCTCGTCATTGAACGGTCGGGACTGCTCATGGCTACGCACGGTTATAACAGCATCAGCAACGGCGAGACGCAAGTATGCGTCTCTACATCTATACTGCTTCCGAAACTGCGTTAGCCAGACCAAATAGCTTCTTAGCGGGTAGGGCTAGCCAATCCGGATCAGCCACGTATCCTGCTGCGGTACGGGGTGCAGGGCGCCGGGAATAAACTCCAGCACGGTATGCGGCTGCACGAGCTGCCGCACGTAGTGTTCGGGCTGAAACGCGGCAAAGTTGCGGTGCCCTTCCGGCACGCGCCCCCATACCACTAGCTCCCCCGCGTCAAACTGTTGCTGCTCGGGTGCGCTCAGGCGGTAGCGAAAGGCGCGGCCGTGAGTGGTGAACAGCACCACGCCGCCCGGCCGCACCACGCGGGTCAGCTCGGTCCACCAAGCCCGGTGCGCCGCCGCCGAGAGGTGGGTAAAAATGGAGACGGCATACAGCGCATCCACGGCCGCCGCGGAGTAGGGCAGGGGCGGTTGCAGCTGGTTGCGGGTGAACTCGATACCGGGCAGGTGCTGCTTGCACCAGGCAATGGAAGCGGGATTATAGTCGGTGCCGAACAGGGTGGCGCCGGGGAGCAACTGGGGTAGGTGCCGAATCAGGCGGCCGGGTCCGCAGCCCCACTCCAGCACGCGTGCCTGGTCCAGCGACAGGTGCTGGCTCAGCAACCGCACCACCCACTCGCTGCTCTGGCGGCCGCCGTGCCAATAGCGGTGGTAATCCAGGCCAAACGATTCGTACATGAGGTAGTCGGGCGGCAGTGTTACGTGGGGGTGCAGGCAGCGGAAGCGCTGGTTGCGGCGGCGGTTGCGCCAGGCGGTCCAGCGGTACTTAGCGTAGTGCGCGGGCAGCAGCAGGCCCAGCGCCCTGAGCAAGCGAGAGGGTAGTTCTGTCAACATTGCTTCAAGATGTTGAAAAAGCCGCACTCCGCTCAGGCAGTTCCTCTCCAAACACCGCTACAAATGGCCGGACGGCGCTACCTTGCGTCCTCGGCCACTCTATTTTCTATGTCTGCCAACATTGCCCCCTGGAAAACCCTGCAATCGGAAATCGTCTTCGACCACAAATGGTACATCCTCCGCCGCGACCACGTGGAGCTGCCCAACGGCCAGGTGCTCGACGACTATTTCGTGAGCGTGCGGCCTAACGTAGTGCTGATTTTTCCGCTGACGGATGATGACCAGGTGCTGTTTGTGCGCCAGTACAAGCACGCCGCCGCCGAGATTCTGCTGGAGCTACCCGGCGGCGTGGTAGACGCCCACGAGACGGAGCCGCTGAAAGCCGCCGCCCGCGAGCTGGTAGAAGAAACCGGCTACGCTGGCGACCTGGAGCTACTTTCCGAAGTCATCGACAACCCCACCAAAGACACCAACCGCATTTACTTCTACCTGGCCCGCCACGCCCGCCAGGTAGCCGAGCAGCACCTCGACCCCACCGAAAACATTGAGGTAGTGCGCGTGCCGCTGGCTGAAGTAGAGGGCATGGTGCTGCGCAACGAAATCAAAGTTTCCGGCTCGGTGGCGCTGTGCCTGCTGGCATTGCGGAAGTTGGGTAGGTAGACACTGGGGGCGTTGGCTACGGAGGAAGCAAGTACGCGACTCTTTTTACTGTAACGTGGTTGCATTAAAAATTCGCTGCTTACCTTTGTGCTTCATCTATTCCTCACGTGTAGCTTTTGGTGCGAGTTTGCCGACATACGCTGGTAGCCTGGTGGCTGCTGTTGCTGCTCGGGCGTATTCTGACGCCCGAGGCCGCTGTGCTCGGCCTGCACGGACACGCGCACACCACAGTGGAGCCGGCGTGTTTGCCTGCTCATAAAGTCAGCGGCAAAACGTTTCTGACTGCTCGGCACCAACACTGTGCCGTGGAGCAGTTCTACAATGCGCCCCTGCAACTGGCGGGCACTTCGCTGGTATTATTGCCTTGGTATGCGCCTCTATACCGCCGCTACGCGCCTTTGGCTACGGTAGGGTCCTTGTTTTGCGCGTGGCGCAAAGCCGCGCTACGCGGTCCGCCGGCCGGACTATCATTGTCAGTGGCCTACCTCGGGTAGGGGCTATTGTGCCACGTATCTGAATAGTCCTGGCTCGTTGGCCAGAGCGGTTTCGTGTTTATTTGTCGCACAACCCTTATAGGTCGCGTCTTATCACGAGGGGAGCAGCACAAAGGCACAAACTACTTCGTGCTACTGGTTACTGATGCTGAACGCACGCTTGGCGTGCGTTGCCTCCGCTTTCACGCCTTTGCGTAGTACCCTGATAAACGGACACCTACTTGCTAGTTTGTTGCAGGTGGTGATGCTTGTTGTTGCCCGCTTGTGGCGATAGTCGCGAATTTCCCTCCCTTTAATTTTCATGCAAATAGCCACGTGCCCGTGGCTGGCCTAGCCGTGCGCGGTAGGTTCTTGGCATTTTTATGCGACAACTTCTCCTCTTCTTTTTTGGATTCCTACCCCTACTGGCATCGGCGCAGCAGCAAGGGCAGATTACGGGCCGCGTGCTGAGTGCCGATGGTAATGGGCTTGAAGGCATTTCGGTGGTGGAAACCACTGGGCGCTTTATGGCGCTTACCGACGCGCAAGGCCGCTTTTCGCTCGACCAACTGCCGCTAGAACAAATCACCCTCATCACGCGCAGCCTCAACTTCAGTGAGGAGCGCCGCACGGTGCTGCTCACGGCCGAGGCGCCCCGCGCTACTGTCGAAATCCGGCTGAATGCCAGCTCCAATGCCTTGCAGGAAGTGGAGGTACTGGGCCGCAAGGAAACGACCTACAAGAGCGACTACAGCTTTGTGGGCACGCGCACGGCCACGGCCCTCATCGATGTGCCGCAGTCGATTTCAACCGTCACGAAGGAGCTGATGGACGACCGGCAGGTGTTTCGCCTCACCGATGTGGTGCGCAACGTGGCCGGCGTGGCGCAATACTCGCACTACGACGACTTTACCGTGCGGGGCTTCCGCAACGGCTACGAAAGCGGATTCCGGCTGCTGAACGGGTTGCGCTCGGGCTTCAGCTACGGCAACTCGTTTACGCAGGCGCCGCTTACGGTGAACCTGGAGCGGGTGGAGGTGCTGAAAGGCCCCGGCGCGGCGCTGTTTGGCGACATCAATCCCGGCGGCACCATCAACATGGTGACCAAAAAACCGCTGGCTGAGGCGCGCAAGGCCGTGACGTTTTCTACGGGTAGCTTTAATACCACGCGGGCCACGGCCGACTTCACTGGCCCACTCAACGAGCAGAAAAATGTGCTCTACCGCTTTAATGCGGGCTACGAAAAGACCAACACCTTCCGCGACGTGAACGACACCAAATCGTTGATGCTGGCGCCTACCGTCACGTTCCTGGTGTCGGACAAGACCACGCTGAACGCCGAGCTGGTGTACACCCACATCAACGGCTACTTAGACCGCGGCCTACCCATCCGGGCCAACGACCTGTACGGCACTCCGCGCTCCTTGACGCTGAGCCAGCCCAGCGACTATTTCCGCACCAACACCTACTACCTGAACGCCTCGCTCACGCACAAATTCACGGATTGGCTGACGCTGAGCGCGTCCTACCTCGATTTCACCTACAACGAAAACCTGAGCGAGCACCGCACCCTGAACAGCTTTGCCGATGCGCCCGCCAATACGGTGGTGAACCTGCGCTACTTTGACCGCCGCGCCGAGGAGTACACCAAAAACCTCTCGACGTACTTTTCGCTGAACCGCAACACGGGCGCCATTGCCCACAAAGTGGTACTCGGGGCCGATTATATCCGCTTCAATACTGACAAGCAGAGCACCATGTTTGAGGCCCGGCAGAAGCTGGTGAACGGCGTGGCGACCCCGCTGACCTTCGACCTGAAAAGCCCGCTCTACGAAATCCAGGACCCGACCAAGTACGTGCGCCGGCCGCTGCCGCAGTTCTTCGTCGACTACATCAACTCGGTGTACCACACGGTGGGCATCTACGCGCAGGACCAGCTGGAAGTGACGCCGCGCCTGGGGGTGCTGCTGGGCGTGCGCTACGAGCTATTTGCCGACGAGCGCGACTACGGCGACGGCTCTACCACCATTCCGCAGCGCCGCTTGCTGCCCCGCGCCGGCCTCACCTACTCCCTGCTCGACAACCTGAACTACTTCGCCAGCTACAGCTCCGGCTTCCGGCCGCTGAAACCCGAGTACATCCGCTTTCCGGAGCGCTACGGACGGAGCTCGGCTTTCAGCCCCGAAACCAGCTACCAGCTCGAAACGGGTTTGAAAGGCGAGTTTTTCGACAAGGCGCTGTTTGGGACGGTGGCCGTGTATCAGATTGTGAAGCGCAACCAGCTGGTCGCCACCAACGGCCTCACAGCCGAGGGCGGGCAGGTGTATCGCCAAAACGGCATGGCCCGCTCGCGCGGCGCCGAAGTAGAGCTAACCGGCAACGTGCTACCCAACCTGAGCCTGAACCTGAACTACGCCTTCAACCACACCGAAGTGCTGGACGCCGATTTGCGGGCCGAAGACGGGCAGCCGCTCGCCAATGCGCCCAAGCACATGGGCGGCGTGTGGGCCAAGTACACCTTCACGACACCCATCCTGCGCGGCTTTGGGGTAGGGGTAGGGGGCAACCACGTAGGCCATCGTCGCTTCGAAAACCAGGTGAAAGCGGTGGGTACCGGCGAGGAATATTGGGCGCAGTGGCCCAGCTATACCGTGGCTGATGTGGCGCTGTTCTACACCATCAACAAGTTCAACTTCCACGTGAACCTGAACAACGTGTTCGACAAATACTACTTCGTGGGGGGCTACGATTTCTTCCGCGCCAGCCCCGGCGCGCCCCGCAATTTCATGACCACGATAGGGTATACATTTTAGAAGCTAGAAGTTGAGAAATCAGAAGCTAGAACTAGCTCCCCTCCTTTTTTAAATGTCGCGCATCAAGCGAGTGTGGGGTAGGGGGTGGTAAAACCCGTTGAACGACAACTAAAAACTAGCTCTAGCATCGTCCAGACGACCTATTACCACCCCCGCCCCTCCTTAAAAAAGGAGGGGAGCTAGTTCTAGCTTCTAGCTCTAAAACATAAAACAACCTACATGACCTACCTCCTCGAAGCCAAAGACCTCCGCAAGCAGTATGCTGATAAGCTGGCCCTGCGCGGGCTGAACTTGCAGATTGAAGCGGGCGAAGTGTTCTGCCTGCTGGGCCAGAACGGCGCCGGCAAGAGCACCACCATCAACCTGTTTCTGGGGTTTATTGAGCCCACGGCTGGTGCTGCCTACCTCAACGGGCTGGAAGTGGCCGCCAATTCGCTCAAAATCAAGCAGTACCTGGCCTACATTCCCGAAAACGTGATGCTCTACCCCCACCTGACGGGGCTGGAGAATCTGGCGCTGTTTAGCAGCCTGGCGGGTTTTTCTTACAAAGAAAGTGAGCTGCTGGCCTACCTGGACCAGGCCGGCCTGCCCGCCGAGGCCGTGCGGCGGCGCGTGGGCACCTACTCCAAGGGCATGCGCCAGAAGGTAGGCATTGCCATTGCCGTGGCCAAGCACGCCAAGGTGCTGCTGCTCGACGAGCCTACCTCCGGCCTCGACCCCAAAGCCAGCAACGAGTTTTCGGAGCTGCTGCGCCAGTTGAGCCAGCAGGGCACGGCCGTGTTCATGGCCACCCACGACATCTTCCGGGCCAAGGAGGTAGGCACGCGGGTAGGCATCATGCGTGAGGGCGAGCTGGTGGACGTGCGCCCCACAGCCGCGCTGAACGCCAACGAGTTGGAGCAGCTCTACCTCACCTACATGCAGTAGGCTGTTTTTTGAGCGGATGGCTATGAGTCAGCCATCCGCTCAAAATCTGTTTGAGTTAGCGAAGAAGGTAGTCGGAACGGTGTAGAGACGCAACCTTGCGTCTCGTGGTTGAACGACATTGACCACGCGGCGCGGACGACGAGACGCAAGGTTGCGTCTTTACACCGGGTAGATTTTGGCCATCTGGCGCGGACGACGAGACGCAAGTATGCGTCTCTACACCGGGCAGTATGTACCCCAAATAGTCTCTAAAAGCATCATTTCATGATACAAAGCATTGCCCAAAAGGAATTTATAAGCACCCTGCGTGACCGGCGTTTTGTGGTGTTGAGCGGGCTGCTGCTGGCCTTGCTGCTAGCGGCCACGCTGGTAGGGCGGGGCAGCTACCGCACCTTGCAGCACGAGCGGATGGTGGCCCAGCAAACCGTCAACGAACAGTTTCATAACCAGCCCAACCGCCACCCGCACCGGGTAGCGCACTACGGCTCGTTTGCCTTCCGGCCGCGCGCGGGGCTGAGCTTCCTCGATGCGGGCCTGGACTCGTTTACCGGGGCGTCGGTGTTTCTGGAAGCGCACCAGCAAAACAGCGTCAACTTCAGCCAGGCGCAGCAGTCAGGCTCGCTCATCCGGTTCGGGGAGCTGACAGTGGCGTTTGTGCTGCAAGTGCTGGTGCCGTTGCTGATTGTATTCCTGTGTTTCAGCGCCTTCACCGAGGAGCGCGAAACAGGCACGCTGAAGCTGCTTTTGAGTCAGGGCGTGTCGATGCGGCGGGTGGCGTGGGGCAAGATTGCGGGCTACGGCCGCGCCGTGGCCCTGGTGGTAGGGCCGGCGCTGGCGCTGGCCGCGTGGCTGCTGTTTGGGGAGGAAGAATTTGCCCACAACCCCGATGTATGGGTGCGGCTGGCCCTATTTGTGGCGGGCTACGCGGTGTATTTTTTCCTGTGGATTGTGGGCGCGGTGGTGGTATCGGCGCGGCAGCGGCACGCCCGCTCGGCGCTGGTGCTGCTGTTGGGTTGCTGGATGCTGGGCTGCATTATCCTGCCCAAAGCCACCGCCAACCTGGGTGCTACCTTGTTCCCTACCATCACCAAAGCCCAGATGGATGCCGATGTGCACGAAGCCGCCCAGAAAGGCATCAACGGCCACGACCCGCAGGACCAGCGCTCCGCTGCTCTCAAAGCTAATCTGCTAAAACAGTACGGCGTCGATTCTGAAGAAAAGCTACCCGTGAGCGTAGGGGGGCTGGTAATGGCCGAAAGCGAAGCCTACACCAGCAAGGTGTACCAGCAGCATTTTGCCGACCTCACGCGCACCTACGAGCGCCAAAACGCCATTTCCAACTGGGCCGGACTGCTGAACCCTTACCAGGCCATCCGGCCTTTGTCGATGGGCCTGGCCGGCTCCGATTTTGCTCATTACGTGCACTTCCAGCAGGCCGCCGAAAGCTACCGCTACCAGCTGGTGCAGCGCCTCAACGGCTTGCAGGCCAGTATGGGCTACGGCGATAAGGAGCGCAAACTCGACGCTGCCACTTGGCAGGCCATTCCCACCTTCGCCTACCAAGCGCCGCCCGTGGGCTGGGCGCTGGGCTACCTGCTGCTGCCCGCGTTGGCCCTGCTGCTGTGGGCCGTGGGCCTGAGCTGGCTGGGGCTGAAACTGATTGACAACACTCCTGTGGTATAGACTGATGAAGATATTCTGGATTCTGGTACAATACGAATGGCGGCACTTCCGGGCCGCGAAAGGCCTCGTGGTGCTCACGGGGCTGGTGCTGCTGGTGGGACTCTACGGCATCTACTACGGCACCACCGAGCTAGCCCGGCAGCGCCAGCATTTGGCCGAACTGCCCGCCCTGGCCCGCCACAACGTGGAGGAGCTGAAAACCAAGTTTCCCGAGCCCGCCGACGCCGGCGAAATTGGGTACTACCACACCACCTTTGCCGTGCACCACCCGCTGCCGTGGGCTGGCCTCTCGCTGGGTCAGCGCGACGTGAACCCCTACTATGTGAAGCTGCGCCTGCTGGGCTTACAAGGCCAGCTGTACGCCGCCGAAAACGTGAATCCCACCAAAATGCTCAGCGGCAACTTCGACCTGGCTTTCGTGCTGGTCTACCTGTTTCCGCTGCTGATTATTGCCTTGTGCTTTAACCTGTTGTCGAGCGAGCGGGAGCAGGGGATTCTGCCGCTGTTGCTGGCGCAGCCAGTATCGGCCGGCGTGGTGGTAGGGGCCAAGCTCACGTTTCGGGTAGGGCTGGTGCTTGGTCTGGCGTGGCTGTTATCGGCGGTGGCGATGGGGTGGGCGCGGGTGCCGCTGGATGGCAGGGTAGGGCTGTGGCTGGCCCTGGTGACGGTGTACTGTTTGTTTTGGTTTGGGGTGGCATTCATCGTCACGGCGTGGCAGCGGCCGTCGGCGTTCAACGCGGTGGCGCTGGTGGGCGTGTGGCTGTTGCTGCTGGTGCTGGTACCAGGCCTGCTGAACGTGTACGTAGCCGCGAAGCGCCCCGTACCCCAGGGCATCGAGCTGACGGTGAAGCAGCGCGAGCAAATCCACGGCGGCTGGGACAAGCCCAAGGCCGAAACCATGAACCGCTTTTTCGCCCTCTACCCGCAGTGGCGCGATACAGCTACCATTAAGGAGCGGTTTGTATGGCGCTGGTACTACGCCTTCCAGCACCTCGGCGACCAGTCGGTGCAGCCCCTGGCTGCGGCCTACTCCACCGGCCTGCGCCAGCGCTACGAGTTGGTCGAAACGCTCAACTGGCTCTCACCCGCCATCAACGTGCAAACCAGCCTCAACGCCCTGGCCGGCTCCGATTTGCCTACCCACCTAGCGTTTCAGCAAAGCGTGGTGCGCTACCACGATGCGCTACGGGCGTACTACTACCCCTTTCTGTTCAACAAAACTCCTTTCGCCCACGCCGACTACGCCCGCGAGCCTACCCACACATTCACCAGCACCTCCGAAACCCCCACGGCCGTGCAGGGCCTGTGGAAGCTGCTGCTAAGTACAGGGGTAGTAGGTACCGTTGGCCTGCTGCTATTCCGGGCGCGGCCCATACAGCCGCGCTAGCGTTTCTCTGACAGATTATGCCCTTGACGCCTGCCGGTCCGACGCCGTAGGCGTCCGACCGGTTGCCGTTGCTGACGTTCGCGCCGGAGGGTAGGCGTCAGCACGAAGCTCGTTCAACGGCAACCGGTCGGACGCCTACGGCGTCGGACCGGCAGGCGTCCGCACGAAGCCTGTTCAACGGCATACGGCACACAATTCACGTTTACCCCACACCATGCTTACCCGAACCCTCTTCTTTCTGCTGACTTTTCTGACTGTATTGTTCAACGTTGCTGCTGCCCCGGTAAATCCATTTGTCTTTCACAATCAAACGATTAAAGCCGGTACGAAACAACAACTTCTGCTACCCATCACAGATGGCAAGGACAGCACCGTGTTACCCGTCACGGTGTTTCATGGCGCCAAGAAAGGGCCGGTGCTGGGCGTTGTAGCCGGCGTGCACGGCTACGAATATCCGCCCATTGTGGCCGTTCAGCAATTTGCGCAAACCCTGGATCCTACCCAGCTAAGTGGTACTGTGCTCCTGGTGCACGTGGCCAACGTACCCGGCTTTTTGGGACGCCGCCTCAACGTTAATCCCCTCGACGAAAAAAATCTAAATCGCATATTCCCCGGCAAAGCCGACGGTTCCATTACCGAGCGCATGGCTTGGATGCTCAGCAACGACATTATTGCCCGCTGCCACTATTTCGTTGATGTGCACGCCGGCGACGCCAACGAAAACCTGCGTCCTTACGCCGGGTACTACAACTACTTCGATGCGCCCAAATTGTCGGAACAAGGCCGGCAGATGGCGGTGGCCTTGGGCTTTCCCTACGTGGTGCAGTTCGGCAACGAGCCTACCCTTGCGGGGCAACCAGCCCGGTATTGCTCCCGTGAGGCCATTGTACGCGGCATTCCGGCCGCCGATATTGAGTGCGGCCGCCTGGGTATGGCCGAGGCTGAAAACGTAACGCTAATCAAGCAGGCCTTGCACAACCTGCTGGTGCATTTGCGCATAACCGAAGGCACGCCGTCAACGAATCATCCTTACCTCATCAAGCAGCGTACCTCCGTCGAGAGCGAGCATACCGGGTTCTTCTACCCAGAGGTGAAAGCCGGCGAGTTCATTGCCAAAGGCCGTAAGCTGGGGCATATCACCGATTTGTTTGGCAATCCGGTGGCCGATGTGGTAGCGCCCGTGCAGGGTGTGGTGCTATATATGAGCAGTACGCCGCCCGTTAGCAAAGGGCAGGAGCTATTCAGTATTGGGCACATAGAGTAAGTGCAACAGTAAAACGTCCTTTCGAAGCAGGGAGAAAACTCGCGCGCCACGGTAATTCCTTTACGATTGGATTACCGTGGCG
>NZ_JACSCY010000025.1 GCF_014333615.1 Hymenobacter citatus | reverse complement strand
ACTCTTTATTGCTTCGACTTCGCACAGCGTTATGTTCTGTTGACTTTCTACACAGCTTCCGTATGTAAAGGGGAAGCTGCTGCTGCGAAGCCATCAGTAATTCAGCGCTGAACGCAACGCATCTGGAAAATAACCGGGAGTAGACAAGCAGTTAGGGCGATACATATACCGCATCCGGTCCACTAGCCTGACCGCCACTGTATAAGAGCGACATCATGTTTGCTGGGCTTTTTTCCTTTGTGGTGGTCGCCGCTAAGCCTGAAAATCAAATCGCACCGTAAGTTCTGAGGTTGCTGTATAGTAAACTGTTTACGTGAATACTTACAAGTGTATCACCCGTACTCTCGTATAGCAGGCAGGTTCATGCTTCTTCATCCAAGCTCCTTTTTTGAAAATTGCTGCTGGGCGGCGGCATACCCGAGGCCGGCAGCACTACTTATTTAACTGCGTTTCATTTTTTGCCTGTATGAAAACCCTGCTTATTGTTCTGGCTAGCCTGTTGCCCCTGTTGGGTCTGGCGCAGCAAACGCCGCCTGCCTACCAACTCAGCACCCACATTCTCGACATCGGCCGCGGCCTGCCCGCGCCCGGCGTCACGGTGCGTCTGGAGAAGTATGATGGCGCGAAGAAAACCTGGAGCCAGGTAGCGGAGAAGCAAACCGATGCAGCCGGCCGCATCGGTGATTTCCTGCCCACCGCCGGCCAGAAAACGCCCGCCACCGGCACCTACCGTCTCACCTTCCTCACCAAGCCCTACTTCGCGGCGCAGCAGCAAACCTCGTTCTACCCTTTCGTGGAAGTGGTGTTTGAACTCACCGACGGCGCCCACTACCATGTGCCCATTACGCTGTCGGCCTTTGGCTACTCCACCTACCGCGGCAGCTGAGGTGGCTGACGGCCGCGGCCACCTCAAAACCCGTGACACCAAGGTGCTCTTCGGCGCGGGCTTCAGCAACGACTGCATAGTAGATGCTACTGCCTGTTTTACTGGCCCCTGTATTGGCCATAGAACCGGGGGCGGTGCGCACCGACACGCTGGCTACCGTGCTCACGCCCGAAACCGGAAAGCGCATACTGGCGTTTGCGAACGGCGGCGAGCAGACGCCGAGCCAGGGTGTTAATTCATTAAAAATAAGTAGCTTACATTTTTTTCTGTTGCCAACTTTCATGCTTGACCTACTCGTGAAAAATGCGCGCCTCGACGACTACCAGGCCAGCGTAGACATCGGAATCGTGGGCGAGCAGATTACGCTGCTGGAGGCCGACATCACGGCCCCGGCCCGCGTGGTGCTCGACGCTGAAAACCAGTTTGTGTGCGCTGGCTTCTACGAAACGCACATTCACCTCGACAAGGCCTGCATCCTGAGCCGCTGCCCGGTGCAGGCGGGCGGCAAGGAGGAGGCCTCGCAGCTCACCAAGGAGGCCAAAAAGGATTTCACCGAGCAGGACGTGTTTGCCCGAGCCAGTCGGGTAATCGAAATGGCTATCAAGAAAGGCACCATGGGCCTGCGCACCTTCGTCGAAACCGACCCCCGCGCCGGCTTGCGCTCGTTGGCGGCCCTCAAGCGGGTGCGGGAGGTGTACGCCCCGGCCATCGACATTGAACTGTGCGCCTTTGCTCAAGACGGTCTGACCCAGGAAATGGCTACCTACGAGCTGCTGCGACAGGCTCTGCAACAGGGGGCTGACCTAGTGGGCGGCTGCCCCTACACCGACCCCGACCCCGACCGCCACGTGGAATTGATTTTCGACTTGGCCGAGGAGTTTGAGGTGAACGTGGACTTTCACCTTGATTTCGACCTTAACCCCGCACAGTCGGGCATCCCCAAAATTGTCGAGCAAACCAAGCAGCGGGGCTACCAGGGCCGCGTGTCCATTGGGCACGTCAACAAGCTGAGCGCCATGCCCCCGGCCCAGCGTGCCGGGCTGGTGCAGCTGCTGCTGGAGGCCGAAATTGCCCTGACCGTACTGCCTGCTACCGACCTGCTGATGATGGGGCAGGAGCATACTCACCTCATTACCAGAGGGGTAGTAAACGCGCACGAATTGCAGGCGCAGGGCTTGCTTACCACCATTTCCAGCAATAACATCCTCAACGCCTTTACGCCCTACGGCGACGCCTCGCTGGTGCGCATGGCCAACCTATACGCCAACGTGGCCCAGCTTGCCACCGACGACGAAATCCGGGCCACTTACGAAATGGTAACCACCAATGCCGCCCGGCTGCTAGCCCGGCAGGCTCGCCTGCAAGTGGGTGGCCCGGCCACATTTGTGCTGCTGGAGGCCTCCAGCGCCACTGAGGCTATCCGCACCATCGCGCAGCCGCTGCTGGGCTACAAGAACGGCCGGCCCACGTTTACCAATCCGAAGGCCGTACTGTATCCAGCTGTCTGAGCCCTACTTCCCCTGCGGGGGGTAGGACTGACAAGTGCCCCTCGGCCCAACCTACTTCTTCCTTTATGCCCACCAACCTCCCCCTCACGCCCACCGACCTGCCCCACCTGCGCCAGTGCCTGGCCCTGGCCGCCGAAGCCCTGCACGCCGGCGACGAACCCTTCGGCTCGGTGCTGGTGGGCACTGACGGCACGGTGCTGGCTCAGGCCCGGAACCGCGTAAACGAACTCAACTCCCTGGCCCATCCCGAGTTGGCGCTGGCACAATGGGCTGCTGCCCACCTCGCGCCCGACGCCCGCGCCGCCGCCACCCTCTACACCAGCGGTGAGCACTGCCCTATGTGCGCCACCGCCCACGGCTGGGTAGGCCTGGGCAAAATCGTGTATCTCGCCTCGGCCCAGCAGCTTACGCACTGGCTTCAGGAGATTGGGGTACCGCCCGGGCCCGTGCACATGCTGCCGGTACAACAGCTTCTTGCCGATGCCCAGGTAGCAGGCCCCGCCGAGGGCGAGCTGTTGCAGGCCATTCGGGCCTTGCACGTGTCCTATCATACGCGGCCGAAAACGGCTTAGCAGCCTGAGCCAGGGCACCTTGCTGAGGCGCTCTTATGCCTGCAGAAGCGGATAACACGGCTTTCCGTAGAAGTACAGCGTGCCCACGTGGAGTGCTATGCAGGTAGCGCTTCGGTACGCGGTAAAACCTAGGCGGATTATCTACCAGCAGTAGGGTAGGGCGGGTGCGCCAAATGTGAGTATGCGTCGGACACTGGCTCAGGTTAAGCAAGCTGTGGCCTAGCGGACACTGTGTACTCACGATATCAAAGTTTACACTACTACGAACGAATCGGGGCAGCCCACGGCCAGCGGGCGGTGCTGGTCGAGGTAGGCGCGCATGGCGGCCACGGCGTGCTGGCCGGTGCTGCGGCGCGCGTGGCCCAGGTGGGAGGGCACGGCCTGCCCCGTCACGAAAGCCACCAAGTAGGTGCGGGCCGGGTCGAGCAGCTGGCCACCCACGAGGGCGCGCTGCACGCGGCTGCCAGCGGGGTTTTCCATCTTGAAGTACACCTTCAGTCCCAGGCCCCGCTTCACGTAGCCGCCCCGCTGGCGCAGCGCGTCGGGGCTGTAGGTGCTTTCCAGGTTGTCTTCCAACAACTGGTGCAGCTCGATGCCGGTCAGCTCCACGGTTTCGATTTCGGGATCCATCGGCACGATGTGGTAGAGGTCTTCCAGGCGCACGGGGCCGGGCAGCACGGGCGCGCCGTAGCGCCAGCCGTTGGACAGGTACACGTCAGCCGGTACGCAGGCGCGCAGGCTTTCGAGCAGGAAGTCGTCCATCGGCGCATTCACCGAGGTGCCCCGGTGCAAGGCGCCGCGCACAATGCCTACCATCTCGCGCAGATACGCGTACGGGAGCAAGGCTTGATCAATGAGGGCCTGCACCACCGGATCGGGGGCAATGTCGGCCCCAATTTCCCGTAGTTCATGGTCATACGCGGTGATGCGGCCTTCCTCGAGTGTGAGGGTGAGCCGGCCGGCAAAGGAACCATGCGAACCGGATTGCATCACCAGGCAGCGGCCTACCCGCACAGGCTCGTAGAGCCGGTTGTGGGTATGGCTGCTCAAGCACACATCGATGCCTTGGTGGCGCGTCAGCAGGTCTACATCCTGGGGAAAACCGCAGTGGGAAAGCAGCACGACCAGATCGGCCTGCTCCTGCTCGCGCAGCCGACTTACGCAGCCGGGTAGCTCCGCGTCGCCGGTAGTGAAGCGCAGCCCCTGGCTAAAGTGGGCGGGCATATTGGTGCCTACAGCAGGGCAGGCCAAACCAATTACCCCTACCCGCCGCCCGCCGACTTGGTAGACCCGGTAGGGAGGAAAAGCCAGTTCGCCCGACTGCTCGTTGTACACGTTGGCGGCCAGCAGCGGGTAGTTGAGCTGCGCAAGCAGCTGCTGCAAATGGGCCGGGCCGTAGGCAAAATCCCAGTGGGCCGTCATGCCCGCAATATCCAACTCGCGAAGAATGGGTAGTAGAATCTCGCCCTTGGTGCCTACTACCGGCCAGGTGCCGTGAAAGGTGTCGCCCCCGTCGAAGAGCAAGCTGTTGGGAAAGAGGGCCCGCCACATCCGCAGCGTGGTGGCCAGGCGAGCATACCCGCCGCAGGGACGGTACTCAAAATCGTCAGCCCCAGGAAACAGCTCCTGGTGCAGGTTGAGGTAGCCGTGTATGTCGTTGAGTTGGAATAAGGTAATCGTAGTGGTGGGCATGCGGCAAGGAAACTCTCGGGGAGAAGCAGGCTGATTGGGGAAGGGGGGTAGGTGAAGCGGCGGGCGTCAGCGGCTTTCCAGCAGGTAAATAGTTTCGGTGGAGGCCCCGGCCCCTACGGTGCTTTGCGCCACACTAACCAGACGCCAACCCTGGGCGTATAACTTATTGATCGTGACGGACTCAGCTTGGTGAATATCCACTGCGCCTGCCGGGCTGGGACCTTCCTTGCTCACCGGAATATCGGGGAGGGACTGCACCTGCCGGCGACCATTCGGCTGTATAATGGTGATTTCCGCCCGGTTTGAATTACCTGGCCGGCCGCTGCCTATCACCATCAGGTAGCCCGCCGGAGCGACTTCTTTTGGATAGGACGCCAACCCAGCGCAGGCCAACAGGCCGAGCACACAGCACAAAAAGACTTTTTTCATAAGGATAGAAAGCTATTTTATTTGAGAAGCGACAGGAGCCGCAGCAAGCCGCGGTGCGCCCGCCGAACAAAACGTTACCTTGTTTCTGCCTGCAAGTGCCAGGCGTTCATCGCTTTGCTAATGCTGGCTCAACCCGCAACAGCCTGGGGTGGCACCTGCTCTCACAGCGGTCCAGCAGCTTCGGGCTGATACAAAATGGCTTCTATTGCGTATGTAGCCGTGCCTTTTGGCAGGGGCCACTCTACCTGGTCGCCTACCCGGCAGCCGAGCACAGCGGTAGCCACCGGAGCCAGAATCGAGATTTTTCGGCGCCCCACATCCGCGTCCTTGGGATACACCAACGTGATTTCCAACTCTGTCTTGCTTTTCAGCTCCCGGAGGCGAACCACCGAGTTCATCGTGACAACATCTGGCGGCACGACTGCTGAATCAACCAGCTTGGCGCGTTTCAATTCAGTATCCAATGCCCCCACAGGCTGGTCGCCGCCGACTTGACGCTCCGCCTGTATTAGAGTTACTAGCTTAGCATGGTCCGCTTTCGTGATATAGATGGGCTGCATGTGTATGTTGTAAAGAATAAGGTGAACCAGGGGTGATTTACTGTTAAGCAGGTGGTTGGTGGTGTGAGTCCGTAGCCCCGGTAGCATAGTGCAACTGGCTGTGCTCCAGAAAATAAGCGACTGCGGAGCGTCTCTAGCTCACCCAGTCGCCGGCGGCTTCCGGTTGGTGCAGAACTGCTTCAATCCAGTAGCTGGTTGGCCCTTCCGGCGTACTCCACCGGACCTGGTCACCCAGCCGGCAGCCCAGCACGGCAATGCCCATGGGCGTCAGCACGGATACCCGTTCCCGGGCTTCGTTCGCCTCCGACGGGTATACCAGCGTGAAGTACCGCTCGTCGTTGGTTGTCGCCCGCAGCTTCAGGCGGGAATTCATGGTGATGACATCAGGAAGAACAGCGTAGGAATCAACAAGATGCGCGTGCTTGAGCTCCTGTTTCAGCACCTCTATCAGGTCGCTCATATCCGCTGGCTGCTCCTGCTGCACCAGGTTGGTTAGTCGCTCATGATCCAGCTTCGTGAGATAGATAGCATGAGCAGAAAGCTTGCTGTGCATGGCGTTAATCGTTTA
Organism: Hymenobacter citatus; assembly: GCF_014333615.1. Classification (GTDB taxonomy): domain Bacteria; phylum Bacteroidota; class Bacteroidia; order Cytophagales; family Hymenobacteraceae; genus Hymenobacter; species Hymenobacter citatus. The sequence goes on along the minus strand of NZ_JACSCY010000025.1, from coordinate 40,000 downwards.
GGTAGGGATGGGGACAGCGGCGGAAATGGCGGCCCGAGTGTGCAGCGGTGGTAGGGCTTCAGGTGGGCAAACGATGAATAGCCCAAACCTATACGGCACGGGTACTGCCTGCTAGTGTAGTACCCGGGCCATCTGGGTTCAAACGGCTTCCAACCAGAAAAACGCGCCGCAACCTGATGCAGATAGGCTAGGCAACGACCCGTATAAAGGTCCCGCCCCGGCATGAGAACGAGATGAGAAGCACATGAGAAAACATGAAAAAGCCCCCGGCCAGGCCGGGGGCTAACGGTACAGATGGCCGCCACCCTGCATCCGTTAAGAAGGATGAATAGGTAGCCAGACCTCCGCTACGGTACCTTGGTTAGGGACGGAAGTCAACTCGAGCCGCCCGCCGTGGCGCTGGATGATGCGTTGCGTCAACGGTAAGCCCAAACCGTAGCCCGGGCGGCCCTGGGCCCCGGCCGACCGATACAGCGGCTCGTAGATGTGGCTGAGCTCTTCCGCAGAAAGGCCGGGGCCCTCATCGGCTACCGCCAAGCGTAGGGTGGTGGCATCGGCATACATCACTTCCGTGCGCACCGGCCCACCAGAGTATTTACCCGCATTGTCAAGCAGGTTGAGCAGCGCGGTCGTGAGCAGCTCGGCGTTGCCAGTCAGCATAAATAGGTGTGCTTCGGGGCCAGTGGGTACGTTGCGGAAGGAGAGGTGCCACTCGCGGTTGGGGTACTTGGCCCGCGCCAGCGCCAGGGCGTGGCGGAGACATTCGTCGAGGCGCACGGGGGTAGCGGCCGGCAGGGCGCCGTCCACCTTCGCCAGGTTAAGCAACCCATTGGTCAGGGCGCTGAGGCGGCGGGCGGCCTCCAGGCTTTGGGTCATGCTCTGGCGGGCATCAAACAGGGTAGTATCGTATTCGAGCGCCGTTTCCAGGGTGCCAACCAGTCCTGTGAGCGGCGTGCGCAGCTCGTGCGAAGCATTGGAAAGAAAACTCTTCTGCGCTTCAAACGCCTGTTCCAGACCGGCCAGCATCGTGTTGAAATCGCGTGCGAGCTGGGCCAGCTCATCGCGACCGTTGCCTTCTGCTAGGCGCAGCTGCAGGCTACTAGCTGAAATGCGCTGCGCCTGCTGGCTGATTCGCGCGAAGGGCCGCAGGGCACCACTGGCGAACAGCCAGGCAGCGGCCAGCGTGAGCAGTAGCGCCCCACTGTTAGCCAGCAGCAGCAGCCGGCCCAGTTGCCGCTGCTGTGCCCGCCCCACTTGGTCCTCGGCCGACACGAAGATGCGGTAATACCCTTGGGCCCTACCCTGCGGATACGCAAAGCCAATGGTTTCGAGCGCCCCTGTAGTCGGATACCGCACCAACTGGCCCGCGCCTACGCTGGCGAGGCGCCTTCGGTTAGCCGCTTGGTCGATGTGGTCGGCGCTGCTGTAGCGCAGGGTAGTGTCGGGGCCGTAGAGGCTGATTTCTTCGTGGGGTAGGGTAAGCAGCACTTCCCGGCGCAAACCGCGCAGCCGGTTTGTTTCCGGCGCAAGCCGGGGTACGAGCAGGCGCCCGGCCAGCGTGGCGCTATTAACCAAGCGGTGTTGAAAGCGCTGCGCCCGCATGGTGGCATTAAAGTAATAGACGCAAGCGGAGAAGCACAGCTGGATACCCAGGGCTAGCAGGGTAAAGCGCACCATCAGCTTATTTCGAATCAGCATGTTCTCACGTATACAGGAGCCGTTAGGAGCGAAAATATACGACCCGTTGGTTAGTCTGGCCAGCCAGGAGCCAGGGCTTTTTGCACTCGCCTACCGTATTTATGCTGCGCTACTGAATAGCGGTAGGCGTCGCGTTGAGGGCCAAAACGAGCGAAGCGCCCTACTCAATCAATTCGCATCACGTAGCCCATCCCCACAACGGTATGAATAAGCTTCGGCGTGAAGCTTCGATCAATTTTTTTTCGCAAGTAGCCAATGTATACGTCAATGATGTTAGTCGTGGTGTCGAAATCCACTTCCCATACCCGCTCGGCAATGTCCACGCGCGACACGATGCGTCCCTGGTTGAGCAATAGGTGCTCCAGCAGCGAATACTCGCGGGTCGTGAGGTCAATGCGTTGCCCGGCGCGGGTCACAATCTTGGAATCTAGATTCAGCTCCAGGTCAGCCAGACGTAGGTGTTGCGGGGTACTGGTTTCGGCATAACGCTTGGTGAGGGCCCGTACCCGCAGCAGCAACTCCCGAAACGCGAAGGGCTTCACCAAGTAATCGTCGGCCCCGGCAGCAAACCCCGCTTCTTTGTCGGCCAGACTATCCAGGGCCGTAAGCAACAGAATGGGTACCCGTTGCCGGCTGCCGCGCAGAAGCTGACATAATTCCACCCCGTTGAGGTAGGGTAGGTTGACGTCCAGCACCACAATGTCGTAGGGCTGCTGCTGGTAAAGCGACCAGCCCGAGCGTCCATCGTAGGCCACTGTTATCTCATATCCCTCGTGCTTAAACCCTTTCTTCACAAAAGAGGCTACCTGCGGGTCGTCTTCTACCAGTAAAACTTTCATATGAGGGCAAGATAATCAGTTGTAGCAGGTAAATTAGGACCTATGCAAAGCGCGAAGCAGAGTGCGTGAGTTCGCGGCGTAAATAGGTATTGAGGAGTCCCTGTTTGCGTTGATAAACGGTGGTTTCACTGAACTGTATTCTCTATAGAGAACCAAAAAATTATAACGTTTACCGAGGTCCCTTCAATAAAGGTTATAAGCTTGACTGTAGCTAAATACCAGCTGTTTTTATGGCTTCTTGGCAAAGGCACGGTATTGCTGTACGAATTCTCGAGCTTCCCGTAAATTCTCCGGATAGGGTACATAGTTCGCCGGTATTGCCACGTGCTTCGTAGGCTCCGCTACCGGGAAGATATGCTCATAGTAGAACCCCTGCTCCACTAAGTACTGTGCGGTATTCCACTTCTCGTCCTCTCGCTTTTTCGGCGGCCGAAAGCGATGTGGCAAAATAGTTAAGGCTCCGGCACAGTGGGGACACTTTAGGGGGCCAACGGCGCCGTAGGGTACATTATAGGCGTTCCGACAAGCAAAGCACACATGTTTGGCACCCATAGAAAAACAGATAGAACTGGTAGGAGAAAAATAGCGCTACTGATCAGGTAGCTCTTCTGTAGTGGGCAGCCGAACCTGACGCTTAAAGGTAGGATCGGAAACCCCAAGCGCGACAAAGTTGACTTGTGCTTGGCGTAAACTCACCTGATTAGCGCCACTCACGAAGGTGGGTTCAACCGCTTGCACCGGATCATCCTCCCAAAAGCAAACCGGGCAGATGATATATTCTCCTGTTGCGGGCTCTTGAAAGGTGTGATAGTGACAACACGGACAGGGATAACGTCCAAACTGATTAGGGGCTAACGACATCTAGTAATATTTGCACTCCTCTAAGAGCGCGCATATAACTACCATTATGTCAATCAACTATTTCAAGAACTAAAGGAGGACGGATATTAGCATGGACTATTGTCAAAATTCTATTCAAGTAAGCCTTTCTATATTAGCGAAGGGATGAAATGACCCTACGCTCCCACCGGGGCTGTTTTGGAAGATTTTTTCCGCAACCAGTGGCGGACCGGCTCATCATACCATTTCAAGGCCGCATAGGCCAACACGATTGCCCCAAGCAGAATGAGTAACGCGTAGGGCCATGCCTGCTCAAGCGTGACGCCCTTATGATTGCTGATCCAGGCCACATAAAAATAGACCAGCGGGTAGTGCACCATGTACAGCGGATAGGAGATCTCCCCTAAGAAGGTACAGAGCTTGTTCTCGCGTTGTGTCGACAGCACGCCACTGGCACCCAAATAGACGATGAGCGGAAACACGAGGATGATGCATACCGACTCATAGAGCCCGTTCAGCCACAGCTGCTCCGCGCCGCCAATGCGCGGCATGTACAGCACGAGCGCCACGAGCAAGCTGCACCAAAGAAAGGCGTTTTTAATCCGCGTCGGCTTGGCTACCCGACACAATAATAGACCGGCAAAAAACGGGTACATCGTACGGGTAAGCCCAATGCGGACCTGTTCCACATTCAGCGTCCAGCCCCCACTCACGTCGCCATGGGAGATGGCTAGGTGGGCTAGGGCAATAGCCGAAAGGCCGACGAGAATAGTGAGTGCCGTGTTGGAAAACTTTCGGATCCAAAGAGCATACAGCAGGTTGGCGATGTATTCGAAGAACAGGGACCAGCCCACACTATTGAGTGGGTGCATCTCCTCCCACCCCCGGATATCCAGCGACAGGGGCACGGGTAGGATCGTATAGCCGATCAGCAGCACCAGCAGCAGCTTCCAGACGGGAACCGTATGGATGAGTGGCCAGATGGTGGAATCTGTAAAATAGAAGCCGAGAGCGCCCAGCGTCATGCCCAGCACGACCATGGGTTGCAGCCGTTCAATCCGGCGTTTGCTAAAATTGCCTACGCTCATTTTCGGCCAGCGCTCATCATAGGCGTAGCCGATCACAAAGCCCGACAACAGAAAGAAAAAGTCCACGGCCAAGTACCCGTGATTGACCAGGATGTCCAGATGCCCGGTTCCTAAAGGCTCGGTCAGGTGAAAAGTGACCACGATGATGGCCGCTACCCCGCGCAGGCCGTCTAATATAGGATAGTGGGGCTTGGGAGCCAACGCCTGATCATTCGTTACTACCATTGGCTGTACATACCATAAGTTAAAACGGGCGCAAAGTATAAAAACGGCTGCATCAGTTCCTTGCCGGACAGTAGCAGTCTGTAAAATAGAGAAATAGCCATAGCACGCTTAGGCCGTTGAATTATCCCGTGCTGCTACCAGAACGTAATTCATAGCAGTGGTTAGCGGTCTTATAAGTAAAGATTATGTTCAATAGAGCAATCTATAGGTTGGTCACTGCTACGTCCATAGATACTGACGCACCTTAATTAAGCGGATTAGCATCTGAGTATCCTCTTCGTACTGTTTCTTCGTCCAGATTGGATCTACCTGTTGCTGCCGTTCTACTGTGCTCCGTTCTTGCCACCACTGATGCAATGCTTCAAGCTCTTGCTTGGTGTGCTGGGTCGCTTCGTTTTCCTCCCACTCGGTCGCCGTGAACAAGTGTTCCTGCTCAATGCAGTTGGTTAACAACTGGAAGCAGGCGTGAAGCATCATCAAGTCATTGTCCACCCAGCTGTCACCAAGAGTGGTAATGGGTAAAAGATTACCTGGTTGCATAAGTTAACATAGGTTGCTTTTTTGATAAGACTATTAATTAGATAAAAGTAAGAAATAGGCCTATTCATCAAATCAGGTGGTTTCTGAGAAAAGTTGCTTAACGTAATGTTGCTTCTCGGACAAGCCTTGAAATAATAGTAAGTTTATTCCTCTACCTTTTACTTTTATCTATGGTACTTTCCCTTTGTATTGCATTATGAATAGCTGCATTTATCGAGTTACCTTTCTTCTGTTCCTTATACTCCTTAGCAGCGTAGATCTCTATGCCCAACAGGTCGGTAAGAGATCGTCAAAGCCTTTCAAAAATGCCGATACCATCTTGCTGACTACTGGCGATAGCGCGCATGTCGCTTTGCAACGATTCAGCGATATTCTCTTGCAACAAGGCTATACCATCCATCGCCTCGATCTTAAGTTACTCACCCTCGAGACGGCACCACAACAGCTTATACCTGCTTCCTTTGATTATGGCTTAGAGGAATGCATCGTACACGTTATCACTTCTCCCAGTGCACACAGTACGCTGACCATTATGAGCCAATCACGCCAGACTGCATCAGATACAATAGGCGAGATAGAGAGCCGCTATTTACCTGACGAGGAGGAGCCACAAAGCCGGCTGTGCTGTTTTACTAGTGCACAAGCAGCGGCTAAGACTTATCCAGGGGGGAAAGTGAAGTACATGATTCGGTTTAAGCCTTAGCAGGGCGCATGGTGAGAGATCTAAAAGCTTATAACATTTAGTAAAGGGACTTCGGCAGACGTTATTAGATGCACTATAATTATCCGTTTGCTTGCCTATTGTAGTCGGAGTTGTTGAGCAAGAAGGCTTCTGTTTATGCCATATCGAGTAAGAAATATAGTCTTCAAAAACAGATATAGAAGCCACCCCCTCTCCCATGGCATTTCCTAAGAAAAAGTCTCGAACAATTACCATAGAAGGCATCCAATATATTTGGTTGGTAAGCCCGAATGATGGCTTCAATGTTTTTGTCGCCCAGCAAGCAGGTTGTCAAGGCCGCAAGATTGAAGTCTATTTTGATACGGATATCAACGCCTATTGGGTAGCGTTCCCTCACGTTAGCCAGTTGAACTTACAGATTATTAGACCAAAAGAGGCAACTCTAATTATTCAACAAGCACGGCAACTAGGGTGGGAACCAGAGCAAAAAGGAAACCCCGTGGTTTATGATTGGATAGGAGAAAGCGTAATCCCACGAAAACAACCAGCTAGAGCATTTATTGTCACTTATTGAATCGATGCAGCGCTTTCGTCAGGGCTTAGTATATAGCTTCAGTATAAGCTTATCAATTTCTTCGTGGGCCGTATCGGCCCAAGCCCAAACGGACAGACCACTGTCTGTCCGGCGGCCGCAGGTGCAACGAGCGCAGCCAGTGGCTGGCTCGTACGAAGGGGCATTGGCTGGTAAATATCGCATCCGAATGCAACTCAGTACTCGGGATTCCGTCCTGACTGGAGCGTACTACTACGTGCGCAATGGCCGGCTACTGGACCTCACGGGCGATGTGGCACCCGACGGAGTGGTGGCGCTACGCGAATCAGCGGTTTTTGATACGGCATCAACGGGCCGGTTTGAGGGGCGCGTACAGCCTGACGGAAAGCTGATAGGCAGTTGGCACAACGCGGCCGGCACTGTCCATCTGCCCTTTGCGCTAGCGCGCGTGGGGGGCACTACCCCGCCAGCGGTTACGCGGGCACGAGTCGGCGCGAAAACGTATTTCAAGACCTTCACCATTCCCCTGCCCATGGTGCCCGATGTCGGCATGAGCAAGCTGTTGGCTGAGTATTTTTCCCTAGAAAGCCTTATTAGTGAAACGCCCATGAGCTTGCGGGACAAATTAGCAGATGAGCAGGAAAACGGCCTCCACTATGGTCCGCAAACCCTGGGCTACGACGTGGGCTACAATGCGCAGGGCATACTTAGCATTACGACATCATCAGAGGGGTTGGGCGCCAGCGTGTGGTATGACTACCGCACACAAACGCTGGATCTGAACACGGGCTTTCCGGTGGTCGTAGCCGATGAAATACGGCCCGAGTTGGTGCCGGCATTTCTGGCGCTAGGTCAGCAGAAGCTACAGGAAATAACGCGGCAATACGTACCGACGCAGGAAGGTTTTCTCCAACCGGATGATGTAGCGGGCGTACTGGGTCAAACGTTTTCCTTAAGTAGCACGAAAGAATATACAGTGTCGTCAACCGGTCTGCTCTTCGATCATCCGGTGAGCTACGACAGCCTGTCAAACTTCGTTTGGAAAACGCTGAGGGGCAACTTTCAAGTAACCTTCAGCCACGCTGAACTGGCCCGCTTTCTTAAGTCAGACAGCCCATTGCGGCGGTTGAAATAAACTCCGCTTCCTTGTAATGTCTATACTCATACGGCGTTATGGGGCACTGCTTACTATTGCTAACGGGCTAATTTGATAAGAGAGTACAGAATCTCTATCGGCTCCTGCCTATGTTGGTGATATTGCATTTGTGTGTTGCACATACGAACAATACAGAGCATACTATCAACATTTACAACATCTCCAACATTTACAATATCATGAATATTGAGAATACGTTATGCATCTTATGGTTCGTGTTGTGAATACTGTGTATGTTTACTCGCAAGCTTCTCAACACTACCAATACGATGCAGATACTAACGTTTACAAATCGAAAGGGAGGAACAGGCAAATCCACTTCGGCATGGGCCGTTGCGCACTGTCTTGCTCATGATGGGTACCGGGTGTTACTTGTTGATGGTGACCCACAGATGAATCTTACGCAGGCACTCCCAACCAGCTCACAGGACAAAAGCCTGACCCAGATACTTGATGGCTCCCTTGGCTTCCCACAGGCCATGCAACAGGTAGGCACTAACCTGTGGCTGATACCCGCTTCTCCATCGTTGGCTGCTGCTGAAAAGTTGCTGGGTACCGATGCCATGTATCCGTTGGCGTTCAAGAACCTGGTAGGCGATCTGCGCAAGCTGGTGGACTTTGTGATTTTCGATACCGGGCCCAGCCCCAATTCGGCCCTGGCCATGGCAGCGATTACGGCATCAGACCAAGTCTATATTCCTACAATGCCTGAGTACTTTGCTTTCAACGGCTTAGAGTCACTACTCGACCTCATAAGTCGCATTCAGAAAAACTTCTCACCCAACCTACGGGTAGGAGGGGTGTTTCTGACGAAATACGCCAAGAACTACCGCAAAAGCCTGCATCACCAGTTTGTCGATGTCATGCAACAGCACCCCAACCTGGGGGCCCATCTGATGGAGTCTACAATCCGTGATAATGTCGCAGTAGCCGAGGCTCAAGTCAACCAGCAGTCATTGTACGAGTGGGCCCCTCAATCTGCGGCTTTGCAAGACTACGAAGCGCTTACCCAAGAAATTCTACGCAAGAAGTAATGTCAAAACTGAAAGTAACCCTTGGCCATCTACTCCCAAAGCCCGCCCAATCGGTGGACGATCTTCTTCTGGGCAACTCACCCTCCCCGCAAATCGCGCCCACACCCGAGCCAACAGCAGGTGATGACGCTAAGATTCGTTTTACCAATGCGTTACCACCAAACACCTTCCGTCGTTTACAACAGTACACCTTCTGGTCGCATGAGACCATCGGTGACGTACTAAACGATGCGTTGCTGGCCTACCTAGACGGTAAACCTGAAGCAGATCGAGAAATCCCGGCAAAGCAAGCGAAACGTCGTCGATTGCCCCCGATATAGAAGGTAATATGGGCTATGTCGCGAAGGTACGGTATACTATATAACTCACTGATTTATAGGTTATAAACCCACAGTATCAGAAAGTATAAAAACGCACAAAAACGCGCGGTGTAAAATTGCGCTTGTGTGCTAATTTATACTCATCAGGACTTGTTGAACCGCTACAAAAATGACGTCAAAAAAAGCTAGCTAGCTTTTACTACTTGTTACTATATTAATAGTATTATAGGTCTCATAACTTACAGTATAACAGACGTTTAAGGGCATCAATCGCTACAAAAATGACGTTATGCGCTACAAAAATGACGTCAATCAGCTACAAAAATGACGTCGATCAGCTACAAAAATGACGTCGATCAGCTACAAAAATGACGTCAATAGGACTTCAACCGCTACAAAAATGACGTCACTTCCATGAAGAGTCCAGCCAGCAAGATTACAGCCGTTGTTGCACAGCACAATGCGCTTGTGAATGCCCGATTTAGCTTCGCTCCCATGCAAATGCGGCTTTTCATTGCCCTACTCACACGCATTGATTTCAATGACGAAGAGTTTCAGCCTCAGTTCATTCCGTTTGAGGAGCTATTGCACTCCAAGAGCAAGAAAGGTGGCTCCAGCTACGAAGCAATTGCTGACATGTGTCGTGATATCACAAAATTCACGGTGCACATAGAAGAGCTGGATGAGCAGACTCGGAAGCGAAAGAAGAAGCCCGTGTATCTCAACCGACCGCTTATGGCGCAAGCGGACTACCACGGCGAAATGGGCGGGGTGGTGGCTAGCTTCAACCCACTGATCATGCCCTACCTGCTGCAGCTTCGAGAAAGCGGCAACTTTACCACGGCCGAAGTAGAGCAGCTACACAAACTGAAAAGCCCATATTCGCTTCGCATCTACTTCCTGCTCCGTGAGTATGGCGATTTTGGCAAACGGACTATGACGCTAGAACAGTTGCGGTTTGCTTTAGACATAGATGAGAATGAGTACCGTGAGTTTAAGAACCTAAAAGCCCGGGTACTCGACAAAGCACAAGACGAAATTGCCACAACGGATATACCATTCACCTACAATGTAGAACGCAGTGGGCGTTCTGCGAAAAGCATCATCTTTTCCTTTCCTCCAACGGGAACCGCTACAATTATGACGTCCATTGCGCGTCCCGTGTGGCAGCAGCGTTTGATAGAAAGTGGGGTGGGGAATCGTAGTATTGCCACCATCGAAGCGCAACTGAGCGCTGGTGAATACGATGAGGGGTACGTGGAATACGTGATGCGTGTTGTGCAGAGTCAGTTCCGTAAGGGCAAGATCAAGAAGCCCGCTGGGGCCATCTACAAAGCCCTGGTGGAGAAGTATCTTCTGGAGGATTACGCTGCTTCTCAAACGCCTCGGCAACTGGCAAAGAAGGAGCTGCCCAAGGCTACTGAGAAAAAAGAGGAGGTGGCTTTTCGGCTAAGTGAAGTGCGGGAGATGTATGACAACCCCGGACCCTACGCGCTACGTCAGAAACGAGCAGACACCTTCGAGCAGCATCTACAGCAGGTTTATCTACAGGATGGCTTCAGAATAGAAAAGCGCGGGCAGGAAGACTGGCTGGTAAAGCAGAGCTAAGGCCGGAACCTGGGCGACAATAGCCCTAGAAAGCTAGTGACTACACTTCCTGTGGAAGAGCCTAGTAATAGAAACACGGCGCAACTCGTTCGGTAGAAGTAGCCGATTTTGTTCAATGTATAACCCACTAAACATTGGTTGCTACATCCCAGCCTCACTCTACCTATATCCGTGGCTTTTGCAATTATTTGCGTTACTAAAATTACGAGTCGGGAGCTGGCGCAGAGCGTCGCCCACCATAATTACCGCACGCAGGAAAGACCCAACGCGGATCCCAACTTGCATTAATTGAACCGGGAGCTGATCAACTACTCCCTGCGCAGCTACTCATTCACGAGGCGTCACCTAGTACTTGCGGAGGACTTGGCGCACTTCGGCCGCGGTAGACAACTCATCAAGGTAGGGGCGGGCCATTGTATCTTGTCGGTACTGTGGCCGGCCGGTGCGGTCGGTGCCCGCGAGGCGAAACACGTCCGTGGCGTAGTGGGGTGCATGACCGTAACCGTGCTTGTCGGTCCAAGCCACGTCTTTGAGGCTACACTCCTTCAACGCCAGTAGTTCCAGACGCCCGTCGTGGTCTACATCGACAAAGAACAGGGACTCCAGGTTAGTCAAATCACCCATATCTCCCAGCGCCAGAATCTGCAGGGCGTACGTATTAGGGCGGTAGGGGTCCAGTACCAGCAGGTCCGTGCCGTACACGTTCTCGCCCTGGCCCCGGGTAGCGAGGAATAGCTGTTTGCCAAAGGTGCTGGGTCGCCACGCGTAGGTCAGTAGGTGGTCTGTGGCCGCCAACGACAGCGGCAGCACCCGGCGCAGGAAGTGCGCATCTGTTTCGCCCGGACGCCGCTGGGCCAGTCCTTGCTGCCGCGTGTGCGCTTCGAGACGCTCGGCCTCGGTCTGCCGTAAGGGGGCATTGGCCCCGGTTGGCTCCAGAATCAGCCGGAGCGCTACTCGCACGGGCCGTCCCTGGTGCTGCCCGGGTACCAACTTTTGCAGGTTGCCTAGGCCGGCAGTCAGCGCTACGTCGATGGTGGGGCTGATGTGCTCTTCCACCCGGTACCCCCTCACGTGCCCATCTTTGTCCACCACCAGCACCACCACTATGCGGCTGTGCGGCGGGAGGTGCTCGTTGTCGGGCAAAATAAAGTGGCTGAGTGCCTCTCGGCGTAGCCGGGGCAAAATAGCCTCGCCATTGGCGAAGGTGGGCATCTGCTCGACCTCAGCGTAAATCGGGTCCTCTCCGGGCGGCGGGGTGGGCGGAAAGGTTTGAGGCGGGCCCTGGCCCGAGAGCGTTGGTGAGAAGTGTAGTGTCACGCGTACAGGGCGGCCGTGTAGGCGGCCGGGCACAAACCGCAGGCATCGCAGCGTATCCAGCATGGTGGAATCCACCCCGGGGCTGATTTGTCCGCCCAACTCGAGGCGCTCCACCGCGCCATGTCGGTCGGCGCGGGCGGCAGCGGCCGGCACCGGCGACAGAATGTCGAGCCAGCCATCCCGGTCCAGGTCGGCTAGGCCCAACTCTTCCAGGCCAGTGAAAGGCGTGGTGACGTGGTAGGCGAGTTCGAACCGTGCCTGGCCGTCGTTGAGGCGCACCCACATGTCCTCCCCAAAGTTGGTTAGTCACAGCTGCCTTCCTTATTCAGCTCATATCCTTCATAAAATATATCCTTCATAAAATACTACTAGTCAGAGAGACATCTGATTGGATGGAAACACTTAGTTGAAGCGGCGCTGGTGCTGGTAGCGGACGGGACGGGGAAGGGCTGGTTCATCGCTTCTTTCAGCAAAAGCAACAGGCTACTGGGACGATGTGGTCACATGACGGTAGGACTAGGGCAGCACCTGCGCTTACTAGGCCATGCGCATGCTGGGATCGACTCGATTTGTTTCCAACGGGAGCAGTAGATTCCGGTTCTGCCTCTGCGCGTCACCCTCGGATGGCCCAATAGCGAAGTTGAGAAGAGCGTAGTTCTGTGGCGTGGGAGGATACTTGCTTACTTGGTAGCACAAGGCCCGTCCTCAAACGGCTGGTGGTGGGAGGAATGCGGAACGGTAATGCCCAGAAAACTCACTGCGCGTCAGCGCAGATCGAAAACTACCCCGCCCTCTTTCCTGCTAGATCCAGTCTATGCGTCAGAGAAGGGAACGGGGTAGTCAACACCTGCTGTGCCTTCGCCAACTACGGTTACGCTGTCGGCGGGCAGCATGCGTCTACGGACGACTTTATTCCTCACTGGTTGCTCTCCAGCAGAGCCAGCTATGCTTCAAGTCGTGCTCAAAGATACGCATGAAGACAGTATGAGTTTAGTTGAGTCATCTTTCGTGGAGCTAGCGTGAGGCGAGCGGCCTTACGGTGGGCTTAGTTTCTGTGCGTTGTTCGGCGCCATGCATAGCTGCCCACGTAGTGGGCATGAGTGATGCGACTGGGGCAAAAGCTAAGCTGAGGCAATGGCAGCATAAGTCGCTTTAATTTCAGTGACAAAATACAGTAAGCTGCTGAGTCCTAGCAGCACTAAGCTCAGTACTCTGAGACAAACTAGAATAGAAGGCCGGCATTCTATGGGTTTGACCATAAGTATGTTGCGCGGCGCAACCGCCCTGCAGTGAGGTGTGCAGATCAGCTGCCATCCGTGTGGTGCCGATCTGCACATTTCAGATGGGGGCAGATTGGCACACTTCCTGTGCTGTGCGAAGAAGCAAATTCGTAGTCCTTCATCCTTTTCCTTTCTAATGGCCCTTGCTCTTGATACCAGAAGCTCGCCTGCTTACAAAACCGACGAGTCTCTAGCACTATTTTATCAGATGTACCAGGATACGCTCCCCGTTCTACGTATCATGGTAGCGGAAAACCCTACGGCGCTCCAGCTTCTTCTCTTCTTGATCGAGAAGTCTACGAAAGCGAATGTGTGTGTCGCCAATCAAGCGCAGCTCAGCAAAGGGCTCGGCAAACACCGCAATACTGTTTCCAAGGCGGTGCAGTACCTGAAAGAGAATAAGTTGATCCGGGTGGACAAACTTGGCACGACCAACCAATATGTACTGAATGCCCGTGTCGTCTGGCAGGGAGCTTCGAACCAGCGTCATCAGGCCCCTTTTGCCGAGGAAATTGACTCCGTTGGCAAACAGCAGCATGCGAAGAAAATGAAGGAACTCTCTGGGCGCCTCGCACGCAAAGCTCAGCAACAGGAACAAGCGAAGATGCACGAGAAGCCTCTGCGGCAGTGAGGCCCGAAAAGACAGGCCGTGCCTGGTCTGAAACGGACTTTGACTTTCCGGGACCTGTAGCAAGCAGTAGAAAAAAATTAAAAAATTTTTTTCTACATCCGAGGTTAGGGCATCCCCTCCTGACTCCCCCCCATCGCTCGCAGGGGGAAACCAGAGCGCACGAGACGGTTGCCCATCGATTTACCCACCACCCGTGCGTGGCAACGCCGCATCCAGCCTTGGATGCGGCGTTGCCACGCACGGGTGGTGGGTAAGTTTTAGCGAGAGTGAAACTCACTCCATGCCTGCGAAGAACTCTGGTAACGTCAACTGATGGATATCGAGGAGCCTGAGTAAACTCTTCAGGGTGAGGTTACTACCCTTTTCGTGCTTGCCGTAACTCACGCGGGGCAGGTCGTGCTCAAAAGCAAAGGCCTCATATGATGTGTAACCTGCTGCCAGGCGTAGCTGCCGGAGACGGGCCGCAATTTTCTGCAAGCGGGGATCAAGAGGGAAGGCATTCATACTAGCCGGAAATTCCGGGGAAAGCCTCTAAAAAGTAACCTTGTATAATAAACATACTATAAAAAACATATTATAGTATGTTCTGATTTGCTCGTAGTTTGCGTCTTTGGTTGCCTGGCCCTGGATTTATCACCCTTACATTCGCTACCGTTTTTTATGGTTACTGCTTCCTCCACCTGTGTTGCGCAAGTACGCACACCGAATGGTCCATGGTTCGTCAGCCAAGCGGTCAACTACCACGGATTTCTCGTGCAAGAGCGTCGGTATGGTGTAGGTGCTGTAAAAGCTGGCCGGGAGCTGGCGGAGAAGCCTCTGACTTGGGGAGACTACGAAGAGTATGCGGATTACTGGAGGCCGTTTTTACACCCGCAGCTAGCGCAAGCAGCCGGCGTAGATGCTGCGATGGTCGAGCAGGATCTTCGGCGCTATGGCAACCGCATCTTTGAGCTATCGTCACACTGCTCGTTGTTTTTGCGCTGGGGAAACAATGCGCAGGGCTACTACGTGGAGCCTGTGCTGGAACCAGAATGGACTGCGGATACAGCTGAGTTGGTAGCCCTCACGCCCCATACGTGTTGGAAGACGGGCCAGACGTACTATCAGTTCTCGTCTTTACTTACGGGCTATGAGGTGCATTGTATGCTGCTACCTGCCGAGAAACATCTTCTCCCCAGTCATACGCAGGAGCAGGGGGAAGAAGGAGAGTGGCCGGGATACTACACGACCGATCTACCTAGGCTACAGCAGCTGCTTGCCCGCGAGGGGAAGCGGGCGGTGCTTGCTCAAGAACACACCACGTATTATGTAATGACAGTAGTTGATCCGTCCCAACAGAGATTTACCGATTCCGTGCAGCATTTCGCGACGAGGGAGGAAGCGCAACACTGTTTTGATCAACTCCCCACGGCGACGGACGAAGCGATACAGGCAACGGCCTTTCCACGCGCCCGGTTGTGTAGCACGCAAGTCTTATTAGGGAAAATAGAGTTTATCTATAATCACGCTGAGAAAAGGCTTCCGCCATTAGGTCTCCCCTATTATCCATTCATGGACTATACGAAACCAGACTACCTGAAGCCTTCGACCGGGCCAGCGGAAGGGAGCTTGGCCGCCATGCAAGCCATACGTGATAGCACTGCTTTGGCGCAGGCCCCGAAGGCAACACAGTCTGCGTTAGCACAGTACTTAGGCATGACGGTTGTTACTTTGCAGAAGCGGCAGCGGGAACCAGAAACTTGGCGCCTGCATGAACTTCAGCGCCTAGCAACACTGCAGCAAGTGCCTCTCCCGGAAGTGGTGGAAGGCTTTTGTGCTAGCGCCCCGGAGCAGGCAGTTAAGCAGCAGGGTAGACGGAGTAAGAAGTAAGCGACCGTATTGCCTCCTCGTGTCTGACTAGCTGGTTAGAGAAGAGACTAGACTGCACCTGCAAAAGCGAGTTGTAGCGAAAGGTACTTGCTGCACAATCTTCGTGCAGCCTTCGGCAAGACGCCATGAAATATATGCAGTAGTTGAGCTGCAAGTAATCGTACGAGCATTGTCGACTTGCGTAGCAGTTACCTCATGAAGTCATGGTGACAAAGATAGGCGAGCATAGTTTCATGAGATACAGCAATACGACAGCTTAAACAATGATTTGGAGAACGCTTCCCGAGTGCCAGCTTGTCACCGGAAAAGTCCGTTTTACGGGACGGACGAGACAGGCGAGACAGCTGGCACAAACCTAGATAGGTAGAAAGGCTGACAGAGAATTTTACTTATACCGTCACCGGAATCTGATTAGCAACCCGAATGGTTTCGTAGATGGGTACTCCAGCCAGAGAGGTGATGGATACTGTAAATGCGTACGGCACCTGTTCGCCTGACTTGTCCCATCCTTTGTGAGCAGTTACAGCAAATAGCAAACGGTCACGGGAAAGCTCATATCCTTTGACAAAAGCCCAGTCTTTCTGCAGCGTGTTATTCTGGCGGCGTACCCCTCGTGCACTGCCTTTACTTGTTATAGTAGAGCCTATCTGCCAAAAAATACGGTTTGTCCCCGCGCCGGTATCGGTAGTGTCATCTTCGTAATCTGGATGCAGCGTTACATCCACCTTGCCTAGAAATTCCTCTAAATCTTGCCCAAGGTCGGCCGCCTGCCATTGTAGACGTGTCGAAACGTAGTTACGTAAGCCTTGGCGGGTGCGACGAGGGCGAGCCGCGTAAGAAAGCGTAACATCTAACCGATACAGCGTTTCATCGTCCAAACCCGCCAGTTGGTTGAGTCGGACTTGGTAGAGGTGGGCGCTACCTGCGCTGAGCTGATCTTCCGTGATAAAGGTAACCCGGGCGTCAGAGTTTTGCGTTGCGCGGTCTTTGTCGGGAATGCCATATCCCAACGTTCGCAGATGAAATAGTTTTTCGGCTTGCGATTGTTCTTCCAGCGCCGTTGGCCACTGTGCTGATTGCGCAATCAATGCCCGGTACAAGAGCGTGCTGTAGTTTGGCAATACCCGCTGCAAAACGGCGGCAATGTGGGTGACTTTGGGGGTGGCAAACGAAGTTCCCGGCTCTGTGCGTGTTACGGCCGGGTGCCCTCCCAGCGTAGAGGTGACAAGCTCAGGCAGCGCTGTGGGGATGTTATACACAAAATCCCCGGTTGCGGTCTGTACCAAGTCACCGCCGTATTCTACAACATCCGGTTTGATGGAATCCCACAGGCCAAGGCCGCTGCGAGAGAAGGCGGAAGGAGCTTGAAATTCGCCGAAGGACGTATGCGTGCCCGTATTAATTCGCTCATAGCTAACGGAGCCGACCGTTAAAGCCTGCATGCTCTGCGCTGGATTGCCGATTCGAGACGTAGGCTCGGCCAAGTAATGCGGATAACTTCGGCCGGCGGCCAAGTGCTGAGCAACACTAAGACGCACCGGGTGGCTGCCGTCGGCGCCGATGTTGCCGGCGCTAGTAATAAACAAGATGTCATTCTCAAAGCTCAGCTGATCTAGCTCGGCAGCCCACGAAGACATATGCTTTAGGCGGCAGGGACCAGGCGTTTGAACCGAGAGATTAAACAACCGCGTGCCAGACGGCATAAAATCGTAGACAATCCGGCGCATTATCTGGGCCGGAAACATGTCGGGCTCCATGCTCTTGCCTGCGTTCAACACCCGCGCGTTCTGCAACCATGCCACCGGTTCCACGGTGCCCGAAGCCGGAATGCCATCAGGAAAAAGCACGGCTCCGGCAACGCGGGTACCGTGGCCGCCATTGGGAACCATATCGGCAGTGGCAATAACTCCAGGCAGATAGCATCGGGCAGCGGCAGCATCGACGGCGGGTTGCAGTAAGCGGTGCCCCGCTTGCATGCCGCTGTCAATGATACAGACGCTGGGTGCATTGGGCGGAGGCGCCAGCACTTCTACATCATAGTCGTGCACAAACCGAGCAGACTGATCGTCTGCTTCTACTTCCCAATCCCACTCCTCAACTGAGAAGGTATAGGGAAATTGCGCCAGCTCTTTTACCCCGCGGCCGGGTATGAACAGCTTATAATTGATTGTATCTGATTGCGGTAAGGGTGAGCCTTGAATTTCGCCGCCGTAGAAGCGTACCAACTGTTCGAAGCGGCTAATTCGACTGTAGCCTTTCTCTAGCCACTCATCATTCAACCGGTCCCACTCTTCTTCCTGCTCAGGCGTGGCGTTTGCCGCAAGGGGTTCGGGCTCGGTAGCTTCGACAGCTACGGCGACTTCCACCCAACACCCAGTCTCTTGATCGATAGTTTCCCACCGGTCCAGCAGGCTGAACGACACCACCCGGTCAAGACTTTGAGCGCGAGGAAGTATATCCCACAGCGCGGCTACTTCGCCGATGGCTTTGCCACGCAACAGTGTATTAAGGCGTTGATTTAGCTCTGGAAAGTCGGCGGAAGTGGCTACACCAATAATATACCCATCAGGCTCTACAGACACGACTTCGATGCCCCAACGCCGCAGCGTTTCTTCATCAAACGCTTTGGGGTCGACCTGCAGAAAGAGGGGTACTACCTGGGCAGTTGCACCTTCATTCTGAAACCCTTCCTCCGCTAACCGCTGCAGTTCGGCCTCCCAATCAGCCCGCACGGTTTGTAACCGACGGCGTAACGCTCCGCCGTGCAGCCTCGGATTTGCTAGGTTACGACGGGTATGTGCCGCTAATTTTTTACCAAATTTCCCACTGTATTTATAGGTTCCTTCGACGACTCGAAGGAAGGATAGATGCTCGAACGGAGGCATTTATTACTTATTCGTTTTCAATAGTAGATAATTCCTGAAACGCTTGCTGAAGATGGCCAGTAGTCAGTTCCGGGTCGAGGGCTAAAATACATAACTTAGCTGCGTCCTGGGCTATTTTAACGACCTGAGCCGCCGATAAGTCTATTAATTGTTTGGCAAAAGAACCTAGATTTAAGCCACGGCTTATGCGCATTGCGCCTAATGTATTGCGCAGCAGCTGATCAATCTCTGGCTGACCGGGTCGCGGAATGCTGAGGACCTCGTCGAAACGGCGAAACAGGGCTTTATCCAAGGCGTGCTCCAGATTGGTGGTGGCAACGAGTAGGCCGGGAGCCTGGTAATCCTCCAGGAGAGAAAGCAGCATGTTGACCAAGCGAAACATCTCGCCGACGTCCTGTCCATAGGTACGGGATTTGGCAATAAAATCGCATTCATCTAGCAATAGCACACAAGGTTGGGCTTGGGTAGCCTCAAAGAGGGTACGCAGGTTGTTAGCGGATTCGCCTAGAAAAGAGGAAATAAGTGTATCGAACTGCACCTTGAAGAAGGGCAGCCCGATATTCCAGGCCAAGCGTTCGGCCCCCATGCTTTTGCCGCAACCCGGAGGACCGTAGAGAAGAATTTTCCGGCGCGGCGTCAGGCCGTACTCGGCCAGCCGGTCGCGGCTTACATACTCTCGCTCTATACGGGCAAAGCGGCTTTCTACTTCGCCCGGCAATATCATATGATGTCGCAACTCGGGCCGTGGCACTTCCTTCAGCAGCGGCTGCTGGTATCGGCGGCTCAAAGGTAACTCAGTCAGTTGGGACACGGCCGACTGGGTGCGTCCCGGCGTGGGCCTGGTTCGTTCGCTGCTTCGGGGATGGGCTTCAGCAGCGTGCAGCAGGCCTTCTAACTCCATCACTAATAATAAGTGGCCCTTACGCCGCTCATCTTCCACAATACCCCGCGCTACGCTGAGCAACTCCGGGCTCGGACGTTGCTGGATGGAGCGAAATAAGCGTTTAAGAGTATCGGATTTCATGAGCTATGCGCGTATAACTGCGTTTATAGAGTAACAACAACGCATCGGATTGTGTCGCAATCTAGCGCGAAATCGGGTAGTATTTTCAATGCAGTAATAGGCTCTGAGACACGGTGTCAGTTTGTAGCGATAATGCGTAGGCCGAGAGAAGGTTACTACATGAAATACGGGCGGAGTGATAACGGCCGCTCAATTGAGCTAGAGGTTTGCTAATTGGCCTACACACCGGCGGAACAGCAGACAGGCAAGTTCAACAAGCGGCGCGTGGGCTTGTTGTCTATCTTTTTTCACTTGTCTATTTTACATAGACAGGGCACTAAAAGTAGACAAACAGATAGCACCCCAAGCGGCGGGATGTGGCTGCCGCTTAGGGTGCTACATGAGTTTGATTTCGTCCTGAACGGTGTAGAGGCGCAACCTTGTATCTAAGTCGTTGAATGACATATGGCCACCTGGCGCGGCCGACGAGACGCAATTATGCGTCTCTACATCATTCAAGGGGACCGGAAAGCTAATTCAAGCGACTTCTTTAGATAAGCGGTAAGCCCAGTTCCTGTAGAAACGCGTTGTGGCGGGCGGTGGCAGCGGCAATATCCTTTCCAATGTTCACCAACTGTTGGTGCACCTCATCCAGCTTCACTTCCTCCTCGGCTGTGGCCGTGCTCACGTAGCGTGAGATGTTCAGGTTGTAATCGTTCTGCTCGATTTCTTCCATCGACACGCGGCGGGCGTAGCGGTCCTCTTTGTCGGGCCGCTCGCGGTAGGTGTCCACGATTTTCTCGATGTGCTTCTCATTCAGAAAATTCTGACGCTTGCCCTTCTCGTACTGCTCGCTAGCGTTGATGAACAGCACGTCGTCGAACTGCTTGCACTTTTTCAGCACCAGGATGCAGACGGGGATGCCGGTGGAAAAGAACAGATTGGCGGGCAGGCCAATGACGGTGTCGATGTTGCCGTCCTTGAGCAGCTTGCGGCGGATGCTGGCCTCGGCCCCACCCCGGAACAGCACGCCATGGGGCAGGATAATGGCCATGGTGCCTTCCGCGCTCAGAAAGTGGAAGCCATGCAGCAGGAAAGCAAAGTCGGCAGCCGACTTAGGGGCCAGGCCGTAGCCTTTGAAGCGGAAGTCTTGGCCCAGGGTTTCGGTGGGCTCCCAGCGGTACGAAAAGGGCGGATTGGCCACGATGGCGTCGAACTCCATCTTTTTGGCCGGGTTCTGCTCATTCAGCAGCTCCCAGTCGTTGAGTAGGGAGTCGCCGTGGTGGATGTCGAACTCGGTGTCCTTCACGCCGTGGAGCAGCATATTCATGCGCGCCAGGTTGTAGGTGGTGATGTTCTTTTCCTGGCCGTAAATCTTGCCGATGCCGCCGGTGCGGGCCATGTGCTTGCGCACGTTGAGCAGCAGGGAGCCGGAGCCGCAGGTAATATCCAGTACCCGTTCCAGCCGCTGACGCTTGCCGGCGGCGGGGTTCTGGCTGTCGAGCACTACAATATCGGATAGGATATTGGACACGAGTTGTGGGGTGTAAAACTCGCCGGCCTTCTTGCCCGAGCCCGCCGCGAACTGACCAATGAGGTACTCATAAGCGTCGCCCAGCGCGTCGGAGTCAGCCGGGAGCTGGCCGATGCCTTCCGCTATTCGTTGGATGATGATTACGAGCTTGGCATTGCGCTCGGCATAGCTGCGGCCTAGCTTTTCGGAATACAGATTGATTTCAGAAAACAGTCCCTGAAAGGCGCGGTCGAATGATTTTTTTTCAATGTATGTAAGCCCTTCATCCAATGTGTTCAGCAGGTCACTGCTTTGGGTGCGAGCCAGCGCGGCGATGTGGCCCCAGAGGTAGTCGGGCTTGATAACGTAGTGCACGCGCTTGCGCATGAGTTCTTCAAACGCTGCTATGTCGTCGGAATTCTCCTTGTACCAAATTTGCAGCGGGGTGAACACGCCCGCTTTCTGCATGTCCTCGGTGGGCGCGGCCGGGTAGTCGGGGCCTAGCTCTTTGCGGGCGGCGGTTTCGTAATGGTCGGAGAGGTAGCGCAGGAACAGGAACGACAGCATGTAGTCGCGGAAGTCGTCGGCGTTCATGGCGCCACGCAGGTCGTCGGCAATGCGCCAGAGGGTAGCGCCTAGTTTGTTTTGGGTACTCATGGTGTTGTAGGGGCAGCGGGTTTCTTACTCGAAACCGCGGGTAATTCAAATTCGTGTTTTTCCAGGAAGGCGGTCAGGATTCTGACAAATAAGTCCTGGGTGTCTTGGCCCATGTTGCGCGGCTCATACACCGAGTGCTTGCCATGACTCAGGAGGTTCAACGCCCGCTCAAACAGGATTTCATCCTCCACGCCCTTAATACACCGGCCGAAATCGTTGAATCCGAAGAAGGACGACGTTTTTTCCAGAATGCTGCGCAAAGTGTTGAAATGATGCGTCTTGATGTGGCCTCCGCCCAGCAGCATAGCATCGCGCAGCTCGCTTAGGGCGGCTACGTGGTGGTAGTAGGGCGTATCGTTGGTGGGGCGCACGGTGTAGCCGTCGGCGCCTTGCTTGTGGAGGAAATACTGCTTGTGGCTGTAGGGGCGCAGCTCGTTGCACATGACGTTGAAAAACAGCATGTGATGCGAGGAAATAACGGTTTTGATGGTGCCGCGGCCCTTTTTCAGGAGCTGGGCCAGGTCGCTGGCTACCCCAATGGCATTGTTTTCATCCAGGGACGAGATGGGGTCATCGATGTAGAAGAACTTCACCCAATTATAGGCTTCGGCTCCGTCCAGGGTCAGCTCGCAGATAGCCAAGAAGATGCACCAGATAAACAGGCTTTCTTCGCCGCGGGAGATTTTGATGTTGGTGTGTTCGCCCTTGTTGAAGCTGATGACCCAGCTTTCGTAGTCAATTTTGAAATCGAAATTGACGTAGCGTTCCAGGAAGGCGAATATTTTTTCTTCCAACGCCAGCTCCTTGAAGCCTTCAAAGAAGCGGGAATTCGAATTGATGCGCAGCACCCGCCGGGTATCGTGGTGCAGGTCGTTGTCCCAGCTAAATAGGTCTTCCGTGAAAGCGTTGAAATACAGCGTATCGCGCTGGTTGCCCTTTTTGCCTCGGTTTTTGAACTCCGTAGAAAGGCGGGTTTTGCCGGTGCCATTGTAAGCGTACAGCAATACAAAATCATTGGTCCGTAAGTCGTCCCGCAGACGAATGGCCAACTTCTGCAAATTTTTGTAGGTGGACATGGCTTCTTAGGCTAGGCACTCTGTTCACTAGCTGCCGGAAACAGCGCCTGCATCAGCCCTTTCTTGTGCCGCTTGAGGGCCTCTAGTTTCTGGCTTTGCGCGATGATGAGGT
The DNA here is from genome assembly GCF_014333615.1 of Hymenobacter citatus. GTDB lineage: Bacteria > Bacteroidota > Bacteroidia > Cytophagales > Hymenobacteraceae > Hymenobacter > Hymenobacter citatus. The sequence continues at coordinate 17,074 of NZ_JACSCY010000025.1, read as the reverse complement.
TGTCGAGTGAGGAAAGACAGTTGGCTATTTTTTGCTGTTCGGTTTCAGTCTGTGGAATTCTGATTTCGACCTTTTCAAGGTTTTGAACAGCAAGCCCAGGTTGGGCTGCACCGGTTGCGTACTGATTTAGGTTTAAAATCACAAGCAAATAGTAAAACCAATCGGTATCAATTTTTGAATTTGGTGTTGTAACTACCGCGTGTTCTGTCGCATGAAACTTTCCAGCCGCTAGCATCACATTGCCACAAAGTGCGCCTTGTCGTCCGATAAGGGAATATTTTCCTTTGTGCGTAAATGTTTTCGTGTAACCGCGCAAACCATTTCCACCATAACAAGGGAATAAGCTTTCATGAGATTCTGCGTAAATATTTGAGGCATTTACGAATTTTCCAGCCTGCATTTTGCAGATATCCCCCAACTTCTTCTCCTCCCATTCCCCCGCATCCCGAAACTCCGGAAACCGCCGCTTCGGCACCGTTTCTCCGGCGGCGGGAAAGAGTCCCTGCATCAGGCCGCGTTTGTGGTCTTGCAGGGCTTCCAACTTGGCGCTTTGGGCAGTGAGGAGGTCGTCGAGGGAGGAAAGGGTGGCGGCTATTTTTTGCTGTTCGGGGAGAAAAGGAACCTCGATTTTAATTGTTGCAAGGTTCTCATAAAATAAATAGCTCCTTATTCCACCTTCAACAGTATTATTAACTGCTTGATTAAATTTGTCTGATTTGAGAATATTCCAAAGGAATTTGTCATCTAGGTTATCATCAGTTTTAAAGCAGACATACAAAGAGCTAATTAGCACTTCGCTTAGCTCTCCGCTATAGCCTATAGACCCAACATTAATCCTAGCAGGGTTATAAGCAAAAGTATTCTTGTCTACTATTTTATAAAGCGTAATATCGTAGCCTCTTTCGTGGCTATCCACTCCTTCAAACTGTGATGATTGTGGAACAAAGCCATTTATATTGCTTATTGAGTAGATAGGGAGCTTTTTATCCTTCTTGTTTCTTTCACTGATTGAATAAGTAAGCTCACCTAATTTTTTTTCTTTCCACTCCTCCTTACCTAAAAACTCCGGAAACCGCAGCTTCGGCAGGGCCGTTTTGGTTATTTTTTTACTCATAAATTGTTGTTAGCGGGCAACTCGCCGCGCAGGAGTTCGTGCAGGTGGGCCTGCAATAGTTTTTTATCGGGTAGCTGAAGCTGGTATTGGGCCACAAGGGTGGGCGAGAGGTGGCGCGACAGGGCGTACTCTACCACTTCTTGGTCGTGGTCGCGGCACAGCAGCACCCCAATGCTGGGGTTTTCGTGGGTCTTTTTCACGTCGCGGTCGAGGGCTTCGAGGTAGAACGTGAGCTGCCCCAGGTGCGCCGGCTCAAACCGCCCAATCTTCAGCTCCACGGCCACCAGCGCCGCCAGGCCCCGGTGAAAGAACAGCAGGTCAACGTAAAAGTCCTGGTTGCCTACTTGCAGGCGGTATTCTTCGCTCACGAAGATGAAGTCGCTGCCCAGCTCCAGGATAAAGCTCTTCATCTGGCCCACCAGCGCCCGTTGCAAGTCGGCTTCGCGGTGCGGCTCCGGCAGCCCCAGAAATTCCAGCACGTAGCTGTCTTTAAACACCTGGTCGGCAGCCGGATGCAATTCTCTCAGCACCGCTGAGAGTTTTGGCTGGCCGAGCTGGGCGCGCTCAAACTGGGCACTGCTTATCTGTCGTTCCAGCTCCCGAGAGGAATAGCGTTCGGCTAGGCACTGTCGTAGGTAGTAAGCCCGCTCTTCACTGCTTTTGCAGCGCGAAAAAATAGTCAGGTTGTGCGTCCAAGATACTTCTCGCACCAGTGGTGCGAGAAGTGCGTCCCCCTCGTAGGTCTCGTAAAATTGCTTCATCCGCCAGAGATTTTTGTCGCTGAAGCCCTTCATCTCCGGCGCGTGCCGGGCCAGGTAGCGAGCCAGCTCGGCCACCACGCCCTTGCCCCAGGCTTCGCGCTGCACCTTCTGGCTAATCAACTGCCCCACGGACCAGTACAAGTCAATCAGGGCCGTATTGGCGTGCGCAAACACAGCCTGCCGCGTTTGCCGGATGCGGTGCAGCAGCTCGTCAAACGCTTGTTCGTTGTTAGGGCGCACGTTACTCATAGGCGTTTAGGCCGGAGATGTCGCGGCCGTGGGCTAGTTTCTTCAAGTGCGGAATCAGCTCGGCCATCAGCTTGCTTTCCTGGGCGGCACGGGCTTTCCAGCCCAGGCCCAACGGGGCCAGCAGGTCGCGCAGCTGGTCGGCGTCCAGAATCAGGCGTTCCAGGGTACCCTGCACAAAGGCCGTGAGGGCCGCCGGGGCCAGACCGTAGCGGGCGGCGGTAGCGGCCAGCTCAGCGGCGTTCTGCTGCTGCTTAAAGGTTTCGTAACCTTCCCGGATTTCGGCCTCGGTATAGCCTCGGTTGGTAGGCAGTTGAGTGAAGTAGGCGGCCAGGTCGTCGGCCTCGTCCATGAGGTTGGCGCTGGAGCCTAGCAAACCGATGATTTGCTCGCGCGTCATCTTCTGCTTTTTGGGCGTGCCCGGCGTGGTGCTGGCGGCCATGAGCCCCACAATGTAGTCGTAGTCGATGACGGCCGAGGCGAAGAGCACAAACTCGAAGTCGAGCTGGTCAACGTCGTCGTGGCCGGCGCCGCCCGTGTGTTGTTTGTAGCGCAGGTCTTTGGCCACTTCCAGGTACTGCCCCCGGAAGGCACGCAGGTCGTCGGTAGGCAGCAGCGCTTCGAGCTGCGCCTGTTCCGGCGCGGCTAGGTCGGTGTACTGGTCGAGCTGGGTGCGTAGGCGCTGCACTTCCTTAAACTTCTCCACGAACTCGCCGCGGGCCACGTCGCCGTGTAGGTTATTGACCTGGCCGGGGTCGGTGGTCAGGCCCTGGCGCTCCATAAACGTTTCCAGCTGCTCCACGGCCTGCGCGTAGCGTTCCAGCACCACCGGGGCGGGGTCTACGAGCCAGATTTTCTTGGGGTCTTCGCCCTGCTTCAGGCCCGCAAACAAGCCAATGGCCGCGTCTACGGCGGGCTGCTGCTGCCGGAAGTCGAGAATGTTGCCGGCGGGCTTGGTGGCGTTCAGCACGCGGTTGGTGCGCGAAAACGCCTGAATCAGGCCGTGGTGGCGCAGGTTCTTATCCACGTACAGCGTGTTGAGGTACTTGGAGTCGAAGCCCGTGAGCAGCATGTCCACCACGATGGTGAGGTCGATTCGCTCGCGGCGCGGGAAGTCGGCCAGCGGCCACTTCTGGTCTTTGATGCGCTGCTGCACGTCCTGGTAGTACAGGTCGAACTCCGCCAGGCGGTGGTTGGTACCGTACTGTTGGTTGTAGTCGGCAATGATGGCTGTGAGGGCGGCTTTCTTGCCTTCGGGGTCCTGCTGGTTGTCCTGCTTTTCCTGTTGCAGGTCTTCCTGTAGCTGCTGCACGTCCTTGTTGCCTTCGGCGGGCGGCGAAAACACGCAGGCAATGTTCAAGGGTAGGAAGTCGGGGTCGTCAACCTGGCGGCGCTGCTGCACTTCCCGGAAGAGACGGTAGTAAGCAATAGCGTCGCTGATGCTCTGAGTAGCCAGGATGGCATTGAAGCGGCGCTGGTGGGTAGCGGCATCGTGCTTCTGCAAGATGGCCTCCATCACCTTGGCTTGCGCCAGGCCGGTGCCGGGCTTAGGCTTCGTTTTGCCCTCGGGCTTGAAGTAGTCCACGTGAAAACGCAGCACGTTCTTGTCCTCGATGGCGTGGGTGATAGTGTAGGCGTGCAGTAGCTGCTGGAAAATGTCTTCCGTGGTTTTGAGAGTTTTCTCCTCGCCTTCTATCTGGGTATAGGTGGCGTTCTGCTCGAAAATGGGCGTGCCGGTGAAGCCGAAGAGCTGAGCTTTCGGAAAGAAATCTTTAATGGCCTGGTGGTTGTCGCCGAACTGGGAGCGGTGGCACTCGTCGAAAATAAACACCACGCGCTTGTCGCGCAGCGGTTGCAGCCGTTTCTTGTATTCCTTGCGGTGGTTCTGGTCGAGGGCCAGCCCCAGCTTCTGAATGGTGGTGACGATAACCTTATCAGCATAGTCGGTGGAGAGCAGGCGGCGCACCAGCGTTTCTGTGTTGGTGTTTTCCTCCACGCAGCCTTCCTGAAATTTATTGAATTCCTCGCGGGTCTGGCGGTCGAGGTCTTTGCGGTCGACCACAAACAGACACTTCTCGATATCGGGGTTGTCCTTGAGCAGCGTGGAGGCCTTGAAGGACGTAAGCGTTTTGCCGCTGCCGGTGGTGTGCCAGATGTAGCCGTTGCCCCGGTTCTGGTGGATGCAGTCGACAATGGCCTTCACGGCGTAAATTTGGTAGGGGCGCATCACTAGTAGGCGCTGCTCGCTTTCCACCAGCACCATGTAGCGACTGATGGTTTCGGCCAGCGAGCATTTGGCCAGGAACTGCTCGGCAAACTCGTGCAGGCTGGTAGGCTTGCGGTTGTCGAGGTCGGCGTATTCGTACACCGGCAAAAACTGCTCGTCGGCCGCGAAGTTGAAGTGCTGAGTGCGGTTGTTGGCGAAGTACAGGGTCCGTTCGCGGTTGGAGACGATAAATAGCTGCACGAAGCACAGCAACGTATTAGTGTAACCGTTGCCGGGGTCGGCCTTATAGTCGGCAATTTGCTGCATGGCCCGGCGCGGCGACACCCCTAAGGTCTTCAGCTCCAGCTGCACCACCGGAATACCATTGATTAGCAGAATAACGTCGTAGCGGTGGTGGCTTTTGTCAGTAGTAATGCGCAGCTGGTTAACGACCTCAAACTCGTTTTTGCACCACTCCTTGATGTTGACCAGGGTATAGTTCAACGGCGTGCCGTCTTCGCGGATAAAAGTGTTGCGCCCACGCAGGGTTTTGGACGCCAGAAATACGTCGGGGTTGATGATTTCATCCCGCAGGCGGCTGAATTCCGCTTCGGACAGCTTGACGCGGTTTAGGGCCTCGAACTTCTCCCGAAAGTTGCGTTCCAGAGCGACATTGTCGTGGATGTCGGGGCGGTGGATGTATTTCAGCCGAGTTAATTCGCCGATAAAGCCGTATTCAATTTGCTGCTCGTTGACCATGTAATGAATGGGAATTATTTGTCGAAGCTAAGCGCCGATAGGATAATCAATTATAACCTGTACCTGAGTAGGATTCACAAGCGCCGCAGTAAGCTAGCTCAACGGCTTGGTAACTTGGCGGCGCAATATCGGTAGAATAGCCGGTGAAGATAAATTCAGGCTACGCTATATAAAGAGCCTTCTTAGCACCTGATATCTGTAGCCTAGCCGTGAAGGGAGTCTATGCACTCGGCACGTCCATGACGTTGCGTGGCTTAAGGCCGATGTAGAAGAATAGACGCTTAAGCTGGTCCATGAATAATTTAATTGGGATGCCGCACGTAAAATCTTTAGGATAGTGGTTGGCGTGACTTATTACCTAGCAAGCTTCCCGCAAAGTAAATATACTTGCTACAGGAAGCAGCAAAGGGCAAGCGACGCCGGAGCGCACTCTTCATATCAAAACGAAATCTACTACCGAGTAATTATCCCATCTGATGAAAGCCAAACAGGCCAATCTTCTTAAGTTTCTGCAAACCTCTAAGCAGTTTATTATCCCAATCTATCAACGCACTTATAGCTGGCACGAAAGCCAATGCAACCAGCTCTTCAACGACATTTTGAGCGTCAGCCAGGCAGAAGATGGTACAGGACACTTCGTAGGCTCGGTGGTTTACTTCGAGCAGGACCAGCACAATGCTTCCGAGGTACCTGAACTGTTAATTATCGACGGGCAACAGCGAGTTACAACATTGACGTTATTGCTTGCAGCCCTGGCTGAACTGGTACAGCAGCAGCCTGGTCTATTGGAAAGCACGTCGGCTACTAAGCTTAAGAACTACTATTTGTTCAACGCAGAGGAGGAAGGCACACTACGCTATAAGCTGATGCTGACCCGCGGCGACAAGCAAGCATTGATTGACGTGTTGGAAGGCCACCCAGCACCACCGGTTGACGTGCCTAGCAACGTACGCCGCAACTATAACTATTTCCGTCAGCGCCTAACTGCGGATAATGCCAAGGCTGTGTATGCCGGACTGCAGCGGCTTTTCATTGTGGACGTGGCCTTGGAAAGAGGCGTCGATAATCCACAGCTAATTTTTGAAAGCATGAACTCGACGGGTCTGGCACTGTCACAGGCTGACCTGATCCGTAATTACGTGCTGATGGGCCAGCAACCCAAAGTGCAAACTCGACTCTACGAGCACTATTGGTTTCCGATGGAGCAGCTGTTTGGAGAACATTATGCCGGGCTATTTGACTGGTTTGTACGTGACTACCTGACAGTACGGACTGGCACCATCCCGCGCATTGATGATGTCTATACGAGTTACAAAGCTTTTCTAAAAGGAGCTATTACGCCGGCTGCTGTAGAAGAAAAGCTGCGCGATTTGCATCTATATGCTGGCTTGTACGTGCGCATTGTGCTACCTGAGCTAAAGCATGAACCGAACGGGCAGCTACGACAGGCTTACTCGGACCTGCTGGAATTGCGGGCCGATACTGCAACTCCTTTTCTCCTCGAAGTGTACGCGGACTATCTTGATGAACACCTATCGGCGGCGGAGCATCTGCAAATAGTGCGCATGGTAGAGGCTTATGTGTTTCGCCGCGTTATATGTGGCATCCCAACCAATAGTTTGAATAAGACTTTTGCGGCCCTGGGCCGGCTGGTGCGCAAAAACCGCTACGTGGAAAGCCTAGCTGCCGCATTTCAACTCAAAGACAGCTACCGTCGCTTTCCGACGGATACGGAGTTTCGCCGGGAGTTTCAGCATCGGGACGTGTACAATTCGCGACTACGCAATTATCTGCTTGAACGCTTGGAGAACTTCGGCCGGAAAGAACGGGTGCCCGTGGAAGAATATACTATCGAGCACATTTTACCGCAGAATGAAAACCTGTCGAAAGCATGGCGCGACGAATTGGGTCCGGAGTGGCGTCGCATTCAGGAAGAACACTTGCATACAATAGGTAATCTGACGTTAACTGGCTACAACTCCAAGTTGAGCGACAAGCCCTTTGCCTACAAGAAAACAGTAGAGGGTGGTTTTGCCGATAGCCCTATTCGTCTAAATGCCAGCGTGGCAAAAGAAGAGCAGTGGACGGAAGATGCGATACTACAGCGCGGTCAGGCCTTGGCTACCAAAGCCCTAAAAATATGGTCAGCCCCAGCCTTAACAGAAGCTGAGCTAGCGCCGTATCGGGAGCCTGAAACAGTTGACGGAACATACAAGCTAGAGCAATTCAATTTTTTGAATGGGCAGATGGGTGAGCTGTTTGGGGCCTTTCAGAAGCGCGTGCTTAATCTGGACGCGGCCGTCAAACAAGAAATCAAAAAGCTGTACGTAGCCTTTAAGCTGGACACTAACTTTGTAGATGTGGTGCCACAGAAAAGCCGTTTGCGATTGTCGCTTAATTTACCTTTCGATGAAATCAGAGACCCGCGTAACCTATGCAAGGACGTAAGGGGAATAGGCCGCTGGGGAAATGGCGATGTAGAGGTTGGGTTGGCATCGTTCGAGGAATTAGACGACGTGATGCACTTGGTACGCCAGGCCTATGATTGGCAATCGGAGAACTAATTAGCAAGTATTTAACTAGAGCGGCAGGTTACAGATGTGATGTGAAGCTTGTGACGCATTGAAGTTGTTTAGAAATTCTAGCGTAATCGCCTTTTAAGGATAATAAAGTATTAATGTATTGATCGTTATGCATCTTACAGCCGAACAACAAGCAATTCTTACTGCCACTGGTGACTTAAAAATCAATGCCGTAGCCGGGAGCGGAAAAACTACTACTCTGATCGAATATGCTAAAGCCCAGCCAGCTAGCACACGCATACTTTACCTAGCTTTTAACAGAACTGTGAAGCAGGAGGCTGTGCGCAAGTTTGAGGCAGCCGGTCTGTCGAACGTGCAAGTTGAAACGGCGCATTCCTTGGCGTACCGGCACGTGGTGCGTGGCAGCCGCTACCAGTTGCATCCCAAAATAATTATAAAGCGCACGAGCTGGTAGAGCTGCTGAAATTACCTCGTGGCACTCAGGAAAACCACCACCAAGAATATGTGCTAGCAAATCACATTCTGAAGTTTATCACCTACTTCTGCAACAAAGCAGAAAGCAAGGTACAGGAGTTGGATTACCTAGCTATAGTATCGGACGCCAAAGCCCGGGAGTTTGTTACGAAGCATTACGCACTAATCGAACGTAATTGCCGGGAGCTACTGGCGCGTATGAAGCGGGCGGAGGTACCTATCAGTCACGAGTTTTACTTGAAGCTGTTTCAGCTCAGCAAACCAAGACTAGCAGCTGACATCATCTTATTTGACGAAGGGCAAGATGCTTCAGAAGTGATGCTGGATATTTTCTTCAAGCAACCGGCTACGAAGGTGATTGTGGGCGACACGCACCAGCAGATTTACGGCTGGCGTCACGCGGTTAACTCGCTGGAGAAAACCGACTTTCAGGAGCAGCAGCTCAGTACCAGCTTCCGGTTTCAAGCCCCAATTGCGCAGCTCGCGACTCAAGTGCTGGCTTGGAAGACGAAGCTAGGTGTAGGGCCCCAGCTGACCGTTACAGGAGCCGGCAAGGTGACGGATGGCAACACGACGCGGGCAATAATAGGGCGCACTAATTTGCAATTGTTGCTGAAGGCCATTGAATACGTGCGCCAGCATCGACAGCAGCTGCGGCGCGTGTATTTTGAGGGGCATATCCAGTCGTACACGTATGCCGACGAGGGAGCTAGTTTGTACGATGTGCTGGCATTGTATAATGGGTGAAGCACAACCATCAAGGACCCGCTGATTCGCAAGATGGCCAACATTGAGGAGCTGGAAGAGTACGCGGAGCAGACGGAGGACCGGCAGCTGCAAATGCTCATCCAGATTGTCGAGGACTACGGCAATGAGGTAGTAGACTTGATTAAGGAGCTGAAGCGGCTGCACGTGGCGGACGGAGCCCGCGACCAAGCTCAGCTATATTTTTCAACAGTGCATCGCTGCAAGGGCTTGGAATATGACGAGGTGCAGCTCGCGCCGGGATTTATTACGCAGGCAATGATTGATAAGCTGGCAGAAGAGTTTCGGGCGGAAGCACCGGAGGCGGGATACCGTGGCAAGGTGCTGGAGGAGATTAATCTACTCTATGTCGCGTTAACGCGGGCCCGGAAGCGGGTGTACGTGACCGCCGACAGTTTGCCGATGGGTTTTCAGCCCCATGCAGATGTGCAGGTGATGTACGGCAACAGTGGTACAGTGCTGCTTGAGCACTTGCAAACTCCTACGATAAACGCCTGGGATACACCTGACGCAGGGCCGCTGCCAGCCCTGCATTCGCTGCAGAAGCGGTTGGACGCGAGCGGCAGATAAGGTCGGCTACCTGCCTACTGCTGCTTATCCAATGCTTGGGCAACCGTTGCCCGAACTCTACATAGCGAGGATGATTGTTTAGGACAATGAGGTTTTCCCGCGTGCGCGTGAGGGCTGTATAGACAATAGCATTCAACTGGGACTCTGGTTCGGGCGTTTGGTCGATAAATAGGCCTTCTTATAGCAGCGGGGGGATAAAGTTACTCTAAGGACTTTGTAAACCATCAATAGTATTAATTGAAGTCGATAATAGAACTTTATTTTGAACTACAGCATCTATATGGTTCAAAAAGCAAAGTGCCTATTTTTTCTGAACCGTCTTATTGAACCCTATTTGCGAAATTATTGGACTTGACGTGCTGCAATCAGTAGTATACCAATAAGTTGTGACTTTATGGGCCTGCCTGCTGATTGCTTAGAGTAACTTTATCTCCCCGCTGCTATAAGAAGGCCATATTGGTGTCGTTGGCCAGAGCCTTCGACGTGCCCCTACGAGAGTTGGTAGATTTTCCGGAGCCTTCGCAGCTAGAATAAATAAGAGGATAGCCAGGCGCTACAACCCAGTTGAGCCGTTTGTGACGTTCTAGGAAGATCTGTGACTGTTGCAGAACTCTCATAAACTGATTCTCGGAGCGAGAAAGCCCACATCTAAGTGCCAAAAAGGCTCCCCAATGGGCCATTCGGACAAGTTAACGCGCCCGGTGGTCAAATGGAGCGCCAATTCAAGCGTTCTGCATCAGCCACATCTGTTTCTGGAACGTCACAAACCGATTATCTTGGCCGGGCGCTTCTATTCCAAGCGCTTTGCTTATGCTTTACGTGGCGTATCGCTGGGTCAGCACCGCTCGCCAAGGGCAATCCGGTTTAGGGCTCGAAGCCCAGGAAGCAGCTGTGCTTGCCTATGCCCTAGATCCGGCCGCTATTGTAGCGCACTTCCGGGAGGTGGAGAGTGGCAAGAACAACCAGCGGCCGCAATTCGCGGCCGCCATGGCCGAGTGCCGGCAGCGCGGAGCAATGAGCAGCATTGCTAAGCTAGACAGGATGAGCCCGGATGCGGCATATGTGTTGCAGTTGGACGTGTCCTTTGTGGCCATGGATATGCCGGAGCTGAATACGTTGACGAAAGGCATGATGGCCCAGCACGAGCGCGAGCTGATTAGCAAATGCATTACGGAGGCCTTAGCGGCGAAGAAAGCACGAGGGGAAGCCCTGGGTACGGTAGCGAACCTGCCGGCAGAAGGCCGGCAGAAAGGGCGCACTGTCCAGCAGCAGAATGCGAGGCAAGCGGAGGCTAACCGGGTTGCAGGGGCGTTGGTAGCACTTTGGAGTCAAGCACCGGGCCAGGCCTATACGCTGCGGCGGATGGCAGAGGAGTTGAACAGGTTAGGGTTACGTACGCGACGAGGCTGTATATTTAGCGCAAAATCTGTGCAGCGCCAACGCAATTCAATGTGTAGGAATGATACTATGCTCTTCAGCAGCTGTAGAACACTATTATTGTATATTTAGCTACTGTGATATTAATATAATGTTTATTAATTTAAATATGTTTATATTTAATAAAGCTGTTTTTGAATGTTATTTTTTTTGTAAAGCCAGGCTTTAACTTATTGTATATAAGATAAAGTCGTTTTATTTTCATAATAGCAAATAATTTAATTTAAAAAAATGGCTAATAAACTGTTTTTGATGGGAATAGATAAATACAATTATCATCCTGTTTTAAATAATTGTGTGAAAGATATTATTGATTTCAAAGAAATACTGTTAGAAAAGTATGATTTTGATGAAGAAGATGTATTTGAATTATATAACGAAAAATGTACAAATATTAACATCCAGAATCATATACAACAATATTCAAAATTATTAAAACCAGATGATAGTTTGATAATATATTATTCAGGGCATGGATATGTCATAGATGATCCATATAGAGGATTTTGGGTGCCAGTTGACGGCAATACTGATTACACATCTTGGATCGCAAACGAAACACTAATAGCATTACTAGATAATATTAATTGTAAACATATTGTATTGATATCTGATAGCTGTTTTTCAGCAACAATTTTAGCTACGGACCCTACAAAAGCTATAGGTCAGTATGCTGAGAGAAGCTCAAGATGGGGTTTAGCCTCTGCATTCGATCAGTCATTCGATTCTCCTAATGGTATAAATAGCCAATTTGCTGAGGCAATAATTCATGTGCTAAATGCTAGCGCTAAGAATATCAGAATATCAGAATTAATAGAAAAAGTAAAGTTTGAATTTAATCACAACCCATTGCAGGCTCCTCAGGGTGGCCCATTAAGGTTGAAAGCACATAAAGGAGGGGAATACATATTCACTATTAAACAAAATTTAGATACAAGAGATTTTAAAGGATATAATAATTTCTTAAAAATATTAAAATTATATAAAAGGAACTCTGTGTTTAATGAAGTGAAGATATTTGAAGATAGAACAAAAAAAATAGGTTTTAAGCTGTTTATGGAAATAGATGAAGTAGTAAAATCAAAAACTTATTATTTGTATTTGTATGAAGGAATATATCAGAGTCAAACTTATAATTATTTAAAACAAAGACATAGTGATATTTTTAGCGATAAAAATTTAATTATTTTTCTTCCAAAAGAAAAAGATCAAACTAATCTTTTGATTAGGAAAACTAATGTTCAAAGAAAGTTTAAATCTATAAATACTTTCTATATAGATGAATTTATTCGTAAGCAGTGTACACCTAAAGTAAACCAAGATGATAGTGGTAAATATTTAAATATATCAAATTTTATTATACCTAGCTTTAATGGTCTCCATTATAAAGAGGAAGTCAATCATTTTATTGATACTTGGTTTAAGAAAGATAGTGAGCCTATTCTAGTGGTGAAAGGAACAGGAGGGGTAGGTAAAACAACTTTTGCTCAATTTATAGCAGATAATGCAATAGCAGAAAATCCTGATATATCTATTATATTTATAGATTCTCTTCAAATAAAAGATATTTTATTAAAAAGCAGAATGCATCACGATCAAATAAGGGTTTATGACTTTTATGCAGCCTCATTTGATTACAATGGTTTATCGCAAGACAAACTAAATGAGGAGATATTTAATTTGAATATAGATGCGGGCAATATAATGCTCATTATTGATGGATTAGATGAGGTGATATCAAAAATTCCAAATTTTGCTGTCGAAGGATTTATTAAATCTATTGATGAAGCATCAAATGAGTTAGGAGGGGGTAAAGTAATTATTACTTGTCGTTCATACTTCTGGGATAAAGCAGAGTATCCTAAAAGGGAATTTATGACAGTGGAGTTGCAGCCTTTTAATAAGGAACAGATGGTGAGTTTCTTTCAAAAAAGCTTTAATGCTCCTGCGAAAGAACAAAAAGCATTAAAGCTTGCAGAACAATTTAAGTATCCGGAAAATGATGATGATTATATTTTTCACCCATATGTTTTGGATATTATTAGATCAATTGTTGATTCAAGCCAAGAAACTATTGATGTAGATCTTTCTTCTTTTGGTTCAAACACTTTGAATCCTAACATAAAAAACGATTATATCATATACAGGATTTGTGATAGGGAGAGAAAAAGAGTCGGTCAAATTCTGGTTGATGACCAAGTGAAACTATTTATACACTTAGCAATAGAACGACGCGGATTAGTTTTGATTAAAAATTTTAAAAACGAAATTGAAGATGCGCTTGGAAGAAAAATAGATTTAACAACAGTTGAGGCATTTAAATCTCACCCATTTCTCAAATGCCATGGATCATATATAAGTTTTAAGTACGATTTTTTTGCTGATTTATTCAAAAGCATTTACATTGCTAAGTTTTTTAACTTTGAAAGTTATCAAACAAATCACAATGACTTTTTCATTGAAATGATTAGCGAAAATTGCTGGCTTGGCTCAGCTATTAACAATGACATTGTTAATAGAATAGTTAGTTGGAATGAGAATGATTTGCTTTTAATATCCGATACTATTAATCAGATTAATAAAAATACTACTATTAAAGAAGAAAAAAGAAGAAAAATAATTGCTAATATCTTCAATCTATGTATTGAAATAAATCATAAGTTTTTTAACAATAATGTTTTTAATAATACAAAACTACTCAAAGATATATTTGAAACTTCTAACGGTATTATTGAAAATTTATCTATAATAAACGTTAATGCTGATCAAAATATTCGATTTAGTTTTGAATCTCTTACGTTTAATGAAGCTTACATTGACAATTTATCTACTTTTTGGGACTGTAATTTCGATAGTAAAACTCAATTTAATAAATGTCATTTATTAAATTTAAAGTTAAATAGAAAAGTATCATCTATTGATGAAACGAATTTTATTGATTGTGTTTATGATCATGAGCTAGATAATGCATTTAAGATAATACAAGCCAGTAATGTTAGCAAATCAGAGCAGGCAAAAATATTTTTAAGTGATTTCTTTCATCTGTTTTTTAGTAATGGTAGATTAGGAAGGCAGTATGAGGATAAAGTTATAAAGCCTAGATTTACAGGTATTGATAAATTTAATTTTGGTTATAAAAAGACTATACGTATTCTAAAAAGTAATAATGTTTTAAAGATTACAACAGAGATGAGTAAACAAAAATTTGAAATAGAAGATAATTTTAAGGAAGCCGTTGTAAAATTTATAAAAGATGGTACAATATCTGAACAAATGAAAATATTAATAGTGGGTTTTTCAGAATAATAGTAAAGTAAAGTAAAATAATTAAATAAGATGAACGAAGCATTAAAAAGTAAGTATTTGTACATACAGGGTAAAATTGATGATGAGCTGTTCTCGTCTCTTCGAGAAATTAGCGTAACGCCTGTAGAGAGGCTAACTGTAAAGTCGTCCTTCACTGATATAATTAATTTAGTTTTTAATGACTTTAATTCTGTCAGCTTTACTAGAGATCTTGTTATAGGATCACTATTATCTGCTTCATACAACGAAATAAAAAATGTAATCAATTTTCTATTTAAATCAAAAAGAGAAATTGGACGAATAAAGTTTGTTTACAATATTCATTCGGGTAGAAATACATTTAATGTTTGTATTGAATCTAATATTAGCCAATTGGATATTCTTATACGTAAAATAGATAACTATTTTAAAAAAGATAATATACTGAATGTAGAATATATCAGCGAAATAAATATAGTAATTAATAGCGATAATATAATTACAGTTATAATTGTATAATTAAGTGTGTTGTCGGTTAAAAGTTTAGTGTCAGAAAGCAGGGGAGTTGCTTTCAAGATCGACAGTACCACGCTAACGTGAACTAATTACTTACCCGTGCTTTCGTTCCTCCTCTTGCTCTATTCCTTATTAGGGCAGCAGTTAAAAGGCTGATTTGCTTTTTTCGCCGCCTAGTATGGAACGCAAGGGATGAAGCACAAAAACGAAAGATTTCCGGTACCAGCTACTTGCTGCTTCTTCCGGACTGCTGGCCCAGCAAAACCTGGTACCCGAAACCCATAGCGGCAATCAAAGTATCTGCTAGGCCCTTTTTGAAGTTTTCAGGTACTCTCAACCACATTTGTATGCTTCCCTGAATAGTAGGCCAGTTTCTAGTAGTGAAAAGCCTGTACCCCTACTTGCACCGTCGGGCCTGTTACAACCCCAAGGCCTGGGCGGCATTGTAGGCCACGACGTTGTTGAGCTGGGTGTAGCGCTCAATCATGGCATCGGTCTTCTGCTTGGTCTGGTTCTTAATGGCCTTGTGCGACTGCCCATTGAGCACGGCCACCGTCACAAACGACACGCGCAGCGAGTGGGCCGAGTAACCCGGCCCCAGCCGCTTTTGCACCAACTTGTTGATCGAGATGTCGGACAGCCGCTTCTGCGAGGGCACCGCCATCTGCCCCGGCGTAGTACGGGGAATTTTCACGAACAGCGGCCCGGTGGTGCGACCCAGCAGGTTCAGCCAGGCCCGCAGACAGCGCACGGGGCAGTAGTCCAGGGTGGGCGCATAGAAAATCGCCTTGTCCTCGACGGCGCCGTACTGGTTGGTCTTGCTCTTGGCCAGGTGCACGAGCAAGGCTCGCTCGGTGAACTCCAACTGCTCGATGTTCAGGTCGACCAGTTCCGAGCGGCGGAAGGCCCCCGCGAAGCCCAGCAGCAGCAGGGCCCGGTCGCGAATGCCGGCCGACGTGTCCAGGTCGATGCGGCGAATCGCGTGCTTGAGCTCGTCGACGGTGAAGGCCGGCGCCTGGTCCTGGCGCTTGCCCAGGGTGCGGGCAATGCCGTCCATCACCACGTTCAGGGCATCCAGGGTGGCGGGCAATCGGTAGCCGGCGAGCTGATGGGCTTTGCGGATGGCAGCCAGGTGGCGCTGGATGGTGGCCAGCGCGTGGGGCCGGGTCAGGGGCTGCTGGCCTTTCTGTTTCTTCTTCTCCCCACTGCCTCCAACGCTAGGTTTGGGCGCTGGCTTCTCGGTGGCCAGGTAGGCCACGTACTCAGTCAGGGTGTCCACGTCGGCGGGCACCGCCTGCAAGCCGTGCCGCTCGCAAAAGGCGACGTAGCTTTTCAGGTCCGAGGTGTAAGCGCGCTCGGTGTTGGCCGCGCCCTGTAGGCCGGCCTCGAGAAAGCCCGCCACCTTAGTCGAAGCCCGCGCCAACTGGGCACTGACCGTTTGGGTAGCATTGGACGACGGGACGAGAGACAGATCTTCGCTCATGGAATAGATTGTAAGGGCGGATCAGGCGAGTTGTTTCGAGCGTTAGCCAGACCACTGTTTCGGCACCTATATTATATAGGAGTGAAAACCGGAAAAACGCGGTCTTTTCGCCTGGTAAATATAAGTTATGATAAGTGAGCGTTATCATAACTTGTTTGTCAATTGCGCAATGAGCGAAGCAGGCTGCTACCGCACCCATCGGGCGCGTATATTCCCCACCCTACTTGGGCGCCTCTCAAAAAACGGGATAAATAGCACGTTAAGGAATTTGACCTATGAACAGATACAAAACTCGCTCGGTTAACTTAGCTGCTGCAGCTTTTCGGTGACTGTGGATGACGACGCCCAGGTGACGCAGGTATTTGTACAGTGTAACTTTGGAGATGCGCAAGCGCTGAACGATTTCGTTGACGCCCGGTTGCTGTTTCTTATAAAGCGTCTCAGCTACGGTGACCGTGCGTTCGGCTTCTTCCGATAGTTCGCGGCGGCGCCCCCCGACGCGGCTCTGCGCCCGCGCGGCAGCCAGGCCGGTGTGAGTTCGCTCCCGAATGAGTTTCCGCTCAAACTCGGCCAGCGAGGCAAACAGGTTGAACACCAGCCGGCCCTGGGCTGATTTGCGGGCTGATATTTTGAGTTGGTAGCCCACCGCCAAGCGGTCAAGAGGTGAAGCTGTATGTGGTTGGGGCATGGCCTTCGCTGACAAGCACGGCTTTCCAACTTAGCAGAAAAGCTGCTGACTCCGGCTACCCCACACTTTTTGATGCGCCCCGTGTAATCCGGGTAGCGCTGGTACTGTCCGCGGCTCAGGTTTTAGGCATCGTCGGAGGTCTTTTCATGCTTTCTCATTTATTTCTCATCTCATTCTCATGCCGGGGTATGACTTTTAGGCTAATCATCTCTTAAGTGGGGGAGAAC
>NZ_JACSCY010000024.1 GCF_014333615.1 Hymenobacter citatus | reverse complement strand
CAGACACCGTATCTTACTCACCAACAGCTCCTCCAACCTAACGCCCTAAACTGTCCAGCGTAATCGGACCACCTCATTCCTACCGGTGCCTACAAGAGCCTCGTTCATGTACGAGGAGGGCTGCTAGCCGAATCCTACGTTGAAAAAGGATAAGGACGCCGGCGCGAAAAAAGAAGTTGCGTGTGGACCATTAGCTGAACCCTACTCGCTACCTTCGTAGCTTATCGGTCCCCGGCTTGTATGGCAGATGCTCCGTTTTCGCTGCCCGCAGGCCTGCCGGCAGACCCCGCCCTCTTCCCCACCCTGCTGGACTTGCTGCCGCTGGGGGTCATCTACTACACGCCCGTGGTCGATGCCAACGGCACGCTCACTGACCTGACGCTGGCTTACCTCAATCCGGCCGCCCAGCGCATGACCCGGCTGCCTGCCCAGCCCGGCACCACCTACCGCCAGCAGTTTCCCACTACCGCCGACAACGGGGCCTGGGACTTTCACCGCCGCAGCTGGCTGGGCCAGGAAGCGGAGCAGTTCCAGTTCTACTACCAGGCCGATGGCTTCGATGCCTACTTCCGCGTCACGGCCCAGCGCCTGGGCGACGGGTTGCTGGTCCTCTTCTCCGACACCCGGGACGAGGAGCGCAGCCACGCCGAGGAAGCCTTGCGCGCCACCCAGGCCCGCGAGCAGGCCGCCCGGGCCGAAGCCGAAGCCCGGCAAGCGACGCTGTACGGCGTGTTTGAGCAGGCGCCCGTGGCCATCAGCCTGCTGCAAGGCCCCACGCACGTCATCGAGTTTGCCAACGCGCGCATGGCCCAGCTCTGGGACCGGCCGCTGGCGCAGGTAGCGGGGCAAGCGCACTTTACGGCCCTGCCCGAGCTGGCCGGTCAGGGGTTCGAGGAAGTACTCGGCGCCGTCTGGCGCACGGGCGAACCCTATTACTTGCAGGAGCAGCTCGTTTCCCTGCGCCGCGCCGGGCAGCCGTACCAGGGGTACTTCAACATCACGTATCAGCCGAGCCACGACGGCCAGGGGCAGCGCACGGGCGTGCTGACGTCGGCCATTGACGTCACCGAGCAGGTGCTGGCCCGCCAGCAGGTGGAGCAGCTCAACCACGAGCTGGAAGCGCGCGTGCAGGCGCGCACCCAGGAGGCGCAGGCAGCCCAGGCCACGGCCGAGCGCGAGCGTAACCTGCTGCAGGCCGTCCTGACCCAGGCCCCCGTCGCCATTGGGTTCTTTCAGGGCGAGGAGCTGCGCATCACGGAAACCAACGCGCAAATGGCCGCCCTGTGGGGGCGCACCCCCGCGCAGGTGCTAGGCCTGCCGTTCATGGACGCCGTACCCGAGCTGCGGGGCCAGGGGTTTGATGAGCAGATGCGCCAGGTGCTGCGCACGCAGGTACCCTTTACCGGCACGGAAACGCCAGCGACGATGCTCCGCCACGGGCGGCTGCAAACCACCTACTACGACTTCGTGTACCAACCTCTGTACGATACGGCTGGCCAGCTGCTGGGCGTGATTGACGTCGCCACCGAGGTGACCGAGCAGGTGCTGGCCCGTCGGCAGGTGGAGCAGCTCAACCAGGAGCTCGAAGCGCGGGTACTGGAGCGCACCCAGCAGCTGGCCGCCGCGCAGGCTGCCGCCGAGCACGAGCGCGCCCAGCTCCAGGCGGTGTTCGCCCAGGCCCCGGTGGCCATTGCCTTGTTTGCGGGTGAAGAGTTGTGCGTCACTTCGGCCAACGCCGCGATAGCGACGCTGTGGGGCTCCACCCCCGAGCAAGTCGTGAACCGGCCGCTGCTGGAAGCCGTGCCCGAGCTGCAGGGCCAGGGCTTCGACGAGTTGCTGCGGCAAGTGCTGCGTACGCAGGAGCCCTTCATTGGCAGGGAAACGCCCGCCCTGCTGCGGCGGGGAGGGCAGCTCCACACCACGTATTTCAACTTCGTCTACCAGCCGCTGTATGAGGCCGACGGCCAGGTAACCAGCGTGCTCTGTATCGCCGTGGACGTGACCGAGCAGGTGGTGGCTCGTCAGCAGGTCGAGCAGCTCAACCAGGCGCTGGAGGCCCGCGTGCAGCAGCGTACCGCCGAGGCCGTCAGTGCCCGCCTCGCCACGGAATACCAGCGTCGCCAGCTGGAACGGTTGCTGTGGGAGGCCCCCGCCGCCGTTGCCATTATCAGCGGCCCGGAGTTGGTGTTCGAGTTTTTCAACCCGCTTTATGCGGCCATGTTTGCTGGGCGGCCGCAACTGGGCTGGTCGATACAGGATGCCCTGCCCGAGCTGCGTGGCCAGGAACTACTGGCTACGCTGCGCCGGGTATACGAAACCGGCCGGACCCAGCAGGAAACCAGCCTGCTGGTGCCACTCATCCGCCCGGCGGATGGCCTGTTGGAAGACCGCTATTTTGATTACGTGCAGCAGGCCCGCTTCACCGAACAGGGTCAGGTAGACGGCGTACTCGTGTTTGCCTTTGAAGTAACCAGGCAGGTACTCGCCCAGCAGCAGGTGCAGACGCTCAACGAAGAGCTGGCCGTCATCAATGAGGAACTGACGGTCACCAATGAGGAACTGTACCAGAGCAACACCCAGCTCACGCGCACCAACGTGGACCTGGACACGTTCGTCTACACGGCCTCGCACGACCTGAAAGCCCCGATTACCAACATCGAGAGCATTACTCTGGCCCTGCGCGACACGCTACCCCCCGCCGTGCAGCAGGACGAGATGATCAGCCACCTGCTCGACCTGTTAGAGCAGACGACCACGCGCTTTCAGGTCACCATTGGCCAGCTCACGGACCTTTCCAAGCTGCAGCTGGCCCACGCCGGCCCCGCCGAGCCCGTGCACCTGGCCGCCGTGGTGGAAGGCGTGCGCCTGGATTTGGCGCCCGCCATTGCGGCGGCCAGCGCCCAGCTCACGGTTGAGGTGCCCACCAACCTGGTCGCTTCCTTCTCGCCGGCCAACCTGCGCTCGGCCGTCTACAACCTACTCAGCAATGCCATCAAGTACCGCGCCCTAGACCGGCCCGCCCAGGTACGGGTGCACGCCGCGCGCACCCCGCAGGGCGTCGTGCTGACCGTGCAGGACAACGGCCTGGGTATGAGTGCCGTGCAGCAGCGCCAGCTGTTCGGCTTGTTTCAGCGCCTGCACACCCACGTCGAGGGCACCGGCGTGGGCCTCTACATCACCAAACGCCTTGTTGAGAACGGCGGCGGCACCATTGCGGTAGCGAGCCAGGTAGACGTTGGCACCACCTTTACCCTCACCTTCCCTACCTAATCCCTCTGCCTCATGCCACTCTTAGCCAGTATCCTGCTCGTGGACGACGACAGCACGACCAATTTCCTTAACCAAGCGCTGCTGCGCCGCATGGAGGTCGCCCAGCAGGTGCTCACGGCCGAGAACGGCGAACAGGCTCTGCGCACGCTGGGCCAGACGTGCCTGGGCCCCGACAGCGCCGCGTGCCCCCAACTCCTTTTCCTCGACATGAACATGCCTGTGCTCAATGGGCTGGGCTTTCTCGAAGCTTACGTCCAACTGCCCCTGGCCCAGCAGCAAGCGATTGTGATTGTGATGCTCACTACCTCGCTGCACCCCCTAGACCAGACCCGGGCCGAGCAGCTGCCCATCGCCGGCTTTCTGAACAAGCCCCTGACCAAAGAGAAGGTCACGGCCTTGCTGGAGAAGCACTTCGGCTAGGAACTGCTGCGGATAGCGGGTAGCCTTGCTTATGCTTAGCCCTAGAGCAATAGGCTTTTGGATAAGGCACAGATGTCTCTTTGCCTTGTGGTTCCTTGAAAAAAACCACCTAAATTCTCGGACCTAACCCAGTAGCGTAGCATCATACAATAGACTGGTTCCGAGAGGTACCCCGTGCTAGGCTCGTAAAAGGCTTGTAAACAGGGATGCAAGAAATTGCTAAATGCGACTCTGGTACCAAACTTTAAACAAGTGCAACCAGTGTGGGTGCTGGGGGTAGATCTAAACATCAGCAACGCGCAACGCTTGGAAGAGGGTAGGCCCACCACAGTCTCAAGCATGCAGAGGCCAGTCAGACCATGCTGGAGCTGGAAATCATTTCTGGTTGAAATCATGCTACGAGCCGAAGATAATGACTGGGGCTTTAAACCTGGTAGTACTACCAAGGGCTTGGGCTTACGTATGCTGCATGAGGCCGTCGACTTTTTGGCGACGCCAGCCCCTCAGATTTTTTCCTGAGTAGGGCACCCATATCCGCCTGCGCACTTCCCTTGCTCTAGTTGCCTTTTCATGATTCGTGTTTTTTTGGTGGATGACCACCCTATTGTGCGCGACGGTCTGCGGACCGTGCTTACAGCAGAGCCTTTGCTCGAAGTAGTGGGCGAAGCGTCCAATGGACAAGAGTTGCTGGCGCAGCTACCGGGCACGCCGGCCGACGTTGTCCTGCTAGACCTGAACATGCCCGTACTGGATGGCTTGGCTACCACACACGAATTGCAAAAACAGCACCCAGACTTGCGCATCCTCATGCTGTCGATGATGACGCACGAACGCACCATTGGGGAACTATTAGAAGCCGGCGCGCACGGCTACTTGCTCAAAAACGCGGATAAGGCCGAAATTGTGACGGCAATTCATGCCGTGGCGGCGGGCAAGCGCTTTCTATGCTCGGATATCGGCCTAGCCTTGCTCGAAAAACTACTGACCAGCGAAACGGAAAGTTCGGCTCCCTCCCCCGAAAATGCGATTCATCTCACCCACCGTGAACGTGAGATTCTGCAACTGGTCGCCAATGGGCTGACCAACCAGCAAATTGCCGATCAGCTCTTCACCAGCCGGCGCACGGTGGAAACGCACCGGCAGAGTCTGCTGGAAAAAACCGGCGTCAAGAATACGCCGGCCCTGATTAAGTACGCCATGGAGCAAGGCTTGCTGGACTCGTAGGGCATTGCCAATGCATCTGCATAGGTAGCAATAGGGGTAGGAAAACAGACCGTATTCCGTATTTATTCGAGTGCATAAGGGTACGCCCTGCGTATATACGTGGTGAAAATAACGCATTTACCACAGGCAAAACGCGTATTTCAGCGGGCGTGTAGGAGCTTGTTTTGCTAGTTCTTTGTGCTGTCAACTGTGTTGACCACGCGGATGGCTTTTCCTAGTCAAATGGATTCGCATCCTGCCGCGCTGACGAACTACTACCACTCCTTCCTTTCCTCCTTACCACTATTCCTGTGTTAGATCCTCGCTTGTTACAGCCAGCTAATGTGCTGCCTGTGAACCTGGCTGCTGTCGATGCGGCCCACTTGGTACGTATCCTGGTCCCCCCACACGCCCCGTTACTGGTAGACTGTGGCGCCCTACCCTGCCAACGTACGCAGGGAGTTTGCTTCCTGGTATCGCAACTGCTAATACTCCGCCAGCGCGGGGCCAGCGTTAGGCTATGCAATGCAAGTCTCACATTGCAGCGGTGCCTGCATACCCTACAGCTGGACTCAGTCTTCACTACAGTGGATTGAAGAGTGCATGAGCGTTAGCAAGTAGCAACACTGCATACAACAAAGTGGGACGCGCTGGCGGTCGAGCAATTTATTGCCTACCGCCAGCGCGTCCCACTTTGTTGTATGTGCAGCATTGCCTGCGCCGCAACAGCCTCATGGACAGCCTTATCAGGCTAACTTAAACCGCTTGTTGAAGTAGTTGGTTTGGCAGCCTAACCCGGTACGGCCACCCGTTGCGCGGAAGTGGCCTTGCGGGTGCCAACGGGCTCCTCGACGGGCGTTACGGTCACCACCACGTACTTGGAGGTAGGCGTATTGCTCTTGTACGCCACGCTGCCAATAGGCACCAGCACATTGGCCTCGGGAAAGTAGGCCGCGCAGTTGCCCTGCGGAATATTGTAAGGAATGGCGATAAACTTCTCCGCGTGGCGCTGCTGGCCCTCAAAGTGGCTGGTAATATTCACCACTCCTTTCTCCCGAATGTCCCGCTCGGCCATATCCTGGCGGTTGAGGAAGATGACGCGCCGCTCGTTATGTACGCCGCGGTACCGGTCGTTGTAGTCGTAGATGGTGGTATTGAATTGGTCGTGGCTGCGGATGGTGGTCAGCACCAGCTGATCGGGCTCCAGCACGTGCTTCTCGTAGGGCGTGCAGGTGAAGTTGGCTTTGCCATTGGCCGTAGTGAAGTTACGCTCGCGGGGGCCGTTGGGTAGGTAGAAACCGCCGGGGCGGCGCACCTTTTCGTTGAACTTATTGAAACCGGGAATTACGCGTCCGATATGGTCGCGGATGGTATCGTAGTTCTCGGTGCAGGCTACCCAGTCCACGGTGCTCTTGCTGCCCAGGGTAGCGAGGGCCATGCCGCTCACAATAGCTACCTCGCTCAGCATTTCCCCCTGAAGAGGCGTGAGCACGCCCTTGCTCATGCTGACGACCCCCATGGAATTTTCGCAGGAGGTGAACTGCTGCTGGCCGTGCTGCCGGTCTACATCGGTGCGGGCCAGGCAGGGTAGGAGCAGGGCCATTTCACCGTTGACGAGGTGGCCGCGGTTGAGCTTCGTGGTGATGTGCACCGAAAGCCGCAGCTTGCGCATGGCCTCGGCCACAAACTCCGTATCCGAGCAGGCTGAAAGCATGTTGCCGCCCAGCGCAACGTACACCGGCACCTTGCCGTCGTGCATGGCCTTCACGGCCTCCACCGTGTCGTAGCCGTGCTCCTGGGGCGGGTGAAAGTTGAATTCCTTTTCCAAGTCGTCCAGAAAACTTTGCTCGGGCCGTTCCCAGATACCCATCGAACGGTCGCCCTGCACGTTGGAGTGGCCCCGCACCGGGCACAGCCCGGCGCCCGCCTTCCCCACTGCGCCTTTCAGAAAATGCAGATTTACAATTTCTTGAATGCTGTAAACCCCGTTTTTCTGCTGCGTGAGGCCCATGGCCCAGCAGGTAATAATTTTCTTGTGACGAGCAATCAGATTGGCCGCTTCGGTGATGTCGGCGCGGCTCACCCCGCTGGCCTCCACAATGTCGTCCCAGCTTGTATTATTCAGGTTTTCAATCAGTTCCTCGTAGCCAGTAGTAAATTCCTGAATGAAGGCCCGGTCGAGCACCTTGCCTGGGTTCAGGGCCTCGGCTTCGAGCAGGCCCTTCATCAGGCCGCGCATCACCAGCAGGTCCGAGTTGATGCGCACTTGCAGGTAGAGGTCGGTTATCTGGGTGCCGTCGCCGAGTAGGGCGCCCAGCGCCCGCAGCGGATTCATGAAGTCTTGCGGATTCTTGAAGTGCTGCAAGCCCGCCTCAATCAAGGGGTTGATGCTGATGATCTTAGCTCCGTTGCGCTTGGCTTTTTGCAGAGCCGTGAGCATGCGCGGGTGGTTGGTGCCGGGGTTTTGGCCAATGATAACGATGACCTCCGCTTCGTAGAAGTCGTTGAGCGTAACCGAGCCTTTGCCCAGGCCAATGGTAGGGCTCAGGGCCGAGCCGCTGCTCTCGTGGCACATGTTGGAGCAATCTGGCAGGTTGTTGGTGCCAAATTGCCGCACAAAGAGCTGATATAAAAAGGCGGGCTCGTTAGGCACCTTCCCCGAGGTATAAAAGATAGCCTCGTCGGGTGAAGCCAGGGCATTCAGTTCCTGCCCCACCAGCGCAAACGCCTCTTGCCAACTAATTGGCTCGTAGTGCGTACCGCCGGGCCGCACAACCATTGGGTGCGTGATGCGCCCGGCGTTGTTGAGGTCGCGGTCGGTCATGTGCGACAGTTGGACCAAGCTGTGCTGGGCAAAAAATGCCGGATCTACGCGTTGTGCGTCGGCATCGGAGGCCGTGGCCTTGGCGCCATTCTCGCAGAACTCGGCTACCGAGCGGTGCTCGTCGGGGTCGGGCCAGGCGCAGCTAGAGCAGTCGAAGCCATCCTTCTGGTTGAGCTTGAGCAGCGCGTGCGTGCCCCGCGCAATACCATCCTCGCCCCAGGCAAACGCTCCCGACTTGAGCACCGCCGTGATACCAGCCGCCACCGTGGCGGGCTTGCCTAGCTTGAGGCCCGTGAACCCTTCGGGTGGCTGAGCTAGAATCGGGTGTTGGTGTTTGGCCCCCAGCGTGTCGGGCGCGGTCATCTTGCGCTTGTCAGCGTCGGGCTTGCCTTCGGTGTCGTAGTGGTCCACGGCGGGCGCTTCCCCCTGGTCCGAACGCTCGCCGCTTTTGGGGGCATTACCGGCCTTCTGGGCCTCTACGTCGCCGGCTTTTTCGGGATTCTCAGCGGGTGATTTCTCCATGATTCACAACAACTAAACGGGATACGGCGGATTTGATAAGGTATAGCTGAACTTCAGCACGGGTGGCCTAAGCCAGACACTACGTGGCCATGCGCTTCAGCTCCTGGTAGGTTCGCTGCGATTGATGATACTGGCGCTCTACCTCATGCCGGATAGGGCCGCGTAGCGTTTCATCGTCCAGTGCGTCTTTGTAGGCGGCCAGCGCCCACTGCTCGCCGTGAATGTTGCTGGCTAGCACCGTCTGCTCGTCGTGGCCGGTGAAAACGGCAGCGGCAGACATGAAGCGGCGGTAGAGCTTGCCTTTCAGGGTAGTGCTGGTTTCACGCCCACCGCCGAGGTGGCGCAAGTGCTCATTCAGGGTTTGCGCAAACTGCTCGCTCTGGCCTACCAAGCCCTGGTAGAAATCGCGTCGTTGCGGGTCTTGGCTTTCTTCGACGGCTTTTTTGTAGCCTTCTACCCGATCATTGACAAAGTGCAGCAACTCGTGCAGGGTGCTGATTTCAGCCTTCTGAGCTTTCTTAGGCCCTTTTTTAGGGCTTTTATCACCGCGCGTGAGCCGGCGTATAGCAAGTAGCAGCACCACGCCACCCGCCACTTTCTGGATAGTACTGAACTGCTGATAGCGGCTGACTGCCTTAAGAGCCGTTTCTTTCACCGACTTGGGTAGCTGGTCGAGTAGGTAGGCAAGCGAACTTCCGTTAAGCGGATCCGGTGCTGCATCAGACGGTGAAGTTGGATGGGCAGATGACAACGGTGGGCCGGATAGACGGGGAGGTGTGGATGGTGAATGCATGGCAAAGGAAAAATGAAGGTGTTTGTGTTGGGTTAATGGGTAGGCCCTTTGGTAGGGGCTGGAGCCCAAGCCAAGGGGCCTACCCTCGGTCTTAGTCGGCGGCTAGCGCTTGCTGGCGTTTCTGCTCCACGGAGGCGAGCATCTTAGCAAAAGGCTCCTTGAACTTTTGCACCCCTTCCTTCTCCAGCTGCTGCGTCAGTTTGTCGAGATCAAGGTCGAGCTTGGGGAGGTCAGCCAGCACCTGGCGGGCGTGGTCCGTGTTTTCCTCCAGGCGGGCAGCCGGACGACCCTTTTGCTTGAAAATATCCATTGTCTCCACCGGAACCGTGTTCACCGTTCTGGGGCCAATGAGGTTTTCAACGTACTTCAGGTCGTCGTATTTCGGGTTTTTATTGCCTGTGCTCGCCCACAGCAAGCGCTGCGTGTTGGCTTCTTTGGCAACCAACGCTTCCCAGCGCGGACCCGCAAAAATCTCCTTGTAGCGCTGGTAGGCCTGTTTGGCGCAGGCAATAGCAACCTCGCCTACCAGTGAACCAGCCAGCAAGCCACGGTCGCCGCCGTCGGCAGCAAGTTGTTCCAGCAGCGGATCAATCAGCACATCAATACGACTCAGGAAGAAGCTGGCGACCGAGTTGCTGTTGGTCAGCGAATAGCCCGCCTGGGCCCGGTCTTCCAGCCCCGCAATAAAGGCCTCTGCTACGGCCTGGTATTGGTCGAGGCCAAAAATCAGCGTTACGTTGATGTTGAGGCCTTCTGAGATAAGCGTGCGAATAGCGGGTATACCGGCCGACGTAGCGGGTACTTTTATCATCACGTTGGGCCGGTCCACGGCCTGCCAGAGCTGGCGAGCTTCGGCCAGGGTACCTTCTGTGTCGTCGGCCAGCTCTGGCGATACTTCCAGGCTCACGTAGCCGTCGCTGCTGTTATCGTGGCTTTCAAACAGCTCGCGGAATAGGTCGCAGGCCGCTTGCACATCGGCCACGGCTAGGCCTTGGTAGATTTCCTCCGCTGACTTGCCCTGGAGCGCCTGCTTGCGAATGGTGTCGTCGTAGTCGGCTGAGCCGCCGATGGCCTTCTCAAAAATAGCCGGGTTGGAAGTGACCCCGCGCAGCGCATCTTCCGCAATGCGGCGTTTCAGCTCACCGTTGGTGAGTACCTGTCGGCTGATGAAGTCGAGCCATACACTCTGATCGAGGTGGCGAATGTCAACTAAAGGATTCATACGTCTAAGGGAGTAGATGAAAGGGAAAGCGCCACTAGGCTAGCTCCTTGCCTAACCGCAACGAGTAGGTAGCCTAGTGGACTGGGTAGGGGTAGAAGCCTTGCGGCACCTCGATTGTAGGAGCGCGCAACCGACACGGAGCAGTACAGCACCGCAGGGTAGGTCGCGGAAGCAAAAAGAGCCTTTCCCGCTTACCAGGAAGGCTCTTTTGCGGGTAGGCTAGGCAACAGGCTGCTGGTTATTAGGTAGCACCACCTCTTCAGGGGGCGTGGCCTGACGGCCTCCAAAGGCCGATACGGCAGCACCCAGACCTAGACCCAACGCAGCCAGCAGGGCGGCTTTGGAAAGACCTTCGGCTGCGGCATCGCCGGCCTCGCGGGCTTTTTGTTCAGCCTGCACCTTTAGCTGAGCATACTTAGCTTGGGCTTGTTTAGCCGTTGCAATCCAATTATCAACAATCTGCTCCGATTCTGCGCGGCTCTTACCGGTGCGCTTCATCACCACGTTCACGGCGGCGTCGCGGTCGGCGGCGTTGCCGATGTTGTCGGCTTTGCTGGTTAGGTTGTCGATGACATCGTCGAAGCTGTCACCGGCCATCTGCGGATTGGCAGCGGCCTGTCCGGCTTCGTTTTGTGCCTGGTTACCAGCCGCTCTGGCTTGCCGCTCGATGTTCTCTGGCGCTAGCTCGGCTTTGCCGGTCTGGCGCAACAGTAGACGCGCCTGGTTCTTGACATCGCTTAGGTCGATGCCCTGCTCTTTCAGTTCGCTTTTAATGGCATCACCCGCACCGGGGGCCACCGCGGCAATGCCCGAGCCTACCCCCGACAAGGCCCGTCCGGCCACGCCCGTTACGCCGCCGATAATGCGGCCCACGGCAGTTGTCAGCAAATAAAAGGTAAAGAGTGTCACCACCGACCACGTGAGCAGTCCGTGGAGCAGCCCGTCGGTACGGCGCGGGATGCCAGCCAAGCGGCTGGCCACCGTTGCGCCCAGGTAGAGCGAGCCCAACGTTGTAACCAGCCACCAAATAGCGGCTCCCGTGCTGATGCCGGCCATCGGGTTTTGCTCAGTCAGCGGGTCGATAGTGCCCAGGCCGATGCCCAAGCCCAGCAGGCTCAGGGCCAGTTGAAGAACGATGGCCACCAGCGCCCCCGCAAAGATGGCGCCCCAGGAAATACGTTTGCTGGCGGCCAGCATAGGCGCTGCATTCTGGTGAACTGGTTCGTGAACGCGTGGCGTGGCGAAGGGCACCGCTTGCTCACGGCCCGAGCCGGGCGTATTGTTTGTAGTAGATGTCATAGCAGAAGAGGATGAGAAGCTAAAAGCTCCAATCGGCTGCTTGCAGTAGCGGGGTTATCGGCGCCTACCAGCAAGCAGAAGTGAAAAAAAGTATGAGCCATCTTACGACTCACACCGCGGCAATGGCAGCCTTTTCACTGTTTAATCTTCTGGTTATCAAATTTCTAGTATTTATACGGTGGTGCCGTCTGTATTTATTCGGGTTGGGTGCGTATTCGCCGCTAGCCAAGGGCAGCTTCCGTATTTCTACTGAGTAGTAATGGCGGACGGAGGTGCTTCAGCCACATAGTCAGCTGAATAAAGCGTGGATAGGGGCAAGTAATGTGGCGACATGAGCCGCTGTTAGCTTATCCGAGCTTGCGTGGAGCTGTGGCCCCTACAAATGCTTTGGCTTTCTCGCATGCTGAGCGTCAGCTGCGCTGGCTAGTACCCGTGGCGGGGACGTACACCAGGCTACATACATACAGCTGAAGGGTAGTGAAAGCAGCTCAACCGTAGTGCGTCACGTGTGCCCCCTTCACTCAGGCAGGCCGGCCAAACTGGTAGAGTAGGCGGTAGTGGGAGCGTAGCGCGCCCCCGAAGGACGCATTCTCCAGGTACGGTAAGCCAAACTCGTGTGCTGTCTGCTGGACGATGCGCGCCAGGGCGGGGTAGTGGATATGACACACGCGCGGGAATAAGTGGTGCTCGATCTGCCGATTCAGCCCTCCGCATAGCCAGCTCGCCAACTGGCTATGCGGGGCGAAGTTTGCCGTCGTCCGCAACTGGTGGACCGCCCAGGCCTCCTGCACATCCCCCCGCTCATCCGGCACGGGAAAGGCCGTGCCCTCCACCACGTGAGCCAGTTGAAACACCAGCCCCAGCACAAGACCCATGACCAAGTGCAACGCGAGAAATCCCACCACCAGCTGCCACCACTTCAGCGACAGCACTAGGTAGGGCACGAGCAGAAACAGTAGGTAGTACAGCGCCTTGTAACCAAATAGATTCCAGTATTCCCGACGTGGGTGTGCCGGGGGAGCATACTGGCCGATGGTGCGCTGAAAGAACTTGACGTAGTCCTTGCGCAGCACCCAGGATAATGATGCCAAGCCGTAGAGCGGGAAGGCGTACCAGTGCTGGTAGCGGTGCCAGGGGCGCACGGGCTCCTCGGTGCTTAAGCGCAGCAGGCCTGGGGCAACTTCCAGGTCCTCGTCATGCCCCACAATGTTGGTGTAAGTGTGGTGCACCAGGTTGTGCGTCAGGCTCCACACGTAGGGGTTGGCCCCAATCAAATGAAAGAGCAAACTGAAGGCGTGGTTGACGCGCTTGTTGGCAGAAAACGCCCCATGAATGGCATCATGGCAGATATTGAAGCCGATGAAGGCGCAGCAGGCGCCCAGCAGCATTGCCAAACCTAGGCGAATCAAGAGGGAGAAGGGCCCAACTAGTACGAGTAGGTACAACGTGACAAAGCTGAGCAGCAGGGTGATGGTCTTGCGCCACATGGCCCCGTTGGCGTGCCGCGAGAGGTGTTGGGTCTTAAAATAGGCATCGACACGCTGCCGCACCGTGGCGAAAAAATCAGACTGGGCGACGTTGGTAAAGCGGAGTTTGGGGGCCATGGAGGGGCGGTGCTTGGAAAAGAAAAACGCAGTATCAGGTGCGTAACATGCTATACCTGCGCGACCTGCCGCAAGCAAATGGACGAGCTTATGGTCGTGCTAACTCGTCTGGTATAGAAAAATCAAGTAGGACATTGCGTGGATACGCACGCGAAATCGGAGCGCTGAGAAACTAGCTCAGCGAGGCTACGTTGATTAAGTACCTGTTACAGAGGGTAGGGAAACGAGTCTTGGGGGCCACGTGCTTATTGGGCGGGCCGGATACCAGGCGGCAACGGAAAGTTGTCTTGCCAGAACGCAGTAGGTTCCTGCCACTCCGGATGGTGATTCAGTAGCTGCTGCAACTGGTCCAGGTAGGTCATGGCCAGGAGTAGGGTTCGGCACCGCTGCTCTATTTTCTGCTCGCTCAGCCGTTCGTTTTCGTGCGCACACAGCGCGGGCCACTGCTGCTCAGCACGAGCCAACAGGGCACTCAGTTGCTGATTGTAGTCGCCCAGGACGGTCATTAGTAGTTGGCTCATCGTCGAGAATGAAATAACTGTGGAGGAAGAGGTAAGGGTGAAAAAGTGCGGTTATGCGCCAGTAGTTGCGCTGGTCTGGAACGTCTGTCCGGGGGTAGGGCTTTTGCTACCAGGCGCGGCTGGTTGGGCCGGCTTAGGGCAACTTTTTATGCGCAGATGCAAGTCGTCACCCACGGCTTCCTATTTTTAGGATAGACTTGTGCACGACGCGGGCTTGGAAGCCGGTTTCGGCGGCTTTTGCCAGAAACAGCTGGGCTACGTTGTTTTGGGGGGAATCACCGAAACGACATGTCGCGGCAGACACAGCTTGAAAACCAGTATACTATTTCAGTAACGCCGCTTTGTGGAATCAAGGCTTTCAAGCACTTACACAAAGGAACTGCTTTTCTGCCCCAGCTTTTCTCCGCATACATACCCGATTCATCAAGGATGAATACCCAATTAAGTCCCCGTATAAATACGGGGACTTAATTGGGTATAGCCCCAGAGCGTGATGGGATAGTTTCCGGGCTGCACTTTCGCGTGCACTTGCGGGACCAGTGCTCTACGGCAGTGTCCGCCTAAGCGCGCACTATCCAACACTGTCAGAAAAGCCTACCAAGCCTAGCCACGCACTACAGCATCGACCCGAGAAAGGTGGTCAAGTGGCGCATGATCTACTACTGAAGCCATCCTTGCTCCATCGCATACTTAACTAGCGCCGGCGTATTCTTGACGCCGGTTTTTTCGAGCAAGCTTTGGCGGTGAGTTTCAACGGTACGCCTACTCGTAAAAATCGTGTCTGCAATCTGCTGATTAGTCAGTCCATCGGCCACTAACTGAAGAATTTCGCGTTCACGAGATGTCAAGTAAGAGGCATCTTTTCCCGTGGTTGCTACGCTTTCATCCGCATTGTTCAGCACTTTGTCGAGGATAGCTAAACTAATCTCTGAGCATAGAAAGCGCTTACCAGCTGCTACCGCCTGAATTGCCGTCACAATTTCAGCCTGATCCGCGTTTTTGAGCACGTAGCCGTGTGCACCAGCTGCTAATAATTGGCCAACCGTACGTTCGTGCGTCATCATGGAAAGTATCAGGATGCGCAGGTGGGGATACTGTTTTTGCAGTTCAACGGTGGTAGCGAGCCCATCCAAGACAGGCATATTCAAATCCATCAACACGACATCCGTTGGCACATCAGGCAGCTGCGCGAGCAATTCTTGCCCATTGGCGGCTTCACCTACCACCTCTACCACAGACTCCACCGCTAGCATTGCCCGCAGGCCGCGGCGTACCACTGCGTGGTCGTCAACAATAAAAAGGCGAATCATAGTAGGAGCACGAAGTATGTATCCGCAGGCGCATCATTTTCCTTGGCGCGAAGTAAAATCCGTTGCATCAATGCTGCCTAGCAGGTGGACAAGATCATGCGGTATACGCAAGTCTACCCTCTAAGAGTAACAACACAATTAAAATCGCAACTACGCTCTTTATGCCGCCCTACTCAGTTGCGCTTGTTAGCCGCGCGGCTGTCCACACGCCTGGGAGTAAACTAATGCGGCAGCGCGAGCCAGTATAAGTGGGCCATCATAATTGAAATGGAAATACGCTAGCTGAAATAGCCATGTGCCAACCAGCGCAAATCCTGCCCTTTACTTCATGCTTGTTGGAATCTGAATGGTTGCTTGGGTTCCTACACCAGTAATAGGAATATGCAGAAAAAAGGTGCCGTTCAACAGTTTTACCCGATCCTTAATAGTACGAAGCCCAATGCCTACCGATTCGCTGGGTTCCGGGCTGATGCCTTTACCATTGTCGCGCACTTTTAAGGTTAGCTCATTATCCTCCTGTGCCAGCAATATATCAGCCTTGGTTGCCGCTGCGTGTTTCATCACATTCGTCAGCAATTCCTGGCAGATGCGGTAAACTGCAACTTCCAAATAGGTTTCCAATCGGTTTTCCAGCCCGATTACTTCGCACTTTACTCGAAGGGCCGTTCGACTATACTGCTGACATAAGTCCTCTAAGGATTTAGCTAAGCCAAAGTCACTTAGCATAACAGGAACCAACTCATGTGATACCTTCCTGGTTTCCTGAATAGCTTCATCCAGTAGCTGATTTGCCTCCTTAAATACATCTCGAGGTACCAGAGCAGCTATTCGGTTGAAGTTGAGTTTTGTGGCGAACAGCAGTTGACCGACTCCATTGTGTAACGACTCAGATATACGTCGGCGCTCTTCTTCTTGCGCATCCAAAATACCCAGCAACAACGCTTTCTGCTGGTCTAGTCGCATCTGCAAATTTTCCTCTTCCAAGCGTTTCACTTCGGAAACATCTAAATCGAGGCCGAGCATTTTCAGTGGTTCTCCTTGGTCAGTGCGTAACACCACCGACTTAATCCGGAAGGTATGGACCTGGTTGTCTACTTGCAGGCGTAGCGTTTCGTCCAACGGTTCGTGGCGTTCACGAAACTGTTTTACTAGCTTCTGCGCAAGGGGTTTATCCGCCTCTATTACATAGTCCAGGTAAATTTCCGGGCTCACCGGCCGGTCGGCTGGCAAGCTAAACAGCCGGTACATACCGGTACTCCAGGTTGTGTTGCCGCTGACAATATCGTACTCCCAGCTGCCCATCTGTGCTACTTCCTCCGCCTGCTGCAAGATGGTGAGGTTGCGTTGCAGGATTTCCGTGCTGTGGTGTAGCTGCGCAGTGCGGTCCTGCACCTGCTGCTCCAGGCCAATGGATACTTGTTCCAGCGCCTGGATAGCTCGGTGCCGCTCTATGAAATCGGCCGCGGTCCAGGCGAGCAAATCAAGGAGTTGCAACTGGTGCTCGGTTGGGCGGTGGGGCTGGCGAAACTGATTGCTCAATACACCTATCACGCCATTGCTACGTGTGATAAGGGGAGTAGACTGCGTAGCTCGAACGCCTTCTGCTAAAGTAACTTCGCGGTCTTGCGTACCCAGTAAAGGGGCAAAGGTTTCGACATCTTCGATGAGCAGGCGGGTACGGTCACGACGCACCACATCACAGGCGGCTTCGGAGTCGGTATGTAGGAAGTGCTGTATAAAAGGGCTGGTTTCGGTGTAGCCTTGGTAAGCATACATTCCCAGCCGCTGGCCATCTTCGCCGACCAACTGCACGCAGCCGCGGTCGGTGTGGGTGAAGTCGCAGGACAGCGCCACCAGCTTTTCCATAGCCGCTTGCAGATTGGTTTCGGTGGCCAGCTTGGCGCGCAGCTCGTGCAGCCGCTGCATGCCGGCCAGGTCGGTGGCCACGGCTTCTTCGGCTTGCTTGCGGGCGCTCATGTCGATGGCATACTCGGCAATGGTGCCGTCGCCGAGGTCGGCAGACGCAAACATCAGCCAGATGCGGGAGCCATCTTTGCGGAAATACTCTTTCTCGTACGGGCCGCCACGGCCTGTCTGCCGCAACTGCTCCATTACTTGCTGGCTGGCTTCTATATGCTCTGCCGGAGTGAAGTCGAGCCAGGTGAAGGTGCGGGCCTCAAACTCCGGGCGGGTATACCCCACCATTTCCAGAAAGGCATCGTTGACCTGAAGCACCGTGTTGGTATAGTCAAACGTCAGCATACCTACGCTGGGCACGTTCACCATGCGTTGCAACCGCTGCTCGCTGGCTTGCAGGGTTTCTTCGGCTCGCTTACGATCGGTGATATCGAACAGCGTGATGACCACGCCCTGAATCCGGTCTTCAGTCGTGCGGTAAGGTAGGGCTCGCATCAGGAAAGACCGGTGGTCGATGGTTTCTACCTCTCGCTCCAGTGGCGTGAGCTTTTGCAATACGGCTTCGGCATCGAGTAGTAAGTCGTCGTATTGCAGCCGATGAGTAATATGCGAAATAGGGCGGCCATAGTCCGAGGGTATTAGATTGAACAGCTGCTGGGCCGCCGGGGTATACAGCCGAATGCAGAAAGCACGGTCGAGGAAAATGGTGGCTACTCCGGCCGAGTTGATCAGGTTTTGCAGGTTATTACTGGTCACGCTGATTTCCTCGATCTTGACTTTCAACTCCTGGTTGACCGTGCGTAGTTCTTCGTTTATGGATTGTAGCTCTTCCTTGCTGGTTTCCAACTCTTCGGCCGCCGAGCGCAACTCTTCATTCACGGCCTGAAATTCCTCATTCGACGCCTTTAGCTCCTCGGCCTGGTACTCATATTGCTCGGCCGAATAGCGCAGTTGGGCCTTCACCTGGAGTAGCTCTTCCTCTAATTGCCGGGCGAGGGGCGCATCCGACGTCAGCACGACTTTTTCCTCCTCCTGATCTTGTTCGTTGGACTCAAACAAGATCAGAATAAAGCCCTTCGTCGTGTCGCCTTCTTTGGTAACCGGCTTGACCCGGATGGTCAGCGACTGGCGTTCCCCGTTTTTATTCCATAGGATATTGCGCGCTTCAATAGCGGTTTGCAGTTGCACGGCCTGGTGGAGTGCCGAGCGCAGTTCTAAGCGCAGCTCGGGCCGAATGAGCTTGAGCAGGTTCTTGGTGGGCTCGCCGCCCGAGAACTCCAGAAAGCCGCCTACCTTCTCCGACATGTGCAAGATGTCGTACTCCTCGTTTACGACCAGCGAGGGCGGCGCATATTGCTCCAGCAGCTTCTGGTGCAGCTCCCCCAATGACAAGCGATTTAGTTGCCGGCTTTCCGTCTCGTGCAGCGTCAGTGAGACCGGTTGTGTAGGTTGTAAGCTGGGCACCGATTCGGGCACCGGGTAATGGGGTAGGGTTACTTCCCGAGCCCGGTAGAGATGGTCCTCCCGGCTAACGGTGGCGTACAAGTCGCTGGCCCCCTCCACAGATTCAGAAGAGCCCAAAAATAAAAAGCCGCCCGGGCGTAGCGCAAAATGAAACGTTTCCATGACTCGCTCTTGGGCCGTAGTGTTGAGGTAGATCAACACATTGCGACAGGTTATCAGGTCGAGACGCGAAAAAGGCGGGTCTTTCAAGAAGTTGTGATTGGCAAACAGCACCATTTCGCGCAGTTCCCGCTGAACGCGGTAGCTGTCGCCTTCTTTGGTAAAGAAACGTAACAGCCGCTCAGGCGACACATCGGCGGCATCATTGAGTGTGTAGAGCCCCTCGCGGGCGGCCATAATGGCGGCTTCGTCGATATCGGTAGCGAATATTTGCACACGGGGTGCGTCCAATACTCCCGCAGTTCTTTCGGCCACCAGCATCGCCAGGGAGTAGGCCTCTTCCCCGGTAGCGCAGCCCGCCACCCAGATACGTACGGCACTATCCGATTTCTTATTATGAAAAAGAGCCGGCAACACGTCGTGCTCCAAGGCCTGGAAAGGCTTTCTATCCCGGAAGAAATTAGTCACTGAAATCAGCAGGTCTTTGAGTAGTGCCTGACTTTCCTCCGGGTTTTGGTTCAAAAAGGTAGCGTAGCTCGGCAGATCGGTTAGGCTGCGCACGTTGATTCGGCGTTCAATGCGGCGCAGCAGTGTGGCTTGCTTGTAGTTGGAGAAGTCGTGCCCGGTGCGCACGCGCAGGTGCGTAAATATTTCGCGCAGTGCCTGCTGCTGCTGTTCCGCCCGGTTTTCGGCTTCCACCGGAATTTCCACCGTGCCCAGACTATTACGGTATGCTAGTATTCGGCCGGGAATTTCTGCCACCGGCAGTACCTCATCCACCAGATCGGTTGCTATGGCGTTGCGGGGCATTTCATTGAATTCCGCTTCCCGTGGATTCTGCGCATACGCAATACCGCCCATTTCTTTCACTCGCTTCAACCCCATCGAGCCGTTAGCGCCCGTGCCGGATAGTACTACACACACGGCCCGGGACCGGTGGGCATCAGCCAAAGTGCGAAAAAAGATATCGACGGGCGCCCGCCTCTCTGCTATGTGCAAGTTGAGGGTAGGCACCAGAAAGTCTTCTTCCATCAGCAAATGCTGATTGGGGGACACCACGTAGACCTGATTAGGTTCTATTTGCACCTTTTCCGTCACCCGCATCACGGGAATGTGGGCTGCCGTTTGCAGCACTTGCGCCAGCTGGCTGTCGTGGTCGGGTGACAGGTGCAGAATAACGACGTATGCAATATCAGAATCTGCGGGCACGCGCTGGAAGAACTCTCGCAGCGCCTGAATGCCACCGGCCGAGGCCCCTAGGCCCACAATAAGAAAGCCATGTGGCTTTTCGACCATCAAACCAGTAGATTCCATTATGCTTTTTTATTTACGTCAAACCCCAATGGGGCTTCAACCTATGAAACAGGTTTGAAAGAAGTAGGCTGCTCAGGAGTGCGCTACCCCTCGTCCTCTTCAGCCTGCGTACTAATGCTGGCTGTGCTTAGCTGCTCATGATTGAAAACAGTCTGGCGAACTATTTCGGCTCGGCATTCGGCTTCCTGCGCCTTTTTAAAATACATAGCCGCCAACTTAGGCTGATTCTTGTCGGCATAGTGGTCACCCAGGTTGTTGAGTAGCAGAATGCTTTCCTCTACACCCCGAATGGCACTCCACAACGTGTCTTCAATCTGTTCGGTAATGGTAGCGAGCAGGCTGTCGGCCGAATGCGCGTGCCCGGTATGGCACCGGTAGCGAATAATGTCGCCATCGGTAATGGCCACCAATACCCCGTGGCAGTCGGGGCAAGCATACGGGGTTAGCGTTCCCAACGTGAGGATACCCTGCCGAAGCGCTGGGTTTTGCGCGGCGATGCGCGTCTCAATAGCCGTTTTTCGTTGCTCTTCCATCGTAATTTCGCTAGCTTCGGTTACCGTCTCAGCCGTTAGCCTTACCAGCAGCGTGGCCATTTCGGCAATCGGCACCCGATAATCTACCTCTACGGCAGCCAGGGCACTTTCGGGCATGGAGGGCACGGCTGCTTCAGCTGGCTCCTGCACAATGGCGATGCCGCCTCGGCTTTTTATCGTCCATAGGCCAGCCGTGCCATCATCTAAGGCGCCGGATAAGACGATGCCAATGACCCGGTCGCCATAGCTCTCGGCAGCTGACCGAAATAAAGGGTCAACGGCGGGACGAAACCGGTTTTCCTTCGGCCCTCTGCTGATCCGTACGACACCCTTCTCTAGCAATAAGTGCTTATCGGGTGGGGCCACATAAATATGGTTGCAACTGATTGGCTCGTTATCAATAGCGTTGGTGGCCAATAGTGTGTTTTGCCGGTTCAGTACCTGCGGCAACATGCCCGTTACATCCGCAGACATATGCCATACGACAAAAATAGCGGCATCCAGATCGGCCGGTAAGGCGGCAACAAGTTGTTTAATGGCCTCAAACCCTCCTGCGGAGGCACCAATAACAATGATATTTCTTTTTCCCGACATTACAATTATATAAGCACACTGCCGTGTCATTAGACGCTACAGGAAGTATGGAGGCTGTTGTAGAATTCCGTTGAAAGTAGAAAAACAATCTGACGTGACTGTTCGTCGGGAGTGCTCTACTGGAGATGCAGCCAGGCAGCTTCTGCGCTTGGCCACCTTATGGACGTAGGTGACACCAATTGTTAGTACGCTCCCCCTCAATGCTTAGGAGGTACTTGCACCACCCGGGCACTAAGCCAGGTGGCTACATCGTCGTACACCTGTTGCTTGCTCGCTTCTTGCAGAATCTCGTGCCGCAGGCCCGGGTAGAGTACCTGCTGTACCTGCGTAAAGCCAGCTTGCCTTAACTGCTGCGCCACGCGGCGAATGCCCTGACCAAACTGGCCGACCGGGTCGTCTTCGCCACTCACGAGTAACACGGGCAGCGCAGCGGGAATGCCGCTTGTCCACGGCCCTTCCGTGGCTTGCTTCATCAAGTAGAGCAAGGTGTAAAAGCCATTGTTGGTGAACGGTATGCCACACAAGGGGTCTTGTAGATACGCTACCTGATTCTGCTGGTTGGCACTCAGCCACTTGAGCGAATCATTGGGTGCTGGTTCTTTAAACGCGCGGTTGTTTACCCACCCAAAAAGAGCATTGAGCAGCTTCGAGCGGTGCCGGGGAACGAGCTGGTTCAACACGCTCAGGAGCGCGCGCATCAGGCTAGCTCCCGGCACCGCAGCCGCGGTTCCCATTAGGATGGCTCCCTGAAAACAACTGCCCGCCTGTTGGAGCAGACAGCGGACGACGAAGGAGCCCATGGAGTGGCCCAGTACGAAGTGCGGCACGGCGGGAAACAAGCGGGCCAGCATAGCGGCCATGTGCTGGGCGTCTTGGATGAGGCGCTCAACGGGGTGGTCGAGCTGAAAGAAGCCCCGTTCTGCGTTGGTTGGGGCAGTCCGGCCATGCCCGAGCTGGTCATAGGCCAGCACGGCCACCCCGTGCGTGGTTAAGTACTGGGCAAAGGCAGCATAGCGCTGGTGGTGTTCCGCCATGCCATGCAGCAGCAGCAGCGTGGCCGTTACGGGTTGGGTATCCGGCGTATATAGGGTGTACTGTAAGCCGGCAAGAGAAGCTTCGGTGTGCATGAGAGAGGACAAGAGTTACTGCTACGTAAAACCGGAAATGGGGACGAAGCGTGTTCCCACCGGAACCAGTCCCTCCGAACCAAGAACCCGATTGCCAAAGAAATTCCACCCGTGTGCTGCGTAGCTTAGCCGACCCGGATCAGGACTTGCGCTTGAGCGAATCGTGCTGGGCTGTCAACATGCCAGGTTCGTGATAAACCGATTCTGAAGGTCCGGAGAGAATCTTACAAAAGAAAAGGCCCCAACAAATGCTGGAGCCTCTGCTAAGCACGTTCTCTAGTTCGGTCTTACGCCCCCGCTGCTAGCGAACAAGCAAGCGTTGCATTAATGGTGGCTATGGCAACCCGTCGCCGCCGGCCGAGCCGTAGATCTGGCCGTTGGCGTAGCTGGCCAGCGGGTCAGCCAGCAGCACATAGATTCCCGCCAGCTCGGCCGGTTGGCCGGCGCGACCCAGGGGCGTGTCGCCGCCAAATTTCACTAGGCTTTCCTGGGTGGCCCCGCCGCTCACTTGCAGGGGCGTCCAGATGGGGCCGGGGGCCACACCATTGACGCGGATACCCTTCGGCCCGAGCTGTTTGGCCAATGAGCGCACAAAGCTGGTGGTCGCCGCCTTGGTCTGGGCGTAGTCGTAGAGATTAGCCGAGGGCTCGGTGGCCTGCACAGAAGAGGTGCCAATGATGGTCGAACCAGGCTTGAGGTGGGGTAGCGCCGCCTTAATCAGCCAAAACGGCGCGTAAATATTGGTCTTCATCGTCCAATCGAACTGCTCCGTGGTCAGGTCCAGAATGGACTCATGCGTCTGCTGCCGAGCCGCGTTGCTGACCAGGATGTCGAGGCCGCCGAGCTGGCGGACGGCGTCAGCTACCAGCTTTTGGCAGAATGCTTCGTCGCGCAAGTCACCCGGCAGGGCCACGCCTTTCTGGCCGGCGGCTTTGATGAGCGCAAGTACTTCTTTGGCGTCGGCTTCCTCGGCGGGCAAGTAATTGATGGCCACGTCGGCGCCTTCGCGGGCGTAGGCAATGGCGGCGGCGCGGCCCATGCCGGAGTCGCCGCCCGTAATCAAAGCTTTGCGGCCTTTCAGACGGCCTGACCCTTTATAACTTTTCTCGCCGTGGTCGGGCACAGGGTCCATCTGACTGGTTAAGCCCGGCCAGGGCTGCTTTTGGCTTTTATAGGGGGGCTTGGGATAGGCGGTGGTGGGGTCTGACAAGGGAGGGGTGGGTACCGTAGAGTGGCTAGCGGCGGCGCCTAGTACGGGCCCGGCCGCGGCCATGGCGAGGCTGGCACTCAGGCCACTAAGCACTTGCCGGCGGCTCAGCTGGGCATCTTTTTTCATAACACGAGGATGGAGGTGGATACCCTCCTTACACGCAGAATGGACCTTACCGTTGCTAACGTGCAGCTTACTGCCCGTAGAGGGTAGGGCCTGCTAGTAGGAAAAAACCGTCCCAGGTGGGTGGTATGCCCTTATGGAGCTATCCACATTTCTTTTTAGCCGCTCTATCAACAGCCGGCTAGCCCACGCGGCCTAACAGCTCTAGCTGCGAGTAGGCACGCATCGAGGGAATTGGGTTGCTGGTCGGCCGGATGAGCGAAAGTGCGCGGTCCTTACTCGGCCAGACTGTACGTTTGACTATTGTACAGAGAAGCAAGGTGTCAGTAGGAAAAGTACCACTACCTCTCCACTTAACTCCTGTTTCAAACGATCCAAGAAATTCTCTCGACGGAATGCCGTAGCCTGAGATGAGGTGGTCTAGCTATATCGAACACAAGTAGGACGTATTTTCGTACGCTTCCCGCCTACGAGAGCCCGGTGGACATAACGAACTCTTTGTATCATCACTTAAACGCTCTCGCAAAAAAACGATAAAGCAGTCAAGGTGACAGACGAGGGAGTTATACAGTCGCGCTTGTATCATTACATGAACGGTCGTTTATGTAATGATACAAACCCCATTTCGTACCTTTACGCCCCCGCTTTTATACTCTTTATATACTATTGACCTCCTCATGCCCGACTACATTGCGTACTACCGGGTCAGCACCGCCCGCCAAGGCCAGTCGGGCCTCGGACTCGAAGCCCAGCAAGCGGCAGTGCGCACGTTCCTCGCGCCCGGCGAGCAAATTGTGGGCGAGTACATCGAAGTGGAGAGCGGGCGCAAAAACACCCGGCCCCAACTGCGCGCCGCCATGCAGGCGGCCAACGAAGCGGGGGGCGTGCTGCTGGTGGCTAAGCTTGACCGGCTCGCGCGCAACCTGGCGTTTCTCACCGCGCTCATGGAAAGTCACGTGCGCTTCAAGGCCGTCGACATGCCCGCTGCCGATGAGTTCACCCTGCACGTGTTGGGGGCCGTGGCCGAGAAAGAAGCCAAAGCGATTTCCACGCGCACCAAGGATGCGCTCGCGGCCAAGAAGGCGCGCGGGCATCAGCTGGGCACGCCGGCGAACCTGACGGATGAGGCCCGGATCAAGGGCCAGCAGCAACGGCAGGCCAATGCCCGCACGAGTCTGGCCAATCGGCAAGCGGCGGAGCTGGCCCTGCTCTACCGGAGTCAGCAGTGGGATTATCGCCGCATTGCCGCCCAACTGACGGCTTCCGGCTACCGCACCCGTCGCGGCTGTGCATTCACTGCGGCCGGCGTCCGCCGGCTCCTGCTAGTCCCGGTGCCACCCGCCGACGAATAGGCTGTTAGGCCAGATACCTATTTTTGGCGATGGTAAAACAGGAGGTGATATCAGGTTGCAGCTAATCGGCGATTATGCTCGTCAATGACGAGTTGAATGCGGATGTGGATGTAGTGCATGGCCAAAGAGCGGCTGAATGAGCAGGTTTTGCGCACCAGGACCGCGCACTTCTGGCGCAGCGAACAGTTGATGGCCTCCACAATGCTGGTGTGCCCACTGCCGTTGGGGCTGGGCTGATGCGCTCCTAGCGGCAAGACGTGGCCGTACGCCTCCTACTCGTCGGTGAAGTACCATGTGCCGGTGCGGTACTGTTCGGGCAAGGCTTGCCATAAGCGGCGCAAGGTGGCTGCGCCGCGGCAGCCCAGCACCCAGGCCACGATGCGCCGGCTATAGCGCTCGACGGCCAGCCAGAGCCAAACTTTGCGCTTTTTGCGGCCCACAAACGTCCACCTCTCATCTAGTTCGAGCACCCGTGGCCGGCTGGGTTTGGGCCGTAGCTGCACGGTAGCCTGCGCTTTTTTTTGCCAACTTGACAATGGTGGGGCGTGAGGCCCCGGTCAGCTACACAATGGCGCGTTGCGAGACGCGCTCGAGCAGTAACTGAGCAACTTGCGCATACTGGGCGGCTTTGCTGGCGGCGGCCGGTGCAAATAGAGCCTGATAGCGGCAGGCTATGCACTGGTATTTCGGCTGGCCCTTACGGCTGCCATTTTTGCGCAAGGCGATACTGCCACACTTACCACATGTTGACGTTGTTTGAAGCATACACCCAAGATAAGAATCACCTCCTGTTTTACCACCGCCTACTTTTTGGCAGCCGGTTCATTTTCCGCTGCTCCCCCAAGTGCGATGAGGGTCGGGGCATCCGCCACAAAATGGTCGAGCACCCCGTCGGCTATTTTGATTGGCCCATCGAAGCGGGTAACGCCCGGAATGGTTTGGATGGCCGTCGCCTCTGCCGCAAGCTGCTTGGCCGTCGCGAAATAACGCCGCGCTGCCGCCGGCCGCCCGCTGTTCGCGGCTGCTAGCCCGGCCGCGCTCAGTTGAAGCGCTCGGCCCCACAAGCGCATGGCGTCAAGCCAGGGGCGTGCCTGTTGTGCGAACGCAGGGTCTACCGTTCCCGCTTGGATAATATCCGGGGCACTGGCAAACTCAGCCGCCTCCCGCAGCAACTTTTCAAGGGCTAGTTGCCGGGTTTTGGTGTC
The DNA here is from genome assembly GCF_014333615.1 of Hymenobacter citatus. GTDB lineage: Bacteria > Bacteroidota > Bacteroidia > Cytophagales > Hymenobacteraceae > Hymenobacter > Hymenobacter citatus. Next base: position 21,349 of record NZ_JACSCY010000024.1, on the reverse strand, counting down.
GCCTACCGCCAGGGCCTCGCGCACGGCATCAAGCCGCCCCTTTAGCCGGGGGGCTTGCGGCTGCCAAGGTTGGCTACCAAACGTGGGCGCCATGTGCTGGGTGTCCAGAAAAGTCAGCAGCGCGGCGGTCGTCTGCTCGTCTTCACCGGCCAACACCCGCACGGCGTACGTTAACGTGCGTTCCGCATCATAGGCCTGGTCATTCCACCCAAAGGCCGCCACCCCGGTGACCGCGACCCGGCTGGGTGCTTCCTGGTTCATCGGGTTAGCTAAAACACCCGTTAGCTCCGTCGACAGGCCCGCTTCGCGTCGCGCGTAGGGCGCCAGAAGTAAGCGGCCAGTGGTCTGCGCGTAATCATTCACCGGGTAATTGTCCCACAACAAGGGCTTGCGTCCAAAGGCCTTGGTCGCCGCTTTCGCGTCCGCAAGGGCAATGGCCGGGGGCACTACGTCGGTACCCGTCCATTGCAGCACGATCCGCGAATCAAGATTTTTTCGGAGCGCGGCTTTGTACACGCTCTCCTTCGCGTCATAGTACTCGGTCGGTACCATAATCAGGGGACGCGCCGCCGGGTCATGAGCCGCCAAGCTGGCCTGCACAGCATTGAGCAACGTTGCCTGCGCGACGCCCGCTGCTTCTGCACTGGGTGGCCCGAAGGTCTGCTGGTCCAGCTCGCAATTCCATTTCGTATACTCGATGTCGTCTAGCGCCACGTAGAAGCTGTGCACCCCGAGGGCGCGTAGTGCAGCGAATTTGCGTTCTAACAACTGAAAATCTGCTGGTTCGGAGAAGCAGATGGAAGGGCCTGGCGAGAGGGCGTACACAAAATTAATGTGGTTGCGCCGGGCGATTGTGACCAACTCACCCAGTTCCTTTAACTTCTCTGGCGGATACGCTTCGCGCCAGCGGTCGCGCGCATACGGGTCATCCTTCGGGCTATAGACATACGTGTTGGCCTTGACGCTGGCCAGGAACTCCAGATGCTTGGCTCGACTCGCCATGGACCAGGGGACTCCGTAAAAGCCTTCAATGGTGCCCCGAATAGGCATTGCGGGATGGTCTTGAATGACTAGCTCGGGCAAGCCAGGGCCTAGCAGTAATTGCCGAAAAGTTTGCGCGGCATGATGCAAGCCATCCGCATCCTGCCCAGCCAGGGTGATAAGCGCCCCATTGCCTAGGGCAACACTGGCGAGGGTGTAGCCTTCAGCATGGCGGTCGACGACGGCCGCACTTCGGGTGAGGGCGGTGCGCACCACGCCGGCATCGCCTTGGCCGATGATGAGGTAAGAACGGTCAACGACCGCTGGCAGCTGCCGGGCAGTCGTAATAGTGGCTACCCCAGCCGACGTTAACAGGCTCCTGATAAGGGCGACGCTCTCGGGCTCGGTACCGGGTGCGGCAATGAGGACAACCGATTTAGATAGGGTAATCAGGCCCTTCCCGAGCTTTATCGATACCGGGGCAGGAAAAAGAGCAGGTAAAGTGGCTGGTCGGACAAATTCAGCGGGCGAGACGTGCTGGGCGGATTGTGAAAAAGAAACGGTGCTGCTTAGCAGCAGTAAAAAGGGCAATACTCTTTTCATCAAATGGGAAAAATGAGGGTTGTTAAGCGCCGGAGACTACTGTTTACTTTCCGAAACAAGCTTTTAATGTATTAGCCTAACATGCTGTTAACAAATGACTAATCTACTAGTATAGTTGACCTTTTTATTCGTTTCTAGTAGCGCCCGATTTCGTGCTGGCTGGACTCGTGCTAGGTACGCTACTCCTTGAAGGGGGCTCTCCCTATCTGCCTACGAGTTGCAACCAGCCATTTTCAACGCTAGCTCGGGCGAAGTGTGGAGTCGAGTATAGGGAGTTGATTGTACTTTCCATAGCGGGACGGGCAGTAGGCCCAGCGGCCCCTATTTCGGGGGCGGAAGCCAAGCAGCGGCCGGCCGGGCCAAAACCCGCACTTATTCCAAGAGGGGGGATATAATTACGATTATGTAATTGAACAAAAGAAGAAAAAAGAGTTAGCCATAAGGCGACGGCTTTACGTCATTTTATTCAACTACATAAGATGGCTTCTCGCAGTCCGGTCACCACTGGTGATGCCGGGGCAGGTAAGGGCCCCGCCGCCCGCCCACACGTCCGCTCCTATTGCCCCATGCGGAAGTCGGCGACGCTTGTCTGGGTAAGGGTGCAGCGCTCGAAGCGGGTGCTCATGCCGTCGCCGACCGGCGCCTGGGCGCTGAGGCCCAGCCAGATGGTGGCCGGGTAGTCGTTCTTGTACAGCCGGGCCAGCTCCCACTGCTTGCCGTCGAGCGAGTGGTAGAAGCCGATGGTTTTGGCATCGGACGAGATTTTCAGGTAGACCTGCTTAGCCGTGATCAGGTCGTGGTCGTTGTCGTCGGAGGTGCCGATGGTGCGCACGCTCACGATGCGCGTGCGAGCCCGCTCGTCGCGCTCAAAGCAGAGCTTCTGCCACCAGTCCGGGCGCAGGTAGACGTAGAGCACGCCGGCGTCGTAGGTTTCCAGAAACTGTGGTGTTACTAGGGCCGTGAGGGTAAAGGGCTTGGTATTGTCCACCTGGGTCAGCAGCACGGGGGCGCTGTTGTTGGTGAGCTTACCGTCGGGGTCGTTGAAGTTGTCGCTTTTGGCCGCGGCGCGCAGCGTGAGCACGCCTTTATCAACGGTGGCGTGCTGGGCCGCCCCGTTCAGCGAGCGGGTGAACGTGAGGTTGCCGAGCTGCATAGTGCACGGCTCACCTGGCACGGCAAGGGGGGCCGTGTCCTTCGCCGCTGTAGTCGGCGCAGTGGTTGAGGTTTTGGGAGCCGACGCCGTCGTGGCCGAATCAGGCGTGCAGGCGGTGAGCAAGGCCAGCGGTAGTAGGTAGTGGGGAATTTTCATGAGGGCAAGAAAAAGGGGGTTGGTGAAATCCGGTGAAGAGGTGGATGGCGGGAAAGCAGGTGGTGAAGGCGCCCAGCCGCTTGGCTTGGGAGCTAGGCGTACGAAGTGCGGCTGTACTTACCCAGGCGTAAGCCCGGGGCCAAAGGACACCCGTTAGGCTAGCACACTGCCAAGTGCTGCACGCAGGGCTCGCCCAGCGGCTTCCCGCAAGAGAGCAGCAAAGCTATTAGCGGCACAAGGCCCTGCCAATGGTTATTAATAACCACTTTACAGCGGGTGTGAACGGCTGGTTTGGGAGTATGCGGCTGGAATGCCTGGTCAAAATGGCACTTAATAACCATGCAGCGGACGGGCGAGAATGCCTATTCAATGGCCCGTCGCCGAGCGCCGTGGGTCCGCCCGAAGGCGTGTTCCGCGACCCCGCTAGGGCGGCGCGCTCGTTTCGCGACAGCGACCTAGTGCTGGCCCCATACGGGACGCCTGCGAGGATAGGGTGCCAATCCGGGTGCGTGCGGGTGGGGCACTAAGCGCCTGCGGTAGCCTTTAGCCGCGGCACGGGGTTGCTGGTGCTAACCTAGGGGGAGCACTTGGCTACCTATCGCCGTCAGCTGCCGGCCAGGCTAGCCAACACGTCGGTGGACCACGCCGTTACTAACCCGTGCGTTAGCTACAGGACACCGCAGCCACGTCACTGCTTGGCTTAGGCACCCACACGCGCCGTTTGCGTTGCCGGGAAAGCAGCGAGTCATACCTTGCCCTTATGAGACAGTCAACGGGTAGCAACTACCAACCATAAGGCAAACGGGGGCCTAAAAGCCACCAGCGCAACGTACAAATTCGTTTCCTTTTGCCCTCCGTTTCCCAGATACTCCCCTACCCCCCCTAGATGAACAACAGCCGAAGTTTGTTAGATACAAAATTGCTTGCCCAGCGCTTCGAAGCGGTGAACGATGCAGGCGTTCAACTGGAAACCTGCCAGCACATTGCGCAAATGTATGCCACCATAGAAAATTGTATAGCTGTTCTTTCCGATTTCAACACCAGGCAAAGCTACATCTACCCAGGTGGGGTGGCGCAGCAGCTTGGTCTGGACGAAAACAATACAACCATAAGGTCGATATGGGAGGATGAGCTATTAAACAGAATACATCCCCAAGACCTGCAAAGAAAATACCGGCTGGAGTTTCAGTTCTTTCAGTTGTTGAAATCTATTGATGTGACACAACGCGTTGACTACGAAGCTATAAGCAAGCTTGGAATCAAGAACAAAGAGGGGAGTTATGTCTTCGTAAGGCACCGTATTCTCTACCTGAAAGGCCCTGAAGGTGATGCCATACGATTTGCGCTTTGTCTTTACGATAGGCTGTATGCTCATCCAGAATTTGACATTCCCCAAGGAGTTATTGTGAACACGAAGACCGCTGAGGTTATCGATTATGACAAGCAGCAGTTTGACAATAAGTTGTCTTCGCGGGAGAAGGAGATTTTGGGATTGATTCAGCATGGTAGCAGAAGCAAAGAAATAGCCAGTAAGTTGTCTGTGAGTATTAATACAGTTCATCGGCACCGACAAAACATCTTCCAAAAGCTAAAAGTGAGCAGTGCGATAGAAGCTTGCCGGGTCGCTCAAAACATGGGCTTACTTTGAGTAAATTCTCTCGTTGGTTAACGTTATCGTAACTAAGCTTCAGTTCGCGTAAAATATAATAGAAGAGTAGGCATAAAATACTTCTCTCTATACTGAGGTAGTCGCGTTAGGTGAGACAGCGTGGGGTGTTGCTTAGGAGCGTTTGTTATGCAAAGCGATGTGGGCACTCATAGCCTAGGTAGTTGTAGAAGTCAGAATAGGTGGCTAGTTTCGGCTTACGCCTTGGTGGCGGAGGCGAAGCGGTCTAGCAGCATGTCCGTTTGCACGCGCGACCACAGGCTCCCAAAACCTTGAACCAGTTTTCAGCTTGGGTGTGGTCGTCGCATTCCAGGCGGCGTACTAGCGGCCTTGCAATCGCTTCAAGTACCTTTATCCCTCGCTGCTGGCAGCAGACCTACTGGAAGATGGTTTCGAATGGGTCGGCGCTAGCAACGCGCGGCCTTGCTGGTTGCCACTACTGGTTAACGACCATCCCTTGTATGAGGGGCTTTCTGATAGAGAGCATTAGATGATTCGTCTAGCTGTTTAGTCCGGCAGCTCATTAATATCCTGCGGTTCGCGGTGAGGCTGGGCGTTCAGGTGGTGGCGGTAGGCGGCGGAGCTTTCGTAGGCTTTAATGCGGACGCGGTTGATGGAGCCCAGCGGCAGGTGCTCGGGCAGGCAGTGGAAGGGGTTGAACGACAGCACATCATCGGCAAACACGCGGCGGGCGGGGCTATACGCATCCTGCGCCGGCAGCACGAGTTTGCCCAGTGCCTGGTAGGGGCTCTGGTCCTGGGGCCAGTCGATGGAAGCATCTTCCACGGGCATGGCCTGCAGGTCAGTGCAGAGCTGCGCACGCAACTCGTACTCGGCGCCCTGAGTGCGGAAAAAGTCTACCACCATATCGCGGTAGGCGCCGGGCTCGCTCACATCCATTTCTTTGCCCGCTAAGGCCTTGAGGTTCTCGGAGAGCGGGGCAACGCCCATCTTGGCCACGTAGTCGCCGTAGCGGATGGCACCGAGCGTGGTGTAGGTTTCGCCCAGGATATGCCGGTTAGGGTGCGCCTGCACCACCATGTTGACCTCTTTTTTCGGGCCGCCTAAGTCCTGCACAACCTCTAAGGCCTTATCGGCTAAGACGCCTACCTTGTTGATCGCGGTTTGCAATAGCTCGGGGCCGTGCGCCAGCTTCTCAATGCGCAGTTGCATGTCGTGGTAGCTTTTCACGTCACCGGTCGGAATGATGGTGTCATTGACCAGCAAAAAATCCTGCGTGAGGGCATCCGCCTCTTCGGGTAGAAATTTCTTGCCTTCTACTCCGATGATTTTCAGGGCAAAGCCTTTCACGGCCGGCTGACTGTCAGGCTGGATGGCGCCCGGCGACGTGGACAACCGAATGATGACGGGGTAAACGTTCGCTTCCTTGAACATGCCCTGGGCTAGGTGCTCGGGCAGGTTAGGGTATATGTGCAGTTCGCCGCGCAAAATGCCGTGGCTCTTGGCGTGGGCATCGCGGATGGCGTGGCGGTGCTTCTCGAACATCAGGCGGTTTACCCGCGCCATCGACTCGACGGTTTCCGTGGCGAGCTGTTCTTCGTTGGGCTGGATTTCTTCGACGCCGTCGGCGAAGCGAACGTAGGAAGGAGACATGGAAATAGTTGAGGGTGTATCGCTCGTACGAAACGGCATGGGGTGCTGGTTTCGATTGGCTCTGCAAATAAGTACAGCATACGACAATGGTAGGGGTGAGTCAGCAGACAACTCCCCATAGGTTTTCTCGTTTACCCCCTACTACTTTTCTCTCCTCATATGCTCTCTGTACTTCCTTCCTCTCCTACCCTGCGGTGGCTTGCACGCCCCGCCTTGCTGCTGGCCGTCGCCGCACTCTCACTGACGGCCTGCAACGACGACAACGACGTCAGCCCCGATGACCTGATTCAACCCCAGGGCTCCGCTCCGGCCTACGCGCCGACCATCGACCCACAGATGCTGGCTGTGATCGAGCAGTTTATCAGCTACGGCACGCCCCCGCTGCCGACTCTCTCGCCCCGACAGGCCCGCATGGCCCCTAGCGTCACCAACGCCGTGAACGATTTGCTCAAGAAAAACGACCAGTCGCCCACGCCCCCCAACGTGACGGTTATGCAAAAAGTCCTCCCGGCTGCGTACACCACGGGCTCGGCTCCGGATGGTGTGCTGGTGCGCATCTATAAACCAGCGGGCGCCACCGGTACGCTACCCGTCATTATGTACTACCACGGCGGGGGCTGGGTGATCGGATCGCTGGACGTGTATGAGCCGTCAGCGAAGGCCCTGGCCGCCAATACCAACGCTATTGTGGTATCGGTGGATTACCGTTTGTCGCCGGAAGCCAAATTCCCGGCTGCGCACGAGGATGCTTATGCTGCCTATAAGTGGGTGAAAGACAACGCCGCCAGCATTGGCGGCAACGCAGCTAAAGTAGCCGTCGCCGGCGAAAGTGCCGGCGGCAACATGGCCGCGGCCGTGTGCCTGCTGGCCAAGGAGCGCAACCTAGCCCTGCCTGTGCACCAGCTGCTGGTGTACCCGGTGGCCAACAACGACCTGACGACCGCCTCCTACAACCAGTACGCCGATGCCGTGCCGCTGAACCGGCCCAACATTGTGTATTTCACCACCAACTACTTCAACTCACCAGCTGATGGCGACAACCGCCTGATTTCATTGACCGACGTGGCGAATCTGCAGGGCATGCCACCGGCGACCATCATCGCGGCTGAGATCGACCCACTGCAAACCGAGGGCAAGCAACTCGCCGACAAGCTCACGGCGGCCAATGTGAATACGACTTACATGCTTTACCCCGGCACGACGCACGAGTTTTTTGGTACCTATGCCGTCGTACCCAAGGCACAACAGGCACAGGAACTCGCCGCTTCGCAGTTGCGGGCCGCGTTTCAGTAAAGCGTGCGTTAGGGTAGCTTATGCAGCCCATGTAAGTTCCGCTACTGGACACCATCCATTAAACAGAAAAAGCCCCTCGTATGAGGGGCTTTTTCTGTTTAGGAGGCGTAGCCGTTATCTGTTGATCGCAATAAGGAAAGTGCTGCCAGGGTGTCAAGTCATGGCCGGACCTTCTTCGGTTTCGTCCGCTTGAACCGAGCGGCCACTTGCTTCAATGTGCGGAGTTGACAGGCCGGCTGATTAGCGCACCGCAATGGCTTCCACCTCTACTTTTAGCCCTTCATACGCTAGAAAAGTAACTTCTACCATAGTGGCCGCCGCCTGAATGGCGTGGCGGCTGACCCACTCGGTGAACACGTCGAAGCAGCCTGCCGGGCCAAACAGCGCCGCCGTATCCGTGGTGTAGACGCGCAGCTGTACGATGTCGCGGCACTGGTAACCGGCAGCGGTGACGACCTGTTCCACGTTGCTCAGTACTTGTTGTAACTGAGCCCGCATATCGCCCGTGCTGGGGACGCCGTCGGCATCGATGGCGGCCTGACCGGCGCAGTAGAGGGTGGCGGACGGTTGCCGTACTTCGATGGCCTGATGATAGGCGCTCTGCTGCTGCCACTGCCAGGGATTGATTATTCGCTTTTCCATTGGTGAAGGCGTGAAAGTATGGGGCAAAGGTCCCCCCGATTTTTACGCACCACCTGTGACCTACCGCACTATTTTCGGGGGTGACGTTGCTCGGCCAGCCGGCTCAAGGTTTCGCGCGAGACGCCCAGGTAGGCGGCCAACTGCGTTTTGGAAACCCGCTGGGGTAAGGTGGGATACTGGTGCAGCAGCCGCTCATACCGCTCCTTGGCCGGCAGGGCAAGCAGCGAGAGAATGCGCTGCTGGGCCGCCAGGCCGCCGCGGGCAAACTTGACCATGAAAAAATAGGTGATTGAGGGTAGGCGGGCGCAGAGCTGCTGGTAGCCGGCCAGCGGTAGACACCAAACCGTTGTAGCCTCCACGCATTGCAGGGACAGTGTGGCCGGGGTTTGCGTTAGATAGGCCGCAAAGTCGCCTTCCCACCAGTCTTCCAGGGCAAACGAAACAATGTGCGCGCGGCCGGCCGGGTCGGTGTGCACGAGTTTGAGCAGGCCCTGCACCACGAAGTAGATATGCGGCGCGCGTTCCCCTTCTCGAAGTAGAAACTGGTGCTTGCGAAAGCGGCGACAACTGAACTGGGAAAGCACCAGCGCAAACTCTTCGTCTGTGAGCGGGACTACTTGCTCCAGGTGTTCTCGTAAGGGATGTGACATAGCCCTGCGCGCTTCCCGTCTTCGGGAGCTGGGCACAAGGTAGAGAAAAGCGTGTTCTCCCTACCTAATGGGTGGTTTACTTCCACAAGAGACATATTCAAGTAGTGGATGGATATGGCAGGCACTGGAGCAGGCTAGTTGCCTTCGCGTATGAATCGTGCGGACATAGCCAGTTGTCAGCTGCAATAGTGTAGTACTGGGTGAAGAAATCACCGCCAAGATATTGTGTCCTTGGTAAATTGGTAGCGCACAACCAAACGGTTCAACCTACAGTAGAATAGCGCTAACCGGCCCGGAGCGATACTCGGGTGGGCTCTACTCTTTCCTACCATGGAACTTGGCTCTACCTGGGAGGCCGCGCTGTACTCCGTGGACTCAACCTTGCGCTATATGATTTGGCTGTACGAAATGCCCTCCTGGCTGCTGGCTGTGCTCATCATGGGCCTAGCCGTGGGGTTGTCTCTGTTGGGGTTGCGCCTGACGCACCGCCGCCTGCATCGCAGCCGACTAACGACGCTTATCGACAACGGAACCGTGGGCTGGTTTTTCTCGGGCGTCACGGTGCTCTACGGCCTCACGCTGGGTTTACTCACGGTAGCTACCTGGCAAAACTACTCCACCGCGGCCGGCATTGCCTCGCAGGAAGCCGCTACCCTGGCCGTGCTCTACCGTGACCTGAGCGGCTACCCCGACAGTGTAGGTCGACCCTTGCAGCGGGAGCTGCGCGGCTACACCACGTTCATCGTGCAGCAATCGTGGCCGGCGCAGCGGCGGGGTATGGCCAATGATACCGAGCGGCTGGTATTCACTGATTTTCAACAGCGCTTGCTCCACACCCAGATCTATTCTCTTACTGAACAAGTGCTGCACAGCGCCGCTATCGACGCGTTCAACCACTTAGTGGAGCTGCGGCGGCAGCGCATCGAAAGCCTGAGCAACGGCGTGCCGGGCGTGCTGTGGGCCGCCGTCCTGTTGGGGGGCTTGATTACCATTGGCTTTTCTTTTGGCTTTGTAGTCGTCAGCTACCGCCTGCACGCCTTGCTCACGGGCTTGGTGGCCATGATGGTGGGGCTGATGGTTTTCCTAATTGTGGCCCTCAACCACCCCTACTTAGGCGACGTGAGCGTAACGCCCGACGCCTAAGTAGGGGTGGTCGACAAAGTGATGGTGCCCACCCCGTCGGCGCCGCCGCAGGCCACTGTGGACTAAGCCACCGGCTTTACCGTACGGGTGCACTTCCCGCCGTCTATGGAATCCAGTCACGAATAGAGAAAAAACGTATTCTCCCTATCTGATGAGTGGTGTTTCCCGGTGGGAAGCGTCTACAGCAACCGCTTGGATTGTGTGGATCTATGAGTGGAGTCGGAGAGTAGTCGGGTGCCCAATCCGGATCGTAGAACAGGCACGTTGCCCGCCGTACTACTTGCACCCGCAGTCTTGGCACTCTTTCAGCGTATTGAAAGGCACCTCTCCACAGCCGCCCCAGGTGAAAGGCTTACACTTCTTGTCTCGCGGATCGAAGTAGTAGCGTATGAAGGCGGCATTGCATATACCGGCCTCTGGTGCGAGGGAACAAGCTGCAGGCTGCACAGCGGGTTCTGGATCCGTATCCGTTTGGCTGCAGGTGGCCGAGGAAAGCAGGGCCGTAGCCGAGAGCAAGAGTAGCGTCTTTTTCATATAGCCAGGAGCTTATTATACGGGCTGTAGTTGCAAGAGACTTCTATTAAAATACGCTGTCGAATTCCTGCCGAAGGCAGATACCATGATGGTGCCTGACTAAACGCCTAAGCCGGTACCGAATGCCCGGTACGCCGTACCCCATACACCCATTCGTCCAGTACTTTGCCGTTCTTGCATAAGGTATGCGGGAATCGAGCTTCCAACGTAAAGCCGGCTTTCTCCAGCACGCGGTGCGAGGCGTGGTTGGTGCCGAAAGGCCGCGCGAAGATGCGCGTGAGGGCAAAGGTTTCGAAGCCGTAGTCTACCATTTGCCGGACGGCCTGGGTGCTGATGCCCTGTCCCCAGAAGGGCCGCGCCAACCAATACCCCAGCTCGGCATTTCGGCGGTGAATATCGGCTTGGGGGTGCAAGGCAATGCTGCCCACTGCTTGGCCTGCCACCTCAATGGCGAAAATGCAGCGGGACATCTCCGGACTGGTGGCAAACGCCAGGTAAGCCTGCCCGTCCGCTTCGGTGTAGGGGTGCGGGAAGGCGTCAATCAGGTAGCGGGCTACTTCCCAGTCATTGGCATGGTGCACCAGGTGAGGCAGGTCGGCTAGGGTCCAGGGGCGAAGCGTGAAAAGCATCTTAAAAGGCCATTGAAAGCAGTAAGTACAGCTTAATAGTAGGCAGAATCTCTTTACTTCTAGGCATGCTTAACACAGCAAGTCCCTCATGTGAGGGGCTTGCTCATTCTATAAAGCAACTATCAACACCTCGCATCTTTACTGCATTGCGGCCATGATTCGATCATAAAAGCGAACATTATCCGGCGTCAGCTTGCCCGTCGCATCGCGAATCGACACGGTGCCATCGGTCACTTCCACAATAGTACCGTCCCAGTCTACAAAGAAGTTTTTCGGGTAGCCATCAATCCCCAACTGTTGGTAGTAGTCCTTCGCGCCCGCCATAACGGTATAACCCAGCGGATGCTGCGCGAGCACGCGTTTGACGAGCTTTTCCTGCTCGGGAGCAAACGCCAGAAATACCCAGCCCTGGGTTTGGTACTTCTGTTGTAAGGCGTTCAGGTCCGTAAATTCCTGCATGCAGGGGGCGCAGGTCGTGCTCCAGAAGTTCAGATGCACGCGCTTGCCGACTAGGTCCTGGGAGCGCACCCACTGGCCCGTGACGTCTCGTAGGGCAAACGCTGGCAGACGCTGGCCTTTGTGGCGCTGCCGGAAGACCTGATCGCCGATGGTAAGTAAGGGATTGTCCGTAGGCTTGGCTTCTTCGATGGTGACGGAGAAGCCTTGGGCTTCGAGTCGGCGCTTTTTCTGCACCAGGGCAGAGTCGGTCGGGTTACCCCTCAGAACTAGGCGGCTTTGGGTCTACGCATAAAGAAATTCTACCAGTGATAGGTTGAGCAGAAGGAGAAGTATTTCACCCCTTTCAAAATAATGTTTACAACATTGAAGTTTATAACATTGAGTACGCTATCTTTGCATCATCACATTCATCAATTACCTCACCCCTCACCCTCATGCGTACCTTCCAAGTCCCAACCCGCGAGCAAGTAACCCCCACCGTACAAGGGGTATTCGACCACATGCAGAGCGCTTTCGGCATGGTGCCTAACCTTTACGCCACCATCGGTTACTCCGAGAATGCGCTGACTTCGTACCTGGCTTTCCAGAACGCGCAGGCCAAAGGCAGCTTCACAGCCAAAGAGCGCGAAGCCGTGTTCCTGGCCGTTTCGGAAGTTAACGGCTGCTCCTACTGCCAGGCCGCGCACACTGCCATCGGCAAAATGAACGGCTTTTCGGAGGACGACACCGTGCAGTTGCGCGCCGGTAGTCACGCCGATACTCGCCTGAGCACCATCACTCGCCTCGCTGCTAGCATCACTAAAAATCACGGCCGCCCCGAGGCCCAGTTGCTCGAAGACTTCTTCGCCCTAGGCTACGACGAAAAAGGTCTGGTGGACCTAGTAGCCCTGGTGGCTGATAAAACCTTCGCCAACTACCTGCACAACATCACCCGCATTCCGGTCGATTTCCCCGCCGCTCAGAAGCTAGAAGCCCTGCCAGCTTAGTTTGCCGCCAACACCGCAACGCTGCAGCCAGGTGCCCCGCCTCGCTGCAGCGTTAGGCCGAAATAAGTGTTTGCAACAGCAATAGTCCGCTTCTTTCATTTGCGTGTCGGCCCACACGCAGCTGGGCCTAATGCACGGGCTGACCAAAACGCAGACCGTGGACCTGCGCCAGCAGACCGAAGCCGATCCGAAGCTAAACGGCTGCCGAACCCAAAGCCAAGGAAGCTGCCCCCGCCGGCAAGAAGTAGCCAACGAGCCGCCCGCAGAAGGGAGCACTTGCATAATGCTGGCCGTTTGGGTTTGCTGCGGCCCGCCCGCGGTGCAGCTGCTGGCTAAAAAAACCAAATTTGCACCCATGAACGGACCCTACCTCAACGACTGGCACCACTTGCGAACCAACCTACTGCGCGTCTCGGGCTGGCTGCGCTTTGAAATAAATACCTTGCTGGAGCCTTTTGGCATCACCCAGCCCCAGTTCAACATCCTGCGCATCCTGCGCGGGCAGCATGGTTACGCTATCAGCACGCAGGAAATCCGGGAGCGCATGATAGACTCCAAGATGAGTGACACCTCGCGTCTGGTGGACCGGCTGGCAACCAAAGCCTTGGTAACTAAAACCCCAAGCACCGCCGACAAGCGCCTGGTTGATGTGGTGATTTCCGCTCAGGGCTTGGCCGTGCTCAGCGAGATTGATACTAGAATGGCGTCCCTGGACGACCTCCTCAAGAGCATTACTGTCGAGGAAGCCCGAGTACTCAATGGACTATTGGATAAACTCTCGACGGGCGTGACTGCTTGAAGCATCAGGCAAGTCTACGGATATCCCTGTTGGTTCTTTAACAGCGGGAAATGAGATAACGCTACTATGCTACCGCTAGTTGGTTGGTAATTCAGCGTGTACGTTTCCCCTCTGCGGGAGCCAGTCACCAGGTGGAGAAAAGCGTGGTCTCCCTAATGGTATACCAACACCTTGTAGCCGCAAATACTAGCGCGTTGAAAGCACTTCATTCCAGGACATGAACTGTAAGGGCATAAAGTCGCGGGCTGTGTACTGGTTGACGAGGCGGGTTTAGTGGTGTACACGGTGCGTGGTAGTAGCAACGTCTTGCGAGCAGGAGAGGGGTGGCCTTGGTTAAAAGTTTGGTACAAACGTTAACCAGATCATTCGCTACTAAAGGCGAGCAGATTCGGGAAAACCGTTGCCTACAGTCACCGCTTTAGTAGCCGTTAGCCGCTCCTCCATGAACCGTATCGACCGCCTATTTGGCCTAGTGACCCTCCTGCAAGCCCAGCGCTACGTACCCGCTGAGCGCATGGCCGCGCAGTTTGGCATCAGTGTCCGCACCGTGTACCGCGACATCCGGGCGCTAGACGAGCAGGGTATCCCCATTGGCTTCGAGGCGGGGCGAGGGTATTTCCTCGTGCCAGGCTACTTTCTGCCGCCGGTCAGCTTCTCGACGGAAGAAGCCAGTGCCCTACTGCTGCTGGAAACGCTGGGCGCCACCCTAGCCGACCGCTCCATCCAGCCGCTGGTAACCGCTGCCCTGCAGAAAGTGCGTGCCGTGCTGCGCCCACCCGACCAGACTTGCTTGGCGCAGTTAGACCACGGCATGCAGCTAGCCATCCCCGAGTACCAGGAGCAGCATACCCAGTATCTGGCCCCCATGCAAGGGGCCATTGCCAAGCGGCAGGTGCTCGAACTGGCCTATCGCGACAAAGCAGGCCACGAGACACGCCGCCGCGTCGAGCCGATTGGACTGGTCTTCTACAATTTTGCCTGGCAGCTCGTCGGGTGGTGCCAACTGCGACAGGCCTACCGGGAGTTTCGCGTGTCCCGGGTGCAGCACCTCACGGCCACGGGGCTGCCCTTCACCAATCCCGCGCCGTTGTCGCTGACCGACTACCTGGCAAGCCTGAAGCTACCACCTGCAGAAAAAGTTGGTGACAGGCGAAACCGACTGCCATAGGGTTGTCAGTGGCGGGGGAGAATTTTGCGACCTGAACACACTTCTCTCGCTATGCATTTCACTTCCGTCCGCCTCATCACCGCCGATGTGGAGCGCCTGACGCGCTTTTACGAGCACTTGTTTAACCAACCCTTTCGCCGCCCGGTCCCTGTTTTTGCCGAGCTGCGCACGGTAGGCGCCACGCTGGCCATTGGCCATACCAGCACCCTGGCACCCTTCGGTGGGGAGCAGGTAGCCACGGCCGCCGCCAATCGCTCGGCCATCCTGGAGTTTCGCGTAGCCGACGTAGACGCCGTCTACCAGCGGCTGGCTGACTGGTTGCGCGACACGCTGGTACAGCAGCCTACTACCATGCCTTGGGGCAACCGCTCGCTGCTCTTCCGCGACCCAGATGGCAATCTCGTGAATCTGTTCACCCCATTCACTGCCGATGCTCTTGAACAGTCAGCCCTATGAGCAGCTGAAGGCCACGCCGGACTCGGTCTTCGACGAGCTTGCGCGCCTAGTGGCTCTTCTATTTGAGGCGCCCATTGTCTTTATCGCCTTGGTCGATGCGCAGCAGCTGTGGGTGAAGGCCGACTCGGGCATGCCCCGGCCCCGGCGCGTGGCCCGGCAGGAAAGCGTCTGCGCCCGAGCCATTCTGCAATCTGAGCCAACGGTGTACCGGGACTTAGAGCAGCAGGCCCCTACGCTGACTCAACTGCCGCTGGTGCAAGCGTATCAGATGCGCTTCTACGCCGCGCAGCCGCTGCAAACGGACGCTGGCTTTAACATCGGCGCGTGTGCGAATGGAGCGATGTAGAGCAGCACCGCTTGCAACAGTTGGCCCGCGTGGTGATGCAACTCTTGCACCTGCGTCTGTTGTTGCCGTATGCCGATGGTCAGCCGGCGCCCCAGTGGGTGGAGCTAAGCGAGCAATTGGTGGAAGTAGAACAGCAACTAGCGTCCCCGCTCTGGCCTGCTGGGCGAAACAGCCCACCGCTCTATCTCCCGTGGGAGCAGCGACCCATCACGCCTGACACCGATGCCTTCATCGCGAGCCTAGCGCACTACGTCGAGCGGCTAGTACCTACCCATAAGCTTTAACTGTCTAGCTCGCTTCTGTAGCAGGGGCGTCTGCATAGCGCAGGTATCATATATAGCTACCGATACGTGAGCAAATAGGCATGCGCTTCATCCAAACTGGTAAACGCATTCGAGGAGTGATGCTTGCGGGCCTCTTGTTGCAATTCGTAGATGGACAGGCGCGTCAAGGCTTTCTCGGCCAGTACGTAGGCCGTACAGAGGCGCTCCGGCCGCGGGATGTGGCCACCATACCACTCTTCCATGAGCAGCATCTTTTCGGGGGTGGACAGCGGCTCCATGGCTTGCATATCCACTAGGATGCGCTGCCAATTGCGGCGGAGCAGCAAGTTGCCTAGGTGCGTAAGCAAGGCCCGCAACTCCGCGGGCTCGCGTTTGACCGGGTGGTAGCGCACTAGCGCATAGCCGGCTGCGTGCTCGGTGATGCGCCCGACAGCATTCTCAAAGTAGATGGGTTGAATGGAGTGCGGCATATACGCTAGAAAGTTAGCGTCTCAAAACTACCAGAAAGAAGCATTACTTGCCCGCGTCGCACAGCGAGATGGGCAAGTAGTGCTGTACGCAGCGCCGTTCACTACTGGGAATGAGTTAGGGGTTGCATCCCGTATACCTATAAAAGGTTTAATGTTGGTACATATATTGCTAACCGATTAGCTGTCAGTTACTACTCACGACAAGTTGTATACTTTACATACGCTTTGTAGCCATACAACTATTCTTTACTCCTTCTTGTATGCAACGTGTTCCCTTGACCGCCGAGATTGTCCGTGACCAGACCAGTTACCTGGGCCGCATTCTAGAGATTACGGGTATTAACTCCCACGGCACCACGGCGGACGAAGCCTACCAGAATCTACTGCGCGCCACGCAGGGGCTACTGCGCTATAAGCTGCCGGACCGCACCATGGCGGACGTGCTGATCGTGCGGGAAGACCGCACGCACTAACCCTCCCTGCCAAGCAAACGCCAGCCACGTGGCCGAGCGGTTGCTGTTTACGCATTATGCACTATTACCTGTTGCTGCGTCGCTACCTTTCGATGACGCGCTACCGTCCGCTATCCGGCTGGGCATATTTATTCCTCTATCTCTGGCTGCTCATCGGAATAGGTTCGATGCTTTGGGAGGAACTACGCCGCTGATAGCCAGCGTCCAGTACCGAGGTATTTGACACTCGCCGGACTGGTGCAAGCAAGGACTGAGGCCACGCTTGTGCGGTACCTTGCCTGCTTCGCTGCTACTATAACGCCTTCTTACTACCCACTACTGGGTAATGACCTGCTCCAGCCACAGAGCGCAGTCACTAGCATCCACAATGCTCCAGGCGTGGGGCATGCGGTGCTTGCCTACATAGCCCTTACCCGTGGTCTGGATATACTGCGCCTGCCGGTTGCCGAGCTTCTGCAAGCGCAGGATCAAAGACTTGGCATCCGGCGCGTTGAAATCCGAGGCTTGCAGCGTGGCGCAGTAGTGATGCTGCCAGAAGGCCAGGTCGGGCTCGCAGTACAAGCGCACGGGCAGCGCCCGCAGGTAGGAGGCGTTGCCGCCCGTCGAATCGCTGCGGGTGTAGGCCGAGCGGGCCTGGTAGACTGCCGGAACCTGCACCGGTGTACCCCCAAACGTCTGGGTGAGCTCCGCCACAATGCGTTGGTCACCCGGCAGCAGGGTCGGGCAGTCCCGCTGCTCGACGTGGCGTTGCGCTCGTTGCCAGTGCCGGGCTAAGTCCAGGGGAGGGTCCACGCCGAGCAGGGCTTGCACGCGCCACGGGCGCTGCGTGCTGTCGCGCAGCACGGTTTCGGCGTAGGCAAACGCCAGTTGCCCGCCAGCGGAAAAGCCGCCTACCACGAGGCGCTGGGCCAGCGCGGGGTGCTGCTGCACGACGGTGCGGATCGTCTCATCTAGAACGCGCGTTTCCAGCGGACCTAGATACACTTGCTCGTGCAAATCGATGACGACGACCAGAAAGCCGCGTCGGGCGGCTTCGTTGGGTAAGCGAGTTGCTTGGAAGACGGTGTGGGCCTTCTCTCCCCTACCCGGTAGTAATACTAGCAGCCCGTGGGGCTCAGACGTTGCGGCGGGTAGTTGGTAGAATACACGCTTGCTGGATCCTGCCAACAGATGGTGTTTCGTTACGCGTGGCGTCTGGTTGCGAACGGCTTGTGCCTGCATGGGAAGCGGGAACCAGCCCCCGTAAAGCGTCACGAGCAAGACGAAAAGAAAACACATAGGGTTGTTGTAGAGACCAAGGGAAGTAAGCAGGGCAGGAAGATACGGGCTGTACTTGCTTACTAAAAGAAGCGCGCATTGGCATGACTTGGCTGGCGGTAGCAAGTACACGGGCGGCGAAGTCCCTGAACTTTCTGCTTATCTTCGTAGTAGTAAGACGAGTGCTTCTCCCCTTGATTATGAAACTACGCGACCGTTATCCGCAGCTACAGAATCCGGCCCTTGTCAAGACGATGGTGGTGCGCTCGGTGTATGCGTCCATGGCGCTGGAGAATCAGACCGTTTCGTTGGAGCGCTTGGAAGCCCTCTACGAGCAAACTAAAGCCACGCCCCTTACGCCAGCGGCCGCAACTGTGCGCTAATCAGGCCCTGCAAGGGCTCCCAATGATAAGCGTCTGCTTGTCGGATGGCGTCTAAATACTGGGTGCGGCTCTGCCCCGCTTCGCGCTGGTACAGTATTACGTCCTGGTAGCCGTAGTCATAGGCTAGCATATTCGTAAACAGGCGTGCCGTACGCCCGTTGCCATTGGTAAAGGGATGAATGGCCACCAGCCGGTGATGCGCATACGCCAGTACTTGCGCGACCTGCTCCTGGGTAGGAACTGCCGGCAATTGCTGGCGTCGGTGCTGCAATTCATCCATGAATTCGTAGAGTAGCAACGGTACCCGGTGCGCTTCTGGAGGTACATAGGCCCCAACGTTGGGAACGCTCGTGCGCCAGTGCCCTGCCCACTCATATAGATGCCCAAACGCTTGACGGTGCAGATCCTGTAGCAGATGTACCGACACAGTCACCGGATACTCTAACTCTTCCAGTAAGTAGCGCTCTACGCGGGTGATGCCGAGGGCTTCCTGTTCGTTGAGGGCCTCTTTACTAGTTAACCCAAGTAGGTTGTCTTCAGGTGCATCGGTGTAGTGTCCCATCAGGCAAAGATACGGAGCCTACGTCGCCCCACTGGTCCGCTTGAGCAGGCGCTGCACGGACATGGGAAAGAACAATTTCCCCCTCCTCGTACGATAGCCCGCCTCGTTGAGCTCCTGCGCGATCTGCTGCAAGGTATGTCCCTGCGCGGAGAACAGCGAGGCCAGCCGCGCCGCCTGCCGGTTAGCCTGGTGCTGCTGCGCGTTCTGCGTGCGAATGGCGCGACTGTGCGCAATGACGGCCATTGTCAGGTTGGCCGGCGTGCCGAGCACGGCGCCGCGGGCCTTCTTGGCTTGCAGTGCGTCTTTGGTGCGTTTGCTGATGGTCTCGCGCTCGTGCTGGGCCAGCACGGCGAACAGTCCGACGGTCAAGGTATTGGCGTCGGACATGTCGCAGCACTGAAACTCCACCCCCGAATCGCGCAGGGCGAAGATGAACCCCGCGTTGCGCGAGAGCCGGTCAAGCTTGGCAATAAGTAGCGTGGCCCCTACCCGGCGGGCCTCCGTGATAGCGGCGAGTAGCTGCGGGCGCTGGTTCTTCTTGCCGCTCTCCACTTCCACGTAGGCGGGCAGCAGCTGCGCAGGCTCCGTGACGAAGGCGTGCACGGCGGCTTGCTGGGCTTCCAGGCCCAGGCCGGACTGGCCTTGCTTCAGGGTCGAGACTCTATAGTAAGGAACGTAACGGATAGGGGGGCCCGACATGCGGGAGGGGCAGTGGGGGAAAGAAAGGACCCGCAGGATAGGGCGTATAACATTTAGTAAACGACCCTTTACTAAATGTTATGAGGCCTTCAGTTTACTCAAATCACCGTTTGGCTGAACTATAGTGGTTGTCTGAAAGCCATTTTGCAGGCGTAGTAGAGTGCCTGCTTGCCAGTAATACCAGCATGTCGGGTTTCTGGGTTGGTGGGTGCAGGGCAGACGGGTTACGTTCGGCTTCCTTTGGCCCCCGTGACCGAATGCGGACGCCGGATTCAGTAGTCAACCATAGCTCCTGGAGCTCTCCAGTATCCCAGCGCCGCACCATTCGGCATACCGGGCCGTTCCCCCCGCCAGGCACTTCATGCGTAAATGTGAGGGTAGCCGAAGGGCCTGCGCCGGTTCCTCGTCGTGCTACCGCCCCCTTTTCTGCCGCGATGCGAGCAGCCAGCTGCCGCCGGCCAGCAGCGCCAGCGCGGCCCCCACGACGGCGGCTTTGGGCAACGCCGGGGCGGCCTCCTCTGGTTTCGCCCGAGCAATTGATTCATCGGTGAAAGGCTGCCGGCTGGTGACGGCCAGAATCAGCCGCGTAGCCTCGGCGGGCTGGTCCCACTGCGGAAAGTGGCCGCAGTGCGCAAACCAGTACAGACGCGCATCGGGGAACTTCACCAGCGCCAGCTTTGACTGGCTCGGCAGGCATACCCGGTCCTGCCGGCCCCAGCCGATGACCAGCGGCCCAGGGATGCTGCCCGCAGGCGCGGGCCGCTGCACCTGGCCGTGCGCCAACTGGTCGAGCAACTCGTCGAAGGCGGGCGAGTGGGCGAAAGAGTACATCTCGTCGCGGGCCAGCTGCGGATCCACGGCCCAGGGCCGGGCCGAAAACTGTGGCAGCAGCACCGTGCGCCCCACCGCCGAGCCGGCCAGCGCGGGCATCACCGGCTGCAGGGCCTTCACCAGCTTCACCGACACCGCCACCGAATGGTAGAAGACCGGAATCTGCCAGCCCTGCCAGAACCCGCCCGGGTCCAGTGACACCACCGCGCCGAGCACGCCGCCGCGCCGCGCCAGTTCCAGCACCAGCCGCGCGCCCATCGAACTGCCCACGGCATCAATGCCGAGCAGGTCATGTTGCGTAAGAAAGGCCGTGAGGGCATCGGCAAATGTGCCGATGGAGTTCAAGCCGGCCAGCTGGGGCGTTTCGCCGTGGCCGGGCAAATCGACGGCAATGACGTCCCGCTCGGCGGCCAGGGCGTCGATAATCGTGTTCCAGGACCGCCAGCTGCCGCCGATGCCGTGAACCAGTAACAGGGGACGGCCGGTGCCGCGGCGAACGAAGTGCAGGTCCATAGAGCAACGCATTAGAAAGGTGTAAAGAAGCAAGTGCTCTCCTGTAACAGCCGGCCCACCGAATCGGCTGTCCAAGGCTCCACCAAAAAGAAATAAGGAGGTGGTCCGATTAGGATGGACAGTTTAGGGTAGCAGTTGGAAGAAGTTGTTGGTGAATGCGATACGGCTTTTGATACCCAATGCTGGAGTGTAGCCGGTCGTGATTATAGTAGTCAAAATACTCGGCGACACGGGCTTGGGCGTCGGCCGGGTCAGCGAAAACGGGCCACTCGCGTAGTTCGAGTACCCTCCTTTCTCTGAACGGTAGAAATCAGCTCGGCACTTGGTGGCCAGTTAGCTCCAATGGGGCAGCGCGCGTTTAAGAAACCTGTCCATGATTCAAAGTTTATGAAACGCGCCAAGTAGATGAGTTTCGTAAACTCCTAAACCGGAGCCTAGTCCCCCGCCAAAGTACCACGTAATCAACCAGCTGGGTAGGTAGCCCAAAACCTTCATTTTTCCAAGAAGGCAGCTATAAGCAATGTGGCTGTTGCAAAAGTAGAGTAGGAGCCAACGAAATGGGTTAGGTGCTGGCAGCGCTACCACCTGATCGACTTGCT
>NZ_JACSCY010000023.1 GCF_014333615.1 Hymenobacter citatus | reverse complement strand
TTCTTACCGACTTCCTTGTCGTCCCTTCCTCTCGAAGCGGGCTGCAAAGGTAACTGCTTTTTCTTTCTTTCCAACTATTACCGAAAACTTTTTTTCAACGCTTTCGTAGCAGGCGCTTCCGGTTGAAGCGGGGTGCAAAAGTAAGCAGCTTGTTTGAATTTGCAAGCATCCGGCAAAAACTTTTTTTTGTCGGGCCGACTCGTTGCCAAGCGCTAAGAGTCCTGCTTGTCAGTTCAACCCACCCGCGTTTCGGTTTGGGAGTGCAAAAGTGGTGGTTGATTCGCAACTTTCCAAATATGATTCTATACTTTTTTCAATGCGAGAACTCTGCTTGGTTTCATTACGCTGATTAGTAACTCATTACTATGCTTCAATAGTTCATCACACTTCTGTTTTTTCAATCACCCTCGGAGAAATTAGTGAAAACAGGCTTAAACAAGCGGGGGCGCTGCATATCGTACGAATAGATGGATTGACCTAGCTGTTGTAAAAAAGGCAAGCCAATGGAAGCATATTCGTACGTACCATCGTTCAAAATGCCGTTTTTGTTTACATATAAAACAGCACTGAGCATAAACTCGGTTTGCTGTGTGGTATCTATAAAGTAGGCGACATCGGAGAGATACCCGTGTGACATGCCTACTACATTGTAGATGCGCAGATTGGGTTGGCTGGGGATACTTGCTTGACGGCCGTAGAAAAGATACTTTTTATAGGAATCGAAAAACCTAGAGGCCGCATATGGTTTATAGTGAGAACTGTGAGGCGTACTATATAGATAGTGTCGAAGAAAGGCGTAGTCGTTAGCAGTTAACCTAAATCGTTGGGTTGCGGGTACCGCTTCAGGGAACAGGATAGTCTTCAATATGGTAGTGGCATCTTGTAAGGATAGATAATTAGCAGTAGTGAAGTCATAGGGACTCTTTATAAGCCGGCCGCCACTCTGATATGCTCGACCTTTGCTGATGTGTCCAAGTGGGGGAGAATAGGAACGTGGATTTACAGCAGCTGGCTGCTGATAAATAACCTGTCCGGTAGCTGCATCATAAAAATCGATAGGGTTGGTATGCCGGTTCGCAGCCGTGTCGCACGGGGCAAAGCGGCGGGTGATGCGAGCAGCAGGATATCCTAGTTGCTGGAGTCGCTCGTTGAGTTGTTGTTGTCCTACAAATTCATAGAGCCGATTGTACGCGTTGTTATCGCTTACTAGCAACATTCGCTTTGTATAATTGCCTATCGTATTTACTTGGTCCGAATCGGCGGAGGGGTAGTAGGGGGCAGCCGTTTGGCAACGATAAGCGACGCCGGTTGCCATTGGACTGTTGCGTGTGAGACCAGGTTGATGGATCCGGTTGATTTTTTCCAGAGCCAGTGCAACGGTTGGCAATTTTACTAGGCTGGCAGGATTGAAATACCGCTTATCATCGAGATGAAAGGTATGCTGCGTAAAATGAGGGTTATTCTGACTATCGCGGTCAATCTGGGTATACAGTATCTGCACCTCGTATGTACTGGCGCGTTGAAGCACAGGCTGCAACAGAGGATTAGTATGCAGCAGGCTATCTAATAACGGGCTATCGACAGGCGATGAGTATGCGGATGGTGGCGCCCTTTGTATTGGGATAGCCCCTACCCTACCCTCAGAGCCATTGACGATCAACATAACCATCAGCAGGCAGATACAGCTACTACCTGATGCTATGCTGTTAAAAATATTCATGCTGAGTTATTCTGTAACGACAGTGCGGCGTTGGGCCAGCAGCAGATTGGAGTCGTTTTGCCGCCAATTATAGCCCGTGCCAAAGGGTAGGGGGCGCGGGGCATGCAACGAATCGGTGTAGGCAGTTGTGAGTTCGGGCTGATAATGCCGCGCAAACAGATTGATAGGACGCTTGTAGGTGCCGTAGTACGTGAACTGCCACTCCGCAGAGCGGAAATATTTCATAGCAATACCCGAGTCATCCTGCAATACGACGTTACTGCGCGTCAGGATTAGGTTGCGCACTTTGCTGAAGTAGGCTTTGTGCATGAGGTAAGTAGCCGACTTTACATAGGTAGTCAACGGCCCGAGGCTACGCACATACTGTAGTGCCGCCGCTTTGGTAGCTCCTAGTTTCCAGTCGCTGAGATCAGCCGAAAAATAGTAGACCTGCTGCTCCTGTCCGGCTTTGTTGCGCATGGTCAACTCGACGCCGGGAACTACCTTAGGGCCAGGGTGGTGAATGATGGCTGTGTCTGCTTCCGTAAGCTGGCCCTGAGCATCGAGCTGCACGTAGCGCACTTGCTCTACCAGATGTCCAGTGCGCGTAGCAAAGAGCAATAGCAGTGGTAGGGCACCATCCAATTCCACTGATTTCAGATTAACGGCCATGTCGTTGGTGCGGAAGAAGCTGAAGTTCAACACAGACCAAAGCGAGGCTTTAATAGCTGGAAATAACGTAGGGTTTTCGAGAGTAGCACGCGCAGGTATAGTGCCCACTGGTTCCAAGCCTATCAATACATATTTCTGACTGCTGGGAAACACAGTGACAACGTTGAGCAGATCGGGGCCGCTGAACGGGTAGAAAACGGTGGCGCTATGCTGCCGAACGGAATCTAGTTCTGTGGCTGCCCATTGCTGAATCTTTTCGGTCCGGGTTTGATGATACTTGGCCCAACTTTGCGCTTGATTGGCGGCAAATGCCTGCCAGGCCGATTGAGTTGTAAGAGGATATAAATTGCTACCCCGGCTGACGCGCTGACCAGCGAGGTAGGCCGCCACGTCTTGCACGGCAGTGGTATCGGGCGCCGGTGGCGGGGTAGGAGTAGCAGCAACCGTATCGGAAATGGGGGGAAGTGGAGCCACAGCGGGCGTTGCTGGTTGCTCAGGAGTAGAAGTTTTTTGTTCGGAACACGCTGCTGTTAGTAGAAAACAAAACGGCGCTACAAAGCGAAACAAGCGAGTACGCATACAGTATTGTGTAGGAAAACGGAAGTCCAGCAAAGCTATGAACAGGCAAGTTATTCGCCTTAGCTGACTTTGAGTAAGCGCATTGTAACTGCTACCTGAGTTACTTATTAGTTACATACCCCTACCATTAGGCGGTATTTGTGGGTCGACGGCGGCTCAGGAAGTACACGCCTACCCCACTCAGGAGTGTCAGGAGGCCGTATAGCGACTCGGTAGGTTGGTCGCGCAGTAGATACAGCAACGTCCAGCCGCTGAGGAGTAGAAAGAGCAGTGGCGTGAATGGGTAGCCCCAGGCCCGGTACGGTCGCGGCAGATGTGGTTGTCGCCAGCGCAGTACAAACAGCCCTAGCACCGTGAGGAACGTGAACAGGTTGAGCACGAACCCGGCGTAGACCAACACTTGCTGGAAGCTTGATGCTAGGATAAACAAGAGAGTAAGCCCGGTTTGTAGCAGCATGGCCCGCACCGGCACGCCAGCGTTGCTCACCACCGCGAGGCTACGCAGCCCTGTCAAGTCCTCCCCCATTACCTGCACAATGCGCGGTCCGGCAAAAATCATGGAGCTGATGGTGGAAATCAGCAAAACGGTAATCAAGCCGCCCATGAGTCGGCCGCCAGCAGAACCAAACAGCTGATTGGCCACCACGAAGCCTACCTCTACCTGCCCTTTTAACTTAGCGAGCGGCGCTGCATAGAGAAATACGAAATTCAGTCCTATATATAAGAGGAGCACAAGGCTGGTGCCCGTTAGCAGGATGCGAGGCAGATTGCGTTGCGGCTGTGCTACTTCGCCAGCCAGATACACTGCCGCATTCCAGCCGGAGTAGGCATACGATACATAAATGAGCGATACGGCAAAGGCCGGACTCAGCAGTAGGTGCCAATCGCCGGGCTGAGGAATGAAGCGAATGGGCTGAGGCACTGCCACCGCCACGCCTACTCCAATGAACACCACAAGCACCACGACCTTCGCAACCGTCACGATTACTTGCAACCGACTACCTGCCCGTGTGCTGGTAGCATGCACCGCCGTAAGCAACAACACAACTACAATGGACAGCACCTTGGGCTCTAGGCCGGGCCACACATTAGCGGCATAACTGCCCAATGCCATAGCCGCCAAAGCAGTAGGCGCCGCAAAGCCTACCGTAGCCGACGCCCATCCCGACAGAAACCCTAGAACCGGATGGTAAATACGGGATAGGTAATGATACTCGCCGCCCGAGCGGGGTAGGGCGGCAGCTAACTCACCGTAGCTAAGCGCCCCGCACAGCGCAATCAATCCACCCACGGCCCACAGCGCCAGGAGCACAAAGCCACTCTGGATGTCTACCACCTGAAAGCCCAGACTCGTGAAAACGCCCGTGCCTACCATGTTGGCCACTACAATAGCGACGCCGGTAGTAAAGTTGATTTTGTAGGAAGAGGTAGAAGAAGCCATCAGCGGAATAGTCAACCTAAAGATGCAGAATTAAAAAGCCCGCGCTGTCGGGCATGACAGGCGGGCTTGTAGAAGTAGGCGCAGAGAGCAACCTAGGCGCTGTGGCTACGCCACTACCTTCGGGCGCTTGTAAAGGGGCACAGTGCTGCACGGCTCACCGTACATAATGCTGCTGGCTACGGGCAAGAGACGTTGCATAATGGCCACGTAAGCATACGTAGGCACTTCCTTTTCACCACAGCCTTTGATTACCAATTTGGCGTCGCGGTAGTCCTCAGGGTTGACGGCGGCAATGGCTTCCTGAAAAAGCGACTGCTCCAGCGCGGCCAAATCGCCAAACACGTAATGGTGGGCATGGCCTTGCAGCTTTGCGGCCAGTACCATATAGGCCCAGGTAGGCACAATGGCATCGGCGGAGCAGATGATGGCCACGTTTTTCCCATCGTACTGCGACCAATCGTGGTTTTTCACGAACTCGCGAAAGTCCTTCTCGCGCAGTATCAGGCCGTGGAACAGGTTGTCTTTGATGTCATAGACCACCCGCTCGCCGGGATGCAGCAATTCTTCCAGATTGAAGGTAACCAAGCCACTCTGGGCTACGCGGTTAATAATTTCTTCCATGCTAGTGCGCCAGAGCTACACTCTGGGTTTGGGCGTTGTGGTATAAACTTCCTTTAGATAAAACGGCTCGTAATAGGCTACGTCCCGAAACTCTTGCCGCTGGTAGGCCTCGTATGCCAACACCCCCATAGCAATAGCCGACGGCTGCACGCCAGTCAGAAACTGCACTTGGGAGCTGGCAGCTACCAACGGTTGAAATTTACTGGCGCCGCTACCAAAGCATAACAGTTGATAGTGGGCTAATTGTTCGGCGAAGCTGTGCTCATCGAGGATGAGGGGGGTAGGCGCCAGCACCGTTTCGGCCGCGTGCGTGTAGAGCGCCGTGTATACTTCCATGCGGCGGGCGTCTAGCATGGGGCAGAACAAGTAGTGCTCAGGCTGTGCTGTGGTAGCGGCCACCTGCACGGCCAATGCTTGCAAGGTACTCACGGCCAGCAAGGGTGTATCCAAGGCAAAACACAAGCCCTTAGCGGCAGCGGCCCCAATGCGCAGGCCCGTATAGGACCCAGGACCATCGGACACAGCTACGGCAGCTAAGTCGCGTAAGGAATGTCCGGTGTTTTCTAGGAGTTGGTTGGTCAGGACGCTTACATGCGAGGAATGCGACTTTTCCAGCCGCAGCTCTGACTGGCCCACCAATTCGCCGGCACGGTGCAAGGCTACGGAGCAAATGGGAGAAGACGTTTCGAGAGAGAGAATAAGCGCAGACATAGTGCAAAGGTAGGGAGATGATTGGGTTGGTTGTGCTACACAAAATCAAGTTGGCTCAGCTACAAGCTTGTGTTGTCTTTTCTACTACCTCATACAAATGCTTACAAACAAGTAGCCCCGCTACCTGCATTAGTGGCAAGTGGCGGGGCTACTTATTCCGGTTAGCGACCTATTTTCCGCTCTTTTTCGCGTCGGGTCGGGTTTTGCTTTCTGGGGTGCCGGGTTTCAGCAGGGCCTGGTAGCGGGGCTGGTCGTTAAGAACGTTCATCGCCATCAGGATATCGGGGTCGTCATCGAAGGTGGCCTCAATCTGGCCCTTCTGGAAGTAGTAGCGCGACACGATTTCCTGCTCCAGCATCTCCTTGATTTCGGGTTTGAAGCGCACCAAGTCGTTGGCTTTATTGGTGGATACTTTCTTGCGCATAGCCTCCAGCTCGGCTTTTATATCCTCATAGTGCTTTTCGGCCTTGGCTTGTTTGGTGAGGGTAGCCAAGCTTTTCTCCATGTCGGTAGAATAATTGATATCCTTACCCGAAACGTACTGCACAAACTTCTGATAGTCAGCATCCGAAACTTTAAACTGCCGGGCAGCAGCAATCGTCGGGTGCTCGGAACGGTAACGCGTGGCGTAGTCAAAGAGGTATCCTTTCTGAATCAGTACCCGCGAAATGTCCGCCAGAGGCTTCTCCTCTACGGCCACATCGGGTGCCACACCGCCTCCATCATACACCACGCGGCCGGCCTGAGTTTTAAACGCCGTGCGCAACGAATCGGGCACTTTGCCCAGCGTACCATCATCGGCGCGGTGCGAGTAGTCGATTTCCTGAATGCAACGGCCGCTGGGAATGTAGTATTTGGCCGTCGTCACCTTCAGCTGCGAGTTGTAGCTGAGTGGGCGTGTGGCTTGCACTAGTCCTTTCCCAAACGTGCGCTCGCCAACCAGCACAGCACGGTCGTAGTCCTGCAACGTGCCCGACACGATTTCTGAAGCCGAAGCCGAGCGGTTGCTCGTGATAACGACAATTGGAATTTGCGTGTCCAGGGGCTGATCCAGCGCTTTGTACGTCTTATTCCAGTCGGTCACCTTGCCCTTGGTGCTCACAATATCGAGGCCACGGTCTACAAATAGGTTGGAGATGTTTACGGCTTCGTTGAGTAGGCCACCGGGGTTGTCGCGAATATCGAACACGATTTTCTTGGCACCCATTTCCTTGAGCTTGGTCACGGCCGTGCGCACTTCGCGGCTAGCATCTACCGTGAAGCCAGAAAGCTGGAAATAGCCGATATCATTGGAAAGCATGCCGTAGTAGGGCACGTTTTCTACCTGTATCCGGTCGCGGGTGATGCTGATTTCGGTGGGTTGCTCCTGGCCGTAGCGCGTCACCATCAGCTTCACCACCGACTGGGCCTGCCCCTTTAGCAGCTTGCTGATGTCGGCATTGGATTTCTTCTCGACGTTGACGCCGTTGATGGTCAGGATTTCGTCGCCGGGTAGGAGTCCGGCTTTTTGGGCCGGAAAGCCTTCGTAAGCGGCCTGCACAATGGTCTTGCCATTACGCTTCGCCACCATAGCCCCAATGCCGCCGTACTGCCCGCTCACCATCGTCCGGAAATCCTCGATATCGTCTTCCGGAATGTAATTGGTGTAAGGGTCCAGCGACTTGAGCATGGCGTCGATACCCGTTTTCACCACCTTTGAGGGCGTAATCTCATCTACGTAATAGGTATTTACCTCTTTGAATAACGTAGCGAAGATGTCCAGATTCTTGGCTATTTCGAAATAGCGCTCATTGTCCGGGGCGCGGAAAGCAGCGAGAGATAGGGCGCCGCTTAGGGCCAAGCCCGCAATATATCGTTTGCGCATAGGGTAGTAGCAGCGAAGGTAAAAGTCCTACGTGCCCTACCCTGCCGGTGCGGCAGTCGGGCGCGCGTCGCTCAGCAAACGCTCCAGCCCTGAAATTAATTTTTTTTCAACCAGCGCGAAAGGCTTTTTTTCTTTGCCGGTATAGATAATGGCCAGCCGGTCTACCAGATGGCCACCTTCGGCTTCCAGCAGGCGGTATTTGTTGAGGCGGTAGGCCTCGCGCAAAAGGCGCTTGAGGTGGTTACGGTCTACGGCGCGTTTAAAGCTACGCTTGCTCACACTCACCAATACTTGCGGTGGCGCGGTGGTAGGCGAAGCAGCAGACAGCCACACCAGCCGCAACGGGTATAAACCAAAAGAAGAACCCCGGCCGAAAAGCTCTTCAATGAGCTTTTTACGACACAGATGTTCTTCTTTCGGAAATCGGTAGGAACGCACGTCCGGCTTTGTAGTATTCATCGGCGGCGTGGTGCCGGCTTCAGCCGGCAGCGGCTTAGCGCTTATGACGACCTTCGTCGGATACGGTCAGGCGCTTGCGGCCTTTGGCACGACGGCGGGCCAGCACGTTGCGGCCGTTAGCGGTTTCCATGCGCGAGCGGAAACCGTGCTTGTTACGACGCTTGCGCTGCGAGGGCTGAAAAGTACGTTTCATGATATGGGTAAGTGACTCAATGACAGTTGTAAGGCCGGCAAAGGTACAAGGCCTTTTTGTAAAAGGCAATGCTCAACTGCTTTTTCTACCAAATCGTAGCCTTTCCGTTGCTAAAATCCGTAGAATTTACCTGCTAACTTATCCTGCTATTTCCTAGGGATAAGCGTAGTTTTACGACCATATTCGCTCTCTAGCACGTGGGGCCGACTGCATGATTCACTACTACCTTTCCTTTGAAAATCCGCTGACGTCCTACCTCCAGGTGCAACTCACGCTGGAAGTATCTACTGATGCGCCCCAGCCGCTGGAACTGCAACTGCCGGCATGGCGGCCGGGCCGTTATGAGCTGCAAAACTTCGCCCAGAAGATTCAGCGTGTGGAAGTGGAAGACGCACAATCAGGCGAGGCCCTCTCCTACCGCAAAATCACCAAGGACCGTTGGGCGGTTCCTAACACAGCGGGCCGTACGGTGCGGGTGCGCTACAATTTCTACGCCCACCAGATGGACGCCGGCGGCTCTTGGCTCGACGAAAACCAGCTCTATCTGAATCCGGTACAAGCCTTGCTTTATGCCGAAGGCCGGCAAGACGAGCCCTGCCAGTTACAATTGGCCTTACCCGATGCCTGGCATATTGCTTGTGGCCTGCCACAGAGTGCTCCCAATACGCTGACGGCTACATCGTTTGACCAGCTAGTAGATGCGCCGCTGATTGCCAGCCCTACCCTGCTGCAACGCACCTACGAGGTGCAGGGTATTCCATTCCATATTTGGATACAGGGCGCTTGCGTGCCCGATTGGCCACAAATCATCAGGGATTTTGGGGCTTTCACGGAAGAAAATCTAGCTGTATTTGGCAGTGATTTTCCGGTGAGTGACTACCATTTCCTCAACCAAATCCTACCCTACAAGCATTACCACGGCGTAGAGCATCACAACTCCACGGTTATTACGCTGGGTCCGGCAGAACTACTCATGACGCCGGGCTTGTATAAGGAATTGTTGGGCGTGAGCTGCCACGAGCTATTCCATACCTGGAATGTGAAGAGTATTCGGCCGGCCGAGATGCAGCCCTACGACTTCACAAAGGAAAACTACTTCCGCACTTGCTACATAGCCGAAGGCGTAACGACCTACTATGGAGACTACCTGCTGGCCCGGTCCGGCGTATTTTCGGCAGCGCAGTATTTCACGGAGCTAAACGGCGTACTGCACAAGCACTTCGACAACTACGGCCACCAGAACCTGTCGTTGGCCGATGCGTCGATGGATCTTTGGCTAGACGGTTACAAACCCGGCGCGCCCGACCGCAAGGTGTCGGTGTACCATAAGGGCGCACTGGTAGCCTTACTGCTCGATCTTACCCTGCGGCAGCTCAGCCAACACCAACGCAGCCTAGACGACGTGATGCGGCGTCTCTACGAAGATTTCGGCAAAACTGGGGTAGGCTACACGGAGGAGGACTACCAGCAAGTAGTGCGTGAGGTAGCTGGCCGTGACATGCAGACGTATTTCGACAAGTTTGTGTACGGAACAGCGCCGCTGGAGGAGTCCCTGAACAAAGCCCTACGCTTTGTAGGCTGCACGCTGCGCACAGCTGAAAATGGCTCCGTTTCCGAAAGTGTATTCGGTTTCAGAGCAGTGGTTAGAAATGAGCGCACCGAAGTAACCGATATTCTACCCGGTACGCCAGCGGCCGACGCCCTGGCCGTGGAAGATGAAATAGTGGCGGTGAATGGCCGACGGGTCTCCCAGAACCTGCACACGCTGCTGAGCAGCAGCACTGGGCGCTACGAGTTGGCGGTGTTTCGACAAAACCAGCTGTGTACCGTTACGCTGATGGCAGACGATGCTAAACAGTATTGGTCGAAAAGAATGGTCGAGAAATTGCCTGATGCAACGGCTGAGCAGCGCGCCAGCTTCCGGCAGTGGCTGAAACAGGAATTTTAACGTCCGTTGAGCTGAATTGAGTAGTACCATGAGTCGGCTGCGGGCCTTTTTATTAGTAGGGCCGTTTCTGTTGAGCACTGCCTGTACCCTTATGCCGCGCCAGGAGCGGGGGCATCCAGCTACGCCGTTGCCTTTGCCGGCGCCGAGTACCTACACACGCCCAACCCTGCGCCAGCCTACCATCTACAAGCGGGCTCATTTAGACACACTTATCCTGCCGGCAGGCCGCATACTTACGCTCTACCCTGCCCCGCGCCCTATCTACGAAAGCCTACCTACTCCCGCCTGGCTGCGCCCTATCCCCTCGGCTGCCGACGAAGAACTAGACCTCACTGCTGAAGAGCGCGCCCGCCTACGCACCACTGGCCGCACCGCCCAGCGTGTGGGCCGCACACTCTGGCTACGCCCCAGCGCCGCCCCGCCCGTGCGCTTCGTCGATAACCCAGTGGAAAACGAGGATAATATTGCCTACGAGTACGTAGACGCCATTCCAGCTATTCATCAATGGCTGATTTCGGTGCATCTCTACGAGGGCGGTTACTTTCTACTGGTAGACCAGCGCACGGGCCGCCGCACGGAGGTGTGGAGTCCGCCTGCTATATCGCCCGACGGGCTCCACTTCGTGTGTGGTAACTCCGATGTGTTGGCCCACTACGACCCCAGCGGCCTGCAACTATGGGCTGCCGATGGCCTGCGCTTGCGCAAGCTTTGGGAGCGGCAAGTGGAGTGGGGCGTGTCCGGCCCGCGCTGGCTCGACAACCGTACGATTCTTTTTGAACAAGATTATCTCGAAAAGGGTGATGTGGAGACTCGCTTGGTGCGTCTTACCATCATCCCATAAAAAAGGCTCCGTTTAGCAACGGAGCCTTTTTTATGGGATGATTTCAGAAATTAGCTTTTATCGCTACCCCGGCCGGCTTTGCTGTTACCGTCTACCGACATAGGCTTGTTGTTCTGTGGATTGCTACGGATAGGCGTTGTTTTTTTGGGGTCTGTCGTGGCCTTACCATCTGTGGTATTGCCTTGCTGCGACACATACGTATTATCCAGGTTCTGCACCTGCGTGGTGGTGCTGTTGGTATTTGGGCGCGGGTCGATATTAGTCTTATCTGTTTCGGCCAGCTGGGAGGCGGCTATTTCGTTCTTTTTCATCGTCGTAATGCTTTAGGGTGGATTACTTCTGTCTTATATTCTACCCCTTGCACGAAGAAAGAGTTGCCGAAAAGTTGTGATGTCAAAAAGGCCGGAACTGCACAAAGCAGCTCCGGCCTTTCATGAAGTTGCGCAAGTCGGCGGCTATTCGGCTACCGACAGGGTAGGCACGTTCACCAGATCGGCAAACATTTGCTCGCGGGTTTCAATCTCTTCCTGCGTCAAGTTCAACAGGCGTTCTGTACCAAACTTTTCCACGCAAAACGACGCCATGGCCGAGCCGTGAATCACGGCGCGTTTCATGTTGTCGAAGCTAATATTGTCGGTGGCAGCGAGGTAGCCGATGAAGCCACCTGCGAAGGTGTCGCCGGCGCCAGTGGGGTCGAATACTTCCTCCAGGGGTAGGGCGGGCGCATAGAACATCTGCGCTTTGTTGCCTTTTTTGCAAAATAGCAAAGCGCCATGCTCGCCTTTCTTGATAATCAAGGTTTTGGGGCCCATAGCCATAATTACTTTGGCGGCTTTCACCAACGAATACTCGCCGGAAAGCTGGCGGGCTTCCTCATCGTTGATGCTGAGCACGTCTACCATTTCAATGGTCGTTTTCAGCTCTTCCAGAGCCACGTCCATCCAGAAGTTCATGGTGTCCATCACAATCAGCTTGGGCCGGTTTACGAGGCGCTGAATCACGAGGCGCTGAATCTGAGGCGTGAGGTTGCCCAGCATCAGGTACTTGCAATCTTGGTAAGAGTCGGGCAGCACAGGGTCGAAATCGGCCAGTACGTTCAGCTCCGTGGCCAGCGTCTCGCGCGAGTTAAGGTCGGTAGAGTACTTGCCCGACCAGAAGAACGACTTCTCGCCTTGCTTGATCTGTAGGCCTTCGGTGTCGGCGCCGTGCTCTTCGAGCAGTAGAATATCCGACTGCGGAAAATCATCGCCTACCACGGCTACCAGTTTCACGGGCTTCACCGAGTAGCTAGCCGACAGGCAAGCGTACGTGGCGGCGCCACCAATGATTTTGTCGGTTTTGCCGAAGGGCGTTTCCAGGGCATCGAAAGCCACCGTACCGATAACAACCAGACTCATAAGCAGAGAGGATTAAAAGTGATTCATGCGAAAAGATGCCCCTGCAACGGTGCAATTCATAAAAAAAGTCCCCGAAAATACTTTTCCGGGGACTTTCTGCAAAAACGGTGGGTAAATAATGGGGTTCGAACCCACGACCTTCGGAATCACAATCCGACGCTCTAACCAGCTGAGCTATATCTACCGTGTTGGGTATTGATGCCACAAAAGTAGCAGGTTGATCGAACTTTTCAATTACTTGACAATATTTTTTGAGCAACTTTTTTCTAACTGTTTGTTGCTCTGAACACAGCGCTGTACTACACAACCGCCTCTTGCCCGACTATTCCGCGTACCTTTGTGGTTCGCTTTATCTTCAATACCATGTCCGACACGTCCCACACGCCGCTCTCTTTTGCTGATTTCAAGCTAAACAAACAGCTTTTGAATGCCGTGGCCGAGGCGGGCTTCACGGAGCCTACCCCCGTGCAGGAGCAAACTATTCCGCTGCTGCTGGCCGGGCACGATGTGCTGGGCATTGCCCAAACAGGCACCGGCAAAACGGCCGCGTTCGGCTTGCCTCTCCTGATGAAGGTGAAGTATGCACAGGGAACCCACCCGCGTGCCCTGGTGCTAGCCCCTACACGCGAGTTGGCTATCCAGATTGAAAAGCACCTATTGCAGCTTTCTACCTACACAGACTTGCGCATCTTTGCTATTTATGGCGGGCTGGGACCGAAAACGCAGATTGAAACTATTGCCCAGGGCGTGGACATTTTAATTGCTACCCCTGGCCGCCTGCTGGAACTGTATTTGAAGGGCGACTTGGTGCTGAAAGAACTGAAAACGCTGGTGCTCGACGAGGCCGACAAGATGATGGATATGGGCTTTATGCCCCAAATCCGGCGCATTTTGGAGGTGATTCCGCGCAAGCGCCAGAACGTGCTGTTCTCGGCCACCATGCCCGACAAGGTGACCACACTAAGTGAGGAGTTCCTGGAGTTTCCGGTACGCGTGGAAGTGACGCCGCCCGCCCAGCCAGCCCAAACCGTGACGCAGGTGCTGTACGAAGTGCCCAACCTACTCACCAAAATCAACCTGCTCGACCACTTGTTTCAGGACGAGGAGACGTTTAACCGCGTCATGATTTTCACGCGCACCAAAACCCACGCCGATAACGTGGCCAGCTTTCTGGAACGCAAAGTGGCGCCGGGGCAGGTGCGCGCCATCCACGGCAACAAAGGCCAGAACGCCCGTCTCAACAGTATGGACTCGTTTCGCAACGGTGAGGCGCGCTTCTTGGTAGCCACCGACGTAGCGGCCCGCGGCATCGATGTGCCGTTGGTGAGCCACGTCATCAACTTCGACGTGCCGCTGAATTACGACGACTACGTGCACCGCATTGGCCGCACAGGTAGGGCGCAGCACACCGGCGCGGCTCTCACCTTTGCCAATGAGGCCGAAATGCACCACATCGAGCAAATCGAGGTGCTCATCAAGCAAGACATTCCACTCCTACCCCTACCCGCGGAGGTGAAGGTGATGGATACTCCCTTTGAGGAGCAGCAGAACATGAACCGCGAAATGGACGAGCGGCGCCGCCGCGAGGACCCTACCTTCCAAGGCGCGTTTCACGAGCGCAAAGAATGGGTGAAGCCCGGCGTAACCATCGACAAGCGCACCGGCAAAGCCTACGTGGAGGGTCCCAACCGTAGTCAGAAAGGCCGGAAGGTGAATCCGTCGAAAGGTAAATCATCGGCACCCGCCGTGAAAGCGGTGAAAGCAGCCAAGGCACGGGCGCGAGGCAAGCGGAAATAAGTGGTGAGTGGTGAGGTGGTGAAATAGTGAGTTAAAAAAGTGTGTCATCCTGAGCAGAGCGAAGGACCTTATCATGATGGAACAAGTCGTTGTTACGCTTGTCGTTCAACTGTGACAAGGTCCTTCGCTCTGCTCAGGATGACACACTTTTTTAACTCACTATTTCACCACCTCACCACTCACCACTTATTTCGGGGCGAAGTGTTGGAATATTTCCAAGTGGCTGAAGCGCGTTGCTACCATTGTGAAAGCGGCACCCCACAACAGAGCACTCCAGAACATATGCAGCATGATGCGCCAGCGCGGCACATGCAGTTGCGTGGCAATGACAGTGCCGCCTACCGGGCTAAACAAAATAGGTGTAAGGAAGGCAATACCCGGCATGCCGAAACGCTTGTAGATACGCACTACCCCCCGGCTCCGCCGGCTGAACAACGGCTTACCTTTGGCCGTGCGCCGCGCCCGCAGGTGCAA
Source organism: Hymenobacter citatus (assembly GCF_014333615.1). GTDB lineage: Bacteria > Bacteroidota > Bacteroidia > Cytophagales > Hymenobacteraceae > Hymenobacter > Hymenobacter citatus. The sequence continues at coordinate 34,578 of NZ_JACSCY010000023.1, read as the reverse complement.
AGCCCACATGCGTCCAAGCCCCGAAATCAGGAGCACGCTGGTCATCATACCCGCTACCGATAAGCCCCAACACGTAGCCCACGACAAGCCCGCCAGCACACCCGCAATGGGAGCCGCTACGAACTTAACCATCCCGAGCAGGAAAACAGAAGCGTATTTGAGGAGAGCAGAAAGCACGTGGCAAGCACGAATACAGGCGATGGAAAACGTGACACAGGCCGCTTACGCAGCCGGTATCATAACGGTATGCAGCCAGTCAGGTTCAACCGCGCTGATTAAACTTTCAAAATTCGGGCCGCACCTGTGCCGCAGATCAGCCTTGCTATAGCTTGCTACCATAGGATAAGTCGCCTGCATCACCAAGGCCGGGTATAATATAGGCCTGATCGTTCAGACCTTCATCTACGGCTGCTACCCACAACGTGGCTTCGGGGATTTCGCGGGTCACGTAATCAACTCCCTCGGGGGAGGCAATAACGGCGGCAATATGCACCTGCCGAGGCGTACCAAAGCGCAGCATAGCTCGGTACGTTTGCACCAACGATTTGCCGGAGGCCAGCATAGGATCCACCAGGATCAGCACCCGCTCATCCAGGCTCGGCGCCGAGAGGTAGTCGACCTGCACTTGTACCTGCGCGGTACCCTCGATGCGGTAGGCCGCCGCAAAGGCGGAAGGTGACTGATCGAAGTAATTTAGAAAGCCCTGGTGAAAGGGTAGGCCAGCGCGCAGCACCGTAGCCAACACCGGAAAGTCGTGGAGCAGCTTGCCGTTTGTTTCGCTTAGTGGCGTAGTAATAGTCTGATCGGTGTAGCTGAGCTGGGAGCTGATGCGGTAGGCAATAATTTCGCCGAGGCGTTGCAGGTTTCGGCGGAAACGCAGCGAATCACGCTGCTTATTTACATCGCGCAGCTCGGCCAGAAAGTGATTAGCCACGGAGGGCTCGGCACATACAATGTGTACGCGCTCGGGGGCGTAAGGCGTGGGGGTAGAGTTCAGCGCATCCATGGCAGATACCAGGGTCGGGGAGTTAGGGTGAAAGTAGTGTAAGGTACGGGCTGGGCACCGAAGTTGGCAAAAAACCGCGCAATCGACGGGATAACGCTGCCTTCAAAATCCAGCACCAAACCGGGTGTGCCCGCGTGCTGCGCTATCACATGGTTCAGTAACAAGGTAGGCGCCGATAGTTGGCGCCCACGTGGCGAGGCAGCCGCAAATAGGTAGATTATCGTATTCCGCTCCCGGATGAATAGCGCCGCTGCCAGCAGCTCAGTATCTGGCATCGGCATCCGGACCTCATACAGAAGCGCCTGCCCGCGCTGCTGAGCTGCCGCCGCTAAGTGGCGCAGCCGGGTATAGTGCCGAGCGGAAAGTGAAGCCGCTTCCCCTTTTGTCTGTTTGAATAAGGCGATGAGGGGTTCGAGGGTAGTAGCTTCCTGCACTACTAATGGTGCCGAACGCGCTAAGTTTTGGCGCAAGCGCCGCTTGCTACTGGAATCGTATGCTTGTAGCAGGGTAGGAAAGTTAGGGGCAAGGGACAAGTGGTAGGTCACGCGCTGGTCCGTTTTGTATGCGGAGCTGGTGGAAAACAGCGAGTTATCCACATTCAGCTGTTGATAACCTCTCCTATATCGACCAGTTATCAACACTAAGTACTCTGCCACGTTTTTATACTGACTATCCTCAGTTATCAACAAGCCAAGTTGTTGGGTAAAAGCTGGTTGAAAAAGCTCCCTACCCCACGGCCAGCGTTTATATGGCAGTGGCAGTATAGAGCGATACTCACCAGCGGGGCCTAGCTCCACTACAGCATCCCAATGCCCTGCCACCATGCGCAGCCACCACGCATAGGCGTAAGGCAGCTCCGGCTGAGCGGTGGCAACACAGGCGTCCCAGGCAGCAAAGTTGAGCGCGGAGAAAGGGAGGTATTGGAGCGACACGTGAAGTGCGATATAATAAGTCGTTTACGCCAGTTGAAAGACCACTGAAATAAGGATAGGACTACCTCCTCATATCTCGTAGTTGAACAACATTGTGCACACAGCATGACCAATAAGGAATGAATAGAATCTATACCAGTCGGTTCTTAACATCATCAGAAGTCCAACGATTTACTAAAGAACGTACGCCTGCAAATGCGCTATTCAACATTTACGCTGTTTTGAGAAGCCACACTAAGCTTACTGGAATATGGCGTTGCATCAATTTCTTCAATAGCTTCATGAATGCTGCTATAAAAGTATAGACTACACTTATAGCAAACTTTTGGCAGTCCCAGTGCTATACTTGGCATTGCGACCGAATTCATGCGGAAATTTTCCTAGATGAAATTTTGATGATTTTTTAGTAAAAGACATATATTAGAGCCCAATATGATTTTATGAGCATTTATAAGTACTAATCAATTAGTTACTTCTTAAGATCTTAGCTTCTTTACAATATATGATCCGTATTATTCTATCCTACGCAGTTGAAATAACGCCGCTAAAAAGTCAGCTTTTACTACCCGAAGTAGCAACCGCCACTTTGTAAGAGAACATCCTTTCAGCAATACAGCAAGTTCATTTTCAATCTTTTATGCGCAGGACCTTTATGAAGTCACTAATACATTAATCGTTTGAGGGGCACCCACCTGGCTTCAAGGAAAGCCTGCTCTTGCAAACCTAGCCAGTAAGCCTGCATAGCTATTAATAAGCATCTACTGCTTACTTGGCTACATTCTCTCGCATCCGGTCTTCAAGTCAACCCCTATAAAGGGTTGCAGGGTAGTCTTTTTTAAATTTTGCTAAAACGATTTAGCAGAATTAGACCAGTCTAAATTCTGAGTTAGATGCTCGTTGATACCCCACTCTTAACCTTCTGCTTATGGTGTAAGACAACAGAATATTCACTCTCTATTTGTCCTTTCCCCAACCACATTCCAACACTCTATGCTCTCGTTTTTACCAAATCATACTCAGGCGGGAAAAATATGGAGGCCAGCGGTTCTCCCACTCGTTTTGAGCTTATCACTCGGCGTTACGGCTCATGCCGAAGTAGGCAGTGCAGACAAGACGCTGCATCGCAAAGCAGTTGTTCCACCTATCACAGTAAAGGGGCTCGTTGTTGACGAGCTAGGCAAGCCGATTCCTGGCGCTACTGTATTGGTAAAGGGCAACACGGGGGTAGGCACGGCTACGGACGTGAACGGGACCTACACCCTAACCGTCCCGGAGGGCGCTACGACGCTTGTCATTTCTTCAATTGGCTTCACTGCGCAGGAAGTACCTATTGATGGCCGCACCACGATTAACGTAACCTTAGCTACTGACTCTAAGTCGCTGAAAGAAGTAGTGGTGGTAGGGTATGGTACGCAGCGCCGGGCCGAGGTAACATCAGCTGTGGCATCGGTGAAGGCCGAAGACTTCAACCAAGGCGGTACGCGCAATGCGCTTGATCTTATTCAGGGCAAGGTAGCGGGCCTATCCGTTACTCGCACAGAGGGCAACAACCCCAACTCCAGCCCGGCTATTCAGCTTCGTGGTATTGTCTCGGTAAATGGTAGCTTGGCGCCGCTGATTGTTATTGATGGTATTCCGGGCGGCAACCTCGACTTGCTTCAACAGGATGACATTGAATCTTTTGACGTACTAAAAGACGGCTCGGCCGCGGCCATTTATGGCACGCGCGGCAACGCGGGCGTTATTCTGATTACCACAAAGAAAGGGAAAGCCGGTCCGGCACGCTTCGATTACTCCACCTACGTGCAGCACGAGTCGGTAGCCAAGCGCCCCCGGTTTTTGAATGCAGAAGAATGGCGGGCCTACCGCGAAGATCCGAGCAATCCCAAGGCCGGGCAGATGCAGGACCTAGGGGCCTCCACAGATTTCTACAATGCCCTGCTCAACAAAAACAACCTGAGCCAGTACCACAACTTTGCGTTGTCGGGCGGCAATGCAACTAGCAACTACCGGGCATCGGTGTACTACAACGGTGCCGACCCCATTACCATCCGCAACTGGCGGCGGCAGTATGGTGGGCGCGTGAGTTTCAATCAGACTGGCCTGAATGATATGCTGACCGCGCAACTGGACGTGGCCACCAACTTCAGCAAAGCCAACCTGCTGGGCGGCAATTCCGGCGACTTCGAAAACGCGCTGGGGCGCAATCCTACCCAGCCTATTTTCAACCCCGATGGCACCTACTACGAGGAAGGCTCTACCACGAACCCACTGGGCCGCCTGAATCAGGAGAGCCTAAAGCGTGACCAGAACACTACCTCCGCCAACGGTCGTCTTGCGCTGGAGCCCATCAAAGGACTGCGGGCTACGGCTTTTGGCTCGGTTGTACGCGACGCGCAAAATGATAATGAATACCGCGAGGCCGGCTCTCGTTTCTCGCAAATAGGCACTCTGAATGGCACGCCGGTGCGCGGCACGGCCTACGCCCGCAAACGCAACTATCTATCGAGCAGCTATACGTTTGAATCGACACTGGAGTATAACAGAGAGATTCATCAGGACCATACTATACGGGGTTTGGTAGGTTATAGCTACCAATACAATGTTGCAGAATCGTTCGAAGCAGGTAACAGCGGCTTCCTGAACGATGCGTTCCAGGAAAACAACCTAGGGGCTGGTAACTTCCTACCCTTGGGCAAAGCATCGTTGGGCAGTGCCAAAGAAGACAATACACTAATTGCCTTCTTCGGGCGCCTCAACTATTCTTATAAGGATAAATACCTCGCCCAATTTATTCTGCGCCACGAAGGGTCGTCGCGCTTTGGTGCCAACAACAAGTACGGCAACTTCCCGGCTGTGTCGGTGGGCTGGGCTATCAGCCAGGAGAACTTCATGCGTGATGTATCCTTCGTGAATCTGCTGAAGCTACGCGCCGGCTACGGTGTGACCGGCAACCAGGGCATTCCCAACTACCAGTCGCTGGTGCGCCTGGGCACGGGTAACTTCTACCTGAACGATGACGGTGTATGGCGCCAAACCTACGGCCCTACCAACAACCCCAACCCCAACCTGCGCTGGGAGCGCAAGGCGGAGTACAACGCCGGTATCGACTTCGCCCTGTTTGACAATCGTCTGACCGGTGCCGTTGACGCGTACTACCGCCGCACATCGGATCTGCTGGGCAACTTCAACACGCAGCTGCCTCCCTTCGTGCAGTCTACCCTTTTCACCAACGTGGGGGTAATCGACAACAAAGGCTTGGAGCTGACGTTGAGCGGCACCGTGATGCAGAAGAAGGATTTTCGCTGGAGCATGGACCTGGTAGGGAGCACGCAGAGCAACAAGCTGGTCTCTTTCTCTGATGAAGTGTTCAAGACCACTTTCCTGACCTTCGGGGATATTGGAGGCTTTGGCGCACTCGGCCCGGCTATTCGCACAATTGAAGGCGGCCCACTGGGTAGCTTTTACGGTAAGCGATATGCCGGCCTGACAGAAGATGGCAGATGGTTGTTCTACAAAGCCAACGGCGATGCTGTACCGGCCAGCCAGATTGTGCCTAACGACGACTATGCTTACATCGGCAATGGTGTGCCCAAATACTACGCTTCGTGGAACAACCGCTTCCAGTATAAAAATTGGGACCTGACGCTGTTTTTCCGGGGTAAGTTTAAGTACGACATCCTCAATCTGCAGCAGGTGTTTTTCGGCAACAAAGTGTATCTGCCCAACAACGTGCTGAAGGATGCCATTACGCGTAACAACGACATCAACGACGCCCTGCAATACTCCGACTATTACCTGGAACCAGGCGGTTTCGTGAAGCTCGACAACGTGACGCTGGGCTACAACTTCAAGTTTGTGAACACGCCCGCCATCCGCAACCTGCGCCTCTACCTCACGGGCCGCAACTTGCTCACTTTCACCAAATACCGGGGTTTAGACCCTGAAGTAAACGATACGGGCCTGGCGCCTGGCATTGACGGCCGCGGTTTCTACCCCCGCACCCGCTCCTTCACCGCTGGTCTTATCGTTGGCTTCTAATTCGTACTGTATATATGAAAAGCTTCTCTAAAAAATACCTCTTCGCTGGCCTAGCGTTGATGCTAGCTAGCACGAACTCCTGCACAAACCTGGATGAAACGCTGTATAGCCAGATTGATGCTAGCCAGTTCTATAATAACCGGCAGGAAATTCTTTCGGGTGTGCTACGCCCCTATACGCACGCAAATGCCTGGATAGCCCCAACTGGTCAGAATAGCTACTGGCGCCTCAACGAGTTTACGGCCGACCAGCTGGCTTGGCCGCAGAAAGGCCGCCACGGCTACGACGATGCCCAGTGGATTCGTCTGCATGGCCACAGTTGGGTATTCACCGAAAACTTGATGTGGAACCCGTGGTCGTTGCTATTCACGGGGGTAGGGTTTTGCAACAGCGTACTGGGCGACTTCGAGCGAGTAGACTTTGCTCGCGCCGGCGTCAATGAACAAGATAAAGCCGCTTTTATTGCAGAACTGAAAGTATTCCGGGCTTTTCATTACATGAAGCTCATGGATCTGTACGGCAATATTCCAATTGTAACGACGGTAGGCGAGCCGCTAAGCCCAGCCACGGCACCACGGGCCGAGGTGTTTGCTTTTGTTGAAAAGGAGTTGAAAGAGAACGTTGACCTGCTACCCAACCTAAGCCAGGCCCTGATTGGCCGTATCACGAAGGCCGCTGGCTACTCCATGCTCGCAGAGTTGTATCTGAATGCCGAGGTATGGTCGGGCACACCGCGCTGGGACGACTGCATTGCCGCCTGCGACAAGATCATACAGGGCCAGACGGGCGGGCTGAACGGCACTCCTGCGCTGGACACAGACTTGAAAGCAACCTACAGCAACACCAACGACCGGTCGAAGGAAATCCTGTTTCAGCTGGTATACGACTACCAGGCCACCCCTACCCGGTGCGGCTGGAACGGCGACTTTTACCACTTCAACCAGCGCCTGATCTACGACGGCGACGCCAACGGCAACAACGGCGTGGTGGTGATTCCCAGCGCGTACGATGCGTTCAAAGACAACGATTTGCGTAAATCGACCTGGATGCTCATCGGGCCGCAGTTTCAGGCCGCTAACCCTACCCAGCCCGTGCTGGGCACGGAAGAATACCGGGGTAAGCAATTGGTTTTTGTAAAAGAAATTCAGCGCAACAGCGAGGGCAAAACCAGCTCTACCATGATTGATGGAGAGGAAAACAGCGGAGCCCGCTTCAACAAATATCCTCCTGGCCGCCAGTCGGAAGCTAAATACTGGAGCAACGACTGGGCTATCTACCGCCTGACCGAAATCTACTATAACAAGGCCGAAGCGTTGATGCGCAAAAACAACGGCACTGCTACCCCCGAGGCCTTGGAACTGGTAAATGCTGTACGGCGGCGGGCTTTTAGTGCGGCTGATTATCCAGCGGCTGCCTATACGGCTGCCACGCTTACGCTGCCAGAGTTTCTGGCCGAGCGCGGCCGCGAATTTATTTTTGAGGGCAAGCGCCGCACAGACATGATTCGCTTCGGAGCCTTTACCACTACCTCGTGGTGGGACCACCAGCCCAGCAGCCCAGAAAAAAGATTGTTTGCCATACCGCAACGGCAATTAGCGGCTAATCCGAACCTCAAGCAGAACCCAGGCTATCCAGGCATCTAAGCACTAAAGGATACTCCCTGAGCAACTATTTTGCCTGCTTACTAACAGCTAGTAGCCGTTGGTGAGCAGGCAAAATTGTGTTCAATAGTAGCGGCCCCTATTACAAACCATAGGCAATCAACAAAACCCAGCTAGCTTCCCTACATCGGGTAGGCCCGTTTTTTGTCGGCTGCCCCGCCCTACCCCAACTACAAACTACGTAGGTTTGTCCTACCACTCGCTGCGCTGTGGCTGCTAGTTCTGCTTCTATGACTACTCGTTTACTCCTGCTGTCTTGCCTGGGTTTGCTGGCGGGCCGCACGCTGGCCCAAACAACGGACTCTACCACCCGCGCCAACGGCCCTACTTGGCTGGTGTACGACCAGTCGGCGCCCAAACCGGCGCCGCCGCACCAGACTGGTCAGGGTACTACCTACGTGCCGCTCGACCAGGACGTGTACCGCCTAATCGACCGTTACGCCATCAAATACGGCGCCGATTCGCTGGGCGACCCGCACACCTCCGTACGACCTTACACCCGTGCCAGTGCCGCCCGCCTGGGCGAACGAATGTTGCTTGATAGCACGGAAGCGGGCACATTTTCCCGCGCCGACCGTTTCAACGCCCGCTACCTGCTGCGCGACAACTGGCCGTATACAATGGAGCTGCTGGCGCAGAACACCAGCCGAAATCCTATCCTGAAGTACTTTTACCACAATACCAGCGACCTATTCCACGTAGAAAAGCCCGATTTTACGCTACGCGTGAATCCGGTAGCCTATCTAAGTGCGGGACACGATAACCGCATGGATGGGCTACGCTATGTGAACACCCGCGGCATTCAGGTGGAAGGTACCATCGATAAAAAGTTGGGCTTCTATACTTTCCTGGCCGACAACCAGATGGCCGTGCCTGGCTACGTGCAGGACCGCATCCAGCGCGACAACATTGTGCCGCACGAAGGCTATTGGAAGTATTTCAAAGGCGAGGGCGGCAATCAGTACGATTTCCTTTCGGCTCGGGGCTATATCACCTACGCGGCCAGCCGGCATATCAACCTGCAATTTGGGCACGACCGGAACTTCATCGGCAATGGCTACCGCTCCCTGATTTTATCGGACTACACGGCGCCCTACCTGTTTCTGAAGCTGAATACGCGCATCTGGAAGTTCAACTATCAGAACCTATTCACGCAGATGACAGCTGAGCGGGAAAACGCCGATGCCATTTACCAGAAAAAGTACATGACCTTCCACCACCTGAGTCTCGACGTGACGTCGAACTTCAACGTGGGCGTGTTTGAGTCGGTAGTATTTGCGCGGGGCAAGGGCGGCTACGAGCTAGGTTACCTCAATCCTATTATCTTCTACCGCAGCGTGGAGCAGCAAGTAGGCTCGGAAGACAATTCCCTGCTCGGCCTGGATTTCAAGTGGAATATCAAGCGCCGCTACCAGCTCTACGGACAACTGGTGCTGGATGAGTTTTCGATCAGCCAGGTGCGCTCTGGCGATGGGTGGTGGGCCAACAAACAGGCTATTCAGCTGGGCGCTAAGTATATAGACGTGGCCGGGATTAGCAATTTCGACTTGCAAGGCGAGTTCAACTACATCCGGCCCTACACCTACCAGCACGAAGACAAGTACCGCAACTACCAGCACTACAACCAGCCGCTAGCGCACCCTATGGGCGCCAACCTGTACGAATTCATTGGTATTGCTAGCTACCAGCCCCCGCGCCTACCTCGTCTAAATCTGGTAGGAAAGGCCTTCTACTCCGTGCAAGGGCTGGATCTGCCGCCCGTGCCAAATTATCCTGCCATTGGCCCCGCCAACAACTACGGCGGCAATGTGCTCTATCCCTATAATAATCGTCCGCTGAACCCAGATGGTAGCCTGCGGGAGTACGGCTACAGTGTAGGCGACGGCAACCGCAGCAAGCTTCTGCATCTCGACCTAACGGCGACCTACCAGCTGCGCCACAACCTCTGGCTCGACGCCAAGCAGATCATCCGTCACCGCAGCTCACAGTATGCTATTGCGGCTGATGGCACGGAAAGCTACACCTCGGTAGCCCTGCGCTGGAACATTGCCCAGCGCCTGCACGAGTTTTGATGCGATAGAACGTCATACTAGCACACGTCATTTCAACCATTCTGCGCATCAAGCAGAGAGGAGAAATGACGGTCTTCAACGGCCTACTACCCTACCTCTGTATGCGGCACGATTCGCCTACCATGCTGCTGTATTGTCCAGTTGCCCAGCAGGAGTTGGATGCTATTGCCGCCGCTCATTGGGTGGCGCTACCGGTGGGCCTGCTGCGGCAACCGGCTTTCTATTTTACGCCCGAAGAAGCCACTACCGCTTACTATACGCAAGCCAGTACCACAGACACGGGCTACCTAGTGCGTTTTGCTAGTGATGCAGAATACGCGGCAGCCTTTCCGACACATTCTCCGAAGAATGGCCCTACCTCTATGAGGGTACCTGCCGAGGAGATGGTAGAGTTTAATTACCACATTATGGGGCAAATTGAGGTGGTAGCCGTGTTGTAGTAGGGGGGCCGTCGTTTCGGTAGTAGTTCAGCCGGTTGTGTCTGCGAAAACGCTCCTATTCGTTCTGTAACAGGTGCGTGCCACGCGCCCCTACGATTGCCTACCTTTGCGGGGCTTATGAAGATTTACCTCCGCATTCTGCAATACGCGCGGCCTTACGCCGATTTCCTACCCCTGTACATGGTGTACACGGTGCTGAATATTTTCTTCGGCATCGCCAATTTCGCCATGCTGGTGCCCCTGCTCAACGTGCTGTTCGATACCACGCACACGATGGAAATACCGGCGGCTCTCCCCCCCTTTTCCCTCACGTTGGAGTACATCAAGGAGTTATTCAACTTCTACTTTGCGCAGGTGCTGGCGGCCGAGGGTAGGCTGGGCGCCCTGGCTTTTGCGTGTGGCATTGTGGTGCTGTCGGTGCTGCTGAGCAACCTGTTTCGCTACCTCAGCCTGCGGATTCTGGCGCGCGTACGGGCACGCGTGATTCGAACCATGCGCGCTGATCTGTACCAGCATGTAACGACGCTCCAACTCGGCTATTTTTCGCAGGAGCGCAAGGGCGATTTGATGTCGCGCTTCACCAACGACGTGCAGGAAGTGGAAAACTCGGTGGTGAATACGGTAACGGCCGTGCTCCAGGAACCACTCAAGATCATTGCCTACTTCGCGGTGCTGTTTGCTATGTCGGTGAAGCTGACGTTGTTTACGCTGGTACTGCTGCCCATTTCGGGGGGGCTGATTTCGGGGATTTCCAAACGGCTGAAGCGCCAAGCCCAACAAAGCCAAAGCACGCTGGGCACCATGCTTTCGGTGATTGACGAGATGCTGGGCGGTGTGCGCGTTATCAAGGCCTTCAACGCCGAAGCGTATATGACGGAGAAGTTTCGGGAACAGAACGACCTGTACGCCCGCACGGCCCGCCGCATCGACAACACCCGCGACCTGGCCTCGCCGTTTTCGGAGTTTGCTGGTGTATCAGTGGTAGCGGGGTTGCTGTACTACGGCGGCACGCTGGTGCTGGGCGGTGGGTCCGATTTATCGGCCTCGGTATTCATCACCTACATCATTCTGTTTTCGCAGGTGCTGGTGCCGGCTAAGGCGTTGTCGTCGGCGTTCAGTAATATCCAGCGTGGGCTGGTGGCCGGCGAGCGGGTGCTGCGCGTCATCGACACCGAACCTACCATTCAAGATCAACCCAACGCGGCCGTACTGCCCAGCTTCCAGCATCAGATTGAGCTGCAAGGCGTGCAGTTTGGCTACGGCGAGCAGCCCGTGCTGCAAGACATCAACCTGACCATTGGCAAGGGTAAAACGGTAGCGCTGGTAGGCCCTTCGGGCGGTGGCAAAAGCACCCTGGCCGACCTCCTACCCCGCTTCTACGACGTAACGGGCGGCCGCATTCTGGTAGATGGTCACGACGTTCGCGACGTCACCATCCATTCCCTGCGCGACCAGATGGGCATTGTAACCCAGGAGAGCATCCTGTTCAACGATACTATTTTCAACAACATTCGCTTCAACACTCAGGCTACGGAAGCAGAGGTAGTGGAAGCCGCCAAAATTGCCAATGCCCACGACTTTATTACGGCAACGGCCGACGGCTACCAGACCGTCATTGGCGACCGGGGCGCCCGTCTTTCGGGCGGACAGCGCCAGCGCCTGAGCATTGCACGAGCTATTCTGCGCAACCCTCCTATTCTTATTCTGGACGAAGCCACTTCGGCCTTGGATACGGAATCGGAAAAGCTGGTGCAGGAAGCCCTTACCCGCCTAATGCAAAGCCGCACGTCGTTGGTTATTGCCCACCGCCTCAGCACCGTGCAGCACGCCGACGAGATTATTGTGCTGCAAAACGGCCGCATTGTGGAGCGCGGTACCCACCAAGAGCTACTGCAACAGAATGCCGGCCTGTATCAGCGCCTCAACCAATTGCAAGGCAGCGGGGCGCTGGTGTAGCATGCCAACGGAACGTATGCACTCTGCGTTATATAGTAGCTGATACTTACAGATTCGGCCTCCTGACTCGAAAAATTTTATATTTCGCATCGGGAGCTGGACTGCACGCTTGTTCCTTCATTTTCTAACGCTCTGCCTTACTACCTATATGCTCTTCCTGAAACGCCTGACAACCATTCTGGTAATGGTTTACTTGCTGCTGGCTCTGTTGTTTATCTTCAGCCCGGCCGCCCGCGACACGTTTGCTTCGGCCATTGGACTAGGAACTGAGCCGGCCACTTTCTATAACACGCTCTTTATAGTAGCGGTGGTATTGCTAGCGGCGCTACTGCTCGTAGAAAATCTTGATAGCACCGTTTTGCGGCGCCAGATAGGACAGTTGGAAGGCAAGATCAACGAGTTGAAAGCGCGTCTATACGACCACCAGTTGGAGCAGCGTGAGCGAGACTTCCAGCAACGCCCCGGTACCGTACCGGGCACTACCACCTACCCCGACGAAATTGTAATGACGCCTACCCCCGGTGCACCAGTAGGCTCCATTCCGCGGCGGCCAGTGTTTCCGCAGGAGGATCCTAGCCTCAGCAATGCTCCGTTGGAGAAGCCCAATACCATCATTCCACCCGCCAACGACGCCGATAACTCCACAACCCGTTAACTTCGCGGCGTGACGAACACTCCATTATCTGACCTTATCCGGGCCGAGCTCACCACTGCCCGTGACCTGCTGGACCGCTTTCTGGCCGATCCGGCCAACCTGGCTGCCATTGAGCAGGCCGCTCGCCTCATGGCCGATGCGCTTCAGCACGGCGGCAAAATCCTGACCTGTGGCAATGGCGGCTCGCTCTGCGACGCGCAACATTTTGCCCAAGAGTTATCTGGCCGGTACCGCGCCGACCGGCCCGCACTAGCCGCTATTGCCCTCACCGAAGCCTCCCACATGAGCTGCGTGGCCAATGATTATGGGTATGACCAGGTGTTTAGCCGTTTCGTAGAGGCGCTGGGTAGGCCCAACGATGTGTTGGTTGCCATTAGTACCAGCGGCAATTCGCCCAATGTTCTGCGCGCCGCCGAGGCCGCCAAAGCTGCTGGTTTGAGCGTAGTAGGCCTCACAGGCAAAGACGGCGGCAAGCTTGCTACCCTCTGCGACGTAGAAATCCGTGCGCCCCATACCGGCTACGCCGACCGGATTCAGGAAATCCATATCAAGGCCATTCACATTATGATTCTGCTGATTGAGCAACTAGTGATTGGAAAATAAATGAAGAGGGCCGTTTAGTATTTTATACATCACTACGGCACGTTTTTCGACAACGCAAAAGCCAGCTCTACGGGGCTGGCTTTTGCGTTGTCAACCTTATTTTTCTCTATTCACGATGCTTACCAAAACCTACGGCTCGGCCGTGCAGGGGGTGAATGCTACCACTATTACGATTGAAGTTGTTGTATCGCAAGGCACTAATTTTTATGTGGTTGGCCTACCCGACAATGCCATTAAGGAAAGTCAGCAGCGGGTGGAGGCGGCCCTGAAGTTTCGGGGGTATCGGATGCCGCGTACCAAGGTGGTGGTGAACATGGCGCCGGCTGATATTCGCAAGGAAGGCTCGGCGTATGATTTGCCGATTGCGCTGGGCATTTTGCACGCGTCGCAGCAGCTTGCCACCGAGCAGCTGGGCGAGTACATCATTATGGGCGAGTTGGCACTCGACGGGGGCCTGCGGCCCATTCGGGGCGTGTTGCCCATTGCCATTCAGGCGCGTAAGGAAGGCTTCAAGGGCATTATCTTACCCAAAGAAAATGCCCTTGAAGCAGCCATTGTTAACAACCTCGATGTGATTCCTGTAGAAACTATGCAGGAGGCTATCGATTTCTTCGAGGGTAGGCAGATGATTGCACCGGTGCAGATGGATACGCGCCACGTGTTTCAGCACGAAGCCAACCGTTATGCCGCCGACTTTGCCGACGTGCAGGGACAAGAAAACATCAAGCGGGCGTTGGAAATTGCGGCCGCTGGCGGCCACAACGTCATCATGATCGGGCCGCCCGGCGCGGGCAAAACCATGCTGGCCAAACGCCTACCCAGCATCCTACCCCCACTGAACATGCACGAGGCCCTGGAAACCACCAAGATTCACTCGGTGGCGGGAAAGCTGGGCAGCAATGCTTCGCTCCTGACAACGCGACCATTCAGGAGCCCGCACCACACGATTTCGGACGTGGCCCTGGTAGGCGGGGGCGGCAACCCACAGCCGGGCGAAATTTCGCTGTCGCACAACGGGGTGCTGTTTCTGGACGAGCTGCCGGAGTTTAAGCGCACGGTGCTGGAGGTAATGCGCCAACCGCTGGAGGAGCGCCGCGTGACCATCTCCCGCGCCAAAGTCAGCATTGATTTTCCGGCCAACTTCATGTTGATTGCCTCAATGAACCCCTGTCCGTGTGGCTACTACAATCATCCTGAGAAGGAATGCGTGTGCGGCCCCGGCGTGGTGCAGCGCTACCTCAACAAAGTATCGGGTCCATTGCTCGACCGCATCGACCTGCACGTGGAGGTGACGCCCGTGACTTTTGATCAAATGACGGAAACGCGCAAGGCTGAAAGCAGCGAGAACATCCAGCAGCGAGTAGAGAAAGCCCGACAGGTGCAGGCCGCACGGTTTGCGGAGTTTCCCGAAATTCACTCCAACGCCATGATGCCCTCGCAAATGGTAAAGGACATTTGTCAGATAGACCCGGCCGGCCGCACCCTACTCAAGACGGCTATGGAGCGCCTTGGCCTCTCGGCCCGTGCCTACGACCGCATCCTGAAAGTGGCCCGCACCATTGCCGACCTGGCCGCCACCGACGCCATCGGCATCGAGCACTTGGCCGAAGCCATCCAATACCGCTCGCTGGATCGCGAAGGCTGGGCGGGGTAGGTGGTGAATGGTGAGATGGTGAGATGGTGAGATAGTGAGATGGTGAGTTAAAATATGCCTGTCATGCTGAGCAGAGCCAAGAATCTTCTCGCGCGAGAACGACGAACGTAACAACGACTCGTTCTGACGTGAGCAGGTCCTTCGCTCTGCCCAGCATGATAGGCATCTTTTAACTCACCTCTTCACCATCTCACCATTCACCATTCATTACCATCTTTGTACTGCTATGTACAAAGCCCTTCTCAAACCTCTACTCTTCCAACTCGACGCGGAGCGGGCGCACCACGTTGTTTTCAATAATCTGAAAAGCGCCTACCGCCTGCCGGGTACGGCAGCGTTGCTGCGCGGGTTGTACGACTTCCAGCATCCAAAACTAGAGCGCGAGGTTTTCGGCTTGAAATTCCGAAACCCAGTGGGATTGGCGGCGGGACTCGATAAGAATGCCGTGCTGACCGATGAGCTGGGGGCATTGGGCTTCGGCTTCGTGGAGATTGGAACGGTGACGCCGCGGCCGCAGCCGGGCAACCCTGCGCCTCGCCTGTTTCGGCTGCCCCAAGATGAGGCACTGGTGAACCGCATGGGTTTCAACAACGATGGGGCCACTGCAGCCGCTCAGCGCCTGCGGCAGCGCCGTAACCAGCAGCTCATCATTGGCGGCAACATTGGCAAGAACAAAGACACGCCCAACGAGCAGGCCGCCCAAGACTACGTAGCCTGCGTGGAAGCGCTACACGAGGTAGTCGACTATTTCGTGGTGAATGTATCGTCGCCGAATACACCGGGGCTGCGGCAGTTGCAAGAGCGCGAGCCCCTGATACAACTGCTACAGCAGGTGCAGGAACGTAACCAGTCCCTACCCCAGCCGCGCCCACTCCTGCTTAAGATTGCGCCCGACCTAACGGATTCGCAGCTTGACGACATCCTGCTTATCGCCCGCGAAACCAACCTCAGCGGGTTGGTGGCTACTAACACCACCATCAGCCGCGCCGACCTGCGCACCGCTACCGACCACGTAACCAGCCTGGGTGCGGGTGGCCTGAGCGGCCGGCCGTTGCGGGAGCGTGCTACCGAGGTCATTCGCTTCCTGCACCGGCGCACCAATGGCGGCCTACCCATCATTGGGGCGGGTGGCATTCACTCGCCCCAGGATGCACAGGAAAAGCTGGCCGCCGGCGCGTCGCTGGTGCAACTGTACACCGGGTTTGTATATGAAGGCCCGGCCTTGGTAGGGCGTATCAATCGGGCACTGGTGTAGGGGCGCGTTGCACGACTCGCGCACAGACTCGCACGGTGAGCGTGTGCTTTGTCTCCCTACCCTCTACGCAGTGCTTCTATGCGAGCAGCCCAGTGCTGGCGGGCAAACTGCTGCTTGTAGCGGCGCTGCACCCATATCATGGGGGGCACGATGAGTAGCGTAGGCCACAGAAAGTTAACCGGCCACGGAATGAACGTAAGGCTAGTAGCCGAAAATGCCGATACGGCCGCAATATAGGCGCCCACAAACCCCGAAATATGATTGAGCAGCCACTGCCCCGGTACGGGTGGTGCCGTGCGCATGTAGGACCATAGTTGCCGTCCCGTCAGCATCATTCCAATGGCTCCGAACACCGCGGAGGGCACCACGCCACGCAGGAAGCCGTACAGCAGCGTGCCGCCAAAAATCAGTAGGCCTGCCCCTACCCCCAGCCAGTCGGGAAGGGTAGGGCGCTGGCCGTGCCCCAGCTGCTTGAGGTAGAGTGAGCGGTAGCCGAAGCACGCTAGGTAGAGGCTGAAGATGCCCGTTAGCAGCAAGAAGGTAAGGCCCTTGATGCTTGCCAGCGCCACAGCCGTGCCGCCTGCTACCACCATTGCCCAGAAGAACACCTTCCCCCAGCGCCGGTGCGCCGGGCCGCCCTTGCGCACCCACATGGCCACGGGCGCCACAAAAAAACCCGTAAATCCGGCCGCAATGTGTAGCCAGCGTATGAGGAGCAGAAAGGGTTCCATGGTAGTGCCTTGCGAAGTTGTGAACAATGAGCGGAAGATAGCCGCCGACGGAGCTGCCTCCCAATGCGTGCCACCCAACTGTCAACTGAACCGGACGAAGTGTCGCATAGCGCCACTCACTCACTCACTCACTCACTCACTCACTCACTCACTCACTCACAGCTTCACCCCTACCCGCAGTTCCAGGGCATCGGCGGCGGCGCGGTGCACTTTCAGGTCCACATCCCCAAATACGCGCTTGGTGAAATGATACTTCAGCCCCAGCCGCTCGTAGTAGAACGGATTGGATTTGTAGGGATTGTAGATGTACACGCCCAGGTGCGAGACAAAAGCCAGCCGCCCGAATAATAGCTCGTGCCCGATGTACACGCCGGCCTTTCTGATGTCGGGTAGCCTACCACCCGTCTGCGTGGTATCGCCATCCATACGCTGCGCAGCTCGCAGCGACTGATCCTGAAAGCCCTCCAGGCCCAGCATCAGGTTGCTTTTGCGGTTGAGGCGCTTGCCCACCGCCACCGTGGCCGAAAATACGGAGTAGCGCCGGTTGACCCACTGGTCGGTTTCCCGCAGTTGCTTGAAGGCGTAGCTGGTGCTCAGGTTCACAAAAAACCGCCCAATATCGTCCGGCTCGGCAGCCATGGCATCGGGCTGCGGTTGGAAAGCTCGCTGCTGATGGTAGTTCACTCCCAGTACCACCGAGGGCAGGTTGATACCCCGGTTGGGCTTGGTGGTAGCGCCGTTGGAATAGTGGTTGAACGCTACCCCCATCAACAGCCCCAGGTGGTCAGACACGGCCACATCGTACTCCACACGGGTCTGAATAGTCGCGTTCAGACGCGAGCCAATCATTTCATTTTTTTTATTATCGTAACGGTCGTAGCTGGTGGTGAAGTAGCCCAGTCCGGTACCTAGTCGAAAATTCAGCTCCTGCCGCGCGGTGCGCCAAATGGCCTTATTGATGTAGGCCGTAGCCGCAAAAGACTGGCCCAGCATGGGGTTGTGGTAGTCGTAATATACCAGCGCCAGCCCTACTTTGGGGTAACGGTACCAGGCGTGCCAGGGTGCCGTGCCTGTGGTCTGGCGTTGCAAATTCAACTCGACTCCCGTAGGGTGCGACACTGCCAAATGGGTTATGGCTGGTGTATGCGCCATAATAAAGCTACCCTGCGCGTATGCCCCCACTATGTAGGGTGCTACCCGTTCTGTTTGCTGGGCCTGAGCAACCGTGGCACCACCCAGCAATGTAGCGCACCATACCCAATATTTACCACTCCACTGGGGCGTGGCAGAGAAGCAATACTTCAAAAGCCAAAAATAATTACGCAGGCAATTTGCGAAACGCGCCAAGCTGGTCTTCTTAGGCAAAGAGCTGATTGAATACGATTTAGCCGGAAACAGAGTCATAAATACCTATTTACTTGAATATTTCCGGCAGACTATACGAGAGCGAATGACTGTAACCTTCTCTCCCTATTAGGCAGTATGAGCCCCTAAAATTAGTTGTCAAGCAGTTTGACTACTATCCGTTCAGGCTTTAAATCTGACTTCCCATGAAAAAAATTGCACTTCTTTCTCTCGCCATTGTTTCGGCTGCTTCGGCTGCTCAGGCGCAATCCGGTCCTCGTCTCGGTATTCGGGTAGGCGGTACACTGGCTAATATTGGCGGCAAAGATGCCGACCAAGTAAATGGCTACGCCGGTGACTTACAATACAAGCTCGGCTACAATGCCGGTATCTCTTACCAGCTTCCTTTGAGCAGCGACGGTTTTTGGACGCTGGCTCCCGAATTGCTTTACAACCGTAAAGGTTTCGAGCGTAGTTATGAGCTAAAAGACCGTAGTACCCTCACGGCCAATGGCTACGGCGCTAACGTCGATAAATTTAAATACCAGAACAAGCGCGTGTTGAGCTACATCGACCTACCCATTCCGGTGCGGATTAACACTGCTCCCGGCGGGTCGGGCCTGTACTTCGAACTGGGTCCACAAGTAGGCTACATGGTGGCTTCCAAACAAGAAACGGAAACCAACATTAAGTACAACGACAATACGCCAGAGCGCAACGAAAAAATGGGCACTAGCAAGGAGAAAGAAGACCTCGCTAGCTTCGACATCGGTGGTGTAGCTGGCATTGGTTACCAGACGGCTGGTGGTTTCAGCATTGGCGTACGCTACAACCAAGGCTTCAAGACGCTATTCGACACAAAGAACACTAGCGCCCGCAACGAGCCAAAAGCTTTCAACCGCGCTTTCACGGCGCAAGTTGGCTACCTCATCCCCTGGGGTAAATAATCTCAAGAGGAATAAAAAGGGCCAGGTAACTCTTCGTGAGTCATCTGGCTCTTTTTTTATTGAACTACCCCACCCATTTACGTTCTTTTTCGTTTACTACCCTAACTGGCGTGCTTCTGATAGGCTACGCCACACCACCTACCTTTTTTCATAAAATTCATGAAAAAGTCTTTTATCATTGCTGGTTCATTGGCTATTGCAGCTGCATTTGGAGCCCAAGAGTCGCGGGCACAGGGCGTGCGCGTGGGCGTGAAAGCCGGTGCTAACCTCTCCAATCTAGCGGGCGACGTAACCAACGAAGACCGTTTCGAAAACAAGTTTGGCTTTGTGGGCGGCGTCATGCTGAACGCCCCACTGATTGCCGATGGTTTCCTCTCGATTCAACCTGAGCTGCTGTACTCGCAGAAAGGCTACAAGAACAACAGCTCGTCTGTTTTCGGCACCTACAAGTACGAGGGCCGCGCCAACTACAACTACCTCGATCTGCCAGTGCTGGTGAAAATCAACGCTGGCGGCTTCTTTGTGGAGGCTGGTCCGCAGTTCAACTATCTGCTCAACCGCAACGACAAAACCGTACGTACCAACAACGTTACGGGCACACGCGCCGACTACAACTCCGGCGACTATGACCTAAGCAACGTGAACCGTTTTGAGGTAGGCTACGCCGCTGGCCTGGGCTTCCAATCCGAGAATGGCCTTATCCTGGACTTGCGCTACAACGGCTCGTTCACTGATTTCACCAAGGATGGCTACCAGGGCAACGACCTACGCAATGCCCGCAACTCCTTGTTCCAACTCTCGTTGGGCTACCTGATTACCTCGCGCTAGGCAGCGCGCTTACTACTAATGCTTAATGCCCACGTTGCTTTGCCAGCGTGGGCATTTTGCTTTTTATATGAAGAATTAGTGAAGTCGGGCAAGAATATTGCTTAGCAGCCGCGGCGCAATATCGCGCATTACTTATATTATTTTTTACTCTTTTCAGTATGAAAAAAGTTTTATTATCTGTTCTCGTAGCGGTTGGTCTTTCTACTACGGCTGCTCATGCACAAGGCGTACGGTTGGGTGTAAAAGCTGGCGCTAGCCTCACCAGCTTTACTGGTAAGGATATCGAGGATGTTGAATACAAATTTGGATTTCACGGTGGTGGAGTAGCGGAAATAGGTCTTTCTGAAAGCTTTGCTGTTCAGCCTGAAGTGTTATTCTCAATGAAGGGAGCCAAAGCTGAAGGCATGGGTGATTATCGTTTTAACCAGAGTTATATCGATGTCCCAGTCCTACTAAAATTTAAAGCTGATGGTTTGTTCTTTGAGGTAGGCCCACAAGTTGGCTTTCTAGTAGGCTCGAAGTTCAAAGTTGACGACCTATCCGTCGATTCTAAAGAAGCTTTCAAAACCGTTGACCTTGGTTATGCGGCAGGTTTAGGCTACCAAGCTGCCAGTGGCCCTATGATTGGCCTGCGCTATAATGGTGGTTTGAGCAAAATAGGCAAAAATGATTCCTACAACGGTATCGACATTGAAGCTGGTAATGTACGTAACAGCGCCTTCCAACTGTATATAGGCTACATGTTCGGCGGCAAGTAGACGCGTGCACAACTGCCGAGTTATTGCAAGAAAAAGGTCCATCCTGCTAAGCAGGATGGACCTTTTTCTTGCAATAACTCGGCAGGAATATTGCCGGCCCGCGGCGGTAGACTTTGTAATCACCGCATTCTATGAAAAAACTTTACTGGTCGCTCCTATTTGCTGGCGGCCTTTCTGTTTCCTCGGCCTACGCCCAGGATATACGTCTGGGCGTGAAGGCCGGGCTAAGCCTCACTTCTTTCGTGGGCGATGATGCCATCGGCACCCGGTATAAGCCCGGCTTTCATGGTGGCGGCCTGCTGGAGCTGAGTCTGGATAAAAACCTGTCTGTCCAGCCCGAGCTTCTGGTTTCTATGAAGGGTTCGCGCTACGAAAACACCAACCTTCGTTACAACATCACTTATCTGGATGTGCCCGTGATGCTGAAATACAAGCTCGATGGCCTCTTTTTGGAAGTTGGTCCGCAGTTTGGATTTCGTTCCGACTCAGAGTTGAAGACCAACTCAGCCAGCATCAAGTGGAAAAACCATACCCGTGATGTAGACCTGGGCTATGCAGTGGGCTTGGGCTACGAAACCCCTAAAGGCGCTTTGGTGGGCTTGCGCTACAATGGCGGCGCCACTAAGCTTGGCTACGACCGGCGATTAAGCATCATCAACCTGCCAGCCCGCAATATCTACAACAGCGCCATTCAGCTGTACGTGGGCTATATGTTCGGGCGTTTGTAGCAAGCGCCAGGCTGAATGCACCAAAAAGGCCGATTCCTACCCTTAGGAATCGGCCTTTTTGGTGCATTCAGTTAGGTTATTTCGCCTTTTCCAGTGCCGCGTAGTTCTCGAAAAACAACGGAATGGTTTCAATACCTTTCAGGAAGTTGAACACGCCGTAGTGCTCGTTGGGCGAGTGGATGGCGTCCGAATCCAACCCAAAGCCAAACAGTACCGAGTCGATACCCAGCTCCGATTTGAACATGGCCACAATAGGAATGGAGCCGCCGCCGCGGGTAGGCACCGGGCGCTTGCCGAAGGTGGTTTCCATGGCCTGCGCGGCCGCCTGGTAAGCCACCGAATCGGTGGGCGTTACCACAGGCTCGCCGCCGTGGTGAGGGCGCACCTGCACCGTTACGCCCTCGGGCGCAATGCGGGTGAAGTGCTCCTGAAACAAGGCCGTAATTTCGTCGGACGTTTGGTGAGGCACCAGGCGCATCGAGATTTTGGCAAAAGCCTTGGACGGAATTACCGTTTTGGCGCCTTCGCCGGTATAGCCGCCCCAGATGCCGTTCACGTCGAGGGTAGGCCGGATGCCGGTACGCTCCACGGTGGTGTAGCCGGTTTCGCCGTAGGTGGCGGGTAGGCCGATGCTTTGCTTGAACTCGTCGTCGGAGTGCGGCACGCGGTTCAGCTCGGCGCGTTCTTCCTCGCTCAGAGTGGCCACGTTGTCGTAGAAGCCGGGGATGGTAATATGGTTGTGCTCGTCGTGCAGACTCGCAATCATCTTGCACAGCACGTTGATGGGGTTGGCCACGGCACCGCCGTAGAGGCCGGAATGCAGGTCGCGGTTGGGGCCAGTCACTTCCACCTCGTGGTAGCTCAGGCCGCGCAGCCCTACCTCAATGCTGGGCAGATCGTTGGCCAGAATGCCGGTATCCGAAATCAGAATGACATCGGCTTTCAGCTTTTCCTTATTGTTTTTGACGAAGATAGCCAGGTTGTTGGAGCCGATTTCCTCTTCGCCCTCTACCATAAATTTCACGTTGCAGGGCACGCCGCCCTGCTGCTGCATCACTTCGAAAGCCTTCACGTGCATATACACCTGGCCTTTGTCGTCGCAGGCACCGCGGGCGTATATTTTTTCGTCTTTAATCACCGGCTCAAACGGCGGCGAGTTCCACAGCTCGTAGGGGTCGGCGGGCTGCACGTCGTAGTGGCCGTAGACGAGTACGGTGGGTAGGGCGGGGTCTACCAGTTTCTCTCCGTAGACGATGGGGTTGCCGGCGGTCTGGCACAGCTCCACGTTGTCCACGCCAATTTCTTCCAGGCGCTGCTTCAGGAACTCAGCGGCTTGCAGCACGTCGCCGTGAAACTTGGGGTCGGCGGAAACGCTGGGAATGCGGAGCCAGTCCATTAGCTCATGAATGAAACGATTCTGGTTTTCTTCGAGGTAGGTAGGCATATCGTGGGGGTAGGGACGCGGGGCGCGCCCGGCGTTAGATAATCAGTTGGCAATGCGAAAGTAGGCAAGTTCGGCAATGGACGTTGTATCTGTTGCGTGCTTTTGATCTTGGCTGTACCGCTTTCGGCGCTGCAACCAAGCCCCAAAGCTTCCCTACTTTTGCCATTGCACGTATGATAGTGTAGTCGTATCCGCGTTGCCTACCACTTATACTTATCACCTACTTATGTCGGCTATTGTTCCGCTTGCCTGCGTCATCATCGACGACAACGAAATCAATCGCTTCACGCTGGAGCGCGCCGTGCAGCGCCACGACCAGCTTACGTTGGCTGCCTCTTTCCCTGATGCTGTGGAGGCCCTGACTTACCTGCACGCTGGCAACCCGGTAGACGTACTGCTGCTCGACATCGAGATGCCTCATATCAGTGGTTTGGAGCTGGTAAAGCTGCTGCCCGACCCCAAGCCTGCTGTTATTCTAGTAACCACGCACGCTAGTTTTGCTGTAGATGCGTTTGAGCTGCGCGTGCTCGATTACCTCGTAAAACCCGTGAACTACGCCCGTTTTTGCCAGGCTATCGACCGGGTGACGGAGCAGTACCGCGCCACTCCACCTGCTTCTCCTACTCCCGCTGCGCCCACCATTCCCACCGACCTTTCGGCCACTGGCACCGATTTGTTTGTGAAGACGAATGGCCGGCTGCTACGCATTAATTTTGAAGACGTACTCTTTATAGAGGCCCTATCCACTTACGTGGTGCTAGTAACCAGCAAACAAAAGCACATCGTGGGCGGCACGCTCAAGAATATGGAGGAGCGCCTACCCTTCCGTCATTTTGTGCGCGTGCACCGCTCCTATATTGTGAATCTGCACCGTATAGAGGCGCTGGAAGACAATATGCTGCAGCTCGGAACATACGAGGTACCTGTGAGCCGTGCCTACCAGGAAGAGCTAGTACAGCGACTACAAGCTTTATAAATAAATATTCCTCTTCTCCTTAAAAAAGGAATGCTTACCCGGTGCAAAGATGCAAGCAGGCGTCTTTGCACCGGGTAAGCCCCTGACGAAAGGAGTCCTTAAGAAACAGCCGGTATTTCCGCTGCCAATCCATTTACCACTTGCTCTACCTGCCGTATCAACTGTTGCACAGCGGCGGCCCGATACTTCTGGTCTTCAGCTCCCGGCCGGGGTGGGTCTATTAGCAGCTGTAAAGGTTGTGCAATGCCCGCTACCCCAAACTGAATAAGGTTTGGTTTGATGTGGTGTACCAACCTGGCCACCTCAATCCAATGCTCAGCGGCAGCAGCGGCCTGCATCTGCTGCAAGCTAGGCGGGATGTGCAGCAGAAAAGAGCGCACCATGCGCTGCACAAAGGTCTTTTCGCCATCGGCCAGTTCGTATACCTGCGCCAAGTCGTAGGGTAACGCTGGCAGTTGCAGCAGCGCCACTAGCTTGTGGTAAAACTCTTCTTCCTTGAATGGCTTAGTCAGGCAATCGTTGATGCCGGCTTTGAGGTAGCGGTCCAGATCGGAGCGAAAAGCGTTGGCAGTGAGAGCCAGCACTGGCACCTGTGCCCGTGCGGGGTCGGGGTGCAGCCGGATGTGCGTGGTAGCTTCCGCGCCGCTCATACCCGGCATCTGAATATCCATCAGCACGGCATCGTAGAGGTTTTCGGTGTGCAGGAGCAATGCAGTAGGGCCATCTTCAGCCTCATCTACCTGCACGCCCCAGCCTTGCAGCAGCCGGCGCACCACTTCGCGGTTGATGCCATTATCCTCCACCACCAGCACGCGGCAGTTGCGCAGTGCCCCGGTGTCCGTCAGCACCGGTCGCGGTGTGGTTTCGATGCCCTCGGCCCGCGGCAGCGTCACGGTGAATTGAAAGGTACTGCCGCTTTCCACCTGGCTTTCTACCTGAATGGTGCCGCCCATTTGCTCTACCAGCGCCCGGGCAATGCCCAGGCCCAGCCCCGTACCGCCGTACCGCCGGGCCGTATCGGTACCAGCCTGCACAAAATCCTCGAAAATATGATCGAGCTTATTCTCTGGAATGCCAATACCGGTATCTGTAACGCGGAAGCCGGCCGTCAGGTGTGTGTCGGTCTGGCTGAGCAGGTACCCCCCCACGGAAATGCTGCCGCCAGCTGGCGTGAACTTAATGGCGTTGGATACCAGGTTGATCAGGACCTGATTCAGCCGGTAGGCGTCGCCCATTACGCGGGGTAGCGGCTCGCGCTGAAGGAGCAGGGTAGCGTGGAACAGCAAGCCTTTCTCAGCGGCCTGCACGGCCAGCGGCTGCAACGCTACCTCCATCGACTCCCGCAAATCAAACGACATCTGCTCCAGCTCCAAACGCGCCGAGCTGATCTTGGTCATGTCCAGCACCTCGTTTAGCACCGCCAGCAAATGCTCGCCCGAGGTCTGAATAATGCGCAGCAGTTCTTGTTGGCTCTGGTCGAGGGGCGTTTTGGTGAGTTGGCGCGCCATGCCCAGCACGCCGTTCATGGGCGTGCGAATTTCGTGGCTGAGATTGGCCAGGAAGGCTTCCTTGGCCTGTGCCGAGGCCTCGGCTTTTTCCTTGCTGCGGCGCAGCTCGGCCGTTGCTTGTGCCTGTTCCGTCACGTCGAGGGCGCACAGCAGCACGTACGTTGCCTGGCTTGGTGGGTCGAGGCGTTGGGCGCGGTACAGCAGTTGTCGGGGCTGCTTGCCGCCAGTGGGTAGCAGAGACAGCTGCCCCGTTACGGGCTGGCCGGGTGCTCCTACCTGCGCCAGGTAGGCGGACAGCTCGGCAGCGGGTATCACTTCGCTAAGCGGCTGGTTTACTAGGCTGGCCATGGGCCGCTGCAATAATAGGGCAAAGGCCAAGTTGCAAAAGCGTAATCGACCGTAAAGGTCGTGCGCGGCCACAGGCGCCGGCAAATCATAAAGTACCTGATCTATGCCAAACGCGCTCGGCTTGCTGTTGGCTGCCGCCTCAGCCAAGCGACGCTCGGCGGCGGCGGCTCGCTCGTTGGCGGCGAGCAGTGCCTGCTCCAGCTCCGCAATACGCGTTGCTGCATCGGTGGGTGCAAGCATAGAGCTGGGGGTAGGTAGCATAGCGAAACCAATAGAAGCGTCCCGTCAATTAGTATAATCTAGTGTAGCGCTTCTACCAGGCAAGGGTAGGAACAATACGCCCAGGAGCCATAAGTCAGAATGAGGTTGATGATCCGGCGGTATGCTGCGTTTCATTCACTCTAAAACTACGGCCATTCACTACAAAAAGTGGCCCATTCGGCAGAAATCCCAGCACTGGGTCAACTTCCGCAGTACTCTTGTATTGTCAACAGCGCAACAAAGCCACCGCGGCACCTTGCACGCTCTGCTTACCTAATGCTGTAGACCAAACAACTCTTTTCTACAAACAAACTTACGTCATCACCCCTCCTACCTTTTACCATCATGGCATACTCTACCTCCTCCCCCGCTGGCCAAACCGTACAAGAAATCATCAACTCGCTGCCTGGCCTGATGGCCGTAGCGGTGGTAGACGTGCAATCGGGCATGGCCCTGGCCTCGCACTCCAACACGCCCAGCCTGAACCCCGAAACGGCCGCTGCCTACAACACCGAGGTAGTGAAACAAAAGCAGAAAGCAATGACTGCGCTAAAGCTGGCCGGCGAGAAAATTGAAGACATCCTGATGACGCTCAGCAACCAGTTGCACCTTATCAGACTTGCTGACGAAGGCAAGAAATTCATCTACCTCGTGGTGAATGCCCGCGACACCAACCTGGCTATTGCCCGCGACGTGATGCGCCAAGGCGCCGAGCTGCTGAAGTAGCACTAGCTAACGAGCATTGCCGCTAAACCGAAGCCTCCTCCGCGGCGGCCTACCCCAGGGTAGGCCGCCGCGGAGGAGGCTTCTTCTATTATGTTGGCTTATTTTTTATCCCACGGCATGGGCACGCGGCTTTCGGTGCCGGCGCGCAGGCGGCCGATGTTGGCCCGGTGCGTGTAGATCAGCAGCGCCGCCAGCACAAACCCAAACCACAATAGCAGCTGATTATCGGGCCGAAACGCGGGCAGCAACTGCAACACAGCAAACGCCACCCCCGCCGTCATCGACGACAGGGACACGTAGCGTGTCAGCAGCAGCATCGTGATAAAGACCAGAATGCATATGCCTACCGTGGCGGGTGCTATGGCCAGCATCACACCCAGAATAGTGGCCACGCCCTTGCCCCCGCGAAACTGCGCAAACACTGGGTAAATGTGCCCTAACACGGCCAACACTCCGCAGGCTAGCTGAAAGTAGAGCAATTGTCCCGGCGCAATGGCCTCCTGGCTTACCAGCCACGCGGCCAGCGAGGTAGCCAGCCAGCCCTTCAGCACGTCTACGGCCATCACAAAGGAGCCGGCCTTCTTGCCCAACACCCGAAACGTATTGGTAGCCCCCGAATTACCGGAGCCGTGCTCCCGAATATCGAGGTGGTAGAAACTGCGCCCTACCCAGAGGGCTGTGGGGATAGAGCCAAGCAGGTAGGCGCCCAGCAGCGCGCCCAATATGTAGAGAAAGTGCATAAGGGAGAGAACAGGAAGTCGATCAAAGATACAGGCTTTGGCAAGGTTGCCTACTTCTCAATGGTTTCTACCAGCAAATGACGAGGCACCGGAACCGCCTAGCACGAAACAGCCCTACCCTGATTATCGGGGTAGGGCTGCTTGCTTAGTCTTCGCCGAAGGGGTCGTTGGCGGCGCGTTTCTTTTTCTTCTTTTTGTCGTCCTCTGCCTTGGGCTCGTCAGGCTTGGCTTCGGTAGCAGTTTCCTTTTTCTTCTTGTCTTTCTTCGATTCCTCGGCGGGCGGGGCGTCGGCGTTTGTTGCGTCGGCCGCTACTTCTTCCTTGGCCTTTTTCTTCTTTTTGCTGGGCTCTTCCATTGGTGCTTCATCGGCGGGTTGGCTGCCATCGGCGGCTACCTCGTCGGTTTGGCCCTTCTTCTTTTTCTTCTTTTTACCGGGGTCCTCCGCAAAATCGAAGTTGCCCGTACTGCCCGACGACTGCACTACCACTTTACGTTTGCCAGTTTCGCCCAGGTAGTCCTTGCGGAAGTGCGTCAAGAAGGATTCCACTTCCAGATCATCGCCCAGGAAGAACCCATAGGACGTGGCCGTGTTGTAGTCGCCCTTGGCTTTCTGTCCAATCAGCTCGTCGTAGGAGCCGTGTTGCGCTTTGGTGAGAAGCAGGTTGTTGGCATACTTGAGGTAGTACCACGTTTGCGGCTCGGCTTCCAGATACAGTTCCACCACGTCGCCGTTCTCATCTTTCCGGATTTCCACGTAGCCATCAATCAGTACGTTCAGGTCTTTGCTCATGATGTTGGCCACGCCAATCTTACCCTCCGAGTACCACGCTTTCTGCTTCTCCGACCACACCAGATTCACCTTATTCAGCAAAATGGTGTAGGTGAACTTGTTGGACACTTTCAGCAACGACGCGTTATTGCCCTTGCGTGTGTCGAAGGCTACGGCCGCACTGTTACCCGCAAACTCGCCGATTTTGTACAGATCCTCCCGCGACCCATCCAAGGCCTGGGGGGCAAACTTGGCGTTTTTAGCAATGTCGTCGGCCATGGCCTGCACTGCTTTGTCGGGCATGTTAATGTCAAAGCCCAGCATCGTATTCAACTGGTAGATAGCGCTATCGGGCTTGGCATAGCCTAAGCCGGCCGCTACCAGAGTATAATCCTTATTGGAGTTGATGAGGTTCAGCTTACCCCGAAAGTTGATTGCCGCCGTGGTATCATTAAAGGTCAGCACGTCGCCTTCGTAGATGTCCGTGGCCGCCGGATCGTGGCGGCTGATGGTGAAGTCGCGCTTTTTGCTGTTGTAGCGCAGTTCGCCATCCACCGTAAACAGGCCCAAATCATCGGCGTTATGCTTGGCAGCCACAAACAACGGATAGATTTTGGACGATCCGCTGGACAAAAACAAGCCGGTGAGCATAGGCGTCCCATCTTCCGTCTTGGGCTCATTGAGGTGAATGCGCACGTCTTTCGGGTCGATGCTATCCTTCACGGCAAACCAATCGGAAGCTCCGGGTAACTGGCTGAACTGCAAGCGTGCCTGCCCTTCAAACGTAAAGCCCGGCTGTTGCGAGTTCATAATCATACTACCCCGGTAGGAAATACGCGGTGCCAGCAAGAACTTATCGGCCGCCTGAATGCCGCCCACAGCAATAGTCGGCGGCGAAGCTGGACCAGCATTCAGTGCGTTTTTGTTGCCCCGCAGCTTACCCAGCACACCACCCGTTTTGGCCGTAGAGGCCAGCGTCCCCCGCATCGCGGTAGAGTCGGAGTGGAAGTTGGAAAACTTAATAGCAAACGAGTCGGCAGCGGTCTGGTACTTAAACATAGCATTACCGCTGAACGCCGTGCGCGACTGAATCGTGATGGCGCCCTGGTACAGATTGTGGTACTTGGCCAGCGTATCCATCACAATACCTGCATTCTGGAATGGCCGCATCTGCGCATTTGCCAGAATGTATACCTTGCTCGAATCGGGCGTAATCCAGGCATCGGCAGAGGCAATGCGGGGTACGCCGCCGGCCACCAGGCGGTAGCGGCTCAGGTCGTAGTTGCCGGTACTGGCCCGGAACTTCAGCCCGTTCTGCTCAGGCTTGGTGGAGTAGAAGTAGGAACGCGACGAGTCGGCGCCGGGTGCCACGCGCATCTGCACCAGCTTTTTCTGGAAGTCCCAGCGGCCACCACTCAGCGTAGTGCGGTAGTCGGAATAGGGCAGCTCGATGCTGGCCTTGCTACCCTCCTCACGGGTGAAGTCGGCAAAACCTTTCTGCAAATCATATTCAAAGGCTACTTCATTCGCTACCAGCGCTGGTTTGTTCGGTTCCGCCGATTTAATACTCAGCGTCGACTGCTTGCCGGTGTAGTTCTTCGTCTTAAAGGCCAGCTGCGGCGAGCGGATAAACGACTGCGGCCCATCAAGCCCGCCGTTGCCGTAGAGGCCACCGGGTGTGAGCGTAGCCGTGCCCTTAAACTTGTAGTTGCCGTCGTAGAAGCGCATGGCGTCGCCGTCGCGCTGAGTGCTCAGGTACATCGAGTCGCGCAGCACGGCCCACTTCATCTGGTAGCCGGGTTGCAGTGTTACCTTGGCAAACTCTACCCCCTTCAGCGGCCCCGGCGTGATGGTACCAGTCTTACCCACGGTTACCACCGAGTCTTTGTAGAAGATAAATTGGTCGCTGCTGAAGTCCCCGGTCAGGTACTTGATATTCCCTTTTGCTAGCAACCCGCGGTTGCTCATGTTCACCTTGTTAAACAGCACACCTTTGCCGCCATAGAGCGGAAAACCCTCTTTGGGCACATCGTAGGTGAAACCCAGCGCCCCATCTTCCTGCAAGCTCAGCTTAGTCTTGAAATCAGGCATGATGCCACCCGAGTGAAACGTGCCCGTAAACCCGACTGCCGAGCGGTTTCGGTTGTTGAGCGAATCGATGCGAAATGGCGGAATGTCGAAGTACATGGTGCTGTCGTAAGCGCCGCCTAGTACGTCGGGGTTGTTGAAGAACACGGCTGCACCAGTGCTGGCATCAAAGGCAGGGTAGGCACCTAGCTTCTTGCGGCCCGATTTGTTGTCGGGGCTATTGATATAGAGCTTACCAGCCGACTCACCTTTTTGATTGGCAATGCTGAAATCGCGTACGCGGGCCTTCATCACCGAGCCTTTGGCACCCTTGCCTTTCACAATAATAGAGTCAATCTTGGTCAGGTCGATGTAGAAGCCGTCATAGTCAAACTTGAACTTCTGCCCCTTGAACACGAAGGCCGAGGCTACTACGGTACCATTGAACACCACCCCCCGGTTTTTCTGAATGTGGATAATCGAGGAGTCCGGCTTCACATATACCGTCACCGAGTCGTCGGAGAAGTTGAAGCGCTCTACCCCGCGCACCAGCAGGTCGTTGGTGTTCAGGTTCAGGGTAGCGTTGTTGCCCTTTGGTGCCAGCGACTTAATCGCCAGGTGGTCGTAGTCCTTCTTATTCCGGGCCGAGTTGACGTAGTGCGTGGCCTTGGGCAGCACCACAATCTCGTCGGTTTCGGGGCGCCAGCGCACGTAGCTGTCGCGGGCTAGGCCGGCGGCGGCGGTGCGTACGTTGGGTTCCTTGATGTTCAACTCCTGCGCAATTTCCTGCACCGTAATCAGCTTCTGATTGTTGTGGCGCTGGCTGTAGCCTACCACCATCTGCAACGGGTGCAGCTTGTTGATGGCTTTGATCTGCTGATAACGCGTGTTGGTATAAAACTCCCGCGACTCGAAATCGGCTGTTACTTGGTTTTTGGCCGTCAGCATCGAAAAGTTGATGTCGGGCGAGTTTAGCGGCCACGTCACCAGTTCCGTCCCGATTTCCATTTGGTGGTAGGAGTCATAGTAGGGCGTGTTTTTGTACAAGCCTGCTTCGCGGGTAAGTTGCAGCAGCTGGCGCGGCTTCGAGAACTTCATTTTCACACCGGGGTGCGTGAGCGAATCCGTTTTATCCTCGAAAATGGTAACGGCCGCCCGCGCCGCCGAAATCAGCGTGTCGCCTAGCACATACGCTTTCGACGACGCCCGAAATTTGGGTTTGCCGTTGGCGTCCACCAAAATGCGCGACAGGCTGCCATCCAGCGAAGCCGACAACATGCGCGAGCCTGCCAAGGAGAAGCCACCGTAGTAGCGGATGTCCTGGCCCAGGTCCTTCACGCGGGCATCGTTGGTGAGGGAGATAAAGCGCGGGTAGCCCGTGTCGGTAGCGCCCGGTTTTTTCTTGATCAGCTTATACGCCAACGCACCCAAAATGGGCTCTTCCAGCACAGCAGCGTAGGTAAACTTCACTGGCTCGGCTTTGAACTCGGCTTTGTTGATGTCGAAATCATACGGTCCTAGCACAGCGGTAGCCGGGCTGTTGTTCACAGTCCAGGCAAATTCACCGTTTCCACCTACGAAATGGTGGCTAGAGGGCACTACCGCGCCGCTGGTTTTGCGCAGCACCACAGAGTCGCCGCCGCTGGCCATGTATAGGTCCACGTCTTTTAATACCAGCACCGGTCCTTTTGTGCTGGGTGCCATATACGAATCGAATACGTAGGACGGCGCAGCCGATGATTCCGGTTCTGGCTCAGCCTCCGGCTCGGGAGCGGCCGCCTCTTTGGCGGGGGTAGCCTTGGCAGCGGCGGCTGGTTTGGCCGGCGTTTTCTTCTTAACGGGTGTTCCCCAGCCATCGTCGGTATCGCCCCAGCCGCTGCCGTCGCTGCTGCTCCATAAGTCGCTGGTATCCCAGCCACTGCTGACCTTCTTCTTGGGAGCCGGCTTAGCTTTCGCAACTGGTTTGGCCGCAGCCTTGGCAGGGGTAGGCGCCGGCTTGGCCGGCTCGGGCTTGGGTGCTACGGGCTTTGGGGTAGGCCGAAGCGCTTCGGCAACGGCCGGCATGTCTGCCTCGTTGTAGGCAAAGCTGAACGAGCCACCATCGGCGCGCAGCGTGCTATAGCGCGAGTGGTAGAGGTAGCGGGTTTCGATGAACTGCGTGGCTGCCAAGAGGAACTTCTCCGCATCGCGGGGGGCGTCCTTGTCTACGGTTTTGGTCAGTACGTCCAGCAGCTCGTCGGTTTGCTGGTCGGAAAAGTTTTGCTTGGTTTTGGCCGTTACCAGCAGGTTGTACAGCGTTTCGAGGTGGGGGCGCGGCTTGAAATTCTTCGCTAGCATCTGCTGCGACAGCGTCACTATTTTGCCTTGCTGCGTGGCCGTGAGGCGGTTGCTGGCCCACAGCTCCTGCAAGCGAGCAGCAGAGGCCTTGGCTGCCGCATTGTTGGTCGAAGCCATCATCACCTGCACATCCTGCATGAACTGCGCCGGGTCGGAAGAGAGCTTGCCCACAAACCGCGGGGCTGGTGTTGCCGTGCCCGCCGCCGGGCGGGTTTGCTGCGCCCAAGCTGGTGCACCCAGGCCTACCATCACCGCACAAAGCCAACCAAGAACCTGTTTTTTCATACTAATGCCGTCAAAACCCACTAAACAGGCTACAATTTCGTAAAAATTGCCGAAACCCAGTTATTCTTCTTTCTATTTGATTGATAGGCTAATCCCTGCTTCTTAGCTTCCTCTTGAATCTTGGATAAATCCTCTTCATAGAATCCGCTGAATATTATAGGGCAGCCAGCTGGCAGCAGGGCGGCGTAAGCGTGCATATCCTCCAGCAACACGTTGCGGTTGATGTTGGCCAGAATAATATCAAACGGCGCTTCTCCTTCTAGCACCTCTACCCCACCCAGGCGGCACTCGGCCTCGGGAAAACCGTTGTCCTGCACGTTGTCGCGGGCGTTTTCTACAGTCCAGGGCTCCACGTCTACAGCCAGGATTTCGCGGGCGCCCAGCATACCAGCCATAATGGCCAGAATGCCCGTGCCGCAGCCCATGTCCAGCACGCGCTTGCCCTGGTGGTCTACCGTTAGCTGATTTTCAATCATCAGCGCGGTGGTTTCGTGGTGGCCGGTGCCGAAGGACATGCGCGGCATAATCACGATGTCGTACTCTACGCCGTCGGGCTTAGGGTGGAAGGGAGCACGCACCGATACTTTATCGGCAATGATGAGGGGCTGAAAGTTCTTTTCCCACTCGGCATTCCAGTTTTGACGGGTGATGATGCGGTGGTCGTACTCGATGACGTCGGTACCCTGGTAGCGACTCATGATTTCGGCTACGTCGTCGGGGTTGAATACGTCTTCGGTGGTGTAGGCGCAAAAGCCTTCGTCGTTGTCTTCAAACGTATCGAAGCCTACCTGACTTAGCTCGGCAACCAGAATGTCGGCCAGCTCGCGCGGGGCCTGAACGCGTACTTCTACAAAATCCATAGTGTGGGGAAAGAATGGGCGAAGGCAAAAAAAATGCCGCCCGTGATAGTTCGGGCGGCAAGTTCGCAGGAAAATCTGCGGTAGTTGGTGGAGTGCGCCCTACTGCGGCCGACAGCCGGCATAAGAACGCACATCGGTATAGTGAATTGTGAAGTCGGCCAGATTCCGATTTTCGGTCACAAAAATGCGATAGTCGGCAAAGTCGCGGGCGTCGGTGAAGGCCCACAGGCCGGCCTGGTCGGCGAAGAGCTTGTTGTCTTCTTTGTACACCATGAGGTTGGTGAAGGCCGTTTCCTGCTCTACGTACACGACGGCAAAACACTGGTTGCGGCGGCGCG
Source organism: Hymenobacter citatus (assembly GCF_014333615.1). GTDB lineage: Bacteria > Bacteroidota > Bacteroidia > Cytophagales > Hymenobacteraceae > Hymenobacter > Hymenobacter citatus. The sequence continues at coordinate 308 of NZ_JACSCY010000023.1, read as the reverse complement.
GGTCGGTTTCGAGGAAGATGGAGCCGTAGATGCGGCAGGGGTCTACGCTTCCAAGGGTCACTACCCTCGCGGGCGCGGCAAACGGCACGTGCGCTTCGGGCAGCGCGAACGTCAGAAAACCAGCAAAGAAAAGTTCAGCAAGCATCATAACAGAGCAGACAACAACCCGGCCGGGTTTGGTTCAGCTAGCGGGCAGTAGAAAGGCCAATGCTTATTGAACGTCATTCCGAGCTTGTCGAGGAATCTCGCGTGCTGATGCCAGATACTATCTTTCGTCAGCACGCGAGATTCCTCGACAAGCTCGGAAT
>NZ_JACSCY010000022.1 GCF_014333615.1 Hymenobacter citatus | reverse complement strand
GCGAAGGACCTTCTCACGCGTGAACGAGTCGTTGTTACGTCTGTCGTTCACGCGTGAGAAGGTCCTTCGCTGCGCTCAGGATGACACACTTCCTACCCTCACACCCTCACACCCTCCTACCCCCATACCCTCACACCCTCCTACCCTACCTTATTCGCCCGCGCCCGTAAAATCATATCGGCTAGCACGAGGCTCGTCATGGCGTCTACGATGGGCACGGCGCGGGGTAGTACGCAGGGGTCGTGGCGGCCTTTGCCGGCCAGGCTGATCTCCTCGCCTTGGTCGTTGATGGTTTGCTGCGGTTGCAGAATGGTAGCGACAGGCTTGAAGGCCACCCGGAAATAAATATCCTGCCCGTTGCTGATACCGCCTTGGATGCCGCCCGAATGGTTGGTGCGGGTGCGTACCTCGCCGGCTTCGTTGGTGTAAAACTGGTCGTTGTGCTCTGAGCCGAATAGCAGCGTGCCGGCAAAGCCCGAGCCGTACTCAAAGCCTTTCACGGCATTGATGCTCAGCATAGCCTTGCCCAACTCGGCGTGCAGCTTATCAAACACCGGCTCGCCCAGGCCCGTGGGCACATGGCGCACTACCCCCGTCACGATGCCGCCTACCGTGTCGTGCCGGTCGCGGGTCTGACGAATGAGGGCAGCCATACGCTCGGCCGTTTCGGGGTGCGGGCAGCGTACGGGGTTGGAGTCAGTCAGGCTTAGGTCCAGCTCTTCGTAGCCCACCGGCACGGCCACGGCCCCTACCTGCGACACATAGCTAGCCACCTCAATACCATAGTGCGCCAGCAGTTTTTGAGCCACTACCCCGGCCGCCACGCGGGCAGCGGTTTCGCGGGCCGAGCTGCGGCCACCGCCCCGATAGTCGCGCCGGCCGTATTTCTGATCGTAGGTATAATCGGCGTGGGAAGGGCGGTAGGCGTGCTCGATGTGGGAGTAGTCGTGGCTGGCCTGGTCTTGGTTGCGGATGAGCAGGCCGATGGGCGTGCCCGTCGTCATACCGCCGAACAGGCCCGAAAGCACCTCTACCTGGTCGGCCTCTTTGCGCGGGGTCGTCAGGTCCGACTGGCCGGGCCGGCGCCGGTCCAGCGCCGCCTGAATTTCCGCTACATCCACTGCCAAACCGGCCGGGCAGCCGTCGATGGTAACGCCAATGCCCACGCCGTGCGATTCGCCGAAAGTGGTGATGCGGAAGAGGGTGCCGAAAGAATTAGCCATAGGGTAGCAATGAGCAGTAAGCAGGTAAGAAATGGGCAATACGCAACTCTGTTGACCGTAAAGGTCAGCAAAAGCCCTCATTGGCGCACGCAATTACCTCTTATTCCTGTTCTGCTACCCTCAGCGGCTTCCCCGCCACCAGCCGTAGCCCGCCAAGCCTATCAAGAGCACGAGCACTATATTAGTGTAGCGGCGCACATCGCGATACGCATTCAAGGGCTGCAAGGTGTTGTCAGCGGCTTGTAGCGCCTCGGTATAGAAAGGGTCGTCGGGGCGGGGACGAAATGCGGCTTTTTGCGGCGCATCCTGCACGGATACAACCAGTTGCGGACGCAGCGTGTCGTAGCGAGCCGTAGCCAGATTGAAGTAGACCAGCGTGAGCAGACTATCGAGCGGCAGCGGCCCCGGCTGGCGGGGCACCAGCCGATACGTGAATCGCTTGCGCCCACCTACCCGCCCACTCTGGCGCGTCAGGTCTTGCCGGATATCCGGCCCGTAGAGCTCTACCCCAGGCTGAGGCCGCAGCGTAGGCGCCGAAAGCGTGGCCAGATTTCCCTCTCCCTCAACTGAGAACGTATACGTAAAAGCCTGCCCTACCTGAAACGCTGTGCGGTCGATGGCCTCGCGCAGTTGGTAGCGCCCCACGGCTACCTGGTCGCGTAGGGGGTGGGGCGGCAGGGGCTTTACCGCTATAGTTAGCGGGTCGGTGAAGTAGGTTTTGTAGCCTTCCAGGCGGTCGGTAGGATCGGCAGTGGGGTCTTTTGCTACTTTGTATTTCACCATTTGCAGCGAAATAATCGGAAAACGCAGCGCCTCAGCCGTCAGCGGATACAGCTCCGTTTCGTAGAGGCGGTAACGCAGGTAGCTCTTGCCGCCTACCGTGATGGTTTCGGGGGTTATTTCCTGATCCTCGAAGTGCTCTTCCCAGGCCGTGCGCTGCTGCAGCTGCTGTATGATACCCGGCAGCTGACCGGCAAAGTTGTAGAAGTCTAGCAGGCCCTGGTCGGTGGGCGTGAGGTAGAAATACATGTTCACGTGCACTCCTTCGCCTACATACACACTGCTTTTATCGGCTACTAACGCCAGAAATGCATGGTCTTTCGGCTCCACGTACGCATCGGGCTTGGGCTTGCCGAACAGCTCATCCAAAAGGCCAATGCCTTGTAGAGGCTGGTTATTAGAGCTGGGGTTGGTGCCGGCGGCAGGTGGGGTAGCCTGTGCCTGCTGTGGTCCTACTTGCAGGGTAGCACCCGGCGAGCGAATGGGGTTGCCGTTCACGGTAATGGTAAACGGCGGTAACTCAAACTCCCCTTCCTGGTAGGCGGCATAGCGCTGGGTAATAGTCAGCTCAATCGAGCTTTGGCCGCCTACCGTGCGCGTGGTGGTCGTGTTTAGCTTACCGCTTTTCTTGAAGCCCTCGATATCCGGGAAGGCAGAATACCGATCAAGCGACGCCCCACGCAAGGTGAAGCTGATGGTAAAGTACTCGTTGATCGGAAACTCTGTGCGGCCTAGCACCACTACCGCTTGGCCGGCATCGCTAGCAGGCGGAACAGCTTGCGCACGGCTTGTTTCTGCGAGCAGCAACAGCAAAAAGCAGAGAATAGCTTGGAGTCGTATCACACGCAAATTTAGGCAAAACTGACAGCCCACTGTCAAATAGGTATTTATACGCAGTTCATCACATGAAAATGCTCTTCCTACTGTTTTTATATCAGGGTTTTTACTGATAAGCTCATCACTACTGTTTCAGACACTAACCTGAAGATTTGGGCACTTTTAATCATGCCTGTAAAAGTCCCGTAAAAACGGCAGAATTCAGTTAGTGGAGAATTCCATTTGCATTAGGCCTCACCCAAACTTCCTTTTTCATGTCCAACATCATCAAACCCGACGACAACACTCTGTCCAAACCACTATACGCCCCTATTAAGCGTCGCTCTTTTTTCATATATGCTGGTGCTACGGCCGGCGTAACGGCCCTAGCCCTGGCCGGCTGCAGCGACGACAGCGACGATAACTCCTCTTTTATTGATGTGGGGGCAAATGACGTGGGTGTACTGAATTATGCCTATGCGCTAGAGCAACTAGAAGCCGCTTTCTACGCGCAAGTAATAGCCGGTGGTTACTATCTGAATACTGCAAGTGCCGCTGAAAAGCAAGTCTTTCAGGATCTAGCCTTACACGAAAAAATTCACGTTGATTTTTTCCGTCAGGCCATTTCCGCGGCAAATGCTACACCACTTAAAAACCTGACGCCCGATTTCTCTGCTATCAACTTTGGCGAGCGTACCAGTGTATTGAACGCTGCAAAGGCATTTGAGGACCTGGGTGTTGCCGCTTATAACGGTGCTGGACAGTATATTCAGGATGCATCCTACCTCACTATTGCCGGTAAGATTGTATCGGTAGAAGCGCGCCACGCCGCGTTGATTCGCGACCTGATTACGTTCAATTCTTTTGTGGGAGACGATGTAGTTGACTTTAGCACAACAGGAGCTAGTGCTCGGCAAGAAAAGTCTAAGTCACCTTCGCAGGTACTTGAGACAGCCAACATGTATCTAGCCGACGGCTCTAAGCTAAGTGCTAATAGCTTGCGTTAATTCTCTTCCCTACCCTTTCACACGTTGTCTTTCCACCATGGATTTATTTAAGATTATCTCCGACATTGAAAAAGTAGACCCAGAAGTTTACGACCGTTTCGACACCCGTCGGCGCGTATTCAAGCACATTTCGGGTATGGGCAAAGCCGTAACGGCAGCCACCCTACCCGGCTTGCTGGGCACTATGTTCAATAAGGCCTACGGCCAGAGCAGTAACCTATCTACTGAGATTGTGCAAACGCTGAATCTGGCATTGCAGCTGGAGTACCTGGAATACCACTATTACGATACCGGTTTAAAAACCAGTGGTTTGATTCCGAGCGCTGATATCCCTGCTATAACTATCATCCGGGACGATGAGCTGGGCCACATCAATGCCCTGCGAGCCGTGTTGGGTAGCCAGGCGTTCAGCCCCAACGACCCCACCCGCGCGGCGTTTGATTACACGGCAGGTGGCAAGCTTCCTGATCCGTTTGCCAACTCGGCCAATTTCTATGGCACCGGCCAAGCCTTTGTAGACACAGGTGTACGTGCCTACAAGGGTGGTGCTCCTAGCTTGATGAGCAATAAGGCTATTCTTACGGCCGCTCTCAACATCCACTCCGTGGAGGCTCGCCACTCCTCGCACCTGCGCCTGTTGCGCCGCGGTGGCGTATCAGCTACCGCCGACGTCACTAACCTGAATGCTAAGCCCAAAAGCTGGATTTCGGGCACCGACAACGGTGGGCCAGTGCCAGCCGTGACAGCACCCGTGTACGGCGCCGGCTCCGATGCGAATCATCCCGCTGAAAGCAACGTAACGCAGGCAAACATCAACGTGCAGACGAGTTCTACGGCCCCCACTGGCCTTACCATCACGGCCGCCGCAGCTTCCGAAGCATTTGATGAGCCCTTGGATGCCGCCGCAGTAAAAGCCATTGCCCGCAACTTCCGCTCGGCAGTTGGCGCTACCGCTGGATTGTTCAACTAGACGATTGCGTAACCACCTAACAGGCAACAAAAAAGCCGCTCTAAGAGCAGCTTTTTTGTTGCCTGTTTTATTCAGCCTACCATCTGATTACAGAAAGCTGAACGAAAAAAAATACTACTACCCAATCCATTCTGCTTACTCAGCCGTAAATCACATCAAACAACAAGCTTCTAGGATATTTAATACTTGAGTAAAGGCAGAAAGTAGCTGTCGTGGCTCTGTTATTGCCCTAGTTCCCCTGTTTCACCCAAACTTCCTTTTTTTATGTCCAACATCATCAAACCAGGCGAAGACGAAGCGGGCTTCACCAAGCCGCTGTACGCTCCCATTAAGCGCCGCTCTTTCTTTATGTATGCTGGGGCTACGGCCGGCGTAACAGCCCTGGCCCTGGCCGGCTGCAACGACGACAGCGACAATAACTCACCCTCTACCCCTGGCATGGTAGACCTGGGTTCGGGTGACGTGGGTGTACTGAACTACGCATATGCTTTAGAGCAACTGGAAGCGGCTTTCTATGCACAAGTGATTGCCACTCCGTATGCTAACATGACGGCCGATGAGAAAACCTATCTGACAGCTATTGCGAAGCACGAAGCCATTCACCGTGATTTCTTCAAGAAAGCTATTGACACGGCTGCCGCTGGCAAAACCATTCCGGGCCTGACGCCAGACTTTTCCAAGATCAACTTCACGGACCGCAACTCGGTACTGACAACGGCTCGGACGTTCGAAGACCTTGGTGTATCAGCCTACAACGGCGCTGGTAAGCTTATCAAGGATACTAACTACCTGCTCATTGCCGGCAAGATTGTATCGGTAGAAGCGCGCCACGCAGCCTACATCCGCGATTTGATTAGCAATGGTTCTTTCGCAGCCGATGATATCGTAGATGCAAACGGCTTGGACAAGGCAAACGATGTGGCTACTGTCCTGACGGCTGCCCAGCCGTTCATCAAGGAAACCATCAGCGGTGCCAACGTAGGTAAATAATTCACAGATAGCAGACTTCATCATGAACTTGTTTAATATCATTTCAGAAATCGAGAAGGCTGATCCAGAAATCCTGGACAAGCTCAACTCACGTCGCGATGTTTTCGCTGCACTTGGCAACATGAGCAAAAAAGCTGCTTTGGCGGCTGCTCCTATCGCGCTGGGCTCTGTGTTCAACAAAGCAGTAGGTCAGCAGACGCTGAACAGCGCAAATGCTGTATTGAACTACGCTTTGCTGTTGGAATACCTGGAGGAAGACTTTTACAAGCAAGCCTTGGCCAAAACCGGCCTGATTCCAAGCGGGGCAGCTACTGCAGCCATTCAGCAGATCATGAAGCACGAAACGGCGCACGTAAATCTATTGAAAGGTGCTCTGTCTTCGAACGCCAACCCGAAGCCCAAGAGCTTCGATTTCGGCCCGGCATTCGATAACTACGCCAATTTCCTGGCATATGCTCAGTCGTTGGAAGATGGCGGCGTACGTGCCTACAAAGGTCAGGCAGGCGTGATTAAAAGCGCAGGAAATCCCAACGACGTCCTAACCGTTGCCCTACAAATTCACTCGGTAGAAGCCCGTCACGCGGCGCACATCCGCTCGATGCGCAAAGCCAACGGCACTGCCAACAACGCCCCTTGGATTACCAATGCTGAAGCGAATAACGCTGTGGCAGCCATTTATGGCCCAGGTAATCCTACTACTACCTTCCCATCCGAAGAAAACTTTATGCAGGCTGGCATAGACCTCACTAGCCTCGACTCAAGCTACACAAGAGCGTTGGCCAGTGAGGCCTTCGATGAAGCACTGGATGACACCTCTGTACGCACAGTAGTAGGGCCTTTCATCAAGAACTAGGCTCGCTATACACTAGCAATTCAGCAAAAGGGTACGCCGCGTGGTGTACCCTTTTGTGCTTTTCGTGGGTTCCATCCGCTATTCAGCCGGAACTAAGTAACTTTACCAGCGCCTATATCAGATTTATAGTAAATCTGCGTTGAAAGCCTGTTTCGCCTTTGTGTATGTCCGATAAGCTTACTCCTTTTTTCACATCTACTCCCCTGCCACGTCGTACGTTTTTGCGGGCGGCAGGTGCAACAGTTGCTACCTCTACGCTGGTACTAGCGGGTTGCAGTGATGATGATGGTGAAAATACACCTACTACGCCCTCTACCCCACTGCTGTCGTATACCAATGGCGTCCAGGGCATCACCGCCAACAACGTCGTATTCAACTATTTATATAGCCTACACCAACTAACGCTGGCCTTCTACCAAGCAGTGGTAGCGGCTTTCCCCACAGGGATGACTACTGCGGAGCAGGCGGGCTTCACCGATCTGCGCGACCACGAGTTGATTTATACAGAGTCGTACAAATACCTGCTGGGCGCCAATGCCATTGCCCCGCTGACCTTCACGTTTGCTACCCTTACCCTTACTACTCGCGCTGGTGTAGTGGCTGCGGCTAAAAAGTTTGAAGACCTGACGGTGGCGGCCTACAATGATGTGGTAATGCGCTTCAGCACCGACAGCACCGGCAAAGACTACCTGCTGTTTGCTGGTAAGATTGCTTCCGTGAAGGCGCGTCATGCGGCCTACGTGCGCGACCTGGAGGTAGCCGGCTCTTTTGCTGGTACCGATGTAGTGACCAGCACCGGCGACCTGGCCGGACTTGGTGCTGTACTGACGCCGTCGGCGGTGATTACGGAGCTAGCCCCCTACTTCACGGTAACCGTTGTGACTTCTAATACTGCTGCTTTAGCCTAGCTTCGCTTGCCTTCTCGCGTATGAATATTTTGAAACTCCTGGTCAATCTGACCGAAGCCGACCCGGAACTGCTTGCCCGGTTGGGCTCGCGCCGCGAGGCGCTTACCCGCCTGGGTTCCCTCACTGGCAAGGCTGCCGTGGCTACCGCGCCCTTGGTGCTGGGCTCGGCGCTGCGCCAAGCCTACGGGCGTGGAGCACAAACCATCACCGACTCACTTTCGCTGGCGCTTACCCTGGAGCTGCTCGAAAACAACTTTTATTCGCGGGCGCTAGGTTTAGTGCCCAATACGCCCGCCGTACCCGCTGGGTTTATTCCTTCCGATCTGCGGCCGGGCATTGTGACGGTGCAGCAGCATGAGCAGCAGCACGTTGCCTTTCTCACGCGGGTACTCCAGGCATCCGGCGCTGATATACCCACCAATCTTAACTTCGATTTTACCGGTAGCAAAAACGGCACGCAAAGCGCACCGTTTGCCGACGTATTCAGCAATTTCGACACCTTTTTGCAGGTAGCCCAACTGCTGGAAGACACGGGGGTGCGGGCCTACAAGGGCCAGCTTGCCACCGTGCAGAGCGACCGGGTGTTTCTGACAGCTGCTGCTCGTATTCACTCGGTGGAGGCTCGGCATGCGGCCCACATCCGTACCTTGCGCCGCAACCGCAATGCTACCGTGAAACCGTGGATCAGCCCCACGGACCAGTCCATTACAACAGCGGGCCTGACCGATGCCGTGTATGCGGGCGAAGAAAACACCACGCAACGCGTAGCCGGACAAACCATTCCCTTCGACCTACTACCTATTGATGCAGCTGGCGTAGGCCAGACGGCCTTGCAAAAAGTGCAGGCCGCTTTCGATGAGCCCATGACAGCTACTACTGCCAGCAATTTGGCAGGCCTGTTTATATACTAGAATATAGAAAAAGCACGTTTTTCTAAGGTAAAGCCACAAAAAAAGGACGCTTTATGCGTCCTTTTTTTGTGGCTTTAAAATTTAATTTCCGGATTGTCTGATGGTTAGCAATTAGCCTTTCGTAAAGTACCACTATAGCTAACGCTTGTTCGTATAACGGTTCGCTCTCCCCACCCAATACTCCACCCGCTATTGAAAACCACCCACCATGCTAGAGTACACCAAAACCATCCTATCTAAGGTTAGTTTCGACAAGTTTTTATTTGAGAAGGAGCTGCGCAAGGCACTCCGCACGATACTACCCGAAGAAGTAGCCCAGTTCAAGGAATGGTGCTACGCCCAGTTTGCCAAAGTCTACCGCGCCATCCTAAACCGCGTCTTTGGCCAATTAGCCATCTGATTCTGCCGCCCTACCCGCCGATGCTTCCGCATCGGCGGTTTGCGTTACAAACAGGATGTTGCGCTGCAAGCCCGCATACCCCGTGCGCTTCACCGCCGACTGCCGAAACAATTCTGAGAACAGCTCGTGCGTGATTTCCTGCCAGTCGGTGGCGCGGAGGTGCTTGAACTGCGGGTGCGCCTGAAACTGCGGCTCGTTGTGCGCCTGGGCAAAGCGGTTCCAGGGGCACACATCCTGGCAGATGTCGCAACCAAATACCCAGTTGCCAAATTTACCGGCTACTTCCTGCGGTATCTGGTCTTTCAGCTCGATGGTGAAGTAGCTGATGCACTTGCTGCCATCTACCACGTAGGGCTCTGTAATGGCACCCGTGGGGCAGGCATCCACGCATTTGGTGCAGGTGCCACAGTAGTCCTTAATGGGGCCATCGTAGTCCAGCTCCAGGTCTAGAATCAGCTCGGCAATAAAGAAGAAGCTGCCGGTGCCCGGCCGGATCAGGTTTGAGCTTTTCCCTACCCACCCCAGGCCGCTTTTCTTGGCCCACACCTTGTCCATCACCGGCGCCGAATCCACGAACACGCGCCCGCCTACCTCCCCTACCTCCTGCTGAATATCCGCCAGCAGGGTTTTCAGCTTGTCTTTGATGACAAAATGATAGTCGCGACCGTAGGCATACTTGCTGATTTTGAGCGTGTCCGGCTCGTCGGGCTGCTGGTCTTCCTCGGCAGGGTAATAATTCAGCAGCAGCGAAACGACTGATTTGGCGCCCTCCACCAACAGGCGCGGATCGAGGCGCTTGTCGAAGTGATTGGCCATATAGGCCATTTTACCGTGGGCGTTGCGGTTCAGCCAGTTTTCCAGCCGCGGCGCTTCTTCTTCCAGAAACTCCGCCTTCGAAATACCACAATACATAAAGCCCAGCTCAGCGGCGCGGCGCTTAATGAAGGCAGTATAACGGGCGATAGGTAGCATGAGTTTGGGAATGGCTAACTACAAAAATACGGCATTCCTTCCTCTCCTATGCCACAAGTTACTAAGCTGAGCATGCAGCTACTCAAAGTCACTGATATCTGCTTTCATCATATCATCCGTAGTTTCAGTTGGCAGCAGTAAAGGAAGCCCTTCCTGCCGAGCGGCCATCAAGTTTCGTGTGGTACCGGATATGTAGCAACCATCCTGACCATAGAGCCGTGGATTCACCATCCACATTTCACGCTTACTCTTCGCCCTTGCTGGTATTGAGTCCAACGCTGTATAAAATGAATCTGGCAAGTAATCCCCACCAACTTCGGAAGTTACTTCACCAACAATTGTGTCTTGGTAAAAAACCTGCGCAATAACTTGCTGTTTATTTGGGGTCAACGACTCCGTAACGCGGAATTGTTGTTCCGGCAGCAGCTTAGTCAAGAACTCCGACAAGGTCAAAGCCAAATCGCCTTCATCATATAGACACTCTGCATCAAAATAATGAACCCGTAAATCGTATTTCTTGCTTAGCCGCTCTATTCTAGCATCCAATTTTTCTTTATGATCAGACATATTCCCTTTTACTTCTTGGCTCTGGCATGAAAGCAATATGCCCAAGCAAACCGCTAATAATAGCATCTGCTTGAGCATTTTATAGTGAGTTTGATTCACAATCAGGAAAACAACTCCCCCGTGCTGGCGTTGCCGCGCAGGTGCTGGGGCATCGTACGGCCCAGGTGCAGGTAGGCAGCTTCGGTAGCCTCGCGGCCGCGGCTGGTGCGCTTGATGTACCCTTCCTGAATCAGGAACGGCTCGTACACTTCCTCGATGGTTTCGCCTTCTTCGCCGCAGGCCGTAGCGATGGTGCTGATGCCCACGGGGCCACCTTTGAACTTGTCGATGATGGTGCTCAGGATGCGCTTGTCCATATCGTCGAGGCCGCGGGCGTCTACGTCGAGGGCGTTGAGGGCGAATTGGGCAATATCAACAGTGATAGTGCCTGTTCCCTTGATCTGGGCGAAGTCGCGGGTGCGGCGCAGCAGGTTGTTGGCAATGCGGGGCGTACCACGCGAGCGACGCGCAATTTCGTAGGCTGCATCCTCGTAAATGGGTGTGCCCAGAATCTCAGACGAGCGTTGCACAATGCTGGTCAGCAACTTAGCATCGTAGTACTCCAGGCGTGAGTTGATACCGAAACGTGCCCGCAACGGCGACGTGAGCAAGCCCGACCGGGTAGTAGCGCCAATGAGCGTGAAGGGCGACAGCGAAATCTGCACCGAGCGCGCATTCGGACCCGAATCGAGCATGATGTCGATACGGTAATCCTCCATGGCCGAGTAAAGGTATTCTTCTACCACCGGGTTGAGGCGGTGAATCTCGTCGATGAAGAGCACATCGTGCGGGTCGAGGTTGGTGAGCAGGCCGGCCAGGTCGCTGGGCTTGTCGAGCACCGGGCCACTGGTCATTTTGATGCCCGCGCCCAGCTCGTTGGCAATGATGTGCGACAGCGTGGTTTTGCCCAGGCCGGGAGGGCCGTGCAACAGCACATGGTCGAGGGCGTCGCCGCGTCTCTTAGCGGCGGCCACAAAGATTTTCAGGTTCTCGACTACCTTGTCCTGTCCGGCAAAGTCGTCGAAACTAAGCGGGCGTAGGGCCTTATCAATGTCTTTGTCCGTGGCGTCGTAGTGCTCGTCGCCGCCAGTGAGGAAGGGTTCACGCATATGCAAAGGTAAGCGGATTGTGGTTGGCTATAGAACAGCGTCATCCCGCAATTTGTCCCATATTATTAGCATTTTTTCAACCAGTACAGATATTACTAATATAGATAGCCATACCCAAACAAAAAACCGCGCCGACGCTTGTTAAACAAAGCGTCAGCGCGGTTTTCTGCTGGGTGGGATCTAGGGCAGCAGGAGTGCCCGTATTACTTACTGGTACGAGACTTCTGGCTCCAGGCTCTTGGCATGATTCACAATATCAGCCATTTGCAACATATCGGGCACAGCGTTTACTACCTGGTGCTCCTTGTTAAGGGCTACCAGCTTGCTGTGCAGGCTGAAGGGTGAACGGCCCCGCAAATCGAGCATCGTCGTGATGCCGGCTTGCTCCAGAAGCGCCGTCAGGCCAGGCTCCAGCCCATCAATACGCGACAGGTCAGCATAGTTTACCCACTTAAAAATCTTCATTTCCTCGATACCCGTGTTGCGGGCCAGCTCGCGGCGGTCGGCGGGTGTACGGGCCGCACGCAACAGCGCGTCCGATGTCATGATGCCTTCCTGCTCGAGGGTAGCAGCTTGTTTAGCAGAAATACTTTTGATAGAATTGATTTGATAGTGCATGTGTATGAATTAGGTGATTGATTTATTTAAATTGATAATACAAAGATACAAAAAATAATATATAAATGCAATTATTACAACCATAATCATTGATTTATAAATACGATTTATACCCTTCATTTCATTGTAGTATTCTTTATAATAGCACTTTATACACAAAATAAGAACCATAATAATTTTATTAACCATGTTTTTTTATTTAAAATGCGTCACTGCAAATAATATATAAAACAAATAATCACTTTATATAAAATAAATCTACTGAAGCAGTAATTCCCTCTTCTTCGCCACCTTTGCACATGCTTTCCTTTACGCACTCGCCTGACCACTCTTTGCGGCCTTTGCCGCCTACTACCTACACCCAACTGGCACCGGCCTTATCGGCGCTGGGCATGGCTACCCAGCACTTCTTTCAGCTCCCGGCAGCAGCACAGGCGCAGGAAGCTATTACCGCACTCACTCGTCTTGATGCCCCTGCCGTAGCCCAACTAGCGGCACTGGCCTCCACTGCCGAGCTGGAAGAAATGATAGCTACCCGGCCGCTTCGTCTCTACGACTATGTGCTGCTGGGTAGGGCCGCTTTGGGCAGCCCGCTGAGCGCGGCAGTGCGCGCCTACCTACGTCAGCACATGCAGCTTGCCGATGAGGAATTGGAGAATCTTTTCGCGTATTGTCTACAGCTAAGCGCTGAGCTGGAAAATGCATTAGAGCAGTTTCTGGCCGGCCCAAGCGGTGCGGCGGCCCTGGCACCGCTCCGCCGACGCCAGCAGCAGATACAGGCGATTTTGGAGCAGCACGAGGCCAGCTTGCGCCCGGCGTTGCCGCCGGCCGCTACCCTGGGTTTCGATGAGGGGCGTTTGCAGCTGTTGCGCCTGGCGCTGCTGCTCACGCAGGAATTGCGGCATACCACAGCAGCGTCGGCGCACCCCTTTCTAAAAGCCCTACCCTCACTTACTACGTTATCCGACTCGGCCCTAGAGGCCATTACTACACGGCTGAGCGCAGTGGCAGCCGGCGAGCGACTCCCGCTGAGTCTGCCAGAGCTAGTGCTGCTCTACCAGGTGCTGCACGTGTGCGCGCTGGCTTTTGTGTCGGATGTGCTGGGCACGCTGGGCCTGGAGGATGCCCTACCCCTTGCCGACCACCCCGTAGCGGCTACCCCCGGCAGCAGCCGCCAGGCCGTGGCGGCGCTGGCAACGGGTTTTATTGGTTGGGTTGACAGAGAATTTGGCCAGGAGCCCACTGTGCAGCAAGCCCGGCAGGAAATAGCAGCGCTGGCTGAGTTGCTGGAATAAAAAAACCCTGGCAGCCCGTTACAAACAACGGGCCGCCAGGGTTTCCGGAAAATCAACCTATGCAGGCTGCTTGTCTCACAACCTGCTTCTTGTGTTTTTTTAGAGTTAGTTGAGCGAGTATGTTTCCTGCAAAAACAAGTGCAGCCACGGAATATCAACGAACATAAGGGCTGTAAGTAGGAGGCAGAACAGGGCAACGTATAGCATAAACCACTTCCGAGTGTACAGCTTCTCTGAGCCTTGCACCGGTGAGTTTTGTAGCAGCCCAAGGCGGAGGTACCAGGCAAACAGCAAGGCAAAGAACGGGAAGCTAATCAGCAGCTCTACCCGGTTTTTAATCAAAAAAATGCCCAGGAAGAAAGCCGAGGTAAGCGCATAGAAGAACATCGAAATCAGCAGGCTGTGCTCGGTGTAGAACTTAAAGGAGCGGCGGTACAGGCCGGCCAGCTCGGGGTTGTCAATCAGGCGATACTCCGCGAAGCGCTTGGTGGCCATCAGGAAAGCGCCGCCCATCCAATAGGCAATTAGGATGCTGGAGGGGGGTAGGCTCTGGAACAGGTCGGCCCAGTTGATGGTGCCGATGGTGAGAGCCGGCGCCACAATAAACCAGCCCAGCGCAAAGCGAATGGGGTTGTTGATGGATTCGGACAGTACATCCAAGAACACACGCTCCTTGGTGCGGAAGGGGCGCACGTTGTACATCACGCCCATAAACAGCAGAAAAGCTGCTACCAGCAAAAACTGCATGGAAATCTGGTAAGCCAATGTGAGGCCCACAGCCGCCAGCCCAACCCATTCCAGGTACACCAGCTTGGCACTCACCACGCGCACCACCGACGTGCGCTTTTTCTTGAGGGGGTGAAATTTGTCGAATTCGGCGTCCAGGTATTCGTTGATGACGTAGTTGGCCGATGCTATCAGGCAGGTGCTTACGATGCCTAGCACCAGCTTCATCACAAAAAGTGAGTCAAGACCTGGCCGGTAGATGAGCAGGGCAAACAGCACACCCGGCATCATAAAGACATTCTTGGCCCAGTTATCGGGCCGCGCAATGGCGATGTAGTCGCGTAGGCCCGCCGGCTGCAACGTAGTTGTCTCCTGACTATCAGCGTCAGAAAGGATAAACGTGTTTTCCATAAGTCTAGTTGGTGGAAGGAAACAACTGATTTTTCAGGGTGTGATAGAAATCGAATTGGGCAAACGGCTGCTTGTCTACAATGAGGTAGGGCATGTTGGCGCGCTCTGCACACACACCGTCTAATTCCTGCCGGTCGCCGATGAACAGGCATTCTCCTGGTGCTACTCCTAGTTGCTGAACAATGTAGAGCAGGCCTTCCGGGTTTGGCTTCATGCGGTCGATGAAGGGGTCGGTGGAGCTCACGATGATGTCGGCCTGCAAGCCCATTGCCGCCAGCTTGTCGTGCGCGGCGTAATCGGAGTAGATACCTATTTTAATCCCGCGCTGCCGCAGGTCTTCAAAAAACGCCTGTGTGCCCGGATACACGCACTGCGCCAAATACCGATTGGGATTTTGAAATATCCACTGCTCTACCGTACGCTTGACTTTGGGGATGGAATACCCTCCTTTTTCGGCGCACCACGCATACTGGGCGTTTTCCAGATCGGGGCCAATAGCACCAGACCGCTTTTCCCGTTCTGCCCGAAACTTACTCAGAATGAGCAGCTCCTGCGCACGCCAGGGGCGCAGCGCATAGTGGCCTAGCAGCGCATACAGCATCTTGCGGCGCAACCGGGACTGCTCATAGAGAGTCCCGTCGACATCAAAAATAACGGCCTTCACTGTGGATAGTCTAGAGGGTAGAAGTGCAGCCAATGGATATGCTATCTTGTATGAATTGCGGATAATTTACGATTATTGTCATAATACAGTTCTATATAAAAATAGCAACAATTATGCTCGTTTTGTATATTCCGAAGCCCCTGTTGCTGAGCTGAACCAACGAGCATTTGAGCATACATTCTGGTTCTACTACCTGCAAGCAGTCATTCCTTCACCTTATAATAGATAACAACTTACTCCTCCATCTACCTTCTTTATTGTATATAACCCATACAAAATATTACTCGTTTCAAGCAAAAATATTTATACCCGTATCCTTTGAGCATCGCTTCATGGCTATAAGCACTACTCTTTCTTCTACTACCAGCATTTATTCTTCTCGGCAACGACCTACCCAGCGCATACTTAACTGGCAGGTTGTTTTCTGGCTGCTGTTGAGTTGTGGCGTGGCAATCCGGCTGTTTCACTTCTTCGACAACCGCTCCCTATGGATTGATGAAGTGTACGTGGCCAATAGCCTGATTCGGATGAATTTTGGGCAACTGGCGCAACCTGCGCTGGAGTACGAACAGAAGGCGCCTATCCTGTTTCTATGGCTTTGCCGGCTGTCGGTTCTGCTGTTTGGCAAGCAGGAAATGGCCTTGCGGCTGGTCCCGCTGCTATGCTCACTGGGCGCCTTGGCGCTGTTTGTACCAGTCAGCCGCCGGGTATTGTCGCCGCTGGGTGCGGCCGTGGCCATGGGCATGCTGGCGCTGGCGCCCCCGCTGGTGTATCACAGCGTCGAAATCAAGCAGTACAGCGCCGAGCTGCTGGCTACGGTGGTAGCCTTGTATCTCTACCTCCGTTTTCATACGGCGCAGCAATGGCGGCCATTGCTGCTGTGGGCCGTGGGCGGGGCGGCGCTGGTGTGGTTTTCCTACGCCAGCATCTTCGTACTGATGGCCATTGCCGGTGCCCTAAGCCTGTGGCACTTGTGGCGCCGCGACTGGCCGCGCTTCTGGCGGCAGCTGGTGCCGTTTGCGTTCTGGCTGCTCAGCTTTGCGCTCAACTACTTGCTCTTCACGGGCCGGTATACTGAATCGGGCTGGCTGGTGTACTGGTTTGAAACACTGGATGCCTTTATGCCCGTAGCCGCTACGCGAGCCGCCGTACGGTGGCCTTTCTACCAGCTCTACATGGCGTTGGACTACCCTCTTGGCCTGCTGCTGGACCTGCGCATCCTTGGCAGCACGCTGCCGCGCCTCGTGTTGCGCATCGTGCCGCTAGGATGTTTGGCGGTGGGTGCCTTCGTGCTATTTCGGCGGCAGCGGCAGCTGTTTTTGGTACTGCTATTTGCTATTCTGCTCACGGTGGTGGCCTCGGCACTGCGCAAGTATCCGGTATATGAGCGCCTAGTTGTGTTTCTGGCGCCGGTGTTCATTCTATTTATTGCCAGTGGCTGCGCGGCTATTGGGAATCGTGTGAGAGCGGGGTGGCAGTGGGTGCTACCCCTGCTGCTGCTGTTGCCGCCGTTGGCTGCCTCGGCCCGTCAGCTAGCCGACCCAGGGTTGTTTGGCGGCTACAAGAAATCGTATTTTCGGGAAGCTTTCCAGTTCATAAACGACCGGTATCAGCCCGGCGACGTGGTATACCTGAACTGGAACCACGTGCCGCCCTACCGCTACTACAAGCTCGCCTACCCTTTGAAATACAACGCCATACTAGGCCACGATTACCGGCCGGCTTCGCACAATATCCCTACCTACATCGATAAAACGGCTGATGAGTTTGCCACTGCCACCCAGGGCCACCGGGGCTGGCTGGTGTACGATGAGTTGTATAAGGGCACTATTGGCGACTACGATGGCAAACCCGCGTGGTACTACCTGGAAAGCGACACCGTACTCTTTCAACGGCTCAACCGCCGTATTATGACGACCACTCACCGGCCGCGACAAGCCTCCTACCGGATGCGCACCACCCACGCAAACCTGTTTGGCCTACCCCGTCGCCGCCCTATCCCGCATGTACAGCAAAACTGAAGTTACGCAGCTCCGACAAGCTTTCTGGACCACCTTTGGGCAATACATGACCCCGGTTCCTTCGGCCGAAGGATTGCCCACCAACTGGATCAATTACAAAACCGGCCTGAAGCACGTCTACTTCCGCATGCACGCCGACGGGCGGCGGGCCAGCATTGGCATTGAGCTGACACACCCGGATGCCGGCATCCGGGAGCTGTTCTACGAGCAGTTCCAGGAGGTGCGCCGGTGGCTGGAGGAAGCTACAGGCGAAGCCTGGATCTGGGAACCCGCCACGCAAGACGCTAATGGCCAGCCCATAGCGCGCATCTATCAGGAGCTGGCGCCCGTCAACCTGTTCAACCGCGACGACTGGCCCCGGCTGATTTCCTTCTTCAAACCGCGCCTAATTGCCTTAGACGAGTTCTGGAGCACTGCGCAATATGCCTTCGACGAGCTGCGCTGAAAGCATTATACCTCCTGAATAGGTAGGACGACTTCCATTTCCAGGTACAGCCACTCGTCTTCCCAGGCTTTGTGGGTAAGACGGCCGGCCAGCGGAAAGTCGGCGTCGAGGAGGCGGGCTACGGTTTCGTTGCGGCCTTCGGGCAGGTAGCCCAGCCACATCGGCTCGGGGCCGGCCGTGTACACGCGCACGGCCCAATCGTCGTAGGAGCTATCGGCTTCGCGCTCCAGCGTGAGGGCCTGGCCTAGCTGTAGCTTCGGCTCATAGGCTTTCAGACCCTCGCGGTGGGAGGTGCCGGCAATCAGGCATTCAAGCAAAACCAAGGGCGAAGCAGAAGGAGCAGGTGCGGCGGCCATAAGAGAGCAGGTCAAATAAATGGATGGGCTAATATAGGCGGATGCTGGGAAGTACAGCCACGCCAACTTCCCCAAACCCGATTCAAGCGTTATTTAAACGCCTGAATCCCCGTAATATCCGCCCCCGTTATCAGCAGGTGAATATCATGCGTACCTTCATAAGTAATCACCGATTCCAGGTTCATCATGTGGCGCATAATGGGGTACTCGCCCGTGATACCCATGCCGCCGTGGATCTGGCGAGCTTCGCGGGCTACCTCCAGGGCCATGTGCACGCTGTTGCGCTTGGCCATGCTGATTTGGGCTGAGGTGGCTTTGCCTTCGTTTTTGAGCACGCCCAGGCGCCAAGCCATGAGCTGGGCTTTGGTAATCTCAGTGAGCATTTCGGCCAGCTTGCGTTGCTGGAGTTGGAAGCCGCCGATGGGCTTACCAAACTGCTCACGCTCCAGCGAGTATTTCAGGGCCGACTCGTAGCAGTCAATAGCCGCGCCAATGGCGCCCCAGGCAATACCGAAACGCGCCGAGTCGAGGCAGGAGAGCGGGCCTTTGAGCCCTTCCACGTTCGGCAGCACGTTTTCTTTGGGAATGCGCACGTTGTCGAACACCAACTCGCCGGTGCAGGAGGCGCGCAGGCTCCATTTGTTGTGGATTTCGGGGGTAGTAAACCCCTCCATGCTACGCTCTACGATGACGCCTTTGATGCGGCCTTCTTCGTTTTTGGCCCACACCACGGCCACTTGGCACTCGGGCGAGTTGGAAATCCAGAGCTTGGCGCCGTTTAGCAGGTAGTAGTCGCCTTTGTCTTCCAGCCGGGTCACCATGCCGCCGGGGTTAGAGCCGTGGTCGGGCTCTGTGAGGCCAAAGCAGCCCAGCCACTCGCCCGAGGCTAGCTTGGGTAGGAACTTCTGCTTCTGTTCCTCCGAGCCGTACTGGTAGATCGGGAACATCACCAACGAGCCCTGCACCGAGGCCGTAGAACGCATACCCGAGTCGCCGCGCTCGATTTCCTGCATAATCAGACCGTAGCTGATGTAGTCGAGGCCACCGCCGCCGTACTCGGTGGGGATAGTGGGCCCAAAGGCGCCTACCTCACCAAACTTGCGCACGATTTCAGAAGGAAAATGCGCCTCCTGCGCCCAGCGCTCGATGTTGGGCGAAATCTCCCGCTTCACAAAGTCGCGGATGGTCTGGCGGATGAGCTTGTGTTCCTCCGTGAGTAAGCCGTCGAGGTCAAAGTAGTCGGTGAAGCCGGCGGCGTTGGTGGAGCCGTGGGCGCGAGTGGCTTTCTGTTGGGACGAGAGGATATCGGCTTGGGAAGACATAGACTAGCGGGGTGGGGTTTGGTTGTCAAATATAAGCAATTGAAAAGGGGCAGATTGTTCCCCCAACCCAGACAAACCGCCACCATCCGTCGAGCTTTTCCTACCTTTTCTCCGCCTACCCCCGTACACCTTCTATCCCTCCTACGCTATACCTGATGAGCCACGAGAAAAAACTAAACGAACTGGAAGCCACCGCTATCTGTGGCAACGACATCTCTTCTTCTTGCCTCTACGTGTCGGCGTTGGCCATTGCCTACGCGGGCCAATACGCCTGGGTGGCTCTACTGATGGTAGGCGGGGTGCTGTTCTTGTTCCGGCGGATTTACGGCGAAGTGGTGGGGGCCCTACCCCTCAATGGGGGTGCCTACAACGTGTTGCTGAATACCACCAGCAAACGCAACGCGGCCGTGGCGGCCTGCCTCACTATCCTGTCTTATATGGCTACGGCCGTTATTTCGGCCTCCGAGGCTATGCACTACTTGCACACGCTGTGGCATGGCTTGCCCATTATTACGGCTACAGTGCTACTACTGGGCTTCTTTCTGCTGCTCACCATTCTGGGCATTTCGGAGTCGGCGGTGGTGGCCGTGGGTATTTTTGTGCTGCACTTGTTTTCGCTCACGCTGCTGGTAGGCGTCACGGGGTGGTATTTGTTTCAGAACGGGCTGGATACGCTGATTGCCAACTGGCACATGCCGTTGCAGGGTAGTCTTTCGTCGGCGCTTTTCCTGGGCTTTAGCGCAGCGATGCTAGGCATTTCAGGCTTCGAAAGCTCGGCTAACTTCGTGGAAGAACAGGCCGAGGGCGTGTTTCAGAAAACGCTGCGCAATATGTGGGTGGTCGTCACGGTATTTAACCCACTGCTGGCGTTGCTGGCGGTAGCCGCGCTGCCGCTGGGCGACGTAGGCGAGCACACCGAAACTCTACTCTCCTACCTGGGCACTACCACCGGCGGCCCCTGGCTGGCCACCCTTATTTCGGTGGATGCTGTGGCGGTGCTCAGTGGGGCCGTGCTCACCTCGTTTGTGGGCGTGAGCGGCCTGATGAAGCGCATGGCCCTAGACCGTATCCTCCCCCAGTTTTTTCTAAAAGAGAACAAGCGCCAAAGCAACTACATCATCCTCATCACCTTCTTCCTGCTCTGTATATCGGTGCTGCTGATTACGAACGGGGAGCTGGGGCCGCTGGCGGGCGTGTATACCATTTCGTTTCTGTCGGTAATGGCCTTTTTCGCGTTGGGCAACTTCCTGCTCAAGCGCAAGCGGCCCAACCTGCCCCGACCGGTATATGCGGGTGTGGTGACTGTAGCGCTGGCACTGGTGGGCGTCATCACGGCGCTGTACGGCAACATCCGCATCCGACCTGATTATCTGGTGGTGTTCCTGCAATACTTCGTGCCGGCCATGCTGGTGGTAGCGGCCATGCTGAACCGCACGGCCATTTTGAACCTGATTCTAGCCGCAGCGGAGTCGTTTGCTAAACACTCGCCGCGGGTGTCGCGCCTCACGCAGGTTACCATTAAGCGGCAGCTACATGAGCTGAACCGGCAGGAATTCGTGTTCTTCACGAAGGGTGATAATGTATCGAACCTTAATAAAGTAATGGCCTATGTGTCCGAAAATGAGTTTACGAATCGCCTTAAAATTGTAACGCTACTACGTGAAGGCGAAGCATTTTCCGAGGATTTGCTTCGCGATATTAAGGTGCTGGACCGCGCCTACGAGGAAATTGTCATCGACTTTGTGCCGCTGAAAGGTCAGTTCGGCCCGGCCCTCATCGACCAACTCTCCCACGAGTGGAACATCCCCAAAAACTTCATGTTCATCGGCTCGCCGGGGGATAGGTTCCCCTATCAGATTTCCGAGCTGGGTGGCGTGCGCTTGATTATCTGAACCACGGATTCGCTCGGATTTTTCGGATTACACGGATTTTGTGGACGATTCTTCGTCGTTGATTTCAAAATAAAAGGAGCTTGCCAGTAGCAAGCTCCTTTTATTTTTATTGGCAACTGTGTCGTTTAGTAATCGTCCACAAAATCCGATCAATCCGAAAAATCCGAGCGAATCCGTGATTCAGAAATTGACGCCTACCGACGCCAGGAAGTTGCGCGTGGCCTGCGGGAAGTACCAGTTGAACGTGTCAAGGCCGCCGCTGGCGCCGAGGTAGCTGTAGGTGTAGCCATTAGCTACATAGCGGCGGTTGAGCACGTTGTTTACCAACAGGCCCAGCTCGATTTCTTTCACGAACCGCGGCCGGATGGTGTAGCGCACCCGGAAGTCGAGCACCTGGTAGGGCTTGATGCGCCGGTCTTCGCTGGTGGTATTGTCGAGGTACTGACGGCTCACAGTTTTATAGAGCAGCGCCAGGCGCAGGCCCGGCAACGGCTGCCCCTCCAAGGTGTGCGCCGACACCACGTTGGGCGAGTAGGAAATAGTGC
Source organism: Hymenobacter citatus (assembly GCF_014333615.1). Lineage (GTDB taxonomy): Bacteria > Bacteroidota > Bacteroidia > Cytophagales > Hymenobacteraceae > Hymenobacter > Hymenobacter citatus. The sequence goes on along the minus strand of NZ_JACSCY010000022.1, from coordinate 39,518 downwards.
TGGTACGCGGCGCTTCCGTTACAGGCTCGTAGTTTTCGTCGTACGTCACGCCCTGGTAGCCCAGGATGCGGTTTTGGCTGACTGTGACTGTGCTGCTCAGGCTGATCTTATCATTGATTGAGGAAAACTCCGTTAGCTCTATTCCGCGCCGGTAGCTGCGGGCCACGTTGGTGCGCAGGGGCGTGCCCACATTGTTGAGTTGGCCGGTAGCCACCAACTGGTTGCGGTAGTTCATGTAGAACCCATTCACCTCTACGCGCACGGCAGCCGGAAAGCCTAGTAAGCGGCCGTTGGGTAGGGTGAAGCGGTAGCCGCCTTCCCAGTCGTTGAGGCGCTCGGCTTTGGCGCCCACGTCGCCGGCGGGGCGGTCGGTGAAATCGGAGCGCACGGGCTCGCGCTGGCCCACGGCAAAGCTGGCGTAGAGCTGCTGGCCCTTGGCCAAAGTGAAGGTAGCGCCGGCTTTGGGGTTGAAGAAGGTGTAACGGGCGCGGGTCGTCACGTCGTTCTGGTCGTCCTCTACCCCATCAATGGTATACCGAATGTGGCGCACCTGCACATCACCATACACACCCAGCTTGGGCAGCACCTGCCAGGTGGCGCGGGCGTAAGCGTTGTAGTCGATTTTGTGGGCGTCGTTGAAGTAGTAGCGCTGCCGAATGGTGCTGTTGGACGCGTATTGTGCCCAGATCACCTCGCCGTAGTGGTCGTTGTCGAACCGGTTCCAGGCGCCGCCTACCGTGGCTTGCAGCTTGCCGTCTCGGGGCTGGTAGTTGAGCGCGAAGGTGCCGCCGTAGAAGTAATTATCCAGCCACTTGCGGTCTACCAGGTTGGTACGCGTGATGGTGTCGCCACCGATAACTACGTTTTGCAAGCCGTAATCGGTGAAACGGCGGCGGGTGCGGTAGCTCTCGTAGTAGCCAAAGCCGCGCGTGAGGTGCAGGGCCGCACCCACGTTCCAATCGGGGCCCAGCTGCTGGGAAAGGTGCAGCTGGTAGTGGTTTTGCTGGTAGTTATCGGTTTGGTTGTCGTAGGTGTAGTAGCTGTAGCGCCTACCCTCGCGGCGCACGCGCTCGGCATCGGCCTCACTCAGCTCGCCGTTGTCGATGTAGTTTTGCAGCAGCGCCTCGTTGCCGGTGATGGCCGGCTCGGGCACGCCGTTCCAAGCCTGGTAGGTTTTTTCGCGGCCCGAGAAGGTAATGAACTTCAGCAGCGTGTTCTTGCCCTGGTAGCCCGCCGCAAAGTAGTACGACTTCAAATCCGACGACGCCCGGTTCATATAGCCATCGGTGGCGATGCGCGACAAGCGGCCGTCCACCGTGAAGTGGCCGTTGATCAGCCCCGTACCAAACTGCACGTTGTTTTTCCAGGTGTTGAAGGAGCCGTACGTATTCTGCGTTTCGGCGTAGGCCTCGCGACGCACATCCAGGGTAGAGATGTTGATGCTGGCCCCAAACGCCGCGCCGCCGTTCTGGCTGGTGCCTACCCCCCGCTGCACCTGCAAGGAGTTGATGGACGAGGCCAAATCCGGCAGGTTTACCAGAAATGACCCGTGCGATTCCGCGTCGTTCAGCGGCACTCCGTTGATGGTCATGTTGATGCCCGTGTTGCTGGTGCCCCGAATGCGGATATCGGTGTAGCCCACGCCCGCGCCAGCATCGGAATTGACCACTACGGAGGGCGTTTGGTCGAGCAGGTAGGGCAGGTCCTGGCCGAAGTTGCGCTTGGCCAGGTCTTCTTTGCCTAGGTTGGTGTAGGCGGTGGCCGTGCGCTCGTTGGCGCGCTGGGCCGTCACGAGGGCCTCGCCGGTGAGCACGCCGCCGGCCTGCAACGGCACCGTGAGGCGCTGCGCGGTGGCCTGGCCTTGCACGGTGCGCGTGATGGGGTCGTAGCCCACAAACGTGATGCGGAGCGTGTGCGCGCCAGCCGGCACCGCGGGTAGGGAGAAGCCGCCGGCCGCGTCGGTTACCACGCCGGTAGCGCCGTCGAGCAGCACCGTGGCGCCGGGTAGCGGCGTACCCGTGCGGGCATCGGTGATGATACCGGACACGGGGCCTTGCGCCCACGCCGCTACGGGCAGCGCCAGCAGCGCGGTGCCCAAAACCAGTACATTTTTCAAGAAATGCAAAAGCAGAAAAGTGGAACGGGCCCGGTGCCAGGGGTCGGCACCACTCGGGTTTTCACGTTCGCGGATCGTCTGTTCCCTTCGCCGGCATTACCCGGATCAGGTTCAATGGGTATGATCTCAGCCACTGGCCGCCACATGGCGGGGTAGCACCCCTAAACTATGCGGCAAAAGTAGGCGCTGCACCGGCCAGTTACAAGCAGAAGCACGCGGCTATTTTTCTTTCGCGCCAGAACTTCGTATCTTGGGTAGGTATGGGCGGAGGGGTTGAAAAAGTGGCTTTTTCCGAAAACAACTCGACCCCGACTGCCGTTAGTTAACTGACTGACAGTAGTCTTTCGTCGTCCTTTCCCCGTCGATTTACCACTTACTTCCGCTATGATCAGTCTGATCTATACCCTTCTGGTCTTTGCCGTACTGGCGTATTTCTTGGTGATGCCCAAACGGCGTTTCCTACGCCCCCCCTACCCCGATAACGACGACGAGGGCGGCGAACCACTCGACGACGGCCTACCCGACCTGGACCTGCCCCCCGGCATCACCCGCCCCATCAACGACTGGGAGCCCGACTACAACCGGGGCGTACCCACGCGCCCGGCTGCGCCACTGGTGTAGCCGCTGGGCTTTCCTTGTAAAAAGCAAGAACCCCTTCTAGCGGGTAGGCTTTCTCTCAATTCGTGGCTGAAAGAGAGAGCCTACCATCCGAAGGGGTTCTTTGCGTGTAAGTCCCTTTGGGAAGGCTACAGCAGGCGACGCTGCATCCGCACGTACGGAATGGGGCCTTTATAAAACACCTCGCCTTCGGGCTGCATCCCGAAACGCCGGTAAAAATCGGCGGCCGACTGGCGAGAGTCGCACCAGAGGGAGTGGGCACCCAGGCGGGTAGCTTCGTCTAGTACCCGCGTCAGCAGGGCCGTACCAATACCCTGGCCCTGAAAATCGGGATGGGTAGCAAACTTGCGAAACCTTGCCTCCCCCCGCGCCTCCACAAACAACGAAATCACCGATACCAGCTCCTCGTTTATATATGCCCCGAAATGGTGCCCTTCGGCGTCTTCCGGCAGCTGCACGTATTCTAGCGGTTTGTCGGGCCACAGCACCTGGTGGCGTAGGGGGTAGGTTTGCGCGGAGGTGATGGGTTGGATGTGCATGGGGAAGAGCGAGTAACTATTGTTTCGTGTCATCCTGAGCGCAGCGAAGGACCTTCTCACGCAAGCACGACGAGCGTACCAACGACTCGTTCAAACGTGATAAGGTCCTTCGCTGTGCTCAGGATGACACGAAACAAAAGATAGCAGAGCAATAAATCTACTCTACCGCAATAGAATACGCCGCATTGAACTCCTGGCCTGGTGCTAGCGTCAGGATGCCTTCCTTATCGGTCAGCTCCACAGGTTCGCCTACCGAGCCGGCAATGCCCTGCCAGGGCTCCACGCACACAAACTCGGCGCCGGGGCCTTTGGTCCAGAGGCCGAGGTAGGGGAAGCCGTCGAAGCGCAGGCGCACGGCGCGGTCGGAGCGGTTGCTGCGGACCGTGATGGTTGAGAAGTCGAAGTGCTTGAGCACCAGGGCGTCGTCTTTGAACAGGTCGTAGGTAAGCGGCAGCTCGGTTTGCTCGTTCAGTACCGGTTCTGTTTCACCGGAGAGCAGGCCGCCTTGCAGCAAGTACCGCTCAAACGTGACGGGGTGGTCGAAGTGAAACGCGTAGTCTTCAAACGTTTCGTCGGGTAGCAACGGGCACCGGAACGCGGGGTGCGCTCCGATGCTGAACAGCAAATCCTGGTCGGTAGCGGGGTTTAGCACCTGCCAGCGTATGTCCAGGGTCAGCTCGTGCAGGTGGTAGGAAATACGCAGCACAAAATCGAAGGGGTACACTTGCCGGCTCTGCTCGTCGGCGCGCAGCTCAAATACCAGCTCGGTTTCGGTTTCCTGCACCAACGCAAACTCCCGGTCGCGGGCGAAGCCGTGCTGGGGTAGCTTATATTCTTGCCCCTTGTGCAAATACGTGTCCTGCGGGAGCTTGCCCACTATCGGAAACAGCACCGGCGCGTGGCGGCCCCACACGCTTGGGTCGGCCTGCCAGATGTACTCCAGTTCCGGTGATTTATCGGTGCGGACGAAGCTGGCTAGCTCGGCGCCTTTGGTATTGATGGTGACGCGGCAGTGAGTGTTGGAGAGTGTGTGTTGCATGGTTTTCTCGCAGTGTTTCGCGGTGTTTACGCAGTGTTTCGCAGTGGGATATTCTTGCTAATTTGAACTGGTGCCTTGCAGCAGCGCATCCACCGCCGCCACGGCTTGCGCCAGCCGCTCGGCCGGCGGCCCGCTGATTTGCGCAAACCGGCCGGGTAGGGCGCGCAATTCCCGCTGGTACCACGCATGGAAATACTGGCGTTGCGCGGGGTCTGGGTGTTCGCGCAGGGGGTCGGGCTCCCAGGGCAGGTCCACGTCGAGCAGCAGGGTTAGGTCGTGCGGGTGTTGGTGCAGGTGGTCGGTAATCCAGGTAGGGCAGTGGCCAAAAGCGTGTTCGGCCCAGACTTTTATCACCAGCAAATCGGTATCGAAAAACACCACTGCTTTGCCGGCTGCCGCGGCTTCGGTCGTGGCCTGTGCTTCAGCGGCGAGCTGACCGCGGGCAATGGCCTCCAGGTCGGGCAGCGTGTAGGTAGGGCCGTGCTGGTCGAGGTAGGCGCGGGCGTACTCGGGCGCGTGGCTGGTGCCGTAGTGCGCGGCCAGCAAGCGGCTCAGCGTACTTTTGCCCGTCGATTCGGGGCCGGTGAGGGCAACGCGTAGCATCAGATGGCGGGATTAGTGGAGCCCGTAGTCTGCGCTACCTGGGCGGCGCGCTTCCACTCCACGTAGCCGTACACGGCCAGTCCGAGGTAGAGTGCATAAAGGCCGCTGGTAGGGTAAAGCTGTTTGTGCCACAGGATGGGCACGTATAGGGCATCGACCCCAATCCACAACCACCAGTTTTCCAGCCGTTTGCGCATCATCAGATATTGCGCAGCCAGGCTGATGGCGGTGGTCAGGCTGTCGAGGTAAGGAATGGTATCGTTGGTGTAGTGTTGCAGGTAGTAGCCGAAGCCACCCGTGAAAACGGCCGCGCCTACCGTGAGCCATAGCCACTCCTGCGGCCGCGTGCGCGATACCGTTAGCTCGGTGCGCCGGGCGCCGCCATAGAGCCACTCGTACCAGCCGTACAGGCTCAGGGCAATGAAGAAGCCTTGCAGCAGGCAATCTGAATACAGGGCGCTTTGGTAGTACACGATGATGTACAGCCCGCAGCTCACAATGGCCACCGGGAAATTCCACAGCGACTCGCGGGCGGCCAGCCACACGCACAGAAAACCCGTGACGACGGCCACCCACTCCACCGGCGTGTTGCCCACGGCAGCCGTCCAGACTTCGTACAGAGAATGCAGCAAAACAACGCGTGTTTGAGGAAGCGCCCAACCGGGCGCGGCCAAAGCTACCCAAACCTACCGAGCTGCGCCGTATTTTTGCCGCCTACCTTCCCTTGCTGCCCATGCTTCCCGACCTCACGCCCCGCGACTTGCACGCCCGCCAGCAACGCGGCGAAAACCTCCAGCTCATCGACGTGCGCGAGCAGATGGAGTACGACTACTGCCGCATCGAGGGCAGCCACCTGATTCCGCTGGGCGAGCTACCGCGCCGCACCGCCGAAATTGCCACCGACCGCCCCGTGGTGCTTATCTGCCACCACGGCGTGCGCTCTATGCAGGCCCTAGCGTTTTTGCAGCACCGCCACGGCCTCAGCAATCTGCTCAACCTAAAGGGCGGTATCGACGCCTGGAGTCGCGAGGTTGATCCTGGGGTGCCGATGTATTAAGGGTATTCTACGTGTTGAATGTTGAGCTACAAACTCTCATTCATACTGAGTAAAGTAAAAATGGGGGCCCTTTTCTGGACAGGGCCGAGAGGACTGTCACGTACTACTTTCAGTAGCTTCATCTACTAAAAACTTACAAAAAACAAAATTTAATATTTCCGAAAGGCAGCTTCGCAGTATAGTATCTTTGATCTATTGCACGGTAAGTCACCCAGCCGGCTTTGTCTGAAAAGACGAAGCCCCAAGGCTGGCCGGCCGAGGGGCTTCAGGAAGTGGGTGGATTGAGCACCCTTACTCCCGAGTCAAATGGGTAAACGTGCGAAACACAAAATAGCTAGACTACTGGCTCGCTTGTGGGACAGTCGGCTTCTATGGATGCCGCCTGTTGGAGTAGTGTTGAAATACGCAGCGGACCTGCTGATTTCGCATTACTTGAGGTAGTAGATAACGGGGTTGGCCTTTCGGCTGGCTCCGTTATTTTTTCACCAGTATAATTGGTGAATAATACGTGTACAAATATACACTGTTTATCAATTGTCAAGACAATTGATAAATGATTGTTCTCCGGTATAGAAAACTACTTCATAGTAAGTAGTCCGTCTTGCTAAGCCCTTGTATTAAATATACTTCCTGCTTGCTCCTTCCCGACCTCCCCATCCGCGCTGCCCTACCCGAGCTGCTGACGACCCTCGGTCAAAACCCGTGTGCGGTGCTTCAAGCGCCGCCCGGCGCGGGCAAAACCACGCTGGTGCCGCTGGCCTTGCTCGAAGCCGATTGGATGCCGCCCACCGGGCGCATTATTGTGCTGGAGCCGCGGCGGCTGGCGGCGCGGGCGGCGGCTACGCGCATGGCCCAGCTACTAGGCGAGCCAGTTGGCCAAACCGTGGGCTACAGGATGCGTCTGGAAAGCAAGATTTCTGCAAAAACGCGAATCGAAGTAGTAACAGAGGTCATTCTGACGCGCCAGCTCCAGGACGACCCCGCGCTGGAAGGCGTGGCGGCAGTGCTGTTCGACGAATTTCACGAGCGGAGCTTGCAGGCTGACCTCGGCCTAGCCCTGGCCCTGGATGCGCAGGCCGTACTGCGCCCCGATTTACGGTTGCTGGTGATGTCGGCTACGTTGGAGGCCGAGCGGCTAGGGAAGTGGCTGAACGCCCCCGTGGTGCGCAGCGCGGGCCTAAGCTACCCCATCGAGACGCACTACCTCACGCCGGCGCGGGCGGGCAGCGCTAGCCGCCGCCCCCACGAGCGGTTGCAGGATTTGATGCCCACCATTATCCGCGAAGCCCTGGCCGCGCACCCTACCGGCGACGTGCTGGCCTTTCTGCCCGGCCTGGCCGACCAGCGCCGCGTGGCCGAGCGCCTGGCCCCTACCCTCGCGCCTACCGTAGACCTGCACGTGCTGCACGGCGAGCTACCCCTGGAGCAGCAGGATGCCGCGCTACGGCCAGCGCCGGCCGGCCGGCGCAAAGTGGTATTGGCTACCAGCATTGCCGAAACCAGCTTAACCATTGAAGGCGTGACGATTGTGGTAGACGGTGGCTATGCCCGCGTACCGCAGTTTGAGCCGCGCACCGGACTTTCTACTCTCACCACCCAGCCCGTAAGCCAAGCCGCCGCCGACCAGCGCCGGGGCCGGGCCGGCCGCCTCGGTCCCGGCACCTGCTACCGCCTCTGGACCGCTGCCGACCAGCCGCAGCTACCCGCTTACCTCGCGCCCGAAATCCTAACGGCCGACCTGAGCGCCCTGGCCCTAGAGCTGGCCCTATGGGGCGCTCACGATGCCGCTGCCCTACGCTGGCTGGATGCGCCGCCCGCCGCTGCGCTGGCTTTGGCCCGCGACCTACTCATACGCCTCCATGCGCTGCAACCCGATGGCCGCCCTACCCCCCACGGCCGGGCATTGGCGGGCCTCGGACTGGCGCCCCGCCTGGCCCACCTGGTGGTGCGGGGCAAGGAGGTAGGGCAAGGCACCACAGCCTGTGCCCTGGCCGCGCTGCTCACCGAGCGTGACCTGCTGCGCCCCGCCGACGGCTCGTTCGGCCCACCCGATGTGCGCCTGCGCCTGGAAGCGCTGGAAAACGGGCGGGCGCCCCTACCCGGCCTGCACCCCGACCACGCCACGCTGCGCCGCGTACGCGAAGCGGCTGCTGTCTTGCGCCGCCGGGCCGGCGTGGAAGCCGCCCCACTTGTACCTGACGTGGCCGGTCTGCTCACAGCCCTCGCCTACCCCGACCGCCTCGCCCAGCGCGAAACACCCGAGCGCGTACGCTTGGTATCGGGTCAGCGGGCCACGTTGCCTGCGGAGTTTTACAGCGCCAGCGACACGTTTTTTGCCGTAGCTACGCTGGATGGCGTGGCGGCACAGCCGCGAGCTGGGCTGGCCGCGCCAGTTAGTCGTGCCGAGTTGGAACAGCACTTCGCCTACCTTATCGAAGCACAGGAGCAAGTGCGTTGGGACGATACCGCTGGCCGCGTCGTGGCCCGCCGCACGCAACGGTTGGGCGCGCTGGTTCTAGCCGAAGCCACCCTACCCCAGCCTAGCCCCGAAACAGTAGCCGCCGTGGTACTCGACCATCTGCGTACTGAAGGTATCAACCGGCTACCATGGTCGGAGGCAGCTACGCAGGTGCGGGAGCGGCTGGCGTTTCTGCACTATCTGCGGCCGCAGCAGTGGCCCGATGTATCGGATGCGGCGTTGCTAGAAACGCTGCCCGAGTGGCTGGGGCCGTTTCTGGATGGCGTGCGCTCCGCGGCTGATATCAACAAACTAGATTTGGGCGAAGCGCTACTGAACTGGCTACCCGACGGCTGGACCCAGCGCCAGGAGCTGGACCGCCTCGCCCCTACCCACCTGGAGGTACCCACCGGCTCGCGCATTCGCCTCGACTACCAAGACCCCGCCGCGCCTGTGCTAGCCGTGCGGTTGCAGGAGGTATTCGGGCTTCTCGACACGCCCATGGTAGGCGGCGGTGCGGTGCCACTCACGCTGCATCTGCTTTCCCCTGGCTACCGCCCGGCCCAGGTGACGCGCGATCTGCGCAGCTTCTGGAACAGCAGCTATTTTGAGGTGCGCAAGGAGCTACGCGGCCGCTACCCCAAACACTACTGGCCCGAAAACCCTTTAGACGCCCAAGCTATCCGTGGCACCAAGAAGCAGAACGGACTATAGCTCAGTGCATTCTATTTTGCAGAGCTTTACGCTTACATTGAGCTTGCACATGGTCTTTTATGTGGAGTGGAGTGGAGGTGATAGTAATAAATATTACTAAAACTAGATATTTTGGCATTACAGTTGAACAAGCGGGTTTTACTCAACCCACCCACTTTCCACTGTTTTCCTACATGTTCAAATCTTACGTGCCTGCCTTTCTGCTGACAGCAGCCGGGGCCATGCTGAGCCACCAGAGCGTGGCGCAGTACACCCCCACCAAATGGGCCTTCTACTTTGAGGCCGGTCCCAAAATCAGCGACTTCCGCGTCATGTCGTCCGGTGGCACGTATGCTCCGCGGTCGGCCTCGCCTGTCTTTTCAGAAGAAGACCGCAGGATAACGGTGCGAAACACGTTTTCGGGCTTTATGCAGGTGAAGGCCTTTAAGCCGCTATCGGAGCGTGTAGTGCTGGCAGGTACGCTGGGGCTGGATATGCAGCACCTGAACTACAAAACCGGCTACACCCAGACGGTAGTCAACGACTTTATAACGAGCTACGGAAATCAGCACATCAGCCGCCTGCTCACCCGCGCCCGCGCCGATTGGGGCATCTACTACCGGTTCAACCTGGGCCCCAACGCTCATCTGATGCCCGGCGTAGCAGTAGGGCAAATGGTCAACCTCAGCCACGATGGCTACAGCTACACTTTCATCCAGCCCGGTCTCTACTTCACCAACAACCGGCTGCTGCTGTCCGCCACAGTTTCCGACACGCCCTACAACGTACTCATTCCAGGCGCCTCGCGCTTCGAAGGTGAACTCGATGGCTTTTACACCTACAATGCGGAGTATCGCATCCGGGAATTCCAGCTCAGTATTGGCGCCAAATTTTAGGGGCAAGCACTTCCGTTGAAAAGCAAAAAGGTCCCGCAGTTGCGCACTGCGGGACCTTTTCAGTTAACATCCATTCTTTTACTTCTCCTCCGGAAAGTCAGCAGAGTTGCCTAAGTCGGCCACCTTCTCCAGCTCTTTCACCAGCTCCGTAAATTTGTCGCGGGCGCCTTTCACGGCAGCTTTGCCGATGGGCAGGTGCAGGGGCGGGTTTTCCTCGCGCACAACATCGTACATGATTTGCGCGGCGCGCTCTGGGTCGCCGGGCTGCTTGCCGCTGTAGCTCTGGATGCCCTTCAGGTTTTCGCCTACCGTGGAGCGATAGTCCTCAATGGCGGTATCCACGTAGGTAGCCGAGCTGCCGGCCCACTCCGTGCGAAAGCCGCTGGGCTCGATGTTGGTTACTTTGATGCCGAGCGGCTTCACCTGCTGGGCCAGGCTTTCGCCGATGGCTTCGAGCGCAAATTTGGAAGCGTTGTAGACGCCTACCCCAGGGAAGGTTTTCAGGCCGCCAATGCTGGTGATGTTAATCACGTGGCCGCTTTTCCGCTCGCGCAGGTGGGGCAGCACGGCACGCAGCACGCGCAGAGGGCCAAACACGTTCACATCGAATTGGCGCTGCACTTCTTTGTCGTCAATCTCTTCGATGCTGCCCAGCGAGCCGTAGCCCGCGTTGTTCACTACCACATCGAGGTGACCGAGCGCGTCGATAGCCTGCTGGATAGCCTGCTTTACTTGTGCCTCGTCCGACACGTTGCAGAGTACGCCAATGCCTTGCTCGCCGGCCTTTTGGGTGAATTCGTCTACTTGCTCCTGCTTGCGGAAGGTAGCGGCTACTTTATCCCCTTTTTCGAGGAGCAAATCGGCCAACGACGCACCGAAGCCGGTGCTGACGCCAGTTATAAACCAGTTTTTAGGAGTTGCCATGAGAGAGTATGTTCTAGATTGAAAATCAGGCGGGCACTATGCAATAGCACACGTCCATTTTTAACCTGTGAGGGCAGCAGAAGGTTAGGTACAAGCCAAAGTTCTATTCAGCCACCACGTAGCACATGGGTAGAGCGGATAGCATAAGCGTATACTTTGGGCAATGATGTACGTGTACACATAGATTAATGCCCAACCGGCTTTCCAAACAGATTGATAACAATAACTCCCGCAACGATTAAGCCCATCCCTATTAGAGTTGCTACGTCTGGCACTTGCTTATAGAGTACTACTCCAACCAACGTCACTAGGATAATACCAATACCCGACCAAATAGCATAGGCGGTACCCACTTGGATAGTACGCAGGGCAATGCTGAGACAATAAAATGCTGTACCATACCCGACAACAACTAATACGCTAGGCAGTAGTTTCGTAAATCCATTGGAGGCTTTAAGCGCTGAAGTGGCGACAGTTTCCGCTACAATAGCGATGAGTAACGTTACCCAGGTCTTCATAGGCAGTTTAACTTTTGAGAAAGCAACTGCTTCAATAGGGTCAGGTTTTTGGATAAAGTGAAAAACAACAGTGTGTACATGTACATCACTGCCATAATTTCAACCAAGAATGCCAACGAATGACGCAGCGATGACCCTTGGCCTCGCTTACCAGGTAGCGCAGCCCGATGTAACGCTGGCCTTTCTGGTAGAAAGCTTCTGGCTGCTGACAACCACCGCCGAAACCGACCACCCCATCCTGCTCCTGCCCGATGGCCGCATCGACGTGTTATTTTCGTATTCCCGGACGCAGCCGTTTCATGTGTCGCTGATGGGGCTGAGCACCGTAGCCGAACAGACTATTTTGGCGGCCGGAACGGTTATCGGGGCCGTAAGCCTACGGCTGCCAGCCGCCGAATACCTGCTTCAGACCCGCATGGCCGACCTGCTGAACGGTATGCGCCTATTAGCCTCTGATTTCTGGGGTATTGCACCGACCGACCTGACTGATTTCGAGCAGTTCTGTGCCAAGCTGACTGCTACCCTGCGTGGCCTGCTTCCACCGGCCATTGATCTGCGCAAGCAGCGGCTATTTGTGCAGATTTATGCTTCGGATGGGGCACTACCGGTGCACACGCTGGCTGCGCAGTCCGGTTGGAGCAGCCGGCAGATCAACCGCTATTTTCAGGAATATTTTGGCTTGTCGCTAAAAGCGTATTGTGCCATGCTGCGGTTTCGGGCAGCTTTTCCGCAGTTGAAAGCCGGACGGTTGTTTCCCGATCAGCACTTTGCCGATCAGGCCCATTTTATTCGGGAGGTGCGCAAATTTGCGGGCGTGCGACCCAGCGAGCTGGCTCGCAATCGGGATGGCCGATTTATTCAATTTTCCGCTTGGCCCGCGCCATAGTTTTGTCTTCCTACCTTACAAAAGGAATGAAGACCATGCTTGTAACCAACAAGAAAATTGCTATTATCGGTGGTGGCCCCGGTGGCCTCACGTTAGCCCGCTTGCTCCAGCAACAAGGTGCCGAGGTAACCGTTTATGAGCGCGACTCTACTCGCGACGCTCGTCAGCAAGGGGCTACGCTCGATTTGCACGAAGAATCAGGGCTGCGTGCCCTCAGCGCAGCTGGTCTGCTCAACGCTTTTCGGGCACATTACCGGCCCGGCGCCGATAAAATACGCTTACTCGATGGTCAGGCTACCATTGTCTACGACCAGCACCAACAACCCGACGCGCTTACCTTTGGCGACGCGCATTTTCGTCCCGAAATAGACCGCGGCCCGCTGCGCGACCTGCTCATCGACTCGCTCGCGCCTGGCACCATTGTCTGGAATAGCCAGCTACAGGAGCTAACCCCTACCCCCAACGGCTGGCAGCTGTATTTTGCTGATGGCTGCACCAACCACGTTCATCTGGTAATTGGGGCCGATGGCGCTAACTCACAGGTGCGGCCGCTGGTAACGTCGCTTCGGCCGTTCTTCACGGGCTATACCGTGGTAGAAGGCAACGTGTACGACGCGGCCCGGCACGCGCCCGGCCTGTGGAAGCTGACAAAAAGCGGCAAGCTCTTCGCCCTCGGCGGTGAGAAATCCATCATCGTAAGTGCCAAAGGCGACGGTAGCCTGTCGTTTTACACCTGCCAGCGCACCACCGAAAACTGGGTGCAGGCCAGCGGTATCGATTTCCAGAGTCCACCCCAGGTAGCCGCCTGGTTTGCCCGCGACTTTGCCGCGTGGAGCCCCCTCTGGCGCGAGCTGTTCGCCACCAACCACGCCTACTATGTGCCTCGCCCGCAGTACTGCATGCCCCTCGACCAGGACTGGCCCGCGCAGCCTACCCTCACCCTCCTTGGCGACGCTGCCCACTTGATGCCGCCCTACGCCGGCGAAGGCGTGAACATGGCCATGCTCGACGCTTTGGAGCTAAGCCACTGCCTCACCAACGGCCAATTTCCTACCCTTCTCGCTGCTATCAGCCACTACGAAACCGCCATGCGCCGCCGCGGCTCCGAGGTAGCCGCCATTTCTATCGAGTCGATGGAGGAGATTCACTCGCCGAATGGCTTGGCGTGGATGCGGCAGGTGATGGAGTGATGTAGGTAAGCGTGTATCTTGTGGGGGTTGGTAGTTTCGGCAATAAGACCAACGGTAGCTGTATTGCCGAAACTGATTAGCATATTAATAGCATATTGCCGCTATTATGGGTTTCGGCAATAGGAATGTTGTATGCAAGCAGTTCGACTAGCCTATAATTTCAGGCACGAGAATATGTAAACTTTCCCAAAGCTGCATCAAGACAATAAACTAACGTGACAAAAACAATCTTTTTTATATTCGGACTTAGCATTTCTTTTTTCTCTAGCTCTTGTGGTTCGACACATAATATTTCCGGAAAGTACCGTTCAAATTTTGCTGTTCATGGTTTTTTTGTAACAAGAATTAACTTGAATATAGACTCAACATTTGGGTACAGAATGAGTGGCGACATGACGTTTGACACATCCAATGGTTATTACAGAGTAGACAATAAATATGTAGTTCTTTCTCATCAACCTTTTCAGCCAGACACTTCAGAATACGAAAAATATGGAAATGAGGCTGTATTATTGAGTTATGCGTTGTCGACAAACAAACACTTAAATAGTGCAGAAAAATATGTTATTGGACACAACAAGCTATTCGTGTGTGACAGTACGGGCACTGTAGTTAGAAAACAGTTCGGCTATTCAAAGCGTAGACAATATTTATTTTTTGGCAAACATTGGTATAAGCGACGATATTATTTAAAGCGAATAGACTGAAAGCCTGCATACAACAGGCGGTTTGGCAATATGGCGGGGCGACGAATATATGCTCAACTTTTTGTTCGCTAATCGGCTTTAGTTCCAGCCGACGAATAACACAAAGCTGTAGTTCTTATCATCAACATTTGTAACTTTACTCAACAGCAGTTACGGGCTGACGATTTTCAAATGCCGCCACATCGCCAAGCCGTATCCATTGAAAATAGGCCTTTTCAGATCATTTTCAAACACAATCAGGCGATTTTACACCTTCGACAATATGGAATTAAAAGACCTCATCAGTACTGACCCAGAAGTATTAGGTGGTCAACCTGTTTTCAAAGGGACACGCGTGCCTATTGAAACTCTTTTTGACCATTTAGAAGCTGGCATTTCCCTCGAAGAGTTCTTGGACGACTTTCCAACTGTAACTAAGGAGCAGGCCGTAGCTACACTAGAAGTTGCCAACAAATTATTGACATCTCAAAACGTAGCAAAACTATATGAAATTGCTGCTTGACGAGAACTTACCTAAACGATTAAAAACGGATTTTTTAGATCACGAAATTTATACTGTTAGAGACAAAGGATGGAACGGCATCAAAAACGGCCAACTCATGCGATTGATGTTGGAGAATAATTTTCAAGCGTTATTGACTTTTGATAAAAATCTGCAATACCAGCAAAACTTTCATAAATATACAATTACGGTTTTTGTATTATCTGCTGCTAATAATACGTACCGAGAGCTAACTCAACTTTCCTCAAAAGTTCACGAGTATTTAGCCAACGAGTCGTTACCGGTTGGACCCATCGTTATCAAAACATAACGAACTCATCGGCAAAAAATGTGTAGCCACCAACACACTGAAGCCTTTCACACCAACGCAACAAGCGTCTGTGTGAAAGGCTTCTGCCATTAAAACACTATCCAACTACCGCGCTTTCCCCACAGCCGTCTGCAACGTCACTTCCCCGCTTTTCAACCCTTTGCCAGTAGCCTGCACGCGCACGGCGCCGGGCTTACCTGTGGTTTGCACAATGGCCACCAGCTGCCCATGAAACGCGTGCATCTGCGGCGCCTGAAACGACTCCAGGGAGGTAGGGTCGCCGTTGCCGATGGCCCGGAAGCTGCCCGCGCCGCTTACCTTAAAGCGGAGCTGCTCGGTGGCATCGGGGCAGAGGTTGCCCTGGGCGTCTTCTACCCGGGCGGTGATGTAGGCTTGGTCCTGGCCGTCGGCGGTGAGCTTGGTGCGGTCGGCTACCAGGCGGATGTGGTGCGGTTTGCCGGCAGTGCGCACGGTTTCTTCGGCTACGGCTTTGCCCTGGGCATCGTAGGCCACTACCTTAATAGTACCGGGCTGGTACTGCACGTCGTTCCACATCAGGCGGTTGCGGGTGCGCACGTCAGCGGTGGTGGCTTTAGTCTGGCGGCCCATGCTTTTGCCGTTCACAAACAGCTCGGCCGAGGGCGAGTTGGTGTAGCAATACACAGGCGTGGTCTGGCCTTCGCGGCCGGGCCAGGTCCAGTGCGGCAGCACGTGCAGGGTAGGCTGCTGGGTGTTCCAGCGGGCACGGTAGAGGTAGTATCGGTCTTTGGGCATGCCCGCCAGGTCCAGAATGCCGAAATAGGAGCTGTGCGAGGGCCACGATTCATCATAGGGGGTAGGCTCGCCCAAGTAGTCGAAGCCCGTCCACACAAACTCGCCGGCCACATAGGGTAGCGTGTCCTGGGCGGCAAACTCGATGTCAGGAATCTGCGACCACACGCAGTATTCCACATCGTAGGACGACGACTGGTTGTCGGGGTATTTCTTCTGCTTGGCCAGCTCCACCGGAAACTTGTACACCCCGCGCGAGCTAACGGTAGAAGCCGTTTCGGAGCCCAGCAAAAAGCCCTGGGGCAGCTTGCTATCAGCATCGGGGTAGAGCTGCGGTTTGTAGTTGAAGCCCGGCACATCGAGCACCGAGGCGAAGTTGTTCTTGATAGCATCGCCGATGCGGTCCATGCCGGCCGTCACAGGGCGGGTAGGGTCCTCGCGGTGCACAATGTCTTGCAGGCGCTTGGCGAGCTTGTTGCCGCCGGGCGCGCTCTGGTCGGGCACCTCGTTGCCGATGCTCCACATAATCACCGAGGGGTGGCTGCGGTACTGGTGCACCATGTTCACGAGGTCCTTCTCGGCCCACTCATCGAAGTACTGGCTATAGCCGTTCTTCACCTTGGGCGTTTTCCACTCATCAAACGACTCCACCATCAGCATAAAGCCCATTTCGTCGCAGAGCTGCACCAGCTCTGGAGCAGGCATGTTGTGCGTGGTCCGGATGGCGTCGCAGCCCAGGTCTTTGAGCAGCACCAGCTGCCGGCGCAGGGCGGCCGTATTCACGGCTGCGCCCAGCGGGCCGAGGTCGTGGTGGTTGCACACGCCCTTGAACTTGCGCGGCTGCCCGTTCAGGGAGAAGCCTTTGCCGGCCTCAAACTTAAACGACCGGATGCCGAATGGCGTCTGGTACTCGTCTTTTAGCACATTGCCGGCATACAGCTTGGAAGTAGCCGTGTAGAGGGTAGGCGTTTCGGGCGACCAGAGCTTGGGGGCTTTTACCACTAGATTCTGCTCGAACTCCTGCTGGTCAGTGGCGGCGAGGGTAGAGGAGGTAGTAGCCACCACTTGCCCGGTGGCGTCCCGCACTTCAGTTTCCAGGCGCAGCGGCTGGAAGGCGTTGCCGGGCGTTTCTACCTTAGTTTTCAGCTTGACTTTGGCAAACTCCGCGTTGATTTCGGGGGTGGTGAGGTAGGTGCCCCACACCGGAATGTGCACGTCGTTGCTCACGATGAGGTGCACGTTGCGGTACAGCCCCGCCCCCGGGTACCAGCGCGACGACTCCGGCTGGTTTTCCAGGCGCACCGCCAGCGTGTTGTTGCCGCCGGCTTGCAGGTAGTCGGTAATGTCGAAGTAGAACGAGTTGTAGCCGTAGGGCCAGCGGCCTACCTCCTTGCCATTGATGAACAACTGGGCGTTGCTCATAGCGCCATCAAAGACCAGCACCGCCCGCTTGCCCGCCCCAAAGCCCGGCACCTCCAGCTGCCGCCGATACCACCCTACCCCCACAAAGGGCAGGCCGCCCGTGCGGCCGGTTTTTACCGTAGCCTGTTCCTCCTTATTCTGCTCAATCTTGACCTGTTGCTTGTCGTTATCGGCACCAAACGGGCCGTAGATGGCCCAGTCGTGGGGCACGCTGACGGTCTGCCACTTTGCATCGCGGAAAGACGGGGTAGCGGCTCCGGCAACGTCGCCTTTCGTGAACTTCCAGTTATCGGTCAGAAGGTAGTCGTGGTGGTTTTGGGCGAAGCCAGGGACGGATGCAGAAGCAAACAGCAACAGAAAACCCGCTGCGAAAGCGGGGTAAGGAAAACGGGACATAGGGACTAAGTCGGTTTAGACAAACGTTTGCGTAGCGCAAGGTAGGGGAAATCGGGCGGTCCGTTTGCACCAATGCCTCTCGCTAGAATGGATTTGCAGCGCATCTTTCATGGTTTGATAACACGGAAGCCAATTTTTCGCCGTAGCTTTGTCCGGCAATAAGTAGCACCTAACCTTCTTGTTGCCATGGCCGACCACGCTGCCAAAATTGCCTTTGAGGCCCTCACCTACGACGACGTCCTGCTACTTCCGGCCTACTCCGAAGTATTGCCCCGCGACGCCGATACCAGCTCCCAGCTCACCCGCAATATCCGCTTGAACCTGCCCTTCGTGTCGGCAGCTATGGATACTGTCACCGAAGCCGAAATGGCTATTGCCATGGCTCAGGAAGGCGGCATTGGTATGGTGCACAAAAACATGAGCATCAAGGCGCAGGCCGAGCTGGTGCGCCGCGTGAAACGCTCAGAAAGCGGCATCATCCTCGACCCCTTCACGCTGGAAGACACCGCTACCCTCGGCGACGCCAAGCAGCTGATGCGCGACAACAAGATTGGTGGCATTCCGATTGTGGACGACCAGCGCCGCCTCAAGGGCATCCTCACCAACCGCGACCTGCGCTTCGAGAAGGACATGAGCCGCTCCGTTTCGGAGGTGATGACCAGCGAGAAGCTGGTGACGGCCGCCGCCGGCACTGCCCTCAGCATTGCCGAGGAAATTCTGCAAGACTCGAAAGTGGAGAAGCTGCCCGTAGTGGATAAGGACGGCAAGCTGGTGGGCCTGATTACCTACCGCGACATCCGCAAGCGCCGCCGCTCGCCCAACGCCTGCAAAGACGAGTTCGGCCGCCTGCGGGTAGGCGCTGCCGTAGGCGTCACGGCCGATTTGCTGGACCGCATTGCCGCCCTGGTAGAGGCCGGCGTAGACGTGGTGAGCGTAGACACCGCCCACGGCCACAGTAAAGGCGTGCTGGATGCTGTGCGCAACATCAAGCAGCAATTCCCCACCCTCGAAGTTATTGCCGGCAACGTGGCTACCGCTGAGGGAGCCCGCGCCCTGGCCGACGCTGGTGCCGACGCCGTGAAGGTAGGCGTAGGTCCTGGCTCTATCTGCACCACCCGCATCATTGCCGGCATTGGCGTGCCGCAGCTTTCGGCGGTGCTGGAAGCGGCTCGCGGTCTGGAGGGCACTGGTGTCCCGCTGATTGCCGACGGTGGTATCAAGTTTTCGGGTGATGTGGTGAAGGCTTTGGCTGCCGGCGCTTCTACCATCATGGTAGGCTCCTTGCTGGCCGGCACCGAGGAAGCGCCCGGCGAGGTAACGCTGTTCGAGGGTCGCAAGTACAAGAGCTACCGCGGCATGGGCTCGGTGGAGGCGATGGAAGACGGCTCAAAAGACCGCTACTTCCAGGATGCCGAGGCCGACGTGAAAAAGCTAGTGCCCGAGGGCATTGTAGGCCGCGTGCCCTACAAAGGCCTGGCCGCCGAGGTGCTCTACCAACTGGCCGGTGGCTTGCGGGCCGGCATGGGCTACTGCGGTGCTCCCGATATTGCTACCCTGCAACAGGCCCGCTTCACGCGCATCACGGGTGCCGGTCTGCGCGAGTCGCACCCCCACGACGTGCAGATCACGCGCGAAGCGCCTAACTACAGCAGCCGCTAACGCACTACGCTGGCACTTACCGAAGCCCGCTGTGCCGCATGGCCCGGCGGGCTTCGGCTTTTGGGTGGTTGTATCAGCCCCCTATACCGGGTGCCTACCCTGCACACAACTCACTCATAATGAACTCTTACTATCTTCTCAAAAGAGCCTAACGCATTGCTAACGGTGCTCAGCCGCCCATCTCAGTCGAAGTTTCTCTTTTCAAACAGAGCTTCTATACTTGCGTCTGCAAATCACTAACGATGTTAGTCAATGTCGCGAGAGTAGTTAGCAGTTTTCGGCCAGCTCCGTATCTTGCCCGTCCTTTCGGCCACGCTGCCCTGTGCACACCACGGGCTGGTCGCTGATTTTTCTCCTCGTACTACTCTCGTATGTCCCTTCGCCAGAAGCTACAAACTGCCGTCCTACCTCTCACGATTCTGAGTTGGTTGGTGCTGCTGTATTGTACGCTGTCGGCGGCCAGCCCTACCCTTGCCGAACAGTTGGGTAAGCCCGCTGCCTGGGTAGCTCTGGTTGCCCAAGCAGGCTTTGCGGCGGGTGTATTCCTGTACCAGCGCAACCTCCCCGACCCACTCCGCGGCACCGATTTCACGGGCTTACTGCGGCGGCTACTGCTGGGGCCGGGTGTGTTGGCCAGCGTGTGCGTGGGACTACACTTGCTGGAGCGCTTTATTCAGGCGGAAGCGCCGAGCAACGACCGGGTTTTCTTCGCGGTCATCTATACCATCAACCTGGCGCTGTTCATCATCTTTCTGGCCGGCACCAACTACACGTGGCGGTCGTTGGTGCTGTTTCGGGCGCCTACCCACCTGCGGCGCGAGTGGCTGTGGTTTGAGCTGCTGCTGGGGGCTACGCTGCTGTTTCGTTTGCTGAACTGGGCGCCTACGGGCCTGCTCGCCTACCCCGTGATGGGTGGTCTAGCCCTTTTCGGCATCTACCTCAGCGGCAACCAGAAGTGGGTGGCCTACCTCAACCGCCGCCAAAAATGGGAGGTGGTGCTGTTACAATCGGGCTTATTGCTGTGCATGGGTGTGTTTGTGGTGTATTTTCTACGCATCGAGCACGACCCCAAGCTAGTAGCTCCTGCGCCCCAGCACGCCTTCTTGTTGCTCACCGTGTTCTTTGCTACTTTCTACTCGCTGGTGGGGCTGCTGGTCACGTTTTTCAACCTGCCCACGGCGGGCGTGTTTGAGCAGAAGCGCGAGGAAATCCTGAGCCTGCAGCGCCTGACGCAGCTGATTCAGAAAGGCCAGACCGAAAAGGAAATCTACAGCACGCTGTTCGATTCGGCGGTGCAGACGGTGGGGGCCGATGCGGCCTGGCTGACCCTAGATGCTCCCGTGGATGGCTACTCGGGCCAGTATTTCAATATCGAGCCTGAGCAGAGCGCGGCCATCCATAGCCTGCTCACCGATTACAATCTGGGTCACATCGAGTACCTCAACAACGACTTGGATAATAGCAGCGGTTTCCGGAGTCTGAAGCTGCCGTTTTCGTCGATGATTGTGATGCCGCTGCGCTCCACCAAGCGGCGCTACGGCTCCTTGTACATGCTGAAGGACCAGCGCCACGGCTTCGACCGCGAGAACCTGGGCATTCTGCAAACCTTTACAAGTCAGACCGTTCTCAGCATCGAGAACTTGCAATTGTTGCAAGCCTCTATCGAAAACGAGCGGGTGCAGGAGGAGCTAAAAATTGCCTCCGCCGTACAGGATAGCCTGATTCCGAAGACGCTTCCCACTGATAACTGGTTTGAAATCAGCTCTTTTGCGCTGGCAGCCAAGGAGGTAGGCGGCGACTTCTACGACTTTTTGCACCTGCCGGGCCGGCGCCTGGCCATTCTGGTAGGCGACGTATCGGGTAAGGGCGTGACGGCGGCTTTCCACGTGGCGCAGATGAAGGGCATTTTCCACGCCCTAATGCAGGAAAACCCCCTGGCCCGCAACGACCGGGAGAAATTCCCGGTGCCAAGCCGTTTTATGTCGCAGGCCAATACGGCCTTAATTCACTGCCTGGAAAAGTCATCCTTTATCACTGCCTCCCTCTATATCATAGATTACGAGCACGGTGGCTTTGTATTCGCGCGTGCTGGCCACTGCCATACGCTCTACTATCACTCCATTAAAGAGGAGGTTTCCTACTTCCGTACGGCGGGCTTGGGCCTGGGTATTATTCGTAACGATTCCTACGAGAAACACATCAAAAATCAATTCTACGATTACAACCCCGGCGACGTAATGGTAGTATATACCGATGGTATAGTGGAGGCACGTGGGGCGAAGCAGGAGGAATATGGCGAGGAGCGGTTGCAGCGCGTGTTGGAGCGCACATATTACCTAGAAGCAGAGGAAATTAAACAACATATTTTGAGCGACTTGGCAGAGTTCAGCCATGGTCAGCCCGTGCACGACGATCAGACGTTGCTGGTGATTAAATTCAAAGCCGTTCAACCTGATTCGCACTCCTAACGTAGAGCCGAGGCATGAAAATAACGCAACAAGCCACTGATACATCGCTCACCCTGAACCTAGATGGGGAGTTGGACGCCAGCTCGTCTGTGATTCTGGATACGGAGCTGTCGAAACCAGAAGTTCTGGACTATCAAAAAATATTAATCGACTGCCAACGACTCAATTATATCTCTTCGGCGGGGCTGGGCGTTTTCATCTCCCACTTGCAACGGCTGCAGGATGCCAACGTGAAGCTCATCTTCTACAACATGCAGGAAAAAGTGCATAACGTATTTGAGATTCTAGGCCTCGACTCGCTGATGACGATTGTACCCACTCAGGCAGAAGCCGTTGCTATTTAACTCGTTTTGTCGACGGACGCTGCTTTCATGAAAAAGGATATCCGCATTAGTTGTAGTAGAGAAAACCTGAAGGTTGTGCGCGACTTCGTGAACGACTATTTGGCTACCTACAACCTGTCGGAATTGCAGCTCAACCAGATTATACTGGCTGTTGATGAGGTAGTTGCCAATCTTATTATTCACGCCAACGGGGAAGATGAGTCCCGCTCGTTGTGCCTGAGTATCAACTTCGTAAATCACGCTGTAGATATTGATATTGAGGATAGTAGCCCGATTTCCTACCGGCCTTCTACGTTCCGTGAGCCAGACATGAACGAGCACGTGCGCTTAGGCAAAAAAGGCGGGGTAGGCATGGCCCTAGTCAACCGGATTATGGACAGTGTGGAGTTCACTACCTCTGGTACATACAACGTTTGCAGGCTGCACAAGCGCGTTTCCTGAAGAAAAACGGTTGAGTTTAGCATAAGAAGGCACCTTTCGCGGGGTGCCTTTTGTTTTGCGCCCGCGGGTGCTGCCCTCCACGGGCTGGGCGGGAAAAAATCCGTAAAATTGCATCGGTCCTTTCCTGCGCAATGGCGTAGGGTGTCTGTTTTAGATTTATTGCTTTTATGCCTAAACGCATTCTGTACGCCGGCGCTGCCTTGGCACTACTGGCTGGCTGCCAGTCTACCAAAACCACGTCGGCAACCAAACAACCCGTTGTCGAAACGTTGGGAACGCACCCGGTACCCGCCTCGGAGTTTGCCTATGTATACCGCAAAAACAATAGCACAGCCCCCGATTTTGGCACCCGTGCCGGCGTGGATGAATATCTGAAGCTCTACACCAACTTCAAGCTGAAGGTGCTGGATGCCGAGCAGCGCGGCCTAGATACCACCCAAGCCTTCAAGCGCGAGTTGGATGGCTACCGGCAGCAGCTGGCTCAGCCCTACCTCACCGAGAAAAGCGTGACCGACCAGCTCGTGCGCGAGGCTTACGACCGCCTGAGCAAGGAGATCAACGCTTCGCACATCCTCATCAGGGTAGCGCCTGACGCCTCGCCCAAGGATACGCTGGCTGCCTACCAGAAAACGCAGGCCCTGCGCCAGCGTGTAACCAGCGGCGGCGAGGACTTTGAAACAGTGGCCCGCCAGACTTCGGAAGACCCCTCGGCCCGCGAAAACGGTGGCCGTCTGGGCTATTTCACGTCTATGCAGATGGTGTACCCGTTTGAGTCGGCGGCCTACAAAACGCCGGTAGGGCAGGTATCGGAGCCGGTGCGCACGCGCTTTGGCTACCACCTCATCAAGGTGAACGACACCCGGATGGCGCAGGGCGAAATCAAGGTAGCCCACCTCATGATCAGGGCCACGCCCAACATGCCGGCTGCCGATTCGGCCACCGCCAAAAAGAAAATCGACGAGCTGTATAGCCGCCTGCAGCGCGGCGAGAACTGGGACAAGCTGGTAGCGCAGTTTTCGGAAGACGCCGGCTCGGCACCTAATGGTGGCGAGATTCCCGCCTTTGGCGCGGGCCGCATGATTCCAAGCTTCGAGGAGGCTGCGTTCAAGCTGCAAAAGCCCGGCGACTTGTCGCGGCCCGTGCAAACGCCCTACGGCTGGCACGTTATCAAGCTGATTGAGAAAATGCCGGTGCCTTCGTTTGAGGCCATGCAACCTACTCTCAAGAGCAAGGTAGCCAAAGACTCACGCTCTGAGCTGAACCACGCCGCTTTCCTGAAGCGTGTGAAAGCCGAGAACAAGTTTGAGGAAAATAAAGCCGGGAAAGAGTATACGTTTGCGAAGGCCGATACAGCCTTGGTGAACGGCCGCTTCAAGAACGTGGCCATGCCCGTAACGAAAGGCAAAGGCAAGCCAGCGGCTAACCCTACCCTGTTCACCATCAACGGCAAAGCCTACCCCGCCACCGACTTCCTGGCCTACGTGGAGCAAAGCCAGCGCCCCCGCCCTGGCGACGAGCCTCAGCACGCCATGCAGGTGCTCTACGACCAGTACGTGGACCAGAGCCTGACCAACTACGAGCGCGACAACCTGGAAAGCAAGTACGAGGACTACCGCATGCTGGTGAAAGAATACCGCGACGGCATCCTGCTGTTTCAGCTAATGGACGAGAAAGTATGGTCCAAGGCCATTGATGACTCGGTAGGGCTGCAAAAGTTCTTCACCGAACACCAGCAGGACTACCAGTGGGCCCCACGCGTGCAGGCCACGGTTATCAACGCCGCTTCGCCGGAGGTGCTGCAGGAGGTACTGCCGCTGGTGGTAGACAATTCGAAGCCCATCACTAAGAATGGTGGTAGTGGGGTAGCACTCAGCCTACTGCCTACTACCAAAGGTATTCCAGCTACCATTGGATTTCAGCCGCGCACGACCACTTTGCTACCGGCCAGCCAACCAACTCTGGAGGCGTTGGCAGACCAGATGGTCACAGATACCACGCTTATTGTATCGGTAAACGGCCGTTTGCGAACTTCTGCGGAAGGTGCACTTGCCAGAAAGCGTATTCAACAAGTTAGAAGCTCATTAGAAGCGAAGGGCATTCCGGCTGAACGAATTTTGACCAGCACGAAAGTCGAAGGAAAGAAAGCCCAGAACTTGGACCCGAACGCAGTTTATTTAAAGGGCGCAACCCGCGACCTGGCTACCATTGAGCAACGCTTCAATGAAAAGAGCCCGCTGGCCGTCAAAATCCAGCAGCGCACGTTCCAGCAGGGCGACAGCAAAGCCGTGGATCAGGTAGCGCAGCGTGGCCCCGGCACCTACCCCGTGCAGCTGGACGGCCGCTACTACTCCGTTATCATCAAAGAACAACTACCAGCCGGCCCCAAAAAGCTGAGCGAAGCCCGCGGCCAGGCCACTTCCGACTACCAGAATTACCTGGAGCAACAATGGATTGAGCAGTTGCGCGCACAGTATCCGGTGCAGCTCAACCAATCAGAAATTGATAAGCTGGTGACCAAATAAATCACGGATTTTTCGGATGAAAACGGATTACACGGATTTTGTAGCTGACTCTGGCGTCAGCGCATGCAACGAACGAGGGGCTCTGCGGTATCCGCAGCAAGTAGGATAGCCCAAATCAGCTGACGTAATGTGGGGTGCTACCCTGCTCCGTCTACAAAATCCGTGTAATCCGTTTTCATCCGAAAAATCCGTGATTTATGTTGAAATTTACGCGCTGCTTTTTGCGTTGCTGGGTAGTGCTGTCTAATCGGCAGGTGCCGATACCGGACTTATTTTCTTGCTGCATGACTTATTTTTTTCGTTTGCCGATGCGCGTGGCGCTGCTTAGCCTCGGTTTGCTGACGGGCCTTGTCACCTCTGCTTCGGCTCAATTGGGCATAGGCCGGCCGGTGGGTCGCACAGTGGTGGATGGCATTATTGTGAAAGTAGACAACCAGATTATTCTGAAATCGGATCTGGATTTGGTGTATGCACAGGAGGAAGCCCGCGCTGAAGGAAAAGCCCTACCCCTTGACTTACGCTGCAAAATTCTACAACAGCTTGTGATGAATAAGCTGATGTTGGCCAAGGCCGAAACCGACTCAGTGGTGGTAGAAGAAAACCAGGTAAACGGCGAACTGAACCGCCGCATGGCCTACTTCGTGCAACAAATCGGCTCGGAGAAAAAGCTGGAAGAGTACTACAACAAGCCTCTGAAAGCATTGAAAGACGATTTGCGCCAGCAGGTGAAGGACCAGCTGACGCAGCAGAAAATGCAGGAGCAGATTGCAGGCAAAGTAACCGTGACACCGCGCGAGGTGAAGCAGTATTTCAACCGCATTCCCAAAGACAGCCTACCCTATTTTTCTACGGAGGTAGAGGTAGGGCAGATCGTGAAGCTGGCGCAGGTGAACGACAAGGCCAAGCAGGAGGCCATGGCCAAGCTTAACGATTTGCGCGCTCGTATTCAGGGCGGCGAGAGTTTCGAGGAGTTGGCCAAGCAGTATTCGCAGGATCCTGGCTCGGCAGTGCAAGGAGGTTATCTGGGCTTTTTCAAGCGTAAGGAGCTGGTGCCGGAGTATGAAGCAGCCGCTTTGCGCATGGAGCCGGGGCAGTTGTCGCCGGTGGTGGAGTCGCAGTTTGGCTTTCACCTTATTCAGTTGATTGAGCGCAAGGGCGACAGTTACAGCACGCGCCACATCCTGCTAAAGCCCGAAACCGGCTCGAAAGACGTGAGCGTGGCGGCGGTGCAGTTAAGCAAACTACGCACCCGCATTCTGGCCGACAGTCTTACTTTTGCCAAAGCTGCCAAAGACGAATCAGACGATAAAGCCACTAGCACTAGCGGCGGCCTGATTCAGAACCAGCAGAATGCCAGCACCTATATTCCCTTGGATAAGATTGACCCTGCCATCTTCTTTACTATTGATACGATGAAGGTAGGTAGCATCTCGCAGCCCCTACCCTACCGCACCGAGGATGGCAAGGATGCCATGCGCCTGATCTGGTTGAAGTCGAATACGCCACCTCACCAAGCCAACCTCCGCGACGACTACCAGAAAATTGCGCAGGCAGCTCTTAATGAGAAGAAAAACAAGGCGCTGGACGAGTGGTTCGAGAAAAACCGCACCACTGTTTTCGTCGACGTGGACCCGCAATACGACGAGTGCAGATTGCTACAAAGAACGTTATAGTAATGTGCTGATGAGTTGATTTGCTGATGTGCTGATTATGAATAAGCTGACGGTTGATATAATACATATGTAATTCATCCAACCCATTCATAATTAACAATTAGCAAATCAACTCATCAGCAAAATCAACTCATCAGCAAAATCAACCTATGCCTTTCGCCTCCGATAAAGAAGCCGCCGATGCGCTGGCGCAATCATACCACAAGCTGCGGCAGGAAATCGGTAAGGTAATTATTGGGCAGGACGAGGTGGTGCGGTTGGTGCTGACTGCTGTGTTTGCCCAGGGCCATTGCCTCTTGGTGGGCGTGCCGGGCCTCGCCAAAACGTTGCTCATCCATACCATTGCCGAGTCGTTGGACCTGTCGTTCAACCGCATCCAGTTCACGCCTGACCTGATGCCGTCTGACATTGTGGGCTCTGAAACGATGAATCAGCAGCGGGACTTCCACTTCGTGCAGGGACCGATTTTCGCCAATATTGTGCTGGCTGACGAAATCAACCGGACACCGCCCAAAACCCAGGCGGCGCTTTTGGAGAGTATGCAGGAGTATGCCGTAACGGTGGCCGGCAAGCGCTATGCTTTGGACCGCCCGTTCTTCGTGCTGGCTACCCAGAACCCCATTGAGCAGGAGGGTACCTACCCCCTACCCGAAGCCCAGCTCGACCGTTTCATGTTCAACATTGAGCTGGGCTACCCCAGCTACGAGGAGGAGTTGCAGGTAGTGAAAAACACCACCAGCGACCGGAAAGCCGTGGTAAGCAAAGTGCTGCACGCCAGCGAAATTCAGGCCTACCAGCAGCTCGTGCGCCGTGTGCCCGTGGCTGATAACGTGGTGGAATATGCGGTGAGTCTGGTGCACAAAACCCGCCCAAATACCAGTCGCGCCGCCGCTCGCGTAAATCAACTGCTGGAGTGGGGCGCCGGGCCGCGGGCCTCGCAGCACCTGATTGTGGGCGCTAAATGCAACGCCTTACTCAACGGGAAATACTCGCCTGACATTGAGGATGTGAAGACGGTGGCCCTACCCATCTTGCGTCACCGTTTGGTGCGCAACTTCAAGGCTGAGGCTGAAGGCATCAGCATCGAGCAAATCATCAAGGAAATTCTGTAGCATTGTTGAAGCTTAAGCATCAATGGTCAGGCAGGCTCTGACTATGGGCCAACTCTCAACAGCCAACACTTACCATTCAACACTTCTACCATGGAGGTTTCTGCGTACTACCAGCAGTTCGAGCGCAACGTCAACATTATTCTGGATGCTTTGGCCGCAGGCCTCGATTTGCGCACCACGGCGCTGGCTACCTCGCTTCCGCTGGAAGTATATGTGCTGTGCGAAGTCCTGAACCAGGGCGGCACGCAGTACCGCCTCACCACCGATGGGGTAGGCCGCTTAGCCGAGTTTCAGCAGCAGTATATGCAGCACGAAGACCAAACGGAAGCCACGATGCGCCGTCTTCTGGAAGACAAAAAAGCCTACATGGCCACGCCCGAAGGCCGTGTATTGCTCAAAGAAATGCTGATTCGCCGGCTGGAATACTTCAATGAAGCCGCCCGTCAAGTAAACATCATGCGCACACAGCAAGCCCTGGGTAGCCCGGCGCAATATAAAATTGCGAATTAGCACGACTTCCAAGGATTTCGTAGCAAGCCAAATGGCTTCTAAAAGCAAAAGCCTCTGCATGTGCAGAGGCTTTTGTTTTCAAGTAAAGAATCAGGGAAATTCCACTAATCTGCAACTATAGGTTCATACTACCTGC
Source organism: Hymenobacter citatus (assembly GCF_014333615.1). Classification (GTDB taxonomy): domain Bacteria; phylum Bacteroidota; class Bacteroidia; order Cytophagales; family Hymenobacteraceae; genus Hymenobacter; species Hymenobacter citatus. Next base: position 11,008 of record NZ_JACSCY010000022.1, on the reverse strand, counting down.
ATCTTGCGGGCGCATACTGGTATTGCCATCCTTAGCGTGCTCAATGGGTAGGACGCCAATGGGTTCCTTTGCTATATCGCTGGGGACTTCGTCGCCGTGGGGCCCTTTGGAGATGGTAACGCCACCATCTACGTAATAAATAGCACCGGTAACGTAGCTGGCCTCATCAGATGCCAGGAAAGCATACACATTGGCTACCTCCTCGGTGGTACCGCGCCGGCCCAATGGCACGCCCTGCACAGTGAGCTTTTCCATTTTAGAATCCATCGGGCCGGTTTCCTTATGCGTCCAGGCGGTATCGATGGGGCCGGGACCTACAATATTAGAGCGCACCCCAAACTTGGCCTGCTCTACGGCTACGCCCTTTTGGAAAGCATGTATAAACCCCTTGGTACCGCCGTAGGGCGTATTCTGCGGCTCACCCATGTGCCCCGCTTCCGAACCTGCCGACACGATATTACCCCGCGTTTTCTGTAGATGAGGAATAGCCGCGCGGGTCATCATGAAGTTTGAGTAAATGTTATTTTTGATCATGTACTCAAAGGCATCCGTCGGATACTTATCGATGGTAGACGTAGCCGGAAATGCTCCGGCATTGTTCACCAGAATATGCAGTTCCTGGTATTCTGCCAGTGCGGCTTGCACGCAGGCTTCCGCCGTCTGAGGGTGCGATAAGTCGCCATTGAAGGCAATGGCGCGGCCACCGGTACGGATAATTTCCTCGACTACCTCGCGCACGGGGTCTTCGGCAAAGCCCGCTACGACCAGCGCGGCGCCTTCTTTCGCAAATTTTTTGGCTATGGCTTCACCAATACCGGCACCTCCGCCCGTTATGATGGCTACTTTGCCTGCAAGTCTTCCTGTCATTTCCGTAAAATAAAGCTGGCGGGTAGTACTGCCAGCAAGTGTATATGTAGTGCGTTTCTCTTTCTAAAACGACTTGCTGCACGCGGGGTTAGTTTGCTCTGGCAAAACATTTTGTCATCAAAGCTGTCCGGTTGCACGTAAGCTCATCAGCGTTCTACCCTACTGTATGCCTGCCGCCACGCTGTTTGTTGCACCTCCTCTTGCTACCCTCACCACTGCGCGCCTCACGCTGCGCCCCTACGCTCCTGCCGACGAAACGGCCTTTTTTGCACTGCTCGACCAGGAGCGCAACCGCTTGCGGCCGGCCTTTCCGGCCCGCGTAGCGGCTACTACTACCCTCACCGACGCGGCCCGGGTACTCGCCACATTCCTGACCGACTGGCGCTCCGACCGGCTCTATGTGCTGGGCATCTGGCACACGGCTACCGCTACCTACCTCGGCGACATTAGCTTGCGCCCGCAACAGGGCCGCACCCGTACCGCCGAAATTGGTTACTACCTTGCCCGGTCGGCCGAGGGCCACGGCTATGCTCGCGAAGCCTTATCGGCCGCCGTGCAGTTTGGTCTTGAGGCGCTTCAGGTAGCGAAGTTTTCGATTCGCTGCCGGGCTAACAACCCGCGTAGCTGCGCCGTGGCCGAAGCAGTCGGGTTTCAGCAGGTACCCGCACGCACGCGGTTGTGGCCCTTGCGCAGGCAGGATGCGGAAGGAGAGATTTTATACTACAGCTTGTCGCAGGTTTCCACCAGGTAGCCTCTCTACTTTCCTACCCGCACGCGGCGGCTGATATTGCCCAGCAGCCATTCCTGCCGGAAGTTCAGGTAAACACCTGCCGCGAAGTCTGTTTTTTTCTCCTGAAAATCATGCACCGGCTCTACCCGCACGGTAATAGCCGCCGCTTCGCCCAGCGAAAAATCCCGCATGAGGCGTAAAATCAGAAGGCGACGGTGCGGCTCCGTGTACATTGGGTTACCCACCGAGCGGGAGGCCGACTGGTACAAATCGCCGCCTAGCGGCGATAGAAACCGCTGGCCCTGCCAGTAGCTCAGCATCACGTTGAGGTAGCGTGTCTCGGCGGTAGCGTTGAGGTAGAGGCCGCTGCCGCGCCGGTAGGGCAGTTGGTATGCAAACGACTTATCATAGTAGCCTGTACCGTAGGCCTGCACCCGAAATGCCGTGCCAGGATGGGTAGGCAGAGGGTAGCGCGCCTCCAAGCCAGTAGCTCCGTTGAACAGCGTCTGCAACGGCAGATCGATGGTGTCGATCTGCCCGCCCCGGTGGGTGGCGGTAAACTGGATGGGTAGGGACACTGTCACAGGACTATTGGCGCCGGTGAGGCGCATGGAACCGCTGAGGCCACCCGCAATTTCTTCTTGGTAATTGCTGTACCGATACTGCTGTCGCTGCCAGTCTACCCACACGTCCAGCCCTACCCTATCAGAAACATAGCGATACTGCAATCCTTCCTCCAACGGTTTTAGGATTACACGCTCAAAATTGAACAGCGGCTCAATGTAGCCGTGGTTCAAATGCGGCCGGATATTTCCAAAGATGAATTCACTATTGCCCTTGGTGTACGTAGCCCGAAAAGTAGGGCGCACCTGCCGCATGCGGGCGTTGCCGAAATCTTTCCACAAAAACACGCCGCCCTCTAGTCGCAGGTTGGCCGTGGGATAGTACACCAACTGCGGGTTCAATTGCGTGCCGAATAGCGTATATCCCTCGATAATGCGGTTGAAATACTCATTGTCTTTAAAAAACGTAAAGGACCTCACAGACAGGCGCAGGTCGCCGGTGGTGTTTTCTTCTCTGCTAGAAGGAGCCTGCTGATTGAAAGTAAACTCGTCTTTTTTGCCTGGTTCAGTATTTGTGAATGCCCGATTGTCTAGCTGTGCCTGCGCTGTATGCGTGCTAACTAGCAGACCGCCAACGGCTAATATATTTAGTAAATAATTTCTCATATATTTATCGGCGCGGTGGCACGAAAAGCCAGGGTCGGGTGTTAGAAAAAGCTGCCCCAGATGAGCGCTGCCACGGATTTTGCCGGGCAGGTCTGAGCTTGACGGGCAGCCAGAAAAAGCGTAATTTTCACCAAACGTAAGTACTTTTTATAACCTACCCTCACATGGCTGCAACCACAGAGAAAGTCGTCGCCGATCCGGCCGTTGAAAAAAGAAAGGCCCTGCAACTCACGATGGAAAAGCTGGACAAGTCGTTCGGCAAAGGCACCGTGATGAAGCTCAGCGACAACAAAGTTGTCGACATTCCGGCCATCAGCACCGGCTCCCTAGGCCTGGATATTGCCCTCGGTATTGGCGGCTTGCCCAAAGGTCGTATTGTCGAGATTTACGGCCCTGAATCGTCGGGTAAGACTACCCTCACTATGCACTGCATTGCGGAGGCACAGAAGAAAGGCGGCATCGCGGCCTTTATCGACGCTGAGCACGCCTTTGATAAGAGCTACGCCGAGAAGCTGGGTATCGACACCGAAAACCTGCTCATCGCCCAGCCCGACAATGGCGAGCAAGCCCTGGAAATTGCCGATCAGCTGATTTCCTCCGGTGCCATCGACATTTGCGTAATTGACTCCGTAGCTGCCCTGGTGCCGAAAGGCGAACTGGAAGGCGACATGGGCGACTCAAAAATGGGTCTGCACGCGCGTCTGATGTCGCAGGCTTTGCGTAAGCTCACCGGTACCATCAACAAAACCGGCTGCTGCTGCATTTTTATCAACCAGCTGCGCGAGAAAATCGGCGTAATGTTCGGTAACCCCGAAACCACCACTGGTGGTAACGCCCTGAAATTCTATGCTTCTGTGCGCCTCGATATTCGTCGTATTGGCCAGATCAAGGAGGACAAGGACAACATCACCGGCAACCGCACCAAGGTAAAAGTGGTGAAAAACAAGGTAGCACCACCCTTCAAGGTGATTGAATTCGATATTATCTATGGCGAAGGTATCTCCAAAATCGGTGAGATTCTGGACCTGGGCGTAGATATGGGCATTATTGCCAAGTCGGGCTCGTGGTTCTCCTACAACGGCGACCGGCTCGGTCAGGGCCGCGAAGGCGTGAAAACCATCCTGCACGACAACGAGGAGCTGGCCAACGAAATCGAAGCCAAGATCCGTCAGATGGTGAAGGGTGAGCCCGAAGCCGCTCTAGCTGCCATCCCCGAAGACCGCACGGTAGACGAGGACGACGAAGTGCTGGCCGAGTAGGCGTTACTCCCAACCTCATTTAGAGCACAAAGCCCCATAACCAGTGGTTATGGGGCTTTTTCGTATTCCGCTGCGTTTTCCTATTGCACCTATTAAGTACTCGCGCACTAAGCTAGCGGCGCGTTCGTATGTTATGTAGCTTTGCTGGCACCGCTTTTGAATACGTACCAGCTGAAAACAACCCCGCCGTTCCGTATGTCCCGTCGATGGTTTTACTACGTTTGTCTGCTGCTTTTCGCTGGTTTGGGCCTTTCTGCTTTTCAACTAACGGAGGCTACCCGTACCGTATCCAATAGCAGCTTCACCAGTGGTGAAGTGCTCAGTTATAAGGTACACTATGGTCTGATTAATGCTGCCGAAGCCACCATTGAGGTAGCCGATAATATTCACCGCGTGAACAACCGGCCGTGTTACCAGGCTACCGTTACGGGCCGTACGCTGGGCTCCTTCGATTTTTTTCTGCGCATCCGGGACACCTGGCGCTCCTACATTGATACGGCTACCATCCGGCCACAGCGTTTTTTCCGCAACATTGAAGAAAACCACTACCGCAAACGCGAAACCGTGGACTTCGACCACACCCGTGCCGTGGCCTCTGTCGAGTCGTATAAAAAAGATAAGAATGATGTAAAACGCGGTACCTTTAAGGTACCAAGCAATGTACAGGATATTGTGAGCGGGGTTTATTTCCTGCGAACTATTAATTTTGACCAGCACCGACCCGGTGAGGTTATCCGGGTACAGGGCTTTTTCGACGACGAAGTGTTTAGCATGGACGTTATCTACAAAGGGCGCGAAACGGTGGAAACCAAAGCTGGCACTGTGCGTGCACTTCGGCTAGTGCCCAAGATGCCCAGCAACAAGCTCTTTCGTGGCGAAAACGCCATTTCGGTGTACCTCTCTGATGACCGCAACAAAATCCCGGTCCTGATCCAGGCCGAAATGTTTGTTGGCTCCGTGAAAGTGGATATGTATAAATATCAAGGTCTTAAAAATCGATTGAACTTGGTAGCCTCTAATTGATTGTAAGGAAAAGCGACTCCGTTGGGGCCGCTTTTTTTGTAGTTCGGCGGCGCAAACGGCCCGTCGAGTCCGTTTCACTTTTAATGCTCCCCTCCCTTGGCATCAACGGTTAAGACACTGCCAGCCCGCAAAAACGTCCTTTCTCCTCCTACCTCCCACCGCCGCGTTGGCCTGTCGGCCCGCGTTCTATTCTACCCCAAACCGCCTCGCCCTGTGCACGCTACTTCTGCTTCCAACGCCTATCGCATTCTCGTTGTCGATGACGACCCAGACATTGTTGAGCTACTGGAGTACAACCTTCGCAAAGAGGGGTACGAAGTGGCCTCGGCCGCCGATGGCCGCCAAGCGCTGGAAATCGCCACCGATTTTGGTCCCGATATCATCCTGCTCGACGTAATGATGCCGCACTTAGATGGCATCGCCGCATGCCGCCAGCTACGCGAGCAACCGCGCTTCAAGGACGCTTATATTATTTTCCTGACGGCCCGCGCCGAGGAGTTTTCGGAAGTAGCTGCGTTTGAGGCCGGCGCCGATGATTTCATCAATAAGCCCATCAAACCACGTGCTCTCATGAGCCGTCTGGCTGCCTTCGTGCGCCGCGACCAAGACCCGCAGCAGGCCAGCGCCACCATCGAAATCAATGGCCTGACTATTGACCGCACAGGCTTTGCCGTGTACCAAGATGGCCGTAAAATCATCCTGCCCAAGAAGGAATTCGAGCTACTGGCTTTTCTGGCTGCTTCGCCCCATAAAGTGTTCAACCGCGACGAGCTGCTTCAGAATATCTGGGGCAACGATGTGTTTGTGCTGGCTCGCACCGTAGACGTGCACGTGCGCAAAGTGCGCGAGAAGGTAGGCGACCACCACATCCAAACCATCAAAGGGGTAGGCTACAAGTTCAACGCCGACTAGCCCTATCCTAGCCCAGTTTTTAGAATTTCATGCTGAGCGCAGCGTAGCGGAGCCAAAGCATCTCTATTGGTAGTAATTCAAATTACAGGAATTATTATCTTGACCTAGAGCCGCTTTACTCGCTAACGCAGCGTTCAGCATGCCTCGTTTTCACCCCATAGCTCCCTTTTCTTTTTCCCTTGAGAATTCATTTGTCCTCGCGCACTATTGCCATCCTCATTTCTCTGCTCGTAGCTGGCGTGCTTACGGCTTTGGCCGTTTATGCGCCACAGCTAGAGTTTCAGGATGCATTCTTGACAGCGGGCATTACGGTGGCGGCGTGTTTTCTGCTGGTTTACTTATCCTTTGAAGCCCTCATTTTTCGGGAAATCAACACGATTTACTCCGGGTTGGAAATGATTAAGCGCAAGGAGTTGCGCAAGCTCTCCAACAAATTTCTGTTTCGCCCCGAACCCCTCAAGCGCCTCCGCGACGAGATTTTGCAGATGGCAGCCCGCAAGCAGCAGGAAATAGACGAGCTGAAACGCCTGCAAGTGCTGCGCCGCGAGTTTCTGGCCGACGTATCGCACGAGTTGAAAACGCCCATTTTTGCGGCTCAGGGCTTCGTGCACACCATCTTAGACGACGAGGATATAGACGAAGTGACCCAGCGAAAGTTTCTGGCCAAAGCAGCCAGCAGCCTCGATGCTCTCAACGATTTAGTACAGGACCTTGTCACGATTTCGCAGTTGGAGAAAGGCGTGGTGCAGATGCGCCGCCAGCGCTTCAACGTAGTGCAGTTGGTGCTCGATATCTTTGAGCAGCTGGAGCTAACGGCCGCCCAACGGGGCGTAACGCTGGAGTTAATTCCTCCTACCCTTACCGACGCAGAGCTATTAGTACTGGCCGACCGCAACCGCATTCGTCAAGTGCTGATCAACCTCATCGACAACGGCATCAAATACGGACAGGAGAATGGTCACGTAGCTGTGCACCTTGCCGAAACCACGAAAGCAGTACGCATTGCCGTGCACAACGATGGAGAAGGCATTGCCAAGCAACACCATCACCGGGTGTTCGAACGATTCTACCGCATCGAGAAAAGTCGTTCGCGCAACTCGGGCGGTACGGGCCTGGGGCTGGCTATTAGCAAGCATATTGTTGAAGGCCATAAGTCGGCGTTGCGCTTGCACAGTGAGCCAGGCCAAGGCACCACTTTCGAGTTTAAGCTACCAAAGCCTAAGTTGAGGCGCGCCGCACAACCGTCGGAGCAGGGGTAGACTAACAGGATATGCGCGCTTCCCGCTACCTTCGTAGTGTAATGAAGCATATTGATTTTCAAGACCTGATTCTGTTTGAAGACGAGGACTACATCGTCATCAACAAGCCGCCGTTCTTAGCTACCCTCGACGAGCGTTTTGGTGGCGCCAATAATATCCTGCGCATGGCCCGCGAGTACGCCGACGATGTACAGGCCTGCCACCGTCTAGATAAAGAAACATCGGGCGCGCTAGCGCTGGCCAAAAACCCGGCGGCCTACCGTCACCTCTCCATGCAATTTGAAAATCGGGAGGTAAACAAGCTCTACCACGCCGTAGCCTGGGGCGCGCACCACTTCGACAATCTGTTGGTAGACCGCAAAATCGAAACTACCTCGAAAGGCAAAGCGCGCCTGGCATTCAAGGGTAAGCCTGCCGAAACCTATTTTACTACCCTCGAAGCCTTTGCCCGTCACACACTGGTGCAGTGCGTACCCGTTACCGGCCGCATGCACCAGATTCGCCTGCACCTAATGTTTTTGCAGGCTCCCATTGTGGCCGACAGACTGTACGGCGGCGAAGAATTCTACCTGTCCTCACTAAAGCGCAAGTTCAATGTGAAGGAAGGTGAGGAAGAGCAGCCCTTTATCAAGCGCTTTGCCCTGCATGCCCGCCAGCTCACCTTTGCTAAAATGGACGGTGAGCCAGTCACCATTGAGGCTTCCTACCCCAAAGATTTCCGGGTGCTGGTGGATACACTACGGCAGTATCAGTAGCCACTAGCAGCTTAAGCGCACTTCCTAAAAAGTGGCCTTGGATGCAACGCTATGGCTTTCACACACAAAACTTTATAGCATCGTTTGCTTCCTGCCCGAAAAACGGTAACTTTGTGTCCGTTTTTCCCGAACCGTATTCGGTTCATGCCCCATTTTCAAACGTTTACTCAACTCATCAATGGATCATCTGAGCTTCAAGACGATTTCCGTCAACAAAGCCAACGCCAATAAGGGCTGGGTCGTGATTGATGCTGGTGACGCTACGCTGGGCCGTTTGGCCAGCCAAGTTGCCAACATCCTGCGCGGCAAGCACAAGCCCTCGTTCACGCCCAACTCGGACTGCGGCGACAACGTTATTGTTGTTAACGCTGACAAGCTGCGCGTTACGGGCAAGAAGCTGACCGACAAAATCTACCTCACGCACTCGGGCTACCCCGGCGGCCAGAAACGCATCAACCTGCGCGACAAGAAAGCCAAAGACTCGACTCGCGTAATCGAGCACGCTGTGAAAGGCATGCTGCAAGGCAACCGTTTGGGTTCGGAGCAATTCCGCAACCTGTTCGTGTATGCCGGCGCCGAGCATCCTCACGCAGCCCAGCAGCCCAAAGCTGTTGATCTTAAGCACCTGTAAGCCATACAAGGCTTTCCTTTTTCTCTAATCGTATTCTATTAATGGAAATTTCCAACACCTCTGGTAGAAGAAAAACCTCGGTGGCGCGCATCTACATGCAAGCCGGGCAAGGGAATATCACTATCAATGGCCGGGACATGAAATCGTACTTCGGTAACGAGCTCCTGGAAAACATCGTGAACCAGCCTTTGGCGACGATCGAGCAAGTCGGTCAGTACGACATCAAGGTAAACGTGCGCGGCGGCGGCATCTCGGCTCAGGCTGAGGCTATCCGTCTGGCCATCTCGAAAGCCCTCGTAGGCGACAACGCAGAGGTTCGTCCGGCGTTGAAGAAAGAAGGCTTCTTGACCCGCGACCCGCGCATGGTGGAACGCAAGAAATTCGGTAAGCGCAAAGCTCGTCGTTCGTTCCAGTTCTCGAAACGCTAATCTTCCAGAGGAATCCTTATCATGGCTCAGACCACCACATATAAAGAACTGCTTGATGCAGGTGCCCACTTTGGTCACCTTACGCGCAAGTGGGATCCGAAAATGGCGCCGTACATCTTCATGGAGAAGAACGGCATCCATATCATCGACCTGAACAAGACCCTCGTTTCGCTGGATCAGGCTGCGGCTGCTATCCGTCAGATTGCTAAATCGGGCCGGAAAGTGTTGTTCGTAGCTACCAAAAAGCAAGCGCAGGAAATCGTAACGGAAGAGGCCAAGCGCCTCAAAATGCCGTACGTAACCGACCGTTGGCTGGGTGGTATGCTCACCAACTTCGCTACCGTACGCAAGTCGCTGAAGAAAATGAGCACCATCGACAAGATGGTGAAGGAAAACACGGCCTACGCAGCACTTGCTAAGCGCGAGAAGCTGATGATGTCACGCGAGCGTGAGAAGCTGGAGCGTGTACTGGGCGGCATCGCCGACCTGAGCCGCCTACCCGCTGCGCTGTTCGTAGTAGACGTGAAGCGCGAGCACATTGCCGTGAAGGAAGCCCAAAAGCTGAACATTCCGGTATTCGCTATCGTGGACACCAACTCCAACCCCGAGCTGGTAGACTTCCCGATTCCGGCTAACGATGACGCCTCGAAATCGGTATCGCTGATTATCGGTGTGATTGGCAAAGCTATCGAAGATGGCTTGTCGGAGCGGAAGGTAGACAAAGAAGAGTCTGACCGGAAGCAGTCGGAAGACGAAGGCATCCAGGAAAAACAAGCTGCCGACGAATAGGCTCAAGCCCATTGATTGAGTGAGAGGGAACATGCGAAGCACTCGGCTCCGGTGTTCCCTCTTTCTTTTAGGTAGGCAACCCAGGGCATGTGCCGATATGGCAGACTCGGGGGGCTTTGCAAGACTTTTGCACTACCTGCTCAGAACACGCATATAGAGTGCAATTCATTTACAATAGTATCACCCAACTCCTAAACATACACGAAGAATGGCAGCAATTACCGCCCAAGACGTGAACAAGCTGCGCGCTATGACCGGCGCGGGCATGATGGATTGCAAGAAAGCACTGACCGAAGCAGACGGCGATTTTGAAGCCGCCCGCGACATTTTGCGCAAGCAGGGTCAGAAAATTGCTGATAAGCGTGCCGAGAATGCTACCGCTGAAGGCGTAGTACTGGTAAGCGTAAGCGAAGACGGCACCACTGGTAAGTTGGTAGCTTTGGCTTGCGAAACCGAGCCGGTAGCTAAGGTAGAAGACTTCCGTAAGCTGGCGCAACAAGTGCTGGACTCAGCTGTGAAGTCGGACGCTGGTACTAAAGAAGATCTGCTGGCTGCTAAGCAGGAAGATGGTCGCTCGCTGCAAGAGCACATCACCGACCTGATGGGCAAGATTGGCGAGAAGCTAGATGTAGTAGCCTACGAAACGCTGACGGCTGAGAAAGTTGCTTCTTACATCCACTCTGATAACAAAAAGGGTGTACTAGTAGGCCTTAAGAACGTAGGTGACGCTAACACCAACGAAGTAGGCCGCGATGTAGCGATGCAAATTGTAGCCATGAAGCCTGTTGCTGTCGACAAAGACGGTGTAGACTCGGCTACTGTAGAGCGCGAAATTGAGATTGGCAAGGAGCAAGCTCGTGCTGAAGGTAAGCCTGAAGCTATGCTGGAAAAAATTGCCCAAGGCAAGCTCAATAAGTTTTATAAGGAGAATACTCTGCTCAACCAGGAGTTCGTGAAAGACAACTCCGTTACTATCGCTCAGTTACTCGACAAGACCAACAAAGGCATGACTGTAACTGACTTTAAGCGTGTTGCTATTGCATAACTACGCTTGAGACTGCAAAGGTCCATAAAACAGAGGGCCCGCTGCATATATGCAGCGGGCCCTCTGTTTTATGGACCTTTG
>NZ_JACSCY010000021.1 GCF_014333615.1 Hymenobacter citatus | reverse complement strand
CTATACCAGCATAGCGCGCGCCACCTCTTGGCCGCTCACCAACGCCGAATCCCTATTGCAGTGAATGGACTACAACTTATCCCAGGCTTTGCAGCCAAGCGTCGGCCTCAGCCATCAGCGAGAAGCGCTTATAGGTTAGCTGAGCTGGTGAAATAGAAATAACGGATTGCGTTGATAACCGATGAATTGGATCAGCACCTTCCACAATGGCGCAGTAAGTAAAATTCACCTCTGCTATGGCCCGTGGTACCCAGTTAGTGGCAATCCATTGCTGGGCCTCAGCCGTAAGGGGCCGTCGGTCGCCATGTTCTGACAGTACTTTGGTGGAGCCAGTGCGCAACAACAGCAGTAGCACCTGCTCGTAGAATGTCTCTAAAGCTGCTTGGGTGATGCGCTCAGCACTCCAGGCCAAATGCACGTATCCTATCGTGTTATACAACAAACGCCCTGCTTCATTTTGATAAAACTGGGTTTCTCGCGCCTGTATCAGTGTATTCATACCTTGCAACTACCTCCTGCGGACACCAGGACGAAAATGCTATGTGCAAGGAGCCTGCCACCTTATTGTAGGCGCCCACAATTTGTAGCAACTGCACTTATGGCAGTACCGAGTGGCCCTGTAGGCTTTTCTGTATCCAGTGCTTGGCCGCAGCGATGGTAGGCTGCGTTACGGGTTGTATTTCGTATTCCTGGCTCGCCAGCGTTTTGGTGCTGTAGCTGGCCGCAGCAATTTGCCCAAATACGTTTTCTGACTGCACAATACAGACGTGGCGGATACCCGCAGCGTAGGCACGCGGGTTCCAGTCAGTGTTCAGCCAGCGTTGGTCGTCGGAGGTGAGGGCGCTCATCTGGCGGGTATCGGCCAGCCATCCCAAAGGGAACGTTCGCTTCGATTCCTCTTCGTAGCAAGCCAGAGCCTCGTTCATCATTGCCTGAAACTGCTGTCGGTTGGCGAAAGAATGCCACTGGGTGGTAATGCACGGTACATCCGGATCGAACAGTACGGAGCCGTAGGCGTAAGCAGCCAGTGTAATATCGGCCATGGGAAAAGCAAGCAATAGACCGGCTTTCGCAGCCGGATGAATAAGGGAAGAAAGAAACGCGCAGAAGCGCTACCTACGCTCGTGCTTCCAAAAGGTTGCAGCCAGCGCCACTGCGTTATTTACTGCGCACCCAGATTATCGGAAATTGTGCGCACGGTTTCGCTTAGATACGTGGGTAGCTCGGCAGTAGGTTGCAACAAGCGCAACAAGTAGAGGTACTTGCGGCGGCCATCGGCCAGCATGTCGGGCGTTACCTCTACCGTAAACACCCCAAACGGCTCAAATTTCTGTACCCCTACCAGCAGGAAACGGTCGGCGTGCAGGGCATCGAGGTAAAACGCAGCCTGGCGGTCGTAGTCGAAACCAGTGCACTGGGCGCGGAAATGCTCGTAGTCGCGGGCGCCGGTGGTTTTGAAGTCGATGATGGTGTACGGCTGGTCAGGCTGGTCTACTACCAGGTCGGCGCGGAGCTTGCACAACGTGTTGGTGGTAGGCTCCGTGAACAGGCAACTCGGCTCGGGCACCCCTACCTCCAATAGCTGGCGCAGCTCGGGTTGCAGCTTCACGCCTTCCACCAGCCACCACACCAGTGTATCGTTGAGGCCGGGCTGACCAGGTTGGTACTGCTCGGGCTCTAGCAAGGCCGTATGAAAAGCGGTGCCGAAGCTGAGCGCATTCTGGTTGCCGGGTGTGCGGGGTAGGCGGCCATTCAGGGCATCGCGCAGGCGCGACAAATCGGAATTAGCCACGGCCGGCAGGGTGCGGTAGTCGTCGTAGGGTAGGCGGAGCAGGTCGGGGCGAGGCGCCGGGTCGGTTGGGTAAGTCACGAGTAAAGAACACGAATCGGCGGTAAATAACTCCGTTGTGCTTGGTAAACTCCTATGTATACGCAACAGTTTTATTCTAGCGTTTCCGTGCCGTTCTTTGTAGGGTAAGTTACCCGTTGTGCGTTGCCAGTTGCGAGTTATCTGATACAAACTCGCAACTGGCAACGCACAACGGGTAACTTATCCCTCACACCTTGCAACTTCCTGACCTGATGTCGTTTCACTTACCGGCGGATCTGCTTGACCGCCCTACCCCCTACTACCTCTACGACCTGGACCTCTTAGAGCGGACGCTCCACGCGCTGCAACAAGCCGCCCAAGCACACCATGTGCAGGTGCATTACGCCCTGAAAGCCAACGCTAACCTACCCGTACTAGAACGCGTGCAGCAAGCCGGGTTTGGGGCCGACTGCGTGAGTGGCAATGAAGTGCAGCGGGCGCTGGACGCCGGCTTCGCGCCCGACCACATTGTATTTGCCGGGGTAGGGAAATCGGATGCCGAAATTAATCGGGCGCTGGCGGCCGATATCTGGTGCTTCAATGCGGAGTCGGGGCAGGAATTGGAGGTACTGAACGAGCTGGCCGGTGCCCAGGGCCGGCGTGCTCGCGTGGCGCTGCGCGTGAACCCCAACGTGGACGCGCACACCCACCACTACATCACCACTGGTCTGGATGCCAACAAGTTCGGCATTAATCTATCTGATTTGCCCGCCACCGTGGAGCTGCTGGAATCCCTACCCCACCTGGAGCTGGTGGGCCTGCACGCCCACATCGGCTCGCAGATCACCAACCTGAGTGTGTTCGAGAAGCTCAGCCACAAGATCAACGAGCTGCAAACCTGGCTGGAAGACAAAGGCTACCATCTCCCCCACCTCAACGTGGGCGGCGGCCTGGGCATCAACTACGACGACCCCGACACCGACCCCATCCCTGATTTTGAAGCCTATTTTGCGGCCTTCGATCAGCACCTGCACCGCCGCACCGGCCAGCAGGTGCACGTGGAGCTGGGCCGCTCGGTGGTGGCGCAGTGCGGCACGCTGGTTAGCCGGGTGCTCTACGTGAAGCAAAGCCAGCAAACCAACTTCGCTATTCTGGATGCGGGCATGACGGAGCTAATTCGTCCGGCACTCTACGGCAGCCACCATCACATCCAGAACATTACCAGCACCTCTGAAACCGAGAAGACCTACGATGTGGTGGGTCCCATCTGCGAGTCGTCGGATACGTTCGGCAAAGGCATCCTCCTCCCCGAAACCAAGCGCGGCGACCTGATAGCCCTGCGCTCGGCCGGCGCCTACGGCGAGGTCATGTCCTCCGAGTACAACCTCCGCGAGAAAGCCACGGCCCTGTATGTGGGGTAAAAGGTGAAATAGTGAGATGGTGAAATGGTGAGTTTGATGTTCTGACTGCGCTGCTTGCACAAACTGCGCCGGTAGCGCCAGCAGAACATCAAACTCACCATTTCACCATCTCACCACTTACCAATACAACGTCCACTTTCCTGCCTTCTTCTGGTATTGCGTGTAGCGAAGCAAGGACTTACGGCTGTCAGGCAGATCACCTTTTACTAAAAGGGCGGGGTGCTGGCGGAGGAGGCTGTCGAGGGTGGGTTCCTGCTGGGTGTCGCGCAGGTTGAGGAGGTTTTGTTGCCAAGCGTTGGTGGGCTCGAACTGCGTTTCGCGGGCCAGGGCGTCGTTGCCATCGTATAGAGATACGGGTAGGCGGCCCGTAGCAAAGGCCAGGGACGGTAGCAGTTCATTGTAGATGAGTACGGGGCGCTGCGTGAGGTGGTATTCTTGCAGTAGCTCAGCCAGCGGGCGGCTACCGTTGAACAGCAGCTCGTTTTGCCGCAGAATGGGCTTGGCGGCTAACAGCAACACAACCGTGAACAGGGCAGGCAACATCAGCAAACGCGGCGCCATGCGCACCTCATCCCATAACACCAGGGTAGCCACAATCAGGACTACTCCCGCGGCTGGCCAGATGGCCGTGAACGGTGCAATTTCCAGCGGAAACTTGCTGTCGATAGCCAGTAGCGGCAACACGCACAGCGCGGCCAGAATGAGGCCGTACAGAATGCCGAAACCACCGTACCAACGTTCCAGAGCGCCATCGGTGCAGCGGCCCAGGTAGTAGGCCGTGAGCAGCGCCACCCCCGGAAACACTGGCAACACGTAGAGCAGCAGCTTGGAGCTGGATAGCGAGAAGAACACCAGCGGCACCACTACCCAGAATATGAGCACATTACGCCACTGCTGCGGCACCGTGGCCCAGCGCGTGCGTACCACCTGCGTCACCAGGGCCACCGACCACGGCAAACTGGTAGCGGGCGCCAACACCAGGTAGAACCACCACGGCTTGCTGCGATGAAAGGTAGCCGCATTGGCAAAGCGTTCCACGGTGTGCTCGTAGAGAAAATAGCGGATGAACACCGGGTTTTCCAGCACCAAGTAGATATACCAGCTCAGCCCGACCAGCACAAACAGCCCGATACCCACCGCGTGGTGCCAGGTGAAGGGTCGCCGGGCCTGCTCTCGCTTGAAGTAAAACCCAATCACCGCCATCAGCGGCAGCACAAAGCCCACCGGGCCTTTAGTAAGGAAGGCCAGCCCCAGCCCTACCCAAAACAGGTACAGCGCCCAGCGGCGGCCATCGTGGTAGTAGCGTAGAATGCCGTAGGCGGCGGCCAGCTCCAGCGTAGCCAGGTAGGCATCGGTGGTGACGTTGAGGGCCGAGATGAGCACCACGGGTAGGGTGCCATAGATGACGGCCGCGCCCAGAGCCCGCGCCCGGTCGCCGGCAAAGAGCAGCAGCCCCACAGCATACACCAGATACACTTGGAGCAGCACGGCCAGCACCGTCAGCAGGCGGGCGCCCAGGGCCGAGTGGTTGGCTAGCGCCAGCCCGGCCGCCGTGAGCCAGTACGTGAGCGGGGGCTTATGAAAGTGCTGGATGCCCAGCAGGCGCGGGTGCAGCCAGTCCTGCCCCGTGAGCATCTCCCGCCCGATTTCGGCGTAGCGGGCCTCGCTGCTTTCCAGCGGCCCCCAGCTGTTCAGCCCTACCAAAAAGGCCAGCCCCAGGGCCACGATAAACAGCCAAAGCCAGAGACGGGAAGCAATAGAACGCGGCATAAGCAACAGAATCAGACTGCAATGTTACCCAAAAAGCCGCGGGTATGCCGCCAAAAGGACCGCTACTGCACCAAGCTCGGCAGCAGCGGCCCTTATTTTATAGTAAACTAACTATCTGACAATTCGTTACTTCCCTATCACTCTTACCACTTCCACCCATGAAAATTCTGCTCACTGGCGCTACCGGCTATATTGGCCAGCGGCTGCTGCCGTTGTTGGTTGATGCGGGCCACCAGGTGGTGTGCCTGGTACGCGACCCTCGTCGCTTTGCACTGCCTGAGTCATTGCAAAACCGGGTGGAGGTAGCCACCGGCGACCTGCTTCAGCCCAACTCGCTGACCGAGTTGCCCCTCGATATCGACGCGGCCTACTACCTGGTGCACTCTATGAGTGGGCACGACACCAACTTTTTCCGGGCCGAGCAGGAGTCGGCCCGGCACTTTGTGGCCTACCTCAACCGCACGGCGGCCCGACAGATCATCTACCTATCCGGCATCGCCAACGACCGCGCCCTGAGCACCCACCTTCGCTCGCGCCGGGCGGTGGAAAAAGTATTGAAAAGCGCCCAAACGGCCCAGCTCACGGTACTGCGGGCCAGTATCATCATTGGGTCGGGCTCAGCCTCGTTCGAGATTATCCGGGACTTGGTGGAGAAGCTACCCGTAATGGTCACGCCGCGCTGGTTGCAGTCGCGCTGCCAGCCCTTGGGCGTGCGCGATGTGATGTTCTACCTCACGGCGGTGCTGGATAACCCGGCATGCCTGGGCAAATCGTTTGACCTGGGTGGCCCCGACGTGCTGACGTACCGCGAGATGCTGCTGGGCCTAGCCCGCGTGCGGGGCTACCGCCGGCTGGTGCTCACGGTGCCCGTGCTCACGCCGCGGCTGTCGTCGTGGTGGCTGTATCTGGTTACCAGCACTACCTTCTCGCTGGCCCAAAGCCTGGTAGAAAGCCTGCGCAACGATACAGTGGCCGACCCCAAACGCAGCATTGCCAAGGCCGTGCCCCACACCTGCATGAGCTACCAGGAGTCGTTGCAGCTGGCCTTCCAGCGCATCGAGCAAAACGAAGTGGTGAGCAGCTGGAGCGATGCTCTGAGCAGTGGCGTAATGGAACGGCACTTCATGGACCACATGCAGCTACCCCAATACGGCGTGCTGCGCGACTGCCAGAAACTCCGTTTCTGGCGCGACCCCGAGGAGGTGCGCCAGAACGTGTGGCGCATTGGCGGCGACCGGGGATGGTACAAGGTAGATTGGCTGTGGCGCCTGCGCGGCCTGCTCGATAAGCTGGTAGGCGGTGTGGGCCTGCGCCGCGGCCGCCGTTCCCCCACCGACCTGCGCGCTGGCGACCCGCTGGATTTCTGGCGCGTGCTGGTGGCCGACCATCGGGCGCGGCGCCTGCTGCTCTATGCCGAGATGAAGCTGCCCGGCGAAGCGTGGCTCCAGTTCCGCATCCTACCCAACGACGACGGCACGCACACGCTGGAGCAGCTGGCAGTTTTTCGGCCGCGGGGACTGGCCGGACGGCTGTACTGGTATGCGCTGGTGCCGTTTCACTTTATTATTTTCAAAGGCATGATTGAAAACATTGTGCAGTACGGCGACACCACGCCGGCCGAGCAGCACGTTCCGCGCCTGCTACCGCAGTCAGGCTAACGAATGCCACAAAGAATCGGAACGCAGAATGTCCTTTTCTTTCCATGTAATACATTGATAATTAGATTACATACGCAGCCTGATCAGCTTTTTTAAAAGTCTGATCAGGCTGTTTCTTTGTCTGCGTATGTGCTACCCGGCCGGTAGCTTTACTCCCGTTACCTTCCTATCCACTACTGGGTTAGCTTGTGTTGCGGCTGGTACCCCTATCGTACTCCGCTCATTCTTACGCACGATGCAGAAGCGCCCCGGCGAGCAACCGTCCGGGGCGCCTTTATTTCTGCTTCCCTCCGCGCCAAATCCAGTGGCGCGCTTACCTGGCCATCTCTTTTTATTCTATCCATGTATCCCTACCCGCTACCGGCCCCTGTGCTGCCCTCCCCGCACGGGCACGTCTACTACACACAATTTTATATGCTGGCCTTTGCCCTAGGTCAGGTACTGCTGCTGTGGGCCGGGTACCGGCGCGGCTACGCCTGGCGGCCGTGGCTGGTGCTGCTGGCGGCGTCTACGCTGGCCTTTATTTTGGGCACCAAGCTCATCGCCCTACCTCTGGCCAACTGGCCCGCCATCTTGACGGGCCAGCCGTGGCCTACCAATCCTGCCCGCTCGGTGCTAGGCGGGGCCGTGGCGGGCACGCTAGCCCTACTGGCGCTACGCCGCTGGCTGGGTTTTTCCTGGCATGTATTCGATGTGTTTGCCCTACCCATGTGCCTTACGCTGGCGGTGCAGGGGGTAGGGTGCCTGCTCACGGGCTGCTGCTTCGGCGAGTTGGCCGAAGCCGGCCCCGCTATCCGATACGCTCCCGACACCCTTCCCTACCTCTGGCAGCTTCAGCGGGGGCAGCTTGCAGCAACTGCTGCTGCTTCGTTGCCGGTGGTGCCTACTCAGCTCTACTCCTTATTGCTCTATGTGGGGGTAGGCGCGATACTACTGGCTACGCGGCGGCGCGTGTGGCCGGGTGGCAGCCGCTATCTACTCTACTTAGGCCTGGTACTGGCCGGGCGCTTCGTGCTCGAATACTGGCGCGACCCGGCCGGCGAGCAGGTAGGCGGCGCTACCCTGGTGCTGGCGGGCGTGGCGCTCAAACAGGTGCAGTGGGTGCTGCTGCCCGTTGCGCTGGCCGCCTTGGGCTGGTGGGCTATTCGCATCCAGCGTCCTGACCAAGTGACAGTTGCTACCCCTCCGCCGGTGCGGCCCGTGCGTAACCTACTGGTGGTAGCGGCGTTGCTCCTGCTCACGGCATTGCTAGGCCCCGGCGCCCTCACCCTACCCGAGGTGTTATCCGTGAAAGCCACGCTGCTTTTGGTAGTGGGCATGGAGGCTGCTTGTTTGCTTCGAGGTCGGCAGTCGCGTTTTGCCTACCTGCCGCTGGCGTTGGTGCTGCTGATTGGCGTGCTGACCAGCCAGAAAGCCGCGCCCGACAGCACGCGCCAGCGGTATTTCACGTTCAGCCCCACTATCATACAGGGCAAGTACGACCAGGAATTGCAGGATGCTGCTAGCTCGGGAGGCTGTTCTGGCGGCAGCAGTCCGGCCATCCGGCGGGCCTACTACCACCGCTACCAGGTGGCCGGTGGCGGTATTTCCTACACCGATGCGGATGATCCGGATGGAAACCGCCGCCTGTTTGGTGCCGAAGTGCTGGCTGGCACTGAGCGCATCGACTACCGCGAATTACCTATCAATGACCCCTTCCTGCCCCCCGGCGAAACTGTCCACACGAATAAGTCTCTGTTCGACCTGCACCTGTTTGCGGAGCGTGACCGGGTGCTGGGTAATAAGGGTACTTTGGGCGTAGGTTTCCGCTTTGGCTTTCATGCAGGCAACCTGGGTTACCGGGCTGATGATGCCCGCGACGTAACATTCACTGAACGACGCCTAGTTTTGTCACCCGACCTCATGCTCTGGATTGGGCGGCGCGACCGGCTGTTTGTGCAAGCCGATATGGGCCGTAGCGTGAATGGCTTGGGTACCATCGGCAGCACCATCAGTCTGGGCTCGGGCTTTGGCCAAACCCACGGCAGCTTTGCGCAAGGGGGCGTGGCGTTTGAAGAGAGCGGATTGGGCATCACGCAAAAGGCAACGGCCTTTGTAAGTGGCAACGTGCGCCTGGGTAGCAGCGGCCTGTGGGTAGAGCCCTACGCGGCCACCAGCTTTAGCCGGACACACCGGCTTAGCCTGCGCCTGCACTACCGGCTACCCGTGCAGGGCAGCAACCGCTGATACAATAACAAACCTACTATTTGCCAACCCCTACCCGTTACCCTGCGTACGTTGGGGCTATACTCATTGGGTTTATCGCTACCCTGAGTGCTTCCGAGGTACGATTCCTCTCCCACCCCCGCTCTGCTTTCTGCCTGCCATTGCCGAAGCCCCACCCGCGGCCCCGCGTTCTAAAACGGCTTTTTGATGCAACACTTTCAAACACTTCTGGATACCTTACCTGCCTGGCTCGGCAACGTGCTATTGGGCGTTGCTGCCATTGCTGGCGGACTCTTATTGCGCGGGCTGCTTACCAAGGCCCTGCGCTACTACCGTAGCTTTTCAGATGGCTTCATCGTCAATTCGCTGATTCGTCGTCTGCGGCAGCCGCTCAATTTCTTTATTCCGGTTCTAATTCTGGTCTTGATTCTGCCGCTGATGACGCTGGAGCCGCCCGCGCACCGCACAGCCACGCGGGTGCTGGGTATTCTGGCCACGGCGGGCTTTGCCTGGGTGCTCATCCGGCTGGTGTATGTGGGCGAAGAATTCGTGTACCACAGCTACGACCTGACCAAGGACAACAACATCAAAGAGCGCAAAATCCGGACGCAGCTCCAGTTCATTCGGCGGCTGGCCGTTATCGGCATTGGGCTGCTGGCCGTGGCGGCCATTCTACTTAGTTTTGACAGTGTGCGGCGCATTGGTGCGGGCCTGCTGACGGGGGTAGGCGTTGGCGGTATCATCGTCGGTTTTGCGGCCCAACGGTCGTTGGCCAACTTGCTGGCCGGCTTTCAGATTGCTTTCACCCAGCCCATTCGCATTGATGATGTGCTGGTGGTAGAAGGCGAGTGGGGCCGGGTAGAGGAAATCACGCTCACCTACGTGGTGCTGCAAATCTGGGATCAGCGCCGCTTGATTTTGCCCATTAACTACTTCATTGAGAAGCCTTTCCAGAACTGGACGCGCATTTCGGCCGAGATTCTGGGCACGGTATTTATCTACACCGATTACACGCTACCCGTGCCCGCCCTGCGCGAAGAACTGACGCGCCTGCTGAAATCGAGCCCACTTTGGGACCAACGGGTGAATACGCTGCAAGTCACCGATTCCAAGGAAAACACCCTGGAAATCAGGGCCCTGATGAGTGCCCGCAACTCATCCGACGCATTCGATCTACGGTGTTTTGTGCGCGAGCATCTGGTGCAGTTCATCCGCGAAAACCACCCCGAGGCCCTACCCCGCACCCGCGCCGAGCTGTCGTACGCCGACCACAGCCTGCTGGGCAGCCGGCCCGATTTTCTTCCTGCCGTAGCTGAGCACCGGTAGCGGACTTGCGTGGGCGCTATCCTAAATGCCTTCTGTCATCCTGAGCACAGCGAAGGACCTTATGCCCGCAGAACGACTATCGTAACAACGACTCGTTCTGCGGGCATAAGGTCCTTCGCTGTGCTCAGGATGACAAGAGCTGGCAGATAACCGTATTGTTATAGTCTCTCTCCTATCCCCCTGCTTGTAGCAATAGCAGCATGGCCACCACTACAGCCACGTAAATGCCCAGCGCCAGCCATTCGGCCCGGTTCTTAAAATCATAAGGAAACAGGGTGCGGGCGCGCTGCTGCACCCAATAGGAAGCCAGGAAACCGAAGGCCGTCAGTCCCAACCCCAGCCCCTGCGGAATCACCTGCCGAAACATCAGCAGCAAGGCCACTAGGGGTAGCAACCCGATAAGGTAGCCCAGCAAACGTGCGGCAAATAGAGTATTGGGCATGGTAGAAGAAAAGTAATTTGGAGTTTACAAAACACGAACAGCCGGCTATGGCAGCCCGCGGGGCCGTTTGCGCCGCTTAATGCGTTTGATGGTTTTTCGCCAGGGCTCCCTGGGCGGCTGCGACTCGCGCAAGGCTTTGCGCTCGGCCCGCTTCTGCGTACGCACGGGTAGGCGGGCCGTGAGTCGCTCACGCGTGTAGCGTGCCCAGTGCGACACCGGAATGTTATGCGCATGGCGCATAATGTGCATCACCTCGCGCCGCTGCATGGTGCTCACGCCGCGCAACCCGCGCGCGAGCATGAATTGCCGCAGCTCATCTACCATCAGCAGCCCACCCAAAGCGGTGCGCTCCACGGCCGAGTTATAGCCCGCGGCCCGGTGCGTAGTAAGGCCTTCCGGGGTGGCCACCATCACGCCTACCCACTCCGGCAGCAGGGGCATCAGCTTGGGCACGTGCTTCTCGGCTACCACAAACGTTACAAAGTCATATACCAGTTTGTATTGATCTAACTGGTTGACTGCCCGGTACAACGTGTCGCCGGAGCCCTTGATTTCATAGCAGTGCATGTACTGCTCGGTGATGTGCACAAGGTCGGCGCGGGTGCCCCCGGTGGGCAGTTCTTCAATATACACGCCTTCGGTGAGCAGCGGATACAGCAGAGCACGGATGGCAGGATCATTCATAGGTAAAGCAGAAGGGTGATAGTCGTAATGTAATAAACAGAAGGATTCAGGCCATCAAGCAAGCCAAATTACGGCAAGTTGGCAGCCAGCCTCTGCCTACCCTTTTTCGAACACAGGCTCTATCCTACCCTCGGCGTTGAGCTGCAAAGATGCCGCGTACCGCTCGCCAGTCCGGCTGGACACAAAGCCGCGAATCACGCCGGTTTTGCCCTTGCGCAGCAGCTGGCTCATCTGCACATCGCTCAGCTTCTTGCCGCCCCATTCAAACGGCGCCCGAAACTGGCAATCCTCACGGAAGCGCGAGCAGCCCCAAGCCGCATTGCCACGCAGCATGGTACCCAGCTTGCACACCGGGCACGGAATCTGGCCGGGGTCGGTGGGGGTAGTGGGCTTGCTTTCGGCGGCGCGCACAAGCTCCAGCTGGTACTGAGGCGTGAGGCGCACGGCCGCGTCAAACTTTTGCCCGTCATCATCAAGATAGCCTTTGATAACGGGCGTGCGGCCTTTGGCGAGCAGCACGCTCACTTGCTTGTCGGTGAGCTTCTTCCCGGCAAACTCAACGGGCATACGGAACTGGCAGTTCTCGCGGAAACGCGAGCAGCCAAACGCCGCTTTGCCGCGCAAGATGCCGCCCGTCTGGCACTTCGGGCACGGGCCGAGGCCAATGGTTGGCTGCTGGTTATTGGTTGTTGGTTGTTGGCTTCTTGCTGGCGCTTGGCTCCCTCCTGAGGCTGGGAGGGTAGGGTCGGCGATAAGTCGGCGTGAGCCGTCGTGCTTTACTTCGTGCACCACCTCGCGCACCAGGCTTTTCAGCTCGTCCAGGAAATGGTCGGGCTGTAGGTCGCCGCCCTCAATCTGACGCAGCTTCTTTTCCCACTGCCCCGTCAGCTCCGCCGATTTCAGGGTAGGGTTCCGAATCAGGCCAATCAGCTCGACACCGGTGGGCGTGGGTACAATGCGCTTTTTCTCGCGCCGGATGTAGCCGCGCTTAAACAGCGTTTCGATGATGTTGGCGCGGGTACTGGGCCGCCCAATGCCGTTTTCCTTCATGGCCTGGCGCAACTCGTCGTCGTCGATGTTGCGGCCGGCGGTTTCCATGCCGCGCAGCAACATGGCCTCGGTGTACTCGCGCGGGGGCTGGGTCATTTTCTGGTCGAGGCGCGGCTTATGCGGGCCGCTCTCGTCCTTCACGAAGTTGGGCAACACGGTACTCACCACATCGTCGCTGTCGGCCTCGCCGGGCGCTTTGGGGGCGCTGGGGGCTTGTTGTTTCTCCGGGTCGCCGTACACCACGCGCCAGCCGGGATTCAGAATCTGCCTACCCCGTACGCGGAAAGGGTAGCCGGCCGCCTCGGCCGTCACGGTCGTGTTCGATACTTCGCAGTCGGGGTAGAACGCAGCCAGGAAGCGCCGCACGATGATGTCGTACACGCTGTGCTCCTGGCTGCCCAGGCCGCCAGCGCTGGCCCCGGTCGGGATGATGGCGTGGTGGTCCGTTACCTTCTGGTTGTTGAACATCTTGGTGCTCTTGCGAATCTTAGCGGCCAGCAGCGGCTGCGTGAGGCTGTGGTAGGCACCCAAGCCTTTCAGGATACCGGCAATTTTGGGGTACTGATCGTCGGGTAGGAAGGTAGTATCTACGCGCGGGTAGCTCACTACCTTTTTCTCGTAGAGGCTCTGCACCGTGCGCAGCGTGTCCTCGGCCGAAAGGCCCAACTGGTTGTTGCACTGCACCTGCAAGGAGGTCAGGTCGAACAGCGCGGGCGGCGACTCGTAGCCTTTTTTGATTTCGACGCCCGTAATGGTCAGTGGCACGTCTTTCACGGCGGCCATGGCCGTGTTGGCTTCTTCCTCGCTCACGAAATAGCCGCGGGCTTTCAGGCGAGCTTTTTCGTCGGGTTCGTCGTCCTCGGCTTTGCCTTTTTTGGACGGGGCCACGTGGCTGAACATGGTGCCGCGGTACTCCGTGCGCAGCACCCAGTAAGGCTCCGGCTTGAAGTTTTGAATCTCGTGGTAGCGGTCGACGAGCAGAGCCAGGGTAGGCGTTTGCACGCGGCCCAGGCTCAGTACCTGCCCCCGGCCGGGCGCGTATTTCAGCGTAAACAGACGGGTAGCGTTCAGGCCCAGCAGCCAGTCGCCCACGGCGCGGCTCTTGCCGGCCTGGTAGAGTCGGTCGAACTCGGCGCCCTCGCGCAGGTTGGCAAACCCCTGGCGGATAGCCTCTTCCGTGAGTGAAGAAATCCAGAGGCGCTTGAAGGGCTTGCGATACTTGGCCTCGGTCAGCACCCAGCGCTGAATGACTTCTCCCTCCTGCCCAGCGTCACCGCAGTTGATAACCTCCTCGGCCGCGTCGAGCAACTTCTTAATCACATTGAACTGCCGCACTACGCCGTCGTCGCGGCGCATGAGCTTGATGCCGAAATTATCGGGCATCATGGGCAGGTCGTGGATGCTCCAGCGCTTCCACTCGGGGCGGTAGTCCTCGGGTTCCTTGAGCTGGCAGAAGTGCCCAAACGTCCAAGTGACCTGGTAGCCGTTGCCCTCGTAGTAGCCGTCCATTTTGCGGTTGGCACCTAGTACGTTGGCAATTTCACGGGCCACACTGGGCTTCTCGGCAATACAAACCTTCATCGTCAATTTTGCAGATGTTGCTGAGGTAATTTCAGCGAATAATCAACAAAGATACGGCGCAGAAAGGTCGATTAATCCGTTTGACTTTCCTGAGCGGCCCTACCCACCTGGACCAGTAGCGGCTTTTACCTGCTAGGCAACGCGTTGCGCAAAGCTCTTCCGCCAGCGGCTGGTGGCTTTGGAAAGACTTGCACAACTTTGTTCTTACCAGTGCGGGCTGCGCGCAATGGCGCTGCTTTTTGAGGGTAGGCGCATCCGCTAAACGCTGTTATCTTTCGCTATGCAGCACCAAGAAGTTGAGCCGCCCGAGGCGCTAAGCACTACCATCAAGTGCTTTTGGCATACCAGCATCGATTCCCAGGAAATTGCCATGGGTCTAGAAGTAATGCCCGACAGCTACACTGAAATTATTTTCTATTTCGGCGGCACTTGCAGCATCTCCACCGAAGAAGGTTTGCAGCCCCTACCCTCCCCGTTTATGGTGGGGCTGCTCAACCGGCCCGTCCGTTTTCAGGCTAGTAGCCACTTGGCCATCGTAGGCGTTCGGTGCTTTCCCTGGACGGTGTTCGACTTGCTTGGCCTACCGCCCAGCAACGACGGTGTGCGGGTATTTGAGCATCCTGTTGCCCAATTGCAAGCACCACTGGCACAGTTAATTCAGGCCGGTCGGGTAGAAGACGCCCTGGCCCTGGTCCAGCATTATTTCCTGCAAATGCAGTCCCGGGCGGCGGCCGGTGGCCTACTCGGCAAAGCGGGAGCTGCTATGCAAGCAGCCAGTGGCACCCTGCCAGTCAGCCAGGTAGCGGAAGCGGCGCACACCACCGTGCGCACGCTGGAGCGAAACTTCAAGCAAGCAGCGGGCTACACGGTGAAAGACGTTTCGAGCCTGATGCGCTTTGAACAGGTACGCAATCATTTGTGGCTTCACCCAGGTGCCACCCTGGCTGGCTTAGCGCAGGAGCTGGGCTACACCGACCAAGCTCACCTCAGCCGGGAATTTAAGCGCTATAGCGGCACCACGCCCGCCGCCTTCGCTCGCAAAGCTAAGCGCGGGCAGCAGATGCTGCCCAACGATTTTGTCGCGTTTGTACAAGCCTAAAGCAGAGGCCTTCCAGAGCTTTGTGTCGCAATAAGTATTCATGAGCGCAACACCAAACCAGTATGGAATCTGCACAAAAGCACACTATCTACGACGTTATTATTGCCGGGGCAGGACCGGTAGGCCTGTTCCTCGCCTGCGAACTGGCCCTGGCCAATTGCACTGTTTTACTGCTGGAAAAAGCAGAAAGTCCTCACTCCTCCTTAAAGCAACTGCCGTTTGGCATGCGGGGCCTCAACACACCCTCAGTTGAAGCCCTATACCGCCGGGGGTTGCTAGAGGAGCTGGAAATACCCAAACGCCTGAAGGCCCCTTCTTTTGTTTCCTCCAAACAAGGTGGCCGCCCCCAGGCAGGCGGTCATTTTGCCGGTATTCAATTTGATAGCACCCAGGTTGACCTCTCCCAGTGGCCGTATCGTTTGCCTGGCTCGCCTGAGCTCCAGCTGTTTTCTGAATTGGAAGAGCTGGAAACGGTGCTAACCCGCCGCGCCGAGGCAGTAGGCGTAGACATCAAACGAGGGCTACCCACAACGGGCTTTCAGCAAAGCACCGATGGGGTGCTTGTGCAGGCAGGGGGCTACGCGTGGCAAGGCAAGTGGCTGGTGGGGTGCGACGGCGGCCGCAGCGTGGTGCGCAAGGTAGGCGGCTTTGACTTTGCCGGTACGGAGCCGGAGTTTACCGGCTACTCGGCCCAGGTTGATATAACCGACCCGGAGCAGCTCAAACCCGGCCGCATCCTGACTCCGGCCGGCATGTACCTACAGTCGCAGCCTGGCTACCTGGTGCTGCAGGATTTTGATGGCGGTGCCTTTCACGATGCCAAAAAGCCCGTTACGCGCGAACATGTGCAGCAGGTACTCCGCCGCATCTCGGGTACCAACGTTACCATCAGCGCCTTGCACGTTGCCTCCACCTGGACCGACCGCGCCCGGCAGGCTACCACCTACCGCAACGGTCGGGTGCTGCTGGCTGGCGATGCCGCCCACATTCACGCCCCGTTGGGCGGGCAAGGGCTCAACCTGGGCCTGGGCGATGCGCTGAACTTAGGTTGGAAGCTGGCCGCCACCCTCCGAGAGCAAGCACCAGTAGGCTTGCTGGATAGCTACACCGCCGAGCGGCACCCCATTGGGGCGCAGGTGCTGGACTGGTCGCGCGCCCAAGCAACCCTCATGCGCCCAACGCCGCAAACGCACGCCCTGCACGCCATCATCCGCGACCTGATGCACACGCGCGATGGCGCCACCTATTTTGCGGGCCGGGTGTGGGGCCTCTCTACCCACTACCATCTTGAGGGCGCCCATCCGCTGGTAGGGTACAGTGTGCCGAATTTCGAGTTTGAAGACGGTACGACAATGGGCCAGCTTATGCGCGACGGGCGGGGTATACTGCTTGATTTCACCCAGAGCGACTCTCTACAAACATGGACACGTGCCTACGGCCGCCAACTGAAATACGTGTCGGGCCGGGCAACAGAACAGCTAGGCCTACAGGCTATTCTGGTACGCCCAGACGGCATTGTGGCCTGGGCAGCCGCTCACCCCTCAGATTACCACGACTTGCAACACGCCGCCGCGCAGTGGTTTAGGAGCTGTTTGAATTAGCTGCAAGGATAGCCTACGCCTGTGGGCACGGGCACTACCATACCCGGCCGGTCTTAGCTGTTGATGATATTGACCCCGCCGGTACATTGGCTCGCACATAGCTGCCAGAGCTACCCGTCCAACTAGTAGCCAAACATAGGTACCGAAGCTGCCGCTGTAGGTAGCGAAACCGCACAATCTGCTTCTAAGCAGCATTTAGCCAGTGGGCAACGGGCGGCACAAGTGCGTTGTGTGCACTTGCGTCGCCCGTTTTGTGCCGGGACTTTTTATCTTGGCCGTATGCATCAAGAACCTATTCGCACGGCGGGTCAACCGCTGGGCACCGCTACCAAGGCCCTGATTATGCTGCACGGCCGGGGCGCCAGCGCCGCCGATATCCTGTCGCTGGGCCGGCATTTGCATGTTGGCAACTACGCCCTGCTTGCTCCGCAGGCCACACAGCACACGTGGTATCCACAGTCTTTTTTGGCGCCAACTGCCCAAAACGAGCCCTGGCTTTCCGATGCCTTGGCCGCTGTAGACCACGCAGTAGCCACAGCAGCGGGCAGCGGCATCAGTAAAGAAAACACGTATTTCATGGGCTTCTCGCAGGGTGCCTGCCTTATGCTGGAGTACGTGGCACGCCACGCCGCCCGCTACGGCGGCGTGGCGGCTTTCACCGGCGGCCTTATTGGCGATGAAGTGAATCCTGCCACTTACGCGGGCGATTTTGGCGGCACGCCCGTGTTTATCGGTAGTAGCGACCCTGATTTTCACGTGCCCGTGAAGCGTGTGCGGGCCTCCACAGCGCTGCTTACCCAATTGGGTGCTCACGTCACGGAGAAAATCTACCCGAACATGGGCCACACCATCACGCAGGAAGAAATAGATCTAGCCAATGAATTGATATTTAGAGAATAAACAAAACAAACCGTTCGCGCTAGTTTTTAGGGCTAAAGCCCTGGGCTACGGAGCAACTAGATTACCTTCTCTCTACCCTTCTGACTCTAACCCATTTCCTCATGGAACCACGCATTCTTGGCTTGCACCACGTAACGGCCATTGCGGGCAACGCCCGGCGCAACTACGACTTCTACACCAAGGTGCTCGGCCTGCGCTTCGTAAAAAAAACCGTCAACTTCGACGACCCCGGCACCTATCATTTCTACTTCGGCGATGAGACTGGCTCGGCAGGTACCATTCTCACTTTTTTTCCCTGGGAGCATATCACCCAAGGTCGACGCGGCATTGGGCAGGCCACGGAGGTGGGCTACTCTGTGCCCGCAGGCAGCTTCGATTTCTGGATAAAGCGCTTTGAGCAGTACGGCGTTACATACAACAAACCCAGCGAGAAGTTTGGTGAGCCCTACCTCACGTTCCTCGACCCCGATGGCCTGAAGCTGGAGCTGATTGTATCAAAGACCGACGACCCGCGCACGCCCTGGACCACCGCCGAGGTAGGCGCCGAGATGGCCACCAAAGGCTTTCACACCGTCACGCTCACGCTGGCCAGCATCGCCGCCACCGCCGAAATCCTAACCGATGTATTTGGTTACACGCTGCTAGAAAGCCACGTAAATCGCCACCGCTACGTGACCGATACAGTGCAGGGCGCCGCCTACATCGACCTAGTAGAAGCACCCGGCGAAGCACGCAGCGTAACAGCCGGTGGCTCAGTGCACCACATTGCCTTTCGCGTGAAAGACGACGAGGCCGAGCTGTATTTCCGTAAAAAGCTGATCGAAAAAGGCTTGCAGCCTACCCCGCAAATCGACCGCGACTACTTCCACTCCGTGTATTTCCGCGAGCCAGGCGGCGTGCTCTTCGAAATTGCCACCGACAACCCCGGCTTTACCGTAGATGAGCCCCTGGCTGAGCTAGGCACCCACCTGATGCTCCCCAAACAGCACGAGCACCTACGCGCCCGCCTCGAAGCCAGCCTACCTCCTATCGGCTAACGGCAGGTGGCAACACCAAAAAGGCGCTTCCGTAGCCGGAAGCGCCTTTTTACATTCAGTTTAATATACAAGCATTACAACTTATCTTGCTCCGGCTTGGGTAGCACTTGCTTGTGGTCGTCGCCATTGAGGTAGTCTTCGTCGCCTTTGGCAGCGCTGTGCAGGTGCAGTGGGGCGGTGCCCATCTCGGCGCTTTCGCCCTGGTCAGTTTTCAGCTGGTAGCTGCCGTTGTTCACGAGGCCGGTAGTGCCGTCGCCACGCTCGTCGCGTACTGTTTCCTGACTACCCTGGTCGTGCGTGATGGTAGGGTTGATGGGGGTGCTGTCGTTATTAGCGGTTTGTGGTTCTTGGTCCATGGTGGTCGTGCTATATGCTGAAGCTCAGCTAGTGGTACAGAGAAATAGCGTGGGGTAAATAGGTAGCCACGTACAAGCCAGCAACCGACTTGCTTTCTTCCTATACGCATGGCAACGGCCACGGTTCCTTCCAAACGTTGCCTCTCGTTACTCCTCCCCGTTGTCTGGCATTTCTTCCGGCTTCGATAAAGTCCCTGCCATCAGACCAAATGCCCCCAGGGCTAAGAAGGAATTACGAGCGGCTTTATTTTTCGAGAAGCCAAACAGCCAAGGCGAGCTAGCCGCTACCACTGCTACTGCCACATCCAGGACCAAGTGCGTCTTGAAAGGAATCTTTTTGAACAGTCCCCACTCTGCCCTCGTGAACAAGCTGGAGGTAAGGATATTGCCGGCCAGCACACGCGTTAGCGTTACGGCTGTTTCTTCTTCCTCGAAGCCAGCCAGCTTTGGCAGCGCCAGGGCCAATGGAATGTAGCTATAGTCGGTAAAGCCGTGTTGACGGCGGGAAATAGGCTTTTGCATGATGTGGTAATGAGTGAGGTATAAGATATAGGCTGCCAGTTCTAATGAGGAAGGCTATGTGCTTGGTAATATCAAGTTGTAGCCCTACCCACCCATGCACTGGCACCCTCTCTCACTACGACACTATGGCTGGAGTTGCCACACACAAGCTGTATAATCCGTATTTATTCATCCGGCCTCTCTGTCATATCTGTATTTTCACGGAGCCCGGTTCCCTGCTTCGGTCATAGACTGGCGCTACACTTATCTCTTCACGCGTACCTTGTGTTTCTTGCCAAGTGTGTGCCGCGTTGGTGCATATGGCTGGCCTTCTTGATTTCCTACCTTATGCCAATTCCTGCCTTCACCCGCTCCGTCGTTGCGCGCAATCACGCCATCCTTACCCCCGATGGCTACATTAACAGCAATATACCGGGCTGGACAGGCTGCACCGTCAACGTGCTGGTGAGTGAGCACATGGGCGCTGGCTTTGGCCAAATGCTCATTACAGCCCGGGAAAACGGCCAGGTAACGGGCCGTACCGCTACGGCACAAGTGTTCTTTTACGTGGTGCGGGGCGAGTGCCAGGTAGCCGTGGGCGGCACGGTACGGCTGCTGAAGACCGGCCAGTTCGCGTACGTTCCTGTGGAGCAAGAGTACTTGTTCGACCGCTTTGATGCGGGCACGCAGCTACTTACGTTTCATAAAGTGTACGAGCCACTGGCTGGCCATTTGGCGCCCGAGGTACTATTCGGAGAGAAGGACGACAACGAGGCTCGTGCCCATCTCAACGATGAGGGTTTACGCATCCAGGAGCTGTTGCCTCAAGAGCCCGCTTTCGATATGGCCGTCAACGTCTTCACTTACGAACCCGGCGCGTTTCTACCATTGGTGGAAACGCACAGTATGGAACACGGCCTATTCTACTTGCAAGGCCAGGCTATCTATAGGCTCAACCAACAATACTACCCCGTGCAGCAAGGCGACGCCCTCTGGATGGCTCCTTACTGCCCGCAATGGGCCGCAGCTATTGGCAAAGAGCCGTCAGTATACATCTACTACAAAAACATAAACCGCTTTCCGACAGCAGTATAGCCTTTGTCGGAAAGCAGTTTAGAAACTATGTGTGAGATAGGAACACAAAAGCCTATATCCCTACCCTACTGTCAGCACAATTTTTCCTTTCGATTCGCCTTGCTCGCCGTATTCCTGGGCGGTACGGGTTTCAGACAGCGGGAACGTGCGGTCTATAACCGGGTGAATGGTGCCGGCTTTCAGCCACGCCGAGAGGAGCGCCATATCGGAGCCGCTGTTTTTGGCCATGAAGGCTGCTTGCTTTTTGCTCGAGAAGGCTGCTGATATCACCGCTGCGGCTATAGCTTTAGGGTCGGGCTGGGTGGTCACGTAGCGGCCGTTGTTGCGCAGGCAGGCTTTGCTTTCCGAGAAAGAGCTTTTGCCAGCTGCGTCAAATACTACGTCGTAGCGGCTTTGGTCTTTCGTGAAATCGTGCTCTTTGTAGTTATATACCTGCGAAGCGCCCAGGCTGCGCACCAGCTCCACGTTGTCGGGGCCGCAGGTGCCAATCACCTCCCCAGCGCCCAGCGCCCAGGCTATTTGCACGGCCATAGCGCCTACCCCACCCGATGCCCCATTGATGAGCACCCGGTCGCCGGAAAGCAAGGGGGCGTGGTCGCGCAGGGCCTGCAACGCCGTGATGGCCACCAGAGGCACGGCAGCAGCCTGCTCAAAACTCAGGTTATCAGGAATGAAAGCGCTTTCCACTTCTTCCAGCACAGCATACTCGGCGTTGGCGCCGCCCATGCCGGCCACCATGCCATAGACCCGGTCGCCGGGCGCAAACCGCACCACGTCGTCGCCCACGGCGGCTACCTCGCCCGCTACGTCGCGGCCCGTCAGTTTCGGAAACGTGGGGGGCATTATCAGCTTCATGGCGCCCTCCCTTATTTTCCAGTCGACGGGGTTGACACTGCTGGCCTGTACCCGCACTAAAATTTGCTTGGCTTTGGGTGTGGGTGTAGGTTGCTCGCCGTAGTGCAGTACGCTGGCGGGGCCGTACTCATTGAAATATATTGCTTTCATCGGAAGTGGCTTAAGAGTAAATACTTCCTGATGGATACGCGTGAGGCCTACCCTGTAGTTGCCAGCAAAAAACTATGGCCGGATATCTTACACCAAAAAGCCACCGTACCAGTACTGGTACGATGGCTCTGGTAGCCGTCGGCATTCTCCCCTCCAAGGTAGCCGACAGCAAATCGGGTGCAGCCTATGCGGCGCAGTAATAGCGGCTTCCATTTGGGTCAGACTCAGCTTCGTTTCGGGTACTCCTACCCTCGGGAAGCTATGTACAGACCTTTGCTGGCCATGTGTGCCGTATGGATTCTTGTGTAAAGCAGATGCGTTGGTCCTGCACAACCGACCGCCTGTGAGCTGCCGCTGTCGACACTCATCAGCCTGTTTGTTGCCGGCAACTCATTTGCCTGAGCTACTATGCTACAAGAATACGGAGACGCAATTAAGAGCGCGTTAAAAGAGAATTAAAAAGAAATTAAATCGATCTGTATTCACATAAATTCTTGTAATACAACTGTTTATTTTTAAAAAAGATACTCAGCGTTGTAGGGTGCGCTTGCGAAAGAATGCTGTCTTGCAGTTGCTTAAGCGGCCGGTAGGATCAGCTCCACTTCGGTGCCTTCGTGCAAACGGCTGCGCACGTGGATGCTGCCACCGTGCAGCTCCATGATTTTGGACGTGAGCGGCAACCCAATGCCGTGCCCAGGCACCGTACGCACGTTATCGGCCCGGAAGAAAGGCACAAACACCTGCTGCTGGTCCTCTGGGGTCATGCCTACGCCCTGGTCGCGCACCAGCAGGTGCACGGCGCGCGGCGCGGCGAGCAACGTGGCCACGATGGGCTGCGTGGGGTCGGTGGAGAACTTGCAGGCGTTTTCGAGCACGTTGAGTATCGCCGACAACAGCAGCGCCTCGTTGCCGCGCACCACAAACGGGTCGGCAGGGTGGCCGGAGTCGGCCTCGCTGAACTCCAGGTCGACGCGGTGGGTAGGGTGGCGCCGCCTGATTTCCTCGTGGGCCTGGAGCAATAGCTCGTCGAGGCGCGTTGGGGTGAGGGGCACCTGCGAGGGGTCGTCGGAGGCGCGGGCAATTTGCAGCAGGCCGTTGGTGAGGTCTTTCAGCAGACGGGCCGCATCGAGGGTGCTGCGCAGCACCCGCCGGTACTCGGCGGGCGGGCGCTCCTCCTGCATCAGGGCCACTTCCAGCTCCCCAATGAGAGCCGTGAGGGGGGTACGCAACTCGTGGGACGCATCGCGCACAAAGGTGCGCTGCCCGGCAAACGCCGTTTCGAGGCGGTCGAGGAGGCTGTTGAACCGCTGCGCCAAGTGCGACACCTCATCCTGCCCGTCGGTTTTGGAGAGGCGCTGGTGCAGGTCGGAGGCCGTAATGCTGTCTACCTCATTCACCACCCGCTTCATGGGGCGTAGGGCTTGGCCAGCAAAAAACCAGCCGCCCACGCCTACAATCCCAAACGACACCAGTAGGCCCACCAGCAAAATCAGGCGCAGATTGCCCAGCTCCCGCTCACTGTCTGTGTCCATGGAGGAGGCCACCACCACAAAGGTGCCGCGCCGCGCATCGCGGTAGCGCAACGCAACCGTTTGGTGGTAGGCAGCATCGTGCCGGACGCTCCGGCCCGCGCGCCGCGCCTCCTCCAGCAATTTTCCCGGTGCAGGCTTGGCCCGCAGCGCGCCTTCGTGAAAGACAATGGAGTCCTGGCTGTTGTAGACACGCGCTTCTTCCTGAGGCAGGGTGCGGTAGAACTGGCGCAGGTAGCGCCGGTACGACGCCCGACTGGCATCGGTGCGGTTGGTGCCATCCAGGTACACGTGCCCCACAATCTGGGCGCGGCCTAACAGGCTCTCCGTGAACAGCGCCCGCCGGGCCTGGTAGGTGAAGGCATAAATCACCAACGAAAACACCAGCAGGGTGCAGCTCACAATCAGCCCGAACTGCAGCGCCAACCGAAGACGAATAGACATAATGTTGATGTGCTGGATTTTTGATGTGCTGATTGGTTGATTGTTGATGTGCTGATTGTTGATGTGCTGGTTTGGCGATGTGGTGATGTGTTGAGGAATTGTCATCCTGAGCTTGCGAAGGACCTTATGCCAGTTAAACGAGTCGTTGCTACGTCAATCGTTCTAGCGTAATAAGGTCCTTCGCAAGCTCAGGATGACAATTCCTCAACACATCACCACATCGCCAAATCAGCACATCAACAATCAGCACATCAACAAGCACCGCATCAGCCAATTACTCCTCCTTCATAGTATAGCCCATGCCTACCAGCGTGTGGATGAGCTTGGGGGTGAAATCCCGGTCGATTTTCTTGCGCAGGAAGTTGATGTACACGTCGATGACGTTGGAGCCGGTATCGAAGCTGGTTTCCCACACCTGCTCCAGAATATCTACCCGTGATACCACCCTACCCTTGTTGCGCAGCAAAAACTCCAGCAGGGCAAACTCGCGGGCGGTGAGTTGAATGGCTTGCCCGGCTCGCTGCACGATCTTGGTTACGGGGTCGAGGGTGAGGTCGGCCAGGCGGAGTACCACGCCGGCCGTACCGGGCGCTTCCTGGTGGCGCCGTGTGAGGGCCCGGATGCGCGCCAATAGCTCCTGGAAGGCAAAGGGCTTCACCAAGTAGTCGTCGGCACCAGCATCGAGGCCCCGAATCTTGTCGTCGGTTTCGCCCAGGGCTGTCAGCATCAGAATAGGCACCGAGGAGAGGCTTTCGCGGATGCGGCGGCACACTTCTATGCCGCTCAGGCCGGGCAGCAGGTTGTCCAGAATCACCAGATCATACCCGTTCACCAGTGCCAGGCGCAGGCCCAACAGGCCATCGGAGGCAATGTCAACGGTGTGGGTTTGCTCGGTGAGGCCCTTATGCAGGAAGGCCGCCACCTTGGGCTCGTCTTCTACCAGCAGTATTTTCATGAGCAATGATACGCAGCCAACGCCGGATGGGGAATCTATTTTCTACCTTTGATTTGATTCTACCTTCTGTCCATGCACCATTTGATCTACATGAGCACGGCCGTGCAACCGCTGAGCGATGCTGAACTAAGCACGCTGTTACACCAGGCCCGCCTCCGTAACGAACACGATAATATTACAGGCGCACTCGTGTACGGCGACGGACGTTTCATGCAGATTATTGAAGGCGACAAGGCAGCACTTGACGACCTCTACGCCCGTTTGCTGTCCGATAAGCGGCACGTAGGCCTGGTGAAGCTGGCTGATAAGGAGGTAGCTGCGCGCAGCTTTGCCGGTTGGTCTATGGCTTTCCGCCCCGTGTCCGACGAAGAGTTTACGAACATGGCAGGCTACGTTCAACCCACGCAATTAGACTTGCAACCGCTTAACTTGAGCGCTGCCGATGCGTTGCTGCTGCACATGATGCGCAGCTTCATTATGCAGCCCCCAGCCGAGTAACGCTCCTACCCTACCCCGTACTCCGCAGCCGACGCGCCAGGACGCTAATGGCAGCGCGGGCGCGGAATTTCACCGTGCTCAGTGGCTCGCCCAGGGCCTCGGCAGCCTCTTGCTGCGTGTAGCCCTGGAAATACAGCAAATCCAGCAACGCCTGTGCAGCCGGCGACAAATCGTGCATCAGTTCGCGTATGGCCACGTGCTCTGGGCGAACAGTAGCGGCATGTGGCTGAAGGGCCGTTGGCAGCGTACCTAAGGGCAACGTGGTATGCTCGGCACCCCGTGCGCGCTGTGTCCGCAGCTCATCAATGGCTTTGTTACGGCAGATAGTGAGTGCCCAGGTAGCCAGGCGCCCCTGCGTGGGATGGTAGCTCGGGAAGGAATGCCAAATCTTCAGCATACTCTCCTGCAAAATACTCTCGGCCAAATGGGTATGCTTCACAATCCGCAGAATGACCCCGTAGAGCATGGCGCCATACTGATTGTAGAACAGCAGCATGGCCGTTTCGTCGCGCTGATAGAGGCGTTGTATCAGCGTAGCCTCCACAGCCATTGGCTCAGCAAGCAGATGGGCTTTGGCGGTAGAGAGAGGCGTCATAGCAGAATAGGAACGTGCAGACTAGCTATTCCCCGCTATAGGTGGCGGGTTACCTCTGCAGAGGTGGCAGCGAGAGAAAGTAGTTAATCGGGTTGATGCATGAGCCAGGCCGCGGCCGCGGTTTCTTCTTCGAATGTCTGGTAGTTCATGGCTTGCTGCTGCGCCCGGTTGGTGAGTTGGCTGGTGGTGTGGCGGGCAGCGGCCTGGTGCGGCAGCACAATGGCTCCGTGCCGATAGCCGGCGTCGTGCATGGCATGGGGCAGCCACTCCTGTAACATCCAGCTCAGTTCCTCATCACTTAGTGGCTGCATGGCCTGCTGAATGGCCAGCACCTTGCTCCAGCTGTGCCGTACCAAGGCCCGTGCCACATGATGCAGCAACGCCCGAAACGTTTCGGTGTCCCGCTCGTTGGCACTCCATTTTAGATATAAATACCGGCCGGCAGCATTTTCCAGAATACGACCAGCGGCGTTTTCAAAGTATATAGGAAGAACAGGGGCATTACTCATGGAGGGGACTGGATAAATAGCAATTTGCCGTTACGACGATTTAGCCGGCAGAGTTGTACGCCTACTGGCGCTGTAACCGCAAAAACGCAGGCGGCTCCGCCCTTTTGGGCGGTTTGCTTCGCTGCCCAGCCGCCTGTGCCGCCGGGATGCTGCTGGTGGTATAATTTTAATAGAGCGCCCCTACTTGTCTTGCGCGCACATCTGCGGTTTGGCCCAGCACCCTATTACTACGCTATATCCTGCTTTTATTATTTTAAAATGTTTAAAACCAATTATTTACAATAAAACAACAATCCGTTTAATGCAAAACGCAATCCGATAGGCTACCGGATTGCGTTTATCTTTTCGGATTTATTTTATCACTATTCTATTTCGTTTCCGCGTCATGATCACGCTTTACGACACCACCGGGCAGCCCGTCGTATACGTTGACCCGGCTTGCCAAGGGTTATATAATGCCAGCGGCCAGCTGCTGGCCTGGTTCGAAGAAGACCTGCTCTACTCCACTAACGGCCGCTACTTAGGCTGGCTGTACCAGGGCTGGGTATATGACCGCAACGGCAATCCGGCGCTGTTTATGAGCACAGCCGTGGGTGGCCCGCGCCGGCCCGCCGTTGATACCTCGCAGCCCACGCCCTGCTACTGGCTGAACCGGGCTACCCCGCGCCGCGCTACCACTCGCCGCAAGGCCCGGCCGGCCCGCCGCCGTCGGGCTACGGACTGGTCTGCCCTGTCGGGGCCGGCGTACTTTGCGCAGTAAGCCAGCCCCTACCCGGGTTTACTTCTTCGTCATCTTATCCGACAGCAGTTTGATAAAATAGCCCCCTACCACCGAGCGGGCCTGGAAGCCCACTTGGCGGGCGTTGGTGGTTTCGTGCCAGTCGGTGAGAGGCACACGCACGGGCGTGTCGTTGGCAAACTGCCAAACGGGCGCCACTAAGGCCTTAAAATCGGCTTCGCGGTCGGCCAGGGTTGCCGTCCACATAATCCAGTCCGATTTGGTGTAAGTCTTGCGGCTGTCCAGGGGTAGGCCGTAGCGCTGCTGGTGTTTGAGGTAGAAATCCATTTCCTGCCGGGCTACCTCCTTCGGAAATACATTCAGATCCAATACCTTGTCCCACACCAGGTTGTACTTCTGGCTCCAGGAGCCGGCAGGCTTATCGAAGGTAAGGGCGTAATGGTCGCCGTCGCGGGCCATGGTTTGCCAGCGCTTGGCCATGTCGCGGGCCAGGGCCATGTACTCGTCGGCCGTTTTCTGGTCGCCGAGCTGCTGGGCCATCTGGCCGTAGCAGGCAATGCCCATAATGGCTTTCACCGAGAGATTGGTGTTGCGGGCCAGATGGCCGGCAAAGTCGTCGGTGCTGAGCTGGTTGGCCGGGTCGAATCCGTCGCGCTTCAGGAACCCTACCCACTTGGTAAGGGTAGGCCAATGCTCGCGGGCGAAATCAGCCTTGCCGTCCATCTTCACAGCGGCGGCAGTCAGAATCAGCATGTTACCGGCTTCCTCCACGGGCATGTCCTCGCCGTAGGTCTGGCCATTGGCCAGCGGGTAGGTGCCAATGTCGTGCGCCGGAAAGTCCTTCTTCCACCGGCCCGACTCGCTATAATCGAAGATGAAGCGCAGCAGTCCTTTGGCCAACTCATTATTATAGAGCAAGAACATAGGCGCCGAGGGGTAGGTCACGTCCACAGTACCGATGGAGCCATTCGAGAAGTTCTCCTTCGACAGGAAGAACACCTCTCCTTTCGGGCCAGCCACAATTTTGTGGGCCGCAATGGCTTGGCGGTAGGCCAGCTGGCACAAGTCGGCGTACTCTTTGCCGCCGGCGGCCTGGGCATCGGCATATAGCTTCTGGTCGAACTCCGTGCTTTTGCGGCGCAGGCGCGTATATTCTTTCTCGGCCGTTTGCAGCGCCTTCGCCATGGTCATGGCCGGGTCGCGGCGCCACCAGCCGCGCAGGTTTTGCCCAAAGTATTGCACCGAGTACAGGTCGTCGTAGCCCAGCAGTACGTGCTGCTCGGTGGGCTTGGTTACGCGGCCCAGGTCCAGCACCGTAGCCAGGGCCACGCGTTGGGCGGCGCCGGTTTGCGGCTTGCTGGCCGCGGCTAGCTTGCCTGATTTGGCGAAGTCGCTCTGCAAGGCCGAAGTGGTGCCGCTGGTGGTTTGGGCGGCTTTGGGCGCGGCTAGGTAGGCATAGCCCCAATCAATACGGACGTTGTCGCCAGCCTGGCCCAGCACAGGCTGCGCCGTGGTGCCTACCGCCTGCCACGTCAGGCTAGCGTCGCTGCCAGTCTGGGTTTGCACATTTTGGTAGGGCGAGTTGGCAGCAACGGTACCAGCTTCAGTCAGCAGCACCTGCACGGTGTGGGGCTTGCCATCGGTGGCAGCGGCGCCCAGCGTGATGTAGCTTACGGGGCGGGCCACCGTTTCCAGCTCATCCAGCAGCAGCGGCGAGAGGAAGTTGGCCGTGAGGCGCACCGGACCAGCCTCGAAGGTGTAGTTGGTTTGGGTAGCCGTGAGCGTCACGCCTGTTTGGCGAGCCGTGGGAATGCGCTGCTGCGGCATTTCTACGTAGATACCCGCATCCAGATGCTCGCCACCCTGCGGGCTGACGCAGTGCATAGCCAGCACATTTTCGCCAGTATGCAGGGCCTTACGGGCTGCTTCGGGCACGGCAAAGTATTCGTACTTCCCGTTATATTTTTCCTGCTTGGTCAAGAGCACACCGTTGAGGTACACTTCCACGTCGTCGTCGTGCCAGAGCAGCAGCGTGAGCTTGCCTGTAGGCAGCGGCGCGGGCACCGATACGGTCCGGCGCACCCAAATGTCGCCCTCCGTCCAGTTGGTACCTTTCAGGCTGCGGTTGTCGGTGAAGGGCGCGGGGCCGGTTTTCCAGCTATTGGCGGCTGCAAACGTTGTCTTCTCCCAGCCATCGGCAGGCTTGCTGAAGGTGTAGCGTGCCTCATACGGCTTTTCCTGCGCCGTCGGAATCACAGCGCGGTACTCGGGTGCTGCTTTGCCCAGAAACTGATAGGTTTTGCCATCCACCCGCACCATGCCTTCCAGGGCTTGCGGCTCGCCGGTCCAGTGGCGGGTAGGCGCGGCCGTCAGTGTATCGTTGAAGGCCCAAATGCTGAAATAGGGGTCGTGGGTGACGAGGGGGTAGGCAGGCGGGCGCAGAGTTTGGGCCATCAGGCTGCCCATACTAAGCCAGCTACTGCCCAGCACCAGAATAATCCGGGAAATACGCGTCATACAGATAGAAAGAAGGTTAGGTGAATGGAGGTGCGAGGTGGGAGTTGTGAGCTGTGCGTTGCCAATTGCGAAGTGAAAATCGGCTGTCATCCTGAGCTTGCGAAGGTCCTTACCACGCTGGAACGGCAGGCGTACCAACGACTAGTTCAACTGGCATAAGGTCCTTGATGACAGCCGATTCCCACCTCGCAACTGGCAACGCACAGCTCACAACCTCACTGATTTACTAACTTGAAATTTTCAAACGTACCCACGGCAGATGCTGGCCCTTGGGCAACCACCCCTACCCGCACGCCCCGGTCCCAGGGTGGCAGGTAGGCGCCATCTACTGTAGCATTGGTTGGCGGCGACTGCCAGGTTTTGCCTGCGTCGGTGCTCCAGCTGAAGTGGTATTGGTTGCCTTTCGCCACCTGCATGCGTAGCTGAACAGCTTTGGCACTCGGCAGAGGGCTAGTAGCCAGCACATTTTGCTTGCCTTTTGTGCGTTGCCATAGCTGCATTTGGCCGCCACCAGCCGTGAGAGCCAGAGCGTTATCAGGGTCGCCGTGTGCGGTGAGGCCAGCAGTGGCGCCAGTGGGCAGAGAGGCCGGATTGAGCAGCGTGGTGGTGACGGTGTAGGCAGCGGTATAAGTAGGCTGACCCAGCACCGCGCCGCTGCCTTCGGGGCTGGCCGTGAGGCGCAGCTGGCCGTCTTTCACCTGAAAGGTAGGTTTGTGCTCTACCGGCCACTGCCAGGTAGGCAACAGGGTAGCCTTATTGAACTCGTCGGTGAGGTTATGCGCCGTAAGGGTCGGCGCGGCGCCTACCGTGGTGCTGCGCCCCTGAAACTCGGGCCAGCCCTCGGCATTCCAGGTGAACTCGCTTAGCACACCCTGGCGGCCCACATTCTGAAAGCCCTCGCTATCATAGGCATGGTGCAGCAAAAACCAGCGGCCGTTGCGCTGTACCACCGTACCGTGGCCGGGGCACTTCCAGGTGTCGTTGTTCACCATGATGGGGTTTTTGCTGTACTTCTCCCATGGCCCCAGCAGGTTGCGCGAACGGGCTACACCGGTAGCATAAGTGCAGCCATTGCCGCAGCAGCCGTTGCCAGCATAGAAGGCGTAGAAATAACCCTCGTGGCGTATCATACTTACACCCTCTACCAGGCCAGCTTCCCAGGCAGCATCGTTGCGGAATAGCTCACGCTTTTCGCCCAGCAGCGCCGTGCGGTCGTCGTTGAGGCGCTGCGCCCAGATGGGGGTAGGCTGGCCCACACTGTTGCCGTCTTCCTTCCAGATCAAATAGAGCTGGTTGTTTTCATCGCGCATTGGAAATGCGTCGATGGAGCCATCGGGCTGGCCCACCAGCGGGCCGTGGTCGTGGTAAGGGCCGGCTGGATTATCGGCTGAGGCCACTCCCACCGCTAAGTTGCCCCCGCGCTGATGCGCGGTATAGAACACGTAGGTTTTGCCGCCTTCCTGGCTGATTTCGGGTGCCCAGAAATAATAATCGGCCCAATCTGGACGGCCCTCCGGAAACACGTGGCCCACCAGCTCCCAGTGCGCCAGGTCTTTCGATTTTAGCAGCGGAAATACAGGACCCCAGTTGGAGGTAGTGGCCGTAGCCCAGTACGTATCGCCCACCTGCACCACCGAGGGGTCCGGAAAATCGCCAGGCAAAATGGGATTGGCAATGGTAGCAGCAGGCGCCGGTGTGGCTGTAGTGGTGGGTGCGGTCGACTGCTGACAGGCGCCTACGCTCAGGCCGCCTACAAGCAATAACGCAGCACGCTGCCGGGCAGCGGAAAGAATAGAAAGCGTCACGGTGTAGAGAGTGAAGAAGAAAGCAGTAACAGGAGCCAATAGGCTCTGCTGGCAATATATGCAAACGTTTGCATACACCGCAAGTTCTTCCTCCATTCTCTGCTAAAACCATTTAGCAGGATATTCCATTTGCTTGCTTGGCTACGGTATCCAAGGAAGGCGTGCCTTGCAGCGACGACTCACGGATAAACAGCCGGGGCTGCAGAATTACTTGACGTTGTAGAAACGCACTGTCGCCGCGCGACTCCGCCAGCTCCAGGAATAACCGCACGGCCGCCTGCCCCATTTCCTCACAGCGCTGATCAACCGATGTGAGCATGGGCTCGGTAATGGCCGTGAAAGCTTCGTTGCTGAAGCCCGCCAGCGCAACCTGCTGCGGCACCGCCACGCGCTTGCTTTTCAGATGTTGCAAGGCACCCAGCACTGCCGTATCACCAGCCGAAAACACTGCATCAACCCCACCATCCGGCAAGGCCAATAGCTGACGCATACTTTCCGTGCCGTCTTCCAGCGTCATATCGGAGTATATAATCAGTTGCTCGTCGGGGGGTAGTTGATAGCTTTCCAGGGCATCGAGGTAGCCCTGGCGGCGGTTGCGGTAGATGTTTAGGTGTTGTGGGCCAGCAAAGTGGCCAATACGCCGACACCCTTGCTCCAGTAAGTGGC
The DNA here is from genome assembly GCF_014333615.1 of Hymenobacter citatus. Taxonomy (GTDB): domain Bacteria; phylum Bacteroidota; class Bacteroidia; order Cytophagales; family Hymenobacteraceae; genus Hymenobacter; species Hymenobacter citatus. The sequence goes on along the minus strand of NZ_JACSCY010000021.1, from coordinate 43,017 downwards.
GCGTCACCTGGTAGCCGCCGTCGTAGTCATTGAGTACCACGGCATTCACCGTATCACTTTCCAGCACCCGGTCAAAAAACACCAACGGAATGCCGCGCTTGCGCACTTTCTCGAAGTGCCGAAAATCGTTGGTGTCCCGCGAGAGCGAAACCAGAATACCGGCCACTTGGGCACTCAGCAGGGTTTCCACGTTTTTGCGCTCTTGAGCCACATCCTCGCTCGATTGGCAGATAATTACGTTGAAGCCTGCCTTGCTGGCAGCGGTTTCAATCCCGTGCACCACGGTGGCAAAGAAACGGCCCTCAATGTAGGGCACAATCACGCCAATGAGCTTGCTTTGCCCCTTGCGCAACGCAGCGGCGAGGTGATTGGGCTGGTAGTTCAACTTTTTAGCCAGCTTCAGCACTCTTTGCTTGGTGGCAGGCCCAATGCTGTGATGGTCGCTTAGGGCCCGCGAAATGGTAGTCATGGATACGCCCAACTCACGGGCCAGATCGGCCATGGATATGGGGCTACTCGTAGCATCCACTGTTTTCTTGGAGCGAGGGGCCATAGGTTCTTGTCTAATCTGATTTTGTGGCTCGGCGCTTACAGATAACCGAAGCCATTGCATTTTCTACAATACGATCTGCTTTACAATTCTGTGCGTGAAAGCAGGCGTAGGGGCATACTTGGTTGTATCAAACAAAGATAGCTATGTCGGGAATGCTGTCGGGTAAAACTTGGCCCTACCCCCGGCGCCGGTCAGTTGGCACATTGGGTAGCAAGTCGGATAGTATTCCCGGCCGAATTTACTTAACTAGCATCCTTTACACAATCGTTTATGTAAACCTCACCCAATATATGAAAAAGCATCTATTGTGGCTGCTTTTGCTACTGAGTTATCAGTTGCAGGCCCAAACGCCGCTTATTCCGGCCCACGACCCGGTCATGATTCAACAGAACGGTACGTACTACATGTTCTGCACCGGGGTGGGTATTGCCGTATGGTCGTCGAAAGACCGGCAGCATTGGCAACCGCAGAAGCCGGTGTTTGCGGCGGCGCCTGCGTGGGCTGTGAAGGCTATTCCAGGCTTCAAGAACCACATTTGGGCGCCCGATATTTCGTTTGCCAACGGCCAATACAGCTTATTCTACTCGGTATCGGCTTTTGGGAAGAACACCTCGGCTATTGGCTTGGCCACCAACAAAACGCTGGACCCTACCTCCCCCGAGTTCAAGTGGGTGGACCACAGCTTGGTGGTGCAATCGGTGCCGGGCCGCGACATGTGGAATGCCATTGACCCCAACTTGGTGCGCGACGCGACCGGCACCCCCTGGCTGACGTTTGGCTCGTTCTGGGACGGCATCAAGCTGGTGCAACTGCGCCCCGACCTCACGGGCCCTGCCGAGCCGCAGCAGTGGCGCACCATTGCGCACCGCCCCCGCGACCCAAAGCTGAACGACTCCCTACCCGGCGACGGGGCCATTGAGGCGCCATTTATTTTCAAGAAGGGCAAATATTATTACCTGTTTGCTTCCTTCGACTACTGCTGCCGGGGCCCGCAAAGCACTTACAAAATGATGGTGGGCCGCTCAGAAGACGTGCGTGGCCCCTACCTCGACCGCACTGGTGCCCGCCTCGACCAAGGTGGTGGCACGCTGGTATTGGAGGGCGACAAAAACTGGTATGGTGTGGGTCACAATGCGGTGGCTACTTTCAACGGCACCGATTATCTCATCTTTCACGGCTACGACGCCGCAGATAAGGGCCATTCTAAATTACGCCAGGAATCGTTGCGCTGGGATGCAGCTGGCTGGCCAATGGTCAGCACAAATTAGCCGCTGGTTATTTGGTTGTTTTTTACACAATCGATTGCGCGGTTATAAAATCGTTTTACCTTTACCAGCGGCCTCCCCGGCTGTCTATCACATTTACCAACCCACCACATGCGCTATACACACCTATTGTTGGCGGCGGGCATCAGTCTGCCTGCTCTTTCCGCTTCCGCTCAGACCGTACAAATGACCGTGCAGCCCGGCGACCCTAAACTCATTGTGAGCAAGCACATTCAGGGGCAGTTTGCCGAGCATTTGGGCCGCAATATCTACGGGGGTTTCTGGGTCGATAAGGACCTGAACGTGCCCAAGAAAGGTCGTATTCGGATGGACATTGTGGAGGCGTTGCAAAAAATTCATGTGCCTAATCTGCGTTGGCCCGGCGGCTGCTTTGCCGATACCTACCACTGGCACGACGGCGTGGGGCCTACCGCCCAGCGCCCCAAGATGCTGAACCTGTGGTGGGGCAACACCTTAGAAGACAACAGCTTCGGCACGCACGAGTTTTTGGAGCTGTGCGACATGCTGGGTACCGAGCCCTACCTGGCCGCCAATGTGGGCAGCGGCACGGTGGAGGAAATGAGCAACTGGATGGAGTACCTCAACTCCAACGAGGATACGCCCATGGTGCAGGAGCGCAAAAAGAACGGTCACGCCGAACCCTACAAAGTGAGCTGGTGGGGTATTGGCAACGAAAGCTGGGGCTGCGGCGGCAACATGACGCCCGACTATTACACCGACGTGTATAAGCGCTACGCCACCTTCGCGCACGACTACCCCGGTACTCAGCTGAAGAAAATCGTGAGCGGCGCCAACGGCGACGACGCCAACTGGACGGAAGTATGCATGAAGAAAATACCCCGCAATATGATGTGGGGCCTCACGCTGCACTACTACACCCTACCCACCGGCAGCTGGAGCGGCAGCAAAGGCGCAGCTACAGGCTTCGACGAGCAGCAGTATTTCAACACCCTGCGCAACGGCTTGAAGATGGACGACATCGTGACCCGACACGCGGCCATCATGGACAAGTACGACAAGGAAAAGCGCGTGGCCTTGCTGGTAGATGAGTGGGGCATCTGGACCGATGTGGAGCCCGGCACCAACCCCGGCTTTCTGTACCAGCAAAACACCCTGCGCGATGCACTGCTGGCGGGTACTACCCTCAATATCTTCAACAACCACTGCGACCGGGTACGCGGGGCCAACCTGGCCCAGGCCGTGAACGTGCTGCAAGCCCTGGTGCTAACGGATAAGGAAAAGATGCTGCTCACGCCTACCTACCACGTGTTCGACCTGTACCAGGTGCACCAGGATGCGCAGTATATGCCCCTAGAGTTCAAAAGCCCCGACTACGTGATGGGCAACGAGAAAATTCCGGCCCTGAATGCCTCTGCCTCCAAAGACAAGAATGGCGCGGTGCATATTTCGCTGGTGAACCTGGACACTAAAAAGACCATCAACCTGGAAACCGCCCTACCCGGCGTGAGCTGGAAAAACGTATCGGGCCGCATCTTGACTTCCAATAGCGTGAGCGACTACAACACCTTCGAGAAGCCGAACAACCTCAAGCTGGCCGAGTTTAAGGGCGCCAAGAAGAAGGGTGGTAATCTGGCCGTAGCCTTGCCACCCAAGTCGGTAGTAGTGCTGGAGCTGAAGTAGGTATCATCTAAACAACCCGCATGAAACTCGCTTTTCTACCGCTGCTATTGGCCACCACCAGCGCCTTAGCGCAGGCCCCCGTCACAACTACCCTACCCACGCGCCAGCCTGGCAGCAACCCCATCATCCTCGAAAAATACACCGCCGACCCGGCGGCGCTGGTGCAGGGCAACACCGTGTATCTCTACACCGGCCACGACGAAGCCCCGCCCCGACAGGAACGCTACGTGATGCACGAGTGGCTGTGCTATTCCTCTACCGATATGGTGAACTGGAAAGAGCACCCCTCGCCGCTGAACGTGAAGGAATTTGCCTGGGCCAAAGACGACGCCTGGGCCTCGCAGGTGATTGAGCGCAACGGCAAATACTACTGGTATGCGGCCGTAGAGCACGGCACCATTCCGGGCAAGGCCATTGGGGTAGCCGTGGCCGATAGTCCGCTAGGTCCCTTTAAGGACGCCCGCGGCTCGGCGCTGATTGCCAACAACATGACGGAGAGCAAAATCTCCTGGGACGACATCGACCCTACCGTCTTTATCGACAAAAAGGGCCAGGCCTACCTGTTTTGGGGTAATACCGTGTGCCGCTACGCCAAGCTCAAGCCTAATATGACGGAGCTGGACGGTCCCATCCAAACCATTGAGGTGCCGCAGTTTACGGAGGCGCCCTGGGTGCATGAGAACAACGGCTGGTACTACCTGAGCTACGCCACCGGCTTCCCCGAGAAAATTGCCTACGCCATGAGTCGCAGCCTCACCGGCCCGTGGGAATACAAGGGCATCCTAAACGAAATAGCCGGCAACTCTAACACCAACCACCAGGCCATCATCGACTTCAAAGGCAAGTCTTACTTCATCTACCACAACGGCGGCATCAATACCGGCGGCAGCAGCTACCACCGCTCCGTCTGCATCGACTACCTCTACTACAACAAAGACGGTACGCTCAAACGCGTGCAAATGACTTCGGAAGGCGTGCAAGCCGCGAAGTAGGATAAGTCTGAATATACAAGAACGTCATTCCGAGCTTGTCGAGGAATCTCGCTCGTTAGTAATTCCAATCGTCAGGAAATTACTAACGAGCGAGATTCCTCGACAAGCTCGGAATGACGTTCTGCTTTAAATATGATATGTTTTCCTTTACCGCTGCCCAACAGCCGGCGCCTTGCTGCTCGGTTCCGCTACCAGTGGCGTGCTGCTAATTTGCTGAAACGTGATACCCGACGCCGAACGGAGCTTGGTGATAGTGAGTGGCTGGGTAGGGAAGAAAATGCTGGTCATCACCGTCAGGCCATTATCGGCGAACAGCTCCACCGAGGCCGCATCGAAGTACAATGTCAGTTCGGTGCCGGCGGCTGTGCTCAGGCGCGGGGCCGTGCTCCTACCCTTGAATTTGGGGCTGAAGTCGTTTTTGCCTGCCTTGCTGCGGTCGATGAAATACTGCTTGGCGTTTTTATCGTAGCCCAGGACCAGCTCTTCGCCGGCGGCGTTGCTTAGCACCAGCTCAAAATCCTGTAGCTGCTGGGTGCTGAGCGTGAGTTTGCGCTTGCCGGTGGTGCTGCCCAGGCGGGCCGTGAGGTCAGTGGGGGATTTAGCTGTGATATTTTGCAGGGTAGTGGTCTGGCCGGCGATGGTGCGCAGCTCGGCGGCGGGCTGCGAAATGAGGTAGATTTCGCCGTTTTCCTGGCGCAGGCCCAGCTCGCGCGGGATGGTCATGGCGCTGCGCCAGGGCGAGGTGGGCACCTGGTTGGCATACTCCCAGTTGCTCATCCAGCCCAGAAACAGGCGGCGGTTGCCGGTGTTGTTCCACGTCACGCCAGCGTACTCGTCGGGGCCGTAGTCGGCCCATTTGGTTTTGGTATTGAGGGGTGTAAACGTCTTCCCATCAAACTGTCCCACAAAGTATTGTGTGGCCGATCCGCCGTTGGGCCCGCCGGGGTTCAGGTTCACGATGAGCACCCAGTAGGATTTGCCGTTGAGCGCGAGCGGGAATAAATCGGGGCACTCCCACACGCCGCCGTGGGCGCCCAGCTTTTCGCCGAACTCGCTGAGCTTGGTCCAATCCTTTAGGTTGGGCGAGGCGTAGAACGTGATGCGGTCCAGGGTAGCCAGGGTCATCACCCACTGCTTCGTGGCTTCGTGCCAGCTCACTTTTGGGTCGCGAAAATCCTTGATGCCAGGGTTTTTCAACACCGGATTCTGCGCGTATTTCTGCCAGGTTTTGCCATTGTCGAGGCTGTAGGCCAGGCTTTGATTTTGGTAGGTGTTGGAGCCATTCTTTTCGCCTTTGGGGTCGTGGTGGGTGAAGATGGCTACCAGAGCATTTTTGCCAAAACCGGCCGTGTTGTTGGCATCTACCACGGCCGAGCCCGAGAAGATGTAGCCCAGACTATCAGGATACAGGGCAATGGGCTGCTCCTGCCAGCGCACCATGTCGGGGCTGGTGGCGTGGCCCCAGTGCATGGGGCCCCATACCATTCCTTTAGGGTAGTATTGAAAGAACAAGTGGTAGGTACCCTGATAGTACACCATGCCGTTGGGGTCGTTCATCCAGTGCGCGGCCGGCGTGAAGTGGTAGGCCGGGCGGTACTGCGGGGTAGCGGGTGGCACGGCGGCAGAGTCGGCCGGCGCAGTGGAAGCGGTGGTGTTGGTCGTGGTGTTAGTATTGGCGTCGGAGCTGCACGCCGCCAGGCCCGCCAAGGCCAGCAGCAGAACGGGTGAGTATTTCATACTACAGCAAGAAGAGTGGGTAGGAACAGACAAACTACGCCGGGCGGGCTGCCAGCAACGCCGCTACATCGGCCTCGCCAATGGCGGGGGTAGCGCCCTGATGGGTAGCCACCAGCGCCCCCGCGGCGCAGGCAAAGCGCAGCATGGCGCTCGGCTCGTCGCCGGCCAGCCAGCCTTTCAGTAGGGCGGCCAGAAACGCGTCGCCGCTCCCGATGGTGTCGCGCACGGTGATGGGTAGGCCGGGGGCCTGGTAGTGCTGGCCGCCAGTGTAGAGCAGGGCGCCCTCGGCGCCGCAGGTCACGCACACGGCCTGCAACTGGTAGTGCATAGCCAGCCACTGCATGGCCTCGGCGCGGTCTTGTAGCGCTTCCTGGCCCAGCCATTGCATCACTTCCGCCAGCTCGTGGTGATTGAGCTTCACCAGGTTGGCTTTGCTGAGTAGGTGCAGGGTGGTTTCAGGGGTATAATACGGGGGGCGCAGGTTCACGTCGAACACCCGGAAACGGGCCTTTTCGAGCAGGCGGTACAGCGTCTCGCGGCTGCCCTCCTGGCGGGCGGCCAGGCTGCCGTAGACCAGCACATCGGCTCCGGCCACCAAGTCGGCCAGTTCCGGCTCGTACTGAATATAGTCCCAGGCTACGGGCTGCACAATCTTATATACTACCTCGTGGGCGTCGTCTACGTTGGCTTTCACTACCCCTGTGAGGTGGGTATGGCCTTGCTGCACATAGCTGGTGCTCAATCCCTTCGACTCAATAAACGCCAGCAGCTCCCGGCCTAGTTCGTCGTCGCCTACCCGGCTGATGAGCTGCACAGGCTGCCCCAGCTGATGCAGGTGCACTGCTACGTTGAAGGGTGCCCCGCCCGGCTGCTGACCGGTAGGTAGAATATCCCAAAGTACTTCGCCGAAGCAGATAACAGTGCCCATGGTTGTAGGTAGGTTAGAGAGTAAAGCAGCGAGACGCCAAGCGGCGAATTGCCGGAAGTGGGTGGAGCATTCCGCTGCGCTTGCTGACGTATTTCTACGGTTCTGTTGGTAATGTAAAGAGAATACGCCTCAGAAAGCAACAAACGGCTACCGTATGCAATAGAGCACTTCTTCGTAACAAAAACGCCCGGCTCAGTCGGCCGGGCGTTTTACCATTCTAGAATAGACCAACGCTTAGGTTACTTCTTTGCAATGCGATACAGCTTGGCGCCGTGCCGCCGCACGTAGGGTGCAAACTCGCCTGCCACCGGCGCCAGCTCCTGCCCCGACCACAAGTCGCGCACGGTGCAGGTGCCCGTAAGGCCCAGCTCGCGCAGCGACACCCGCACCTGCACCGAGTCAGGTGGGGCGGGCTGGTAGGGGCTTTGGGTGAAGACCAGGAACTGCACGGTGCCGCCCGTGTTCTGCACCGCCCCAGCTTGGTCGAGCCCTACGCTACCCGTCAGATGCGTCATGCCGGCCGGCACTTCATACTCGATGATGGAATTGGCGTGCGTGCCGATACCGTGCGCGTAGGTCTTGCCCCCTACCCGCAGCTCCCCGCCCGACACGCTTTTGTCAATTGTCGTTTTGCCCCAGCCCGCCGACGCTTCCTTCCACGGAATGCTGGTTAGGTCCAGCGTTTTGCCGTTGCCAGTGAGGGTAGGCGCCAGCCAATTGGCGTGGTCCCAGGCGCTGCCGTCGCCGCCGTCGCGGGCGTTGAGGTAGAGCGTGCGGGCACCTTTTAGGTCTACGTCCAGCGCTTTGCCTTGGCCGGGTGTTTGGCGACTGATGGTACCGCTATTCCACGCGGCGGCGCTGGCCGGTAGTAGCTCCTGGTCCTGGGCGTTGAACACGGCCAGGTACTTGGCGCCGGTTTTGGGGTCGTCGGCGGTCCAGGCTACCAGGTCGCCATGGCGGAACAGCTGGCGGTTGTTGGTGCTGGTGTTCAGCACATTTAGCACCTCTTTGTTGGTCAGCAGAGACAGCGTAAACGGGTCGTTGCTGGGCAGGTCGCCGCCAAACATCAGCGGGGAGCGGAAGATGCTCCATAGCGTCATGAGGGTGTACTGCTCGTCGCGGGTGAAGCGCGTCATGCGGTCGTCGCCACGCTCGGCCCGAATGCCCAGGCGGCCCATGGGCAACATGTCGGCATCGGGCCAGGCGCCGGGCTGGCGGTAGGGGTTCCAGCGGTTACACACGTCAAAGTGCTCTTTCAGCTGCTCCCAGCTGTCCCAGAAGTCGCCCACGGTGCGCCACATATTGGCGTGCTGCTGGGCGTGCTGGGCGTTGGCAATGGGCGTTTCGCCGGGCGACATGCTCAGCACAATCTTCCTCCCCGACTTATCAATAGCCCGCCGAATCATCTCGATTTCCGGCGCATGGTAGGGCTCCGAGAGGTCGTCTATCTTCACGAAATCCAGCCCCCAGCTGGCGTAGAGCTTAAACAGCGAATCGTAGTACTCCTGCGCGCCGGGCCGGCCGGCCACCACCGTGTACATATCGTGCAGCCACGCGGCCTGGCCTTCTTTGGAGTAGATGTCGGCGGCCGTGGCCTTGCTGCCCAGGATGGGTAGCTTGCGCTGCACAGCCACCACTGGCACGCCCCGCATGATGTGAATGCCGAACTTCAGCCCCTTGCTGTGCAGATAGTCGCCTAGCGGCTTGAAGCCCTTCCCTCCGGCTGCCGACGGAAACCGGTTCACAGCCGGCACAAACCGCCCGTACTGGTCGATATTGAAGTCGGGGTTTTTCTCATTGTATCCGTGAGCCGTGTCGTTGCCCACGTACCAGCGAATATCCACCACCACGTACTCCCAGCCACTGCTTTTGAGGTTTTTGGCCATGTAGTCGGCGTTGGCTTTCACCTCGGCCTCCGTCACGGTAGGGCCGTAGCAGTCCCAGCTGTTCCAGCCCATGGGCGGGGTAGGCGCCCACTGATGAAAGTCGGAGGCAGGAGTCTTTTTCTGAGCAAAAGCCACTGCGCTACTAGCTAGTAGCAAGGCTATTACAAAAAACTTGGTAGGATGAGTCACTAGAAGTAGTAGAAGGTGGAAAAGACAGAACAGGGTGCACGCAATGATAAAGAAAAAGGGCCAGCGCAACCGCTGGCCCCTACCCTACTTACTTTTTGCCGGGAATGCGCAACACTGTGAAGGAGTGCGGCGCCAGCGTGTAGCTCACGGCGCTACCCGAGCCTACCCGGAAAGTTTCTTCCTTAGGCGCCAGCTTCATGGGCTCCTTCAAGCTGTTTTGCAGCTGCAAGTCGTTGCTGGCCATCACGGTCGCCTTGCCGGTTTTGCCTACCTTCTTGGCGCCCGCCAAATTCAGGGTAACGGGGCGGGCCGCGGTGGAATAGTTGATGAGCTTTACCACTACCTCACCGGTCGGTTCGTCGGCTACAGCACTTACAAACAGGTTATCGGTGCCGTTTTTGGCGTTGCCGGGTAGCTGCACGGGTAGGATAGTGGTGCCTTTGTTGAGGCTGAACAGCTTCTGCACGTAGTAGCTGGGCGTGCCGTACGAGTTCAGGTTGTTGAACCAGATTAGGTCGGGCGTCCACTGCCAAGCGTCTACGTTGGCAAATAGTGGAGCGTAGGAGGCCATTTTTACTACCTCCCCATTGCGCTCCAGACCCGTCATAAACGCGGCTTCCGAAATGGCACAGTCCCAGGTGTTCTTGTTCTCGGGGCTGGCAATGGCCACGCTCTGGGCAGCATACTCGCCAGCAAAGATTTTAGGACCAGTGCGGGGGTAGTCGTCGTAGCGGCCTACGTTTTGTCGGAACCACTCCGGCTTGGCATAGTAGTGCTCGTCAATCAGATCAGCCTTCAACTCCCGAAACTGCGCGGTAGCAAATTTAAACCGCTCGTCTCCCGGATCGGGTCCGGAGCTGGCCACCAGCTCAATGTTGGGGTATTTGGCTTTCAGGGCCTTCACAAACGGCTTGTAGCGCTCAATATACTGTGGACCCCACTGCTCGTTGCCGGCCCCAATCATTTTCAGGTTGAAGGGCGCCGGGTGGCCCATGGCGGCGCGCTTGGCGCCCCAGGGGCTCGTAACGGGACCATTGGCAAACTCCACCAAGTCCAGCGCATCCTGGATAAACGTTTCCAGGCTGATGTCGTCGGCGTGGTTGTGGGCTTCGGCACCAGTTACTACAGCACTAGGGCCGCCGGGCGTGGTGGCGCTCAGGGGCGCTTGCTCGGCCGAGTTGAACTGGCAGGCCATTCCAATGTTCAGGATGGGTAGGGGCTCGGCACCCAAGTCTTCGGCCAGCTGGAAATATTCAAAAAAGCCCAGCCCAAACGACTGGTAGTAATCGGGCGTGTAGCGGTGCGAAAACTCGGTGTTCCAGCGGTTTATCAGCGAAGCGCGGGAGTTCACGTCGCCAATAGTTTCCTTCCACTGGTAGCGCTGGGCCAGGGTGCGTCCTTCCACAATGCAACCGCCGGGAAAGCGCAGGAAGCCGGGCTTCATGTCCTTCAGCAGCTGCACCAAATCGGTGCGCAGGCCGTTGGGGCGCTTCATCCAGGTGTCTTTCGGGAACAGCGACACCACGTCCAGATCAGCCGTACCGGCGCCTTCCACCGTCATTTTCAGGTGCGCTTTGCCGCTGGTGGCGCTGGGGCGCAGCACGGCAGTATACTGCTTCCATTCGTTGGTGAGGCCGCCTACCTTGGTTTGCGCCAGCGCGTTGCCTTTCTCGTCTTCTAGCGTCACGGTCAGGCCGCTAATGCTGCCGGGGCCGCGTCGGGCATACACCGAGAAGTTGTAGTCTTCTCCTTGCTTCACGCCCATACCCCGGAAGCCTTCGTTCGTCAGGCCAGCATCGGTGCTGCTGGTGCGGGACGTCAGGCGCAGGTAGTGCGTGTTGGATTTGCTGATGGGCTGCTCGCTGAGCACGGTGTACTCGGTGAGAGCCGAGCCGCCTTTGATGGCCTTCCAGCCAATAAGCCGGTCATCCGTCTCAAACGACTTGTTTTTCACCAGCTCTGGGTACAGGCCACCATCGGCCGCGAAGTTGATATCCTCGAAAAACAGCCCGAACATATTCTTCGGCACCGGCGCTACCGGCTTGTTTACCTGCACGGTAATAGCACTTGGCGCTTGCGCAATCGATTGTGTGGTGCCTGCTAAAAAAAGCCCACCAAACAGGGCTGCTTTTGCGAGACGAGAAAAGGAGTGAGTGGGAGTAGTAGCCATAGGTGTGAGTAAGCGTTAAGCAGAAGCTTTCGTTTCCTTGAAAGCGATATTACAACTTTTTTTAGATACAAAGGCCCCGGCCATGCGACATTTCACGGAGAGAAATGTCGCATGGCCGGGGCCTTACGTAGCTAGGCAAAATTTACCAAAACTTGACGTACAGGGCCGTAATCATCAGCAACGTAATGACAATCAGCGTCATGATGCTGGGGCTAACCCGGAACAGGCTGCGGTCTAAGTGCAGGGCTTTGGGGTTGATAACCGGCCCGAGCAGGCTCATGCCAATCATCAAAATTGCCGTGAAAGCAAATGCGAGGCCCATGCAAATCAGGAAAGGAATTTCATAGGCGCCTTGCCCATTGGGGAAAGCCGAGTACAGAATGGTTTCGGGGCCGAATACCGATACAGCGTAGTTGTTGAAAAACACCGATAGCACGAAGCCCGCCAGCATCCCGGCAATGGCAGCCTGCGCCGTGGTGCGCTTCCAGAACATGCCCAGTACGAACACCGCCACGATACCGGGCGAGATAAAGCCCGTGTATTTTTGAATGTAGGTGAAGCCACCTTCGCCGCCAATACCCAGCAGGTCTTTCCAGGTCAGACCAATAGCCATAACGGTGGCCGCCAGCACCGTCAGACGGCCAATCCATACCAGTTGCTTTTCGTCAGCTTCCGGTTTGAGGTAGCGCTTGTAGATGTCGAGGGTGAAGATGGTGGAAATCGAGTTGGCCTTACCCGCCAGCGAGGCTACGATGGCGGCCGTGAGGGCGGCCAGCGACAAGCCCTTCAGGCCGTTGGGTAGGAAGGTCAGGATAGCGGAGTAGGCGTTGTCGGCGTTGAAGTTGCCACCGGGCGCCATTTCGCCTTGCAGGCCACCGTTTTTGTGCAGCACGTAGGCCGCAATACCGGGCAGCATTACAATCACGGGCATCAGGAGCTTCAGCATACCGGCGAACAGGATACCCGTGCGGGCCGTTTTCAGGTCGGCGCCCAGGGCGCGTTGCGTGATGTACTGGTTGCACCCCCAGTAGTTCAGGTTCACAATCCACTGACCAGCCGCATACATAGCAATGCCGGGCAGCATCAGGTACTTGTTGATTTCCACCTGCGGCGTGTCGGCCGTGGGCTTGTCAAACATCAAATGGAAGTGGTCCCCGGCGTCGCTCATCATGGCGTTGAAGCCCGCAATGGCGTCGTGCCCCAGGCCAAACCGCTCGCTCACCAGCGTGAGGGCCAGGTAGGTGGTAGCCAAACCACCTACGATGAGCACGGCCACCTGAATTACGTCGGTGTAGCCTACCACCTTCATACCACCCAGGGTGATAATTACGGCAAACACGGCCAGCGCTACCATAATCATGTGGAAGCTCTCGCCGCCGCCTACTAGGTTGCTGATAGCCAGCGCCCCAAGGTAGAGAATGGATGTGAGGTTGACCAGCACGTACAGAAACAGCCAGAAGATACTCATAATCAGACTCAAAGTGGCGTTGTAGCGCTGCTCCAGAAACTGCGGCATGGTGTAAATCTTCTGCTTGAGATAAATCGGCATGAAGAACACCGCCACCACAATCAGCGTAATGGCCGCCAACCATTCGTAGGCAGCCACGGCCACGCCTACCTGAAATCCGTTGCCCGACATGCCAATGAACTGCTCGGCCGAGATGTTGGAAGCAATCATAGATGCCCCGATGGCCCACCAAGTGAGCGAGCCCTCGGCCAGGAAGTAATCCTGAGTGGTCATCTGAGCTTTCTGCTTGCTCTTGTAGACATAGAAGCCATAGGCTGCTATGCCCACGATGTAGAGCAGAAAGATGGATAAATCTAACGTGTTAAAGCTGTTCTGCATGCGGATTTAAAAACGGGTAGGAAAGTGAATGAAGGGCCAGGGGGCCTAACGCCCCCCGAAAGCTACTTCATTATAGCGTAATTCATTCTTGAAATTGCGCAATTTTGTATCGGCATCGATTACGAGGAACTCAATGCCAGCCATTTCCGCGAAGTCTTCCAGATATTCTACCGTCAGATTTTGGCTGAAACCCGTGTGGTGAGCGCCACCGGCCAGAATCCAGGCAGCTACGCCGGTGGCCATATCGGGCTTCACCTTCCAGAGCACGCGGGCCACGGGTAGGTTGGGCAGCTCCTGCTCAGGCGCTACGGCTTCTACCTCGTTTACAATCATGCGGAAGCGGTTGCCCATGTCCACGATGGTGGCGTTCAGGCCTTCGCCGGCGGGGCAATTGAACACCAGGCGCACGGGGTCGGCTTTGCCGCCAATGCCCAGCGGGTGAATCTCGGCGCGCACCTTGCCCTCGGCAATGGTGGGGCAGATTTCGAGCATGTGCGAGCCCAGCACCTGGTTGTTGCCTGGCGCGAAGTGGTAGGTGTAATCTTCCATAAAGGAGTTGCCGCCGGGTAGGCCGGCACCCATCACCTTCATGGCGCGCACCAGGGCCGAGGTTTTCCAGTCGCCCTCGCCGCCGAAGCCGTAGCCCTCGGCCATCAGGCGCTGAGTGGCAATGCCGGGCAGCTGGGCCATACCGTGCAAATCCTCGAAGGTGTCGGTGAAGCCCTTCGCCTTTTTGTCCTGCAAAAACTGGCGCATACCGGCTTCAATCTTGGCAGCTTCGCGCAGGCTCTCACGCTGGCTGCCTCCTTCTTTCAGCGTATCGGCCAGCTCGTACTCGCGCTCGTAAGTAGCCAGCAGCTCGTCGATTTGCGCGTCGGTTACGGCGTTTACTACCGCTACCAGGTCGCCAATGCCGTAGGTGTTCACGGAGTAGCCAAACTTAATTTCGGCTTCTACCTTGTCGCCCTCTGTTACGGCTACGTAGCGCATATTGTCGCCGAAGCGCACGAAAGCTGCCCCTTGCCAGTCGGCCCAGGCGCAGGCCACGCGGCTCCACACACTCAGCTGACGCTGGGTTTCCTCAGCTTCCCAGTGGCCCACAATCACCTTGCGTTTCACGCCCATGCGGGCCGTGATGAACCCAAACTCCCGGTCGCCGTGCGCCGATTGGTTGGTGTTCATGAAGTCCATGTCAATCTCACCCCACGGAATATCGCGGTTGAACTGGGTGTGCAGGTGAGCCAGCGGCTTTTTCAGGATTTTCAGGCCGTTGATCCACATTTTGGCCGGCGAGAAGGTGTGCATCCAGGCAATCAGGCCCACGCAGTTTTCGGCCACGTTGGCTTCCTGCACCAGCTGGTAAATCTCCTCCGGCGTCTTCAGAATAGGCTTGAAGACGATTTTGATGGGCAGCTTGGTATCCAGCTCAGCGGCAATCTGCTGCGAGTGGGCGGCTACTTCCTCCAGGGTTTCGGGGCCGTAGAGGTGCTGGGTGCCGGTGATAAACCAGGCTTCGTACTGTTTGAGGTCAAGCATTGTATTTAGCTGTTAGCTATTAGCTGTTCGCTGATAGTTTTTTTGGAAGTTGAAATCTGAAAATTAGAGCTAGAAGCTATTCTAGCTCCCCTCCTTTTTTAAGGAGGGGTGGCCGAAGGCCGGGGTGGTAAAATCGTTGTTGATGTTGTCATGCTGAGCTTGTCGAAGCATCTCTACTACTTCGTCCGATAGTAATTGAATTACTCACGGTAGAGATGCTTCGACAAGCTCAGCATGACGTTCTAGCTTTCGTTCTCACAGCGTTACCACGCCCTACCCCCTCCTTAAAAAAGGAGGGGAGCTAAACCTAGCTTCTAGCTTTTCAGCTCTGGCCGTAGTAAGAGTTGGCGCCGTGCTTGCGCTCGTAGTGTTTTTTGATGAGGGAGTCTTTCAGGCGGGGCACATCGGGGCGGAGGGTGCTGCTGAGGTAGGCCATGCGGGCCACTTCTTCCAGCACGGCGCTGTTGTACACGGCTTTTTCCACGGTTTTGCCCCACGTGAAGGGCGCGTGGTTGCTGAGCAGTACCATCTCTACCTCCGCGGGCGAGAGGCCGCGCCGCTGAAACTCGTTGATGATCTGCCAGCCCGTCTGATGCTCGTAGTCGCCAGCAATCATGGCGTCGTCCATGGGCGGGGCGCAGGGCACGTCGGCGGTGAGGTGGTCGGCGTGGGTGGTACCCAGCACCGGAATGTCCAGCTGCGCCTGGGCCCACGCGGTGGCGTAAGTGGAATGCGTGTGCACAATGCCACCAATCTGCTCCCAGTGGCTATACAGCACGGCGTGGGTTTTGGTGTCCGACGACGGCCGCTTCTCCCCTTCCACAATCTTGTTGGCGAAGTCGACAATGACAATGTCCTCGGGCCGGAGCGTGTCGTAGGGCACGCCGCTGGGCTTGATGGCAAACACCCGGTTTTCGCGGTCAACCACGCTGGCGTTGCCGAAGGTGAAGAGCACCAACCCCAGCTTGGGGAGCTGCATGTTGGCGTCGTAGCAGGTTTGCTTCAGGTCTTGGTACTGACTCATGCGGTGGCAGTGGCCGCTTCCGCGGTCTGTTTATCGCCCAGGGTAGCCGTTTCCACGAACTTCCCGAAGGCTTGGTATTTTTTATAACGAGCGGCGTAGTCGGCCACGCGGTCGGGCTGGGGCGTGTAGGTTTCGGCAAAGCCGCTACCCATGGCACGCTGGGCCGTGAGCACATCGGCATGGATACCGGCGGCTACGGCCGCGTACATGGCGGCACCCAGGGCCGGGGCCTGCTCGGAGGTAGCAATCTTGATGGGGCGGTCGAGCACGTCAGCCAGCGTCTGCATGGCAAAGCGCGACTTCTTGGCCACGCCGCCAATGCCAATCACCTGCTTAATCGGAATCCCTTCGCTCTCGAAGCGCTCCACAATTTGCTTGGAGCCGTAGCAAATAGCTTCTACCAGTGCCCGGAACACTTGCGGCGCACCCGAGCCCATCGTCAGGCCCATGATGGCACCTTTCAGCGCCTGGTTGGCGTCGGGCGTGCGGCGGCCGTTCACCCAATCCAACGCCAGTACAGCCGACTCTTCGGGGTCAATCTTCTCGGCGGCAGCAGTCAGCTCCACAATCAGGTTGCCGCGCAGCTCCTCACGCAATGCCTCCATTTGTTCCGATGAAACCACCGTGGACTTGGGCAGCATCGTGCGCAGGGGCCAGTCGATGATCTGCGTGAACCACGCCAGCAGGTCGCCAAAAGCCGACTGGCCGGCTTCCAGACCCAGCATGCCGGGGATGACGGAGCCATCTACCTGGCCGCAAATGCCCTGCACCAGCTTGTCGCCTACCTCGGCAGTGGGCGCCACCACAATGTCGCAGGTGCTGGTGCCCATTACCTTCACCATCGAGTAGGCCTCAATCTCGCCGGCCACGGCGCCCGCGTGGGCATCAAATGAGCCCACGGCCACTACCGTGTCGGTAGTAAGACCCAGGCGCTCGGCCCAC
Organism: Hymenobacter citatus; assembly: GCF_014333615.1. Taxonomy (GTDB): domain Bacteria; phylum Bacteroidota; class Bacteroidia; order Cytophagales; family Hymenobacteraceae; genus Hymenobacter; species Hymenobacter citatus. Next base: position 26,287 of record NZ_JACSCY010000021.1, on the reverse strand, counting down.
TCCGCGGAGAGTGTGCCAGCTACCTCATCGGCGGTATAGGTTTGCTCGAATAATCGATTGCGTAAACCGGCAAGTTTTGGTTCCAGCAAGGTCAGAAACTCCTCAGAGGGTAGGCCGCCCCAGGTCTCGTGCCACATGGCCTTGTGGCCGGCGGCGCAGCGGCTACGCTTGAACGAGGCCAGGTCTTGTCCGGTGAGTAGCAGTGTCATCCAGTCGCAGTGCTCCATCCAGGAGTAGGCGGCCTGGGCTACGGCTTCATCCTCGCGCACCACGTGGGCAATCTTGGCCCAAAACCACTCCGAGGAGTAGATGCCGCCCTCAAACTGCGTGTAGTCGGGGCCGCCCCAGGTGCGGGCCTTTTCGTTGACTTCCGCCGCCTCGGCCAGGGCCGTGTGGTCTTTCCACAGCACAAACATGGCGTTGGGGTTTTCCTCGAAGCCGGGCGTCAGAGCCAAGGCTACCCCCTGCTCGTTCACAGCGCCCGGGGTAGAGCCAGTGGTATCAATGGCAATGCCTTTGATCTGCTCGGCCGGCACTTGCTGCGCTACCTGGCGCACCGTGGCCTCCAGCCCTTCGATATAGTCAAGCGGGTGCTGGCGGAACTGGTTTTTCTGGGGGTTGCAGTAGGCGCCCTGCTTCCAGCGAGGGTAGTAGTGCACGGCCTGAGCTACCTCGTCGCCGGTCTGGGCATTTACGAGCAGCGCACGAACCGAATCGGTGCCATAATCAAGGCCAATGACGTAGGCAGGATGATCAGTCATGAAGTTGGATATGCTGATGATTAGAGGAATAGAACGTCATTTCGAACACGTTGCGCATCAAGCAACATGTTCGAAATGACGTTCAGAGTATAACGTTCTGACAGGCGGGCGGCAAGCCGTCTCTACTTCCGTACTCCAAACTTGAAGATGGTGGTGGACTGCAACGTGTCGCCTGGCTTCAGCGTGGTGCTGGGGAAGGCAGACTGGTTGGGCGAGTCGGGGAAGTGCTGGGTTTCCAGGCAGAAACCGGCATTTTTGCCGTACGTCGTGTTGTTCTTACCCGTGAGGGTGCCGTCAAGGAAGTTGCCGGTGTAGAACTGTACGCCGGGCTCAGTAGTGGTTACTTCCAAGGTGCGGCCCGTGGTAGGCTCGTATACTGAGGCGGCCTGATGCATGCCGCTGGGGTTGTTCAACACCCAGTTGTGGTCGTAGCCGCCGGGCACCTGCGCAATCCGCTCGCCAATGGCGTGGGGGGTCGTAAAGTCGAAGGGGGTGCCCTTCACCGGGCGTAGCTCGCCCGTGGGAATCAGTTGGTCGTTCACTACCGTGTAGCGGTCGGCCGGAATCATTACCTGGTGGGCCAGCACATCTTTGCTCTGCCCCAGGGCCAGGTTGAAATAGCTGTGATTGGTGAGGTTGACGGGGGTAGCCTTATCAGTGGTAGCCGAATAGTCGATTTTCAGCTCGTCGTTGTTGGTGAGCGTGTACACCACCGTGACCTGCAAGTTGCCGGGGAAACCTTCTTCGCCGTCCTTGCTTAGGTACGTGAGCGTGAGCGTCTGGCCATCGGCCGAGGAGCCGGGCTTGGCATCCCATAGCACCTTATCAAACCCTTTTTTGCCGCCGTGCAGCGTGTTCTGTCCGTTGTTCTGAGGTAGGGAATACGTCTGACCATCCAGCGTAAACTTACCGCCTTTGATGCGGTTGCCGTAGCGCCCAATCAGCGCTCCAAAATAGGGTCCAGACTTCAAAAACTCCGGGCTTTGGTAGCCGCCTACTTTGTCGAAACCCAATACAATGTCCCCTAGCTGACCACTTTTGTCGGGTACCATCAGGGAAGTAATGGTGCCGCCGTAGTTGGTGATGGTAGCCTTCAGGCCGTGGGCGTTGGTGAGGGTGTAGAGCTGGGCTTCAGTGCCCTCGGTGGTGTTGCCGAAGGAAGTGGAAACGGGCATAGCAGCGGAGGTTTGGGTGGAGTCGGCAGTGGCGGCCGTGGTGGCGCCGGCTTCGGTGGTAGTGGGGTTTTGGTTGCAAGCAGCCAGCAGCAGAGTTGCGAACAGGCCGCTGGCGAGGTAGCCAGCGTAGCGAATGTGTGTCATCAACGGAAAAGAACAGGTGAAGGGATAGGTGGCAAGTAATGAAAACGTATGCAGAAAAACGCAGTGTTACAGATAAAAACGCCCAAGCTGATTTCCTTAAAACGCTTCCGTGTTCTATCCTTTCAACAAGAGTGTCGCGGCTCTCTATTACGCCTATAAGTGCTAAAAACCCGGATTGCGCACGCATTTCTGCATGTGGTACTGGTTTTCGCGGTGTAAAGTAAAGATTCTATTTTACGTACACAATCGTTTGTGTATTTAATCTTAACTGGTACAATTCTGCATGACAGCAATTACCCGCTACTCAGCGTACTGTCACCTTCTGCACTAGGCGTTTAGCCCCTCGTTGCACCTGCACCATATACATTCCACCAGCTAATTTCGCTTCAACGGTCAATTGCGTTTGCTGCGGCCCAAACTGCTGGTGGTATACCTCCCTACCCTGCCAGTCGAAGATTAGCACGGTGGCTACACTTCCTGTTTTTTGCTCGCCTAAGTCAACCGTGAAGTTGCCCTGTTCGGCTGGTATCGGGTAAATGCTGACACCAGTTAGTAACTGGCTAGGTAGGGTAGCGGTGGTTACGCCCGCCGGACTCAGCGTCCAGCGCTGGCAGGGGCAACTATTGTAATCCCATAGTCCTAGCTGCTGCCCAGCTACGGTGGAAGCGTTCGGAACCTCTATTACACGGTTGCCATTTGCGGAGGCAAACACGAGCGTACCATCGTTGGCGCGGTCGATAGAAAACCGCTGGCAAGTCAACCCATTGTACGCAAAGAGTTGCAGCTTGGCCCCCGCGTCAGCCGAGCAGCCCATTACATCCACGGCCAGCCCGCCCAATGCATTCGTGATTTTGTACTCGCCGTTGCCCAAGGTTGCGAAATCCCATTGTTGGCAGGTGAGGCAGCTGGGCGTACCCTGCGCCACCATTTGCCCCGAGGCTCCCGTGCAGCCCCAAGCGTCCCATATGAGGCCACTCAACTGGTTTTTGACTTCGTAGCGGCCGGCGGCTACCCACTCGCGGCTGACCACAGGCCAGCCTGCAGCATCCCAGGTGAGGCGAGCCAGCCCGAGCTTGGGCGCCCCGTTATCATAGCCATCGTAGTAGTGGTGCGAGAAGTAGCTCACGCCATTTTCGGTGAAAATGCCCGCGTGGCCCGGCCCGATATAGCGCCCGGCCGAGCCGAGCACGGTAGTACCGCCCAGGCTGTTCAGGTCCTTGCCTTCTTTGTCTAAGAAAGGTCCCGCTGGCGTAGCGGCGCGCCCTACCTGAATATAGTATGTGCTATTGATGCCTTGGCAGCAGCTACCGCGGTTGATGAACAGGTAGTAGAAATTGTCGTGCTGTACCAGATCGGGGGCTTCTACCCCACCGTTGGCCAGGGCGTAGCCTGTGCTGCTCAAGGGCTTGCCGGTGGTAGCATTTAGCTGAGTGGTCCGAATACCGCCGAAGTAGGAACCATACGTGAGCCACACGTTGCCGCTGGCGTCGCGCAACACGGCGGGGTCAATGGCATTGGGGCCGCTGCCGGCTACGGAAGAAACCACTTCGCCCTGGTCCTCCCACTTGTAGTTGGCGTTGGCAGGATCCAGCGTTGCGTTGGTAGCCAGGCCAATGGCCGACACCTGCGAGCCGAACGTGGAGCAGGAGTAATAGAGGTAGTATTTGCCATTCATATAAATACACTCCGGCGCCCAAAAAGTACCCGCAAAGCCTGGCACCTTGGCGTTGATCCAGCTAGGGTAGGCGTTGTTGACAAACACCGCCCGCGGCGAAGGCGTCCAGGTCACCAAGTCCGTGGAATACATATTATAAATGCCTTGTCCGGTCGTGAATACCCAGTACTTGTTGCCTTCCTTCACGATAGTGGAAGGATCGTGCGAACCGTAAAACCCCTGCAGCGCATAGGTGCGAAGGTTACTGATGCTCAGTAGCAGTAGCAGCAGCAACAAGCGCCGGATGGCGCCAGCGAGACGAGCATGAAACGGAATGAGTAGTAGTGTAGGCATAGCGGTGGGTTTTAGAGAAGCATGAGAACACGGGTTCTTACTCGCTGCTGGGCTGTGTATTGAGCGTGCTGATGGCTACGGGCGTGCCGTCGGGGTTCTGGGTGAAGGATGCATGCGCGGGTTGTAGCAGCTTTGCCCAGCACATGAGCTGATGCGATACATCAGCTTAGCCTGCGTGCCCTTTCTAGATGTAAAAAACCGTTGTGCCCAGTAGCGCAGGTATGGCTGAGAAGCCCCTGGGAGAAAACCAGTTTGGTCGATTTGCCCCAGGACGCTGATACACTGATGGGGCACCGGAAACAAGCTGTTTGCAACCGTTGAAAGCAACACAGCCGTTTCAAGCTACTGCCCGAAACGGCTGTTTTATTCCCGCTATACCAGTAACGTATTAGTAGCCAGGATTCTGCTTCACATTGGGGTCAATATCGATATCCCGTTGTGGAATGGGTAGCAGCTTGGAAACACCCAGACGGAAGTTGGTAAAGTCCGAATCGCGGCTGGTTAGCTCCGTGATGCCGGCCTGGTTATCCATTAGGCCATAGCGCAGAATGTCGAACCAACGTGTACCCTCGCCGGCCAGCTCCTTAGCGCGCTCCGTGCGAATAAGCTGGCGCATGGCCTCCTGCGAATAGCTGCCTGCGAGTGAGGCCAGCCCTACCCGGTTGCGTACGCGGTTTACCAACGGTAGCGCGTCGCCTACGCGGTTTAGCTCAGTCAGCGCTTCGGCCTGCATCAGCAGTACGTCGGCGTAGCGAATCACGCGGAAGTTGATGCCTGAAGTGAAATCCTCGGGTGTTGTGCGCGTGCGGTCGTTCAGGTACTTGCGCCAGTATTGCTGGTTGGGGTTGTAGTTGCGCTCTACAATCAATTCCGCAAAAGTTTTGCCGTAGAAACGATCAGGGTTCCGAGCGCTGATGATGGACACGTCCCGGCGCGGATCAATCATATGCCGGGTGGTGCTCCCAGGTGCAAATGCAGTGGTAGAGTCGGTGTAGGCGTTCAGCAACCACAAACGAGGTTGCACGTCGGCGAAGCTGTAGTAGGGAGGCCCAAAGAAGTTGGGCCGGTCATACCCTTCCGACGCCGACGCATTGTCCTGGCCCTGGCCTACGTCCAACGGTGAGTTTACGTATTGAATCTCGAATACCGACTCGCGGTTGTTCTCGTTGGCATCCGTGAAGTTATCGAGGTAGTTGGCCACTAAGTCGTACTGGCCCGAGCCGATAATCTGGGTAAACAGGGCCGATGCCTCGCTGTATTTGCGCTGCATCATGTAGGTTTTGGCCAGTAGGGCCTGAGCAGCTCCTTTCGTTACGCGGCCCTTCTCAGCATCGCCATATGACAACGGCAGATTAGGAATAGCAGCCGTGAGGTCGGCAATGATCTGTTCTTCTATCTGGGCCGTAGTAGCCTGCGGCGCACGGGTAGTCACCACGGGCTCTACCAGAATCAGGGGCACGTTGCCGAAGAAGTAAGCCAAGTCGAAGTACGACAGTGCCCGCACAAATTGCGCCTCCCCGAGCAGGCGGTTTTTCAGCGTCGCGTCCATGTCGATATCCGGCACGTGGGTCAGCACCTGGTTGGTGCGGAAGATGGTGCGGTAGTAGTCGTTCCAGGCGAAGGACGAGATAAAGAAGTTGTTGTCTGGGGTGATGAAGCGCGTAAAGTTGGCCAGCTCTACAAAAGGGCTCTGGCTGTACGACTCGTCGGAGCGGGCGGCCATAAACTGCCAGGAGTGGCCGTAGCAGGCATACTGCTGCAAACCCGAGTAGCAGGCATACACGCCTTTAATGGCATCGTCCTGGGTTTTCCAGAACTGCGAGGTATCGGGAGCGTTTGGATTGCTCTGATCCAATAAGTCTTTCTCGCAGCTCGTAGTCAGCAGCAACCCGCTGGAGAGCAGAAAGAGAGCGGCTATCTTATGTATTTTCATTGGTTTAGTACAGATTGGGTGGGTAGAGCCTGCCCACATATAATGGCAGGCCCACCGCAGTTATTAGAAATTCACTTGCAAGCCGCCAATGAAGCTGCGCACGTTGGGGTAGGAGCTGTTGTCTACGCCGCGGCTGTAGAAGCCTGTGCCGGTCGTCTCTGGGTCGAAGCCCGAGTATTTGGTGAAGGTCACGATGTTGCGGCCCGTCACGTATACCCGCACGCTGCCCAGGCTAGGCACTTTGCTGGTTATGCTCGCAGGTAGCGTATAGCCCAGCTGCACGTTTTTTAGGCGTACATAATTGCCATTTTCCAACCAGCGCGTGCTGTTGAATAGCGCGTTAGAGGCGGCCGCTTGCCCTAGGTTACCTAAGCCACCACCCTGCAACAGACGCGGTGTAGTGCTCGAAGGATTGTCAACCGACCACGGAGTCACGTCGGCGTCGTAGTTATTGGGGCCGTTGTAGCTTTCCAGCGCCAGTTTGGCTTGGTTGTACACCTTGTTGCCGCTGGAAGACTGCAGGAATACAGACAGGTCGAAGCCTTTATAGGCGGCATTCAAGTTCAAGCCCATCACCAGGTTGGGGATGGATTTGCCTGCGAATACGCGGTCGGCATTATCGATCTTGCCGTCGTCGTTCACGTCTTTATAACGCACATCACCAGCCGAGGCGTATGGCTGAATGATAGTACCATTGGAGCTTTTGTAATTTGCTACCTCATCATTCGATTGGAAAATACCATCGAACGGAATCAGGTAGAACTCGCCCAGCGACGTACCTAATTGCGAGCGGGTTACCCCTTCGCCACCGCCAAACGTTTGTCCTACGGTCGGTACGGCCGTGATTTCGTTTTTGAGGGTTGTCAGGTTGAAATCGGCGCCGTAGGTGAAATCACCTTTTGTCTCGTGGTAGCCCAGGCCTAATTCAAAGCCCCGGTTCTCGATAGTGCCCGCGTTCTGGTAGATGTCGTTGCCGAAGTGGCCGAGGTAGGTGAGCACCTGCACTGGCGCCAGCGCGTTGCGGGTTTCAGAAATATAATAATCAGCCGACAAGCTCAAGCGACTGTCGAGCACGCCCAAATCCAGACCAATATTGCGGGTGCGACGGTCTTCCCACCGAATATCGGGGCTGGCCAGTGCCAACTGCGAGGAGCCGTTTACAATGGTCTGGCCGGTGCCGATAACGTAATTCACGTTTTGCCCAATGATGGGGTAGGGCAAGTAACTGCCCCCGTAAGGACCATTCAGCGCATCGTTGCCATTAGTGCCGTAGCTGGCCCGCAGCTTCAGGTTGTTGATAGCCGGCACAGCATCTTTGAAAAAGTCTTCCTCGCTGATGCGCCAGCCTAGCGAAGCTGCCCAGAAATTACCCCACCGGTTCTCAGGGGTGAAGCGCGACGACCCGTCGCGGCGGGCACTCAGCGAGGCCAGGTAGCGGTTCTTGTAGTCGTAGGTAGCCTGCCCAAAGAAGGAGCGCTTGGTGTACTCAAACGAGGCTCCTTGCACCACCCCTACCCGTGGGCCAGCGCTTAGCTCGAAGTAATACTGCGGCGAGCTAGTGAAGCCTTGTGCGCCTGCCTGCACGTTGTGCTGCTGAAAGCTCTGCTCCGAGTAGCCCAACAAGGCATTCACGCCGTGGTCACCGATACGCTTGTTGAAGTTCAGCGTGTTCTCGGCCAGCAAGAATAGGTCGTAGCCTAAGAATTCGTTTAGCGACGACGTATTGATGGCGGTGTTCTGCCGTATGATACCCAGTTTCTGCGCATCGGCGTTGCTGTAGGTATGGCCATCCATAGCCACATTCAGCCGGTAAGTCAGAAAATCAAAGAAAGAGTACTCGGCACTAACGTTGCCTGCCAACCGGTTGTCTGCCTGCGTGCGGCGTAGTAGCGACTGTGCTCCTATAGGGTTGGTAGCAAACGAGTTCAGCACCGATGAGCCCGTACCAAAGCCCCCCGGATTTGCCGGGTCGTATACCGGAATACTAGGAATAATTGTCAGCACATCAATAAACGGCGCGCCATTCAGCAGTGTCGTGTTGATATGCGTGAGCTGGGCGTTTTCCTGCAGGCGGAAACGCCCTTTCGTGAGACCTGAGTTTAAACGCAAGCTGTATCGCTTGAAGTCAGGACCTTTCACGATGCCCTCCTGGTGAAAATACTCACCCGAAATCAGGTAGTTGGAGCTATATTTTTCTCCCGAAGAACCGCCCGAAAAGGAAAGGTTGTAATCTTCCAGCGTACCGGTTTGGAAGAATTCCTTTTGCCAGTCGGTATCCACATTGGGGTTGAAGGCCCCGCCGGGACCTTTAACGGCCCCAGCCAAACTGTTTTGGCCGTTGTTGAGTGGGTCTAGGCCAGCATTACGATACGCAATAACAGCACGATCTGCCCACTCGCTGGCATTGGTCAGGTTGTAGGTTTTATACACATTATCGACGCCCCGGTAGCCATTGAAGCTAATGGATGGCGCCCCCGCCTTACCTTTTTTGGTGGTAATCTGTACTACCCCGTTGGCTCCCCGCGAACCATACACGGCCGTAGAAGAAGCATCTTTCAGGATGTTCAGCGTCTCAATATCATTGGGGTTCAGGTCGCGGATGTTATCCGTCCATAAACCATCGATGATGTACAAAGGGCCACTGCTGGCATTACCCAATGTGCCAATACCACGGATATTGATGATGGGTGTGGCGCCGGGGCCACCCGAGCCCGTTACCTGTACGCCTGCTACCCGCCCCTGCAACGCCTGCGTAACGGTAGGCACCGGCGTCTTATTCGCTTCTTTTATATCCAGCGGCGCCACAGCGCTGGTCACGTTCTGTCGGTTCTCGGTCAGGTATCCTACCACCACCACATCGCCCAAGGCCCGTGAGTCGGGCGCTAGTGCCAGGTTGATTGTGGTGCGGCCGCCCACAGTCACCTCCTGTGCGGCATACCCCACAAACGAAAACACCAGGGTAGCACCGTCGGGTACGGTTAGAGTGTAGCGACCATCGGCATCGGTTTGCGTGCCATTGGTAGTGCCCTTCACTACCACGTTCACGCCGGGTAGGCCGGTTCCTTTCTCATCTACTACACGCCCCGTTACGGGCGCATCGGCAACAGGCAGCAGAGTACCCGCTAGAAAGCCTGTTGCGGGGGTAGCTGCCTGCGCTGCCAAGGGTAGCAAGGGCAAACCACACAATAGCACCGGAATAGCCAGCCGGCGTAGTTTGGGTATTGTCTTTCTCATAAAGAAGAAAATGGGAATTGAAATTTCAATACTCACAAACGATTGTGTAAAAAAATATCGCAATCGTTTGTGTAGGCAGAGCAAAAAAATAGGCAAAAGCCTTCTGAAAAAGGAGGGAGCTGCTGTAAAGTGGCCTGAATCGCATACTAGGGCCTTTCTTACTACAACTTGTTCCGAAATATAAGAATGTTATCTAAACTTTATCGTTTGTGTAATAGCATAAACAAATTTTTCTCTTTCAAGTAATCAGCAGTATTACAACGTTTGCACTCTGCGCCCTTACCTCCACTTACTGTTACACCAAAGCAGTACTTTGGCTGTCAGAAACAGGTATGCTTTGCCAGCAGCAGGCTGAGGCGGCGTGTCCTACCTGCTATTTTCTTCTGTGGTGCCCTTGTTGCGCCTAATACTACCGCTCTGTGGCTGCCGATTTTTTCTTGTTTGTTGATACGGAAACCACGGGCTTGCCCACTCGCTGGGACCAGCCATACGCAGAGGAAAGCCACTGGCCCCACATTGCGCAACTGGCCTGGCAGGTATACACAGCGGCCGGCGAGCTGGTGCGCGCCGATGAAGCGTATCTGCGCGTACCTGCTGGTACTATGCCCGCCGAAGCTGTTGCCATTCACGGCCTTACTGAAGACTTTTTGCACACCCACGGTGCCGCGCCCCGCCCCGTGCTGGAGCGCCTGCACCACGACCTGCTCCACTACCGTCCGCAGGTAATCGGCCACTTTTTGCAGCTCGATTTTCACGTGCTGGGCGCGGCGTTTCAGCGGGTAGGCTTGTCGAATCCGCTGCCGGCCCTGCCGCAGTTCTGCACCATGTTCAGCAGTCGGCCGCTGAGCCTGCGTGGGCATTACCTGAAGCTAGCCGACTTGCACGAATATCTTTTTCAGGAACCGCCGCCCCGCCTGCACGATGCTGTGGGCGACGCTGCTGCCACAGCCCGCTGCTTTTTTGAAATGCGCCGCCGGGGGGTGTTTGCTGCTTCCGCCCCTACCCTACCGCGGTTGGTGCCCCCGGCGCCCCGCTCTTTCTGGGCACAACACCAACTACCGATTACCATCGGGTTGGCGTTGTTTTTTCTCCTTCTCTACTGGTTGATCTATGGATAACGTCCTGGCTTTTTTGCGCAACGTCGAACCCTTCCAGCTCCTGCCCGATGACGTGCTGGCAGGGGTAGCCGATTTGGTAGAGGAAGTGCACTACCCCCGCGAAACGCTGCTCTACCAACAAGGCACTAGCAAGCTACGGGCGCTGGATATCATTGTAGAAGGCGCCTACGACACCTTTTTCTACGATAGTGAGCAGCATAAGCGCCTACCCCTCACCTACCCCGCTGGCACCTGCTATGGGGGCATTTCCATCCTGCTGCACAAAAAACGCTCTATCCGGACGGTGGTGGTGCGCGCCCGTACGCGGGTGCTCACCCTCCCCCGCCGCGACTTCCGGGCCCTGTGCGTGTCCTACCCCGCGTTCTTTCATTTTTTCACGGCACGCTACGGCGAGCAGATGCTGAACGAGGAGTTTGCCCATTTTGTGAAGCCCCGCGACACGCCCGAGCAGAATTTCCTGGTGGCCGACCAGCTGTTTTCGCGCCGGGTAGAAACGCTGGAAATGCGCCCCATCACGGCCTGCACGCTGGATACGCCCATTTTCGAAGCGGCACAGCGCATGGCCGCTGCTAAGGTGAGCTGCCTGTTTGTGACCGATACCGAGGGCACCATTGTGGGCTACTGCACCGACATCACCCTGCGTGACTCCGTGATTGCGCAGCGCCTCGACGCCAACCGCCCCGTGGCCGATGTGCTAGCCACGCCATTGGTCACGGTCAGCAGCGGGGCCTATGTGTATGAGGCCATTCTGAAGATGTTTCAGACCAAAACGCGCTACCTCCTGGTAGAGCGCGAGGGCGAGTTTCTGGGCTTCCTGAGCCGCAACAAACTGCTCAGCGACTTGGCCCAGTCGCCGTTTATGTTCATTCAGGCTGTGAAGCTGGCCCAGAGCACCCACGAACTGAAGCGCCGCTGGGACCAGGTACCCGAGATTGTGCAGCAGCTGCTGGGTAGGGGCGTGAAGTCGGAAATCGTGAACCAGGTGATTACGGCCGTGGCCGATGCCATTGCCCTCAAGGTGATTGACAATGTGCTGGCCGAGCACGGCCCGGCCCCGGCGCGCTTCGTGTTTATGGTATTGGGCAGCGAGGGTAGGCAAGAGCAAACCCTCGTCACGGATCAGGACAACGCCATCATCTACGAAGACAAAGCTAACGAGCAGCGCGAGCTGGTGCGGGCGTATTTCCTGCGCTTCGCGGAGGCCGTGTCCGATCAGCTCAACCACATTGGGCTGCACTACTGCACGGGCGGCTTCATGGCCAAAAACCCGAAGTGGACGCACTCCCTCTCGCACTGGAAACGCAACTACCAGGAGTGGCTGCGCGAGTCGAACCCCGAAAACGTGATGCGCTTTGCTACCTTCTTTGACTGCCGCTACCTCTACGGCGACGAGTCCATTATGGACGAGCTGCAAGCCTTTCTGCATGAAGAACTCCAAAAGCCGTCCGAGCGCTTTTTCCGGTTTATGGCTCAGAATGCCTTACAGTATGAGCCGCCGCTTACCTTCCTGCGCAACATCCGCACCTTCGTGCAGGGGACCCAGAAGGTGTTCGACCTCAAGCGTACCATGACGCCCATTGTGGACCTGGTGCGGGTGTACGCACTGCAACACCAGATTTTCCGGACCAACACCGGCGAGCGGCTGGCCCTGCTGCGCGAGCGGGGCGTGTTCCGCGAAAAAGAATACCAGGAGCTGCTACAGGCGTATTACTACCTGATGGGCATGCGCCTGCACAAGCAGGCCACCCAGCTCCTGAAAGACCGCACGCCTCCCACCAACTACGTGGATCCTACTACCCTCACGCAGGTGGAACAAGTCACGCTGAAGGAGATTTTCAAGGTGATTCAGGACTTTCAGCTCAAGATCAAGGTAGGCTTCACGAAGTCGTTTTAGGGTGTGCCCTCCCAAACAGCCATTCGTCCGCGTTGTAGAATAGCCGCTATTCTACAACGCGGACGAATGGCTGTGCGCCTATTCCACGTACTCGTTCGGGCGTAGCTGTAGCTATTGAAGCAGCAGAGCAGCAGGAAAACCACCGGATATGAAATAGCATCACAAAGAAGAGTAGTGAAGTGGAATAACGCTGCTATACGCAGAATGTGCGTTCCAAACAGCTATAGGGGTTTACTGAGGACCATTCGGAGGCTGATAGAAGCAGATTTGCAGCGCCGCGGGAAAGCAAATACACTTTTTTGCGAACCGTTTACCGCTCTGCTTCGTCCAACCTAGCCAGGACTTCACCTAACCTCTTTCTATGCATAGAACACTTCTACTTTTATTTCTCTGCTTTCTCAGTACGCTGTGCCACGCGCAAGACCAGGACAACAAGGACGAGGAGAAGCCTACCCTGAAGCTAGGCGGCGCACTGCGCTTTAATTACAACCTCTCTACCTGGAAACAGGACCAGGTGGAGCGGGGCGGTGATTTCGGCTTTGATATGTTCCGCATCAATGCGAAGGCCGCCTATAAAGGCATCAAGCTGAACGCCGAGTTTCGGCACTACTCTCAGGCGTTTGGGGGGAGCTTTTTGAAGCAAGGCTGGTTTCAATACGATTTCTCGGAGGCTGCCCAACTTCAGGTAGGACTCAACCAGGTGCCCTTTGGCATTCAGCAGTACAACTCCAACAACTGGTTTTTCAACATCACCTACTACCTGGGGTTTGAGGATGACCACGACATGGGCGTGAAGTACATCCACGACCGGGGCCGCTGGCAGTGGCAGGCGGCCTATTACAAAAGCGCGGAGGATTTCGTGTTCAGCTCGGCCGAAGCTAGCCCCAACCGCTACTCCTACGACGTGACCGGGCGCAACAAGGAGAACAACCAGCTAAATTTTAAACTGGTCCGGCGCCTCGACGACAGCCTGGCCCACGAGCTGGGCGTTTCTCTACAAGGCGGCCTGCTCTACAACCTGGATACCAGGCGCAACGGCACCCGCTATGCCGGGGCGGTGCACTACGAGTTTAAGCCTGCCCACAGCCCCTGGACTATCAAGCTACAGGCCATGCGCTACCGCTTTCAGCCAAAATATGCCAACGGTGCCGGCTTAAATTTCGTTGAGATGGGGGCGTACGGCGCCAACTACAAGGTAGCGACCAGGGGCGACCTGTATACAGCCAACGTCGCTTACCGTCTCCCCATCGAGACCCGCTTGCTGCAAAGCATCACCTTTTACGACAACTATGGATACTACCACAAGGGTATCCGTGGCTTTGAGAACTCGCACATGAACGTGCTGGGGGCCTTGTTTGCGGCTGGCCCTATGGCCATTTACACCGACGCCGCTTTCGGCTACAACCATCCGTGGTTGGGCCCTGAATGGGAAAATGCTTTTACTAGCGGCACTCCCGGCAACACTCGCTGGCACATGCGATTCAACATCAACATGGGCTACTACTTCTAGAAATCAACAGCACTGCATATGAGCAAAGTTAGGAATGAGGCGAAAAAATCGTTTGGGTTAGACGTAAACGGGCCCGTGTTTTGGCCATCCATCGTGATACTTGTCCTCAGTATCGTGCTCGTGCTGGTCTTCCGGGAAAGTGCCGAAGCGTTCTTCTCGAAAATACAGACTGCCGTGACGTCCAACATGGGGTGGCTGTTTATTCTGAGCGTCAATATTTTTGTGGCGTACTGCCTGTTTCTGGCCTTCGGCCGGTTTGGCAATATCCGGCTGGGTGGCCGGGATGCGCGGCCGGAGTTCAGCACTGGCTCCTGGTTTGCGATGCTGTTCAGCGCCGGCATGGGTATTGGCCTGCTTTTCTGGAGTGTGGCCGAGCCCATCAATCACTTTCAGACGCCCCCGCTCGGGGAGCCGGGCACGCCGGCCGCCGCCCGCCAGGCCATGAACTTCACGTTCCTGCACTGGGGCTTTCATGCCTGGGCCATCTACGCGCTGGTGGCGCTGGCGCTGGCCTTTTTCACCTACAACCGCCAACTGCCGCTCACGGTCCGCTCGGCGTTTTACCCGTTTCTGGGCGAGCGTATTCACGGCGTTATTGGTGATGTGATTGATATTCTGGCTGTTATTGCCACCCTGTTTGGCCTGGCTACCTCGCTGGGGCTGGGGGTGAAGCAGGTGGCAGCCGGCCTGCACCACGTGTTTCCGGTCATCGTCAACAACATCACTACCCAGATCAGCCTGATAGCCATCATCACGGGCATTGCCACCATCTCGGTGGTAACGGGGGTAGATAAAGGCGTGCGCATCCTCAGCGAGTGGAATGTCCGGATTGCGCTTTTGGTGCTGGTGTCGGTTCTGTTTTTGGGGCCTACCGTATTTATCCTGGGCTCTTATGTACAGAACACCGGCTACTACATCGGCAGCTTTATGCAGCTCTCTTTCTGGAATGAGGCGTACAGCAACAGCAACTGGCAAGGCACCTGGACGGTGTTCTACTGGGCCTGGTGGATTTCGTGGGCACCGTTTGTGGGCATTTTCATTGCACGCGTCTCCAAAGGCCGCACCATCAAGGAATTTGTGCTGGGGGTGCTGATTGTGCCTTCCCTCCTTTCCTTTCTGTGGATGACGGTGTTTGGTAGCACCGCCCTACGCGAAGTACTGGATGGCAATACGGCTGTAGCCGAGGCCGTAGCCGCCGACGTATCGACGGCCCTGTTCGTCTTTTTCGAGCAGCTTCCTTTTTCCAATATCCTGTCGGTTATCGGCATTGTGCTCATCGCCGGATTCTTTGTTACCTCTTCGGACTCTGGGTCGCTGGTGGTAGTAAGTCTCACTTCCGGCGGCCGGCCAGACCCTTCCGTAGGCACCCGCGTGTTCTGGGCCTTGTCGGGCGGAACCATTGCGGCGGTGCTGCTGCTGGGCGGCGGGTTGCAGGCCTTGCAAACGGCTGTTATTATCACGGGGCTTCCTTTTGCTATTATTCTGCTGCTCATGTGCTATAGTCTTTATAAAGGTCTGAGCGAAGAACTGGAAGAAGAAACCAAGCTGGGCAGTGCCCAGCAACGCAAAGATTATCAGCAACTGGTGGGCGAGATGCTGGCCAAACGGGCGCAGAAGCAGGATGCCAACGCACCGCACACAAGCCTTCCTACCTCCTTACCCCCAAACACCGCGAAACTATGATTGCCATCGACGCGATGATGGTCTGCCTGGACCTGAGTGATATAGACGAAAAACTGGTAGCTTTCACCCGCTCCATCTGTGAGCGGCTGCAAGTAGGCAAAGTGTACTTTGTGCACAACGTGAAGGTAGCCGAGCTGAGCGACGACTTCCGGGAATTGTTCGGCAATATGGACCTAGCCACCGAAGTGGAAGGCAACATCAACGACATCGTGACCGAGCACTTTGGCAATGCTACGGCGTATGAGGTGCTCGTAGGCGAGGAGCCGAACACGGAGGTGATGCTGGCCGAACTGGTAAAGCGCTATCACATAAAGCTGGCCCTACTCGGCAAGAAAATGAGCGACAAGAGCACCGGCGCCCTCGGCACCAAGCTGCTCCAGGTGTTGCCGTGCAGCGTGCTGGTTTTCCCCGAAACAGCGTCAGCAAGCATTCACAAAGCCCTACTGCCGCTGGATTTTTCGGCCACCTCGGTGCACGCCCTGCGGCTCAGCCAAAACCTGGCCACCCAGCTGGGGCTGCAACTGGAAATCCTGCACGTGTACCGCCTGCCTACCCAATACTTCCCGCTTATCTCAGAGGAAAAGGCCGTGAAAAAGGCGGAAGAAATCGTGAAAGAGCGGTTTGCCACCTTGCAGCGCAAGCACCAGGAAACCGCGGGCGTGCCTTATACCCTGGTGCGGGCTGCCAACAAAAGCGTGGCGGAGCGCATTCGCCTGCACCTGGGCAAGGGCAAATACGACCTATTAGTGCTCGGCCTGAAGGGTAGCAACCCCCTGCCCTCGCTGCGTTTCGGGAGCGTACCGAAGGAAATCTACAACATGGACCTGCCCATTCCGCTGTGGCTGGTCTACTCCGAGGAGGTGATACGATAGGCGCTACGGCCATACCTACCCAGCGGCTCGCACCAGGTTAGTGATGCCGGTAGTAACCATATCGACGCCGATAGCACCCAGGAAAAAGCCGTTGATACGCAGCAAAAGCTCCATGATCTTGTCGAAGGCAATCTGAAAGCTTTTGCTGCGCATGGTGCGGCGCGTTTGCTTCAGCCCCATGATGATGAGGTAGTTGATGAGCATGATCGAGGCCAGGGCCACTACCCCTTGCCACAATTCTAACTGCTCCGACATCAGGACAGTGAGCGAGATGGTGCCCGCCCCTACCATGAACGGCAGCGCTATTTCGGAAGCCAGGTCGTGCAAATCTCCCTTTATCTGGATGAACGCCTTTTTGCCCTGCACGATAAAGATGTAAGCAAAGGAAAACAGCACAATGCCGCCAAATATCCGGAACGACTCGAAGTTGATGCTGAATACCTTCTGAAAAACCAAGTCGCCGAATAGCAGGAAAACCAGGTAGATGCAGAAAGAAATGGTGCTGGCTTTCAGGAAAACCGACCGGAAATCAGCCTCCGAAAGGTCTTGCATAATGGGCTTTAGGTACAAAAACAGGGCAAACGGGTTCAGCATCACCAGGAAACTGACTATGGCGGCTATCATCAATGTAGGCTTGTATAACGGATTTGGGGTGGATCATCAGGAAGGCGACCTTGTTGCTTTACCACCAGGAAGCAACGTGGGTAGGAACACCGTGTAAGGGGGCTATAGTGGTATTCTAGGGTAATTTTCTATCTCTACCTCCCGGCCCACTCCACTGCTTACTAAGCGACTCGGACGATTACGTTGCGCTTCCTCGCGGGCTTTTTCGAACGCTTGCGTTTCATCCGCAAACGACTCGACCAAGTTCCGGCTGTGATCCAGCACACGCCATTGCGCCTCTTCCTCATTCCACTGCACACGATAGATCTTCTCCAGTGCCCGCTCTTTGTTGCGGAGCAACTCAAGGATGACCTTACCGTCGCTACTGCTGCCATCTGGGTAGGGCGTGGGCAGCAGCGCGAAAAAGATGTAGTACAGAGAAAAGTAGGTGAATTGGTAGGTGAGCATGCCCGGCTCCAGCACGTTGGTTTCAATGAGGTAGACCACCGCCACCGCGGCCACAGCGTTGAACAGCGACCCTCCAATAAAAATAAGGACGTTGGCCAAGCGGTGGTTGCGCCGCAGATTGTCGAAGGTGCACTGGCCGTACCAGAAGTAGTATTGACGCACTTCCAGCATCCCCCAACGGAAGACGACGTCTCCGGAGCCAACGGTAACCTTGATGTTTTTGCCCCCCATCAACCAGGCAAAGAACACATGCCCCGCTTCGTGCAGAAACGAAATAACCGGCAGCACCAGAAAAAAGGCCAGAAAAAACTTCGGGATGTCACTTACTCCAAACATAGTACTGTGTGTACGGAGAAAGGAGTTATCCGTAGCCAATTTTCTGAAGCAAAACAGTGAAGCGCCTCAATAGAGGGCCCCGTGGAGTGGTTTTCCTTCCGGCATAGTTGGGCTAGTGGCGCATCTTCCTGAACATGTAGGAAGCGTTTTTTCAAAAAAGTACCGCCATATACCAGGGTATTCGGCCTCTTCTTCGACTAGTAGAGAGTACACGTCCTACTCTATTGCAACACAAACGCCCCGACCAACCGGCCGGGGCGTTTTGTTTCTGCCAGACACTTACAATTTTCGGAACCCTAGTTTCTCGACCGTGGCCAAATCCTTTCGACGGACACCACCTTCTAATACGATTCCTGTTTTGCAATGACAAGCATTGCAGGGCTCATATTCTCCTTTCTGGGCTGCCTGCAACTGATCGGTTTGAACGCCTTGCTTTTGGAGGTAGGCTGTCGCTGCCGTCTTAAAGGCGGTTACACCAGTTGAGTCAGCAACCCATGGGTCGGAACATGCAGTTTGCGCGTAGCTTACTTGTACGAGTTCGTCGGCGGCCGGATCGGTGTCTTTGTCCTGGCATCCGGATAAGGCAAGACCACCCCAGCAACTCAGCGCACAGAAAACAATATGTGTAATCTTCATAAGAGTAGATATAGTGTGTATAGAGAGTAGAGGCATCGCCGTAGCATATGGTTGCATGCAGTATTCGCTATGTTTTTGCTATAGCTATTCTGTTTCACCTCTGACTAACGGTCACCTCTAACTAGCTGCCTTCAAAGGTCCCTGCTTGGCCACGCGCCGGACGCACAAGAAATACCAACACCGCAAGGGCTAGGAGTGATGAGTGCTACCCACCACTTCCGCCCCCGCCGGTTGGCCGAACAGTTAGAGCAAGGCCCTACCCAACGCCCGCCCCAACCGCCAAGCCCGCCGCGCCGCCGTACCCCCTTTCCGGCACCCGTACCAGACCGGCCATTTCGGGCGGTACTGCTCTACCGACTGGAAACCCTCCCTTACCTTGCCAACCTAGGCGGCCCCGATAAAGAGTACCGCCTAGTGGCTGAATGCCTACCCACCGCCGAGGGTACCGCCGTACATGATGTACTGTTTCTGTGTCCACCGCAACCGCGCTACGCCGGACAGTGCGACGCTATCCTACAAACTAGGTGCATTGAACGCCGGAAAGATCTACATTCCGGCCTCCGCACGGTTGAGAAAATGCCGGCGCGGCTCTCTCCGTGGGTAGACTGCCTGTTTGTAGGAGACTACAAAACCGACTACCGGGAGAAAGTACTAGGGCCGGCGGCCGTCGTGCTGATGCGACGCGCCACGGCCACCGAGCCGGCCTATCTGCTGCTGCTGGTTACGGAAAAAGCCTATCAGCCTAAGAGCCGCTCAACCAACGCACAAACCGCACGGAATACCCTGCAAACCGTGCTGCCACAGCTACCAGAGTGGCTAAAGCTGCTCCCCTCTGAATTGGAGTAACGCAACGGCATTTGCCTGTAATTATCAGGCATTACAGGGAGGCAATATGAACTGCTAGACGGTTCCCCTAGGCACAGATGCCTACCCCGCCTCCCTCGCAACTACCACACACAAACAGACTGGAAACAGCCTGCCACCGCCCCGAAAGCAGTGGCCTTGGTTGCCGCTGCCTTTAACGAACGAGCGCCTACCCTCTTAGCAAGGGTAGGCGCTCTGGAGCAGGCTGTTTCGGGCTAGGAATTAGCTGGTGCTACCACTAGCAAAGATAGGCGTTTCGGGCTACCGTGTACGACAATTTGCACCTACATTTTACGCTACCCAACCCCGGCCCAACGGCGGAGCAGGCACTAGCCGATGCTCCGGCGTTTGCCGGGGCCACGGGCGAACCCGACGCACGGGGCCGCATCCGGCATACGTACCGGGGCTTACGCCTGGAGTACCGGCCGGGGCAATACAAAGGCCGGGTACGCGGGTCGCTGCACACCTTCGCGCAAGGCAACAACCTAGGCACCTTCACGGCTGCCGACGTGGCCCGCGCCGTGGCTGAACTGGCAGAGGCGTTGGCCATACCCCCGGAGGCGTTGCTAGTGAAGTGGCTGGAGGTTGGCGTGAACCTGACAGTACCTACCGCGCCGCGCCCGTTTCTGGAGCAGCTCTAGCACCACCGACAAAGCCCGTTCTACCCGCTGGCTCCGCCCCCCGGTGTTGCCCGCCCGCTGGAATACGTAGCCTACCACGCGGCCTACCGACTCAAGTATTACGACAAAGGAGCCTATGCCGCCCTACAAGGTTTTATGGTGCCTCCGGGGCACCATTTGCTACGGTTTGAGATAGTGTATACCCGTGCCCGCAATCTGTGTACGCTCACAGGCTTGCCGGTTCTCACGCTGACCGACCTAATAAAACCCGATATTATATGCCTTTTAGGCGGCGAATTGTTCAAACACTGGCACCTCACTACCCACCGCCGCCCGCTGGACTATACCACGCTCAAGTTTTCTGATGCGACACTGTTACTAGCTGGTGCCTCGCTGGAGTTTTGGGCCGCTACCCGTGCGGCTACTCCGCCTGCTACTTACCACCGCAACCGGGCCCGCTACAACCGCCTTCAGCGTGACGCCACGCACCGCGCCGGCCCTCACCCCTACGATGCCTTACTGACTGCTACACTAGATCAAATACTGACAAATGCTAACATTCTCAAAAGTGATAGGCTTTACCACACTTGTAATCAGTTGGACAGTGAATGCAATCCGATCATTTAATATGAGGCTTCACTTCATAAATCAGCAAACGCAATGACATTAATTGAGAACACAGAAAAAACGTAGAAAACGCAATAAAAACAGAGGTAACGCAATTGGGAATATGGGTAACGCAATGACACTCCATTTATCAAATAGCAATTGCGTTTCATCCAAATTTCTTTTACCGCTATCTATTCCTTAAAAATTTCGGTTTCCTCAATAAAGCTATAATGATAACGCAATGTCTACATAGGATTATTGAAGTTGTCTCCCACTGCCTATCTTACTCCCTTTGTAGCCACTCACCCTGCTACTGCTATTCTATCTTTATCCTGTTTCCTCTGTGACCTACCCAGAATTTGAAGCCCGCTGGAAAAATTCCGGCGGCGCGGAGCGGGCCAACTACGGCCTATTCCTGCAAGACCTCTGCGACCTGCTAGGCGTACCCCGCCCCGACGCTACCACCGACAACCCTGCTCAGGATGCCTACGTGCTGGAGCGGGCTGTAACGTTTGATGATGGAGCAGGCAAGAAAAGTACCGGCCGGATAGACCTCTACAAACGCGGCTGTTTCGTGTTGGAAACCAAACAGGGCACCGACACACCCGACGTATTAGCCCAGGCCGAACGCGCCCAGCTAGGGTTGCCCCCCGAACGCCGCCGCAAGGGCCACGCCGTACGCAATACCGGCAAGTGGCGGCAAATGATGGAAGCCGCCCGCCAACAGGCCCTAGGCTACGTGCGGGCACTACCTACTACCGAGCCGCGCCCGCTGTTTGTGATAGTGGCTGATGTGGGCTACGCCCTCGACCTATACAGCAACTTTGCCGGGGTTGGAGATTCCTTTGTGCCATTCCCGGATTCGCAACGATTCCGGCTGCCGTTGGCCGCGCTGGCAAATGAGGAAACCCGCGCTATGCTCCGGCTGCTCTTTACCGACCCACGGGAGCTAGACCCCAGCCGCCGCGCTGCTCAGGTAACGCGGAAACTAGCCGCCCAACTTGCTGCCCTATCGGCCCAACTGGAGCAGGCCGGCCACGCCTCCGATGTGGTAGCGCAATTCCTGATGCGGTGCCTGTTTACCATGTTTGCGGAGGATACCGGCCTGATACCAAAACAGTCCTTTACGGGTCTGCTGGAGCAGTACGACACCGACGAACGCCGGCAATACTTGCCCGATGTGTTGACAAGTTTGTGGACAACGATGGATGCCGGCGGGTTTTCGCCTTCGCTGGTGGCGCGTATTCCCAGGTTCAACGGGCAACTATTCCACAATGCAGCGGCCCTACCCCTATCGGTTGCCCAAGTTACACTGCTACGCCAAGCCGCCGCCGCCGATTGGACTACCGTAGAACCGGCCATTTTTGGAACGCTGCTGGAGCGGGCCCTAGACCCCAAAGAGCGGCACCGCCTAGGGGCCCACTATACCCCGCGCCGGTATGTAGAGCGGCTGGTGCTGCCTACCGTGATAGAGCCCCTACGCCGGGAGTGGGCTGCCGCCCAGGCAGCCAGCGCCCGCCGGCAGGATGAGGGTAATTTGAATGCCGCCCGGAATGAGTTGGTGAAGTTTCAGCGCCGCCTTACCACCGTGAAGGTGCTAGACCCGGCTTGTGGTACGGGCAATTTCCTGTACGTAACGCTGGAACACCTCAAACGCCTGGAGGGTGAAGTGCTAGACGCTATCAACGGGTTCGGGCAAACCGGCCTGCTGGATTTGGCTGGTGGCACCACCGTAGGCCCGCGCCAACTGCTAGGGCTGGAGCTAAACCCTCGCGCCTCTGCTATTGCTGACGTGGTACTACGTATCGGGTATTTGCAGTGGCATATCCGTACGCACGGCCTTACCCAAATGCCGGAGCCGCTGCTAACGGATGATCATAACATCCAAAAGCAGGACGCCGCCCTACAACACGGCCCGCCTACCCCGCGCCTCGATGCTCAGGGCAACCCCGTAACCCGTTGGGACGGCACCACCCGCCCGCACCCAGTTACCGGCCTAGCCGTGCCCGACGAAACCGCCCGCGCCGTGGTACTGGACTACCCAAACCCGCACCCCGCCGAGTGGCCTGCTGCTGATTTTATTGTAGGTAATCCGCCGTTTATTGGAGCTAAGTATGTGCGCGAAGCTCTAGGTGACGGGTACGCAGAATCATTGCGTGCTGCCTACAAGGGCAGAGTACCTGAGTCAGCAGATTTAGTAATGTACTGGTGGCACAATGCCGCCGAAACTGTGCGGGCAGGTAGGGCCGAACGGTTTGGATTCATTACCACTAATAGTATAAGCCAACCTTTCAACCGGCGCGTAATGCAACCCTTTTTGGATGGTGACAAGCCACCGCTAGCTCTCGCGTTCGCCATACCTGATCATCCGTGGGTAGAAGGTGGCGACGGTGCCGCTGTGCGAATTGCTATGACTGTAGCCGAGCCTAACGGCTTCGCCCCTGGACGCCTATTAGAGGTGAGAACCGAAGCTGTACCTGAAGGTGACGAAGCAGCTGACGTAACATTTACGGAACACCAAGGCCATATTCTGCCCAGTTTGAGTATTGGGGTTGATTTTGACAGTGCCCAACCACTGAAAGCTAACGCTAGCCTAGCTAATCGGGGCGTTCAATTAATGGGCAGCGGATTTATTGTTGAGCCAGAGAAAGCTAAAAAACTAGGGTTAGGCCAGATACCTGAATTATCTAATCATATTCGAGCCTATCGAAATGGTAAAGACCTAACAGATAAGCCACGCGGTGCGCTAGTTATTGATCTATTCGGGCTAAAAGACGCTGATGTGCTAGCTAAATTTCCTGACGTTTACCAACATATCTTAGAGACAGTGAAGCCGGAACGTGACCAAAATAATCGGGCTAGCTATCGGCTAAATTGGTGGATTTTTGGAGAGGCTCGCTCTAATTTCCGCCCGGCATTACAAGGTATATCTCGTTTCATTGTTACTGCCGTAACTGCAAAGCACCGGCTTTTTCAGTTTCTGCCTGCTGATACCTTACCCGATGATGCTCTAATTGCCATTGCTACTGAGGATGCCTATTATTTAGGTGTTCTATCTAGCCGATTGCATACAACGTGGGCTCTCACTGTGGGCACTGATTTGGGCGGTAACACACCACGTTATATTAAAGGGCGTTGTTTCGACCCGTTCCCCTTCCCCGACGCCACGCCTACCCAGCAGGCCCGCATCCGGGAGCTAGCCGAAACCTTAGACGCACACCGCAAACGCCAGCAGGCCGCGCACCCTACCCTCACGCTCACGAACCTCTACAACGTGGTAGAAAAGCTCCGCGCCGGCCAACCCCTGAACGCCAAAGAGCAAACCACCAATCAGCAGGGCCTAGCCTCCGTGCTACTCTCCCTACACAACGACCTAGACGCCGCCGTGGCCGATGCCTACGGCTGGCCCGTTGATTTGCCGGAGGCGGAGCTACTAGCCCGGCTGGTGCAACTCAACCACGCCCGCGCCGCTGAGGAAGCAGCCGGCACCGTGCGTTACCTCCGCCCCGCCTATCAGGCCCCCGGCCAGCAACAGAGCGCCCTAACCCTAGGTACTACGGCCACCGCCGCCGCTGCCGTAGCCGAAACCGCCCCGCAACCGTGGCCCGCCGAGCTGGCCCAGCAGATGCAAGCCGTTCGGGCCGTGGTAACGCAAGCCGGCGTACCACTCACCCCCAAACAGGTAGCAGCCCGGTTCAAGAAAGCCAAGCCCGCCCAGGTACAACCTATGCTGGCAACACTTACGGCTCTCTCCTTACTTCGGCATTTGGAGCCGGAGGACGCCTACGCTGCATAAATGAATTCATCATTCATGCAGGTAAGGCATTATACATTTATAATCAAAAGACAATTTTGTGTTTTCTCTAAATAAAATCAATCATAAATACCATGAGCAATAAAGAGTCTCCCAAACGAAACTACCGTGAGATCTATAACATGTCCTTGCGAAGCTCCATTTTGCTTTGTTCAATTCGTGAAGAGAATGAAATATCTAGAGCATTAAAATATCTACTCAGAACTGTTAGACCTGATTCTAAAACCCTAGACAATAAATCAAGCAGCCTTTCATTTAAAAATAAGGTTGATCTATTGTATGATATTGGAGATTTAGAAAAGTCGCAATACGATAAATTAATACTATTTATGGAGATTAGAAACCAATTTATACACAATCCAAACTGCAATTCATTTGTTAATTTAAGCAAATATGCTCCTGAAACGGATAAGAACCTTAAGAACAAGTTCCCCAACAAAACAACTGACACAGAAGCAAGTAGATGGGAAAGTTTTGGCAACCTATTTCTCGAAACGTTTGCTAGCCTCATTGAACTAAGATTAGAGTATCGAATTGGATATAGATATGAAATGGACCAATATGTCAATGCAAGAGCAATGGAAAATATAAATTTTAGCTTTAAAAATGCTTTAATAAGATGGAAAACAGCTTTCTCTAATGGCAAAAAATTCACTAGTTCCAATCAGCCAAGCATTTTTTGGCCAACCGCTCCTAGTATTGAAGATATTGAGGCCGAAATACGTCATTTTGAATATCATTTAACAGCAGCTATGATAGATGACAAGACGAAAATTCTTGATAAAATCAGCAATGGTGAATTAACTGAGAAAGAGGTTTTTAAACGAAGAGCAATAGGATCTGATTTACAAGGTTTAGTAGCTAAGAGCGTTGAACAAGCATCTGCTACTGGAATAGTTGAAGAAGCTACTGAACAAATTGAATCACCAACAGAACGGAAAGAAGAATAGTAACTTGTATTTGTAGTAACCAATACTTCCAACAACCACGGCTTTTGCCCCATTTCGGTACTTGGAGGCGGAGGGTGCCTATGCCGCGTAATCGTACTGCGCCTCGGTAATCAGAAAAGAGTACTAAAGCTTGTATAATAAATGATTCGAGGTTGTTATCTACCAATAACTAACCCCTTACTTGCTGTCTGGTTGGTAGGTATTCTTGTTGGTTGCGGCCCAAACGCAGGGACATACCACGGCAACTTTGGGAAACTGCTCACCATAACTAACCTACAACCGGAAACGCCGGGCGCAGGCAAGAATGCTTTATGAAAAATGTAGTTGTGAACCCTGGAGGCTTCTATTGGGAAATCATGAACGACTGTAACGGCTGTGCCTACCTAACAATAGATGCAGTAAAAGGTAAGGTACTTGGGTAAAGCCAAGTTACATTCACGTACTAGTCCCTGGAAGGAAACACTCACTGATATAGTTGCCACGTTAATAGGTTGGAACACAGTTACTTTGGGCTTATATAGCTACCGTAACCACCGTATTTTACGGTATAATGCTACAGGCTAAATGCTGAAGTATAGTGCTTTGAACCCTACATTTTACCACTAGTTCCTTAAGGATTTCGGTTACCTGTGTCTGTTATTGTCCTGTAGCAGTTTGCCTGTATGCCCCAACGCTCGAGGAATGCTAACAAAAGCTAACATTATGCCCCGCCCCCCAACCTTTCCTGACACAGCCGACCAAATCAAACGGCTTGAGCTATTCGACCTCCGGCAACGGGGGCTGCTCCGGCCGGGCTACCATTCTACTATACTACGCTTGGAGCCGCAACGGCCACCCCTCCGGTTCAGTTGGGTTAGATGTGGTGCTACTAGATGATCAATCGTATCTACGCCTACATTACACTCTTAACGACACAACGCGTTATGATTACCGGATAGAATTAGAAGCTGTACCGACTAACCTAGGTAATGGCTTTCGTGAGGTGGTCGGATAAATCTGGACAGAATAGGGTGTTATCTTTCCTTCGTCATGAAAGACAGCCCTCAGCCTGCTAA
>NZ_JACSCY010000020.1 GCF_014333615.1 Hymenobacter citatus | reverse complement strand
CGTGATAAGGTCCTTCGCTCCGCTCAGGATGACACGCACTTTTCTACCATTCACAAACTCACAACTTCACCATTTCACCTCTTTACCTCGCCCGGTGGATAATTGCCACGCTTACCAGAATAATCACCATGCCCAGCACGTGCCACAGGTTGAATGATTCGCCATCGAGTACGCCCCAGCCCAACGCTACAACGGGTATCAGGTAGGTGTTAGAGGATGCGAAGAGCGCCGTGGATTGATGAATAAGCTTGTTAAACAACACCATGGCTACGGCCGTGCTGAGGGTAGCAAGTAGAGCGATATAGCCAAAGGCAGTCCAGGCACCTAGTGCCGTGGCTAGCTTATGCAGAAAATCGGTGCCCAGTAGTAGAAATACCACGGCAGGCCCACCGATGAACAGCAGCAACAGCCCCGTAACGGCCACCGGCGGAATGCCTTGCAAATGGTGCTTAATCACGTTGACGCTCACCCCGTAGCCAATGGTAGCCAGCACGATATAAAGCCCGTACCACGCGTTGCCTTCCCCGGCCGGAGTAGCCGCACCGCCGCTGCCGCCCAGCACCATCAGCACCACTGTGCCCGCAAGGCCCAGCCCGATGCCCAGTACCCGCAGCCCCGTGAGGCGCTGCCCGAAAAACAGTGCGCCTACCACCAGCGTGAACACCGCCGTGAGGGCATTGAGCACGCCCGCCAGCCCTGAGGCCAGACGCGTTTCGGCGTAGGCAAATAGGAAGGCCGGAATCAGCGTGCCTACTACCCCACTCAGCAGCAACCACTTGAAGCGCGACTTCTCTACCTTGCCCACATGCCGCAACGCAAACGGCAGTAGCAACAGCGCCGCCACTGTCACGCGCGTGGCGCCCAGCTCCAGCGGCGAAAACACCGCTAAACCCTTCTTCATCAAGATAAACGAAGTGCCCCAAATCGTAGCCAGCACCAGCAACAGCACCCACGCCGAAAGCGGAATAGGCGGCTCCGGCGATTGGGTGGCAGGTGGAGCCGGGGCGGCTATAGTGGCGGGTGGGGTAGGGGAAGGCATGAGGAAGAAAAGAGTGTCATCCTGAGTGCAACGCAGTGGAGCGAAGGACCTTATGACAGTAGAACAAGCAGGCGTTAGATACTATCTGCTGCGAGCCGTTCTAGCGTGATAAGGTCCTTCGCTCCACTGCGTTGCGCTCAGGATGACAGAAGTAAAAACACTACCCCACCAAAACCGGCTCGGCGGCAATGATTTCGTCCATGATGGCGCGCACTTCGTCGGGCTCGTTGGTGTCTACCAGGCGGGTGCGCCACTGCTTGGCGCCTTCCAGGCCGCGGAAATACTGGGCGTAGTGGCGGCGCATCTCGAAGATGCCGGCCCGCTGGCCCTTCCATTCCAGGCTTTTCTCGAAGTGCATGCGGCACATGGCCACGCGCTCCTCCACGGTGGGCGGCGCCAGTAGCTCGCCGGTGGCCACGTAGTGCTTGATTTCGCGAAAAATCCAGGGGTAGCCGATGCTGGCGCGGCCAATCATCACGCCGTCTACGCCGTAGCGGTTTTTGTACTCCACGGCTTTCTGGGGCGAGTCGATGTCGCCGTTGCCAAAAATCGGGATTTTGATGCGCGGATTGTTCTTGATTTTGCCAATCAGCTCCCAATCGGCCTCGCCCTTGTACATCTGCACGCGGGTGCGGCCGTGGATGGTGAGGGCTTCAATGCCAATGTCTTGCAGGCGCTCGGCCACATCCTCCACGTTTTTGGTGGTGTCGTCCCAGCCGAGGCGGGTTTTCACCGTCACGGGTAGGGGCGTGTTGCGCACCACGGCGGCCGTCATTTCCACCATTTTGGGGATGTCGCGGAGGAGGGCGGCGCCGGCACCGCGGCAGGCTACCTGCTTCACGGGGCAGCCGTAGTTGATGTCGATAAGATCAGGGCCGGCGTGGGTGCTGATGCGGGCGCACTCGCCCATGGTATCCACATCGGAGCCAAACAGCTGAATGCCAATGGGTCGCTCGTAGTCGAACACGTCCAGCTTCTGCCGGCTCTTGGCCGCGTCGCGTATCAGGCCTTCCGACGAGATAAACTCCGTATACATCAAATCGGCCCCATTGGCCTTGCACACGGCCCGAAACGGCGGGTCCGATACGTCCTCCATGGGGGCGAGCAGTAGGGGGAAATCAGGAAGGGCAAGGTCGCGAATGTGTACCACGGCAGCTATAACAGGATTTTGCGCAAATTTACAACTATTAGGGTCTTGGGGTCTTGGGAGCTTAGGGTCTTGGTTGATGTTCTCACAAACAATTGCAGAACAACCAAGACCCTAAGCTCCCAAGACCCCAAGACTCTACCTCAGACCCCCAACTGCTATGAAAGGTTTCCTACCCAACCGTTTGCCGCCCATTGCCAACCTGATTCTGCTGGTCGTCCTGTTGTTTGTGGGCTTTTGCGTGGCGTGGTTTTTCATTGCCTCCGTCAGCAACCTGGCCTTTGGCATCAACTTTCAGCAGATCGGCAACGTGATGCAGCAGCCCGAGCGTTACCCGCAGGGGTGGGCATTGTCGATGTTTGCTCAAGGGCTGGTGCTCTTCCTGAGCTTTGGAGGAGCGGCGCTGATGCTGGTGAAGCTCACCGGTTATCATGTTGCCGAGTACTTTGCCCCGCGCCGCCCGGTGCCTGGCCTGTGGCTGCTGATGGCGGCTCTGCTGGTCATCGCCAGCTTACCCCTCATGACGACCCTCATTGCCTGGAATGCCCAGGCACACCTGCCCGACGCGCTGCACGGCGTAGAGGTATGGGCAAAGGAGAAGGAAGATCAGGCGCAAGCCCTCACCAAAGCCCTCACCAATTTCAACTCGCCGCTGCGCTTCTGGATAGGCGTGCTGGTTATTGCCATAGTGCCGGCCATCAGCGAAGAGCTGGTGTTTCGGGGGGTGATACAGCGCAATCTGGTGCAAAGCTTCGCATCGCGGCACGTGGGCGTGTGGCTGGCGGCCTTCATTTTCAGCGCCATTCACTTACAGTTCTTTGGGTTTGTGCCTCGTTTTGTGTTGGGGCTGCTGCTGGGCTATTTGTATGAGTGGAGCGGCAATATTTTGGTGCCGATGGCAGCGCACTTCACCCAAAACTTCAGTCAGCTACTCCTGCTCTATTGGCAACAGCGCCAATGGGTGAGCCCCGAGCTCGACCCCGACGCCAACGAGGCCATGCCCTGGCCCTGGGTGCTGGCCTCTTTACTCGTTACGGCCGGCCTGCTGTACTGGCTGCACGAGCACCTCACCGATGAAACCGGCCCTACCCAACTGCGTACGCTGGGGGGCAAAGGCGTGACGGTGGCATCGCCAGAAGCGGCGCCGACTCCGGCCGCTGCCCGCACCCTGGGCCGCGACGGCGTAGACGTGGGCCGCTACCGCGACTAGGACATCTTCCGGATATTCGCTACGGGCTATTCTCGCGCATTATTCTTGCTTAGCCGACGGCTATTCTCTCCCTTATCTCTTCCTACCCTTGGCCGACGCTACTCCTTCTCCCACCAATCCTACCGGTAAAAAACCGATGTCCAACCTAACGCAGCGCATCCTCTACGGTGTGCTGGGCGCTGTGGCGCTGCTGTTCAGTATCTGGTACAGCGCCTGGACGTTTGCCGTTTTCTTCGGGCTGGTGCAGATGCGGATGCTGTGGGAGTTTTACCGCATGATGCGCAAAGCGGGCTACAAGCCGGCGGCTCTTTTATGCGGTGGCATTAGCATAGTAATTTTTGCGGGTGTACTAGGGGTAGTGGCGGCAGGTAATGTAGTTGGATCATTAGGGGTAGAGTTCAACGTAGTGGTAGGAGAGGGGTTTGATCTGTTGAAAAACATGTCTGCTGGTGTTGTTGCAGTCCTGATTGTCTTACCCGTCATCCTCATTCTGCGCGAAATGGTTGCATGGCCCCGCGAGAACAAGGGCTTGGCGCCGTTTGCCAATGTAGGGGTAGCCCTGTTAGGCCTGCTCTACGTGAGTCTACCCATGAGCTTGTTGAATGCCTTGGCTTTTACGGACAGCGGCTATGACTACCGCCGCATTTTCGGCCTGCTGCTGCTGGTATGGTGCTCCGATATCGGCGCCTATGCCGCTGGCAAAACCTTCGGTAAGCACAAGCTGGCACCCAAAATCTCGCCCGGCAAAACCTGGGAAGGTGCCGCGGGCGGCTTTCTGCTGACACTGGGCATGGGCTGGGCACTGGGCTTTCTGCTGCCCGAAATGTCGCTGACTACCCGCCTGGTAGCCGCCGCCGTAGTAGCTGTGTTCGGGCCGCTGGGCGACTTGGCCGAGTCCATGCTCAAGCGCAGCGTGGATGTGAAGGACTCCGGGCGCATCATGCCCGGCCACGGCGGCCTGCTCGACCGGTTCGATGCCTTTCTGTTTGTGGTGCCGGTGCTGGTGGTAGTGCAGCTTCTATTCGGATAAGAGTCCGTGATATAAAGCGCCGGGCGGAGGGGGTATATAGCCCCTCCGCCCGGCGCTTTGCGTATGTCTTTTACAGCTTCATCATTCCGCTACCTTTGCGGCCTTATTGTTGCCCCGTGTCGCCTCAGCCCCCAGCAACGAGGCGCCGCGTTTTCCTACCCACCCACCTTTTTTTCTTACTTCCATGGCAGTTCTGACCACGGTGTACAAAGAGCCGGCCCCGATTGTGGACCGCGAAAACCCGCTTGAGTCCATGATGTCGCGCTTCAACGTAGCGGCCAACATCCTCGGGCTCGACGAACAAACTTATAACGTGCTGAAAGCGCCTGATAAGCAGGTGATTGTCAGTATCCCTGTCACGATGGACAACGGGCAGGTGCGCGTATTTGAAGGCTACCGCGTGGTGCACAACACCATCCTGGGCCCCAGCAAAGGCGGCATCCGCTACGACACCCACGTGCACCTCGACGAGGTGAAAGCCCTGGCCGCTTGGATGACCTGGAAATGCGCCGTAGTCGACATTCCGTATGGTGGCGCCAAGGGCGGCATCATCTGCGACCCGACCACCATGAGCGCCGGCGAAATTGAGCGCCTCACCCGCGGCTACACGCTGGCCCTGAAAGACGTGTTCGGCCCCGACAAAGACATTCCTGCCCCCGACATGGGCACCGGTCCCCGCGAAATGGCCTGGCTGATGGACGAATACTCCAAGACCTCCGGTAAGACGTCGCCGGCTGTGGTAACGGGCAAGCCCCTAGTACTGGGCGGTTCGCTGGGTAGGGTAGAGGCCACCGGCCGCGGCGTGATGGTATCGGCCATTGCGGCGCTGGCTAAGCTGGGCATGAAGCCCGAAAACACCACCGCCGTGGTGCAGG
The DNA here is from genome assembly GCF_014333615.1 of Hymenobacter citatus. Lineage (GTDB taxonomy): Bacteria > Bacteroidota > Bacteroidia > Cytophagales > Hymenobacteraceae > Hymenobacter > Hymenobacter citatus. The sequence goes on along the minus strand of NZ_JACSCY010000020.1, from coordinate 75,695 downwards.
GCTTTGGCAATGTAGGCTCATGGGCCGCAAAGCTGCTCAACGAGAAAGGCGTGAAAATTAAAGGCGTAAGCGACATCAGCGGCGCCTATTGGAACGAAGACGGCATTGACATCGACGAGGCCATTGCCTACAAAAACGCGCACAAAGGCCGCCTGGAAGGCTTCACGGGCGCTACCCCCATGGACCCCGACGATCTGCTGATTTCGGACGTAGACATGCTGGTGCCCGCCGCCGTGGAGGACGTCATCACCGAGCACAACGCCCACGATATCAAGGCCAAGCTGATTGTGGAAGGCGCCAACGGCCCTACCTCCGCCTCCGCCGACCCCATCATCAATGAGAAGGGAATTTTGGTGGTGCCCGATATCCTGGCCAACTCCGGCGGCGTGACGGTTTCCTACTTCGAGTGGATTCAGAACCGCCAGGGCTATAAGTGGAGCGAGCAGATGGTGATTGAGCGCGCCAGCCGCATCATGACCGAAGCCTTCGAGAAGGTATACGCCGTAGCCCAAAAGCACGAAGTGCCCATGCGCATTGCCGCCTACGTGGTGGCCATCGACAAGGTAGCTCAGACGTACAAATTCCGCGGCGCGTACTAAAAGGTGCTATCCAGAACGTCATGCTGAGCCTGTCGAAGCATCTCGCGTGCTGACGATAGATAGTATCTGCCATCAGCACGCGAGATGCTTCGACAGGCTCAGCATGACGTTCTGGTTTTCCCTTCTGGCTTGTTCAAATAAGCTTTAAAAGGGTGACGCAACCTTCGACGGCGTGCTGCCGTCCCTATAGCCATACGTTTATATTTGTGTGTAAGAATAGCCCGGACCGTTTCGGCCGGGCTATCTTTGTGAAGGATTTAGCCTATTTTGCCCCTCTCTCCATTTCCTACCCCAAACGCCCGCTGCCCTGCTGCCTTGGTCTGCCAACGCTAACGCTGCGAAATCAGCCCACTCTGCACAATCTGTGATATTATGAAGATTCACAAAGAAGGACGACGTATTCTATTCTTTACGTTGCTGGCCTTGCTGGCCGTCAACCTGTTGCTCTTCCGCGTGAATGAGCGGCACCTGCTGTTCAACCAGATTTTTGCGGGTATCTCCGTTATTGTTTTCCTGCTGCTGCTGCAATTCTTCCGCAGCCCCTTCCGCAACCTGCTCACCCACGAAGACCTGCTCATTGCCCCCGCCGATGGTAAGGTAGTGGTGATTGAAGACGTGCACGAAGGCGAGTATTTCGATGATATGCGCAAGCAGATCAGCATTTTCATGTCGCCCATCAACGTGCACATCACCCGCAATCCTATTTCGGGTATTGTGCGCTACTTCCGCTACCACCCCGGCAACTACCTGGTGGCGTGGCACCCCAAGAGCAGCACCAAAAACGAGCGTACCACGGTAGTAGTAGAGTCTGATGCGGGGCCGTTTGTGCTGTTCCGGCAGATTGCCGGCGCCATGGCCCGCCGCATTGTGTGGTATGTAAACGAAGGCGACGAGGTAAACCAGGGCGAGGAGTTCGGCTTCATCAAGTTCGGCTCCCGCGTCGACATCTTCGTGCCGCTGGACACAGAGCTGAAGGTAGGGCTAGGCGAAAAGGTGAAAGGTGGCCAAACGGTTATTGCACAGTTGAAGGTAGCGCAGCCGGGCTTGTTTAGCTAACGCATAGAACATCATGCTAAGTCTGTTGAAGCATCTCTACCGCTTCATATGCTAGCAACTGAATAGCCACAGTAGCTTTTCTGTGTAACATAAGCGCCGCAGCTTCTTCAGGAAGCTGCGGCGCTTTTTGGTTATTTTAAAGGCATGGAAATACAAGCTGCATTTCACCAAGTATTAGCGAAGAAGTTATCCATAGCTGATTTTGAAGCTTGGGTGTATGCTACTCCAGAACTGGAAAAGTTTCTTGACTCTAATGATTACTTCGAGCTAATCAGTTTGAATTACAAGGACAAAAGGGCCCGCTTCAATCTAGAAGCTCTATTGGATAAATATGTTGATTGGCAGCAAATACGCGACGATGAATTGCGCCAAACGCTTCGAAATCTGACTAATAGAATAAGTCTCGATGATGTATTAGAGGCGCTGATAACCAGCTATAACTGGTACTGTGGAGGCTATTATTTTCTGGAAAATGTGGCGGCAGACTATGGTTTTCTAGCCGATACTCATTTTAGCTGGACTTCTTCTAGTGTATGGTCCTCTACCTCGGAAGACCAGAAACAACGCTATATCAATCAATATTATCCTGGCGTAGGGCAAGCGGCTATGACTATTTTAGGTTGGCTGGAAACCGGAAAAATCCGCGTGAATTGGCAAGAAGCGAGCTATGCCGACGACCGTAGTCCAACGGAGCGTGAAGCCCTATTTATTCAAGACATTGGGGCGAAATGGTTTATTCCGGGAAGGGTACCTTCTTCTACTCCTTCATCAGCAAGTGCTACCAATATGAAATCAATTAAAAGCAGGAAGTGGTGGCAGTTCTGGAAATAGGCGCCTACCCGGATTCTTGATTCCCTGCCTGCTGCGCAGAATGTCCGGAATGACAGCCTAAAACCACCCCGCAGCCAGTGTCATCAATTGCTCCAGCGCTGCTTGGTCGTCGTGGTCGAAGTCGTTGAGCTGGTCGCTGTCTACATCGAGTACGGCTACTACCTGGCCGTCTTTCAGTACGGGCACCACAATTTCGGATTTAGAGTCGGAGCTGCACGCGATGTGGCCGGGAAACTGCTCCACATCAGGTACTAACAAGGTGCGGGCTTCGGCCCAGCTGCTGCCGCACACGCCCTTGCCGCGCCGGATGCGCGTGCAGGCAATTGGCCCCTGAAACGGACCTAACACCAGCTCGTCGCCTTTGACTAGGTAGAACCCTACCCAGAAAAACCCGAAGGCCTGGTGTAGGGCGGCGGCCGTATTGGCAAGGTTGGCCGTCAGGTCCGGCTCGCCGGTGGTCAGGGCTTCAATCTGGGGTAGGAGCTGGCGGTATTGCTCGGCTTTGTTGAGGGTAGTGTCAAGGTGAAGTTCTTCGGCCACGGTTGGAAGTGTTGAATGTTGAATAGGAATGAGTAGGGTCATGATCTGCGAGCCTCAGCGCCTACCTCCGCGAACCTCTGCGAGAAACCTCGTCAGGAGGCTATTGGTTACCGCAAATAAACAAACACTTCATCGTCGCCCAGCCGAAACTGCTCGTGCAGCCCCACAAACCCCAGGCGCGGAGCCGCCACGCCGGCCCCCAACTGCTTCGGGCTGCGTATCACCCGGATTTCGTCCCACAGCCCATCTTGCAGCAACGATTCCAGCACCGTAGGACCACCTTCCACCAGCATCGATTGTACGTTGCGCTGGTACAGGTTCTGCATAATCTGCGGAAACAGGTCGTCGGCCTCGGAGAGTGTCACGTAGCCGAGGTTACCGCGGGTGTCGCGGTGGCGGTAGGTGTATACCAGGGTAGACTGCTGGCAGTCAAGCAAATGATGGGTAGGGGGGAGGCTCAGGTTTTTGTCGATGACAATGCGCAGCGGGTTCTGGCCGGGCCAGTGGCGCACGCTCAACTGGGGGTTGTCGTGCAGGGCCGTACGGGTGCCCACCAAAATGGCCTGCTCCTCGGCCCGCCACTGATGCACGGCCAGTCCCGCCAGCTCCCCACTAATCTGCACGGGCTGGTGAAAGCGCCCGGCCAGGAAACCGTCGGCCGTTTCGGCCCATTTCAGCACTACATAAGGCCGTTTCTGCTCCTGAAACGTAAAAAAACGCCGGTTCAGCCAGCGCCCCTGCTCGGCCAGCAAGTCCGAGCTAACGTGGATGCCAGCCGCTTCCAGCTTGGCCACGCCCTGGCCTGCCACCAACGGGTTGGGGTCGAGGTTGCAAACGACTACCTCCGGAATGCCTTTGGCAATGAGCAAATCGGCGCAGGGCGGTGTTTTGCCGAAATGCGAACAGGGCTCCAGCGTGACGTAGGCGCGGCTCTGGGGGAGCAGATGTGGCTCCGTGACGGAGGCCACCGCGTTTACCTCGGCGTGCGGCCCGCCGTATTGCCGGTGCCAGCCCTCCCCAATAATGCGGCCGTTGTGGGTGATAACGCAGCCTACCAGCGGATTTGGACGCGTGTAGCCGGTGCCCAGGCGCGCCAGGTCCAGCGCCCGGCGCATCATCAGGTGGTCAAATTCGGTGAACGATGGCGAGGGGGTAGGTAAGGCCTGAGTGGTCATGAGCAACAGGGTGGGTGGTAGCAAACAGGGCGAAGAGAAGACAAGCAAGGTAGGCAGATCCGGTCTGAGATGCTACCGTTGGGCTTGGTCGTCTCCCGGTTTGATTTCAGATATTTGCGCTCGTCCCGCTACGTATGCTACCCGTGCCTACCCCCACCATTCGCCAACTCACCCTCGACCTCACGGCCCAGCTCTCGGCCCTGTACCCCACGCCTGAAGCCGAGGCAATGGCCGCGCTGGTAGTGGAAAACCTGCTGCACCTAAGCGCCTTGCAACGCCGGATGCAAGCCGAGGCGCAAGTGCCCGCCGCCGTAGCTGAGCAGGTGCCTACCCTGCTGGCTCGCCTGCTTCGCCACGAGCCCGTGCAGTACGTGCTGGGCCAGGCGCACTTCTACGATCTGGAGTTGGTCGTGACGCCCGCCACGCTCATCCCACGCCCCGAAACGGAGGAGCTGGTGCAGCTCATCATCCGGGCGCATCAGCGGCAGCCCGGTTTGCGGATTCTGGACGTGGGCACGGGTAGCGGCTGCATTCCCGTGGCGCTCAGTCAGCACCTGCCCGGTGCCCGGCTCACGGCAGTAGATATTTCGGCGGAAGCCCTGGCGGTAGCGCGCCAGAATGCGGCCAAGTACCAGGTCACTATCGACTTTCAGCAGGTTGATATATTGAATAGTCTGCCGGAAGTTGAGGCACACTCTCTGGATGTGCTGGTCAGCAATCCGCCTTATGTATTAGAGAAGGAAAAAGCACTGATGCGGCCCAACGTGCTGGCGCACGAGCCCGCCACGGCCCTGTTCGTGCCCGACCACGACCCGCTGCTGTTCTACCACCGCCTGGCCGAGGTAGGGCGCCAACTCCTCCGGCCCGGCGGTATGCTCTATGTAGAAGGCAACGAGCAGTATATGCACGCCGTGGCCGCGGCCCTGGCCGAAGTGGGCTATCAGCAAGCCCACGTACACGCCGATTTGTTTGGCAAAGACCGCTTTGTGAGTGCCGTAGCGCCAGCCACGTGGCCCGGTTTGTGCTGAGCGCCCCGCGAAAACCGCTACCTTTGCCGCCTGCTACCCGCCCTTCCCTTTCCACCTGGCATGACCGATCAGCCCGCCTACTACGCCCACCCTACCGCCGTCCTCGATGCCGGATGTCGTGTGGGCGCCGGCTGCCGCATCTGGCACTTCACGCACGTATCGGCGGGGGCCGTGCTGGGCGAGGAGTGCAGCCTGGGCCAGAACGTATTTGTGGCCGATGACGTGACGCTGGGTCGAAACGTGAAGGTGCAGAACAATGTGAGCCTCTACACCGGCGTGCAGTGCGAAGATGATGTGTTTCTGGGACCGTCGGTGGTGTTTACCAACGTGAAGAACCCCCGAAGCGCCGTACCCCGCCGCGGCGACGCGCACTACCTGCCTACTGTGCTGGAGCGTGGCGTAACGGTAGGCGCCAACAGCACGATTGTGTGCGGCGTGCGACTGGGCCGCTATGCCTTTGTGGGTGCAGGTAGCGTTGTGACGCACAACGTGCCGGCTTTTGCCCTGGTGTATGGTAATCCGGCCTGGCAACACGGCTGGATGAGCGCCCACGGCCACCGGCTGTATTTTGATCAAAGCGGTTTTGCACGGTGCCCCGAGTCGTTTCAGGGCTATGAGTTGAATGAGGCTAAAACCGAAGTTTGGGCCGAAGACTATTCCGACTAATTCACTACTTAATATTCTCCAAGAGTGTACGACGAACTACTCCGGAAAGAAGCCAAGCTGGCTGTTATTGGCCTCGGCTACGTAGGGCTGCCCATCGCGCTGGAATTTGCCCGCAAGCTCAGCGTCATTGGCTTTGATATTAATGCTGGCCGCGTGGAGATGATGCGCAACGGCATCGACCCCAGCGGGGAGTTGGAGGCGCAGGATTTTGAAGGCTGCGACATCACCTTCACCGATTCGCTGGACGTGCTGCGTGAGGCCCGCTTCTTTATCGTGGCCGTGCCTACCCCCATCGACGAGCACGCTCAACCCGACCTCAAGCCGCTGCTGGGTGCTTCTACCTCGGTAGGCAAAGTGCTGAAGAAGGGTGATTACGTGGTGTTTGAAAGCACCGTGTACCCCGGCTGCACCGAGGAAGACTGCATTCCGGTGATGGAAAAGCTGTCGGGCCTGTCGTTTCCCCAGGATTTCAAGGTGGGCTACTCGCCCGAGCGCATCAACCCCGGCGACAAGGAGCACACCCTGGCTCGCATTGTGAAGGTGGTATCAGGCTGCGATGCAGAGTCGCTGGATACGATTGCCAAGCTCTACGAGCTGGTGGTAACGGCCGGCGTGCACCGCGCCAGCAGCATCAAGGTAGCCGAGGCCGCCAAGATCATCGAAAACACCCAGCGCGACGTGAACATTGCATTGATGAACGAGCTGTCGATGATTTTCGACCGCATGAACATCAACACCTATGAGGTGCTGGAAGCGGCCGGTACCAAGTGGAATTTCCTGAAGTTTTTCCCCGGCCTGGTAGGCGGCCACTGCATCGGCGTGGACCCCTACTACCTGACCTACAAAGCAAAAGAACTGGGCTACGACGCCAAGGTTATCCTGAGCGGCCGCACGACCAACGATACAATGGGTGCCTACATCGCGCGCAAAACCGTGCAGATGATGATCAAGCAGGGCAAGGACGTGTCGAAAAGCCGGGTGCTGGTGATGGGCGCTACCTTCAAAGAAAACGTGGAGGACATCCGCAACTCCAAGGTAGCCGACGTTATCAATGAGCTGAAAAACTTCTCGGTGAATGTGGATATCGTAGACCCGCATGCCGACTCCGAGGAGCTGAACCACGAGTACGGCTTCCGCCTCACGCCCGAAGCCGATGTACGCCAGGACTACGATGCCGTGTTGGTAGCCGTGAGCCACAAGCCCTACCTCACCAAAGACGAAGCCTACTTCCAGTCCATCACCGCCGATAACGCTGTGCTGGTTGACATCAAAGGCCTCTACCGCAACAAAATTCAGGAACTCACTTACTGGAGCCTTTAAGGTGAGATGGTGAGTAGTGAAATGGTGAGTTTGACGTTTTGCTTATGTAAGTTAAACGGCTAGTCTTGCCAACAGAGACTATTCACCAGAACATCAAACGCACCATTTCACTACTCACCATTTCACCATTATATGCGCGCCAAAATTCTCGTAACGGGCGGCGCGGGCTACATTGGCTCGCACGCGGTAGTTGAGTTACACAATGCTGGATATCAGCCGATTATTATCGATGATTTCAGCAATTCGCAGGAGTCGGTGCTGGATGGCATCCAGTCGATTCTGGGGGTAGCCATTCCCAGCTACCGTATCGACTGTGGCGACGCTGACTCCCTGCGCGACGTGTTCAACCGGGAGAAGGATGTGCAAGGCATCATTCACTTTGCGGCGTTCAAAGCCGTAGGCGAGTCGGTGCAAAAGCCCTTGGCTTATTACCACAATAACGTGGGCTCCTTGGTGACATTGTTGCAGGTAATGGCGGAGTTTGGGCTGAGCAACCTGGTATTCTCCTCGTCATGCACCGTGTATGGTATCCCCGACGAACTGCCAGTAACGGAGCAAACGCCCACCAAGCCAGCTACTTCGCCCTATGGCAATACCAAGAAGATTTGCGAAGACATCCTGACCGATACCGCGGCTGCGCCGGGTAGCACGCTGCGCACCATTCTGCTGCGCTACTTCAACCCCATTGGTGCGCACGAGTCGGCCAAGATTGGAGAGCTGCCGCTGGGCGTGCCCAATAACCTGGTGCCCTTCATCACCCAAACCGCTGCCGGCATCCGCGAGAAGCTCACGATTTTCGGCGACACCTACGATACGCCCGACGGCACCAACATCCGCGACTACGTGCATGTGGTAGACTTGGCCAAAGCCCACGTGGTGGCTGTGCAGCGCCTGCTGGATGGCACCGGCGAGAAGGTAGAAACCTTTAACGTAGGCACCGGCCACGGCAACTCGGTGCTGGAGGTGGTGAAGACGTTTGAAGAGGCTACCGGCGTGAAGCTGAACTACATCATTGGCCCCGCCCGCGCCGGCGACGTGCCCGCCATCTACGCCGACGTAACGAAAGCCACCAACGAACTAGGCTTCCAGACCACCGCTACCCTGGCGGAGGCCCTGGCTAGCTCCTGGAAGTGGCAGCAGAGTTTGAATGGCTAAATGGTTCTGAGGTTGACTGGTTAGTTGTCCTATAAGAAACATAGAGCAACTAACCATTCAACCATCAAACAATTCAACAACTTACTAGATGAAAATCATTATCACCGGCGGGGCCGGATTCATTGGGTCGCATGTGGTACGGCTGTTCGTAAACAAGTACCCGGAGTATCAGATTCTGAACCTGGACGCGTTGACCTACGCCGGCAACCTGGAAAATCTGCGCGACATCGAGGACAAGCCTAATTATCGTCTGGTGAAAGGCGATATCACGGACCAAGCGTTTGTAGATCATTTATTTGCTACCGAAGAGCCTGACGCTGTGATTCACTTGGCTGCGGAAAGCCACGTGGACCGCAGCATCACCGATCCGCTGGCCTTTGTGAAGACCAACGTGCTGGGTACGGTGCATTTGCTGAATGCAGCCAAAAACCTCTGGAAACCCAAAGGCTACGAAGGCAACGTGTTCTACCACGTGAGCACCGACGAGGTGTACGGTTCGCTGGAGATGGGCCCGGAGATGTTCACCGAAGAGACTTCGTACGACCCTCGCTCGCCCTACTCGGCCAGCAAGGCATCGTCGGATCACTTTGTGCGGGCCTGGCACCACACCTACCATATGCCCGTGAAGCTGAGCAACTGCTCCAACAACTATGGCCCTAATCACTTCCCCGAGAAGCTGATTCCGCTGGCTATTCACCGCATCCGTACCGGGCAGCCGGTGCCGGTGTATGGCAAAGGCGAAAATGTGCGCGACTGGCTGTTTGTAAAAGACCACGCCACGGCCATCGACGCTGTATTCCACCAAGGGAAGGTAGGCGAGACCTACAATATTGGCGGCGTGAACGAGTGGCAGAACATCGAGCTAATTAATCTGCTCTGCGACACGCTGGATGAGAAAACCGGCAAGCCGCAAGGCACCTCGCGCCAACTCATCACCTTCGTAACCGACCGCGCTGGCCATGACTTGCGCTACGCCATCGACAGCTCCAAAATCATGAATGAGCTGGGCTGGAAACCCTCTGTAACCTTCGAGCAAGGCCTGAGCCAGACTGTGGATTGGTACCTCGAAAACCAGAGCTGGCTCGACAACGTGACCAGCGGCGCGTATCAGGATTACTACCTGAAACAGTATACCCGGTAGGGGCGCCTTGCAGGCGCCCGTCGTTGAACGATTCCCGTTGAGCGACGCCCTACCTTATCGTTCAACGATGGGCGCCTGCAAGGCGCCCCTACGACCATATGTACAATACTCCTTTCCACGAGCAGCCGCTCGATAATCTGGCTTTCCTCGTAACGGGCGGCGCTGGCTTTATTGGCTCTAACCTGGTAGAATACTTGTTGAAGTACGGCGCTAAAGAGGTGCGTGTGCTCGACAACTTTTCCAACGGCTTCCGCAAGAATGTAGCGCTGTTCCAGGACAACCCTACCCTGCGCGTCATCGAAGGCGACATCCGCGACCCGCAAGCCTGCCACGACGCCTGCCAAGGCGTTGACATTGTGCTGCACCAGGCGGCACTGGGTTCGGTGCCGCGCTCCATCAACGACCCCATCACGAGTAACGACGTGAACGTGGGCGGTTTCGTAAATATGCTAGTGGCTGCCAAAGATGCTAATGTGAAGCGCTTTGTGTACGCGGCATCGTCGTCGACCTATGGTGACCATAAGGCTCTTCCCAAGGTAGAGGACCGTATTGGCAAACCCCTCTCGCCCTACGCTGTGACTAAATACGTGAACGAGCTATACGCCGACGTATTCGGTAAAACCTACGGCATGGAGCTGATTGGCTTGCGCTACTTCAACATCTTCGGCCCTCGCCAGGACCCCAACGGTGCCTATGCGGCGGTAATTCCGTTGTTTATTGATGCTGTGCTGGAAGGTCGTCCGCCCCGCATGAACGGCGACGGTGGCCAGACCCGCGACTTCACTTTTGTGGAAAACTGCGTGCAGGCCAACATCAAGGCCGCGCTGGTCGATAAGAAAGAGGCTGTAAACCAGGTGTATAACATTGCCGTGGCGGACAGAACATCCCTAAACGATCTATTCAACATCCTCAAAGAAGAAGCCGGCTCCGATATCACGCCCGAGTACGGCCCTGACCGCATCGGTGACATCCGCGACTCGCTGGCCGATATCAGCAAGGCCCAGACTCTACTCGGCTACGATCCGCAAATCCGTATTCGGGAAGGCTTGCAGCAGACGCTAGATTGGTTTAAGAAGCATCAAGAATTTATTGCAGAAAGAAATTAATTGCTAAATGGTTGAACAGCTGAACAGTTAGTCGTTTACTCGACTGTATAGCAGAGCGGCTAATCGTTCAGTTGTTCAACAATTTAACCGTTCCAAATGAAAGGCATTATCCTCGCCGGTGGCTCCGGCACTCGTCTGCACCCGCTCACGCTGGCTGTTTCCAAACAGCTCATGCCCGTGTACGATAAACCCATGATTTACTACCCGCTGTCGGTGCTGATGATGGCAGGCATTCGGGAAATCCTGATTATTACCACACCGCACGACCAGGCGCAATTCAAGAAGCTGCTCGGCGACGGTCAGAGCATTGGCTGCCGATTTGAGTATGTGGTGCAGGAAGTACCCAACGGCTTAGCGCAGGCGTTTGTGCTGGGAGCTGATTTCATCGGGCAGGACAAGGTAGCGTTGGTGCTGGGCGACAATATCTTCTATGGCGAGGGCATGGAAGAGCTGTTGAAATCAAACAACAACCCCAATGGCGGCGTGGTGTACGCCTACCACGTGCACGACCCCGAGCGCTACGGCGTGGTGGAGTTCGACGAGAATAAAAAGGCCCTCAGCATTGAGGAAAAGCCAGCCAGCCCAAAGAGCAATTACGCTGTGCCTGGCCTCTACTTCTACGACAACGAGGTAGTGGAGATTGCCAAAAACCTGAAGCCTAGTCCCCGTGGTGAGTACGAAATTACCGACGTAAACCAGGAATACCTGCGCCGCGGCAAGCTGAAGGTAGGCATTCTGGGCCGCGGCACTGCCTGGCTCGACACAGGTACGTTTGAGAGCCTGATGCAGGCCGGCGAGTTTGTGCGCGTGATTGAGCAGCGCCAAGGCCTGAAGGTGGGTGCTATTGAAGAAGTGGCCTACCGTCAGGGCTTCATTGATGCGGAGCAACTGCGTGCTATTGCTACGCCGCTACGCAAGAGCGGATACGGTGACTACCTTCTGAACCTACCCGAGTTGTTGTAGTTCTGTATCCGTCGGCCTCTTTTCCCTCAGCTGGAAGTTGCGTACTTTCGGCTGAGGGAGCTGTATCTGCTTTCTAGTACATATCCTACCCCATCAATTTACTATGACTCCCGACCAGCGCCTAGATCAGCTTGAACCCATGATAGCGGAGGCCATGACCATCCTGGACCGCCACACGGCCCAACTCAAACAGCTTAGCTCTGCCGTAGGCCAACTGACCGAAGTGGTTACGCTGCAAAGCAGCAATATCAGCTTTATCCTGCGTGAGCAGATAGTGATGAAAGCAGATATCGCAGAGCTAAAAGCTGACGTAGCCGGTTTGAAGACGGACGTAGCCGGTTTGAAGACGGACGTGGCTGGGCTGAAGACGGATGTGGCCGGTTTGAAGGCGGATATGGCCGGTTTGAAAGCCGGGCAGATCAGCACCAATGAGAAGCTGGATTTGATTCTGAGTAAGCTCAAATAATTACCCCCGCTACCAGTGCGGCGCCTACTAGCACGTAGGAAGGAATCTTCTCCCAAAGCAGTACCAGAAAAGTAGCTACCACTAGCACGATGTTGGTGGTAGTATCGGGTAGAGGATGGTAGAGGAGCAAAGCCGCTGCCCATACCAGTCCTGCCGCTACGGCATTGATGCCCTCCAGCGAGGCCTGCACCACGCGATACTGCTTCAGGTGGTCCCAGAAGCGGATAGCAAAGAAAATCAGTAGAGTACCGGGTAGGAAGATGCCCACGGCCCCCACGGCCGCCCCCAGCAACTGGCCGCTCAGGCCGTATCCTCCTGTGTGCATAGCCAAAGCGCCAATGTAGGAAGCCAGCGAGAAATTGGGGCCAGGTAGTGCCTGGGTCAGACCATAGCCTGAAAGAAATTCGGGGCCACTCAGGTAGTGCTTGAACTCAACGAACTCGGCATAGAAAAGCGGGGCCAGCACCTGCCCGCCGCCAAAAACCAGGCTGCTGTTGCGGTAAAAGTTCTCGAATAGCCGCACGGGTAGCAGCTGGGTGTATGAGCCCACTACAGCCGCTACCAACAACACACCTAGCCATAGAATACCATTGGCCCATTCTATTTGCAGCGGCTTTTTTTCTTGTTGGGGTAGCTTGCGGTAGCGAAAGGTGGTAATCAGCCCACCGATAAGCAAAAGCAGGGGTAGTACCCACGGCAGCTGAAAGAAATACGCTATTAGTGCGGAGGCCACAATGAGGGCCGTAGAGGTCTTGGTTTGGACTACCTTACGGCCAATCTTATAGGCCGAGTAAAAGACAAAGCCCACGGCCACCGGCTGAATATACTGCATCAATCTAGTGACCAGACTCTTATCTAGATAACTGATGCTAATACCGGCTACCGTCATGATAATAACGGAAGGCAGCACCCAAATCAGAGCCGTGAGGTAGGCCAGGTTAGGACCTCCCAGCCGAAAACCAATGGCCGTGATGGTCTGCGTAGAGGCCGGCCCCGGCAAAATCTGGCACAAGGCCGATATTTCGAGTAGTTCGGCGGTGGTGAGGTAGCGGCGTTTCTCCACCAATAGGCGCATCATCATGGCAATGTGCGCCTGCGGCCCGCCAAACGACGACAGGCTGAGCGCGGCCACGTCTTTCAGAAAAATAAGGCCGCGTACCCGCCGGGTGCGTTGGCCGCGGCGCGGGGGCGGTGCCAGCTGTACCTCTTCCAATGCAGTGCCGGGTTATGCGTTACACGTGGTGCAGTATTCGGGTAGGAGGTAGGGAAAGTTACCCAGATCCAAAAAACAGTTGCCAGTGAGTAGGCGGGCAACCCTCTGCTCACTGGCAACTGTACTATCTGCTAACCTGAAGGGTTTATTTCTTCTTCAGGCCCAACTCAATTAGGCGTTCGTTCAGGAACTCACCGGCTGTCACGTCGGGCTGCTGTTTGGGGTTATCGGGGGTAACGCAGCTTTCCAGCGCAGCCAGGCTCATCTCAGAGCGTGGATGCATAAAGAAGGGCACCGAGTAGCGCGAGGAGTTCATCTTCTCGCGGGGCGGGTTCACCACGCGGTGAATGGTGCTCCGGAGTACGCCGTTGGTGAGACGTTGCAGCATGTCGCCCACGTTCACCACAATCTGGTCGGGTAGGGCTGTGATAGGAATCCACTTTCCATCGCGGCGTAGCACTTGCAAGCCGTCGGCTGAGGCACCCATCAACAAGGTAATCAGGTTGATGTCGCCGTGCTCGGCGGCGCGCACCGCATCAGCGGGCACCGCGTCGGGGTTCTCGATGGGGAAATAGTGAATCTGGCGCAGAATGCTGTTGCCGTTCTTCACTTTGTCGTCGAAGTAGTTCTCGGGCAGCTCCAGATAGAGCGCAATGGCACGCAGCACATCCTTGCCCGCTGCTTCCAGCGTTTTGTAGGCAGCGGTGGTGTGCTGGGCAAAGCCGGGAACTTCGGCCGGCCAAATGTTGTCGGGGTACTCCTGCGCTACTGGGTCGGTGGGGTCGTCTACCTCCTGGCCCACGTGGAAAAACTCCTTTAGGTCGCCGGTGTTGCGGCCTTTGGCGTGCTCTTTTCCTTTGCCGATGTAGCCTCGCTGCCCAGCCAATTCTGGCTTTTCGTAGCGCTGCTTCACCTCGTCGGGTAGGGAAAAGAAAGCCTGTACATCGTCGTACAGCTTGGTGGTCTGGTCGTCGGTCAGGCCATGGTTTTTCAGGGCAACGAAGCCGATGTTCTGGTAGGCTTCGCCGAGCTGCTGCACAAAGCGGGCCTTGCGTTCCGGGTCGCCGGAACGGAAATCAGCCAGGTCGAGCGATGGAATTTCTTCCAGCAATGTTGGGTCCATAGCGGAAAATTGATATACTTTTGAGCAATCGTTACGTACTTGCGCAAAGTACTCAAAAAAATCGCACGTCGTCCCGGGGTGGGGCGCAGCCGGATATCCGATTCGGTAGTTTTTAATATCATCACCATTTCACCTATGAAAGCATCTGCTTTTCTACTAGGCGGTTCCCTGTTACTCGCACTGGGCGCCTGCGACACGACTCGCCAGCAAACGGAGGGTACTTCGCAGAGCACAGCCGAAACGGTTACTTCCCCGACCATGGCGGCGATGGAGAAAAACGGCATCCGCCTAACTCCGTTCGACGACTCCCCGAAATACCCCGAAGCACAATTGCGCCTGAAAACGCCCCCCTCGGGCTCCACATCGCCTTCCGGTGCCGTAGCATTCGACTACGACCTGACCAACTTTGTGCTCACGAAGATGAGCAGCGGCATGACCGGCAACGAAATGGCCGTTTCGGAAAAAGGACAGCACATTCACAACATTGTGGATAACCAGCCCTACACGGCACACTACACCACGGAGTTCACCAAGAACATAGCGGATGGTCAGCACGTTGTGCTGTCGTTTCTGTCGCGCTCCTACCACGAGAGCCTGAAGCATCGCGGAGCCTATGATCTGCGCATTGTCAATGTAGGTTCGGCACCGGTGCAGCCGCTGAACGCCGACCTATCGGCGCCACACATGTTCTATAGCCGCCCGAAGGACACGTACTCCGGCAATGATACCAAGAAGGTGATGCTGGACTTCTACCTGGTGAATACGACCCTCTCGCCGGAAGGCAACAAAGTACGTGCTACCATCAACGGCTCCGAGTTTATGCTAAGCGAGTGGCTACCCTACACAATGGAGGGTTTGCCAATGGGACAAAATACCGTGAAGCTGGAGCTAGTGGATAACAACGGAAATTTGATACCGGGTCCATTTAACTCCGTTACGCGCACGTTTACGCTGCAGCCCTAAGCAGCACAACGAAACATGGCAAAAGCCCGGCTGCAACCAGTGCGACCGGGCTTTTGCCATTTGCCAGTAGGTGGTAATAGGCTTTGTTGCCTACAACACTCTTCTGGGTTTTATTCAAAAATAACCGGTCAACTCCGTGTTCGGTAGTAATTTGGCGCGGCTTTCGCGGGGCGCCGGGGCTACTACCCAGCCTGTATAGGCATCTGTGGGGGTTGGTGAGGCAATGGGTTGATCAGTCGGCAAGCCGACACATCTTTATTCGCAGATTTAGTACAAGAATGATGAGGAAACTCTTTCTTTCCTTGGGGTTGCTGATAGGAATTGGTAGCGTAGCACAAGCACAGCACGCTGTGTGGGCTTCGAAGGTAGTGGCCGTATCGTCGCAGAAATCGAGCGGCAAAGAGGCCTTCTCCCCTGAGAAAGTGCTGGGTGAGCCCAATGCCCTACCGCTCGGCCAGATCAGCAACGAAGCTTGGATTCCTAAAAAAGAAGGCAAAGACGAATATATCGAGGTGAAGTTCTCGAAGTCGTTGGTGGCGAAGCAGGTGACGGTCGTTGAAAACTTTAATCCGGGCTCTGTAACGAAGATTGAGCTGGTTGATACGCGCGGTGGCCGGCACCAAGTATACGAAAACAACAAGCCGGGCACATTGGGCGAAGCCTTTCGCTCGTTACAGGTAACGTTTTCACCGGGCACCTACCGTACCATTGGGGTAGTGGTAACGATGAACACCAAGGACGTGAACGGCGTGAACCAGATTGACGCCATCGGTATTGCCGACGTGGCCGAAACGATGGTGAAGCAGCAGTTCAAGGCCGACCCCAACGCTGCCAAGTTCGACTCGACGATGGTAAATCTGGGGCCGAACGTCAACTCCAAGTATGTTGATACCCACCCTATTATCTCCCCCGACGGCCGTACGTTGTACTTTGCCCGGCAGGAAAGCCCCCAGAATACCGGTGGTGCCAGCGATGCACAGGATGTATGGTATGCTACCCTCAATAATGCCAACACCAAAGCCTGGAACCCGGCCAAAAACCTGGGCGGACCTGTAAATACCCCCAAGGATCCCAATGGGGTAGCGGCTGTATCGGCCAACGGGCAGCAGTTGCTGGTCATTGGCGTGTACCGCCCCGATGGCACGCTGGAGCCCAAAGGCCCTAGCACCACGCGCCGCACCGTAACGGGCTGGAGCAAGCCCGTGCCGGTGGTGATTGAAGATTATTACAACGACGACCCCGAAAACGTGGACTATTGCCTGGGTACTTCAGGCAAGGTGATGATGATGGCTGTGCAGCGCAAAGACGGTCAGGGTAGCCAGGATATCTACGTCAGCTTTCTGAACGAAGACGGCAAGAGCTGGAGCCGCCCGCGCAACCTAGGACCCACGGTGAACACGAAGAAAGCGGAGTTTGCCCCCTTCCTGGCCGCCGATGGCAAAACGCTCTACTTCGCCTCAGAAGGCCACGGTGGCTATGGCAAGAGCGACATTTTCTATAGCAAGCGCTTAGATGACAGCTGGACCAAGTGGAGCCAGCCGCGCAACCTGGGCCCGAACGTCAACTCGCCTGATTTCGACGCCTACTACACCGTATCGGCGGCCGGTGAAGATGCCTACTTGGTATCGGCGCGCAATGGCACGGGCGGCTCCAAGGATATCTTCCGGATTGCCCTCACACCCCGTTTCAAGCCCGAAACCGTGACGCTGGTGCGTGGGCAGGTGCTGGACGCTGTGACCAAAAAGCCCATTGCCGCCGTTATTCATTACGAAAACCTGCTCACCGGTGAGGAGCTAGGAGTAGCTGAAGTGAATCCGCAGGATGGCTCCTATACTATTGTACTACCCTCGGGTGTGCAGTATGGCTACCGCGCCGAGGCTACTAACTATCTGGCAGAAAGCGATAACCTGGACGTGACCGACCGGCAGAACTACTCCGAGGTGACCCAGGATTTGTTTCTGGTGCCCTTTGCAGTAGGCTCTACCATCAAGCTCAACAATATCTTCTTTGCCCAGAGCAAGTACTACCTGCGCGAAAACTCCTATCCCGAGTTGTTGCGCTTAGTGCGTATTTTGAAGGACTACCCCGAGGTGGAAATCAAGGTGGAAGGCCATACCGACAACCAAGGCGACCCGGCCCTGAATCTAAAGCTGAGCCAGGACCGCGTGAATGAGGTGAAGAAATACCTGGTATCCAAGGGTATAGCGGGAAACCGCATCACCACCGAGGGCTACGGCGACACCAAACCCATAGCCAGCAACGACGAGGAAGAAACCCGCAAGCTCAACCGCCGCGTAGAGTTCCGAGTGACGAAGAAGTAGTGAAGTAGTGAGGTTGTGAAATGGTGAGTTACAAGAGAGCGTGTCATCCTGAGCTTGCGAAGGACCTTATGCCCGAAGAACGAAGGACGTAATGACGGCTCGTTCTGCTGTGAGAAGGTCCTTCGCCTCGCTCAGGATGACACGCTCTCTTGTAGCTCACCATTTCACAACCTCACTATTCATTAGTTGGACTTCGGTCCGTCGGGGTTGGCGATGGAGTCGCGCATGTCGGTGTCGGACTGAATGTTGCGCATCTTATAGTAATCCATAATGCCCAGGTTGCCGGAGCGGAAGGCCTCGGCCATAGCTTTCGGAATTTCGGCTTCGGCATCAACTACACGGGCCTTTGCTTCCTGGGTTTTGGCGCGATATTCCTGCTCCATAGCAACAGCCATGGCACGACGTTCTTCGGCGCGGGCTTCGGCTACCTTCAGGTCGGCAGAGGCCTGGTCAGTTTGCAATTTGGCCCCAATGTTCTCGCCGATGTCAATATCCGCAATATCAATACTCAGAATTTCGAAGGCAGTACCTGCATCCAAGCCTTTCTGTAATACCAGTTTTGAGATTTTATCGGGGTTTTCGAGCACTTCTTTGTGCGACAGCGACGAGCCGATACTGGTGACAATGCCTTCGCCTACCCTGGCCAGAATAGTTTCCTCCCCAGCCCCGCCCACCAACTGCGTGATGTTGGCGCGCACCGTCACACGGGCCTTTGCAATGAGCTGAATACCATCCTGTGCTACAGCAGCTACGTTGGGTGTGTTGATGACTTTAGGATTCACGGAAGTTGTAACGGCTTCAAACACGTCGCGGCCAGCCAAGTCAATAGCGGTAGCTTGCTTGAAATCAAGTGGGATGTTCGCTTTATCGGCCGAAATCAGCGCTTTAATCACACTTGGTACATTGCCACCAGCGAGATAGTGCGTTTCTAGCTCGTTGGGCGTGATTTGCAGGCCCGCTTTGGAAGACGTAATCAGAGAATTCACAATCAGCGACGGCGGCACCTTGCGGACGCGCATAAATACGAGCTGCAACAGGCTGATGCGGACACCGGAGAAAATGGCCGTTATCCAAAGGTTAATCGGGAAGAAGTACAAGAGCACCAGCAGCACAATGGCCACCACGGCAATCGGTAGAATTGGAAAATTCATGGGGTAGGATAAGGGGATGAAAGCGAAAGGCCGTGTAACTAACAACTAAAAACTGACACGGTCGCTCAGGCTTGCTCTACTACAATACGGTTTTGCTCGATGCGTAGAACCCGTACGGGCGTGCCAGCCGCAATAAACTCGCCGCGGGTAGTGGCCTCACGCCGGTCGTTCTCAAACAGTACCGTACCGGCCGGCCGTAGCGCCGAGATGGTACGGCCAGCAGTGCCCGGCTGCACGTCGGGGCGACGGGCATCGTGCACGTAGTTATTATGCACCTCCGTGAGGGCAAATTTATTTAGGTTTTTAGGCTTCAAACCAACATATACCAACACAGCCGTGAGAAGCACCGAACCACCCAAAATGAAGTGACTGGTAGGTGTACCTAAGTCGCGGTAGCTGAACCAGATGCCTACCGCCAGCAACATGAAGCCCACAAAGCCCACAAACGTGGTGCCCGGAATAAAAATAACCTCGGCCGCCACGAATAGCAAGCCGAACAGGAGAAGGGTAGCAATCGTGAGCCAGTCCATGGTAGAAAAGTATAGAAGGTGATAAGGAAAGATACGCAGAAAGTTTAGGGAAGTACATAGCGCAAAAACCGCAACGGGTTCCTACCTAGCAGGAACAGAAAAAGGCGACTACTAGTAGTCGCCTTTTTCTGTAATTGGCTTGCTTCAAGGCATTAATATGCCCGTGCAAAGTAGGCGTAGCGTGCCGAGGGCTTACCCGTTAGCATGTCTACCCCATCTTCGTCGGGCTCGTTGAGGGCTAGGCAGCGGATGGTGGCTTTGGTTTCCTCCTTGATGCGCTCCTCCGTTTCGGGGGTGCCGTCCCAGGGAGCCAGCACGAAGCCGGCGGTAGTATCGAGCACTTGCTTAAACTCCTCGTAGGTGGTTACGCGGGTAGTATGCTGCTCGCGGTAGCGCAGGGCCTTGTTATAGATGTTGGTCTGGATATCCTGGAGCAACTGGTCTACGCTCTGCACGATGTCGGCCAGCGGTAGGTTCATTTTCTCCTTGGTGTCGCGGCGGGCTACCTCCACGGTGCCGGCATCCAGGTCGCGCATGCCCACAGCTAGGCGTACGGGCACGCCCTTCATTTCCCACTCGGCAAACTTGAAGCCGGGCCGCTCGGTGTCGCGGTCGTCTACCTTCACCGAGATACCGCGCTCTATCAAGCCCTGCTGCATGGGCCGGATGCGCTCCAGCAGCTCGTCGAGCTGACCAGTTTTGTAGATAGGTACAATCACCACCTGAATTGGCGCCAATTTGGGAGGTAGCACCAATCCTTCGTCATCGGAGTGCGCCATCACCAACGCGCCCATCAGGCGGGTGCTCACGCCCCAGCTAGTGCCCCATACGTGCTCCAGTGTGCCTTCCTTGCTCTGGAATTGCACATCGAACGCCTTGGCGAAATTCTGCCCCAGGAAGTGCGACGTGCCGGCCTGCAACGCTTTGCCATCCTGCATGAGCGCCTCGATGCAATAGGTTTCCAAGGCACCGGCAAACCGCTCGTTCTCCGACTTTACGCCTTTCACCACGGGTAGAGCCATCCATTCCTCGGCAAACTCGGCGTACACGTCCAGCATCTGGCGGGTTTCGGCTAGGGCTTCTTCGGCGGTGGCGTGGGCAGTGTGGCCTTCCTGCCACAGGAACTCGGCTGTGCGCAGGAACAGGCGCGTACGCATTTCCCAGCGTACCACGTTAGCCCACTGGTTAATAAGCAGTGGCAGGTCGCGGTAGCTCTGAATCCAATTTTTGTAGGTGCTCCAGATGATGGCTTCGGAGGTAGGGCGCACCACTAGCTCTTCTTCCAGTTTAGCGTTGGGGTCGACGCGCAACTTGCCCGGTTTTTCGGGGTCTGTTTGGAGTCGGTAGTGTGTTACCACGGCACACTCCTTGGCAAAGCCCTCCGCGTTTTTCTCTTCCGCCTCGAATAAGCTTTTGGGGACAAACAGGGGGAAATAAGCGTTCTGATGGCCGGTACGCTTGAACATACCATCCAGCGTTTGCTGCATTTTTTCCCAGATGGCGTAGCCGTACGGCTTGATGACCATGCAACCCCGTACGGCGGCATTTTCGGCCAGGCCCGCGCGCTTTACTAACTCATTGTACCATAAAGAGTAATCTTCGCTGCGCTTCGGCAAACTTTTGCTCATGTTTTGGAGTATCTTTGAAAGTAGAAGTGCAAAAAAAGTCCGAAATAGTGGTATAACATTTGTCGCCCACTAAGGCACCGTTTCGGCCTCAAATTACGTTATTAAAACGAAGCATTCCGCCCGGCAGGTGAAGCGGGTAGCAAATGCCCTCTAACTTCGCCTGATTCTCATTTCCATAGCTCCTTTCTCTACATAATCATGAAAAGATATTCCACCTTCATTTTATCTGCCCTGAGTGCGCTAGCGCTTGGCGGGTGCGCGGGCACATCGGCCCTTACTACCTCTACCGAAGACGATGGAGTGTATTATACCTCAAAGGATAAGACTACGCTGACGCCTGCTGCCCAGGAAGCACTGGACGCCCGCTACGGGCAGGGGCAAAGCAACGGTGGCTACGCCGTATCAGGTGATGTAAACCCCGAATACTCTGGCGATGGTACTATGCAAGATGCCACTGGCACTACAGAGTACTACGATGATGACTATGGCTATGCCTCTCGCTTGCGTCGTTTCAACAGCTCTACCTATAGCGGCCTGGGTTATTCCAGTCTCGCCTATACCGACCCCTTTTGGTATGGTGGCTATAGCCCCTACGGCTTTGGCTCGCTTTACAGTCCCTTCTACTCGCCTTATTACGGCTCTGGCTTGAGCATTGGCTTAGGATTGGGCTTTGGCTCCCTCTATCGTCCGTATGGCTTAGGCTATGGAGGATTGGGATATGGTGGCTTGTATGACCCCTTCTACGGTGGTTTGGGCTATGGGCCAGGGCTTGGGTACGGCTACGGCTTAGGCTATGGTGGCTTGGGCTACGGCGGCCTGGGGTATGGTTATCCTTACTATGGCGGTAGCTATGGCTATGCCGGTGATGTACGTAGCCGCGTTAACTACCAGCCGCGTCGTGAGCGGAGTGCTGCTGCGTTGTCGTCGGCCCCCAATACTGGCATACGCGGTGGCCGCTCCAGTGGCAATGCTGTTCTGTCTAATGGCTCGGGTGGTACAGTCGTGAATGGAAACAATGGTAATGGTGGCTGGAGCCGTGGACGGGTTGTGGATGGTGGCGTGGCTGGCAACCCCCAGCGCCAGAACACTGTGAATGTGCCCGCCGATCAGCCCAATCTGGATACCCGCTCGGGAGGACGCCGGTGGCGCAGCGCCGATGCTGGTAGTCAAGGGTATAGCAACCAGGGCAATGTAGTACAGCCCCGTCGTAACCGATTGTTCAGTGGCGATGGTCAGGCAACGCAACGCCAGGTATACAGCCAACCTACTCGCTCGTATGAGCAGCAGCAACCCTCGCGCTCGTTCAGTGAGCCTTCGCGTAGCTCTTTCGGAGGTTCTTCCGGTGCTAGCTCGGTAGGTGGCGGCGGTGGTAGCCGTGGACGCGTGCGCTAATGCATCCGGGCTTACGCTCGTAGATGTCTCATTTTCCTTTCTTTCCTGAATGAAAAACATGAAATATTGGCTAGGCTTGGCCCTTATGGGTTGGGCCAGCCACGCTTTTGCCCAAAGTGAGCTAGATGCTTTGCGGTACTCTCAACTACAATTTGGCGGCGGAGCCCGTACGTTAGGAATTGGCGGAGCCAACGTAGCGCTAGGGGCAGATGCTGGTAACTTAAGCAGCAACCCAGCTGGTCTGGGCTTATTCCAGCGTTCGGAGGTGAGTTTTACGCCCGGCTTTGGCGTTGGTAATACCAACAGCTCTTTGCAGGGTAGTGGCAGCCTCACCGATTCCCGAAACAGCCTGCACATTGGAAACGTAGGGCTAATCTTTACCAACCGTCGGCCCGATAGCGACAACACATCGGACTGGCGCGCAGGCTCCTTTGGAATAGGCGTTACGCGCATCAACGATTTCAATCAGAACTCCGTCTATTCTGGGACGGTGGGCGAGCAGCAGTCGTTGTTTCAGCGTTTGCGGGAGCCGCGTCTTACTAATCAGGAAATAGATGATCAGTATGCCGATAATGCCTACGTTGACTTAGACGCGCTGGCCTATGGTGCTTATTTGAATAACCTGGATGGCGGCAACCAAGTATCTACTATTAGTCGCAACGGACCTATTACGCAGCGGGAAAGCACGCTAAATACCGGGTCGCAGTCGCAGTACGACTTTGCCTACGGGGCTAGCTACCGCGACAAGCTGTATATAGGCGGTGCCATTGGCGTTGTGGGTGCGCGCTACGAGATGACGCGTGATTTCTATGAGACGACCAGTGATGTGGATGTGCATTTGCGCGACTACCTGCAAACACGTGGTACAGGGTTCAATGCTCGTATTGGAGCTATTTATCGTGCTACGGATAATGTGCGCCTTGGTGCTTCTGTGCAAACACCCACTTGGTACCGACTAACAGATACATACAGCACACAGCTCAGCTCTACGTTTACCCCGCCCAGGTATATACGAAACGATGCGGGGCAAATAATCCAGACAATTAACGGAGGGGATGCGCAAACGGGTAGCCAGCAGTTCTCCTACAACCTGACCACTCCCTTCCGGGCAAATGGTGGCATCGCCGTATTGTTAGGGAAGTATGGTTTCCTGACAGGCGATGTGGAGTACGTTGATTATTCTCAGCCGCGCTTCCGCGATAACGCCACTGCCAACGGCACGACTGCTGGATACGATTACTCCAGCACAAACCAATACATCAGCGACCTTTACCGCTCTACCGTCAACCTGCGTTTTGGTGGCGAGGCACGTTACGAGGCCTTCCGATTCCGGCTTGGGTATGCCCGCTACGGCGACCCTTATCGCGCTAATGATTTCGACCGCACCCAAACATACTACACGGTGGGCTTGGGCTTGCGTCAGCAGAACTTCTTCCTGGACGTAGCTGGCGTATATAAGTCAGCCAATACCTACTACTCGCCCTACGTGCTCAATGCCGGCGACCAACCCGTAGTAAGCATTGATGCTAACCGCTTCACCACCTCCCTCACCATTGGGACGACTTTCTAAGGATAGAATAAAAACCTGAATGCAGCAAAAACGCCGCTACGATATTCGTAGCGGCGTTTTTTTATGTACGCTATATAGGCTGTTACTTGGTAATATGTACTTGCAGTTTAGCCGCCGGAATAGGCGTTGTGATTATGTTTTCCACGTAAATAAGCCCAAACTTGGCGTCCTGCGTCCGGAAGGCATACACGCGGCCTTTCACCAGTGTTTCGGTGCGGACAGCGGTGGGAGTAGTACCATTGTTATATGCAGTAGTTAAGTCATTTGGAGAGGATGCCGCAGCAAAGGTGCTAGCGTTGAGGTTTGTTGAGCGCAGGAGCGTGGTACGGCGCTTAGTAGAATCCCTTGGCCACAGCGTGCTTAGGCTTAGAGTAGAATCTGAAGGCGACGCCAGCACAATTGAGTTTGCGGCGCCAGGGAGGTAGACCAAATCAATCAGCCCATACACATCCGAATAGGGAACCCCGGGCGAATCGGTTTGGGAGCCTATGTAGCGCGGAAACGTTAGGCCTGGCAGGAGTGCTATATACGAACGGCTGGTGAACGTGCGCGGTGCCTGCAAACCTACTGTGTAGCGATGGTAGGCAAGCGTAGAGTCGGCATTGCGGAGCGTAATCCGAAAGCTGGTGGTGCTTGTGTTACCATCTTCATCTGTAGCCTCAAATTTCCAGGTTTCGCGGCCGCTGGTAGAGCGTGTACTGAAGGTGTTCTGAAAAGCAAAGGTCTTCCGCCTCATCTTCTGGTTGAATACGACCAGCGTGTCTCCTCTGGTGTAGAGGTCTGGAACTGACAACCCAATGTAGTCAACAGGATTTAGGCGCGGAGTATACGTTACCGTAACACGCATGTTGGTCAGGTTGGGCGCGTCGGCCGTGTCGCTGCCTTGGGCTTTGGTTGTGGCTGCGAATATTTTATATGTCAGCGTATCTGCTGGCGTGTTGATGATGCGCGTGTAGGCCGTGTAGCGTGAGCCCCCCACAAAATCGAGCAACGGTCCAGATTCCAGATCGGGCTGGCAGGCAGTGAGCACCAGCGTGCCCAGCATCAGCCACAAAGAAAAACGTAGAAGCATAGCGGGTATAAAGATCGGCAGACGAGCGCAGACTTGTGCTACCCTAGCACAAGAAGCCAGCCTGCCGACCTTAACGCACGAAGCGGCCGGGTAGTCTTTTCAGGAGCGCTTACTTCGGCTGCAACACAAATTCTATATTCACCACTGCCGATCCATTGAGCTGCATTACGGGTATGGGGTTTACTTGCACTGCTGCCAAAGGTATGTTGCTGGCTTGTGCCAATAGTGTCTGACTTTCTACGAGCTTCTTACGGCTGAATAGGTCACCGCTATGCAGGGGAAGTTGGGCCAGCAGCGGCGCAGTAGCTACCGCAGGGGCACGCGCATCCTGTAGCGTAACGGTTCCCAGGCGGGCAGGCTTTCCTTCCGAAATGGTAAAAATCAAATCTACAGTGCCATTGGATTGCGGAACGACGCTGGGCTCAATCGAAAAAAACAAGTAACCCTGATCCATGTACAGAGATGTGACATCGGATTGCAGGCGCTGGCCGAGGGCTACCGAGTCATATACAGCGCCGGGTTTCAGCCCTAGTGCTTGTGTGAGACGAGCCGCCGATAGCACCGTGTTGCCTTGCCACGTGATGCGCCGGATGGTAGGGCCTGCTTGAGTGGCTGTGAGCGAAGCTGAAGCTGTAGCAGGCTCTGTTGGGGTAGGCGGCAATGGAGAGCCCGCGTAGGAACTAACAGCCCATGCCGTAGCGGCCACAGGTATAACAAGCAGAAAACGAAGTTTTTGCCAGCGGGTAGGAACAGAGGTGGTAAGCATAAAAATACGTTGCGTTAAAGTGGAAGAAGAAAAAGTATGCGTCAAACGGAAGGGAGGCTGCTGCGCCACCAGCTTCAGCAGCAGGCTGCCGTACTGGCGAATCCCGATGCCGGGTAGTTGCGCTACAGTGGTATCGGCCAAGTATTCGTGCACCTGCCGCACCTGCCGGCCCAGGTAGCGCACTGCCGGGTTAAACCAGAGTAGCCAACCGGCTACCTCGTAGCCCAGCAAATCCAGCGTGTGATACTGGCGCACGTGCACCTGTTCGTGCAGAAGTAGCAACTGCCGCTCTGCCTCACTAAGCGACTGGTGCAGCGACGAAAGAAAAATGAACGGCCCAAAGGAAAACGCTGGCAGCGCCTGCGTAGGCAAGTGCACCAGTCGGCCCGTTGGCAGACGAACGCTGGCGTGCGCAGTCACCAGCATGTATAGTTGCCACAAACTGCGGCCCGTACGCCATGCCCGGTAGCAGACGCCCGCAACATATACTCCCAGCACCACCCAACCCAGTCTGTGCAGATAATCGGGAGTGTCGAGAAGTGGAGATGTTGGGGTAGCTGCCAGCGCCCAGCGCAAGGGTAGGGCAGGGAGAGGTCCGGTTGGATCGTCAGCAGCGGCAGGCGCCAACCACGGCGTGAAACCGACCAGCAACGGCAGGGCAAAACTGGCAACCAGGCTAACCAGCAAGTACCAACGGTTCCAACGGAACGTGGGCAGCTGGGTAAATACCAGCCGGTAGAGTAGCGCGAAGACAACCGTGCCGAAGCTAACCTCGGCCAGGTAGAGCAGCAGGCTAGTGGGTGTCATCGGTAGGGGAGGTATCGGGAGAGGCTTGGTCCAGCAGCTGGCGGAGGCGCTGCACTTCCTCGGGGCTCAGGCTTTCTTCCGCTACCATAAAAGACACCAGCGCCGCCGGCGAATTGTCGAAATACTGCGTCAGCATGCGCTTAAGAGAAGCCGCGCGGTATTCCAGCTTACTGATGGCAGGCGAGTACTCATACGTCTTGCCATAGGCCTTGAAACTCACATAGCCCTTGCGCTCCAGAATGCGCACCACCGAAGAAATAGTGGTGTAAGGTGGCGCAGGGTCTTCATCCAGATGCTGAATAATGTCTTTAACAAAAGCTCGTTTCAGCTTCCAGAGCACGTGCATGATGCGCTCCTCTGTTTTTGTTAACTCTTCCATAAGGCAAGTATAACGTATTTATAAGTTATATAACGTATAAATACGTTTAATCGAGAATTAAAAGTGATACTATAGACTGTTTGATGCACCAAATAATTGATTATTAAGTAATTATTATTAATTTAATTTTTTTGGTGAAGCAAAGTGGAAGGTGCATACAACCTATCCTGGCTGTACTGCTGAGGCTTTTGCCCCATTTGTACCAGAATAGCTGCCGAAGCCGTTATTTTGTCCAATGCCTACCCTTCGCCTTTTGCTGCTCAGTGGCCTAGCCTCTTTCCTGTTCTACAGCTGTCAGTCCGACACGCCCGCTCAAACAGAGGTAGCAGGCGCTGAAACCGAGCTGCCCGTTGACACGCTGCCTGCCCCCACGCCTCGCCGCCCCGATACCCTAACCTGGCACCGGGTAGAGCGCCCTACCCAAGCCAATGCCCCACTCATCAGGCCGGGGGCCGGGCGCCGCGCCATAGCACCCCGCGACACCGCTGCCCCACCGCCCGCCGAAGCACGTCTTTACGACCTCACCCTGAAAGCCAGCGAGTACCACAAGATAGACCCTACCCAACTAGCCGAGGTGCGGGGTAGGGAGGGCACCGTGGTACGCATTCCGGCGGGCACGCTGGTCGACGCGCGCAGGGAGCCCGCAACCGGCCCTGTGTTTGTGGAATTGAAGGAGTGCTACGGGCTGGCTGATGTACTGCTCTCCAATATTGTGTCCGAAACCACCGATGATCAACTGCTGATACCGGGCGGCGCCGTGCTGGTGCGGGCCACGGGCAACGGCCAGTTCCTGCGCATAGCCGCGGGCCGCGCCGTGCAGGTGGAGCTTCCGGCTTCGGCCCGGTCGGGAATGCCGCTGTATTATGGGCTAAGCGGGCGCCGGCAGCCGGTTAGGTGGGTGGTGGCTGGCTCTGAGACGGTAGTAGACGACCAGATATACAATGAGGCGCACCCCATGCCTGTATATGAGAGTGGCCCGGCCACCCTGAACAAACTCGTGCGCTACCCCACCGCAGCGGCCGGTAGCCACACGCAGGGTACCGTCTACGTGTCGGCGGTGATTGACGAAGCGGGGCGGGTGCTAACGCCCAAAGTGCTGCGCGGCCTGGGTAGCAGCTTCGATGCGGAAGCCCTGCGGGTGCTGCGGCAAAGCTCGGGCCGCTGGACGCCCGGCCAGCGCGAAGGGCGTTTTGTGAAGGTGAAAATACTGGTACCCATCCGCTTCACCTTACCCGAAGCCCCCGACCTACTGGCTGATACTGACTCAACTATCGTGTCGGCACCAGCACCATCAGTAGCCGCCGCAGAAGCGCCGGCCACTGATCGGCAGGCTTTCCGGGTAGGGCAACTGGGGTGGATAGCGGCTGCCCGTCCGCGCCCCGCGGCCGAAGCCGTGACTACCCTCACGGCCGCCGTAGAGCCCGACACGCACACCAGCGTACGCCTGGTGCTGCACGATGCCGCTACCATTGTGCTAGGCCAGCCCACCGAAACGGGCTACGACTTTGTGGACGTGCCGGCCAACAAAAAGGCCGTGCTGCTCGGTATTCGCTACATGAGCGGCACACCCTACGTGGCCGTGCGCGAAATCACTACGGGGCGCCACAGCAGCGAGCCGCTCAGCTTCCGCGAAACCACGCTGGCCGAGCTAGAACAGCTGGTGCAGGAGTTGGAATAAGGCGGCACAACGCCACCGGTTACGTCGGGAAAACAGGACCTGGGTGGGTAGCAGGACTAGCGGCAGGCGCAACGCTGGTAACCGGAATATTGGTGTCGGAAATGATGTAGAGGGGGCGCTGACGCACGTTGGCCGACAACCGCGACAAATACTCACCAATGATACCGACCGCAATTAGCTGAATGCCCCCCAGGAATAAAATGCTTACCATCAGGGAAGCCCAACCTGGCTGGTAGTCATGTGCTATAAATCGCTCGTAGAGCGTGTAAAGCACAACCAGGAAGGAAATGCCCGATACCACAAACCCGCTAATGGTAGCAAACTTAAGGGGCGCATCAGAGAAGCCCGTGATGCCGTCCAGCGCCAGCCGAATCATTTTACTGTATGTGTAGCCGGTGGCACCACCGGCTCGTTCGGCCCGGTCGTATTCGAGGTAGGTCTGACGGTAGCCAATCCAGGAAATCTGCCCGCGGATAAACTTATTTTGCTCTGGCATTTGCTTGAGCGCATCTACCACCTTGCGGGACACAATACGGAAATCGCCCGTATCTACGGGGATTGATATGTTAGTGATGTTGGCTAGAATACGGTAAAACAGCTTGGCAGTGAACTTCTTAGCGACGCTTTCGCCCTGGCGCGAGCGGCGACGGGCATACACTACCTCGTAGCCTTCGTGCAGCTTCTGGTAGAGCTGCGGAATCAGCTCCGGCGGGTCTTGCAAATCGGCGTCGATAATCACTACCGCCTCACCATGCGATAAGTCCAGCCCAGCCGTAACGGCAATCTGGTGCCCAAAATTACGGCTGAAATCAATGTAGCGCACGCGCGCGTCGCGCTCTGTGAGAGCTTTAACCAGGCGCAGCGACTGGTCGCGGGAGCCGTCGTTGACAAAGATAAGCTCGTAGGAACGGCCAAGCGGGGCCAGCACGCCACTCAGCCGGTCGTATAGAGTCTGAATATTGGCTTCCTCATTATAGATGGGAATGATAATCGAAAGATCCATGCAGCGTAGTAGGATAGCGGAGGTAGGCTGCAAAGATAGGTAGGAGGATAAACCTACAGCCCCTATACCCTTTTTGCGCTCAATACATGAGCAGTTTAAAAACGAAGCGGTTGAGTTTTTTGAGCAACAGCAAGGGAAAGGGGCCTAGCGTAGCATGGGACTGACGCAGTGATGCGCAGTAGATGGCTACCACGCCAGTGGGTAGCCATTGAGGACAGGTTGTCCGCGCGAGTCCAGCCAATATACTTGTGTGGAGCGAGGTCGAATCAACAGGTCATCAACCAGGATATCGGCACCATCCATTGCCACTTCTACCCGGTTTTGCGGAGATTTTAGCTGAATGACGTAGGCAAATCGAACCCAGTCGCCATGAATTTCTGTGCTGGTTTTCATTGATTCTTCCCGCCGCTCTACCTCATTGCCACTGGGGTCAAGCTGACGGTAGCGTAGCACTGGCAGCCAGTCAGAAGTCTTTGCGTAGGCCCAAATACTTAGCTCGTAGCTAGTTGTATCGGTGGCGCCGGGTAGGGGCCCTTCATACAGTGTGAGCAGGCCTTTGCTACGATGAGCAGCGCCGGGCTGTGTGAAAGAAGCTGAGGCGGAATTTTCAGAAAAGGTGCGCCAAATAACAGCTGGCCCTGGTGCTGTACGCCAGATAGGCCCTTCTTTAAGTAAAGACGCTTGATGCGCTGCAAACCAAGCCCGTTCTTTAGCCGGACGAGCGGTAGCGAAGGCCGTCAAGGGTAGCTCGTAGAGCGTTACTCGATCTGTTTGCAGCAGTTGCTGGGCGCCCCTTTGCAGCAAAGCGGTTTCAGCGGGGCGTAGAGCATCCTGTCGGGAAGCTACTACCAGCAGGGGGCGTTGGGAGGGTAATTGTGCCGGTAGGCTTTTAGGAGTTAAATCGGAAGAAAAAAGCTGAAGCAAGCTGAGGGCCTGCGTGGTAGACGTCCGCGACATCATACCGGCGATGATGGGTAAACGCAGATTAAGCGCGGCCCGAAAGCCTTCGACAACGCTGATTTCGGAGCCGCCCAAATCAAACTTTTCGGACCCCAGCGAATAGTACGGCAGTGGCAGCAGCGCCTGAAAGCGCGCTGGGTCGTGGCCTGCTTTGGAAAGCAATTCAGCATAGTTGTCGTCAGGACTCAGGAAGTGGGTGGCTACTTGGGCATCCCGTAAAGGGTGGGTAGCTGCTTCCACTTGGTACTTAGCCTCTAGCCCCCAAAGCAGCAGCAGCAGGCTGAGCAGTACAACGCCAAGGCGCCCTACCCGGCGCTGCTGCAACATGCGGTACAGCTGCCACAGCTGCACCACCGTAACGACTCCTATAACATAGTAAAATATCCAGGCGAAGCGCCCCAGTGAGCGAAATTGCTTGAGGCCCGGCAGCCAATCAATTAATCCGCTGAAAGAGGGTAGGATGAAAGGCCAGCCGGCCGCAAATAGCAGTACCAGGGTAGCGGCCCACAGGCTAGTTCCAAGAGAGTTAGGCAAGGTGGGGGCTAGTATCCACAGCCAACGTTTCCGTACCAGATGATCTATCCCCCGCACTACTAACAGCCCAATACCCAGCACAGCGGGTAGGCCTATATAGGCATACCCTTCCCAAATGGGGGCATTGGTATGGAAAATGAAAGCAAAAACGGCTGCAAAAGGCTCTATCACAGGACCGAACACGCTGGCAATATTGGTGTGATAGACAAAGAAACCATAGGGATTCACCGGGCGGTCTGCCATAGAATCAATCAGGCCAATCCACAGACGAAACAGCAGAACCGGCAACGTACCGCTTAGCACCAACCAAAGCGGCATGCGCCAGGGCTGAGCGCGGCGGCCTAGCTGCTGCACCAGCTGCACGGCGGCAGTAGCAAGGGGTAGCAGTAGGGCATGCAGGAGGTAGTAGGGGTGAGCCAGCGCTAATAGCAACGCTGAAAGAAGGTAGCCAGCT
The DNA here is from genome assembly GCF_014333615.1 of Hymenobacter citatus. Lineage (GTDB taxonomy): Bacteria > Bacteroidota > Bacteroidia > Cytophagales > Hymenobacteraceae > Hymenobacter > Hymenobacter citatus. The sequence continues at coordinate 44,105 of NZ_JACSCY010000020.1, read as the reverse complement.
AACCAGCGTGCCCGCTGCCGGGTAGTGGTGGCGTGCATCAGCCGCAATTGCAAATACCATAGCAATGGTACGGCAAAAAACAAGGCCAGCGTGAGATGCCCCCCTGTAATACGAAACCATTGCGGCGACAAAAACACGATGAGAAGCGCCGCACAGGCCGCTAGGAGTTGGCCAACCCGGTAGCGGCGCATAATAGCGTAAAGCAAAGCCGTGGCAGGTAGCGACGACAGGAGTATGGTCAGGTTCAGGGCGCCTACCACGCTGGCTTTGCTCAGGCCAAATACACTTTCCCAGGTTTTCAATGCCCAAGCCAGCAACGGAAAACCATCCGTGTAGGTTAGCAGCTCTCCGTACGGATAAAGCATGCCCGTAAACTGCTGGCCGTGGTCGATCTGCACGTAGTAGAGTAGGGCGAAATACGATTTAATGCCATCACCGGCAGGCGACAGCAGATACTCTGTGGGGTGCCACAAAACTTGCCCGACACGCGCCCAGAGTAAGAGCAAATGAACCAGTAAAAGTCCGCCTAGTACCAAACGGTCAGATAATGCAATCGTCGTTGATTGTCGCGGCACAGTCATCAAGTAGAGAAGTAAAACGAGGCAAGTAGCGTCGTATCATACCCCATAGGGTAATCAGGCGTTGATACTCAGCTTGCAAGGCTAAAAATGGATTGCAGGTAAGGCCACGCCTCCTTGTTGGCTAAAGGTTAAGGGCAGCCGGAGAGAACTAAGCAGGAGGAATGTGCGGAGTTCGGGGTGCCGTATCGGGCATCAGGGAGCCACGAGGTGGCGGCACGGGTAAACCGCCATCCGTTTCGCTCACGAGGTAGGGCGGACGCTGTTTGGACTGCACAAATAAACGGCCTAAGTACTCACCCATAATGCCTAACACCAGAAGCTGGATACCGCCAATAAACAGCACACTTACTAGGGTAGAGGTCCAGCCCGGTACGGCGTCATTAGTGAACAGCAAGATATACAGTGCGTAGAGCGCGTAGCTGAAAGCCAGTGCCGATACCACTGCGCCGGCCAGGGTAGCAAGGTGCAGGGGCCGAACGCTGAAGGAAGTCACCCCGTTGAAGGCTAGTTTCACCATCTTGCGCAGGGTATACTTGGTTTTACCCCGGAAGCGGGCCGCCGGCGTGTACGCTACTTTTTTCTGCCGAAAGCCCACCCAGTGAATAAAACCGCGCAGAAAAAGCTCCACATCGGGGCTGTTGCGCACTACGTCGGCCACGCGCCGGTCGATGAGGCGGTAGTCGGCTGTTCCCGGCTCGAAGCTCACGCTCGACAGCGAGTTCATTAGGCCGTAGAAAGCATTCGACGTACTCCGTTTAAACCACGACAACTTCTCATCATCTTCCCGTTGCGTATATACAATATCATAACCGGCCAGCCAGTGCCCAATCAGTTCGGGTAGCAGCTGCGGGGGGTGCTGCATATCGGCGTCCAAGGAGATGATACAGTCGCCGGTGGCATAATCCAAGCCAGCGCGTAGGGCGCTTTGGTGCCCGAAATTGCGGGAGAGGGCTACATAGTGAATTTCTGGGTCTTGCCTGTGCAACTCGCGTAACACGTGTTGGGTATTGTCGTGGCTACCATCGTCCACAAAAATCAGTTCCCGTTCGTAGCGGCCCGTTAGGTTTTCCTTGATGCGTGCTGCTACCTCCGATAGGTTTTCTTCTTCATTGTAAGCGGGGATAACGATAGAAATTTTCATAGCGCAGCTCAACACAAACAAAGGGCAGAACAGAAATAGCAGACGGGCAGTCAAGCGCCTCTTTAGCGTCAAAGCTACGAGATATTGATGGATGCCATGTTGCCATCCAGCAGCTGAGAGGGGCAACCGAGCTGCAAACGAAAGCGCCCGGCTTCTTAGAAGCCGGGCGCTTTTTCTAATCAACCACAGGCAATCTATTGCCCGGCGTCTGTTTTCTCGTCGCCGGCTTTGTGCTTCACTTTGATCTTACGGCCTTTCTCGTCCTTGGCTTTGGCTTTGCGCCGGCCTTCTTTCACGGTCACGTCTGTATCGACGGCCGGGGCGGCGGTGGGGGCCTCAGCAGTAGGAGCGGGGGTAGCGGTAGGCGTCACACGCTGGCCGTTGGCATCCAACTCCACTACGTCGTAGCCCAGCTCAGCCAAGCCGGGGAAGGCCTTGGTCCGGTCGCCTACCACTACGATGTACATCTTGTCGGCGGGTAGGTATTTCTGGGCCGAGGCCAGCACGTCTTCCTTCGTCAGGTTTTTCAGGATGTCGCTCTGCTTGGTCACGTAGTCGGGCGCTAGGTCGTACTCTACCAGGCGCGACAGGAAGCCGGCTTTCTGCTGGCCGGTTTCGTAGCGCAGGGCATCGCTTTGGCCCACCGAGGATTGCAGGAACGCTAGCTCCTCGTCGGTAATACCGTTGCGGTAGTTGGTAATTTCCTTCATAAACTCCTTCACCGAAGCCGCTGTAGCATCGGCGCGCACCCCGGCCGAGGCCGTGTAGGGACCAATATAGCGCGTGCCCGAGAAGCCCGAGCGGGCGCCGTAGGTGTAGCCCTTGTCTTCGCGCAGGTTCAGGTTGATGCGCGAGTTGAAGGCGCCGCCCAACAGGTAGTTGGCCAGGTAGGCGCGATAGTAGTCGCCGGTGGCGTCGTAAGTGAGGGGCGTGAGGTAGCCCACCCGGATTTCCGACTGTGCCGCGCCATCTTTATTGATAAAGTAGATGCGGGTTTTGTCGGGCTGCTGCGTTCTTTCGCCCGGCGGAATGGTTACGCCTTTGCGCGGCCAGGATTTCAGGAAGGCCAGCGACTTCTCCACGGTGGCTTCATCCACATCACCCACGGCCGTCACGTAGCTCACGTTGGGCGCGTAGTTCTGCTGATAAAACTGCTTCACGTCGTCCAGCGTCAGCTCCGATACGGTAGCCGTGGTGCCGCTCGCCGGCACCGACATAATATCGCCGGGGCTGTAAAGCAGGCGCGAATAGGCATTGTTGGCAATGACTACGGGCTGGGTGGTCTGATTCGCAATACCTTCCAGCGTCTGCTTTTTCAGGCGGTCAAAATCGGCCTGGTCGAAGCGTGGGTGCAGCAGGCGCTGCTCCAGCAGGGCCATGGTAGCGGGCAGGTTTTTGGTGAGCGACTGCACGTATACCGTGGTGTTATCGTCGCCGGAATTTACGCTCACGGTGCTCCCCAGGCGGTCTAGAGCGGCTGAGAACTCCTCGCTGGTGTATTTCTCCGAGCCTTCGTTCAGCATTTGGGCTGTGAGAGCTGCTACCCCGGCTTTGTTGCGGTTCTGTTGCTCTAGGCGGTGTCCGCCACGGATGGTCATTAGCATGGTCACGGTTGGGATTTCCGTGTTTTTGGTGCCGATCAGGCGCAGGCCGTTATCAAACTGGTCCTGCCAGATAGCGGGCACTTTCACCACAGGGTTGGCGCCAGAGCCGGGCTGCTTGCTACGGTCAAATGTATCGGTGGCCTTCACGTATTTCAGGCCCTCGTAGCCGTAGTTAGGCGCCTTGTAGCCCGCTTGCGACACAGTGTAGTTGTCTTTGGCAGCAGCCAGCGCCATTTGGCCTTTCGGCAATACGCTCAGAATTACGGCGTGCTTGCCGCGGATGTACTTGTCGTACACACGCTGCACATCGGCTTTGGAGAGGGCACGCAGGCGACGTAGCTGCTCGGGGAGTTGGTTGGGGTTGCCCTCGTAGGTCTGGTAAGCGGCCAACTGACTGACCTTACCAGATACGCTGCTCAGGCTATTCACGGCCTGGGCCTCGGCGCTGTTTTTGAAGCGCGTTAGCTGCTCGTCCGTAACGCCGGTTTTCTCGAACTCCGCCAGCGTTTTACGGAATACCGTTTGGGTGCTGTCCAGACCTTTGCCGGGGTAGCTAATGGCCAGCATGATAAACTCGCCGCCTAGCTCCGAGGTACTGTTGTACGCCTGCGCCTGCACGGCTTTCTGCGCCTTCACCAGGTTTTTGTAGAGCAAAGAGGTCTTGCCCTGCCCGATAATCTCAGCCAGCGCATCCAGCGGAATCTCGTCGGGATGGTTTTGGGGCACGGCGGGGAACACCATTTGCAGCATCGGGAAGCGCACGTTGTCCTCGTAGCTCACGTAGCGGTCCTGGTTGAGCACGGGCGCAGGCAGCTTTTGCTCCTTCACTTCGGGGCCGCGCTTGATGGGGCCGAAGTATTTCTCGGCCAGCTTCACCACCTCGGCGGCTTTCACGTCGCCGCCTACCGTTAGGGTCGCGTTGTTGGGGCCATACCAGCGCAGGAAGAAGTTCTTCAGGTCGTTCACGTCCGACCGGTCCAGGTCTTCGAGGTAGCCGATGGTGAGCCAGGAGTAGGGGTGGCCGTAGGGGTAGAGCGTTTTGGCAATGTACTCCTGGGCCAGGCCGTAGGGGCGGTTGTCGTAGTTCTGGCCGCGCTCGTTTTTCACGGTAGCGCGCTGAATCTCAAACTTTTTCTGCGACACGGCATCCAGCAGAAAGCCCATGCGGTCGGCCTCCAGCCACAGCGCGGTTTCCAGCTGGTTGCTGGGTACGGTTTCGTAGTAGTTGGTCCGGTCGCGGTTGGTGGAGCCGTTGAGGGTACCACCGGCAGCCGTCACTAGCTTGAAGTGCTGCTGGTCGCCCACGTGGTCGGAGCCCTGAAACATCATGTGCTCGAAGAAGTGCGCAAAGCCCGATTTGCCAATCTGCTCCCGGGCTGAGCCCACGTGGTAGGTCACGTCCACGTGTACCAGTGGGTCGGAGTGGTCTTCGGCCACTACCACCGTGAGGCCGTTGGGCAGCACGTACTTTTCGTAGGGAATTACCAGCTCGGAGCCTTTGCGGGTCACTTTTTCTACCAGTTTAGCGCCGCCAGCAGTAGCCTTGGCGGGCGCTTTCACGGTAGGCGGTTTGGGCGTCGTAACGGGTGTCTTTTTCTGAGCTACGGCCGGCTGCATAGCCAGTGTAGTTCCCAAGCCCAATAGCCAAAGCTGTTTGCGAATCATGTAGGAAAAATAAAGAATGAAGTATCCTAAAAACCAGTTGGAAGGTACAAGGTAAACAGACACATCCTACCCCGCAGGGCTGCAAAGGCTTCGTATTTCAACAGAAAAGGTCTTTCAGCAACTGAAAGACCTTTTCTGTTAGGTACAAAAGATTTGATAAATAAACGATTACGTACGTGGTACCGTCACTATGGGCGTATCGTATGCTGGTGCGGGTGTATCTAGTGTAGCGGGTGCTTCGGGCTCGTCGGTATCCTTTACTCGAAGTGTGAGTAGTCCTGCCAGAATCATAGATGCTCCACCCAGTGCAATAGTGCTCATCGTATTGCCTTGGAACAAATGCATAGTGAAAAACCCCAGCAGTGTAGCGGCCACAATCTGTGGAATTACAATGAAGAAGTTGAACACGCCCATGTAGTAACCCATCTTGTTGGCTGGTAGCGACCCTGCCAGAATAGCGTAAGGCATTGATAAGATGCTGGCCCAGGCTATGCCTACCAACGACATAGAAAGCATAATCCAATCGGGGCCGGGAATAAATTTCAGTGACAATAACCCTATGCCGCCAAGCAGCAGGCAGAGCATATGAGTGCGGCGACGGCTGGTGCGAGCTGCAATAACAGGTAGCACAAAGGCAAAGATGGCTGCTACCCCGTTACGTACCGATGAAGCTAAGCTCAGCTTGTCAGCCCCATCGTTGTATTGCTGTTGCACTCGTTGTAACTCCTGCCGAGCTGTAGGTGTGGCGGGTGCGTGCGCTAAGTAGTAGTTAGCTAAGTTCAGGGTGAGGGTTTTCTCCGTGCTACTAGCCTGAAACTCGTTGATTTCTTTGAGGTCGTTCTGCAGAGCACGCAGTTCGTTTTGAGTTTTGTTGTCGGTGGCTTGGCGTGCAGCATTATCAATAAAAGAGGAAATCGTATTATACAGACTACTATTCACCTTCATGTTGTAGATATTGCTGGTGACGGCGTTAGTGGCATAAATCCACATTGAAAACAGCGCAAACCAGGTAAAGAACTGCACAAAAGCCAACTGTCGCATAGCCGTGGGCATATTGAACAGTCCGGCAAACGACTCACGCATTCCGTCCCAGATACCGGCCTGCGCATTCTCTCGCCGAAACTCCTCCATGTCTTCGGGCGGTGTTTCCTTGCTAGTGAATACAGTGTACATCACTGCTAGAATAAAAGCTAGACCACCTGCATAGAATGACCATTTCACGGACGGTGGAATCTCACCGGCTGGAGCAGTATTGCTTAGGTGCAGCCATTTATTGAACACCCACGGCAACGCTGCTGCTACCACCGAGCCTACCCCGATAAAAAAGCTCTGCATGGCAAAACCACTGGTGCGTTGGGAGCCCGGCAGCTTGTCGCCCACGAACGCCCGAAATGGCTCCATGCTGATGTTGATGCTGGCATCCAGAATCCAGAGCATCCCGCCAGCCATCCACAGCGCTGACGAGTTCGGCATTAGAAATAAGGCCAGCGTCGCCAGTACTGCCCCAACGAGGAAATAAGGACGCCGCCGCCCCCAGTACGGGTGCCACGTACGGTCGGAGAAATACCCGATGATGGGCTGCACCAATAAACCCGTTAGCGGTGCAGCAATCCACAGAATTGGAATGTCATCTTTGTTAGCTCCTAGCGTTTCGAAAATTCGGCTTACGTTGGAGTTTTGCAGTTCAAAGCCAAACTGAATGCCCAAGAAGCCGAAGCTCATGTTCCAGATCTGCCAGAAGGAGAGCCGGGGTTTGTTGTGGGTAGCGGAAGGGGCCGCCACGGTGCTACCTGCCATAAAAATTGAACGGGTTGAAAAGTCGCGCGAAATCGTTTGCAAACGCAACTTTGAAGGTACACACTTTACGCAAAAATGCCGGCTTCCTGCCATTGATACAGGAAGCCGGCATACGGTTCAGGGGAGGAGCAAGTTGTTATTTTGGTTTGATTTCCAGCACGCAGGCGCTCTGCGGAGCTATGGTTAGCGCCAGGTTGTCGATGGGTGGTGCCTGGTTAAGCAGGTCCGTGTAGGTGTACGACTTGCTGGCATCCAGCCCCATGGCCTGCATAGCAGCTGCCGGAATCTGCAACTGCGTTTGGGCACTCTGGCTGGAGCTGAAGTTCACCACAATCAGCAGCTTCTGCTTATCAGTGTAGCGCAGATAGGCGTAGAGCTGCTGCGGGTTGTAGCCGGGGCTGCTCTGGTTGGCCTGCTGCAACTCGTAGAAGCGGCCCCGCCGAATGGCGTCGCTTTGGTTGGTGAGCGTGAGTAGGCGCTGGTAGAAGCCGCGCAACTGGCGCTGGCTTTCGCTGAGCTGCCCACCGTCGAACTTGCCGCCGTTCATCCATTTCTGGTGCTCGGGCACGCCCCAATAGTCGAAGATGGTGGTGCGGCCATCGTCGGAGCTGAAGCCGCTGGCGCCGCGGCCCGGCTCGCCTACCTCCTGGCCCATATAGAGCATCACGGGGCCGTTGGCGAGGGTGGCCGTCACGGTCATGGCCGGAATGGCGGCGCGGGGGTTGCCAGCAAACTCGCGAGCGGCAATGCGCTGCTCGTCGTGGTTTTCCAGAAAACGCAGCATGTTGCCGGCAAAGCCGCGGCTTTCCTCGCGCCATACGTGGGTGATGTCGTCGGTGGTGCCCTGGCCGGCCATCAGGCGGCGCAGGCCGTCATAGAGCCCTACCTTGTCGTAGAGGTAGTCGAACTTGCCGGTTTCAATGTAGTGCTGGTATTGCTTGGGGTTGTAAATCTCGGCGGCGAAGATGATGCCGGGCTTCACCTTTTTCACCTCCGGAATCACCCAGCCCCAGAACTCCACCGGCACCATCTCGGCCATGTCGCACCGGAAGCCGTCCACGTCTTTTTTGGCCCAGTACAGCAGAATGTCGCGCATTTTCAGCCACGTATCCGGTATGGGCTCGAAGTGCGTCTGGCGGTTATTCGCGTAGTCGACGCCGTAGTTCAGCTTGATGGTTTCAAACCAGTCGTCGATGGTCGGCGTGGCCGAAAACACGTCGTTGCCGGTAGCTTTGGCGGGTACTTCCTGGTACTTCTTATCCTCGCCGGGGCCTTTCAAGTCGCCCAATGGGTTGTAGCCCGCTGGCACCCGAAACGCCTGGCCCGGAATGTAATAGAAGTTGTTGCCGGGGCTGAACGCCTGCGTTTTATCGTCGTGCTCGCCCAGGTCTACTACCCCCGCAGGCCGCACATCCGACTTGTAGCTGCGTGCCACATGATTTGGGATGAAGTCGATGAGAACCTTGAGGCCGTTTTGGTGGGTGCGCTGCACCAGGGCCTCGAACTCCTGCATGCGCCGCGGTACGTTCACGGCCAGGTCGGGGGCCACATCGTAGTAGTCGCGGATGGCGTAGGGTGAGCCGGCCCTACCCTTCACCACATCGGCATCGTCCAGGGGGATGCCGTAGCGGGTGTAGTCGGTCATGGTGGCGTGCTCGATGATGCCGGTGTACCACACGTGCGTCACGCCCAGCTGCTTGATGGCTTGCAGGGCGGTGTTGGTCACGTCGTTAAACTTGCCAACCCCGTTTTCCTCCACCGAGCCATAGAACTTGTTGGTGGTGTTTTTGTTGCCAAACAGGCGCGTCATCATCTGGTAGATGATCAGCTTGTGGTCCTGGGGCGTTTCGTTGGTGGTGTTGGGGTCAATGGTTGCAGACACGGGCTCGGTAACTTGGGGCGATTGGGAAGTGGAGCAGGCGGCCAGGCTGAGGGCAAGGGTCAGGGCTGGCAGGAGGGTTTTCATATTAAGTGCTTTCAGATCTGTTGTTTCGATGTTTTTAGCCCGCAGAGGGCGCAGAAGGAAACGCGGAGGACGCAGTGTGCTTACAGGCCATTCACTTTGCGGAAGATGCCAGCTTTGATGAGGGGTACGTTGAAGTTGATGAGTAGGCCAAGCTTGTGGCCAGACAGTTTCAGATAGGTGAGTAGCTGCATATGGTAGACTTCTAAAAGCGTTTCCACTGACTTTAGCTCCACCACTACTTTATTTTCCACTAACAGGTCCATCCGAAAACCGTTTTCCAGCTTGAGGCCATTGTAAAGTACGGGTAGGGCCACCTGCGTTTTTACATCCAACCCAACCTTACGCAGCTCGTGGTGCATCAGCGTCTCATACACCGATTCTAAAAGCCCCGGCCCTAATGCCGTATGAATAGCAAAAGCGGCCTTCCGAATTTCAAACGAAATATCATTTTCGTGCATCACAGCGTCTTCTGCGTTTCCCTCTGCGCCCTCTGCGGGCTAAAAGCTCCAGGTTGAAATCTACTTCTTCAACTCCCACACCAGCGCCGTATACCCCGGCACCTTCACTGCTTTCAAATCCGACACGGTAGCACCAGAAAGCACATCCGAGGCAGCAGAATAGCCATTGAGCCGTTCCGCAAACCGCGTCAGATCCACGGATTTCTCGCTGTCGTTGCCGTTCAGCATCACCATCACGGTGTTGCCCTGGTCGTCGTAGCGGAAGTAGGTGTAGATGTTGTCCTGCGGGATGAACTGCATCAGCTTGCCGGTTTGCAGCACGGGGTGCGCTTTGCGGTAGGTGCCGAGCTTGCTCACGTAAGCAAACGCCTCCTGCTCCTGGGGCGTGCGACCGGCCTGCGTAAAGGCGTTGCGCTTATCTTTCTTCCAGCCGCCGGGGAAGTCGGAGCGCACCAGGCCGTCGGGGTTCGAGAAGTTCTTCATCAGAATCTCGGTGCCGTAGTAGAGCTGCGGAATGCCGCGCGTGGTGAGCAGCCAGGCAAAGCCCATCTTCAGGCGGGGTAGGCTTTCGCCGATGACGGAATAGACGCGGCTCATGTCGTGGTTGTCCATAAACACCACGTTGCGGGTGGCATCCTGGTACATCCAGTCGCCCTGCAACGCGTCGTAGAGCTTAGTCACGTTGCCTTTCTCCTTGAGCGCGTCCCAAATGGCGCCCTGCGACTGAAAATCCAGCACGCCCGGCAGGTTGGACTTAAACCCATCCACCGGCTCGAAAATATTCTGGGCAAAAAACGCCTGCTGAGCCGTGCTGCCCACCCACGCCTCACCAAACATGCCCAACTGCGGATACTCGTCCAGCAACGCCTTATTCCAGGCCATCAGGAATTGCGGGTCGGAGTAGGGGTAGGTGTCGATGCGGTAGCTGTCGAGGCCCGTGTACTCCAGCCACCACAGAAAATTCTGGATGATGTAAGTGGCTACCAGCGGGTTGCTCTGGTTCACATCGGGCATGGTGGTATCAAACCAGCCGCGGTTGTACAGGTCCAGGTCGCGCTTCGAGCCGTAGGGGTCGTTGAGAGCCTGCGAGTTGTAGTTGCTGCGCGTGAAGCTGGGCCACCGGTTAAACCAGTCCTTGGCGGGCTGGTCGAGGAACAGGTAATTGTAGCTGCCCACGTGGTTGAGCACCACGTCGTGAATCACCTTCAGGCCGTTTTGGTGGGCGTTGCGCACAAACTGCCGGTACTCCTCGTTGGTGCCGTAGCGCGGGTCTACCTGGTAGTAGTCGGTGAGGGCGTAGCCATGATAGCTGGCCTTGGGCATGTCGTTTTCCACCACCGGGGTAGGCCAAATGGCCGTCACGCCCATGGATTTCAGGTAGTCGAAATGCTGCTCAATACCCTTCAGGTCGCCGCCGTGGCGGGCGTACATCGAGTCGCGGGCGATGGTGCGGGCGCGCTCCGTCTTGATGATGTCGTTTTTCGGGTCGCCGTTGGCGAAGCGGTCCGGCATCAGAAAATAGATGAAATCGGAGCTATTCACGCCCTGCACGCGGTCTTTGCCGGTTTCGCGGGCACGCAATTCGTACTCGTACTTGGTTTTGCTCTTGCCATCAAAGCTTAATTTCAGCTTGCCAGACTTGGCCTCGGGGCTGATGGTGAGGTTGACGAGCAGATAATTCGGGCTTTCGAGGCGTTGGAAGCCATCCATCGTCACGCCGGGGTAGGCGGCCAGGTTCACTTTACTGTCGGCAATGCCGGGGCCGTGCACCAGTAGTTGTAGCTTGGGATTCTTCATCCCTACCCACCAAAAAGTAGGGTCGATGCGGGCAATGGGAGCGGCCTTCTTGGCAGCTTCCACGGGAGTAGGGGCCGCGGTGGCCACTGGGGCAGCGCTACCACAGAGTAGGGCGGCCAGGAGGAGGTGGGGAATTTTCATGTAGTGTGGGAAATTAGAATGCAAGATACTGCTTGCTGCCCGCACAGGGCGCTGCTAGGCTGCCCGCACCACAACGATGCGGCCACGCAACAGCCGCTGCTTTGCTCCAGATAAGGTAAGAATGAAATCTTTGGAAGCTCAACACTACGCTGCGATGTCGCCACTCCGCCCCAAACCTTCCGGCCTGCTTGCCGTTTGGGCGGTAGTGCCCTCATTTTTTTGCTAGACTTGCAACCCTAACCCGTTGCTCCGGCAAGGTCTGCCGGGGCGTTGTTTCACCCTGACTTTTTCTTACATGGCTTTTGATTTAAACATGTACCCCATCAACCCCGAATTCAGCACCTCGGCGGCGTATTTTTCCATGGAATTCGCGCTCGATCAGGCGCTGAAAACCTACTCTGGTGGCCTGGGCTTCCTAGCTGGCTCACACATGCGCTCGGTGTATGAGCTGAAGCAGAACCTGGTAGGCATCGCCATCCTATGGACCGATGGCTACTACGACCAAACCCGCGACGGTAATCAGCTGATGCAAGCTGAGTTCCGCCACAAGTACTACTCCTTCCTGCAGGATACGGGCATCGTGTTCCCCATCACCATTCACGATGCCGATGTGCACGTGAAGGCCTACTACCTGGCACCCGACACGTTTGGCACGGCGCCCATGTTCTTCCTCACTACCGATATTGAGGAAAACGACTACCTCTCGCGCACTATCTCCCACCACCTCTACGACCCGGATACGGCTGCCCGCGTAGCCCAAAGCATTCTGCTGGGGGTAGGCGGTGGCAAGCTGCTGGATATCATTGAGCGTAAAGTAGATGTATATCACCTCAACGAGGGACACGGCCTGCCGCTGGCGTTTTACCTCTATGAAAAATTTGGCCGCAGCTTGGAGGAAGTGCAGAAGCACCTCGTGTTCACCACGCACACGCCCGAGCTGGCCGGTAACGAGGAGCACCCCGTAGCGTTGCTTTCCAAGATGAGCTTCTTTGGCCCCGTGCCCACCGAGGAAGTGGTGCGCGTGGCGGGCGTCGAAAACGGTCAGCTCAACTACACGCTCACGGCCCTGCGCTTCTCACGCATTGCCAACGGCGTATCGAAAGTGCACGGCGACGTAGCCAACGAAATGTGGGGACATTACGAGGGTATTTGCCCCATCACGTCCATCACCAACGCTCAAAACGGTACTTACTGGCGCGACAAGGCGCTGCACGCTGCTCTAGAAGCTGATAACGACGAGGCGCTGTTGGCTCGCAAAAAAGAGCTGAAACAGGAGCTGTTTAAAATAGTGGCCGACCAGACCGGCAACCTCTTCGACCCCGAAGTGCTGACGTTGGTGTGGGCCCGCCGCTTTGCCGGCTACAAGCGCGCCGACCTGATTCTGCGCGACTTCGAACGGTTCCGTGCTATCATCGAGAATACCGACCAGCCTATCCAGGTGATTTGGGCGGGCAAGCCCTACCCTAAGGATTTTGGGGCCATTGGCATCTTCAACAACATCATCAAAACCACCCGCCAGTTCAAGAACTGCGCGGTGCTCACGGGCTACGAGCTTGGCCTGTCGGCGGCGCTGAAAAAGGGTTCGGATTTGTGGCTGAATACCCCGCGCTACCCTCGCGAGGCCAGCGGCACCAGCGGCATGACGGCCGCCATGAACGGCTCCGTGAACCTGAGCATTGCCGATGGCTGGATTCCCGAGTTCATCCGTCACGGCGAAAACGGCTTTGTGATTCCCCACGCCGACATGCAGAATGAGGAGAAGGTGAAAGACGATCAGGAAGCTACCGCCCTGCTCGACGTGCTGGAGCAGGAAGCCCTACCCACGTACTATCAGGAGCCCAAAAAATTCCTGCAAATCGTAAAAACTGCCATGCGGGAGGTAGAGCCCGCCTTCGGCTCAAACCGCATGGCTACAGAGTATTACGAGAAGCTGTATGCTGTATAAGGTGAAATAGTGAGATGGTGAGTTTGTGAGGTGGTGAGTTACAAAAGAAGGGTATCATCCTGAGCTTGCGAAGGACCTTATGCCGGTAGAACGAGTCGTTGGTACGTCTGCCGTTCTCACGGAAAAAGGTTCTTCGCAAGCTCAGGATGATACCCTTCTTTTGTAACTCACCACCTCACAAACTCACCATCTCACTATTTCATCATCTCACCACTTCCTCCAGCACTTCCCACACGTTCTCAGCCAGTATTTTCTGGCCTTGCGCGTTAGGGTGCACGCCATCGGGGAGGTTGAGATTGCGGTGGCCTAATACTCCCTGCAATAAGAAAGGAATGAAAGGGAGCTGATTGCGCTCGGCCAGCGTACGAAACAGGGCCTTAAACTCCGTGGCGTACACGCCCAGATGATGTCCGCCCAGCGGCCCCAAATCAAAAGGAAACTCTAGGCCGGCGAGCACTCGCCGCGCCTGTGGGTAGCGGCGGCTCACTTCGTCCAAAATGAACTGCAGGTTCTGCATGGTATCGCGGGGCGGAATACCGCGCAGGCCATCGTTGGCGCCCAGCGCCAGCACAAATACATCGACGGGTTGCCGTGCCAACACGCTGCCAATACGCTGCCGGCCCCCGGCAGAGGTTTCGCCACTCACGCCGTAGTTGAAGGTTTTGTAGGGTAGGGAAAGCGTATCAAGGCGCTGTTGAATAAGTGAAGGGAATGCGGCGCTACCAGGCAACTGGTAACCCGCCGTGAGGCTGTCGCCAAAGAAAATAATGTTCTGCATAACGAGTATCTCCATACGCCACCGGCCAAATTCAGATGCCCCCATGGGCAACTAAATTTGGCCGGTTGGTAAGAAATAAACAGTTGTGCGCAACTTAAAATTCCGCGTTTTTCGGGAAGCGTGGGAAGGGAAGTAGTATATCCTACTGAAGCAGCGAATACCGACCGGCTTCCTGGTATGTTGTTGTGCTTAACTGTGTTGATTTATAGTCTTGGTGCGCAGAGGAACGAGACGCTTAAAGCAAATGATACCTCGAGGGAGAATAGTTGTTATTGAAAAACTATCCTGAAGCACAGAGTTAATCTTGCACCATTCGGAAGCCCTGACACAGTGTAGTACCACGCAATTGCAGACCTGGCGACAGCGAATCAGTACAAGGCAGCAGGGCGTTGCCGCAGCGGCTGTTGGGCCATGCGCCCATTCGCACAGGGTAGGAGCCTGCGTGGCCGGCCACCCGCGTGCGTACTGCCGGGTAGTCGGCTGGCCAAGTGAGGCGGGTGGTCAGCGTGTCTGGTTTCGCCAGCTCATGGCGCAGGCCATTCAGAGCATAGAAAAGACTGAGAGCACACAAGCTCCAGCCACCTACCCGGCCCCACCGAATGGGCAACCCACGAGCGATAATCAATGGGCTCAGTAGAGCAGCCCCAATGAGATAGGCATAGGCAAAGCGCATGGCGGGGGCCGCCACAAACCAACTACCGCAACCGAGTAGGAGCAGCAAATACAGCGTTAAGTCAGGGCGTTTTATCAGAGCGCTGTAGGCAGTTCTCTTCACTACCAGTTGCCACATCAGCCAGCCTAGCATCAGCCCGATGCCAGCCACAGCTACTAGCAGCAGCAGCTTATCGGCTGGTTCCTGTTGCAGCCACCATAGCGGTAGCCACTGGCCTAGTGGTTGCTTCGCTGCAAGAGGCCAGTCGCCCAAGGGCCGGCGGGCAAAAAGGCGAATCTCTGCTAAATCGGCGGCTAGTTGGGCAGGCGGTACAGCCCAATCGCGTACAACGGGGCCCACTTGGCCCGCCAGCGGATAGACAAGGTAGCCTGACAGCACGACGTTGCGGCCTACCCAGGGGAGCAGCACCAGCCCTATCACACCCAGTAGCAACCCCAAACGTCGCCAACGCCCTTGGGCAGGCCACCAGGCCGCCACCAACGGCCACAGCAGCATTGCGCCGGCTGAGGACTTCACCGTAACGGCCGTAGCTGCCACTATCCCTACCCAAAGCAGGCCAGCAGATAGCAACCGGGGCGTTTCGAGCAAGAGTCCCAGCAGCAGCAAGCCCAGTATGGCTGCGGTACTATCTGCCAAGGGAGAAGAAATCCAGGGGCGCATCGTCATCAGTAGGAAAACCACGCTGCCGAGGTAGAAGCTCGCCAACCAGGGCCGCTGGCCCACCCGTAGATGCCTGCCGGCCCGGCGTACGTGGTGGAGCGTTAGCAGCAAAAAGCCCAGACTACTCACGGTTTGCTGAAACGCTGGGGCTTGGCTAAGTGGAGTGGCCGGGCTGAAAAAGGCCGTCAATAAATGAGCGTGGGAGTTGAAAGCCAACTGTCCGCGCAAATTGCCTAGTCCTGGCACCAGCGGGTAGCCATGCATCCACTGAACAAACTGTGCATGGTATAAGGCTGAATCGGGAAACGTGGGCGGTTGGGTAGCGTGCGTCAGGAGCAGCGCTACCAAAGCGCCAGCCAGCAGGCCAGCAAGGGGGCCAGCTTCTTGCCAGCTGCCACCATAGCTGAGCAGTAGTAGGCGTAGCCGGGCGCGGTTTGCGACTAGCAGTATAATAGCTAAAGCGCTTATCCCCAGTTGCACGGGTAAAGCGACTGGTAGCGAGAAGCTAAGGATTGCCACCAGCCACGCCAGTATTGCTAAACCTCCAATTATCAATAATTCCGGACTGTCTGTTAGCACGCGAGGTAGAGGTCCCCAAATCCGTTTCAGCAATTTTTCCAGACCCAGACCAAATCCCAGGCCTACCCCGGCAGCCCACGCCCAAAACACGATAATAAGAAGCATACGTAACAAGCAGCTGGCTTTTACGCTACCAACCGGAGGATGAAAGATAAGGTAATGCTGTATCGCACAACTCGCAGGCCCAGCACAACAGGCTTGCACTATCACAAAGCGGGCGGCTCCACAAAGAAGCCGCCCGCCATAAATCATTCACGAAATCCGTGAAATTCGCTATAATTCGAGCAAATCCGTGGTCTAGAATTCCGCGTTTTTCGGGAAGCGTGGGAAGGGAATCACATCCCGAATGTTGGCCATACCCGTCACAAACAAAATCAGACGCTCGAAGCCTAAACCGAAGCCGGCGTGCGGCGCCGTACCGAACTTGCGCAGCTCCATATACCACCACAATTCGTCTTCGGGCACGTGCATAGCGGCCATGCGGGCGCGCAGCTTCTCCAGATCCTCCTCGCGCTGCGAGCCACCGATGATTTCGCCGATGCCGGGGAACAGCACGTCCATGGCCCGCACGGTTTTGTCGTCGTCGTTCAGCTTCATGTAGAATGCCTTGATATCCTTGGGGTAGTCGGTGAGGATAACGGGCTTCTTGAAGTGCTTTTCTACCAGGTAGCGCTCGTGCTCCGACTGCAAATCGGTGCCCCAGTCTACGGGAAACTCGAACTTCTTCTTGGCAGATTTCAGGATTTCTACGGCCTCCGTGTAGGTCAGGCGCTGGAAATCATTGTCGACCACGAAGCGTAGGCGCTCCAGCAACTCCTTGTCGTATTGGTCGTTGAGGAATTGCAGGTCATCAGCGCATTTGTCCAGGGCGTAGCGCACGAGGTACTTCAAGAAGTCCTCGGCCAGCTCCATGTTGTCCTGCAAATCGTTGAACGCCACTTCCGGCTCAATCATCCAGAACTCGGCCAGGTGGCGGGCCGTGTTGGAGTTTTCGGCCCGGAAGGTAGGCCCGAAGGTGTACACCTTGCCCAGCGCCATGGCCGCCACCTCGCCCTCCAGTTGCCCCGATACGGTGAGGTTGGTTTGCTTGCCGAAGAAATCCTGCTTGTAGTCTACGCCGGCTTTGTCCTCCGTGAGAGGCGGGTTTTGGTCAGGTAGGGTAGTCACCCGGAACATCTGGCCCGCGCCCTCGGCGTCGGAACCCGTGATAATGGGTGTGTGGATGTAATAGAAGCCGTGGTCGTTGAAGTACTGGTGCACGGCAAAGGCCAGCGCGTGGCGCACGCGTAGCACCGCCCCAAACGTGTTGGTGCGGGGACGCAGATGAGCTATTTCGCGCAGGAATTCCAGCGAATGCCCTTTCTTCTGCAATGGATATTCTTCGGGGTCCGCTTTGCCCAACACGGTAATTTCTGCGGCCTGAATTTCTACGCTTTGTCCTTTGCCCTGCGAGGCTACCAGCTGGCCGCGCACAGCCACGCACGAGCCCGTGGTCACGTCCTTGAGCGACTCCTCCGGAAATTTTTCGGCGTCGGCTACTACCTGGATGTTGTGGATTGAAGAGCCGTCATTCACGGCGATGAACTGTACATATTTATTGCCGCGGCGCGTACGCACCCAGCCGTTCACCACTACTTCGCGCTCCAGCTCCTGGCTGCCGAGCAGCGCCTGCACGCTCGTTCTTCTTAAAGACATTGGGACTCAGATTCAGGTTAAAGTTCTGAGCCGCAAAGGTAGAAGTTTTAGCAGGGGTAGCAGTACCACGCAGCATATTCGCTGCTGTTGTGTAAAATTTTGGCTTATCGGTAGGCTTTCTACTCAAAGTCCTGAGCAGAATCCGAATGATCCTATAGCAGCCACTAACACAACTTTTTTGGCTATGCCAAAGTACAGAAAGGCATATATTTGAGAGCTGCCACAAGCATTGTGCCGAGGATTTAGAAAGCGCCTAGATAGTATGCAACGACTGGATATGAAGCAGCTTCTTTCGCAGAAGCTGTCACCCCAACAGATACAGTTTATCAAGCTGCTGCAGATTCCGACTGCCGAGCTGGAAGCCCGCATCAAAGAAGAGCTGGAAGTGAATCCGGCGCTGGAAGAGGGCGACGATGCCGATGACGACTTTGAGGAGCAGGACCGGGATGAGGACGACGCCGATGACGACTTCGACGACCCCGACGCCGAGTTCGACAACGACGACAACACCCTCGACGAGGACTTTGACCGTGCCGAAGAACAGCCTGAGCTGGAGCTGCCACAAATCGAAGAATCCACGGCCGAAAAGGAAAGCAGCGACGACCTGGACTTGGGCGACTACCTCAACGACGACGAAATAGCCGGTTATAAAATGCAGGGCGACGGTCCCGGCGACGCCGACGAGGACCGCGAAATGCCCCTGGCCGACAACGGCGCTTCGCTAGTGGATAACCTGCTGGACCAGCTGGGCTTTGTGGCCGTGTCAGATAAGCAGCGCATCATTGGCACCCAACTCATTGGCTCCATCGACAGCGACGGCTACATCCGGCGCGACTTGTCGGCCATTGCCAACGACCTGGCTTTCTCCCAAAACGTGGAGGCCACGACCGAAGAAATTGAAACCGTGCTACGCCTGATTCAGTCGTTTGACCCGCCCGGCATTGGCGCGCGCGACTTGCAGGAGTGCCTGCTGTTGCAGCTGGAGCGCCGCCCCGCCGACCCCGACGTGGAAAATGCCGAGCGTATTTTGGCCGAAACCTACGAGGAGTTCACCAAAAAGCACTACGCTCGCATTCAGCAGCGGCTAGACTTGGAGGACGAGGAAATACGGGATGCTATTGCTTTGATTCTGAAGCTGAACCCCAAGCCCGGCGGCTCTGGTCCGGTAGGCATGGGCAAGGTGCAGTACATCATCCCCGACTTCATCCTGACCAACGACAACGGCCAATTTCACTTGTCGCTGAATGCCCGCAACGCGCCGGATTTGCGCGTGTCGCCGGCATACACGGAGATGTTTCAGGCTTATGATAAGGCCTCGAAGAAAGACAAGAAGATGAAGGAGGCCGTGACGTTCGTGAAGCAGAAGCTCGACTCGGCTAAGTGGTTTATTGACGCTATCCGGCAGCGTCAGCAAACCCTGCTGCGCACCATGGATGCCATTGTGCGCTACCAGCAGGACTTCTTCGCGGAGGGTGACGAGGGCCGCCTGCGCCCGATGATTCTGAAGGACATAGCCCAAGAAATTGGGATGGATATTTCCACCGTGAGCCGGGTAGTGAACTCCAAGGCCGTGCAGACGGAATTCGGCATTTACCCCCTCAAATATTTCTTCTCCGAAGGCATTGCCACCGACTCGGGCGAGGACGCCAGCTCGCGCGAGGTGAAGCATATTCTGAAAGAAATCATCGACGGCGAAAGCAAAGGCCGGCCTCTCTCCGACGACAAGCTGGAAAAGATGCTCAACGCCCGCGGCTACAACATTGCCCGCCGCACCGTAGCCAAGTACCGCGAGCAGCTCAACATCCCCGTAGCCCGCCTGCGGAAGGAACTGTAAAATGGTGAGTGGTGAAATGGTGAGATAGTGAATTGACGTTCTAGCTGCACTGCTTGCGCAGAATGCACCATCAGAACATCAACTCACTATCTCACCATTTCACCATCTCACTATTTCGATATCTGTACTTTATCCTGTTTTTTTAGGATTCGAGCCCTATATTCGTGTTCGGCTTTAATCCGGTTCCGTTGAAAAACTCCCTGGCTTTGGCGTTATCGGTGATTTTTCACCCGCTGCTGGTCCCATCATATCTTTATTATATTGTTTGCTACCAATTGCCGGGCGTAGTGCTCTACCCGTTGCCGCCCGACCGATGGCTGGTAGTAGCGGTTGCTTTCGGGTTTACCTTCTTGCTGCCTACCCTCTGCACGGGTGGGCTATACTGGGCCGGGGTTATCGACTCGCTGGAGCTATACGACAGGCGGCAGCGCACTCTACCTTTTCTGGCGGCGGCCATCAGTTTTGGGGTAGCGGCTTGGTTTTTTTTGCATACCGACTTTGCCTTGGATGCCCTGTTGCGCTATATGATGGTAGGCATGGCCATGGCGGTGCTGCTGACGCTATTCATCTCATTGCGCTGGAAAATAAGTGCCCATGCCGTGGGTGTGGGGGGTGCCGTGGGGCTGCTGGCTCTATTGCAGCTCAGCGGCCTTGCCGATCAAGAGGCACTGTGGTGGCTGCTGGGTAGCCTTTTGCTAGCGGGGGCTGTGCTCAGTGCCCGATTGCAGCTACAGTCTCACACGCCGGCCCAGGTATGGGCTGGGCTGGTTCTGGGCGTGAGTTTGGTAGCGGGGGTAGGCGTAGGGGTGGCGCTGGCCTAGCGGGTAGGAGCGGAACTGTGCGATTGTAGAAAGCAGGAGAATAGCATTGGTATTATAGCTTTATCGAGGGTAGCGCGGCTGTTGGTACACATGACTTTGCCTGCGCTTCAACGAATAAATCATCCTTGAAATTCGATTTTCTGCCCTGCTTCCGGGCGCGGTATTTGTCTGCTTGTAGCCATGGCTTCTTCCTCTACTTCTGATCTTACAACGGCCGAGCTGCTGGCGCAATTGCAGCAGGAACGCGCCGCTCGGCAGCTTGCCGAGCAGCGTATAGCAGAGCTGGAGCAGCTTTGCGCCCCCACTTCTCCTACCCTCGACCTGGGGCAGCTTCCCAGACGTAACCCCAACCCGGTGTGGCGCCTGAGCGCTACCGCCGAAACACTCTTCCTAAACCAAGCGGCCGAAAATCTGCGGCAACGTGAAGAAGAGGCAGGTGTGCTACCGCAATTGGAGGAGCTGGTGCAGCAAGCCATCGGGCAGGCCCTGGCGAGCGACAAGGTAGTGCAGCAGGAAATAGCATTGAAGCTCAACCACTACCTGCTGTTTGTGGTGCCTTCCTGCAACGAGCAGTACGCTGATGTTTACCTCACCGACATCACCCAGGGCAAAGATGCCGAACGGCGGCTGCAACAGCAACGCGAGTTCTACGAAACGGTTCTGAACCTGTTGCCGGTAGATGTGGCCGTGTTCGACCCCGAGCATCGCTACCTGTTCCTGAATCCGGCGGCTATTGCCAGCCAGGAAGTGCGCGAATGGATTATTGGCCGCAACGACTTCGAGTTCTGTGAGTATCGGCAGCGCCCCGTGGAGCTGGCCAAAGTGCGCCACGCTCGTTTCGAGCAAGCGTTGGCTACCGGGCAGGCTGTGCAGTGGGAGGAGTCGTTGGAGAGTCCGCAGGGCCAGCGCCGGGCACTGCGCAACATGCTGCCCGTATACAATCCCGACGGTTCTCTGCGCCTCATGCTGGGCTATGGCCTCGATATCACGGAGCGCTACCTAGCCGAAAACCGATTGCGGGAAAGCGAAGCCCGCCTGCAAGAGGAGCAAGCCTTTGTGCAACAGGTAGTAAACACGGTGCCCGACTACATCTTCGTGCGCGATATCAACACAAAGATTTCCTTCATGAATCAATCAATGAGGGATTTCGTGCAGAACACCAAGCACATTGAGCTGGTGGGTTTAGCGGAGGCAGAGGTAGCCCCCGAAGACCTAGCCATCTGGCGCGAGCTGCAACGTGTGGTGCAAGATGACCTTCAGATTATTACAACGGAGCAAGAGCAAACCGTGGAGGTATCCGTAACGCTGCGGAACGGCGAAATCCGTTGGCTACGCTCTGTGAAGCGTCCTTTGCGCCGTGCCGATGGCACAGTGAGCGTTTTAGGCGTCAGTACGGATATTACGGAAGCACGCACAGCCCGCGAAACGCTGATACGTAGCGAAAAACAATACCGCGACTTGATGCAGTTCAGCCAGGCGCTCATCTGCACGCACGACTTACAGGGCCGGATTCTGACCATTAACCCCACGGCGGCGGCCGTAGTGGGCTACCCGGCCGAGGAGATAATCGGGCAGTCGCTGCACTTGGTGTCGCCGGCTGAGCTACACGCCGATATGGGCGCCTACCTCACTACTATTGCGCAACAACGCGAGCTGGGAGGCGTGATGACGCTGGTTTCGCGCACAGGAGAGCGGCGCTTTATTCTCTATAACAACTCCTTGGTAGACGAGGCCGGCCAGGAACCCTACGTAATTGCCTACGGGCAAGACGTAACGGACCGCATCCTGATGGAAAAGGAGTTGAAGCGGGCCAAAGAGGCGGCCGAGGAATCGGCGCAGGCCAAGGAAAATTTCCTGGCCAACATGAGCCACGAGATTCGCACGCCTATCAACGGGATTCTGGGTATGGCCGGGCTGCTGGCCAAAACGGAGTTGCAGGAGGCGCAGCGCAACCACCTCAACATCATCCAAAGCTCCGGGCGGCACTTGCTGGCGGTTATCAATGATGTGCTGGATATTGCCAAAATTGAGTCGGGGCAGCTGCATTTGGAAGAAATTCCCTTTGATATCATCGAGTCGATTCGCGGGGCTGCCCAAACGCTGGCATACAAGGCCGAGGAAAAGCGCATTCGCTTCTTTATAGAGCCGCCTACCCTCCCGGAGCCCGTGGTAATAGGCGACCCCTTCCGTCTGAATCAGGTGTTGCTGAATCTGCTCAGCAACGCTATCAAGTTCACGGACCGGGGCTTTGTGGAGCTGACCGGCCGCGTGCTGCACGACTCTCCCGAGAAGCTCAGCATTGAGTTTCAGGTGACCGACACCGGTATTGGCATTCCGGCCGAAAAGCAGGAAGCCATTTTTGAGAGCTTCCGGCAGGCCTATACCGATACCACCCGCCGCTTTGGGGGCACGGGGCTGGGCCTCACCATCAGCCGGCGCTTGTCGGAACAACTGGGTGGGCGCCTGTGGGTGGAGAGTACACCCGGCCGCGGCAGCACGTTCTTTTTGGTGCTCACGCTGCCCAAAGCCCAGCAAACGGCCCTGGCCGCCGAGCCCGCCCTACCCGACTATGCCACGCTACGCGGCACGCGGGTGCTGCTGGTAGAAGACCACCCCGTGAACCAGCAACTGGCCCTGCTGATTCTGCAAGGCTGGGGCTTCGAGGTAGATGCCGCCGACAGTGGCCCAGAAGCCCTGGCACTCCTGGACCAGCACATGTACGACGTGGTGCTGATGGACATTCAGATGCCCGGCATGAGTGGCCTGGATGCCACCCGCCTGCTCCGGCAGCACGCCGACCCACTGAAAGCCGTGCTACCCGTTATTGCGCTCACGGCTAATGCCATGCGCTCCGACCACGAGGTGTACCAAAAGGCTGGCATCAACGACTACCTGCTCAAGCCCTTCGAGGAGCGCGACTTATTTTTGAAGATTGCAGCGCAGCTGGGCCGTACGGTGGAGGCCGCGGCTGAGGTAGCGGCCGTGCGCAGTGCGCCCGTTGCGCCGCTCTACCACCTGGCGCAGTTGCAGGAAGCGGCGCACGGCAGTGAGAACTTCGTGCGCAAGATCCTCACAACTTTCCTGCAACATACCCCGCCTGCCCTCGACCAGCTGCAGACAGCCGCCACCGTATCCGACTGGACCACGGCCGCCGAGATAGCGCACCGCCTGAAACCTACGCTGAAGTTGCTGGCCGTGACAGCCGCCGAGGAACCGGTGCGCTTGCTGGAGTCCTACCCCCACGCATCTCCCACCAACCGCCCCGCAGAAGTAACTTTGCAGGCTGCGGCTACCACACTCCTGACTACTACCGCAGCGGTGGTAGCCGAGTTGCAGGCTGCCGGGTATTAGGTAAGCAAGGAGTACTACCTAGCAAAAAGGGCCGTCTCAATATACTGAGACGGCCCTTTTTGCTATAGCCTTGTAGTGCTAGATGCGGTTGATTTTCCGGAAAACGATGTCCTGATAGGATTTGCTGATGGGCACTTCCTGGCCGCCGGGCATCAGCGCCATGTTGTTTTCGATAGCCTCTACCCGCCGTAGATTCAGGATATAGGAGCGGTGCACGCGCACAAAATGGTCGAAGGGTAGGCGCTCTACGAAGGCCTTGAGTGTGGTATATACAATGTGCTTCTGCTTGTCGGTCACGATGATAACGTAGTCAGATAGCGCTTCTACGTAGAGCACATCATCGAAATTGATGCGCACCATCTTGTTGTTGACCTTCACAAACAGGTCGGAATCGGGGAGGGATGGTGCCTGCGTAGCCGTGGCTTGGGCTAGGGCGCCGGCTTGCAGCTGCGCCCGCTGCACGGCCCGGCTGAAACGGGCGTAGTCGAAGGGCTTCACCAGGTAATCGGTCACTTGCAGATTGAAGGCGTCGACGGCAAAATCTTCGTGCGCAGTGGTTAGGATAACCAAGGGAGGATTGGGGAGCACGCGCAGCAACTCCAGGCCACTAAGCTGGGGCATCTGCACGTCCAGAAATAGAATATCTACCTGATTACCATTGCGAAAGAAGGTCAGCCCCTCCAGACCATCAGTGAGTGAGGCTGTGAGTGAGAGCGAATCCGTGAGGGAAATGTAATGCTCCAGCGTCAGGCGGTTGATGGGGTCGTCATCCACAATGAGGCAGGAGAATGTGGGGGTAGTGGGCATATGGCAAATAAACTACACGTAGGAGTAGCAGTCAATAAACAATTGGCTGGGTAAAGGTACGCTTCACCTAGAAAAGAGGACGTTTCAGCGAGAAAACTGATTGTCAATCACAAACATAGTTGCAATTAACCGGCCAAAATTATATGGCGCGGTACAGCTTCTAGGAAGAAAAAAATCCTATTTGTTTTGCTGCCTACTGGGAAGATGATAGAACGGTCTGGCAGGATTCTGACGATTTTCCGAACAGCTCCTGAAAAAGAGCGACTATACTAAGCGAGCCATTTCCTGCTGTACCAGCGCTTGCACGGCGGGCGTATCGTAGTCGGCCTCTGTTTGAATGAGCGGCATCAGGCGCTGCATGATGCGCTCCTGGCGGGTGCCGTTGGCCAGGGCCTCGGCATAGGGCGTGTGCGAGAACGTAACCTGCGAGTACAGCGGCAGCCACTGATCGGGGTACTGCGCGGATATTTTGCTCTCGATTTTCTTTTGCAGCAGAAAGCGCGGGTCGGCTACCCGGTCGCGCATCTCCTGGAAGTTATACACCGCCAGGTCGGCCATAGCGTCGGCATCGGGCTTGCGGCGGCGCTCAAACTCGGCAAAGACCGTGTTCCAGTCACTCTCAAACTCCGTCAGCAATTGGTCGAGCACGGTGCAATCCTCGAAACCGGCGTTCATGCCTTGGCCGTAAAACGGCACAATGGCGTGCGAGGCATCCCCGATTAGCACCACTTCGCCCTGGTACGACCACGGGTAGCAGCGCACCGTCACGAGCGAGCTGGTAGGGTGCTGGGCAAACTCGGTCAGCAGATCCGGCATAAGCGGTACCGCATCGGGAAATACACGCTCAAAAAAGTCCTGCACCTGGGTAGGCGTTTGCAGGGAAGCAAAGGAAGTTTCGCCTTCGTAGGGAAAAAATAGAGTGCAGTTGAATGAGCCGTCGAGGTTGGGCAGGGCAATCATCATGTACTGCCCGCGCGGCCAGATGTGGAGTGCTTCTTTATCGAGCTGCCAGTTGCCGGCTGCGTCGGCCGCAATCTGCAATTCCTTGTAGCCGTACTCCAGGTAGCTCTGCGCGTAATTGAAGCGGTCCGTTTTCTGCATGGCCCCGCGCACCGCCGAAAAAGCTCCATCGGTGCCAAACAGGCGATGGTAGGTGAGCACGTGCGTCTGTTGGGTGGTGGTATCGCGCAGGGTAAGCTGGCGCCGGCGCAGGTCTACCTCCAGGCACCGCTGGTTGAAGTGCAGGCTGATATTGGGGTGCGCCTCGGCCAGATCGAGCAGGGTGCGATTAAGACCATCGCGCGAAACGGAGTAAATAGCTTGATTTTCCTGCCCGTAGGCCTGGTAGGTGAGCTTGCCCTCCACGCTGTGCATAGCGCGTTTGTAGAGGGGTAGGGCTACCTGGCGCACCGCTTCCTGTACGCCGATGCCTTCCAGTGCCCGCCAGCCCCGGTCTGAGAGAGCCAGGTTGATAGAGCGCCCCTCGGCCGCTTCCTGGTAGCGTGGGTCGGGCCGACGCTCGTAAATAGCCACCTGATGGCCCCGCCGCGCCAGGTAGAGGGCAAGTAGGGAGCCTACCAGACCTCCGCCCATGATGGTGAGCGGCTCGGAGGGGGTGGCAGGAGCGGGAGCAAACATAGACACGACAAAAAAAGAATGAAGTAGCGAAGGTAAACGGTTACGGAATAGCGTTGTTCGTCGGCTAAGAAACGCTGTCTGTCGAGCAGGGCAATTTATTTAGGCTTGCACAAAATCCAGGTTCTTAGGGTGCATCGTAAGGTTGCATTATACGATGCTCTTCTTGCCCTACTTCTATGCTCGTTTCTACTCTCTGTGTTTCCAAGACTGCTTATCGCCCCGTGCAACACGGCTACTCGTCGCTGGCTGCTACGTACCTCACGTGGTCAGCTATGATCTGGACCGCCCTACTCGCAGAAGACCAGCAGTCTTCCACCTCAAAAACGCCATCTGCGCGCTTGCAGTTAGCAAGCGACCAGCTACAAGTTGGCACCTATAGCATTGGCGAAGATGTAGACGTCAACCTCTTCGGCCACCCGGAAATCCGCTACTAAACCGCCGGAGTCTGCGCGGCATCTACAATCAGCCGGAAGGTCAGGTTGAGGCGAGCGTCCGTGGGCCGGGCGGTTTTCGGCACGGCATGCAGCCAGTGTTGTTGGGTAGGGCCGCGCATCACCAGCAAACTGCCGGAGGGCAAATCGAGCGAAAGAGGAGCGTGCGGTATTTCGCGGGCATCGCGGGGGCGCAACCGAAAACGACGGGTAGCACCCAGGCTCAGAGAAGCAATAACGGGTGCGGGGCCTAGTTCTGGCTCATCGTCGGCGTGCCATCCCATACTATCCTGCCCATAGCGGTAGAGGTTGAGTAGTACACTGTTGAAAGCGGCGCCGGTAGCGGTTTCTACTTGTTTGCGCAATTCTTGCAGCGCGGGTGTCCAAGGCTGGGGCGTGAGTTGAAGACCTGAGTAACGGTAAGTAGCGGCCGAGTCGCCGTGCCAGGCTGTGAGGCGCGGCTGTAGCACCTCGCGCCCATAGAGCCGGATGGCTTCCTGGCGCCACCTAATGGTTTGCTCCAACTCGTGTAGCAGCATAGAGGCAGCCTCAAGCGGCAAGAAGTGCTCGTCGAGCCAGATTTCGGCGTGGGGTAGAGGCAGCAGCGTGAGCGGCATGTAGTGACTGCTACGGCAGCGCGGCACCACCCATTTGCCCCAGCATTGGCAGCATAAGCCAGTACATAATTCCAAAGATCAGCAAACAGACCACTAAGGCCGGCAGCCAGCCCCGGCTGAGATAGGAGCGCTGCCCCACGTAGCGCGGCCAGAAAAACCACAAGTACGCCACCACAGCCCCCAAGTTGACGGCTGCACTGATCCATTTGGCACTCTCGCCAAACTGCAATACAGCCCATTGCAGCAGGTAGGTGCTGCCCAAAAGGTACAGCACAATAAACAGCAGCAGGCGTAGTGCCTTGCTTTGCTTGTCCAGCTTGAACAGGTTGATAACCATCAGCACGCCACCCGCCAGAAAAGAAAATATGACGGAGAAGATGGCAATGGTAGCCGGCGAGTAGAGCTCAGGGCCAGCCGCTTGTTCCGGTTCCGCCACGGCAGCGGCTTCAGCGGCGCGAACAGTGGCCGCTTCGGCGGCACGCTGCGCCACCACGGGCTGCACGTCCGTGCGAATAGCACTGGCTTCAGCCACTACCTTGCCCCGGCGTTCTAGCTCGTCAAGAGCAGCCAACACGGCTTCTTCCAGATAATTGGGATAATGGTCGACGTACTGGCGCAGTTCGGCGTCGGTTTTGCGGCCCATCTTGGCCGCGTAGTCTTCAGCCATTGGGATAGTGAAAACGGGTAATTGAAAATTAGACTCAAAAAGGTGTAGCTGAGTTGCAAAGCCAAACCAGGCATGAAAGCAGCTGCTAAGTTGCTAGTAGACTGAACGCAAGTTGGGCTGAATAGGTAACAAATGCCCAAATTTTCTTGCGCTTGTGCTACTGTCCGGCCCAGGCAGCCAGCACTTCGCCTACCCGTTGCACGTCGGCAAAGGAGTTGTAGAAGGGCACCGGCGCCAGCCGAATTACGTTGGGCTCGCGCCAGTCGCCCACTACGCCAGCCTGCGTGAGGTGGTCGAACAGCTCGCGCCCGCCCTGGTGCACCAGCAAGGAAAGCTGGCAGCCTCGCGCCGCCGGATCAACGGGCGTAATGATTTCGAGGCGCGAAGCAGGCAGCTCCAAGCGGTTGATGAGGAACTCCAGATAGGCCGTGAGCTGCTCGCTCTTGCGGCGCAGCGGGCCCATGCCGCCTACCTCCGCAAACAGCGCCAGCGCCGCCCGGTGCGCTGCCAGCGTCAGCACGTTGCCGTTAGCGAGCTGCCAGCCGGCGGCTCCCGCCATAGGTTTAAAGCCTTTTTGCATTTTGAAACGCTCATCGGCATCGTGGCCCCACCAGCCGGCCAGGCGCAGCAAATCGGGGCGATGAGCAAACCGCTCGTGCACGAAAGCACCGCCCACGCTGCCCGGCCCCGAGTTCATGTACTTATAGGTGCACCAGCAGGCAAAGTCTACGTCCCAGTCGTGCAGGTGCAGCTCCACGTTGCCGGCCGCGTGGGCCAAATCGAAGCCTACCATAGCGCCCACCGCGTGTCCGGCTCGCGTAATGGCTTGCATATCAAATACCTGCCCGGTGTAGTAGTTGATGCCGCCCATGATGATAGTAGCCAACGAATCGCCTAGCTCAGCAATTTTCGCCTCTATATCCTCGGTGCGCAACGTGTGCTCACCGGGGCGGGGCACTAGCTCCACAATGGCGTCTTCGGGGTCAAAACCATGCAGTTTGGTTTGGGTTTCCAAGGCGTACTGGTCCGAAGGAAACGCTCCGCCTTCCATCAATACCTTGTAGCGGGTAGGGGTAGGGCGGTAGAACGATGTGAGCAGCAGGTGCAGGTTGGTGGTCAGGTTGTTCATCACCACCACTTCTATGGGCTTGGCGCCTACCACCAGGGCCTCGGTTTCAGCCAGGGTTTCGTGGTAGTGCATCCAAGGAGAAGGACCATCGAAGTGCCCATCTACGGCCAGTTCGGCCCAGGTATTCAGCTCCTGATCCAGGGCGGCGCGCACGGCACGGGGTTGCAGGCCCAGCGAGTTACCGCACAGGTAGAGGCTCTCGCCGCCACCCGGTGCGGGCGGAATCAGGAAGCGGCTGCGGAATTCGCGCAGCGGATCCTGGGCATCGAGGTGGGCGGCAAAGGCGGGGGTGGGTTCAAAGGTCATGCGGGCAAAGGTAGGGGGCGAAGGCGAGGGCCGCCAGGAAGTACTTACGGAGCAGAGGCCGGGGCGGGTGGCGCCATCACGGTGCCGCACACGGTACAGGTACGCTTATGCTCGTCCTGCCAGAAGCGGCTCATAATGGGCGGCAGCTGCGCCACGATGTCGGTAATCTCGGCAAACTCCTCATAGAGCTTGTGGCCGCAGTTTTCGCAGTACCACTGAAAGCCATCTAGCTCGCCGGCCGTGCGGTAGCGTTCCACCACCAGCCCAATGGTATTGGCCGGCCGGCGCGGCGAGTGCGGCACACCGGCGGGTAGCAGGTACATCTCGCCGGCCTTGATTTCAATATCTACTGGCTTCCCGTTCTCGATAATTTTCACGACGATGTCGCCTTCCAGCTGCCAGAACAACTCCTCGCTTTCGTCCACATGGTAGTCTTTGCGGGAGTTGGGGCCGCCTACTACCATCACAATAAAATCTTTATTGTCTTTGAAAATCTGTTGGTTGCCCACGGGCGGCTTCAGCAGATGGCGATGCTCATCCACCCATTTTTGCAAGTTGATAGGTCGATTCATAGAGGTTGGTTTTGAAGGAAAGAAGGAACTGTTCGCTCGTTATGCTGAGCGCAGCCAATGTATCTCGCGTGCTGGTGTTGCGTAGCTAACCCAACAATGCGAGCAACATGCTTTGGCTAGGCATAACATAACGACCTGTGCGCTATTGACTCATGATTTCAACAAATATCTCAAAACATCGGCTTCCGTACCGGTTTCTACTTCTATGAGTCCTACCCCTTTCTCCGATCAAAAAGCACTGGTGAGCGGCAGTACCCAAGGCATTGGGCACGCCATTGCAGAAGAATTGGCCCGGCAAGGCGCCACCGTTACGTTGCTGGCCCGCAACGAAACCACGCTGCGCGAAACCGCCGCTGCCCTACCCAGGCCCACTAATCAACAGCACGACTACATCGTAGCTGATTTCACCCAGCCTGACCAAGTAGCTACACGCGTGGCCGACTACCTCAAAACGCACTCGGCGGGTTTTCACGTACTCGTCAACAACACGGGTGGCCCGCCCGGCGGCCCTATTATTGAGGCGTCCGTCGATGCCTTTCGGGCAGCTTTTGAGCAGCATGTGGTGTGCAACCACCTGTTGGTGCAAGCCGTGGTGCCGGCCATGCGGGCGCGACAGTACGGGCGTATCATCAACATCATCAGTACCTCCGTGAAGGTGCCATTGCCGGGGCTGGGCGTGTCCAATACCATTCGGGCGGCAGTGGCCAACTGGTCCAAAACGCTGGCCAACGAGCTGGCCGCCGATGGTATCACCGTCAACAATGTGCTACCCGGTATGACGCAAACCCAGCGCCTAGAAAGCCTGTTGGAAAAGCAGGCCGCCACGGCTGGAAAGTCGCTAGCCGAGGTAGAAACTGCCGCCAAACAGCAAATTCCCGCCCGTCGCTTTGGCGAAGCAGAGGAAATAGCCGCCGCAGCTGTATTCTTCGCCTCGCCAGCGGCGGGTTACGTCACGGGCACCAACTTGGCCGTAGACGGTGGCCGCACAGGTAGTTTGTGATTCTGGACGTTGGTAAGTACTAGAAGATGAATCAGTAATCACTCCAAGGCTATCATTCGGGAGACTTGCGAAAACCCTTTGCCTACTAATTGCACATAATACAGACCAGCGGGCAGGGAGCCACGATTCAGCGGAAAGCGGTGCCAGCCTGCGTTTGCTATTCCTTCATGTAGCGTAGCTACCTCCTGGCCTAGCGTATTCAGCACCCGCAACGAAACGCTTCGCTGGTTTGGTAGAGAAAAGGTGATGGCGGTTTCTGTGTGAAACGGATTCGGCATCGGAGCGTACAGCTTTGGCTCCTGGCTTAGCTGGCTATGTAGCACATATGAATCAATAAGTACGCGACGACGGTTGAAAAACTGTAGTACCAGGCTATCGGGAAAGGCGTCGATCAGCATGGCACCATAGTCTCCCTGATATGTGAACTGACTCTCTGGTGCCAGTTGTGGCCGAATGGTGTAGATATTGCGCCCACCCAAGCCATTAACAAAGTAGGGTATGCCCTCTACCGATAGGCGCTCATATACGTGGTCGTGCCCTGCCAACACCACCGAGGCGCCCCACTCGCGAAAAGGCCATTGCATTTCCTTTGTATTGCCATGCCTACCAGACGAATAGGGAGCATGGTGCATGTACACTACCTTCCAACGGGCCGTAGAAGATGCCAGCTTCTCGCGCAGCCATTGCGCTTGCTTTGAGGTAGCCGTTATACCGTCCGGCTCAGCGTTGTCGCTATTGAGGGCAAAGAAGTGAACATTGCCCCGCACAAAATCATAGTAGCGACCATTGCCAGGTAAGGTAAAATAATCTCGGTATGCCTGCCCATTGCGGGTGTAGTAATCGTGGTTGCCGAGGGAGGGAAAGAAGCGGTTGGTAGAAGCACTGGGGCCATAATGCCCCTTGTATTTATAGATGTAAGCGTGATAATACTGGCCAATATTCTGGTCGATAGTCGTTGAGTCACCCACATCGTAGTTGTTGTCGCCCAGTGTAATGATAAACTCCGGGTTCCAACTCTTCACCAAATCTGCCACTGCCTGCTCTGCTGGCCCTGCAAAGCCATAATCGCCGATGGCTGCAAAGCGCTGCCCATAAGCCAAGTGCTGCGCTGCAAGGCAACAGAGCATACCTATGAAGCAACGCAAGTAGAAGCGAAAAAGAAATGTCATGAGATTGGCTTTGTGAGAAGCAGAACAGTTGGAATGTTGCGAACACAAGGATAAGTTATATTGTAAGTGCCTATAAAACTGTGCCTTATTTACAATAATATGGGGTGTAATAGCTCGCTCTAAGATAAATTTTTTTTGAATAAATTAAGGATAAAATAGCTTTATGCATATGTGGTGTGGTGCAAAATTTAATTTTGTAAAATTTTGCTCGGTTTAAAAAAGCCAATTTTTATTAAAAAAGGCCTTGTTTTTGTTGGGTGCGCTGTATTGGAATAGTTTAATAATGTAAAGTAGGGATATAGGTCTTATTTGGCTGAATAGTAACTAGTGTTGAGATAAAAAAACAAGTGCTACTAAGGTAGCAGCGTCTGTGCAAATAGCTATTAGAAAAATAGAGCAAGCGAGTTGCCTTGTGCATGTCAGTCTATCGTCTAAGCTCTTAAGTAGCCCTGTAAAACAACGGCCTACCTTGAACTGGTGTGTAATAGCCCAATAGATAAGAGAATTTCTTGTCAGTAAATTAAATAGTCACTGGCTAAGCAGTAGCCACACTGCAATAAATATAAAATCCAATAGATTCTGATCAAAAAAATAAAAAACAAAATATGAGTAAAGTTTTTACAGAGAAGTCAAGTGTTATACTAATGCTACTACTAGTATTGGTTACCGGTAAATCATTTGCGAATGAAGTTATTAAAGTGAGCGATAATTTTTATCATATAGATGATAAAAAGCGAATTATTGTTGTCAATCAAAAAATCAATAATGAAAACTCGGGATTGAATGAGTATAAAAGTAAAATATTGCTTGATAAAACGTATGAATTAGGAGAGCCTACTAACTATTTTGATCAAACTAAATCATATATTGTTAAGTTTGATAATGTGAGCTACACGCTGTACTTCACGGAATTGCCTATCATAAATATAAATACCAGGAATACTATAGTTGATGCGCCAAGCGTATTCGCTGATTTCTCTATTTCAGAAACGAATGGAAATGTGTCGAACTATGCTGTTGGTATTGAGTACAGAGGAGGTACTTCTCAGAGTCGACCTAAAAAGTCGTACGAGCTAAGCTTCTTAACGGATACGCTCAGTGCAGCTAGTCGGGATGTAAGCTTTCTGGGTATGCGCAACGATAACAAATGGAATTTGCAGGCATTATATAATGAACCACTCCGAACCAGAAGCAAAGTATCGAATGAGCTGTGGTTGGATATGCACTCATTATACTATAAAGACAAAGAGCCGGAAGCCAAATGTGGTATCAGCATGGCGTACACAGAGGTATTCGTGAATAATGAGTATAAAGGAGTGTATGCCTTGAGTGAACGTGTTGATAGAAAGCAGCTTAAGCTTAAAAAATATTCTAATAGCATTACTGGTGAGCTATACAAAGGGAGTTACTGGGATAAGCCGGTTGTGTATTCTGGACTGTATGATTTCAATAATAGTAAGCTGGATTGGGGTGGTTTTGAATATAAGCATCCGGATGAAAAGACAGATTGGTCTAATATTTACAGCTTTGTTGATTTCGTAATAAATAGTGACGACCAAAAATTTAATGAAGAATACGCGAAGAAGTTTAATATTGATAATGCGGTTGACTATTTTATATTATTAAATCTATTAAGAGCTGGTGATAATACTGGGAAAAATCTATATATAGCTAAATACAAGGTAGGTGAGCCATACTATTATGTGCCTTGGGACTTAGATGGTGTATTTGGAACCGATTGGACAGGCGGCAATTCTAGCTATACAGAAGATATTTTGAGCAACGGTTTTTACGATCGTCTGCTGAAAGATAGATCTGCTACTGGATTCTGCTCGAAACTAGCTACACGTTGGCGTGAGTTACGTGGTTCTGTAATTACAGAAGAATATATTATGGCGAAGTTTAAAAGAGATAATGAGTACCTTAAAAATAGTAATGCTTATGAAAGAGAAATGATAGCCTGGGATGAATATACTTACAAAGATTCCGGAATGTTATATATACAAGTTTGGTTAAAGAATAGACTTGCTTATCTGGATAAAACTTTCGGTCAATATGAATCTGTGCTAAGCGCGAAAACTAGCCAGAATGATTTGCTGAAGATATATCCTAATCCGGCCAGCAGCTATTTACTCGTAGATTGCGGTAGCCAATCGTATGAACTTTGTATGCAAGATATCAATGGCAGAGTAGTAAAGGCTTATACACTAACAGGTAGAGAGAATACAGTGGATGTAAGCGATATGCCGAAAGGAATGTATATAGCTACTTTAAAAAATAATAAAGAGACAATTAAGAAAAAAGTTATATTGAGATAGTAAGTTAGTGTGGACGATAATCATTTCCCTAATCAAAAGCTCGTCGTTATAGGCTTTTGATTAGGGAAATAACTTTATATACGGTGCGTCATTATTTTCAATGAGTTCTCATTCACTGCGCTCAATTGTGCAACCACTACACTAGCAGCATTTCCGCTACCTCGCGGCCGGTAGCCATGGCAGCATTCAGCGACGGATATGAGGTGTAGTCGCCGCAACGGTAGAGGCCATCTGCTACGCGTAGGCTCTGGCGGTAGGGCTGCCCTGCGAGGTAGGCGGGTAGGGCGTGCGCAATTTCGTAGGTGCGCAAGTGCTGCCACTGGGCGGTAGCAGGACCAAACCAGGTGGCCAACTCGGCCCGTAACCGGTTGGTCAGTTTTTCTTCCGGGAGGCCGTGCGCGCCGTGCGTATTCACCGAAACCAGCGTTTGGCCAGCAGGGGCGTAGCCGGGGGCAGCATCACTAGGAAAAACTACGTTGTGTGCCAAGGCGCCCGGCATAGCATTGAGGCGCAGAAGCTTATCGCCGTGGCCGGGAGAGTAGGGGGCTGCAAAATAGGTGCAGGTGGTTTTACGCCACTCGGAGGCCGGCGGGTTGAGAGACTGAGCCGGTAGCAGCTGTTGCTGCGTCGTGCCATCGGTGGCTACTACTACGGCGGCGGCCTCTAGCACCTCATCCGTCCAAAGGCGCACGCGGTTACCCTCGATAGTTGATACGGGCGAGCCAAGGCGCACCGTGCCGGCTGGCAAGCGGGCGGCCAACTGCTCTGGAATGGCTTGTATGCCCAGGTTCGGCAGCGCCGCATCGCCCACCACAAACTGCTGAAACACAAATTCGAAGAAATTGGCCGCCGTGCGCAGCTGCCGGTCCAGGAAGACGCCGCTGAAGAATGGGCGGAAGAACGTTTCAATAATCCGTTCGCTAAAGCCGTTGCGACGCAGGTAGGCAAGCGTGTCTTCTTCATTGGAAGAATTGCGGCTGAGGAGCTGGCCGGCCGTGTACTTGCTCACATGCCGCACCAGGTTCAAAATCCGCAGCTTATCGGTGAAGGAGCCGATAGGGGACGCCAGCGCCGAAAAGGCTGCCAGTGGTTGCTGCAACGGGTTTTGCAGCGTGGTTTCCTTGCCATTGGCTAGCTGAATAACAGCTCCTGACTGAAAAGCACGCAAGTCGAGGGCGCCGTAGTCCATGAGGCGCTGCACCTCGGGGTAGCGCGTGAGCAGAATCTGAAAGCCGCGGTCCAGCCGGAAGCCTTCGGGCGTCACGTCGGTGCGCACGCGGCCGCCTACGGCGTCGGCGGCTTCCAGCACCAGCACGGGTTTGCCGGCCCGGTGCAGGTAGTTGGCGCAGGTGAGGCCGGCCATGCCGGCGCCAATAATAATAACGGGTAGGGAGGATGCAGAAGTAGCCATATCCCGGCAAACTCCAAAAGGCGCTGCAAGGTTGGCGCTGAATAATAAAAATAGCCCGCCATGCTGAGCGGAGTGCAACGAAGCCGAAGCATCTCTACCGTTAGTAATTACTATCAGTAGAGATGCTTCGGCTTCGTTGACTCCGCTCAGTATGACGTTCTGAATAGGGGTTAACCCTACACCACGCCTTCTTTCAGGCGCTCGGCACTTTCGGCCAGACGCAACTGCTCCACGAAATCATCGATATTACCGTCCATTACGCTGGGCAGGTTGTACACCGTAAAACCAATGCGGTGGTCGGTTACGCGGCCTTGCGGGTAGTTATACGTGCGAATCTTATCGGAACGGTCGCCGCCGCCAATCATGCTCTTGCGGGCGGCGCCTTCGGCTTCGTTTTTCTTGGCTAGCTCAATCTCATAGATGCGCGAGCGGAGTACCTGCAACGCCTTATCGAAGTTCTTGAGCTGCGACTTCTGGTCTTGGCACTGAGCCACAATGCCGGTAGGCAAGTGGGTGAGGCGCACGGCCGAGTAAGTAGTGTTTACCGACTGTCCACCGGGGCCGCTCGACATGAATAAGTCCTTGCGGATGTCGTTCATATCCAGTTCAATATCCAATTCCTCAGCTTCCGGCATTACCACAATAGAAGCTACCGACGTGTGGATACGACCCTGAGTTTCGGTGGCTGGCACGCGTTGCACGCGGTGCACGCCCGATTCGAACTTGAGCTTACCGTACACGTCCTCGCCTTTCAGCGAAAGCACAATTTCCTTGTAACCGCCCGAGGTGCCCTCGGTGGCATCAATCAGGTCCATGCGCAGGCCCTGCTTTTCGGCGAAGCGCATGTACATGCGCTGCAAGTCGCCGGCAAAGATAGCGGCCTCGTCGCCCCCGGCCCCGGCCCGGATTTCCATAATCACGTCCTTGGAGTCGTTGGGGTCTTTTGGAATCAGCAGCTCCTTGATCACGGCTTCTAGGCGCTCCTGCTCGGGCATTAGCTCATCTAGCTCAGCCTTCGCCATTTCGCGGAAGTCCTGGTCCTTTTCGGTGGAAATCACCTCCTTGGCATTGTCGATGTTGCTGAGTACCTGCTGGTAGGCTTTGTACTCCGTCACGATTTTGCCCAAGTCCTTGTATTCTTTATTGAGGGCCTTGAAGCGTTTCATGTCGCTCATGGCTTCAGGTTGCGTGAGCTGCTCGCTCACGTCGTTGAAGCGCTGTTGGATGGCCTCCAGTTTATCTAGCATCTGCCTGTCAGAGAATTATATTTATATACACAAAGGTACATAAACTAACACGCGGAACCAGCGGGCTCGTTCCCTTCGTGGTTTGTTGGAAAATGTAGCGCCTGCCGGTCGGACGCCGCAGGCGTCCGACCGGTATCGTTGCTAGTGTTCGCGCCGTTTGGAGCAGGCATCAGCACGAAGCTCGTTCAACCTCAGCAACGATACCGGTCCGACGCCGCAGGCGTCGGACCGGTAGGCGCGTGGAAAATGTAGCGGGGGCAAATCGTGAATTTGGTTGGTAACAAATCTTTTCTAGCTTTGGCCCCGAACCTTAGAGCACGTATGCGCCCCTTTGCCGCTACCGGTCCGCTTTTCCCTACCCTGACGGTCATTACCATGACACCGACAGCCACTACCGGTATTATTACCGGTTAGCGGGGCTGCTCTACCTCTCATTTTCTACCATCTTCCGAGCAGCCTTCGCCGGTATCACCCTCCTGACAAGAGGTTGCTACCAGACCGAAGCGCTGCTTTTTCGCATTCATACTCTTCCACTCCGGCCGTCTTAGAAACCCAAGACCCCAAGCTCCCAAGACCCTTACACAACATGCAGATTCTGAAATTTGGTGGTTCTTCAGTAGCCACGGCGGCGACCATCCAACAAGTAGGCGAGTTGGTAGCCCAGGCCGCGCAGCGCGGCCCTACCGTGGTAGTCGTATCGGCGCTGGGCGGCACTACCGATGCGCTAATTATGGCTGGGCAGCAGGCCGCGGCCGGGCAGGAAAGCTACCGGCAGCTGCTGCAAACCATTGAGCAGCGTCACCTGGACGCGGCCAAGGAGCTGGCCCCCGTCACCAGCCAAAGCAGCTTGCTAAGCCGGGTGAAGCAGGAGTGCAACGACCTGGAAACGCTCTGCGACAGCGTGTTTGCGCTGGGCGAGCTGTCGGTGCGGACGCTGGACCGCCTCATGAGCTTCGGGGAGCTGCTGTCGGCGCGGCTGCTGGCGGCCAATCTGCTGGTGCGCGGTATCGACCACGTTTGCCACGACAGCCGCGAGCTTATCCGTACCAACAGCAATTTCGGCAATGCACTGGTGGATTTTCAGACCACCAACCGGCAGATTCAGACCTATGTACGCAACCACCCGCACGCTGTGTATGTGGTGCCGGGTTTCATTGCCGCCGATGCGCAGGGCGCCACCACTACCCTCGGCCGCGGCGGCTCTGACTACACCGCCGCCATTTTTGCCGGCGCGCTGGACGCCGAGGTGCTGGAAATCTGGACCGATGTGAGCGGTATGATGACGGCCGACCCGCGCCTGGTGCGCCAGGCCCGGCCCATCCCGCGCATCAGCTACCAGGAGGCCATGGAGTTGTCGCACTTTGGGGCCAAGGTGCTGTACCCGCCTACCATTCAGCCAGTTCGGCAGCGCGGCATTCCGCTGCTCATCAAGAACACCTTTGCCCCAGCCGACGAAGGCACCCGCGTGGAAGTAGCGCCGCCCGCTACCGGCGAGGTGGTGCGCGGCCTGTCCAGCATTGGGCAGGTGACGCTGCTGCGGCTGGAAGGCGGCGGTATGGTAGGCATACCGGGCTTCTCGATGCGGCTGTTTGCCGCGCTGGCGCGGGAGAAAGTCAACGTTATTCTCATCACCCAAAGCTCCTCGGAGTACAGCATCTGCGTGGCCGTGCGCACCGCCGACGCCGTGCGCGCCAAAGCCGCCACCGACGACGAATTTGCCTTTGAAATCGGCTCCGGTAAGGTAGATCCGCTGGTGGTGGAGGCCGATCTGGCCATTGTGGCGCTGGTAGGCGAGAAGATGAAGGACCACCCCAACGTGAGCGGTCGGTTGTTTAACGCGCTGGGTAACAATGGGGTAAACATCCGGGCCATTGCGCAGGGCTCGTCGGAGAAGAACATTTCGGTGGTGGTGCGGGCGCAGGACGTGCGCAAGGCCATCAACGTGCTGCATGAGTCGTTTTTTGAGGTGCAAACCAAGCAGGTGAACCTGTTTGTGGTAGGAGCCGGCAACGTGGGCGGCAAGCTGCTGGAGCAACTCTCGCGGCAGCGGGCCTACCTGCTGCGCCACTTGCGCCTGCAAGTGCGGGTGGTGGGTGTGGCCAACAGCCGCCGGTTTGCCTTTGCCGAGCAGGGCCTAGAGCTGGGCGACTGGCGCGGCACCCTGGCCCAGAGCGAGGAAGGCACGCTGGCGGATTTCTTACAGGTTATCAAAAGCAAAAACCTGCGCAACACCATTTTTGTGGACGTGACGGCCAGCGGCGAGGTAGCCCGCTGCTACCCCGAGTTGCTGAGCCGAGGTGCAGCCGTAGTGGCATGCAACAAAATTGCCGGCTCGGCCGAGCTGAGCTACTACCAGCAGCTCAAGCGGTTGTCGCGGGAGTTTGGGGCGGCGTTTCTGTTTGAAACCAACGTGGGCGCGGGCCTACCCATTATCGGCACGCTCAATGACCTCACGCGTAGCGGCGATGAGGTGCACCGCATCGAAGCTGTGCTGTCGGGTACGCTCAACTTCGTGTTCAACCACTACGACGCCTCCGTGCCCTTTGCCGAGGTGGTGCGCCAGGCCCAGGCCGAGGGCTACACCGAGCCCGACCCGCGCCTCGACCTGAGTGGGGTAGACGTGGCCCGCAAAATCCTGATTCTGGCTCGCGAGGCCGGGCAGGAGCTGGAAATGAGCGACATCGAGAACGAGGCGTTCCTACCCGCTTCCTGCATGGAGGGTAGCGTGGAGGATTTCTACCAGGAAATGGCCCGCCAGGAATCACACTTCCAGCGCCTCTACCGCGAGGCCGCCGATGCCGGCAAGCAACTGCGCTTCGTGGCTCGCTACGCCGATGCCGCCGCCGCCGTGGGCCTGCAAGCCGTCGGCCCCGACCACGATTTCTACTCCCTGCAAGGCAAGGACAACGCCGTGCTGTTCTACACCGCCCGCTACCCCGAGCAGCCGCTGGTGGTGAAGGGAGCAGGCGCCGGCGCCGACGTAACCGCCTCCGGCGTCTTCGCTGACATTATGCGAGCTACGCGGCAGTAGAAATTTTAAGCACTGAGACAGCAGAACGTCATTTCGACCAGCGGGAGAAATCTCGCGTGCTCCCGCTAATTCTATCAATTGAGATTACCGCTGCACGCGAGATTTCTCCCGCTGGTCGAAATGACGTTCTGCATAATTCACTCTAACCCTCACAACCCAACCTTTAACACTTCAAAAAGATGTCCGTTACCGTTCTGGCTCCAGCCACCGTGGCCAATATGGTCTGTGGGTTTGATGTGCTGGGCTTTGCGCTGGCCGAGCCCGCCGATACCATGCACCTGCGCCTGACCGACACGCCCGGCGTCACCATCATCAACGAGGACGAATTCGACCTGCCTACCGAGCCCACGCGCAACGTGGCTGGCGGGGCGCTGCTGGCCTTGCTGCGCGAGGCGCCGGGGGTAGGGATAGAGGTGCGCATCAACAAGGCCATCCGGCCGGGGAGTGGCATTGGGTCCAGCGCAGCCAGCGCGGCGGGTGCGGTGGTAGGCGCTAACGCGCTGTTGGGCAATCGGTTCAATAAAGAAGATCTGGTGCGATTTGCTATGTTTGGGGAGGAAGTGGCCTCGGGCGTGCAACACGCCGACAACATCGCGCCGTGTCTGTACGGGGGCGTCACGCTTATCCGCAGCACCACTCCCCTCGACATTGTGCCGCTGCCTACCCCGCCTTTGTGGGTAACGGTGGTGCACCCCCAAATTGAGGTAAAAACTGCCGACGCCCGCGCCATTCTCAAGCGTCAGGTGGCCCTACCCGCCGCCATCCGGCAGTGGGGCAACGTGGGCGGACTGGTGGCCGGCCTCTGCCTGCAAGACTACGACCTGATCGGCCGCTCCCTGGAAGACCACATCATTGAGCCCGTGCGCAGTATCTTGATTCCGGGCTTTGCTGAGGTGAAGTCCGCCAGCCACGAGGCCGGAGCACTGGGCGGCGGCATCTCGGGCTCGGGGCCGTCTATCTTCATGCTGAGCCGGGAAGAAGCCACCGCCCGCGCCGTGGCTGCCGCCATGCAAGATGTGTACGACCGGCTGGGCATCGAGCAGTTCACCTACGTGACCCGCATGAACACCGAAGGCGTGCGGGTGGTGACCTCACCCCCCGACCCCCTCTCCTCGGGGAGAGGGGGAGCCAGATGAAAAGAGGGAAAGAGGGTATGAGTGTGAGAGGGAGGGAATGGTCCTTCTTACCTTCTTTCCCCCACAACCTCTTACTCTAACGTCAGGCTCCCCCTCTCCCCGAGGAGAGGGGGCCGGGGGGTGAGGTCCATCGCAGAGGTAGAAATCCTACTATTTTGAACGTTGAATTAAAAAATGCTCTACCATAGTCTCAACCACCAGTCGCCGGCCGTTGATTTCCGCACGGCAACCATACAAGGGCAGGCGCCCGACGGCGGCTTGTATTTCCCGGAAACCATTCCGCGTTTCTCAGCCGATTTTCTGCTTCAGCTGAAGACCCTGCCCGCCGCCGAGGTGGCCTACCAGGTGATGGCGCCCTACGTGGGTGACACGATTCCGGAAGACGAGCTGCGCCGCATCTGCGCGGAAACGGTCAATTTCCCATTTCCGCTGGCACCCATCACGGAGCAGGTAGCGGCGCTGGAGCTGTTTCATGGGCCTACCCTTGCCTTTAAGGACGTGGGGGCGCGGTTTATGAGCCGGTGCCTGGGGTACTTCTCGCGGCAGGAAACGGCGCCCGTTACGGTGCTGGTGGCCACCTCCGGCGACACGGGCGGGGCCGTGGCCGATGGTTTTCTGGGTGTGGAGGGCGTGCAAGTGGTCATTCTCTACCCCGCCGGCAAGGTGAGCCCCTTGCAGGAGCGCCAGCTCACCACGCTGGGCCAGAACATCACGGCCCTCGAAATTCAGGGCAATTTCGATGACTGCCAGCGCCTCGTGAAGCAGGCCTTTGCCGATGTGGACTTGATGCAGCAGCAGCGCCTCACTTCGGCCAACTCCATCAACGTGGCGCGCTGGCTGCCCCAGCAGATCTACTACTGCCTGGCCTGGCAGCAGTGGCAGCACCAGCTGCCGCCGGTGGTGGCGGTGCCCAGCGGCAACTTCGGCAACCTGTGCGCCGGGCTGCTGGCGCACGTATCGGGGCTGCCGGTGGCGCATTTTGTGGCCGCTTGCAACGCCAACGACGCCGTGCCCGCCTACCTGCTCAGCGGCGAGTACGCCGCCAAAACGGCCGTGGCCACTATCTCCAACGCCATGGACGTGGGCAACCCCAGTAACTTTGGCCGTATTCTGGCGCTGTTCGAGGCAGAGCATACGCGCATCACGGGCCTGATGACCGGCTACTCCATCACAGATGCCGAAACGGAGCAAACTATCCAGCAGGTGCACGCCGAAACCGGCTACCTACTGGACCCCCACGGGGCCGTGGCCTACCGGGCTATGGAGCAGTATCTCAGCGAAAACCCCACGCCCCAGGGCGGCTTCCTACTCGAAACGGCCCATCCGGTGAAGTTTCGGGAAGTGGTGGAGCCGCTGCTGGGCGAGGCCGTGCCGCTGCCTACTGCCCTGGAGCCGCTGATGCAGCGCCCCATCGAGCGGGTACCGTTGCCAGCCGAGTACGCGGCGCTACGCGAGTTCTTACTGAACCGATAGGGTAGGGTAGCGGTTGTGGCTTCGTATCTTGCAGTAGATTCTTTTAGCCTAATCCGTATGCGTTTGCAAATGTGGGGTGGGGTAGGGCTGCTCCTGCTCTCGGCTTGCCGCCCCGACCAGGTAGAGCACCTCTCGAACACGAAAGAACTAGCCGTGGAGGCCGAAAACCATCAGGTAAAGCGCATCCTGCCCGCCGATTTATTGCGCGCCACCCGCTGGGCCGGCGACTCGCTCACCCGCACCGCCGACCGCGCCCTGCGCCAGCAAGTAGCCGCCTTGCTGCAAGCTGGTACCGTGGCTGAGGCTCTCCCAGCCGGCCACACTGCCGCCTTTGC
The DNA here is from genome assembly GCF_014333615.1 of Hymenobacter citatus. GTDB lineage: Bacteria > Bacteroidota > Bacteroidia > Cytophagales > Hymenobacteraceae > Hymenobacter > Hymenobacter citatus. The sequence continues at coordinate 1,332 of NZ_JACSCY010000020.1, read as the reverse complement.
CGCTACCGATTCGGTGGCGCGGGTGCTTCAGGGTACGCTTAGCCATACGCGCCGCGCCCCCGGAGGCATCAACCAGGCCGCCGATACCAGCCGGACGGTGAAGCGGCCTTCGGGCGAGGTATTCACCTATGAGCGGGCGCTGCTGGTCACGGACGCGGCTTGCCTGCGCTGTCACGGCACCGAAACGGACGTAGCGCCAGCCGATCTAACTCTTATTCGGCAGCGCTACCCCCAGGTGCCGCTGGGCTACCGGGTAGGCGAGGCCATGGGCACGTGGCGTGCGCAGTTCACGCGCCAGGGCATTGCTGAGTTTTACACCATGAAAACCCGGAAGATATTTAAACGGCGGTTTTAGAAGAATTATCTGTCTTTTATTCGTTTCCCTATCTGTCATCCTGAGCGCAGTGAAGGACCTTATCACGTCTGGATTATCACTGAACGTTAGTCGTCTTACCGTGATAAGGTCCTTCGCTGCGCTCAGGATGACAGACAGAAAGTAGGTTAATAGGACCGCTTTTCCATAAAAAACAGCCCTGTTTCTTTCTAATATCGAATAGATACGCTAACTCAGGGTATGAACCCTACTTTGCGTCCGCGCATCAAAATTTGCTGCATCAGCACGCGGCAGGAACTGGAAACAGCCGTAGGGCTAGGCGTAGATGCCCTGGGGCTGGTGGCCCGTATGCCCAGCGGCCCCGGCATCATCCCCGATGACTTAGTGCGGGAGCTAGCCCGCCGCACGCCGCCCTCGGTGGCATCTTTCCTACTGACCAGCGAAACGACCACCCAGGCCATCATTGCGCACCAGTGCCGTACCGGCGCCGACACGCTACAAATTGTGGATGCCCTGAGCGACGGTACCTATAAAGACCTACGCACGGCCCTACCCGGCATCAGCCTGGTGCAAGTGATTCACGTAAACGGCCCCGAGGCGTTTGACGAAGCCAAGCGCGTGGCCCCGCACGTAGATGGCGTCCTGCTCGACTCGGGCAACCCCAAGCTGCCCGTGAAGGAGCTGGGCGGTACCGGTCGGGTGCACAACTGGGACATCAGCCGCCGCATCCGCGAGGCGCTGGATATTCCGGTGTTTCTGGCCGGCGGCCTGAACGCCGAGAACGTGCGCGAAGCCATTGAAACCGTGCGCCCGTTTGGGGTAGATGTGTGCAGCGGCGTCCGCACCGACGGGCACCTGGATAGCCAGAAGCTGCACCGATTTGTGGACGTGGTACGGCAGTATGTGCCGTAAGGGATAGGGAGGTGTTTTTTAGGGTAGGAGGGTGTGGGGGTAGGAGGGTAGGAAGTGTGTCATCCTGAGCTTGCGAAGGACCTTAT
>NZ_JACSCY010000001.1 GCF_014333615.1 Hymenobacter citatus | reverse complement strand
GGGAGTGGTGAAGTTGTGAGTTTGTGAAGTTGTGAATGCAAAAGGCTGTGTCATCCTGAGCTTGCGAAGGACCTTATCACGTTAGAACGATACTCGTTACAACGACTTGTTCAACTTGCATAAGGTCCTTCGCAAGCTCAGGATGACACAGCCTTTTGCATTCACAACTTCACAAACTCACAACTTCACCACTCCCTACTTCACCTCCTTCAACATATCCAGCACCATGTGCTCGGTGGGGGAAAGCAGGTCGTTTTCGGTGGGGTCTACGTCGTGGCGACGGAGGTAGTCGATAAGTTTGTCGGATTGGAACAGGTCGACTACCTGGGGATGAATGTAGTACTTGGAGCACACGGTGGGCGTGTTGCCTAGGCCAGCGGCCACGTCCTTCACGGCCCGCTTCAGCACTTTTTCTTTGGCGAGGTCAGGCTCTTCTTCCAGAATAGCTTCCAGGCAGGTTACCATTTTCACGGTGCCACCCCAGGTGCGGAAGTCCTTGGCCGACAGGGCCATGCCCGTTACCCCATGCAGGTAGTCGTTCACGTCACCCGATTCCAGCTCGGCGCGGTGGCCGGTGGCATCATAATATTGAAACAAGTGCTGGCCGGGAATATCCTTGCACTTGCGCACCAGGCGGGCCAGCTTCCGGTCGTGCAGGGTCACATCGTGCGGCACGCCTTTCTTGCCCACAAAGCTGAAGCGCACGTCGTCGCCTTCGATTTTCACGTGCTTGTCGCGCAGGGTAGTCAGGCCGTAGCTCTTATTTTTCTTGGCGTACTCCTTATTCCCTACCCTGATAAAGGACTGATCCATCAGCAAGAGCACCAGCGCAATAACTTTTTGCTTGTCTAGCTTGGGGCGGCCCAAGTCTTTGCGCAGGCGTTGGCGCAGGTTAGGCAGCTGCTCGCCGAAAGCACGTAGCCGACTAAACTTGGTAAGGCTGCGGGCCTGGTCCCAGGCCGGGTGGTAACGGTATTGCTTGCGGCCCTTAGCATCGCGCCCGGTTACTTGCAAGTGGGTATTGGCCGAGGGCGAAATCCAGACTTCCGTCCAGGCGGGTGGTATCACATAGTTGTGGATGCGGTCCAGCGTTTTCTGGTCCGTAATTTTTTCACCTTTGGCCGAATGGTAGGTGAAGTTACCGGCGCGGGTAGGCGTGCGCGTGATACCCGGTTTGTCGTCGGTAGCGTAGCGCAGGCCGGCCAGCTCGGCTTGGCGAGCGGGGTCTTTGTAGAGCAAGTGCGCTTCCTCCAGTGGGTCGAGGCGCTTCTTTTTGGTTTTGGGGCGGGGGGCGGTGGTAGTCGACATAAACAAAAGCTCCGCCCACCGATGCTGGTGAGCGGAGCTTTCTTACGCAGAAAAACGGAGTTGGTATGCCGAAGTGGCAGCTTTTCGCGTGCCGATTATTAGCGCTGGCCGCGGCCACCACCACCCGCTGGTTGCTGCGCAGGGGTAGAGCTAGGATCTGCGCCTTCGCCACCTTCTTTCAGGTCGTCGTTATTGACAGAGCGACGGCGGCGGCGGGGCTGCGCGTCGGCCACGCTCAGCTTGCCAATGCGGTAGCTGAAGTTCAGCTTGAAATTCAAACGGTTCGGGATATTCTCGCTGTTCTGCACCAGCAGCGGCGAGGTAAACTCCGTACGGATCGGAATTCGGGGCGATAAGAAGTTTTCGGCGCCCAGGCCAATGCTGCCGCGCTTCTCGGCAAACTCGCGGCGGATGCTCAGGCTATACACCCCAAAGCCGCTCTGGTAGCCTTGCAACTGCACCTGCCGGCCGCGGGCAAAGCCAAAACCTTGCAGGCTCCAGTTGTCGGAGATATTGTAGGTACCAAATAAGCGGCCGCTAATTACAAAGCCCTCGTTGCTGGCGTTGTAGTTGGGGTCCGGCACGTTGTTGCGCAGGGTGGCGTAGTAGAAGTCAGGGCCACCGTTCAGCGTGAACTTGTTGCCGATTTTAGCATTCAAGAACAGGCTGCCTCCGTAAGCGTTTTCCTGGCCGATATTGGCGAAGTTGGTGAAGACGGCACCTTCCGACAGCGCGTACAACTCAATTTCCTCTGGCGTAGCCGGACGACGCACTGACTGAATAGAGCCGGTGGTGTTGCGCACAAACACCGACATATTCAGCAATACGTTTTTGATGAAGGTGTTGTAGCCCAACTCGTAGTTGTTGGTATATTCCGGATCCAGCACGGGGTTACCCTGGGTAGCGTTGCGCGTGTTGGAAGCCTGCACGTTGGGGTTCAGGAATTGCAGCGACGGGCGCTGAATGCGGCGGTTGTAGGCCACTTTCAGTACGTTGCCGTTGGCCAGCTTGCGCGAGAGGTTCACGCTGGGCACCAGCACCCCATACGATGGTATATTGGTGGTATCGGTGGCCTCGTTGGCGAACTTAGCGTCGATGGTGGTGTACTCATAGCGGGCACCAGCTTTTAGCGTGTACTGCTTTAGGAAGCTGAGCGTGTAGGCCGCGTAAGCAGCCGCAATGTTCTGGGTGTAGTCAAACGTGTTGTTGAGGCCCGCATTGTTCAGCGGCCGGTAGTCACCTTCCGACACGCCCTCGGCGCGCAGGTAGGTGTAGTCGCTGTTCACCTTGCGCCGAATGTCCTTGGCACCAAACTCAATCAGCTGCTTGTCGCCGATGGGCGTTTGGTAGTCGGCCTGCACGGTCAGCTCCTCGTTGTAGCTGTCGTTCAGGTTTTTGAGACGGTAGGGCGTTAGGCTGGCACCCTGCGTGGTGTTCAGCAGATCGGTGATGGTATTGGTGAAATCGTTGTTGCGATTGTTGCGGCTATATACCCCCAGGAAGCTGAGCTCCTGCTGCGGCTTATCGGTGGTGTGGGTGTAGCCCAGGCTCACATCCACGTTGTTCGACTTGTCGTTGGTCTGCACGTTGCGCGTGTCGCCGGTGCGGGTCAAAATAGCCCCCGATGTGCCGTAGAAGTCGGAGCGCGTCAGCAGGTTGTCCTGGTAGTTGGTGCCGCTGCGCAATCCGTAGCGCACCGAGGCCGACAGGGAGTTGTACTTGTTGATGTCGAAATCCCAGCCCAGGGTGTAGCGCCCGAAGATGTCGTTGCGGCGCGTATCAGCCTGCTGCGAGGTAGTAGACGCCAGCGCGCCATTTTGGTTGAAGGTCTGCTGGTCGTTGGAAAACGTGCCTGGCGTGTTGTAGCCGGCCCTACCCCAGCCACCCAGCGAGAAGCCCATGCGGCCCGCGCGGATGCTGCCGTTCAGGCCCAGGTTGGAGCCCCGGTTGCCCACGCTGGTATCAATGCTCAGGGTTTTGCCTTGTAGGTTGTTTTTCTTGGTAACGATGTTGATAATACCGCCCGAGCCTTCGGCGTCGTATTTGGCCGAGGGCGAGGTAATTACCTCCACTGACTTAATCTCGTCAGCCGGAATCTGCTTCAGCGCGTCGGAAATGCTGCTGGCGGTAATGGTAGAAGGCTTGTTGTTGATGAGCACGCGCACGTTTTGGTTGCCGCGCAGGCTCACGTTGCCGTCGAGGTCCACCGTGAGTAGGGGCACGCGCTTGAGTACGTCGGTGGCGTCGCCACCGCGGGTAGTCTGGTCCTGCTCGGCGTTGTATACGGTGCGGTCTACCTTCTCCTCAATCAGGGAGCGTTGGCCTTCCACGCGCACCTCGGCTAGCTGCTGAGTAGCCGAAACCAGCGTTACAGTGCCCACGTTCAGATTGCCACCATTTACTGTAATGGGTTTCTCTACCGTCTTGTAGCCAATGAAGCTAAACTGGAGCTGATAGCTACCAGCAGCCACGCCACTAATAGCAAACTTGCCCGTATCATCGCAGGCAGCCCCATCAATCGGCTTGCCGGTGGAAGTGTCGATGAGGGCAACGGTGGCAAATGGTACCGGCTTTTTCGTGGCGGCATCCACCACGGTGCCCGTAATGCGGGCATCGGCCTTTGTGGCTCCTGCCGGGGCAGCGCCCATCGGCCGGGAACCGCCCACGAGGGTAGGCCCCGCAGGCGTTGTTTGCGCCAGCGCCACATGGCCGCACAGCAACAAACTCACAAAGGATAAAGGCTTTTTCATGAAGTAGTTATAATAAACGAAGGGTCAGAACGGTGTACGCAAGTCTGGCAAAGTCAGGCACGGGTAGGCGGCCTTATCTTTTCAAGACTCACGACAGAGTACCCAAAACAACGGGGCGGGTTGCTTCTCTATAGAATAAATAGATTGTCTCGCCGCAAACGTCGATGAGTTGGGGTGTTATACCGATTGTTTCTGTGGCGGCACTTTAGGCAGCCAATGGCAGATGAAATACCCCGTATTGGTCGGTGAATTGTGGGCGGCTGGCGAGGCAAGCAGCCGATGTACCGGGGGCATGGTATGTTTGGTAGCCTGATTTTCCTTTCCCTATGACTTCTTCCACTTTTCGGCACTTCGCGCAACGCTTCTCGCGCCCGCTTCTGTGGGTGATGTTTGGCTCGGCCCTGCTACTCGCCCAGCCGCTTACCTGGAGCGTACAGTTGCCCCCGCAGTTTTGGGTGCGCCAGTTTTTGCTGTTGCTGTTGTGGGTAGCTCTGTTCTATTTTAATGCGCAGGTGGCCGTGCCGCGCCTGTTATTCCGGGGGCACACGGGCTGGTTTATTGCCGTGCTGGCTGCTTCGTTGGTGGCGCTGCTGGGACTCAACTCGCTTATCGAAAACCTGCTGCATCTGCCTGAGTTGATGCATAAGGCCTTTCATCCGGATGGCGGCCCCTCGCGGCGCCGGTCGGCGGGGTGGTTTGATATGGGTACGCTGCTGATTTCGATGCTGGTGCTGGGCATCAGCACCAGCGTGGCGGTGGTGCGCAAATGGCAGCACGACGCCCAGCTGCGGCGCGAGCTGGAGCAGCAGCAAACCACCGCCGAGCTGTCATTTTTGAAAGCGCAGATCAACCCGCACTTTTTTTTTAATACGCTCAACAACATCTACGCTCTCACGGTGGTGAACGGCGAGCTGGCTCGGCAGGCCATCCACACGCTCTCACGCATGATGCGCTACGTGCTCTACGAAACCCAATCCAGCACCGCCCTGCTCAGCCAGGAGGTGTCGTTTGTGCAGGACTACATTTCGCTGATGCAGCTGCGCCTCACCGATAAAGTGACTGTCACCTTTGAGCGCCCTACCCCCCTGCTGCGCGATGTGCCCATTGCCCCTATGCTGCTGCTGCCCTTCGTGGAAAATGCCTTCAAGCACGGCGTGAGTGCCACCCTGCCCAGCCAGATCTACATTGGCCTGCACCAGCACAACGGCACGCTCACGCTGGAGGTGCGCAACACCGTATTTCCCGACAAGCGCCCCGCTGTGGAAGAGGTAGGCAGCGGCATCGGCCTCACCAACACCCGCCGTCGCCTCGATCTGCTCTATCCTCAGCGCTACCAGCTCAGTGTAGAAGATGGCACCACCAGCCAGGAGTTTCGGGTATTGCTTCGCTTGGAGGTGGAGAAGAATACATATACTATTCCCAACGCCACCACAACCTATGCATAGAGCCGGCCGACGTGCAGCATCTGTACTGTGTGCTATTGGAGTGGCTGCAGTATGTGTACTGCTCACAGACGAACGCTCGTTACGGTATCCTTTTGCTAGTTGGCTCTACATCACCATCATGGCAATATGGATTGGATGGTTCATCTACTTACCAGCGCTCGGGCTATTCGAATGGCTATTGCATCGCTACCAGCCACAAACTGCCTGGCAAATCAGCGGGCTAGGTAGTGTAGCAACCTTAACTTTGGAAGTGCCGGTTCTGCTGCTGTCATATCCCTTTTTCGGGTCTTTTTTCCTCGACTTGCTGATGCTGGTGGTTAGTGGAGCTACCTACGGCTTCCTCCATTATAGCTGGATCACAGCTGAGCAGCCTGCTTCCTAGTTCTCAATTATTCATTTTCATTATTTACTTGAAAACCCTTCGTTGTATTGCCGTCGATGATGAGCCGCTAGCCCTGGGGCTGGTGTGCGCATTTGTGGAGCAAACGCCCTTTCTGGAGCTAGCGGGCCGGTATAGTAGCGGCGTAGAAGCCCTGCAAGGCCTGCACCACCTCCCTGATATCGATCTGATTTTTCTGGATATCCAGATGCCCGACCTCAGCGGCCTGGAGCTGGCGCGCGTGCTCGATCGGGGCCGGCCGGGCACGGGGCCGCGCATCATCTTCACCACCGCCTACAACCAGTTTGCGCTGGATGGCTACCGCGTCGATGCCCTGGACTACCTCGTGAAACCCTTCAACTATGAGGAGTTCCTGCGGGCAGCTACCAAGGCCCACGCCTACGCTACCCTCGCACAGCCGGCTGCCCTACCCCCAGCGCCGCCCGAGCCAGAGGAAGAGTATTTGTTTCTGAAAATTGAATATCAGCTGGTGCGCGTGGCCTTTCAGGATATTCTGTATATAGAAGGGCTGAAGGACTACGTGAAGGTGCACCTCACGAATGGCGCCCGGCCCCTGCTCTCGCTCACCAGCCTGAAGGTGCTGGAAGAAAAGCTGCCCGCCCGGCGCTTCATGCGCATTCACCGCTCTACCATTGTGGCGTTGGATAAAATTCGGGCCGTGACGCGCAACTCGGTGCAGATTGAGGAGCAGACGCTGCCCGTGAGCGACCAGTACAAAGAGGCTTTCACGCAGTTTCTGAGCCGCTGGACGTAGCCGCCGGGCAACTCCCTACCCCCTGCGGCGCGTAGGGGGTAGGAAAGTATTTGTATCTCTCTGCACCTCATGACTTCTCTCCGCGACAAACTCAGCGACCTGGCCGAGCGGGCCGACGACTTTCTGACGCGCACCCGCCAGCGCCTGGGTCTGCTGGCGCCGTTGCAGCTGCTTCCCTACCGCAGCTATGGCACCCCCGACCGCCTCTATGTAAAAGGCCGCCTGCTCACCGACAAGGGCATCACCGAGCCCGACCCCAACGACTCGCGCTGGCATAACCTGCTGAACATGTACCGCCGCTTCGACAGCAACGAAATTGCCGGCGCTCAAGTGGTGGTGCAAGCGGCCGATGGCGTCGAGCACCCGGTTGTGACGGATGAGGAAGGCTACTTTACAGTGAACCTGGCACCCCAATCCCTACCCGAGCCCATCGACTACCTCTGGTACCCAGTGGATACGTTGCTGCAACAGGTGCCCGCACCTTTCACGCTCCCCGATGCCCTACGCGCCCGGGCCCATGTACTCATTCCGCCCGCCGACGCCGAGTACGGCATTATCTCCGACCTAGACGATACTGTGATTCAAACATCGGCCACGCACTTGCTGCGCATGGCCCGCACGGTGCTATTGCGCAATGCTCGTTCGCGCCTACCCTTCAAGGGCGTGGCGGAATTTTACCGGCAACTCCAACTGGGGCGCAACGGCAAGCGCAACAACCCGTTTTTCTACGTCAGCAGCTCGCCTTGGAATCTGTACGATTTGCTGGAAGATTTCCTGCACCTCAACGATATTCCGCCCGGCCCGCTGTTGCTGCGCGACATGGGCCTGAAGCGCGCCGATAAGAAGGCTGAGTCAGCCCACCACGGCCATAAGCTCAAGGAAATCGACAACGTGCTGCTCACCTACCCCAAGCTGCCCTTCGTGCTCATCGGCGACTCGGGCCAGGAAGATGCCAACATCTACCGCGAGGTAGTGCGCCGCCACCCCGGCCGCGTGCTGGCCATCTACATCCGCGACGTGCAACTCCCTGACCGCGCCCAGTTGGTAGAAAAAGTATCCGACGACCTGCGCGACGACAACGTGGAAATGCTACTGGTGCAGGATACTGTGCAGGCCGCCGAGCACGCCGCCGCCCACGGCCTCGTCTTTACCGAAGCCATTCCCGCCGTCGAAAGCGAAAAGCAAAAAGACGAAACAGCGGAGGAGTAGATGGTGAAGTTGTGAGTTTGTGAAATTGTGAATGGTGTGTCATCCTGAGTGCAGCGAAGGACCTTCTCACGTGCGAACGAGTCGTTGTTACGATGGTCGTTCAACTGGCATAAGGTCCTTCGCTGCACTCAGGATGACACACCATTCACAATTTCACAAACTCACAACTTCACCATTCAATTCGTGTGGTCGGCGACAATCACCCACTGGCCGTTCACCTGCCGAAATACCAGTAGAAAGTACCCGCCCACGTCGCCGGCGGTGGGGCGGGTGAGGTGCCAGCGGCCTACCACGTGGGCCGCCTGGGGACCGTCGGGGGTGATGCGCAGTTCGGAAAAGGCGAGCTGGCCCATGGCAGTGGCATCGGGGTAGCTGCGGCGGTAGTTGTCGAGGGTTTGCTGCCAGCCGTAGGTAGGGCCCCTGCGGCCCAGGAACACCAGGGAATCGGAGCGCCAATAGCCTTCCATAAAGGTGGGGATGTCGCCGCGGTTCCAGGCGGCGGCTTGGGTGGTAAGCACCTGCCGGATGGGCGCCTGCACGGCGGCGGGGCGTGTGGTGGCGCAGGCGGGTAGTAGGAGACCAGCAACAGGAAACAGAAGTAATTTTACTGAAGACACAGGCAAGCAATTTGGGATTTATTCAGCTCAAGTATACTGCTTTTAATCACTTGGATCCCAGCTACATTATTTATTTTTTAGCTACTTCACCAGCACTTCATAATTCCTCTATATTGGGAGCATCCTTTCACTTTTATCTTACCCCTATTTGATGATAACCTTTCCCCTCCCCCCCGCATGCGCTTCGGCGCCAAACTTTTCTGGTTGTTGCCCGCCCTCTTGCTGAGCGCGTGCGAGCCACAACTGGAAGACCCTACGCCTGCTGCAGCCAGCAACGACAGCAGTATACGGCTGAAGAAAGACAAGCGTAATCCGTTTTCGATGGCGGTTATGCGCGAGGCGGTACGCAACCTACGGCTGCAAAAAGCGGTTACCTCTACTACCATTCTGCCAGCCGGCAAGCAAACAGCTTCTTCCAACGTGGTGATAACAGACGAACCATGTGAGGGCTGTGACCCCTCGCCGGGGCCCGGCGAAGGAGGACCTACTCACTACTACGTGCGCCTAAAACCTTCTGATGTGAATCAGCTGGCTGATTTGGCCGACCTGGGCGTTAATCTGTCACTGGTACTGTTGAATGAGGATGTTGCCGCTAACTACCAAGTGCCGGAAACCGACGAGATTCCGTGGCTGTATACGGCCATTCCCAGTGACTACATTCTCCCACAGAATATTCAGCAGGAGCGGCTGGAAGATTTGTTTCTCTATAATGCCGACGATGCCGACGCGCAGGACATCGACCCCTGGGAGCCCGAGCCAACGGATTGCTACGGCTGGGACCCTGCCTGCAACTGCTACGTGAGTTGTAGCACCATCAGCAATCCACCTACCGTAGCGGAGCATAGCCCCAACAAAAAGGCCACCGCCAACCGTCCCGCCACCAGCAAGCCCAAGCGCAACCGCGTGAAAGAAGCCACCGCCTACCTGCGCCAGCTGGGTATTGCACCGGCTGCGCTCTACGCGGAAGCCATGCGCATCACCGGCCACGAGGAAGAGTTGCTCCCTGCATCCCTCGGCCGCCCGGCTACCGGCAGGCAGTTGACAATCGATACTTCTTTTCCATCTTTAGCGAAAACCGCGTACACCGCGAGCGGCACGATTCGGGTAGAAGACTACTACAGAACTAACGCAGGCCTTGCCCGCCGCAACGTACCGCTGGTGAACGTGTGGGTGGAAGCCCGCCGCTGGTTCAAGCAGGATGGTGCCTTCACCAACAACGGACAGTTCTTTATCAATACCAACTTCCGGCAGAAGGCGCATGTGCTGGTACGGTTCAAGAACAACCAGCTGACTACCCGCGGCAACAGCGCGGTTTTCAAACCCTGGTTGAGCGTATTGCCCATCCAGCACGACCTGGGCATGTATACCGGCACGCAGATGCAGGGCCTATCCTACCTGTTCACCTACCAGGCCGATGCCGACAGCAAGGGCGCTCTGAGCTGGACGGCCGCTACGCTCTTCAACTCGCGGGCTGAGATGCAGACTTATACCGCCGCCCGCAACATCCCAGCCCCACCCAATGGCCTGAACGTGTTTCTCTCGTCGGATATAACCAAAGCGGCATCCGCGCCTATGCTCCGGCGTATTGCGGAAACCTCATACGCCAACAGAATTATTGATGCAACATTAGTTGGCAGCGGTCTGGCTGGCCTGGCCATTATCAAGCAAGTGTTGCAACGCCAGTTGCCGGATATCACTTGCCGCTTCGGTGGTGTAAAAATACCGGGCTCGTCCGCGCGTACGCCTACCCGTACAAGCGATGATTTGCAGAATACGTTTTACCATGAGTTGGCGCACACCATTCATTACAATCAGGTAGGTAATACGTATTGGACTTTCTTCATCGGGCGGATTCTCAGTAACACCTCAGGGAATGCTACTTACGGTTTTAAGACAGATAGTGGCGCAGAGCAGATTGCGGTGAGTGAGGGCTGGGCGTATTACATCGGCGAGAGCTTTGCTATTGAAAAGTACCGTGCAATTAGTCCTCTAGTTATCGATGAGGCTCAGAGAAAATTAGAAGGACAACGTCCACTCAACGGTAGCTCTGATTACGAGAACTGGATTATATACGGTTTGTATCATGATATGACAGATACCGGAGAGCCAACTGGAACCGGCGTGGTTGACAACGTGAATACCTACACTGCCGCTCAGATTTTTGACGCTCTACGGTCAGATGTTCTTTCTGTGAGGCAGTTTCAAAATAAAATATTACCACGTAATGGTTACCAGCAATCACCGGAAGTAGAGCAATTAATTACGAGTTACCTCTACTAATTGTCTCGTCGCGGGGCTACTTGCTATTAAAGGTAGCAGGTAGTCCTGCTTAAGCATCCGGTCATGCAACTACCAACAATTTTCTCTGCGCTCATCGCTTCTCTCTGCTTAGCACTTACTTCCTGCGAGCCAAAACCAGATGTAGAATATGTACCCATCGTCTTCGAGATACCCATGACGGTATCTCCCCTGCGCGATACTATTGCCGTGGGCGATACGCTCTGGCTCACTGCCAGTTTCCCCGACTCAATCATGGAGCGCACGACCCAAATGCGCTATCGTGTTACCCCGCAAGACTTTGACTTTAAGACAGGATTTAGTCTACGCCAGTTTGTTGATGCTAAGTTATACTTCATCGACCAACCTGGTTTTACTACCGGCTTCACCGTCATTAACAAAGTGGGCAGTGCTACTATAACCTCACAAAGATTTGGTCGACTGTTCCCCACTTATGGTAATGGTCACTATCGAATGCGTATCGGGTTGGTAGCGCGCCAAAAAGGGGTTGCTTGTTTAAGTATTCAGGATGGCGCCAAATCGTTAGGAGTGTACGAACCGGAACCTAACATTCTCTTTCTCAACTTGTCGGCAAGTGCCACTGGTCATCCACGCCAACCCACTTACGCTACTACCCATTATACCATCAACGAGGGCAAAACCAACTTTCACCTTTTCCAGCAACACTGCACTCCCATCCCGATTACGAACCCAACGGAAGACAATATGTACTACGAGCAAAAGGATACTTACACCTTTGTGGTAAAATAGCTGCAAGTGTTCTACGGCCGCCCGGGCGGCCGTAGAACACTTGCCATGCCTATTCATTGCAGCAGGATGAACAGTATTGCACACCTATACGGCTCGTGGTGGCGCAGGCAGGTAGCAGGAGCACCATGCAGCCCCCGAGAAAGTTCTTTGTCATTGGATTCAGCAATCGATTACGGAAAATCCAGACCGTTATGCTTTTGCAGCCGGAAAATAGTAGTACTATTATAGGCAAACTATCGAATCTACATCATCTTTCCACTTCCAATCCCTCATTCAATGGCAAACTCCAATCCTTCTTCTCCCACTCCTACCCCCGAATCGAGACGCAAGTTTTTGCAGCAAAGCGCCGTAGCTGCTGCCAGCTTTATGATTGTGCCCCGCTTTGTGCTGGGCGGCAAGGGCTATGTAGCCCCCAGCGACCGGCTGGTTGTAGCTGGCATTGGGGTAGGCGGCAAAGGGGAGAGCGATATTATGAACTTCTCGAAGAGTGGCAAGGCGGACATTGCATACCTCTGCGACGTAGACGATCAGCGGGCTGCTAAAACGATTAAGTCGTTCCCAAAAGCCAAATATTACAAGGACTGGCGCCAGATGCTCGACAAAGAGCACAAGCACATCGACGCCGTTTCGGTCTCTACCCCCGACCACAACCACGCCGCGCCGGCTATGGCCGCCATGCAACTGGGCAAGCACGTATACGTGCAGAAACCGCTTTCCCACGATATCTACGAAGCCCGCGCCCTCACCGAAGCCGCTCGTAAGTACAAAGTAGTAACCCAGATGGGCAACCAAGGCGCTTCCAACGATGGCGCCCGCCTACTGCGCGAGTGGTATGACGCCGGCCTGCTCGGCGACGTGCACACCGTATACTGCTGGACTGACCGCCCCGTATGGCCCCAGGGCATTGCCTGGCCCGACAAAGCTGCTCCCGTACCCTCTACCCTGGACTGGGACCTGTGGCTGGGCACAGCGCCCAAAGAAAATTACATCGAGAAGCTGGTACCCTTCAACTGGCGCGGCTGGTGGGAATACGGCACCGGTGCTCTCGGCGACATGGGCTGCCACTTGGTAGAAGCTCCGTTCCGCGTCTTGGACCTAGGCTACCCCAAATCGGTGGCGGCTAGCGTGGGTAGCGTGTATGTGGATGAGTTTAAGCGTGGCTACTTCCCCAAGAGCTGCCCACCTTCCAGCCACGTCATCCTCAAATTCCCGAAAACGGCCAAGACCAAAGGCGACATTACCCTGCACTGGATGGACGGCGGCATTCAGCCCGAGCGTCCCGCCGAGCTGGGTCCCAACGAGGTGTTTGGCGACGGCGGCAACGGCATCCTGTTCATCGGCGACAAAGGCAAAATGATGGCCAGCACCTACGCCGAAAACCCACGCCTGCTGCCTACCTCCCTCACGGCTACCACCAAGGTACCCGAGAAGTTTGCCCGCGTACCCAGCGGCGCCAACGGTCACTACGCCCAGTGGGTGGAGGCCGCCATTGCCGGCCCCGGCAAAAAAGAGGTTAGCTCGCCCTTCGATATTGCTGGTCCGCTCACCGAAACCCTGCTGATTGCCAACCTGGCCGTGCGCGGCTACGACGTGCAAACGCCCAAAGCAGACGGCAAAGGCTTCAACTACCCCGGCCGCAACGTAGAGCTGATCTGGGACCCCAAGCAGCTGAAAGTAACTAACCTGGACGCTGTAAACCAGTTCGTGAAGCGCGACTACCGCCAGGGCTGGAAGCTGGGCGCGTAGGCGTAGCGGAACACTAAAAAGAACGTCATTCTGAGCGGAGCGAAGAATCTCGCGTGCTCCCGGTAATTCCCTTTTAATTGGGATTAGCGATGCACGCGAGATTCTTCACTCCGCTCAGAATGACGTTCTTTTTAGCGTTCCGCTATTCCTCCATCAATTCCTTCACATACACCGACCCACGCAAACTGCGCATCCTCCGCACCACGCGCTGCTGCTTGGCGCGGGCCTGGGGGCCGGGGTTGCTGGCCCTGAATCGCAGCGGGTTGGGTAGCACACCGGCCAATAGCGCAGCCTCGGCTTGGGTGAGCTGGCTGGCCGATTTGTGGAAATACTGTTGCGAGGCCGCTTCTACCCCAAACATGCAGTCGCCCATTTCGGCCACGCTCATGTACATTTCCATGATGCGGCGTTTGTTCCAGAGCACCTCAATGAGCACCGTGAAGTAGGCCTCGGCTGCCTTGCGGACATAGCTGCGGCCGTGCCACAAAAACACGTTTTTGGCCACTTGCTGCGAGATGGTGCTACCCCCTACCAGCTTGTTGCCGCCCTGCCAGTTGTGCTTGGCGGCCTGCCACAGCGCATCGCCGTCGAAGCCGTGGTGCACCAGGAAGCGCTGGTCCTCGGCGGCTACCAGGGCCAGGGGCACGTTGGGCGATACTTCGTCCAGCGTCCGGAAGGTGTAGCGAATCTGCCGGTCGCCCTCGGGGCGGATGCCGTAGTAGCCGCGGCCCACGGGTGGGTGTGCGCGTCGTTCCAGCATAATCCAGGTGGCGGGCGGCGCCACCCAACGGTACACCAATACCCAGGCCACCGACGCCAAAAACGTGGCTGCCAGTACTTGCAAAACAATGCGCCCTATTTGGCGCGCTACGTATGTATAGTTCGTCACTCCCGACGAGATTTGCGTTTAAACCATTAGCCCTATCCGGCACCGGCGCAAAAGTAGCCGTTTTGCTTTGCCGACCGGTGCTGTTTTTAATTTTCCGGTACCTTTCGGTTCTTATCTTTCTTGCTTGTATGGCACGTCTGTTGGCCTTGTTTCCATTGAATCTGGTAGTTTTTCCGGGCGAAAAGCTGAACCTGCACATCTTCGAGCCCCGTTACCGGCAACTGGTGCGCGATTGTATAGAGGAGGGCATCACCTTCGGCATTCCGCCCTACCTCAACAACAGCGTGGGCCAGCTGGGTACCGAAGTAAAGCTGTTGGAAGTGGAAAAAGTGTACCCTTCGGGCGAGATGGATATCCGGACGCAGGGCGTGGGCGTGTTTCGCATTCGGGAGTTTTATCGGCAGGCTCCCAATAAGTTGTATGCGGCTGGCAAAATAGAAGATATTCAGGACGATGCCGTGGGCGACCCCGTGCTGCAAGAGCGCATCTCGGAGCAGGTACGTCGCCTCTACGATATTCTGGGCCTGCGCAAGCTCCTGCTCGACCTCCCTACCGACTACCGGATCTTTGACGTGGCCCATCATTTGGGCATGAGCCAGACCCAGGAGTACCAACTGCTGGCCGCCACCAGCGAGCTGGAACGCCAGGAACTCGTGCGCGAACACCTCGACCAGACCCTACCCGTACTCATGGAAACCGAGCGCCTGAAAGACCGCGCCCGGCTGAACGGCCATTTCAAAAACCTCACGCCACCTAATTTTTAAACACGGCTGTCGCAGATTTTGCAGATCGTGTGTCCTTGTCTTCGTAGTCAACAGTGAAGCTAGTGACAGCGTGGCGGCTATAGAGCGCAAAATGTTACGCCTTCATTCCATACTTGGTGGCGTTGTTTCGCGTATCTCTCATATGTCTTTCACTCTCTTTCTGGTGTATGCGCTGGTCAGCTTGGCCGGTGTTACTGCCTTGTGGCTGTTATATCGCTATGGGCAGGAGCGCCGCTACCGGCGGCAGCCGTACGTAGCTTCTACTGCCCGTGCGGGAGCAGCTGCCCCTACCCCATCTGAAGCTCCTGCATACAGTATCGCGCTGGTAGGCGACTTGGGCGCTGTGGCCACCAACGGCCGCGACCCCGTGATTAATCTACTGCAAGACTGGCAGCAGCAAACCGGCTCAGCGGGTGCCGTGGTTATTTTAGGCGATAACATCTATCCTACCGGCCTGCCGGTCCCTACCCACCCCGGCCGCGCCGATGCCGAGCATCGCCTCAACGCCCAACTGGATGCACTGCGACCCTTTGCGGGACGCGTGATATTCCTCAGCGGCAACCACGACTGGAACAAAGGCCGCCGCGACGGTTACGAATACCTGCTGCGCCAGGAGGCCTACGTGCGCGACCACCTGCCCACGGCGCACTACCTACCCGCCCGCGGCTGCCCTGGTCCCGTCACGATGCAACTCCCCGGCAATGTGTTGTTGGTGGTGCTGAACACCCAATGGTGGGTACAGCATGGCACGCGCCCGCTGGGCGATGCGTATGGCTGCACGGCCAGTACCAGCCGGGAGCCTTTTGAGCAGCTGCGCCAGGTATTGGCTGCCAACCAGCACCAGCGCATTGTGGTGGCGGGGCACCACCCATTGTATTCCAACGCTATGCACGGCGGCCAGTTTACCACCAAGCAGCACGTGTTTCCGTTATTGGCGGTGCACAAAAAAGCGTATGTGCCCCTACCCGTTGTGGGGTCGTTGTTTCCAGCGTACCGGCGGGTGGTAGGCGCGGCCGAGGACATGGCCCACCCACGCTACCGGGCCATGCGGCGGCGCTTGCTCCGGGTGCTACGCGATTTTCCCAACGTCATATACGCCGCCGGCCACGACCACAACCTGCAATATTTTCAGCGCCGTGGGGGACACTACCTAGTGAGCGGCTCGGGCAGCAAAACCGCCTTCGTGCAAAAAGGTGGCAAGGCTACCTTCACGCACGAGCATAAGGGCTTTTTTGTGATAGAATTTTACGCCAACGGGGAAACCTGGCTCCGCACGCTGGAGCCCGGCATCGCTACGGACACAGTGCGCGCTGCCGAACCTTTCCGGAGCCACCTGTATACTGCCGCCGCTCCGAGCGAACCCGCAACGCCTACCCCTGCCGCGGCGTCAGTACGCGTAGGCTCTGGGGGCTGATTTCAACGGTGATGGGCAGTTCCAATTCTAGTGGCTCACCATCTACCTGAACCAGGGCCTTCTTTTGCCCCGGCACACTAATGGCAGCCCGATGGCACGACAACCGACGGGTGTAGTCGGAGTCGTCGAACGCTTGCGTATAGAGGCGGTAGAGTAAGCCTGGCGCGGCCCCAGCCGGAAAGGGCGCAACCAGACAGATTTCAAACTTCCCATCATCTATCCGGCTGTTTGGGTTGATGACGACATTGCTGCCGAAGGTGTTGGCATTGGCAATCGTCAACATAAAAGCATCCGTTTCTACCACTTCCTCGTCGGTTTCGATGCGGTAGCGCAACGGCTCATAATCCCCATATTCAGCCAGCGCAATGCGCACATAGGCCCCCGGCCCGCGCGTGTCGCCGTCACAGAACTTTTTCACTACCAAGGCATTGAAACCCAAATCGGCCAGGTGGGCGGAGAAGTGACCGTTTACGCGCAGCGTGTCAATGGCCCGCACCTCGTGGTGCCAGATCAGTTCCAGTGCTTCGTCCGTGTCCTGCGGAATATGTAGGTCTTTGGATAGGCCATTGCCCGAGCCCATGGGTAGGATGCCCAGTACAGAGTCTGTTGTCAGCAACGCTTCCCCTACCAGCTTCACAGTACCATCGCCGCCCGCGGCAAACACAGCATCGTAGGGGTGCCCGGCCAGATACTGGGTTAATTTCTCAAGATCATCCTCGCCCGTCGTGTGCCAGAACACGGCCGTGCGGCCGTGCTCGGTACAGGTTTGTCGCACAGTAGTTTCCAGCTCATCCTTGTCGATATCACCCGAAACGGGGTTCAGCACGAACAGCAAATGGCGCAGTTGCTCAGCCATGACCAAGACTACTGCTTTAGATTGGAGGGTACGCCCTGAGGAAACTCGGCAGCAATTTCTTCCTGCAAGTGTCCAATGCGGTTGCTGGGGTTGGGGTGCGTGCTTAGGAACTCGGGTGGGTTGCTACCACCGGCTTTCTGGTCCAAAATTTCCATCACCTTAATCATCGAGCGGGGGTCGTAGCCAGCCTGAGGCGTGAAATCGACAGCCAGCTTATCGGCTTCCAATTCATCGTCGCGGCCGTAGCGTAGGGTTAGGAGCTTGGAAATAGCAGCGGCCACAGCCCCACCCGCGGCCGTGGCCGGGCGGTCGGGGTCGTAGGCGGCAATGGCAGCGGCCCCGCTCAGCCCCTGCGTAAGCTTGGACTTGGCTACCTGCTCGGCCGAGTGCCGGCCTACCACGTGCCCTACCTCGTGGGCCAGCACGCCGGCCAGCTCGCCCTCAGAGGTTAGGCTGCGCAACAAACCCTCCGTGATGAACACCTGCCCGCCAGGTAGGGCAAAGGCGTTGATGGTCTTCGGATCGGCCAGCAAATGAAACTGAAACTTATAGGGCGTCTGGCCGGCCTTGGTGCTACTGATAATCTTTTCTCCTACGCGCTCTACCACGGCCCGCGCCTGCGCATCCTGCGACAGGCCGCCGTATTGCTGGGCCATTTGGGGCGCGGCTTGCAGACCTAGGGCAATTTCTTCGTCGGTGGTCATGGCCACGTGCTGCGTCTCGCCGGTCACCTCGTTGGTGGTAGAGTTGCAGTAATAAGTGATGAATGCGGATAGGGCCAGCACAGCGGCGACCACATAGCGCAGAAGTCCTCTCATGGTGTAGGGCAGTAAAAAGGGAGTGAGTAGGCCGATTGGTAGGCCTTGTTGGGCTTACTAACGACGGCCGGCACGCAGGGTTGCTTTCGGCTATATAGCCAAATTCTGTTTGTTCACGTATCAGGTCAAAATAGACTCTCCCGTCTTCCTATTCTCCCATTTTAAAGCTCCCTTCTCATGAATCAGAAACGCACGTTCGGCACCATCCTCACGGTTTTAGGCATCGTTGGTATTATCATTGGCGCCATGGGCTTCCTTGGTGTTGGCGGTATTGGCCTGGGCAAGATGAACTCCTTCGTTCCTTTCCTGGTGGGCCTGATTTTCTTTTTTGCCGGCATCAACTTGGTGAAAACAACCAGCGACCGGGCTTAACACCACGCATGCTAACATGCAAGAACGCCCCACGGTCAATTGACCGTGGGGCGTTCTTGCATGTTAGCAGAATTCTATTGCTATTGCCCGGCTACTACCCTACCCGTAGCGCCGGCAAAGGCCAGCACGGCGGGCTCCAGGTTCAGCCAGTTAGAGGCGTAGTTGGCTTGGGCTGGCCCGTGGGCATACACCACCGACCCATTCTTGATGGCCTGAATAATGGCCGACGACTCGCCCACGGGCAGGGCCGGGCAGCCCTGGCTGCGGCCCAACCGCCCATGTTGCCGGACGAAGTCTTCGCTTACGTAGCTGGCGCCGTGTACGACCACGGCTCGGTCGTAGGCGTTCGTATTGTAGTCGGTATCGAGGCCGTGCAGCTTCAGCGACAGGCCGTGCTTGCCCTGGTAGGTGTGCCCGGTGCGGTAGAAACCCAGGCTGCTCATCTCGGAGCCTTCGCGGTTGGAGAAAATCTGAGCGAATTCCTCGCCGGTGTTTTTGCCGTGTGCCACCAGGGTGCGGAACAGCAGGCGCTGCTTTTCTAGATCAACCACCCAAAACCGTTGCGCATTGCTCGACTGACTGAAATCAATAACTGTTAGTACGTGCTGGCTGGAAGCTATTTTGCCCTGTTGGCGCAGGTTATAGAATCCAATCAGCGCCTCGCGGTAGACCAGCACGGGCAGGCCCGATGTCACCAAACCGCTCTGGGCGTAGCTTTGCAGAATATGCTGCTCAAAGGCAGCCGTAGCCAAGGCGCGGGAAGACGGCGCATCTACGACCACCGCCGTAGGAGCCGGCGCAGCCGCTACGGGCGAGCTGTTGGTGGGCAGAAACGAGAGAACGGACAGGAGCAGGCTGGCACTAGCAGTCGGCAGGTAGGACATAGGCTGTGAGTAGTCGAGATGAACGGATATCGGTACGCGAGGGGCTATTCCATAGAACTGGCTTGCCAAATTTAACAGAAATAGCGGAACTACAGACAGCTCGCCACCGTAGCGGGCCGATTAAATCTGCGTTACTTTGCGTGCTGCCGTGCTGTTTGCCAGTGCCTTTTCTGCCTAAATTTCTATTTCCTTCTCTATGCTTCCTACCCTTCGCCGTCTGTTTGCCTTTGCTGCTTGCCTGGTGCTGCTGGGTGCTTGCGGGCACGACTTGCGCACTATCCCGGGCTTCGATGCGGCGGCGTGGCGGCAGGATGCCTACGCGTGCCGCAACCAACGCGCTGCCTTGCTTCCTGCCTTGCTCCAGCACCGCGACCTGCTCTACGACACCCGTACCGATGCCATCGACGCCTTGCTGGGCCACCCCGACGAAAACGAGCTAAGCGAGCAGACGGAGAAGATTTACATCTACTACGTGGCGCCTGGCGCGCAATGCGGCCCGCGCCACCCGCGCTCGGCGGCCAGCAAGCTGCGCCTGCGCTTTAGCCCCACGGGCATCGTGAGCGAAGTACTCTACCAGCAGTAACCGCTCCTACCTCCTATTAATTTAATAACGAAGGGCGGCCGCACCAGATGGTGCGGCCGCCCTTCGTTATTAATATGCTAGCGTAACAGGTAGCTTAGCCTACTCCACCCACGCTGGGGTCGCGCTGGGGCTGCTGGTCTTTCTTCTGCTCCTCGCGCAGGGCCATTAGCTGCGATGGCGACAGAATGCGGCTACACTCTGCTTCGTACTGCGACTGCAACTCCAGGGTTTGTGCCTGCTGTTGCGCCACGTTATCGCGGGTCTGCCACTGAATTTCGTCGAGGCGGGTGAGCTTGATGCGATTTGCCTCGCGCAGACGCACGTACTGGCTCTCGTTGAGGTGCAAGGTAGTCGCCATGGCCCGCGTCAGGGCCTCTACTCGCTCATTTGAAATTTCATTGGTACCGGGCAGTTCGGCCAGCAGGCTTTGCTGCTTCTGCGCCGAAGCGGAGCTAGCTAATGCAAATGTTAGCAGGAGAGTAAAGAATGCCGTTTTCATCTATGTTGCTGAAGAAAATACTATGGATGGTGATGAATTATCATTCAGAGAGTAGCCGCCATTCACTAGCTTCGTCCTGCTCCTAATAATACAAATGTATGTTGCTTTAATTAAACTTCATGCACTATATCGACTTTTTTTCATAAAAAGTTACGGATACGTCCAATTTTATTCCAACAAGCAAAAAAGAAGGCCAGCTTCTGACGAAGCTGGCCTGTAATACTTATCAAGAGAAGATAACGAGCAGATTACTCCACTTCTTCGATAGGCTTATGATCGGGGCTCTTATAATACTGCATAGCAATAAGAGCCACTACGCTGGCACCCATCACACTTTGCAATACAATAGCCAGAAAGGCAATTACTACTGACAAATCAAACCCAAACAGGTCGCGGGCCGTGATTTGGTCCATCAAAGCGGGGTTGATGGCGGCGTAGATAATGAAGAACAATCCGAAGGCTACCCCGGCCACGGCGCCCGTGATAATGCCCGTGCCGTAGCCTTGCAGGTAGGCCATGTGGTCATCTTTGGCATATTTAAAATGCCGGATGGCCAGCGTTACGCCAATGGCCATAATAAAGCCATTCAGGAAGCTGAACTCGATGCGCTCCGTAAGCCCAAAAAGGGAGGCAACAAGGAAGTACACAATCATGCCGGCAGTGGTGTATAAACCGTAGCGGAGGCCATTTTTTTCGGGTGTTATGCGAGTGTCACTCATAAAGGTAGGTCGAAGAGAGCATTGAAAGGGAAGAGGTAGTGGTGCGGAACTGCTACCCTATGTTGGCTGTTGACTAAACGTCGGGTGTACAGGCCGCAATCGGTCTTTTTATACTTTGATTGTCAATCGGATGTTGTGGCCTGGCTAGCTTTTTTAGCAGGTAGCCCAGCATTTTATTGGTGCCGACCCCAAAACGTGGCGATAGGCTATAGAAGCCTCCCGGTCAATTTGCGTATTTTCGCGGGTCGTTGCGGTGCCCGGCGCACCTTCACTTTGTTACTTCGTTTTCTACTACTGCATGATTAGTACCTCCAACGTGAGCCTGCGCTACGGCAAGCGCGTGCTGTTTGAAGATGTCACCATCAAGTTTATGCCCGGCAACGTGTATGGCCTCATTGGGGCCAATGGCGCGGGCAAGTCTACCTTCCTGAAAATCCTGTCGGGCGAGATTGAGCCCAACACCGGCTCGGTGGATATGCCCAAGGGCGCCCGCCTCTCGGTGTTGAAGCAGGATCAGTTTGCCGCTGATGCCTTCCCGGTGCTCCAAACCGTGATTATGGGTCACACGCGCCTGTGGAAGGTGATGGAAGAGAAGGACGCGCTTTATGCCAAGCCCGATTTCTCGGATGCCGATGGCGAGCGGGCCGCGGAGCTGGAAGGCGAGTTTGCCGACTTAGAAGGTTGGAATGCTGAGTACGAAGCGGCCGAACTGCTCTCGGGTCTAGGCATCTCGGAAGACAAGCACCAGACCCTGATGGCCGACCTAGGCACCTCCGACAAGGTGCGCGTGCTGCTGGCCCAGGCCCTGTTTGGCAATCCCGATGTGCTGCTGCTGGACGAACCCACCAACGGCCTCGACGCCGAAACCGTACTGTGGCTGGAAAACTTCCTCGACTCGTTCCAGAACACGGTGATTGTGGTGAGCCACGACCGCCACTTCCTGGACGCCGTGTGTAACTACATGGCCGACCTCGATTTCTCGAAAATCACGATGTACCCCGGCAACTACTCGTTCTGGTACGAGTCGTCGCAGCTGGCTTTGCGCCAGCGCCAGGAGGTGAACAAGAAGACTGAGGACAAGCGTAAGGAACTGGAAGAGTTCGTGCGGCGCTTCTCGGCCAACGCCTCCAAGAGTAAGCAGGCCACCTCGCGCCAGAAGCTGCTGCAAAAGCTGACCTTAGAAGAAATTAAGCCTTCGTCGCGCAAGTACCCCTATATCGCCTTCAAATCGGAGCGCGAGGCGGGCAACCAGCTGCTGGCCGTGGAGGATTTGGCGGCCTCAATTGATGGTCAGACCATTTTCCGCAACGTGTCTTTCTCCTTGGACAAAGGCGATAAGGTAGCCATCGTGAGTCGGGACGACCGGGCGGCTTCGTTGCTGTTTGATATCCTATTCGAGCAGATCAAGGCCGACAAGGGAAAATTCAATTGGGGCACCACCATCACCCCCAGCTACTTCCCCAAGGAAAACACTGAGTTCTTCGACACCGACCTGAACCTGGTGGACTGGCTGCGGCAGTACTCCACAGAAAAGGACGAATCGTTTATCCGGGGCTTTTTGGGCCGGATGCTGTTCTCGGGCGAGGAGTCGCAGAAGAAATCCAACGTGCTGAGCGGGGGCGAGAAAGTGCGCTGCATGCTTTCTAAGATGATGATGGAAGCCGGTAATGTGCTGGTACTCGACGACCCCACGAACCACCTCGATCTGGAAAGCATTCAGGCCCTGAACAACTCCCTGCGCGACTTCTCGGGCACGTTGCTGTTCACCTCCCACGACTTGCAGTTCATCGATACCATCGCTAACCGCATCATCGAGCTGACGCCTGACGGCATCCTGGACCGGCGCATGAGCTACGAGGAGTACCTGGCCGATGAACATCTGAAGGCGCAGCGTAAGCGCATGTACCAACTTGTATCGTAATAACGTTTAGGCTCCGTATGAAAAAGCTTTTGCTCGTGCTGGGCGTGGTGGTAGGGGCTGGCTTGGCTCCTACCCTCTCCCAGGCCCAGACTACCCCTCTTCCCGACACTACCCGCACGCAGCAGGCAAAGCCCCAGCTGAATACGGCCCCGCCCGGTGCACCCGCGCGGCAGGCGCCGGCCCCTACCCCCACTCCGGCCCGCGGCTACGAGGTAACTACGCCAGCTCCTACCCCGGCACCGGCTACGCCCGCGCCACAGCCGGGCATACCAGCCGACCAACCCGGCACGCCCGTGTACCGGCCCAATCCCAATAGTCCGTCGGGGCTGGAGTTTCCGCCGGGTAGCCGGGCCAGTGAGCAGCCCAAGCCGTTGCGGCGCTATTTTGTGTACAGCAACTTTGGGCTGGGCTACAACAGCTTTTATGGCGATGGGCAGTTCAATATCGGGGTTGCTCCCGCCATTGGCTACCGGGTATCGGAGCGTTTTGCCATTGGGCCAGGCATCAGCTATAGCTACATCAGCGCCAACTACTCAGCCTTAACCCAGCAAGTAAATGGCTACCCGGCTAAAATTCACTATCATAATGTGGGGGTGAAGGGATTTGCGCAGTTCATTGTATACAAGCAGTTCTTTCTGCATGGCGAGTACGAAGTAACTCAGCTAAATGCAACAGCCACTGACTCCAACGGCAGGATTAGCAAAGGCCATCAGGTAGCCAATACCTTGCTGGGCGGTGCTGGCTACCGCACCCAGCTTGGCGACCGTTTTGCGGCGGACATTGTGGTGCTGTATAACTTCAACGATGGCCTTGATAGTGGTGGGTATCGTAACTCTCCCTACGGACAGCCCGAAATCCGTTTTAACTTTCTGTTCGATATCGGAAAATAGCCTTTCCCAATGTCGAGCAAATACAAAAAGGCCGCTCCCAATGTTGGGAGCGGCCTTTTTGTGTTCAGGCGAATAGCTTGTGCGCCAATGCTACACAGAGCTGCCACGAATCAGACGCAGCAGTACGGCAATGATGGCAATAACCAGCAGTACGTGGATGATGCTGCCGCCTACGTGCATTCCGAAGAAACCAACGGCCCAAATGATGACCAGAACAACGGCGATGATATACAACAGATTTCCCATGATGGTGGAGTAGTTAGGGATGAGTGAAGGGAGAGAGAAACAAAAGGCAATCTGTCTATTCCTGATTGGTGGGCAAGAGTAAAACAGGTGCTTGTAGTCTTGTACGGGTACTCTTGTTAGAAGGATATATCCTGAAAAGAAAATTCTTTATTGTGAGAGTGCAACTATTGTTTTTCGGCTGCTTACTCGCCCCCTAACGCGTCTATTGCCGTCCTACTACAGGGTGGAGCGGTATTTCCCGTAATTTAGCAGGCGCAGGAGGCCAACTCACTCAGCCGTCACAACAAGTGCTGTATTGATGGACAGATACTTAGCCTTCTTATCCTACTTTATTTTTCCCACCCACTCCTCACACACTATGTTGCAAGTTGCCGTTATTGGCTCGGGCACGATGGGCAACGGCATTGCCCACGTCTTCGCTCAGCACGGATTTTCCGTTCATCTCATCGATATCAGTCAGCCGGCGTTGGATAAGGCCCTTGGTACCATCGGCAAAAACCTCGACCGCCAGGTAACAAAAGGCACTCTCACCGATGTTAATAAAGCCGACACCCTCGGCCGCATCACCACCTTCACCTCCCTACCCGACGGCGTGCGCGACGCCCAGCTGGTAGTGGAAGCCGCCACCGAAAACGAGGCCCTGAAGCTCCAAATCTTCCGCGACCTGGACCAGCACGCGCCCGCCGAGGCCATTCTAGCCAGCAATACGTCGTCGATTTCCATCACCAAGATTGCCGCCGCTACCCAGCGCCCCCAGCAGGTGATAGGCATGCACTTCATGAACCCCGTGCCGGTGATGAAGCTGGTAGAGGTAATCCGGGGCTACGCTACCTCCGACGAGGTAACGGCGCAGGTAATGGACCTCTCGCGCCAGCTGGGCAAAACGCCTACCGAGGTGAACGACTACCCCGGCTTCGTGGCTAACCGCATCCTCATGCCGATGATCAACGAGGCCATCATCACGCTATTCGAGGGCGTGGCGGGGGTAGAGGAAATCGATACGGTGATGAAGCTGGGTATGGCCCACCCCATGGGTCCGCTGCAACTCGCCGATTTTATCGGGCTGGACGTGTGCCTGGCCATTCTGCGGGTGCTGCACGACGGCCTGGGCAACCCCAAGTACGCGCCCTGCCCGCTGCTGGTGAATATGGTAATGGCCGGCCGCCTGGGCGTGAAATCGGGCGAAGGGTTTTATAGCTGGGGCCACGGCACAAAGGAGTTGGTGGTAGCCGAGCGGTTTCGGAAGTAGTTCTCTTACCCTGTTCCCAAAACTACAGGAATATGACAGGGTACTCGCCCTAAAAATTACCACCCCGGTAAATCTGCCCGGCTCGCCACTGACGTATGCATACATCAGCGGCGGGCCGGGCTCTTTTTTAAGCTACATAAAATGAGCCCTATATAGCTTCTAAGCCGTGTAGTTAAACTTTTCTGCCTAAAATTTCCTTTCTATCGTATGATCAAACTGCTTACTACCGCGCTTCTGCTGTTGAGTTTCTGCTACGGCAGCCTCGCGCAAAGCACAACGGTTAAACCCTCTACCAAGACAAGCAAGAAAATGGAATTAGCAACTTTTGGCGCCGGCTGCTTCTGGTGCACCGAGGCCGTTTTTCAGGACCTCGAAGGCGTAGATAAAGTGGAATCGGGCTACGCGGGTGGCCGCATTGCCAACCCTACCTATAAGGAAGTATGCTCGGGCCTGACGGGCCACGCCGAGGTGGTGAACATCACCTACGACCCCAGCAAAATCAGCTTTGAAGAGCTACTGGAAGTGTTCTGGAAAACCCACGACCCCACAACGCTCAACCGTCAGGGCAACGACGTGGGCACGCAATACCGCTCGGTGGTGTACTACCACAACGACGAGCAGAAGCGCCTGACCGAAGAGTATAAGAAAAAGCTCAACGACGCCCACGCCTTCCCCAATCCCGTGGTCACGGAAATCACCGCCGCTCCTACCTTCTATAAGGCCGAAAACTACCACCAGGACTATTACAACCTGAACGGCACCCAGCCCTACTGCCAATTTGTGGTGAAGCCCAAGGTGGATAAGGTGAAAGCTGTATTCGGCGACAAGCTGAAGAAAACCGCCGCTAAGTAAGTCTGAACCACGGATTCGCTCGAATTTTTCGGATTCCACGGATTTTGTGGACGTCCCGTTTATATCGCCTCATTTTGATCCTCACACAAAAAAGCCTCGTCTACACGAGGCTTTTTTGTGTGAATTAGTAAACGTAAAATCGTCTACAAAATCCGTGAAATCCGAGCGAATCCGAGCGAATCCGTGATTTAGACGGCCACGTTGTGCTCGCGCAGGGCGTCGTTGAGCGACGTTTTGAGGTCGGTGCTGGGCTTGCGCTGGCCGATGATGAGGGCGCAGGGCACCTGAAACTCGCCGGCCGGGAACTGCTTGGTGTAGGAACCGGGAATGACCACCGAGCGGGCCGGCACCATGCCTTTGTATTCCTTGGGCTCGGGGCCGGTCACATCGATGATTTTGGTGCTGCCGGTGATGGTAACGCCCGCGCCGATAACGGCTTCCTTGCCGATGTGGCAGCCTTCTACTAGAATGCTGCGCGAGCCGATGAAGGCGCCGTCTTCCACAATAACCGGGGCCGCCTGCACGGGCTCCAGCACGCCGCCGATGCCCACGCCGCCGCTCAGGTGCACGCCCGCACCAATCTGCGCGCACGAGCCCACGGTAGCCCAGGTATCTACCATCGTGCCCTCACCTACCCAGGCACCGATGTTGGTATAGCTGGGCATCAGAATCACGCCGGGAGCCAGATAGGCGCCGTAGCGGGCCGTGGCGGGCGGCACTACGCGCACGCCCTGGCCGGCGTAGTCGGTTTTGAGGCGCATTTTGTCGCGGTACTCGAAGGGCGTCAGCTCGATGGTTTCCATCTGCTGAATGGGGAAGTACAGAATCACGGCCTTCTTCACCCAGTCGTTTACCTGCCACTCGCCGTCTTTGCCCTCCATGGGCTGGGCCACACGCAGGCGGCCTTTGTCCAGCTCCTCAATCACAGCGTGGATGGCGTCGGTAGTGGCGGCTTGCTGCAACAGGCTGCGGTCGGCCCATGCGGCTTCAATGATATTTTGCAGTTCGGAAGTATTCATATCAATTTTTGAAAACGGAATGAGCGGTAAAACTAGCGCCAGCGACGGCTATGTTCCCAATACCCGACCGGAAAACATTCGGAACATAGCTGCCGATAAGCTTCCTACCGCTCCAATTTGAAGCCCGCTTCCCGCGCTGGGCGCTGGTCGCGGTTGGCTACCTGCCAGCCGGTGAGGTACATCCACTGCGTCATTTTGGTGAGCTTGGCGTAATCGATGCGGCTGGCTTCGTCCTTGGGCGTGTGGTAGTCCACGTGCAGCAGGGAGGTATACATCACGGCCGGAATGCCCAGACGGGCGTAGGGCAGGTGGTCGGAGCGGAAGTACCAGCCCTCGGGATGGGTGGGCTTGTCCCACTCGGTATCGAGCTTGAACTTGGGGCCGGCCTGGTTGGCGGCCAGGGCTATATCGACCAAGTCCTGGGAGTTGCGGTGGGGCGGTGTGGAGCCCAGCAGCGCGGCGCTGTCGGGGTCGTTGCGGCCCATCATCTCGGCGTTCAGCACGGCCACAATGGACTCTTGCGGCACGGTAGGGTTGGCCGAGTAGTAGCGCGAACCCAGCAAGCCGCGCTCCTCGGCCCCGTGGTACACAAACAACGCCGAGCGCCGCGCCGGCTGCTGCTTGAAGGCCCGCATAATGGCCAGCAACGCCGCGCAGCCGGTGGCGTTGTCGTCGGCACCGTTGTAGATGGAGTCGCCCTGCACGGGGGCGCGGGCGCCATCGTGGTCCTGGTGGGTGCTGAAGAGCACGTATTCCTTTTTCAATTGCGCGTCGGTGCCGGGCATCTTGGCCACGATGTTCACCGAGGGGTAGGCGAAGGTTTCCACCTTCAGCTCGGTGCTGAACTGCTGACCGGCCTGCCGCACCCAGCTGAGGGCGTCGGCCGGCAGCCACACCACGGGCGCCTGGTCGGCCGGAATCTTCACGCTGGCGTCGCCGGGCAGACCGTAGCGGCCCCGCTCGAAGATGTGGCTCCAATGATCATAGATGGCCTGCGCCTTGTCGTCCGATACAAACACCACGGCCACGGCGCCGGCCTTGGTTAGCTCGGTGGCCTGATCGCGCAGCTTGGCAAACAGGTAGCGCCGGTAGCTGATGCCGTCGGTGGGCGCCCCGGAAATCTGCAAGGCCACAACTTTGCCCTTCACATCCACCTTCCCTACCTCAGCCGGCGTGGCGGTGCCCACAAAGACCAATGGGGCCGTGATGCTGGCGTTGGTGGGCGCCACAATCACGGCATCATGGTTGGGCTTGAGCTGGTGCGAGCCGATACGCAGCGTACTGCCGGGCGTGAGCCGGGTGCGCTGAAGCGAAAAAAACTGAAAATACGTACCGTCGTCGCCGGCCGGCTCCAGGCCAATGGCGCGTATCTGCTCGGCTATCCAGGCGGAGGCGCGCAGCTCGTCGAGGGTGCCGCCTTCCCTACCCCGGTACTTGTCGTCGGCCAGCACGTATAGGTCACGCTTGATGTCGGCCTCGCGGATGGCAGTTTCGGCTTTGGGGGCTTTGGTGGTTGTCTGGCGGTTTTTCTTTTGGGCGAAGGCCGTCTGCGGGGCCATAAGCGTGAGGCCTAACAACAGGCCGCCGAGGGCCGCTTTGTGCGTGATGTTCATGCGGAGGAGAGAATAGGTAAGTAGATGCGGAAGGCTATGATAGGCAAAAGAAATGAGTCTGAACCACGGATTCGCTCGGATTTGTCGGATGACAGACCGCAGCGAAGACCCCTCGCCCACAAAAATCCGTGTCATCCGACAAATCCGAGCGAATCCGTGGTTCGGACAATTTCAAAATCAGCATCTTTAGCCCCACCGATGCCGCCTACCACGTTCCTACTCGCCTCCGTTCTCAAGCCGCTCGACGACACCCGCATGTTCGGCAAGTTTGGCCGCACGCTGGCCGAACGGCCTGGGGTGCAGGTGCACGTGGCCGGCCGCCGCGCCCCGCATCCGCCCGATGCGCCAGCCAACCTGCATACCCACGAGCTGCTGGCTGGTTCGCGCCTGAGCTGGCATCGTCTAGCAGCGCAATGGCGCTATTGGCGGCTGTTGCAGCGGGTGCAGCCGCAGCTGGTGGTGGTGCACGCGCCGGAGCTGCTACCCCTCACGCTGCTGTGGTGCAGCCAGGGTAGGAACCGCCACTACATATATGATGTGCGGGAAAATTACGCCCTCAATATCCTGACCCAGCAGGTCTACCCCCGAGTGCTGCGGCAGCTGCTGGCCCGGTTGGTGCGAGGCATTGAAACGGCAGCGGCGCGGCGGGCGACGGCCCTGGTGCTGGCCGAGCGCAGCTACGCTGAGGAACTGCCCTTTGCCGAACCGACCCGCACGGTGGTGCTGGAAAACAAGTATCAGCCCCCGCCCGGCGAGCTGCTGCCCGCGCCTACCCACATCCTCCCCCTACCCCCCGCCCCGCTGGAGCTGCTGTACTCGGGCACTATCTCGGAACTGAACGGGGTGTTCGACGCCATTGCTTTCACCCACGCGTTCCGACGAGTGTGGCCCACGGCGCGGCTCACCATCATTGGCTTCTGCCACCAGCCCGAGGTGCTGCATCGTCTGCAACAGGCTATGGCCGCCGCGCCCGACGCCCTCACCCTCATCGGCGGCGACCGGCTGGTGCCGCACCGCGAGGTGGTGCGGGTGATTGGGCAGAGCCACCTGGGCCTACTGCCCTATCGGCCTCACCCCAGCACCTGGCGCTGCCTACCTACCAAGCTGTTTGAGTACGCGGCGCAGGGCCTACCCATGCTGCTGCCCAACAATGCGCTGTGGCTGACCGCAGCCCACGCCTACGGGGCTGCCCTGCCGTGCCCCGACTTCGCGCAGCCGCCCGCGGAGCAGCTGGCGGAGGCACTGCGCCGGACTCGCTTCTATCCGAAAGGCATTCCGAAGGAGGTTTTCTGGGCCACCGAAGCCGCAAAATGGTGGGCCGTGGTGGATGCTACCGGGTAACTGCCGACCTTTGCGCCCCGTTTGAGAAACGAGGGCGGCGTTTTTTCTACCTTCGACCGTTCTTTTTCCCATCTTACTGCCCACCCCAACATTTTACCCCATATGGCTACTCTCCGTTATTCCGAAATTGCCGGCACTGGCCACTACGTGCCCGAGCGCGTGGTGTCTAATGCCGACATTGAACAGCTCATGGAAACTACCGACGCCTGGATTCAGGAGCGCACGGGTATCAAAGAGCGACGCTGGTTTACGGAAGGCGTAGACACCACCGCCAACATGGGCGCCAAAGCTGCCCGCCGGGCCTTGGAAGCCGCCGGCCTCACCCCCGACGACGTGCAGCTCATCGTGTTTGCTACCCTCTCGCCCGACTACTTTTTCCCTGGCTCCGGCGTGCTGTTGCAGCGCGAGCTGGGCATGAAGGACGCCACCCCCGCCTTCGACGTGCGCAACCAATGCTCGGGCTTCATCTACTCGCTCTCCATGGCCGACCAGTTCATCAAGACCGGCATGTACGACACGGTGCTGGTAGTCGGCTCCGAAATCCACTCCTCGGGGCTCGATAAATCGACGCGGGGCCGGGCGGTTTCGGTGATTTTTGGCGACGGCGCCGGCGCCGTGGTGCTGCGCCCCAGCACCCGCGAGGGCCACGGTATTCTCAGCACGCACCTGCACTCCCAGGGCGAGCACGCCGAGGAGCTGATTGTGAAAGAGCCCGGCTCCAACCGCGAGGGCCGCGTGGATTACGCCATTGCCCACGAGCCGGATATGTATCCCTACATGAACGGCCAAAACGTATTCAAGCACGCCGTGGTGCGCTTTCCGCAGGTCATCAAAGAAGCCCTTGACCAAAACGGCATGCAACCCGCCGATATCGATATGCTGATTCCGCACCAGGCCAACCTGCGCATCACGCAGTACGTGCAGCAGAAAATGGGCCTCACGGACGATAAAATCTTCAGCAACATTCAGCGTTACGGCAATACCACTGCCGCTTCTATCCCGATTGCCTTGAGCGAAGCCGTGCAGGAAGGCAAAGTGAAGCGCGGCGACTTGGTATGCCTGGCCGCCTTTGGCTCAGGCTTTACGTGGGCTTCTGCTTTGATTAAGTGGTAGGACAGTTGTTATTCTGAATCGCCTGTCATCCTGAGCCTGCGAAGGACCTTATGCCAGTTGAACGACTAACGTACCATCGACTCGTTCAACTGGCATAAGGTCCTTCGCAGGCTCAGGATGACAGGCGGGTAGGGATGATAAACCACTTAAAACAACAGCACGAAAACTCACAATTTCACAAACTCACAATTTCACCACTTGCCTAGCTACACCGAGGAAAACTACCTAAAAGCCATCTACAAGCTCTCTGAGGCCGAGCCCGGCGTGGAAGTCAGTACCAACCGCATTGCGGAGGCGCTGCAAACGCGGGCGGCCTCGGTGACGGATATGCTGCGCCGCCTCGGCGAGAAAGGGTTGCTGGATTACCAGCGCTACCGGGGCGCTACCCTCACCCGCGAGGGTAGGCAGGTGGCCCTGCTCACCATTCGGCGGCACCGGCTGTGGGAGGTGTTTCTGGTGCAAACGCTGGGTTTCAATTGGGACGAGGTGCACGAGGTGGCCGAGGAAATGGAACACTTGCAGTCACCGCTGCTGCTGCGGCGACTTGATGAGTTTCTAGGCTTCCCCCAACTCGACCCCCACGGCGACCCGATTCCGAGTGAGGACGGCGCCGTGCAGCGCCCCCGCAGCCGCCTGGTAGCCGACCTCACGCCTGGCGAGCACGGCACCGTAATAGCCGTAAAAGATACCTCACCCGCCTTCCTGCGCTACCTCGACAAGGTAGGATTAAGCCTGGGTGCAACGCTTGAAGTACTGGACAAGGTAGACTTCGATAACTCACTTGAAATCAGAGTAAATCAGCAGCAAAAAGCCTTGATTTCGGCGGAGGTAAGCCGCAATTTACTGGTAACCCAATAGGCGCCAAGTGCTGTTCTGCCCCGTTGTACGGCACGCTGGCGGCGCAATCCGTGTTAAGGTAGCCTCCGTATTTTTATGACCGAATTCGCTTAGATTTTTCTCCGTGGCTGCTTTCCTACCTCCTGCTCTTTCTGATACCATCATTGCCCTATCCACGCCGCCGGGCGCGGGCGCTATTGCGGTGCTGCGCCTGTCTGGCCCGTCGGCCATTGGCATTATGGATCTGGTGTTTCACGGCCATCAGCTGGCCGACCAGCGCGGCCACACGATGCAC
Organism: Hymenobacter citatus; assembly: GCF_014333615.1. Taxonomy (GTDB): domain Bacteria; phylum Bacteroidota; class Bacteroidia; order Cytophagales; family Hymenobacteraceae; genus Hymenobacter; species Hymenobacter citatus. The sequence continues at coordinate 524,523 of NZ_JACSCY010000001.1, read as the reverse complement.
TATGGCACCATTCGCGACGAGGGTAGGATTATTGATGAGGTGGTAGTGTCGCTGTTTCGGGGGCCGCGCTCTTATACTCGCGAGGACGTGGTGGAAATCAGCTGCCACGGCTCCAACTACATTGTGCAGCAATTGCTGATGCTGCTGGTGCGCTGCGGCGCCCGGCTGGCCGAGCCCGGCGAGTTCACCAAACGCGCTTTCCTGCGCGGGGCCCTCGATCTGGCTCAGGCCGAAGCCGTAGCCGACCTCATTGCGGCCGACTCGGCCCTCTCGCACCAGGTAGCCATGCAGCAGATGCGCGGCGGCTTCTCGCGCGAGCTGCGCGACCTGCGGGCGCGGCTGGTGCAGTTTGCCTCGCTGCTGGAGCTGGAGCTGGACTTCGGCGAAGAAGACGTGGAGTTTGCCGACCGCACCGGTTTGGTGGCGCTCAGCCAGGAAGTGCAGGCGCTAGTGCGCAAGCTGCTGCGCTCCTTTGAGCTGGGCAACGTCATCAAAAACGGCGTAACCACCGTTATTGCCGGCCGGCCCAACGCGGGCAAGTCTACCCTGCTGAATGCGCTGCTGCACGAGGAGCGTGCCATCGTGTCGGCCATTGCCGGCACCACCCGCGACCTGATTGAGGACGAGGTAAGCATCGATGGCATCCGGTTTCGCTTTGTGGATACGGCCGGCCTGCGCGACACCACCGACGTGGTGGAATCCATTGGGGTAGAGCGCACCCGGCAGCGCGTGCTGCAAGCGGCCGTGGTGTTATATCTATTTGATATTACGAGCACTTCGCCCGCGCAGCTTGAAGCAGAGATTGAAGACCTGCGCCTACCCGCCGGCGTGCCGGTAGTGGCCGTGGGCAACAAGCTGGACGTAGCTTCCGACGACGAAATCAGCACTTTTAGCTTCCGCCCCGATACCGTGCTTATTGCCGCCTCCCGCGGCGACGGCCTCGACGAGCTGCAAGCCGCCCTGCTGGAACACGTGCGCGGGGCCGGCCTCGACCGCACCGGCAGCAGCACCATCGTGACCAACCTGCGCCACGCCCGCAGCCTGGAGGCCACCATCGCCGCCCTCGATGCGGTGCTGGTAGGCCTGGCCACCGGCGCCGGCACCGAGTTGGTGGCCGCCGACCTGCGCCAGGCCTTGGCCGCGCTGGGCGAAATCACTGGTGAGATTTCGTCGGATGATTTGCTGACCAGCATCTTCACCCAGTTCTGCATCGGGAAGTAGCGCTTACGCCAGTGGCCGGCCGCCCAGGCAGGCGGCATCGTGCAGCTCAATCAGTTGTGCTGCGTCTGGGCACACGTGGCCGCTTCCATAATCGCCTACCCATGCACACACGGAGTAGGCGGCGCTACGGTCGGCATACGCTTGTTCCCACGCTCGTTGCTCCTGCTGCTCCGCTGGCGTATCGTAGGGAAACACCAACCAGGGACGCTGCCACCCTATGCGCCAGGGCTTCGGGCTGAGCCGGGCGCGGTAGCAGTGCTGTTTCTGACACAGGCGCACGTAGGTAGCATCGGTACGAAACGCGGTGAAAACGGCTTGTGCGGCGGCGGTATCGGGCGTTAGGAGCTGATGGGTGACCAGCAGCCGAAACCCCAGCCGGGTGCGGTACACCCGAAAATTCCAGTTGGGATGCTGGTGCAGCCAGGCCGTGAGTCGCAGTTGCAGCGACTCGTCCAAGTCGCGGTATACCGGTGCAGGTGGCGGACTGAAAAGCCGTCGGAAGAATTCGGATACGCTGAGCGGTGGCAATGTTGGATAGATTCGCTCCCGTAAATCCACCGCATCTATATCCAGAAACATCACGGCCAGCGTATTCAGCACGATGCTTCCGTAGTGATTACGCGTGAGGGCGCCTATCATCTCGCCCTGCTTGTTGTGTAGGCGCTGTAGCAGCTCTTCCCGGAGCGGCGCGCTGCCCGTAGGATATTCGGCCAGCGCCTGGTTGGCCAGCAGGCGGGCGTGGCGCGTATGCAGGAGTTGCGCAACGGCCTGTTTAGCCGCTGCTTCGCTGTTGTCGCTACCGGCGTAGGCCGTGAGGTGGTAGGGCAAACCCGCCGCGTCGGCGCAATCGAGGGTGGCGCGTGCCCAATAAGAGTATACTTGCATTTGAAAACGAGGTGAGCCCCAAGATACCCTACCCGGCCTCATTCTACCGCTTTCCATTGACCCTTTTATCACACATTGCGCCTACATATGCTTTCCACCCAAAACCCTACCGCCCTACCCGCCGCAGACGCCCTGCGCCGTCTGTGCCAGTCGCTAGCGGCGCTGGATGCCGTGAACTCGCCGGAGCCTGAGTACCGATACTACACCTACAACCCGGCGTGGGATGATAGCGAGGAGCTGTTTGAAATGGCCGATGGCGAAGGGGACCAAATGCTGGTGCTGTTTCGGCCGGAAGGGTGCGTTATTAATGGGTTTCTGGCTGAATACGACCAGCCCGACAAAGCCCAGATAACCCGTGGCCTACCCGATGCCTTCGAGGAGTTTATGTTTGGCGAGCCGGTCAATTCCATTGGCACCACGTTTTGCCTGTGGTACACGCCCGCGCACGGCTGGCAAACCGGCGTGGTAGAGGACGAAGACGACGGCTCCGACGAACTGCTGTTCATCTTCGATCAGCAGCCCGACACTTATACCGACTGGGCCACCGAATATTACCTCGACGAAACCGACCGCCAGCCCATCGACCCCGATGCTGTGGCGGTTGTATACCGCCACGAACCGCTCACGAAAGCTACTGCCCTGGCTATCAATAGCGAACTGGAAGACTGGCCGCAGCTGGAAACCGATTTGCAAAGTATTGGTTTTCCTTACGCGTTGGGGTAGGCAGCAGCTACCCGCCGCACCTAATTCCTTATGGCCGCTTTCACTACTCACGTCTACACCTCCGAGCTGTACAATCGTCCGGCCCTGGCAAGCACCCAGGCGCTCGAATGGCCAGGCGTACGATTGGAGCGTTATCAGTTGGATGCCATGGCCCTACCGGCGCACTACCACGAGCAGCACCTACTCCTCGTGCATCAGGGCGAGCAGCCGGTAGTATCCAGCCGTCGCACGGGTGGGCGCGTGGAGGTCGACCGCTTTTACAAAGGTGATATAGGCCTGTACCCGCAGGGCGAATACGGGCCGCTTGGGTGGGATGGCCCCGCCGACATCATTCACGTGCACCTCGATGCGCAGGCCCTGGAAACCCGCGCCCGCCGCGACCTGGACCTAGCTTATTTTACCCTGCGCGAGCGGTTTCGCAGCGAGGATGGGCTACTGGCGCAGCTAGGGCAGCAATTGCTGGCAGCTGCCGGCCGAACGCATACGCTAGGCCAGCTGTACAGTGAGTCGCTGGTGACGACGCTCAGCTACCACCTGATTGAGCACCACGCCACTTTTGAGCGCCGCTTGCCGGGGCGCACCCAGGGCCAGCTACCCACAACGGTGCTCGCCCGCATCGACGCGTACCTGGAGGCGCACGCCGAGGCTCCTATCACACTGGAAGCGTTAGCTGATCTGGCTAATTTGAGCGTTTTTCACTTCGCTCGCCGCTTCAAGCACACTACTGGCCGCTCGCCCTACCACTATGTGCTAGACTGGAAAATCCGGCGGGCGCGCACCTTGCTGCGGGCCGGCGAGCTACCTGTGGCGGCTATTGGCGATGCGCTGGGCTTTGCCTCACCGGCACATTTCGCGGCGGCCTTCAAGCGGGCCACGGGACAGAGTCCGCGCGCGTTTCAGCAGGGGTAAAGGATGGTTTAAGGTAGAGACACAACAGCTTGTGTCTCGTCGTTGAACGACGACGTTAGGTATGTTGAACAACGTCAGCAACGACGAGACACAAGCTGTTGTGTCTCTACCTTAGCACCAAGAACAAGCGCAAGAATACATAAGTAAAGCGCAAGAATCGGGCACGGGCGCAGGCAAGTCTGGGGGACCTTTGAGGTAGTAAAAGTAGCCGCGGCATAGCGGCCGTTTCTTCCTCATTTCTCTTTCCCATGAAGCCATTACTGGTAGTAGCCGGCGCGACCGGCGAGCTTGGTGGCCGCCTTGTGCGGGCCCTGCGGCAACGCAACGCTACAGTGCGGGCGCTGGTGCGCCCCGAAACCAACCCCGATAAAATTGCCCACCTCATACAGCAAGGTGTCGACGTACGCCGCGTCGATTTTGCGGACCTCCCTACCCTAACCCAGGCCTGCGCCGGGGCCAGCTGTGTGGTGTCGGTGCTGGCGGGTTTGCACGAGGTGATTGTGGAGGCGCAAACCCAGCTGCTTCGGGCAGCCGTAGCCGCCGGCGTGCCGCGTTTTATCCCGTCTGATTTTTGCAGCGACTACACTCAGCAGGCACCCGGCACCAACCGAAACTTCGACCTGCGGCGGGCGTTTCGGGCCCGCCTCGACCAGGCGCCTATTGCTGCTACGTCTATTCTCAACGGCGCTTTCGCCGAGGTGCTGACCTACAACATTCCCTTGCTCGACTTTCGGCAGCAGCAGGTAGGCTACTGGGAAGATGCCGACTGGCGCATCGATTTCACGACCATGGATGACACGGCCGCTTTCACGGCCGCCGCTGCCCTCGACCCGGCCACGCCCCGCTACCTGCGCATCGCTAGCTTTCAGCCCAGTCCCCGCGAGTTGGTGAAGCTGGCCCGGCAGGCTGGTCGGGGAGATTTTGCCTTGACGCGGTTAGGCTCCCGCGCCGACTTAGCTGCGGCCATTGCGCACGCACGCCAAGCCAACCCCGCCGGCGAGCAGCAGCTCTACGCCGACTGGCAGCAGATGCAGTACCTGCTTAGCATGTTCAGCGTGCAAAATCAGCCTCTGGATAATTCCCGCTACCCCGGCCTCACCTGGACTTCTGCCCTCTCCATCCTAACCGTCTAAGCTCATGCAACCTACCCCATCTTCTACCCTGGGCGTCTATTCCGACGAGGCCCTGATTCAGTGCTTGCCCGGCTTCACCAATCACTACGCAACCGTGAACGGGGTGCGGCTCCATTATGTGGAGGGCGGTAGCGGTCCGGCCCTCGTTTGCCTGCCGGGCTGGCCGCAAACCTGGTATTCCTACCACCCCATTGCCGCCGACCTGGCCCAACACTACCGGGTTATCATCGTGGATATTCGCGGCATGGGCAGCTCCGAGAAGCCCGCCACCGGCTACGACAAAAAGACGATGGCCCAGGACATCTACGCCCTGCTGCGCCACCTGAACATCGAAAAAGCCTCCCTGCTTGGTCACGACATTGGGGGTATGGTGGCCAGCAGCTTCGGTTTCAACTACCCGCAGGCTACGGAAAAGCTGATTCTGGCCGACGGCGCCCACCCCAGCGAAGGCATGCGACACATGCCGCTGCTACCGCCCCCCGGCGCCTTCACCGACAAGATGGACGCGGACCAGCCTTACGTCTGGTGGATGGCCTTCAACCAGGTGAAGGAACTGCCCGAGAAGCTGTTGGCCGGGCGTTTCCGGTACCTGCTGGACTACCTATTTCGCTACGTGATGCTGGATGAGTCCACAATGTCAGATTTTGACCGGGAGGTGTACGCGGCCGTGTACAATCAGCCCGAGAACATCCGGGCAGCTACGGCGTGGTATCAGGCGCTGAACCAGGACATTGCCGACGCCAACACCTACGAGCGCCTATCCATGCCAGTGCTAGGCATTGGAAGCTGCGTGTCGTTCAACTACTTACAGATGAGCTTACCGTATATGGCCGAAAATGTCGAGGTGATGGGTATTCTGGACAGCGGCCATTATATGTTCGAAGAGAAGCCCGCGCAGGTGCTAGACGCCGTGTTGCGTTTCCTACAACCCGCTGAATAAACTACTGGTGCGCATTCAGCGCAGCCTAATTCATATCTGATACGACGTGAAGACTGCGCCTTTACCGCACGCAGCAGCGGCAAGCCGGTACTGCGCCAAAATGCTATAAAAAATCGGTGTAGAGACGCAAGGATGCGTCTCTACATCTTTCTGCTAGTAGCAGCTACCGCCTACCCCAACCATCTATACAGTCCGGCGGCCAGCACCGCCCCAATCAGCGGCCCTACCACCGGAATCCAGGCATAGGACCACTCGCTGGCGCCTTTGCCCGTGATGGGCAGCAGGGCGTGCGCCAGGCGCGGCCCCAGGTCGCGGGCGGGGTTGATGGCGTAGCCGGTGGTGCCACCCAGCCCCAACCCAATGACCCACACCAGCAGCGCCACCGGTAGCGCCCCTACCGACCCTAGCCCAATGGGCGTGCGGGTAGGCGTGATTTCGCCGCCCACAATGTAGAACACCGTCAGAACCAGCACCAGGGTGCCCAGAACTTCGCTGAACAGGTTACTAACGTGGTTGCGGATGGCCGGGCCGGTGGCAAATACCGCTAGTTTAGCCAGCGGGTCGGGCGTGCGGTCGAAGTGGTCTTTGTACATCACCCACACCAGCGCGCTGCCCACGAAGGCCCCCAGCAGTTGCGCCCCAAGGTAGGGCAGCACCAGCGCCCAGGCAAACTTACCCGCCACGGCCAGCCCCAGCGTCACGGCTGGGTTGAGGTGGGCGCCACTCACTGGCCCGGCAATGACTACCCCCACAAACACGGCCAGCGCCCAGGCCGTGCTGATTACCATCCAGCCGCTGTTATGGCCCTTGGTGTCGTTCAGCACCACGTTGGCCACCACCCCGTTGCCGAGCAGAATCAGCACGGCAGTACCTACGAACTCTGCTGCGAAAGGGCTCATGGGGCGGCGGTTGCTGGTGTAGCTTCTGATTTCGCCGTCGGCCTACCCTCCGACCACGTTTGCAGCGCCTGCACGGCCCGGTTCCAGTGGGCTATGCCGTCTTCGATGCTAGCGCGGTCGGGACGGGGCGTGTACGCGGTATCGGCTTGGTTGAGGGCTTTGATGTCGTCTACGCTCGGCCAGTAGCCCACGGCCAGGCCGGCCAAGTAGGCGGCGCCCAGGGCCGTGGTTTCGGCCATGTGGGGGCGCACCACTTTCGTGTTCAGCACATCGGCCAGAAACTGCGTCAGCAGCTTGTTGGCGGTGGCGCCGCCATCCACGCGCAGCTCAGTTATAGGAAGTTCCGCATCGGCCTGCATAGCATGCAACACATCCATAGTTTGGTAGGCAATGGACTCTACGGCGGCCCGCGCCACGTGGGCCGCTTTTGTGGCCCGGCTCATCCCGAAGATAACGCCCCGCGCATACGGGTCCCAGTAGGGTGCGCCCAGCCCGGCAAAGGCCGGCACGAAGTACACGCCCTCGGTGCTGCTCACTTGCCGGGCCAGCTGCTCTACCTCGGCCGAGGTTTTGATGATGCCCAGGTTGTCGCGCAGCCACTGCACCACGGCGCCGGCAATAAAAATGCTACCCTCCAGCGCATACTGCACCTGTCCGTTCAGCTGCCAGGCCACGGTAGTCAGCAGGTTGTGCTGCGAGGCTTTGGGTTCGGTGCCGATGTTCATCAGCATGAAACAGCCGGTGCCGTAGGTGCTTTTCACCATGCCCGGCTCGCAGCACAGCTGCCCAAACAGGGCGGCTTGCTGGTCGCCAGCAATACCGGCAATCGGAATTTTGGAGGCAAAAATGGTGGTCTTGGTTTCGCCGTACACCTCGCTCGACTGCCGCACTTCGGGCAGCATGCTGCGAGGAATGTCGAACAAGGTCAGCAGCTCGTCGTCCCACTCCAAGGAGTGAATGTTGAACAGCATGGTGCGCGAGGCGTTGGTCACGTCGGTGATGTGCAGCTCGCCCTGCGTGAAATTCCAAATCAGCCAGCTATCCACAGTACCGAAGGCCAGCTCGCCGGCCTCGGCCTGCTGGCGGGCGCCTTCCACGTTCTCCAGAATCCAGCGCACTTTGCTGGCCGAGAAGTAGGCGTCGAGGAGCAGGCCGGTTTTTGATCTAATCAGGTCTTCCCTACCCTGGGCGTGCAGCTCATCGCAGTATTCGGCTGTGCGGCGGTCCTGCCACACAATGGCGTTGTACACGGGCCTGCCGGTGTGGCGGTTCCAGACCACCACCGTCTCGCGCTGGTTGGTGATGCCGATGGCGGCAATGCTCTTGCCGTTTTGCCCGGCCTTCACCGTCGCCTCAGCCGCTACCCCCGCCTGCGTCGACCAGATTTCCAGCGGGTCGTGCTCTACCCAGCCCGGCTGCGGAAAAATCTGCGTGAATTCTTTTTGGGCTTGCGAGACGATCTGGCCCTGTTGGTCGAAGAGAATAGCGCGGGAGCTGGTCGTTCCTTGGTCGAGCGACAAGATATACTGCTGCATGAAGGATAACAAAAGGAGAGCGTATCGAGAAGGACGAAAGGTTGGTTTGGTTCGCTAAGTAGCACTTTTAGCCCGAAATCGTTTGCAGTTCGGAAGAAAGAAAAAGCCCTTAAGCTTTTCCCATTGCTAGTTGGGGCTGGTCCTGGAGCACGTAGTGTTGCGCCACCTTGCAGAACGACGCTACCTGCTGCTGCTCCCACTGCGCATCGTGCCCCAACTCGCGGGCTAGCAGGGCGGCTACCGTCGGCGCCATCCGGATAGCGGCCTGCGCATCCAGAAACAGCACCCGCACGCGGCGGGCCAACACGTCTTCCACGGTGCGGGCCAGCTCGTAGCGGGCGGCCCACACCACCTCAGCCTGCACAAACTCCAGGGTAGGGTCCAGCTTTTCGCCTAACTCCGGTTCGGTCGCAATCAACTGTTGCAGGGCGGGCTGGTCAGAGCCATACACGTAGAGGTGGTTGCTACGGTCGGGGGTAGGCAGGGCGCCGTGAATGGACAGGTGCGCCGTTTGGCTTTCGGCCTTAGGGAGCTTGCCCAGGTCAATGGCCTTGTCCACCGTATCCTGACCCATACGGCGGTAGGTGGTCCACTTGCCGCCCGTGATGGTAATCAGCCCCGCCTTGGACACCAGAATCTTGTGGCTGCGCGAAATTTCCTTGGTTTTCTCTGAGCCATCTTGCGGCGCGGCTAAGGGCCGCAACCCCGCAAAAATGCTCAGGGCATCGCTCCGTTTGGGTGCCCGCGTGAGGTAGCGGGCAGCGGTGCGCAGGATAAAGTCGATTTCTTGTTCCAGGGCCTGGGGCTCCTGGCTGTACTCGTTCAGGGGCGTGTCGGTGGTGCCCAGCACCACGCGGCCGTGCCACGGCACCGCAAACAGCACGCGGCCGTCGTCGGTCTTCGGAATCATCAGGGCATCGTCGCCGGGTAGAAAGGACTTATCGAGCACAATATGCACGCCCTGACTGGGGCGCACTAGCTTTTTGGCGCCGGGCTGGTCCATTTGCAGAATCTCATCCACAAAGATGCCCGTGGCATTCACTACGGCCTTGGCCCGCAGGTGGTAGGTTTTGCTAGTTTCCAGGTCGGTTGCTACCACGCCGGCCACTTCTTCGTGCTCGTTTTTCAGTAGGTTACGCACTTCGAAATAATTGAGCAGCGTGCCACCCTTTTCGATGGCTGTCTGGGCCAGATTCACGGCCAGGCGGGCATCGTCAAACTGCCCGTCGTGGTAGAGCACGCCGCCCCGTAGGCCGTCGGCTTTGATATTGCCCAGGCGCCGGATAGTTTCTTTCTTGTTGAGGTGTTTGGAGGCGCCCAAGCTGAGTTTGCCGGCCAGCAGATCGTACATCGTCAGGCCGATGGTGTAAAACGGCCCGTCCCACCATTCATAGTTTGGAATGATAAAATCCTGATTTTTCACTAGGTGAGGCGCGTTTTTCAATAGCAGACCCCGCTCATACAGTGCCTCGCGCACCAGTCCAATATCGCCCTGGGCCAGGTAGCGCACGCCTCCGTGCACCAGCTTGGTGCTGCGGCTGCTGGTGCCTTTGGCGTAGTCTACCTGTTCTAGCAGTAGCGTTTTGTAGCCGCGGCTAATGCCATCGAGGGCTACACCTAAGCCTGTGGCGCCCCCCCCAATCACAATCAGGTCCCAGGTAGGCTGGCTCGTTAGCTGCTGTAAGAGGGCTGCCCGCTGGAAGGTAGACCCGATGGCTTGCTCACCCATATTTCGTTTAGTTTCTTTTATCATTTGATTATCACACAAAGAAACTAAACGAAATACAAAAGCGAAAGTTTTCTACTTTGTATTTTCTATTGAGTAAGAATAGCTTACTCAATTGTTTGGCTTCCTTTTCTCACCGCACTCTGTCTCGTAGTCCATTTCACACCGTTTAGCTGTTGAGTTCCTACCCTATTAGAAAAAGCAAAACGAAATACTTAGAAAGCTATTGGTCCGTGTCCGCTCTGTTGAAATTGGGTACATTTACCCTTGATGAACCCTAGCATGAAAAGGCACCAGCTCATCTTGCAACAGTTGCAAGAGCATAAGCACGTAGAGGTACCCGCGCTGTGCGAGGTGCTGAACGTGTCGGCCGTGACAATCCGTAAGGATTTGAAACTACTTGAAGAGAAAGGCCTATTATTTCGCACCCATGGTGGCGCGGCGTTGGAGAGTCCCTACATCAAGGACCGGCCCGTAAACGAGAAGGAGTTGCTGAACGTGACCGAAAAAACGGCCATTGTAGCGGCGGCAGCCCGGCTGATTGAGGCGCAGGAGTCCATTATTATTGCCTCGGGCACGACGATGCTGGCCCTGGCCCGCGCCCTACCCGCCCAGCTGCCGCTCACCGTCATCACCTCGGCCCTGAACGTGGGTCTGGAGCTGCTGCGCCACCCCGAAATAGAGGTATTGCAGCTGGGCGGCTACCTGCGCCACAGTTCGTCGTCCGTTACGGGGCCCTACGCTGAGCAGGTGCTGGCCGACACCTCGTGCAGCAAGCTGTTTCTGGGTATCGACGGCATCGACCTGGATTTTGGCCTGACCACCACCAACATGGGCGAAGCCCACTTGAACCAACAGATGATTCGGGCGGCGCAGGAAACCATCGTGCTGGCCGACTCCTCCAAATTCGGCCGGCGCGGCTTCGGCCGTATCTGCGGCCTCGACCAGGTACATCGCATCATCACCGACGCCGGCATTTCCCACCACGACGCCAAGCGGCTGGAAGAGCAAGGTATCCTGCTAACCGTGGTGTAGACAATCTAAAGCAACCAAAAAGAAGTATCCCCATCAGAGCTTCAGGCCCTGATGGGGATACTCGTTTATCGGTGCTGCTCGTATTGCTTGCTTTTTAGCACCAGCTCCAGCGTTTGCCGTGCTTGGCTGGGTAGGCTGGCAAACGCTTCTATGCGTAGCGCCTCTGCCAACTGCTCCGCCGTTCGGATGCCCACAACAGCCGAGGCTACTCCCGGCGTATCCAATACAAACCGCGCAGCTACTTGCGCCGGTGCTGCGTGCAGTTCGTCGGCTGTGGTGCGCACGGCAGCGGCCATACCGCTTACTTCTTCCGCCGAATACCCCAGGTACTCTTTCGCGGGCTTCCCCAATAGCAGCCCCTGCGCGTAGCTGCCGCGCACCAGCACACTAATAGAATGCTCGTGTAGCAGCTTCAGGGTTTCCTCTTCCGGCCGACGGTCGAGGAGGCTGTATTGGGTCATCACGCTCACCATAGTAGACCGCTGCATGTACTCACGGATGACGTTGGGGCGAATAGACGAAATGCCGTAGTAACGGATTTTTCCTTCTTGTTGCAGCTGCTCGAAGGCTGCAATGGTATCGTCGATGGGGTCGTCGAGGGTACCGCCGTGGAGTTGGTAAAGGTCTATGTAGTCGGTTTGCAGGCGGCGCAGGCTTTGCTCTACGGCCTGTAGGATGTAGGCTTTGCTGGCATTCCAGGCGGTGCTACCGTCGGGCAGCAGCTGGTTGCCGACTTTCGTGGCTAGCAGCACGTTGGAGCGCCGCCCTTTAAAAGCTTTACCGACCGAGATTTCATTTTCACCCTTTTGGTAGAGGTCGGCGGTATCAAAGTAGTTGATGCCCTGGTCGAAGGCCTGGTGCAGCAGGCGGGCGTTGGCGGCGTGGTCGTCTTGCAAAGACATGCAGCCGTAGCTGATTTCGCTGGCTTGCAAGTCGGATTTTCCGAGTTGGTTGTATTTCATGCGCGGTGTTTCGTAGTAGAGACGCAGGTTGGCACCCTGGCGTTACGCCTAATTTAATCGGCGCGACACCAGTAACAGAGCATCAGATGGTGCTCCTTACTACTGCTTCTCTTTCTGGTTTAGTTTTCCTTTGCTTTCTGCCTGAACAACACAACGTCTGTGTTTGTAGTATAGCAGACAATTGGCCGCTAATCTTTCCTGCTTACCGGTAATTCTTTAGCTTCGCCCCGGAACCCACCTCTAACCACTACTTATGGCAGAGTCTGCTGAGATTATTCTCGAAGGAAAATCATTTTCTTTCCCCACTATTGAAGGCACTGAGCACGAAAAAGCAATTGATATTGCCAAGCTCCGCGACCAAACCGGCTACGTCACGATTGATCCGGGTTATAAGAACACCGGCGCCACCAAGAGCGCCATCACATTCCTCGACGGCGAGGAAGGCATTCTGCGCTACCGGGGCTACCCTATCGAGCAATTGGCTGAGCAGTCTAGCTTTCTGGAAGTTGCCTACCTGCTGATTTATGGCTCCCTACCCACCCAGAGCGAGCTAGATGCATTCAGCAACCGCGTTACCAAGCACACGCTGGTGCACGAAGATATCCGCAAGATCTTCTCCGGTTTCCCTAGCAGCACGCACCCCATGGCCATCCTCAGCAGCATCACGTGCGCGCTGACTGGCTTCTACCCCGAGAGCATCAATCCCAACCAGACAGCCGAGCAGGTAGACCTGACCATTGTGCGCCTGCTGGCCAAGATGCCAACCATTGCGGCCTGGACGTATAAAAACTCCATTGGGCACCCGCTCAGCTACCCCCGCAACGACCTCGACTACTGCGCCAACTTCCTGTATATGATGTTTGGCTACCCCACCGAGAAGTACGAGGTGAACCCCGTAGTGGCGCGTGCCCTCAACAAGCTGCTCATCCTGCACGCCGACCACGAGCAGAACTGCTCTACCTCTACCGTGCGCCTGGTAGGCTCGTCCAACGCCTCGCTCTACGGTTCGGTTTCGGCCGGCATCAACGCTCTGTGGGGTCCGCTGCACGGCGGCGCCAACCAGGAGGTGATTGAGATGCTGGAAGCTATTGAGCGCGATGGTGGCGACACCAGCAAGTTCATTGCCAAGGCCAAAGACAAGGAAGACCCCTTCCGCCTGATGGGCTTCGGCCACCGCGTGTACAAGAACTTCGACCCGCGCGCCAAGATCATCAAGAAAGCCGCCGACGAGGTATTGCAGGAACTGGGTGTGACCAATAGCCCCCTGCTCAAAATCGCTAAGGAGCTGGAAGAAGCCGCCCTCACGGATCAGTATTTCGTTGACCGTAAGCTCTATCCGAACGTGGACTTCTACTCGGGCATTATCTACAAAGCCCTGGGGATTCCGTCGGAAATGTTCACGGTGCTGTTTGCTCTGGGCCGCCTACCCGGCTGGATTGCTCAGTGGAAAGAGATGCGCGAGAACAAAGAGCCCATTGGCCGTCCGCGCCAGATCTACGTGGGCGAGCGGGAGCGCGACTACGTAGCCATCGAGCAACGTTAGGCTGCCCTACCCCATTGATACAAAAAGCCCGCTTTACAGCGGGCTTTTTTCGTGTGTTCTACGAAGTAACGGTTATAGCTATAAGCAGGCGCTTAACGTAAATTCACGGCAGTCATCGACGCTTTGGCTTCCTTATAGGCAACCATCTGGCGGGGCCAGAGGATGGCGGCCAAATCCCACTCGTAATGGTCCTGGATTTCGGCCATCTGCTTGTCAGCCGCTTCTGCGTCTAGGCTGCGCTGCTTTTTCAGGCTCTCTACAGCCGTCAGCATTTGTAGGTTCAGCTGCTTCACTTTTAGATACTGGCCTTCGTTGAGGTGCGTTTTAGCCGCAATCTGCTGGGTCATGGTCTTGGCGCGAGCAGCCAGCGGCGAATCGCCAGGACCACCGGCTACTACGGAAGTTGTGCTGAACAGAGCGAATACGGCGAGCAGAAGGTAGGATTTCGTTTTCATGGTTGATAGTGAGGTAGAAGGTGGAAAGATGAACTGCGTTACAGTAGTAAGACAATGGAAAAAGTCAACTAGCGGTAGCATTGGCGATACCCAAGCCGGCTAGTGAGGCAAAACATAATTATAATCGAATATAATACTATTTATTAATAAAGTGCAACATAACCTTATTATATTTTTCTACTAAGTAGTACTTAACTAATCATAAGCTGCATTCCTATTTGTTTTTGCATTACTCAGTTTTGAGTCGTGAGGAACAGAAGGAAAGAATAATTGCATTGCACCGGCAAAAAGGCGAAGGCAGATTTATTGTCTTTCAGCTTCGAAAAGCTACTCAGCGCGAAAAGCCATGCGGGTATTTTCGAGGTGGCGGTAGATCTGTTGTTGTGCGGGATATAGAAGAGCCAACATCTCGCTCTCATACTGCGCTTGCATAGCTGAAGCGTTTTCATCTAGCGCCGACACAGTGGCGCTACCCTCCTGCTTAAGCGCTTCCATCTCCGTAAGCCACCGAACGTTCAGTTGCTTGAGCTTTAAATACTGCCCCTCATCAAGGCGCATTTTGGTGGCCATAGCTCGCGTAAGTACCACTGCCCGCTGCTGGATGGTGGCTTTTTCATCTGGCTCTTGATAGTTGCCTTTAGCTAGACTACTCGAATACATTCCTACTAATAAGAAGGCGGTCAGGTATGCTTTTTTCATGCTCGTGATAAATAGAAGAGTGGAAAGTTAATGACTGCAACTAGTGTGTTCCGTTGTGTCGTGGCTGACTAAATCCTATTTACAGGGAGGTAAAAGCCTTGCGGAACGATACAAACGTATCAACAGAACTTTAACTTAAAAAAGATTTTGTAGTATTTAAATAACTGATAACTTGCACTAAACTTATATAACAGACTTATTCCCAGGCAGCTGTTTAGTGCCGAAAAAAGGAATACTACAATCATAAAAAAAGCCAATAGCGAATGCTATTGGCTTTGATGTTGGATGATGTACGACAGGCTATAAAAGCCGGAACTCAATACGTCGGTTTTGCTGACGGTGCGCCTCCGAATCATTGGCGACCAGCGGACGGGTTTCACCGTAGCCTTTGAAGCGCAGTCGGCTGGCCTTTACGCCGTGTTCACTCAGGTAATTATATACGGCCTTCGCGCGGTTTTGCGAGAGCACCATGTTGTCGGCATCGGCGCCTACGTCATCGGTATGCCCGGAAATCTCCACCTGAACCTCTTGGTACTGCTGCATAAACTGAATCAGCCGGTTTAACTCGGTGCGCGACTTAGGCTTTAGCTCGTACTTATTGGTATCAAAAAACAAGTTATTGAGCACAATAGTGCGCCCGGCCCGCACGGGCTCCAGGTAGATATCGAGCGTGAGCGGGTCGAAGCTGTGCTTATCAGTGTAGTCGAAGCTCAGACTCTTCATCAAGTATTTGTCGGCCACGGCGTACATGGCGTACTGCCTACCCTCGTTCAGCACCACCGTGTAGTCTCCCTGTTCGGGGTCGGAGGTGACGTACTGCGTGAGCTGGTCGGTGTTGATGTCGTAGAGCTGCACGTCGGCCTTCAGTGGCTTTTTCGTGACGGCATCAAACACCCTACCCTGCGTGTAGGTGCTGGTTTCCTGTGCCTGCACGGCCTGCGGTACTTCGAAGCTGTAGAGCTCTACCGGGCGGTTGCGCACTTTGGTGACGCCCGGCTCGGAGGTGCGCGAGCGGGAGCAAAAGCCCCGACGGTTATCGGAAGAGATAAACAGCGACGCTTCGTTTTCGAAGGTATTGAGTGGGTAGCCCAAGTTCTGCGGTACGCCCCATTTGCCATCAGGCTGCACAGCGCTCCGGAATACATCCAAGCCGCCCATGCCAACCAGGCCATCGGTCACGTAGTAGAGCGTGGTACCCGAGGCGTGAATAAACGGCGCCATATCCTGCCCTGGCGTGTTTACAGGGGCGCCCAGGTTGCGGGCGGGGCTCCAGGTGCCGTCTTCCTGCTGCGTGGTTACATAAATGTCTTCCTTGCCTAGGCCGCCGCGTCGGTCGGAGGTGAAGTAGAGGGTGCGTCCATCGGCCGAAAGCGAGGCCTGGGAGTCCCAGTAAGGCGAGTTGACGCTGCGGCCCATGTTCTGAGGCTTACTCCAGGTGTTGCCTGTGCGTCGTGATATATATAAGTCGCAGGAACCCACGGAGCCGGGCCGGTCGCAGGAGGTGAATACCAGCGTTTTGCCATCCCCGGAAATCGTAGCTGCCCCCTCATTATAAGGCGTATTGATAGCCGATGATATTGATACCGGCTCACTTAGCGCCCCATCCTTGCTCTGCTTTGAAATCAGGATATCCTCAAAACTATCATCTGATGCGCTAGCCCGGGCCGTGAACACCAAAAAGCGGTTGTCGGCCGTTAATACTGGGAAATACTGAAAGTAAAAGGTATTCAGCGGCTCGCCAAGGCGCTCGGGCTGCTTGCCAGTGGGGTTGGCCATAGCCTTCAGCGCAAATTCGCAGTTAAGCAACTGCTGCTGCGCACGTGTTGTATTGCGTTGGCCCTTCGGCCCTACCTTCAGATACTTGGTATAGCCATCAGCTGCGGTTTTATAATCGCCTAGGCTCAGGGCCAGTTCGCCCAGCATGAAGTAATTGTTGGCTTGTCCTGCAGCCACTGGCAGCTTGCTCAACCCGTCGCGGTAAGCTTCGTAAGCGCCCTGGTTTTCGCCCATGGCCTTCAACAGAGAGCCGCGCAGCACATACGGCTCGCCCAAGGAAGGGAACTTGTCGTTGAGCACTTGCAGCGTTTCCAGCGCCTTATCGAAATCGCGGGCTTTGGCTTGCTGCTGCGCCTTATCCCACAGGCCGCGCGCTTTGGTATTGGTAGTGGCCAAGGTTACCTGCGCAGAACTTGACAGAGGCAGCGCCAGCACAAACGCCAACAATGAAGCAGGAAAGGAGAAGCGCATGGGTGGAGAAAGGGTAGGCCAGAAGGAAGATCGGCTAAGGAATATCGAGGTACTTATGCGTTTGCAACGACACCTGCCAGCGCGGATTGGCCTTCACGTAGTCAATAATAAGAGGCGTCATGGCGGCGGCTTTGCTCCACTCGGGTTGCAGGTACAAGCGGCAATTGTCTCCTACCTGCGCGGCGTGCTCTTCAGCCCACTTAAAATCCGACTTATTGAAAACTACCACTTTAAGCTCGTGGGCCTCAGCCAGTACTTGAAGTAGCGGCGCTTTAAATTTCTTGGGCGATACGCAGATCCAGTCCCACTGACCAGAGAGTGGGTAGGCGCCAGAAGTTTCAATCCAAGTCTGGCAGCCAGCTTCTTTCAGCGCGCTGGTGAGCTGGGTGAGGTCGTGCATAAGAGGCTCGCCGCCAGTAATCACAGCGTTGCGGCCGGGGTAGGACGTGACGGCGGCTACCATATCGGCAATGGCCACGCGGGGGTGCGCCTCGGCATCCCAAGACTCCTTCACGTCGCACCACACGCAGCCCACGTCGCAGCCGCCCAGGCGGAGGAAGTAGGCAGCGCGGCCGGTGTTGTAGCCTTCGCCCTGAATGGTGTAGAAATGCTCCATTAGGGGCAGCGTGGCCGCCCCTACGCTATCGGCCACCGGGCCGGTTGCAACGGGTAGTTGGTGTAACAAGACAGTCAGCAAAAAAGGTAATCGGGCCTTAGGAAAGGCGCTGGGTACCACGGCACCCAAAAACCCTGCCTAAAGCCCGACTTTAAAGATACTATTCAAGCTCCAAACCGCGAAAACGGCGGTTTGGTTCTGACATTCTAGCGCGGATACACTTCGCCCTTAGCAGCGCGCAGCGTGTTGAGCAGCAACATAGCGATGGTCATGGGGCCTACTCCGCCCGGTACTGGCGTGATGTAGCTGGCCTGTGGGGCTACCTCCGCAAAATTCACGTCGCCCTTCAGCACGAAGCCCGACTTGCGGCTGGCATCCTCTACTCGCGTGGTGCCCACGTCAATGACTACCGCGCCGGGTTTCACCATGTCACCCGTCACGAACTCCGGCCGACCCAGCGCCGCTACTATGATATCAGCCTGGCGGGTAATTTCCACAAGGTTAGCCGTGCGCGAGTGGCATAAAGTAACGGTGCAGTTGCCAGGCTCTAAATTCTTAGCCAGCAATATACTAACCGGCGTACCTACAATGTTGGAACGTCCAATTACCACACAATGCTTACCACTGGTTTTGATGCCGTATCGCTTCAGCAGCTC
Source organism: Hymenobacter citatus (assembly GCF_014333615.1). GTDB lineage: Bacteria > Bacteroidota > Bacteroidia > Cytophagales > Hymenobacteraceae > Hymenobacter > Hymenobacter citatus. Next base: position 506,339 of record NZ_JACSCY010000001.1, on the reverse strand, counting down.
CACAATGCCCGAGGGGGTAGCGGGTAGCAGGGCGGGCAGCCCGGCCACCATGCGACCCAGGTTCATGGGGTGGAAACCGTCCACGTCCTTTTCGGGCCGCACGGCCTCAATCACCTTTTCGGCGTTGATGTGCTTGGGCAGGGGAAGCTGCACAATAAAGCCGTCGATTTCGGGGTCCTGGTTCAGCTCCTCCACCTTCGCCAGCAGCTCCGCTTCGGTGATGGTGTCCTCGTAGCGCAGCAGCGTGCTGCCGTAGCCTACCCGCTCGCAGGCCAGCACTTTGTTGCGCACGTAGGTTTCGGAACCACCGTCGTGGCCGACGAGAATGGCTGCCAAGTGCGGCACTTTCTGGCTGGCAGCTTTTAGCTGCTCTACTTCGGCGGCAATTTCAACTTTGATGTCCTCAGCGGTTTTCTTGCCGTCGATGAGGTGGTAGGTAGCAGCTTCGGGGGCTGGGGTCATATTGATGCGGGTTTACTCTTGGTCGGTTTTGGCTTTGTTTTCGTGGGCCGCAATGGCAGCGTTGCCGGCTTCCGTCAGAGATTTTTCCATAGCGGGCCAATCGTCGCGCCACCGGAACTTACGCTCCTGGCCTTTGATAATTTTTTCCAGTTGCTCCTGACTTTTGCAGTTCTTGGTGATGTTCTCAGACATGGGATGAATGTGTAATCATACAACGCCGTGTCAAGAAGTGTATGAGGTGAAAAAACAAAGGGCCAGCAAAAAGCGCGGCCCGTTTCCGGAGCCGCGCTTTTATGCATTAGTCAATCTTCAGTACTGCCAGGAATGCTTCCTGCGGGATTTCCACGGAGCCCACTTGGCGCATCCGTTTCTTACCTTCTTTCTGCTTTTCCAGCAGCTTACGCTTACGCGAGATGTCGCCGCCATAGCACTTGGCAATTACGTTTTTGCGCAGGGCTTTCACCGTTTCGCGGGCCACGATTTTTTGGCCGATAGAAGCCTGAATGGCAATTTCAAACTGCTGGCGGGGCAATAGCTCGCGCAGCTTTTCGCAGAGGCGCTTGCCCCACTCGTAGCTCTTGCTGCGGTGCACGATGGCCGACAGCGCGTCTACCTTTTCTCCGTTCAGCATGATATCCAGCTTCACCATGTCCGACTCACGGAAGCCAATCAGCTCGTAGTCCAGCGAAGCGTAGCCGCGTGAGATGGTTTTGAGCTTGTCGAAGAAGTCGAACACGATTTCCGACAGCGGCAGCTCGAAGGTCATTTCTACCCGCTCAGAAGTTAGGTAGCTTTGGCCTTTGATGATGCCGCGCTTCTCCATGCAGAGCGTGATGATGGAGCCAACGTAATCGGCGGCCGTGATGATCTGGGCCTTGATGAACGGCTCCTCGATGAACTTCACCGTGTTAGGCTCCGGCATCTCGGAGGGCGCGTTGATGATGTACTCCTGGTCCTTAGTCCCGGTGGCGTGGAACTGCACCGAGGGCACGGTGGTAATCACCGTCATGTCGAACTCGCGCTCCAGGCGCTCCTGCACGATTTCCATGTGCAGCATGCCCAGGAAGCCGCAGCGGAAGCCGAAACCCAGGGCCGCCGACGTTTCGGGCTCCCACACCAGGGCGGCGTCGTTGAGCTGGAGCTTTTCCATGCACGAGCGCAACTCCTCGTACTCGGTGGTATCCACGGGGTAGATACCGGCAAATACCATCGGCTTCACGTCCTCGAAGCCGTGGATGGCTTCTTTGGTGGGGTTCAGCACGTTGGTAATCGTGTCGCCTACCTTCACCTCGCGGGCTTCCTTGATTCCCGAAATCAGGTAGCCCACGTTGCCGGCGCGCATTTCGGGGCGGGGCTCTTGTTTGAGGCCCAGGATGCCGATTTCGTCGGCGCCGTACTCTTTGCCGGTGGCCATGAAGCGGAGCTTGTCGCCCTTGCGCATGGTGCCGTTCTTGATGCGAAACAGCACCTCAATGCCCCGATAGGAGTTGAATACCGAGTCAAAAATCAGGGCTTGCAGGGGGGCTTCCGGGTCGCCTTTGGGCGCGGGGATTCGCTCGCAGATGGCATTCAGGATTTCCTCGATGCCGATGCCGGCCTTGCCCGAGGCGTGGATGATTTCGCCCCGGTCGCAGCCGATGAGGTCCACAATCTCGTCCGACACCTCCTCCGGCATGGAGTGGGGCAGGTCGATTTTGTTGAGCACCGGAATGATGGTGAGGTCGGAGCCGATGGCCAGGTAGAGGTTGCTAATGGTCTGCGCCTCAATACCCTGCGACGAGTCCACGATCAACAGCGCGCCTTCGCAGGCAGCAATGGAGCGGGATACTTCGTAGCTGAAATCGACGTGGCCGGGCGTATCAATCAGGTTGAGCGTGTATTGCTCGCCCTGGTACTGATACTGCATCTGGATGGCGTGGCTCTTGATGGTGATACCTCGCTCCCGCTCCAGGTCCATGTTGTCGAGCAGCTGGGCTTGCATGTCGCGCTGGGCCACAGTCTGGGTGAATTCCAGCAGGCGGTCGGCCAGGGTGCTCTTGCCGTGGTCGATGTGAGCAATGATGCAGAAATTACGAATGTTCTTCACTAGAGGCGGTTTTTGCAACCGCGAAGTTACGCAAACCGGCCCGCAAAAGCTAGCTGCCGGCGCAAGTGCCGTGCGGCGTTTAAGCTCGTCCAAAACGCGCCAGGTAACCCATTCGTTTAAAGAAAGCCCTACCCTACCGTCAGTCACCAGCCCCGGCAGGGGTAGGCTTCGTTTCATTTTACTACCCCCTCCACCGCCATGAGCATCAAAGTAAACCAGAAGGCCGTGACCTTCGCCAAGCAGCTGATCAAAGACGGCAAGATCAAGAACGACTCCGGCCACTGGAGTCAGCACAACCCCGATACGGCCGCCGAAAACAAGTTTATCGACCAGCACGAAATGGAAGAGTATGCCAAGTGGCACCTCGGTGTAGACACCAGCATGGGCGAGGACACCAAAGGCCGCTACAAATTCCCGTACGGCGACTTCAAAACCGTGCACCGCGACGGCCTACTAGCGGCCAAGGAGCACGCCGCCCAGCAAGGCTACCACGACATTGAAAAGGCCGCCGACGAGCTGGAACAAGCCCTGGAAAAAGCGGCTAACTCCAAGTAAACGAGGCGCACACCGTTCCGCGGCTTGAGGATGAGTCCTGCAAGCTGCGGAACGATTTATGGAAGTTTTTGCTCCTCCTTTCAACCTACAAAATTCGCGTCTCCCTCGGCTGTCGGTAGTCCTTTTGCGTTGATAGGGTACTACACACTCGTGTACCTACCTCCTTTATGACGCAAGCTACTCCCTTAGAAGATTATGGCCTGGTTGGTAACCTGCACACAGTTGCATTGGTATCCAACAAAGGCTCAATAGATTACCTGCCTTTCACCCGCTTCGACTCCCCTACCATCTTTGCGGCGTTGCTAGATGCCGAGAAAGGTGGCTATTGGTCCCTGGCGCCCGCCGATGAGGGGGTGCAATCCAAACAGCTTTATCTACCCAATACCGGCATCCTACTGACGCGCTTTTACTCCAAGGGCGGCATTGCCGAACTGACGGATTTCATGCCTGTGAAGCACCACCGCCAGAACTGCGCTGTGGTGCGGATGGTGCGCGTTATCAAGGGCAGCTTGACGTTTACCATGCACTGCTGCCCCCGTTTCGACTATGCTCGCGCGTCGCACGAGTTGGTGCAGCAGGAGAATGATTTGCTTTTCCGCAGCACCGGCGAGAAGGACTTTCAGTTTCGTCTGCTCGGCGACCGGCCATTACAGCCCACTAAAGCCGGCGATGCAACCGGCACCTGGACGCTGACGGCGGGTGACACAGCCAATTTTGTGATTGAAGCCACGCCCGCTGACGACCCTTCTTTTATTGCCCGCGACCTGGCGCACTACACCGAAGGCGCTTTCCAGGATACACTCACATACTGGCGCGAGTGGATTGAAAGCAGCACTTATATTGGCCGTTGGCGCGAAACGGTGTTGCGCTCCGCCATCACGCTCAAGCTGCTGACCTCGCTGCAATTTGGCTCCACGGTGGCCGCCGCCACTTTCGGCCTGCCCGAATGCGTAGGTGGTGCCCGCAACTGGGACTACCGCTTCACCTGGATTCGCGACGCGGCCTTCACTATGTATGCGTTTCTGCGACTGGGCTTTACCACCGAGTCAAAGGCTTTTTTACACTGGATTATGGACCGCTGCAACCAGCTGCAAGACGCCGCCGATTTGCAGCTGATGTATGCCGTAGATGGCTCCACTGACTTGCCAGAAAAGGAGCTGTCACACTTGGCTGGCTACCGCGACTCCCGCCCGGTACGCATTGGCAACGGCGCGGCGCAGCAGTTTCAGCTCGATATCTACGGCGAGCTGCTGGATACCATTTATCTCTACAACAAATACGGCGGCGCCATCACCTACGACTTCTGGAAGCACGTAGCGCGGCTGGTGGATTTTGTGGCGGAAAACTGGCAGGAAGATGACCACGGCATGTGGGAGGTGCGCGACGAGGAGCGGCAGTTTATCTCGGCCAAGATGATGTGCTGGGTGGCGCTGGACCGTGGCATTCAGATTGCCAACGACCGCTCGTTTCCGGCCCCGTTGGAAAAGTGGTACAAGGTGCGCGACGAGATTTACAAAGAGGTGTTTGACAACTACTGGAGCGAGGAAAAACAAGCTTTCGTGCAGTACAAAGGCGGTGATGTACTGGATGCTACCGTGCTGCTGCTACCGCTGGTGCGCATGTTCAGCCCCGCCGAGCCGCGCTGGCAGTCTACCATGCGTGCCCTCGAAAAAGAGCTGGTCATCGACTCCTTGATGTACCGCTACCACGTGGGCGGGGGCGCCTCCGATGGCTTGGAGGGCGAAGAAGGCACCTTCACGATGTGCTCGTTCTGGTACATTGAGAACCTGTCGCGGGCGGGTGATTTGGATAAGGCTACCTTGCTGTTTGAGAAGCTGCTCGGCTTTGCGAGTCCGCTGGGCTTATACTCCGAGCAGATTGGGTCGGCCGGTGAGCAGATTGGCAACTACCCGCAGGCCTTCACCCACCTGGCCCTTATCAGCGCCGCGTTCCAGCTCAACCGCGACCTGGATGAGCGCCACAGCGGCAAGCAGCAGCAAGGGCACAACTTTGTGGGGTAGAGCAGCTTGCGTTGAACGGGTCTGATATAGTACAACCACCGTCGATACGTGCTATCAGCGGTGGTTGCGCGCTTTAGAGGTAGGGCTTGCAACGTTTGGCCGCCGCCGCTCACTCTATTGGCTACATCATTCCCCTATACATGCTAGCCTCCTTTCTTTTCCTGCCGTTCTCATCGCTCTTTTTGCAGGCGCCTACCCCATCCATCACCAACGCCACTACCCATGCCGCCGTACCCTACGCATCCGTTGGGGTACAGGGGAAGCCTATTGGTACAGTAGCCGATGCCCAGGGGCATTTCGACCCGCAGCACCTCGCGGCGGCCGCCCCAACCGATACCATTGTGATTTCCTGCGTGGGCTATCGGCCCTACAAAGTGGTAGCGGCCGAGCTGCTGCGCCATGCAAGCATCGAGCTGACGCCCCAGGCCCAAACCTTGGCCGAAGTACAGGTGCGGGCCAACAGCTGGAAGCGCCACCGCGTGGGCCGCGACGGCACGTGGGGCTTCACGTACTACAATTTTCACCTGGCCACCGACAAGAGCCCGGCCAGCATTCCTGGCCGTGAGGTAGGCACCATTTTGCACGTGAAACCGGGTAGCTACCTGGAAGACGCGCACGTGTACTTGGGACGCCGCAACTACAAGAATTTGCGCTTCCGCCTCAACGTGCGTGCCCTCGACGCCAACGACCACCCAGCCGCCAGCCTCCTCACCCAAGACGTGCAGTTTGCCGTGCCCGACGATGCGCCCGGCGGCTGGCAGCACATCGACCTGAAACCTTACCAGGTTTGTGTAGGTGACAACCAGCGCGTGGCCGTGACGATTGAATGGCTAGCCGGCTCCGAAATAAAAGAGGATGCGACTGAATGGGGCCGGCTGTTAATTCCAGCCGCCCTCTCGGCCACGCACCGCATGGTATTTCGTGAGAAGTCGGAGGACCAGTGGCAGGTGCAACCCATCAACCTGAGCCTGTACGTGACGGTGGCAAGCCCACGGGGGTAGGCTACTGCTACCCCTTTTGCGTATGTTTACTCTATGCCTACTGTCTTCGATAACGGACCGATTATTTTGGGTGGCCCCTACCTGGAGCGCATGACGGACGACGAATTCTTCACGTTCTGTCAGCAGCACCCTGAGCTACGCGTCGAGCGCACCGCCCATCACGAAATTGTACTTATGTCGCCTACCGGCAGCCGCTCCGGCAAACGCAACGCCCGCCTGAATCTACAACTCGGCAAATGGTGGGAGCAACAATCCCATCTAGGTGAAATTTTTGATTCCAACACCGGCTTCACGCTGCCTGACGGCTCTGTCCTGTCGCCGGATGCGTCCTGGGTCTCGGCGGCGAAGTGGAACGCGTTGACCCAGGAGCAGCAGGACAAGTTTGCCCCGGTGTGCCCGGAGTTTGTGGTGGAACTGCAATCGGCTTCCGATTCAACCAAAGTTCTTCAGGCTAAGATGCTTGATTGGCTCCGCAACGGTGCCCAGCTGGCGTGGCTGCTGGTCCCCGAATCGGAAACCGCCTACCTCTACCGCCCCGGCCAGCCGGAGCCAGAGGTAGTGCAAGGCTTTGAGAATGAGTTGTCGGGTGAGGACGTGCTGCCGGGGTTCCGGCTGCGGCTGACGGAGTTGGGGTAGCTATGTATTTAATTGATCCTCAATGGCATTTTCGATTTCGGGTAGAAAATTTGAAATATGGCACGCCAGCGACGTGTCAACACGCGACGGACTCGGGTGGGAATTATGGGAAATCACCTCTTCTGGACGTGTTTTGCTGATTGAGATTTTTCGACATGATGATCTAAAAAAGATTGACTTCGCAACTTTCGCAAGCGTAGATGTTCCCTTTGAAGTCATTGAAATATTACTACAAGATTTCAGTAAGGGCGGAAAAGATTTTATTGACTATTCACAATGGGAGTAACCTTTCTGTAACTCCTAAAACTTCAAGTTGATTTACCTCGCCTCGGCCCCGCCGGGGCTTTTTTGTGTGCTTTGCAACGCCACGCCGCCCGGCTGCACTCTCCTAGCTGTATCAACGCTACAGCTTTATGCGCCTTATCCTAGTACTCGGAATTTTCTTACTTCTCTATCGTCCTATCCTGCTAGTTGGCCAAACCCTGCAAGGGCAAGTACACCATGATTCAACCGCCGTGCCCGTGCCGTTTGCGTCGGTTGGGGTGAAAGGTAGGGCCTTGGGAACTGTGGCAGATACTCAAGGGCACTTCAGTTTTCCAGACTCGCCGGACCTTGCGGCGACGGATACCGTGGTGGTCACGTGCGTAGGCTACCAGCCGGCCCGACTGGTAGTGCGTCAGTTACGGCAACAGCCTGTAACTATCCAGCTACGGAAGCAGCCGCAGACGCTGCAGGAAGTCGTGATACGGCACCAGCAATTACGCCGGAAAACGCTGGGACACACAGGGAAAGTGGGGCTAGCAGACTGGGGGACAGGCAGCATGCCGAATGACAGCACCTATCGGCGTGATATGCGAGGTAAAGAATTCGGCACGTTCCTTACACCGGCTCGCAACTGCTATGTAGACGATTTCAACCTATACATTCGCGGCAATACCTTCCGAGAAGTGCGGTTGCGGCTACTGTTTTATACCGTCCGCGACGGGCGGCCCGCGGAACTGTTGGTTCCGGCTGATATACAGTTTACGATACCCAACCAGTATGTAGGCTGGTTTACAGTTGACTTGCGGCCCTACACTATACAGCTGGCCAAACAGCAGAAAATAGCCGTTGCCATGCAATGGCTGAGCAGCGAAGGCGATACGACTACCCGGCAGTGGTTTGGCATTCCGGCGGTATTTCCGGCGGCGTTGCACCGCGTGTTCGGCCGGGATAAAAGTCAGGCTCAGTGGAAGTCCTTCCCCATGCAGCCTAGTCTATACCTCACGGTGCAGAGCTGGCGGTAGGGGCGCGTGGCACGCGCCCGTCGTTGCTGACGTTGTTTGGGCGTATAGCCTACGTAACTGGCGGGGGCCTGCAAAGCAGCCCTACCGCCTATTTCGTACCTTAGCCTACCCAAACTACCCACCCCACCCGATTATGCAAACCACCCCCGTAGCTCCCTATAAACCCAAAAACCACGTTCGCATCGTCACGGCTGCTGCCTTGTTCGATGGGCACGACGCAGCCATCAACATCATGCGCCGCATCATTCAGAGCAGCGGCGCCGAAGTCATTCACCTGGGCCACAACCGCTCGGTGCAGGAGATTGTGGACTGCGCCGTGCAGGAAGATGCGCAGGCCATTGCCATTACCAGCTACCAGGGCGGGCACAACGAGTACTTTAAGTACATGCACGACCTGCTGCAGGAGCGCGGCGCGGGCCACATCCGCATCTTCGGCGGCGGCGGCGGCGTGATTCTGCCCTCCGAGATTGAGGAGCTGATGCAGTACGGCATCACCCGCATCTACTCGCCCGACGACGGCCGCGCCCTGGGCCTACAAGGCATGATCAACGACCTGCTGGAAAAGGCTGACTTCCCGACCGGCCAGCACCTCAACGGCGAGGTGAAGCACCTGAAAGAGAAAGACGCCCGCAGCATCGGCCGCCTGATTTCGGCTGCCGAAAACTTCCCGCAGGAGTTCGAGCGGGTGCGGCAAGAGGTGTCGTCCCCCGGTCCGACGGCGCAGCCGTCCGACCGGTCGTCGTTGCTGACGCCCGCGCCGAGCGAACCGGCCGCACCGGTAGCAAGTGAAGCTGCTCCTGAATCAGCAACGACTACAACGACAACCGGTCGGACGCCTACGGCGTCGGACCGGCAGACGGCTCCTATTTTAGGCATCACCGGCACCGGTGGGGCAGGCAAGTCCAGCCTCGTGGACGAGCTGGTGCGGCGCTTTCTGCTCGACTTTCCTGATAAGACCATTGCCATCATTTCCGTCGACCCCAGCAAGCGCAAGACCGGCGGGGCGCTTCTAGGCGACCGGATTCGGATGAACGCCATCAACTCGCCGCGGGTGTATATGCGCAGCCTCGCTACCCGCCAGAGCAACCTGGCGCTCAGCAAGTACGTGCAGGACGCCGTGGACGTGGTGCGCGCCGCCGACTTCGACCTGATTATCCTCGAAACCTCCGGCATTGGGCAGTCCGACACGGAAATAACCGAGCACTCCGACGCCAGCCTCTACGTGATGACACCCGAGTACGGCGCCGCTACCCAGCTGGAAAAGATTGACATGCTGGACTTTGCCGACGTCATCGCCCTCAACAAGTTCGACAAGCGCGGCGCCCTCGACGCCCTGCGCGACGTGCGCAAGCAGTATCAGCGCAACCACCAGCAGTGGGACGCGCCGCTGGACCAGATGCCGGTGTTCGGCACCATTGCCTCCCAGTTCAACGACCCCGGCATGAACCGCCTCTACCGGGCCGTGCTGCACGTGCTGGAGGAAAAAACGGGCGCTACCTTTGCCTCGCACCTAGAAACGCCGGTGGGCGAATCGGAGAAGATTTATATCATTCCGCCCCACCGCACGCGTTATCTTTCTGAAATAGCCGAAACCAACCGCCAATATGACCAGTGGGTCCAGCAACAATCCGCAACTGCCCAGCAGCTTTTCGGACTTCAGCAAAGTGTCGAAACCGTCCGCAGCCTCGGGGCCGGAAGCCCTAGCGGAGCCAGCGGGAGCAGCCCAGGACTCGACGCCGGCACACTCGTGGCCGGCCTGGAGGCCGCATTCGAGGAAGTCAAGCTGCGGCTGGACGGGCAAAACTGGAAACTCCTGGAAACCTGGCCGCACAAGGTAGCCGCCTATAAAGCGCCGGAGTTTGTGTTTAAGGTGCGCGACAAAGAAATCCGCATCCAGACGCACACCCAGAGCCTCTCGGGCCAGCAGATTCCCAAGGTGTCCCTACCCCGCTACACGGCCTGGGGCGACTTGCTGCGCTGGCAGCTCCAGGAAAACGTGCCCGGCGAGTTTCCTTACACAGCCGGCGTGTTTCCGTTTAAGCGCGAGGGCGAAGACCCTACCCGCATGTTTGCCGGCGAAGGCGGTCCCGAGCGCACCAACCGGCGCTTCCACTACGTGAGCATGGGCCTACCCGCCAAGCGCCTGAGCACGGCCTTCGACTCGGTGACGCTCTACGGCGAGGACCCCGACCACCGGCCCGACATCTATGGCAAAATCGGCAACGCGGGCGTGAGCATTTGCTGCCTCGACGACGCCAAGAAGCTCTACTCCGGCTTCAACCTGGCCAACCCCAGCACGTCGGTGAGCATGACCATCAACGGCCCCGCCGCCACGCTGGCCGCTTTCTTCATGAATGCCGCCATCGACCAGCAGTGCGAGCTATATATTAAGGAGAACGGGCTGGAAGACGAAGTCAACCAGAAAATCGACTCCTTATATAAAGAATACGGCCAGCCCCGCCCCCGCTACCAAGGCGCCCTACCCGAAGGCAACGACGGGCTGGGCCTGCTGCTCCTCGGCGTCACCGGCGACCAGGTCCTACCCGCCGACGTGTACGCCCCCATCAAGGCGCGCACCCTCTCGCAGGTGCGCGGCACCGTGCAGGCCGATATCCTGAAGGAAGACCAGGCTCAGAACACCTGCATCTTCAGCACCGAGTTTGCCCTGCGCCTGATGGGCGACGTGCAGGAGTACTTCATCCAGGAGAAGGTGCGCAACTTCTACTCCGTCTCGATTTCGGGCTACCACATTGCCGAGGCGGGCGCCAACCCCATCACCCAACTGGCCCTTACCCTCAGCAACGGCTTCACCTTTGTGGAGTACTACGTGAGCCGGGGCATGGACGTGAACGACTTCGCGCCCAACCTGTCGTTCTTCTTCTCCAACGGCATCGACCCCGAGTACGCCGTGATTGGCCGCGTGGCGCGCCGCATCTGGGCCAAGGCCATGAAGCTGAAGTACGGCGCCAACGCCCGCTCGCAGATGTTGAAGTACCACATCCAGACCTCAGGCCGCAGCCTGCACGCCCAGGAAATCGACTTCAACGATATCCGTACCACGTTGCAGGCGCTCTACGCCATCTACGACAACTGCAACTCCCTGCACACCAACGCCTACGATGAGGCCATCACCACGCCCACGGAGGAGTCGGTGCGCCGGGCTATGGCTATCCAGCTCATCATAAACCGCGAGCTGGGCCTGGCAAAAAACGAAAACCCGATCCAGGGCTCCTTCATCATCGAGGAGCTGACCGACCTGGTAGAGGAAGCCGTATTGGCCGAGTTTGACCGTATCACGGAGCGCGGCGGCGTGCTGGGCGCCATGGAAACCATGTACCAGCGCGGCAAGATTCAGGAGGAAAGCATGCACTACGAGATGCTGAAGCACACGGGCGAGTATCCCATCATCGGCGTGAATACCTTCCTCTCCTCCAAAGGCTCGCCCACGGTCATCCCGGCCGAGGTTATCCGGGCCACGGAGGAGGAAAAGCAGTACCAAATCACGATGCTGGAAGCCCTGCACGCCCGCAACCACGGCACCGCCGAGCAGCGCCTGAAACAGCTGCAACAAGTCGCCATTGCCAACGGAAATCTGTTCGAGGAGCTGATGGAAACCGTGAAGTTCTGCTCGCTCGGGCAGGTGACGAATGCGCTGTTTGAGGTAGGCGGGCAGTACCGGCGAAATATGTAAGCGGCAGTTACTTTGGCTGAATGAGAACGGGTGCTACCTTGTGGAGGTAGCACCCGTTTTTGTAATCGTTTTTCTCTTTTGTCGTAATATGAAGTCACCACTATTCATTAGCTCGATTGAGCTATTAGCTCATGCAACAGAGCTATTTGGAAGCAAGAATCCAAAAAAATATAAATTTATAATATTACACTTGACTAATTCAATTGAACTAATGCTAAAAGACCGACTACTATCATGTGGCCACTCCATTTACAGCCCTAAAAATCAAAATCTAACCCTGACTATTTGGGATACTTTCACATCTCTTGACGGCAAAGGAATATCCATTCCAGAAAAACCCATCATTGAACTCCTAGTAGACGACAGAAACACTATCCAACACAGATTTGGTTTTCCCAACGAGGAATCTGTCTTTTATTATCTGTCAGCTACTAAAGATTTTTTACAAAGATTTTTAAAAGACGAGTATAATGTTGATTTAGCAGAAGAACTAAAGCCACACCTTAAAAATGACTATCTAGAATTAATTGGGTTATCAGACAGTGAAACCACAAACTTAAATAAACTAAAGGAAGTATCTCCTGAAATGGCAATATTACAAATTAGTAGTGATATTGAAAGAGAAACGCGTGAAATTTTGGAGCCATACAAAGAATCAAAAGAAGCTTCAGACCAAGAATTTAGAAATAAATACTTTTACAAATTTTGGAATAAAGCAGAACCGATAATTTCCGCATTAATGATTTCTAAGCATGTATCACATGGGCGATACGAAGAACTAGCAGATAAATACAAAATATTTTCCCAATTACGGGTTGAAATATCCCACGGAAGCCTAAATAATAAAGAGATTACAAAGGAAAGGATACAAGAAATATTTAACGATGGATTGGAAATTTTCAATATAATAAAGGAAGCAAAGGAAAAAAGCGTATTCAGTACTGAGATTTTAGACAAAGCATTCGCTTTGTAGGGGAATGATTACTGTCAATAATCTACTACTCAAAAAGTCTCAGCCTCCGCAGTCGTCCTAGCGGCCAGCCGGTACCGCGCCGCTCGGAGTCGCCCAGGCGGCGCGGAGCGTTTCCTATCGTATCACGAACGAATCAAATCGTATCAAATCGTATCAACCCGTAGCTTTGCCGCATGGACGAACACGTACACACCATGCGCGTGACGCTGGATTGGGCGTTGCTGGGCACCATCAGCAAGCTGGACCGGTTTGATGCCAGTTGGTCGGCTATTGAACGGCGGGAAGGCCAGACGCTTAAGCAGCTCAAAGCTATTGCCACGGTACGTAGCGTAGGCGCCTCTACCCGCATCGAGGGTTCGCGCCTGAGCGACGAGGAAGTGGACGTGCTGCTGCGCAACACGGATATCAGCAAGCTCGAAGACCGCGACGCACAGGAGGTAGTCGGCTACTTTCAGGTGCTGGATCTGATTTCCGAATCCTACCCCGATATCGACATCAGCGAGAACAGTCTCAAAGGCCTGCACAACCACCTGCTGCGTTTTAGCCGCAAAGACGAGTGGCACCGCGGCAACTACAAGCAGCACAGCAACGCCGTGGAAGCGTCCCTACCCGACGGTACCCGGCAAGTTATCTTCCAGACCACCGCGCCCGGCTTCGCCACCGAAGATGCCATGCGCGAGTTGGTAGCCTGGTTTCACCACGACGAGGCCACACACCCGCTGGTGAAGTGCGCCCTGTTTGCCTACGATTTCGTCAGTATCCACCCCTTTCAGGACGGCAACGGTCGCCTGAGCCGCCTGCTGGCTACCTTGCTTCTGCTGCGGCACGGCTACATCTGGATTCAGTACGTGAGCCTGGAGCACGAAATCGAAAACCGCAAGACGGAGTATTACCGGGTGTTGCAGCAGTGCCAGTCGCAGCGGCCGGGGGAGAATGTTTCGGCCTGGCTGGCCTTCTTTTTCGATGCCCTATTGAATGTGCAGCAACAACTGCTGCAAAAGCTGACCGTGCAGGAAGCGGCCACGCAACTGTCACCCCGCGAAAAAGCGGTCCTAGGCTTTATCGGGAATCACCCCGGCTGCAAGTCGGGTCAAATAGCCGAAAAGCTTGACATTCCTGGACCATCCGTGAAGCGTACGTTGGCGGAGCTGATGGCCCAAGGGCGAATTGAAAAGCAGGGCCAAGGCCCCGCTACAGTTTACTACCTGCTATAGCGAAAAAGCCCCAGCCTCCCCAGCCGCCGCAGCGGCCAGCCAGTACCGCGCCGCTCGGAGTCGTCTGGGCGGCGTTTTCGTAGGCGGTTCCGGCGGATGTGGAGACGCATATTTGCGTCTCAAGCGTTGCTGATGTTGTTTATCTTGGGTTTTATCCAAGCGGTGTAGTTCAACGACGAGACGCGAATACGCGTCTCTACATCGTTGGGCGGTGTCGTTTACCTGCTTCTATGATTCGTTATGGATACCGAATTATTTAAGGACCAATACCGCGTGGCCACGGCCCGGCTGCGGGGCTATGATTATGGGCAGAACGGCGCGTACTTCGTGACCATCTGCACGCGAAATCGGGTGCGCTACTTCGGAGAGATGGAGGTATCAGCCCAGGATTGGACCAGAGCCTACCTACGTCCTACCCCGTTAGCCGCTATTGCCGCGGCCTGCTAGCAGCAGATTCCGGTGCGGTTTCCTTTTGTAGTGCTGGATGCTTTCGTTGTGATGCCCGACCATATACACAGTCTGCTACTCGTCGATAAGCCAATCGAAACTACCCCTTCGCTCTATTATGAAAATCGCTTTGCCCCACAGCACGACAATTTGGCGGCTATTCTGCGCGGCTATAAAGCCGGCGTCACGTCGCAGGCCCGGCAGGCGGGCTTGGCTTTTCAATGGCAAGCGCGCTTCCACGACCGGGTAGTGCGCAATGGTCAGGAACTAGAAAAGATTCGACACTACATTCTCAACAATCCCAGCCGCTGGCAACACGAGCAGTTCGGCGAAGAAGGATTGTACCGGTAGCCGCGTTGAACGTGTAGAGACGCATATTTGCGTCTCTTCGTCCGCGCCGCCAAGAAATCGTTCGGGCGTCAGTCGTTCAACGATGAGACGCAAGTATGCGTCTCTACAGCCCGTGCTGTCACAACCGCACCAGCGACACAGAGTCTACCCTCCTCTCTCAGAACTTTCGCCCCCGCCCCGGGTTAAGACCCTGTTCCCATTCGCGCACCAGCAATAAAAACTCAATGAAATCCCTCCTTATCCTCGCGGCTGCCCTGGCTACAGTTGCCACGTCGGTGCAGGCGCAAACCGCCCCCTCTACCCCCGCGCCGCGCGCGGCCGCCGACCAGATTGCCACCAAGAAGGGCCCACTCACGGTTCAGCCTATTACCCACGGCAGCGTGGTGTTTTCGTGGAACGGTAAGACCATTTACGTGGACCCCTACGGCGGGGCAGCTGCCTATGCCGGCCTGGCCGCCCCCGATATTATCCTGATTACCGACATTCATGGCGACCACCTGGACCCGAAGACGCTGGCGGGTCTTTCTGTGGGCAAGGCTCTGATGGTAGTGCCCCAGGCAGTAGCCGATAAGCTGCCCGCCGAGTACAAAGCCCAGGTCCGCATCCTGGGCAACGGGCAGCAGCTTGATACGCTGGGCCTGCAGGTTTCGGCCATTCCGATGTACAACCTGCCCGAAGCGCCCGACGCGCCGCACACCAAAGGCCGGGGCAATGGCTACGTGCTGAACCTGGGCGGCAAGAACGTGTACCTGTCCGGCGACACCGAAGACATTGCCGAGATGCGCGCCCTCAAGGGTATCGATGTAGCATTTGTGTGCATGAACCTGCCCTATACCATGGATGTGCAACAGGCCGCGCAGGGCGTATTAGCCTTCAAGCCTGGCATTGTGTATCCGTATCACTACCGGGGCCAGAACGGCCTGAGCGACGTGGACGGCTTCAAGAAAACCGTGAACACAGCCAACAAGAAAATTGACGTTCGGCTGCGCAACTGGTATCCGGCGGCCCAGTAAGCCAACCCCATAACGCAGAACGTCCTGCCAGGCACCGGACTCAGCAGAACGTTCTGCCCCCCGAATTGGTGCGAGTTTAGATGCCGCCGTAGCTCGTGACCAGCTATACTGTGGCGGCTGTACCTCCCCGGCCGCCACGCGGCGAGCCGGAACCGCGCCGCTTGTAGAGGTGCGGGCGGCGCGGTTTGTTTACAAAGTTACTCTTCCGCCAGTAGCGGCATTACTTCTTGCTTTAACTGCGGCAGGTGGCGCACGACGGTACTTCAAACCATTTCATCTAGCCACAATAAGTCAAACCAAAACCGCGCCGCCTGGAGCTATCCAGGCGGCGCGGCTTTCTAATGGTAAGAAGAGAAGAATACTTCCCTTACCCTTGGCCTTGCTCAGCGAGGATGCGCTGGGCGATGTCGGTGTGTTTGTCGTCGGCTTGTTTGGCTTCTTGCACGGAGGCTTTCAGCTCTTGCTCGGTTTGGGTGAGGCCGGCGGAGGCAGCGTATGAGGCCACCGTGCCGAAGGAAGCAATCCAGTAGTGCAGGGCCATTTGGCCGCTGGCAATGATGCCCAGGTCGCGCACGGTGTCGGTGTCGGCTTGCGCCCGAATCTCTTTGCTCACTTTATAGTGCGCTTCCAGGATTTCGTTGTCTTGGCTGCTTACGCCACCTACCTCTTCAATGGCGCGGTCGATACGCTTGGCCCACTCTTTGGAGGTTTCGTTGCCTTCCTTGAGAGCCGCTTTCAGCTCGGGGTGCGTGGCATCGTTGAGGATTTCGTCGGTTGCTTTGGCGGCTACTTCGCTGCCGGCTCGCTGAGCCGATAGGCCGTCTTTGATGAGTTGTTTCAGGTCGTCGGATTTCATAATCACAGAAGGATAAAAAGGAAGGGTGAGAATCATTTATTCTACCCTTTCAACGACCCTTTTGCTGATTGGTTAGCTCCTCCTAACAGTGCCAAAGCTCGCGGGCTATCATGCCATTACTACTTATTTATCAATATTTTACACTTTCTATGCAACTCCTGAATCCTTATTGACACGAAAGACATTTGACGTCTATTAGTCTGTAAATCCTATTGCAGTTGTTGCGTCAGAGTTGAGGTTATGCTTCAGCTTTCTGCCACGAAGCAACCCATAGTAGTCAAGGGTATAGCGTTGCAGCCACTGCGCCCTAATGCCGCCCCAATGCACGAAGCTTCCATGGAGTCAATCGTTCTTTCGTGATACTACCCGTTGCCCGAAAAGAAGGTAACTGGGAAGGGTACTGTGGCAGTTACATCCGCGGCGGAAGCAGAGGAACCCCTAGCGCCGAGTCAGTAAAATGACAATATCCTGTAGAAAAAGCACCCCTAGATTAAGAAGCGGGAGGTAGTCGAACGCCGATATGATCCTAGCTGACGCGGAGGTAGCACGGCCTACCTCGCGGTTGGCACGGCTGGAAACGGGCTGTAACGCCCGTGACCCCGCGGGCAAACCGCTCCGACAGGACACGCTGCCCACGCTAGCTAGCCCCAATTTTAATTTCCTTATGCATGTCGCAACGGGCCTTCCCCCTTCTGTGCCTTTAGGGGTAGTATGCCCTCTTTCTGACTAAAAAGCGAAGGCAACACTTCTACTCGATCAGGAAGCGCTGCCCAAAGCTCCGCAAATGCCTAGCTTTACTCTCATGCGCACGGTTTTCACTACTCAAGGCCTACTCTTCTTCCTGCTGCTTGTGGGCATGGCTGCTTGTTCCTCGTCGGACCAGCAAACCAGCGACCCAGCCCAGGCCGCAGACCCTACCTATACCCGGCAGCGCATCGTGGTATCCGACTCGTTGCACCGGGGCCGCATCCTCGACCGGCACGACTCGGTGCTGGTAGATACGCGCCCGCAGTACCTGCTGAAACTCCCGCGCCGCCTGCTCGATACGCTGGCGCTGGGCCAGCTGCTGGGCTGGGATTCTACCACCGTGCGGCAGCGTCTTGCCGATGCCTTACCCTACGGCCGGGCTTCGGCCGGCTACCCCATCCAGCTCCGCCTCACGGCCCGGGAAGCCGAGCGGGTACGCCGCGACAGCAGCGCCACCGCGCTGCAAAAGCTGGTACTCACCCAGCAGCGCCAGCGCGTGTACACTACCAATGCGGGTGCGCCCGTGCTGGGCTACCTGGGTGCCGAGGCGCAAAGCTTCTACCGTCAGGCCCGGCGCACCCAGCGCGGCCGCTTCTACCGCCTGCGCAATGGTGGGGTCGAAACCTATTATAATGGGTTGCTGACCGGCCACCACGGCTACTTGCACCCATTGGTAGATGCACAGGGCAACCAGCACGGCACCTGGGCGCAGGATACCATTTTTCAGCAAGGCCAGGATATCCACCTCACCATCGATGCGAAGCTACAGGCCTACGCCGAAAAGCTATTGGGCGGCCGCAAGGGCTACCTGGTAGCCCTGGACCCCAGCACCGGCGAAATCCTCGCCTACGTGTCGGCGCCGGTGTACCCGGCCAGCACCATCACCGCCCCCGACCAGGCGGGCGTGCGCACCCAGCTGCTGCAAGATGCCGACATGCCGCTGCTGAACCGGCCGGCCATGCTGGCCAACCCGCCGGGCTCGGTGTTTAAGCTGGTGAATGCCGCCGCCGCGTTGCAGCTGGGTGCCATTAGTCCTACCACCGGGTTTCGCTGCGACCAATCGTTGGTGCGTTGCGTGCATCATCACCCCCAGGCCAACAGCCTGACGGCGGGCCTGCAGTACAGCTGCAATCCTTATTTCTATCAGGTGATGCAGCAGCTTATCAACCGCGTGCCCGACTCGCTGGCCCAAGACTCGGCGGCCGCTCGCCATGCCAATCTGGCGTTGTGGCGGCGCTACGTGCGGTCCTTTGGGCTAGACTCGGTGCTGGGGACTGATGTAGCCCGCGAGGCGCCCGGCTTTCTCCCTACCCCCGCCTACTACGACAAGACTCGCGGCACCAAGCAGTGGACCTACCGCTCTATCTATTCGCTCAGCATTGGGCAGGGCGAAATTAACCTGACGGGCTTGCAAATGGCCAATATGGCGGCCATTGTGGCCAACCGCGGCTGGTACTACCTGCCCCACCTGGTGCGTAGCGTGGGCAACAACGGTCCCCTACCCCGCTTCCGCGAAAAGCACCATACCCTGATTGATAGCGCCAACTTTGCGGCGCTGCTGCCCGGCATGGTAGCCGTGATGCAGCGCGGCGGCACCGCCGAAGCCTCCAGCCTCTCGGATGTGGGCATCACGGTGGCCGGCAAAACCGGCACTGTGCAAAACGACGAGGGCGACGACCACGCCGCTTTCGTCGGTTTTGCCCCGGCTGATAATCCGAAGATAGCCGTGGCGGTATACCTCGAAAATGCGGGTTTTGGGGCTACGGCCGCCGCGCCCTGTGCCGTGCTGGTGATGGAGAAATACCTACGCGGCAGCATTGCGCCCAAGCGCAAGCGCTGGGAGCGGCGGATACAAAGCAGGGCCGAGCGCGCACCACTAATCAAAGCACCGCCCAAAAAACCAGTAGTAGCTGACAGCGTATCCCACTAACCTTCCTCTATAACTATGCAAGCTTCACCTGCCAATTACCAGCCCATGGACCGTCCGGAAATAGTTGTTCGATTTGCCGACCTACGCCGATTGGCCTGTGAAGTACCGCCCTTTTTGGCGGATTTTGTTGGCGTAAAAAACGAGCCGTGGACGTTGCGGACCGCTGTGGAAGACGATTGGGGGGTAGCTGGATTAGATACAGAAGAACTGCTGCTCGCATTCGGCGAAAAGTACCGGGTTGATTTAACCAAATTCGACTTTACAGACTTTATCAGCCCCGAAGGCATTTCATCGTGGCCAGGATTTCTAGTAACGATTCTTTTGCCAATCCTGCTGTCTTTGTGGCTGATCAAAACGGCAGTAGCTAGCCTGTGTTGGCTATTCAATAGGTCGTGGGCGTCTGCTGTCTGGCGCTTTAGCCTGACCGGAATCTTTGCTAAGCCCCGTCCGCTCACTGAAGTCCTGACAACGGGTGACTTTGTAGCCTCAGCCGTTGCGGGGCGGTTTGTAAAGCGCGAGCGGGTACGGCTCGTACTGGCTGGCCGGTAGTTGGCTGTGTCGCGAAAACGGTTTTCAGTTGCCGCAACGCAAAAACAATCAACTCATACAGCTACATAGAACCTGCACGGACCGAGCCAGTTTACTTAACACCCTCCCACTCATCTAAACTGCCTCTCCTTTATGCCTTCCACCATCATCATTGCCCTCAACTCCGCCCAACCACTCACCGTCAACCGGTTGGGCTACGGCACCATGCGCCTACCTGGCCCAGAGGTATGGGGCGAGCCGGCCAACCGGCCCGAGGCCCTGCAAATCCTCCACACGGCCATAGAAAACGGCGTCAACTTTCTCGACACGGCCGATTATTACGGCGAGGACGTCACCAACCGTCTCATCCGCGAGGCACTGCATCCCTACCCATCAGACCTGGTCATCTGCACCAAGGTAGGCGCCACCCGCCGGTCCGATAAAAGCTGGGTACCCTTTAACCGGCCCGAGCAACTGCGCCAGAGCATCGAAAACAACCTGCGCACCCTGGGTCAGGAGCAGATCCAGTTGGTGCACCTACGCCTGATGGGCCCCGGCGCGGTGCCCCTAGACGAGCAGTTGGGCGCCATGTTTGAGATGCAGCGCGAGGGCAAAATCCTGCACGTGGGCCTCAGCAACGTGACCCGCGAGGAGCTGGAAACCGGCTTGCAGTTGGGCGACATTGCCACCGTGGAAAACATGTACGGCTACGCCCAGCGCACCACGCTAGCGCACGCGCACGGCCACAACCCCGGCGGCGAGGAAGTGCTGGACCTCTGCGAAGCCCGCGAAATTCCGCTGATTCCGTTCTTTTCGCTCCTGCACGCCCTACCCAAGCAACTCGATAAAATCGGAGAGGTAGCCCGCCGCCACCACGCTACACCCGCCCAGATTAACATTGCCTGGCAGCTGCATAAGTCGCCCTGGATTCTGCCGATTCCGGGCACCTCGTCGCTGGCGCACTTGCGCGAGAACCTGGCGGCAGCCGCTATTCAGCTGAGCGCGGAGGACATGGCGTATTTGGGGTAGGAAGCCTTGAAGCATAGTCAATAGGGCGGCCTACCGACAAAGTTTGTTTCTTGTAGGCCCGCACCTTTCAACTTTCTTATGTCGAGAAGCTTCCTCAGCGCCGTTCTAGTCTGTGGTTCCACTTGCTTTGCAGCCAGCAACACCCCCGACTATCTATTCGATTTCCACTCGCTGGTCGGGCCTGGCATCAGCGCGCCGGCAGCTCCGCCCACCCCCTATGGCGCCCTACCCTCTGCCCGGCAGCAGGCCTGGCATACCACGGAGGTATATGGCATCGTGCACTTCACACCCACTACCTTTGAGAACAAAGAGTGGGGTTATGGCGATGCAGACCCGAGCGTTTTCAACCCCACCGATTTCAACGCGGAGCAGATTATCAAGGCCGCGAAGGCTGGGGGCTTGCGCGGTATTGTGCTGGTAGCCAAGCACCACGACGGTTTTGCGCTGTGGCCCACCAAAACCACGACCTACAATATCTCGAAAAGTCCTTTCCGGGGCGGCAAAGGAGACTACGTGAAGGAGATGGAGCAGGCCGCCCGCAAGCATGGCCTGAAGTTCGGGGTGTACTGCTCGCCCTGGGACCGGAACAACGCCGCCTACGGTACCTCTGCCTACCTACCCATCTATCAGGCTCAACTGAAGGAGCTGTATACCAATTACGGGGAGCTGTTTATGAGCTGGCACGACGGCGCCAACGGCGGCGACGGCTACTACGGTGGCGCCCGTGAAAAACGCTCCATCGACAACACCACTTACTACGATTGGAATAACACCTGGGGCATCACCCGCAACATGCAGCCCATGGCCAATATCTTCAGCGACATTGGCTGGGATGTGCGCTGGGTAGGCAACGAGGAAGGCCATGCCGCCGAGACCAGCTGGGCCACCTTCACGCCCCGCCCGCCCGAGGGTAAAAACGTGGCTGTGCCGGGCCAGGCCAACTATCCGCAGAGCCCTATGGGTATCCGCAACGGCGAGTTCTGGATGCCCGCCGAGTGCGACGTACCGCTGCGCAAGGGTTGGTTCTACCACCCCACCGAGGCCCCCAAAACGCCCGACGTGCTGTTCGACCTGTACCTGAAAAGCGTGGGCCGCGGCGCCGCCCTCGACCTAGGCCTGGCCCCCGACACTCGCGGCCAGCTACACGCCGATGACGTAGCCGCCCTCAAAACCTTCGGCGATATGGTGCAGCACACCTTCGCAAACAACCTAGCCAAGGGTGCCCGCCTCACGGCCAGCAACACCCGCCACAGCACCTACGCCCCCGCCAAGCTGCTCGATGGCAACCGCCAAACCTACTGGGCCACCACCGATAACGTGCACACGCCCACCCTGGAAATGGCCTTCACCGGCCCCAAAACGTTCGATATCGTCAGCTTGCAGGAACACATTCCGCTAGGCCAGCGCGTGGAGGGCTTCACGCTGGAAGCCTGGCAGGATGGCGCCTGGAAACCGCTCTACACGGGCACCAGCATTGGCGCCAAAAAGCTGGTGAAGCTGGATGCCCCCGTAACGGCCACCAAACTACGCGTGTCGATTACCAATTCGCCGGTGTGTGTGGCCCTGAGCGAGGTAGGTGTGTATAAGCAGACTAGGTAGCAGCCTCCAACCAGTAATCAGTGGTTTGCGCTAGGCCGCTGGTTGCTGGTGTGTAACCCGACGTGTGCTGATAAAAGTGAGGTTTCTGATGGCCATACGAGTCATGTTCCCGTATGTAAAACCTTTTACTTCACTTAAATCAGATTTTATTGACTTTTTCGACGCCAACCACAGCATGCAGGTTTTTCTCTAAAGTAGTTGGCAGCGGCTTGCTTCTGAGTAGTTTGACTGTATACAGTGGTATAGCCCAACCCGTTGCTGTGCCCCGCGACACGCTGACAGCCCAGCAGAAACGTACCCGGCAGCTTGTGTTGGGGACTGGCTTTGTGGTGGGCTACGCGGTTTCGCTCAAATTGCTCAGCGACGCGTGGTACAAAGAATATCCTCACTCTCACTTTCACTTCTACGACGACAGCCACCACTGGAAACAGATGGACAAGGCGGGTCATTTCTGGACGGCCTTTCATGAAAGTCGCATAGGCGTGGATGCACTGCGTTGGGCGGGTACCTCCGAGAAAAAGGCCATCTGGCTTGGCAGTTTGGTTGGCCTGGCGCTGCAAACGCCTATCGAAATATTGGATGGCATGAGCGAGGGCTACGGCTTTTCGAACAGCGACATGGTAGCCAACGCCGCCGGCGCGGCGGGGGTGCTGGGGCAGCAACTGGCCTGGGGCGAAATCAGGGTGATGCCAAAGTTCTCGTTTCATAGCACCTCCTACCCCACCACCCGCCTCGAAAGCCTGGGCAACAGCTACGCCGGGCAGGTGCTGAAAGATTACAACGGCCAAACCTACTGGCTCTCAACGGATATATCCCGCTTCCTACCCTCTGGTACGCGCTATCCTAAATGGCTGAACGTGGCCGTAGGCTACGGCGCTGCCGGGATGGTAGCAGGCGACCCGGCCCAAAACCGGGCACTGGGCTACCGGCCGTATCGCAAGTTCTACCTCTCCCCCGATCTGAACTTAATGAATATTCCTACCCGCAGTGGTCTGCTGCGCACAGCCTTTTACGTGCTCAGCATAGTGCGCGTACCCGCGCCGGCCCTGGAATACAATACTAAGCGCGGACTCGTGTTTCGCCCGCTCTATTATTAACCCGCCCATCCGCGCAGAGCTGCTATCTGCTGGCCGGCGTTAGCTCTCATCCCGGCCCCCGGTAGCATCAAGCTGCCCGGCTACCCGGTTCCAGCCCGACGCTGCGGGCACCGGCTGGGGTGGGCGACGTAGCAGAAGTCAGTTTCCGCTATTCGTCACTGGTAGCGGCTTTCTGTTGGGCCGGCACTTCCCCTTTTGTTTTCGGACCAAATTGGTAGTGCAAGCTGATGCGTCCGAGTAGTGCGGCGAGAGGAACCTGCTCCTGCCCTACTGTTAGCAACGGGGTGGTATCTGTGCGCTGGGTGGTATGCAAGCGGGCTTGTGGAACAAACACTGGCGCGGCTATTCCCCCTTGGGCCGTTAACTTGAACCGCTTCCAGTGATACCCGTAGCTGACTGCCGGTTCCAGCGTGACGCCCTGCAACTGCTCGTACCGATATTGGTAGGCCCTACTGTTGGGATGGTCATCGTAGTACGAAAAATCCAGGTAGCGAGAGTAAGCCAGGCGAAGACCAAAAACCAACTCTCCTTTCGCCCACGTCTTCCCTATGTTGAGCTGACTAAAGGCGGTCCAGTATCGGGCCCTTGTATACTCCTCGCTTTCAGACAGTGATACAAAGTACCAGGAGCTGTTAATATCCTGTATTCCTACCCCAGTATACACTTCTATCCGATTGAGGCGCCGATAGTTCAGCCGACCAAAGTATCCTGCTCCGCCTTGTAGGACATAGTTATTATTGTTCTGCTTATAACGACTAAAAAGCGTAGTGCGAGTGTGGGTAAACGGATCGAGTGCTACCGTGCTGAACACGGCCAGGTGGTTGGTTGCTGCGTAGGACACCTGCAAATTGGCGCCGCCACCCCAGCCAGCCGCTATCTGTAACTGCCCCTTCTGGTCGTGTAGGGGAGTCAACAGAGCTTTCGGGATGTAATAGTCACGCTGTGCAAAAGCCATTTTGGGTAAAAGCACTATGAGTAGCATGCAATAGCGAAGTAGGAGGCCAGACATATACCAGAATTTTGTGCAGCCCAAACGTAAAGCGCTTACCACCGCTACTCAACCCAAAACACTGCTCTATCTGACTTCTAATAACAACAGGATTCATATGCATAACTTTGTATATCAAACACATACAGGCGGTTAAACGGACTTCACACTAGCCTTTTTGTGAGAAAATACTATATACTGCATATACAGATAGTATGCACGCCTACCATTTTCAATAAATACCTTGTATCTTTGCGCTGCAACCAACTGACCATCATCATGCTACCATCCATCACTATGAAAAAGAGCACTGTGGCCGTTTCGTCGTTTCTGCTGCTGAGCAGCTTGGGGTCGTTGAGCTTCCTGGCTTCCCAGGTACGGGACCTGAACCTGTTTTTTGACCTGCACGACGGCGAGGAGCTGCATTTCTAACGCTGCCTCCCCACACGGCTGATTAATATAACAAAACCCCGCCTCTGGTGGGGTTTTCTGCGTTTGGAAAAGTAGCAAAAGGAGCATTAGCCCGTAAGCCCCTATCTTCACCCCAAATTAGATAGCCACCCTTTCCTCTCAAGCAGGGCCTGACACATGCAGATCGAAGAGTTTTTCACGCTATTTTTAGAAGAACTAAAAAGCAACGCCAAGCTTACTACCTACTATAAATTCCTGGAAAACCCCGCCAGCTTCGAGTTTCGCAAGGCGTATGTGGTGCAGCGGCTCCAGTATATTCTGGACCACCTGCCTACTACCGATGCTGCCATCTGGGATTGTGGCTGCGGCTATGGCACCACGGCCATCTTTCTAGCGCTCAACGGCTATAAGGTACACGGCACTACGCTTGAGTTTTACTTTGCGCATATTCCGGAGCGCCTACAGTACTGGGCACAGTTCGGCGACGTATCGGGCTTCACGTATAGCTACGAAAACCTGTTCGACGCGCCCCCGCCGCCCGCGTCCTACGACCACATCATCATTCAGGACACGCTGCACCACCTGGAGCCGTTGCAGGATGCGCTACGCATTTTCAATCAGGCGCTTCGGCCCGCCGGCAACCTCATTATTGTGGAGGAAAACGGCGGCAACGTGGTGCAGAATCTGAAGCTGTATCTGCGGCGCGGCAACAAGCGCATCATCGAAATCTATGATGAGCAGTTGAAGAAGAAGATTTTGCTGGGCAATGAGAACATTCGTCCGCTGGCTACCTGGCGGCGCGAGTTGCAGAAGCAACAGCTCACCATCTACCCCGCCGATGTGCAGTATATCCGGCTGTTTCCGCCATTTATGTTCAAGCAAAACAATACGCTGGAGCTGGTACAGCGAGAGGACCAAATATGGCGCCGCAACGCGTTGCTTAAAGAAAAGCTGTATTTCGGCCTGAACTTCGTGGCAGGAAAAACGACGGAGCCCCGCAATGCGTAGCCATGCGGCTCTCTTTACTGACTGTGTAGCAGCCTAGTACTTTGCCCTTTGCACGGATCTGGTTGCCCTACCCTGCTTGTCCGACAAAACCGTTTTAGTAGATCTTCTTCCTACCGGCACGCTTTGTTCTACGGGCTCCGCGAGATGGAGCCTACTTTTTTTCTGCACTTTCGTGCCTACAGCCGTATAAGAGCTGCATACAACACCTAATCGTTTCTAACCCCTACCCCATGGAATTGACTTCGCTCAAGGAGCAGATCAGCTACATTATTGGCCGCGACATGGCCCGCAATTTCTCGCAGCAAGGTCTCGACCTGAACGTAGACGTGCTGGCGCAAAGCATGAAGGACGCCCTGAGCGGCAAGCCCAGCGCCCTTTCCAACGAGCAGATTCAGGCCGCTATGCAACAACTGCAAGAGCAGCTGGGCGGCGCCGAAGAAGATGACACCCAAGACCCCAACGCCGTGAACAACAACAAAGCCGAAGGCGAAGCCTTCCTCCAGGAAAACAAAAGCAAGCCGGGCGTGACTACCCTGCCCAGCGGCCTGCAATACGAAGTTCTGACCGAGGGCAACGGCCCCAAGCCTACCCCCAGCTCGTCGGTGACCACGCATTACCACGGCACGCTCATCAACGGCAACGTGTTCGACAGCAGCTACCAGCGCGGCCAACCCGCTACGTTTGGCGTGAACCAGGTAATTGCCGGCTGGACGGAAGCCCTGCAACTGATGCCCGAGGGCTCGAAGTGGCGCCTGTACATCCCCTCGGACCTAGCCTATGGCAAGCGTGGCGCCGGCCGCGACATCGGCCCCGACTCCACGCTCGTTTTCGACGTGGAGCTGCTGAAAGTAAATAACTAACCAGCTGTTTCCCCGGCACTCGTTGCGTCTTCTGACCCGGCGGCTGTCGGGGAAACCTTTTTTCTGCCTTTTCCTACGGACTTTTCTACTCCTCTCCCTGAAGCTACGCAGCCCGACCTGCCTACCCTGCGCAGCGAGGACAATCGCCTGGAGCTGACGGCTACTACCCTGCGCGTGCACGACCAGCGCTACAGCCTGCTGGAGCTGGAGGCCGCCGAGCTTACCCCCGTGCGCTGGCTGCTCTGGTATATGCTGGGCGCCTTGGTGCTGGCGGGGGTGCTGCTGGCTTTCCTGCAAAACTGGCTGCGCACCCTACCCACCGCGCTGGGCCTGACGATAGGTGCTCTGCTACTGGCCTATGGCCACCGCGGCACCAACCGGCTGCGCCTGTACCGGGCCGGCCGCGAAGCCACATACTTTGCCCTCCCCGGCGACCCGGCCGCTTGGCAACCCCTGATTCGGGAGCTGAACCGCCGTATCCGGGCCCAGCATGATGCCGCCGCGGCCCACGCCGCACAGCTGCTGGCTGCCCTCGCCCCGCCCGACGTTACTCTAGAAGACCCACCTACCGACTCGTTTTAACCCGTCATTGCCTCAACCACGCGTCCAATGGTTTTGCTTTACCTTTGACGCGCTTGTTTCACAGGTTAGTACCATCGTTTTCCCTCCTATTTTCTATGGACTCCAAACACCAGCACACCGCCATTTCTACGGCAGGCTTGCTTATTGCCCTGGGTATTATTTACGGTGATATTGGTACCTCCCCGCTCTACGTAATGAAGGCCATTGTGCCGGGCACCATCGACCCGATTCTGGTGTACGGCGGCATTTCCTGCGTGCTCTGGACGCTCACGCTCCAAACCACCATCAAGTACGTGCTCCTGACGCTAAATGCCGATAACAACGGCGAAGGCGGCATTTTCTCGCTCTACGCACTGGTGCGGCGGCGGGCGGCCTGGCTCACCATTCCGGCCATTGTGGGCGGCGCGGCTTTGCTGGCCGATGGCGTGATTACGCCGCCCATTTCGGTGTCGTCGGCGGTGGAAGGCCTGGAGGCCATCTATCCCAACATCCCTACCGTACCCATCGTCATTGGTATTCTGCTGCTGCTGTTTTTATTGCAGAGCTTCGGAACGCAGATTGTGGGCAAGGCTTTCGGGCCTATTATGTTCTTATGGTTCAGCATGTTGGCTGTACTGGGCATACTGGGCATTGTGCAGCATCCCGAGATTCTAAAGGCGGCTAACCCCTACTATGCTTACGACTTGCTAGTGAACTATCCCGGTGGTTTCTGGCTGCTGGGCGCCGTGTTTCTGTGCACCACGGGGGCCGAGGCGTTGTACTCCGACCTGGGCCACTGCGGCAAGGGCAACATTCGCATCAGCTGGACTTTTGTGAAGCTGTGCCTGCTGCTCAACTACTTCGGGCAGGGCGCCTGGCTGATGAGCCACGCGGGCGAACAACTGGATGGTCGCAACCCGTTCTATGCTCTCATGCCCGAATGGTTCTTGATCATCGGTATCGGCATTGCGACGATTGCAGCCGTTATTGCCTCGCAGGCGCTTATCACGGGGTCGTTTACGCTGGTAGCGGAAGCCATTCGCCTGAATATGTGGCCCAAAGTAAAGCTTAACTACCCTACCGACGTGAAAGGCCAGTTGTTTGTGCCCAGCATGAACCGTCTGTTGCTGTTTGGTTGCATTGGGGTGGTACTATATTTTCAGCGTTCCGAGCATATGGAAGCGGCCTACGGCCTAGCCATCACCCTCACCATGCTGATGACGACGCTGCTGCTCACCATGTGGCTGCGCAGCAAGCGGGTGCCCATGGCCGCTATTGCGCTGTTTGTGCTGCTCTATGGCAGCATTGAAGGGTCGTTTCTGGTAGCCAACCTTATCAAGTTTCCGCACGGCGGCTGGGTGTCGCTGGCCATTGGGGCGGCGCTGGTGAGCGTGATGTACGTGTGGCTGCGGGCCTTCTACATCAAGAAGCGCCTCACAGAATTTGTTAAGATTGACCCGTATATGGAGTCGCTCAAGAACCTGAGCCACGACGATTCCATCCCCAAGTATTCCACCCACCTGGTGTTCATGACCTCCGCCGAGCGGGCTTCCGAAATCGAGTCGAAGATCATCTATTCCATCTTCCAGAAGCGTCCCAAGCGCGCCGACATCTACTGGTTTGTGCACGTAGACACCACCGACGAGCCGTATACCATGGAGTACAAAGTGGTAGAGCTGGCTCCCAACGACGCCTTCCGCATCACGTTCCGCCTGGGCTTCCGCGTCGAGCAGCGTATCAACCTGTACTTCCGCAAGGTGATTGAGGACTTGGTGCGCAACAAGGAAGTGGACATTACCTCGCGCTACGAGTCGCTGAGCAAGCAGCACGTGACGGGTGATTTCCGCTTTGTGGTGCTGGAGAAGTATCTGTCCGTCGAAAACGACTTCCCTACCGTGGAGAAGCTCGTGATGCAGGCGTACTTCTACATCAAGCAGTTCATTGCCTCGGAAGACAAATATTTTGGTCTCGATACCAGTTCCGTGAAGGTAGAGAAGGTGCCGCTGGTCATTGCCCCCGTGCGCGACGTGGCCCTCAAGCGCATCAGCTAAGCCCTACCCATCGGTAACAAAAAAGGCGACCCATACAGGTCGCCTTTTTTGTTGCCGAAGGGTAGGGCTTGGGAATTGTTTAGGCTAGCCAGAACAAAGTAGAGATGCACTCCTTTGCATCTCGTTGTTTGCACTTCCCCCCTTGTTGCCTACTTCCGGAGGTGCTCTTAATTTAAATGTAACACTTTACAAGTGTGTATTTTAAATCCAATAATATAATAATATTAATATACAAATATACCTAAAATCGGGTATTGTACGCCGCAGCCCTTTCTGTGATTTTTGCAATCTAAAACTGTAAAAATCATATTAATGAAACACGTTTACGTATCTTCCTTTCGGGCGGCAAGTATACTGGTGGTGCTATTTTCGCTGGTCTCAGCGTATCCGGGATGGGCGCAGAACTGGAGCGGTTTAGCGCATAGCAACTACGGGGGCACGCAGAACGTCTATCTGAATCCGGCTTCGTTGGCCGACTCCCGGCACGCTGCCTACCTAAACCTGGGCAGTGGCAATGCCACCTTTTATAACACCTACCTGCAGCTGCAGCTGCCAAGCCCGTCGCTGAAGTTCCTACGGAGCGGCCAGGAGTTGCGCGAGCGGCATTTGCAGGAGCAAGGCGGTGGTGGACCCTACTTCGCCACGTTTACAGGCGAAGCGCGACTTCCTTCTTTGATGTTGGCCATAGGTAAGCAGCAGGGCATTGCGTTTAGCAACCGGGTGCGTGCGTTTGTGCAGACCACTAACGTAAGCGAAAACCTGGCCCGGGTGGCCCGTTATGGTCTGGATGATGCCGATAGCCTGGGGCTGTCCAACGACAATAACTTTACCCTAGCGGCCGGCGCCTACCACGAATTTGCCTTTTCCTACGCTCGTACGTTTACGGCCAATCAAACGCATTTCTGGAAGGGCGGCATCACGGCGAAATACCTGGTGGGGCTGGCCGGCGGCTACCTGCAAAGCGAGGGCACCGGCTACCAGGTATACAACGAAGACAGCGTGCAGCTGCGCAGTGCCAACCTGAGCTACGGCTTCACAAACCCTGAGCTCTACGATGAACGGGACTTTAGCGTGGGTTCCCTCTACGGTAAGCAGCGCCTGGGGCGGGGCGTTGGGTTTGATGTGGGGGTAGTGTACGAATGGCGGCCCGACCACGACCAGTACGACTACCAGATGGATGGCCGCACTTGGGAAAATGCTACCCGCAACAAATACCGGCTCCGCCTGGGCCTGGCCCTCACCGATATAGGCGCCATCCGCTATAATAATGCGCAGTATGTGCGCCAGGCGCGGGTAGCCAATAGCCAAACGCTGCAACTCGGGCAGCTCGACACCATCCAGATTCGCAACGCCGATGACATTGCGCCTACCCTGGACCGCCTGATTGGGCTTTCCGAACAGAGCCAGCGCTTCACCACTTACCTACCCACTACCCTGCGCCTCAGCGCCGACTACCGCCTGCTCAACCACCTATATACTGGCCTGCAGTGGACCCAAAGCCTGCTACCAGACCGGACCATTGGGCATCGCTCTATCAGCAGCCTGGTGCTCACGCCGCGCCTGGAGTTTAGCCGCGTTGAGGTAGCAGTACCGGTTCTGCTCACCAACCGCTACCGTTCGCTGCAGTTGGGGGCCATGGTGCGCCTGGGCCCGCTGCTGATTGGCTCCGATAATCTGGGCGGCCTACTGGGCCAAACCGCCGTCACCGGCGCAGACCTGTACGTGGGCCTGGGTTTTGCCCTGCACAAAAAGCGGCTGAAAGATCGGGACAAAGACGGGGTCAGCAACAAACTGGACAAGTGTCCTAAGGTGAAGGGCACCTGGGCGCTACAGGGCTGCCCTGACCAGGACGGAGACGGCATAGCCGACGCCGCGGACGCCTGCCCTACGGAGGCGGGCCCCAACGAAAACAAAGGCTGCCCCCTACCCCCGGCCCCCGAGCAACCGGCTCCAGCGTCGCCGGCGCCTACCCCTGAACCCGCCGCACCGTCGCAGCCAGAGCAAAGCGTTGCCCCTACCCCGCCGACGACGCCTACCCCCTAGCAGCCATTGCCGGCCCCCGCAACGGCTCCTACTCCCCCCACTGACCTGCTATAGGCCACCGTGCTACCACTAAAACCAGGTAGGCGCCAGCAGCTTCGTGCTGGCGCCACCACCTCTAGTTTTTCTTCCTTCACCAACCTACAAAAGCAGATGCAGCACTTATTTACCTCACTCCGCACGGTACTTGCCTCTTTGGGCATGTGTACGGCACTAGGACTTCTCGGGGGAAGTGCCCATGCGCAAAGTACGCCTACCTGGGCCAGCGCGCAGCGCGTCACCTCTACGGGCGCCAACAGCGGCAGCTACGGACAGAGCGTTGCCGTTAGCGCCGATGGTAGCCAGTACGTGACCGGTGCCTTTGCCGGCACTATCACGCTGGGCACCACTACGCTGACGGCGGGCGCGGGCACTACCCATTTGTTTTTGGCGAAGTATAGCGCGGCCGGCGCGGTGCTATGGGCCATCAAGCTCGACGCCAGCGCTTACGCTTCCAGCACAGTAGCCGTAGATGCCGCCGGCAACGCATACATGGCAGGAGAATTTGATTCGACCATCACGCTGGGTACCACCACACTTACTACCTCCGCTTACGATGCGTACGTAGTGAAGTACGATGCGCAGGGCATGCAGCAGTGGGTCCGGCAGGGGGGCACTGCCGGCACTACCTCCCGCGGCATCGCCACCGATGCGAGTGGCAACGTGCTGCTCACGGGGCACTTCAACACCTCCGTCGCTTTTGGTGGCACGCCCCTCACCGGGGGTGGCATCTATTTCTACCGGTTCTCCCCCGCAGGAAATGTGCTCCAGGCTACCCGGGTTGCCAGCCAGGGCTTTGCCTATGGCCTCACCGCCGACAACACGGGTAATACATACATAACGGGCGAATTCACCGATGCCGTCGTCTTCGGAACTACTACCCTCACCAGCGCGGGCCGCTCGGACCTGTACGTGTGCAAGCTCGACGCGACGGGCACTGTGCTCTGGGCCCGGCGGGAAGGTGGTCCGAACGAAGACGTGGGCCTGAGCGTGGCCGTTGATGCCAACGGCAACCCGGTAGTGGGTGGCTACAGCGACGGCGTGCAGGTGGGCGGTCAGCAAACCAGCAAACTCTTGTTGGCCCGCTACTCCAACCAAGGCACGGCGCTCTGGAACCGGCAAATCACGCCGGGCGAGGTAGGAAACTATAAAGTTACTGCCGTAGCGTACGACGGCCGCGGGGGCTACTATGTCACGGGTAGCAGCCGCGGCAGCACGGTCTTTGGCGCCACCACCGTCACCAGCGCGAGCGAAAGTGCCTTTGTGGCCCGCTACGACAGCCAGGGGGCGGCGCAGTGGGCAGGTCAGGTTGGGGCCGCCACCGCGGCAGATCAGTCCAGCGGCTTTGCCATTGCCACCGATGCTAGCGGCAATACTTTCGTCACGGGAGCGGCCGTGGGCACGCTGACCTTCGGGACGCTGCCGGCGGTGACGTTTACCAGCCCCAGCGCATTTTTGCTCAAACTCACGGCCGGCGGTGTTATTGCCGCCAGCGCCCAACGGACTGTTGCCGCCCCCTTGGCGGTGTACCCGAATCCGGCGTCTGGCCGCGCCACCATTGTAGTACCCGCTACGGAAGGAGGCACGCTAGAGCTGCTCGATGTGCAGGGGCGCTTGCTGCGGCACCAGGCATTGCCTGCAGGAGCCGATGCGCATGCCGTTTCGCTGGCTGGGGTAGCGCCGGGCGTCTACCAGCTGCGTACCACGTCGTTGCGCAAGGGCCAGGTCAGACAGGCTCGATTAATTATATACTAATACCCTGATTGAGAGCAACTCACCTAGAAAGACGAGTGACTAAGCCATGCTGCTGCGCTGGCCTGCCGTGCCAAGTAGCGCAGCAGCACGGTACTTTCCACTGCTGAATTGGCTCCTACCTTACGCACCCTCCTAGCTACTCAGCATCAAGCACCTAGCTGGCACACTTCCCTACCCAGCCTGTACGTGTAGCCCGTTGCTAGAGCAAATCAAAGGCGCGGGCGTACTGGCCAAGTTCGTAGGCGGAGGTGGTGCCTAGCTTTTGGCGCAGGTTGCGGCGGTGCGTATCAACGGTTTGGACGGAGATGAACAAGTTCTCGGCAATATCGCCCGAGCTTTGCCCGCGGCAGATGCAGGCCAACACTTGCCGCTCCCGGTTGGTGAGGCTGGCAAACCGGGCCGATTGGGCCCGCAGAAAGGCATTCTCGTCCAATAGCCGCTGTGCTTTGGTGTTGATATGGCAATCAGGATCCAGGATGCAGGACAAGCAGATGGTCAGCAGTGGTTGCCCCTGGTTGCCTTGCGCCAAGATGCGCACTGTGCTCAGATGAAGCTCGTAGCTACGCTGCGGCCCTGTGCGCACCTGCTGAAAGAGCGTCAGCGAGTAGTTCAGATCATTTCGCTCCAGCAGGTCGGCCACTTGCGGAACGTATTCGTGGGCCTCGTCGGCGTTGAAATAGCGGCTGTAGTATTCTTCGCGCATGGCCGTCAGCTCCGGCAGTGTCGTGTTCAGCTTGGTGAGCCCCATAGCCGACATATAGAGCACTTGGCGGCAGTCACCACTCAGGATAATTATCACGCCGGGTAGGTCGTCGGCCACGGCGGCAACCTCTGTTATTTTTCGCTTAATAAGCTCTTCATCGGTCATGTAAGTAGGATTACGATAGTTGAATGTCAAACTCAGTATCTAGACGAAACAGTCCCTTCTCCACTTGCTTTGAAGCCATGCCTTGTATCGTATCTATGGAAGTTGTCCCAACTAAAGCAAATGATTGTAATCCTGATAAACAACATTAAAATTATATTAAATATAACTATTTAAATATCATATAAAAATATCACTACTTATCCGCTGTAGGTTGAGTGCATTGCAGCTAGCATAACTAGAGCGTAGCTACAGCCAAGTCACGTGGATTGCCCAGCACGCTTAAATGATGGTAGGCTGGACTGAGGCAACAAGAAAGGCGCCCGTCGTTGAATCGATATTCAACGACGGGCGCCTTTCTTGTTGCCTCAGTCCCTCTAGAAGGGACTAAGGCTTTCTAGCTCTACTGTATTACTGCCCTACTGGCAGCCACTTGCGCAGCACTTTCAACTGGGCTTCTGTGGGGTTTTCTACCTGCTCTACGCGGTAGCGCTGGGTGGTGCCAGCCAGCAGCGGGAAGCTCACTTCCTTGATCTGGCCGTCGCGGTTTACCAAGAACTTGACGGTGGTGCCGGCCGGGCGGCCGGTGAGGGCCGTGTTGGGGTCGGTGGTGATGCGGCCGCCGTCGAGGGCCAGAATTTCGTCGTTCACGTTCAGGCCGCCCTGCCAGGCGCTACCGTCGCGCACCACAGTCGTCACGGTGGGCGCGCCGCTGCGGGTGCTGATGTTGGCGCCCAGCACGCCATCGGCGGTGGAGGGGGTGTTGGTGAGACGCAGGCCTGCGTAGCCCAGGGCCGTGTTGTAGGGTAGGGTTTCGGTGCCGTACACGTAGCGCCGGAAGAAATCGTCGAAGCGCTGGCCGGCTATTTTGGCCACGGCCGCCTGGTATTCTTCGTCCGTAAAGCCGCGCTTCTTCTTGGTGTAATACTCCGAGTAGAGGTAGCGCATCACGTCGTCGAGGCTTTTCTCGCCCTTGGTGGCGTTTATCACCATTAGGTCCAGCACGGCCCCGATTACCTCGCCTTTATCATAATAGCTGATGCTGGTGTTGTAGGAGTTTTCGTTGGGCCGGTACTGCTTGATCCAGCTGTCGAAGCTCGACTCGGCGGCCGATTGAATCTTGTTGCCGGGCGTGTTTTCTACCCGGGTAATCACGTTGCTGAGGTCGGCCAGGTAATTTTCGGGCTTCACGAAACCGGCCCGCTGGGTGATGAGGTTGGAGAAATACTCGGTGCCGCCCTCGCTCACCCACAGCATGTGCGTGTAGTTCTCCTTGTCGTAGTCGAACGGTCCCAGCGCGATGGGGCGGATGCGCTTCACGTTCCAGAGGTGGAAATACTCGTGCGCCACCAGCCCCAGGAAGCCTTTGTAGCCGCCGGGCGTGTTGTAGGTGGTGCGCGACACCTCTAGAGTAGTCGAGAACAGGTGCTCCAGGCCGCCGCTGCCGCGCTCCAGGTTGTGCACAATGAACACGTAGCGGTCCAGCGGGTTCTGGCCCACCACGCGGTGCGCTTCCTCGCACACCTTCTTCATATCGGCCAGCAGCTGCTGTTCGTCGTAGCGGGCCTCGCCGTACATGGCCACCGTGTGAGGTGTACCGTTGGCGGTGAATTGCAGGATCTTCTGGTTACCGATTTCGATGGGCGAGTCAGCCAGCTCGTCGTAGCTCTCCGAGCGGAACGTAAAGGGCGCGCCGCCACTCACCGGCTTCAGGCTGGTGCTCACTTGGCTCCAACCCGTAGCGGGCTGCACCGTGACGGTGCTAGCCAGCGCCTTGCCCTCGGCGGGGTACATAAACACGCTGGTGCCGTTGAGGTAGCCGTGCGAGGCGTCGATGAAGCTGGTGCGCACGCTCAGCTCATAGGCGTATACCTTATATTTTACAGTAAAGTCCTTGGCCTTGGGGTGATACACGCGCCAGGTGTTTTTGTCCACCTTATCGACTTGCAGGGCCTGCCCGCCGGCCGTGGCTACCAGGCCTTCCACGTTTTTCTCAAACTCCCGCACCAGGTAGGAGCCAGGTGCCCATACGGGCATTTTCACGTCGGTGTAGGGTTTATTGAAGCCACCCAGGCTCATTTCCACCTCAAAGTAGTGGGTTTGCGGAGCCGGCATGGAGAGGGTGTAGCGCAGGGTAGGCGAAGCGGCAGCAGCCGTGGCGGCCGTCAGCAACGACAGCGCCCCGGCGGCCACCAGCGTGCGGAAACGAGTAGGCAACATGAACAGAAAATAAGGGTAAAGAAAGCAGGAGTACACCCGACCCAAAAAAGCAGCCGGGGTTGCAAAATAAGGCCGATTTTTGAACCCACCTACTCGCCCGCGCCTACCCAGCCGGAACCCCTACCCTACGGTTACCGTTAGGCAGCATACTTTCTTACTAAGTATATGCGCTACGTCTGGATAACGTTTTTGAGTCTGGTAGCCGTGCTGCTGGCTGTATTTCTCTGGCCCCGCCAGCCGGACTCCCACGCCGTCGGCACTGCGCCTACCTCCGTTGCGCCCGTAGTGGCCGTGGTTCAGCGTACGTACCGCGCCCCTACCCCCGCCCTCAACGACGACCGGGCCGAGGCCATCATAGACTTTGCCCGCCAGCAGCTGGGCACGCGCTACTGCTACGCCGGCACCACCCCCGCTGGCGGCTTCGACTGCTCGGGCTTTGTGTACTACGTTTTCAAGCAGTTCGATATCAGCGTGCCGCACTCCACGGCGCAGCTCATCAGCACCGGTCGCCCCGTGGAGCGTAGCCACGCCCGCCCCGGCGATATTGTGGTATTTACGGGCACCGCCGCTACCTCCACCACACCCGGCCACGCAGGCATCGTACTTTCAGAACCCGGCGAGCCACTGCGCTTCATCCACTCCTCCTCGGCCCGCCGCGAGTCCGGCGTGAAAATCAGCCAAGTAGAAGGCTCCGACTACGAGCGCCGCTTCATGCAAGTGCGCAGGGTGCTTTGAAATAGTGGTGAGTAGTGAGATGGTGAAATGGTGAGTTTGACGTTCTGATGGCGCCACTTGCGCAGACTGCGCCTTTAGTACAGTGAGAACGTCAAACTCACCATTTCACCATCTCACTACTCACCATTATAAAACAGCGATGCCCGGTACTGCCTGTGCAGGCCTACTGAAAGGCTGCTGGGCAATACCGGGCATCTAATCCTTCAAATCTTACCAAGCGACGGGTCTGGGGTACAGCCCCGCCATCCGTGAGATAAGACCTTGCCAGAATGCGGGAGCACGCCCTGTTGGGCTAACAAGTGCTCCGCGCGAAAAGCTGTTGTTACGCGCGTCCGGCGGTGATGCGGACTACATTCGACAGGCTCGGCAGGATTTGGTTGGGACTACTAGACATTTTGTACCTCCTTTCTTTACGTTCGACATAACCGTTGCTCGCGCGGCCCAGCACCTTAGGGCTGCTTGAACAGGGCTGTAGCACTCGCTACTGGTTTGTAAAGTTAAAAGCCCTTCGGATGGTTCAAAATAAAAACCCTACTA
This sequence comes from Hymenobacter citatus, assembly GCF_014333615.1. Classification (GTDB taxonomy): domain Bacteria; phylum Bacteroidota; class Bacteroidia; order Cytophagales; family Hymenobacteraceae; genus Hymenobacter; species Hymenobacter citatus. Next base: position 468,747 of record NZ_JACSCY010000001.1, on the reverse strand, counting down.
TTTTACCCCCTGGAGCTAGCAACCTGAGCATCAGCGAGTTTTTTTCAGAAAAAAAGTGTCTTTCTTTTTGCTATCGTCTGATTGGCAAGCTGGCGCTATGTTTGCATTTTGGTTATGGTATTCTAACGCGGTTTGGTTGCACTTGGCTGCTTTGACCATTTCGCGGTTTTCCCCTATCTTTTCCTCAAACCCACTCTCTCTCTTATCACCATGAAAAAAATGTTGTTTCTCTGCCTGGCAATGCTGCTGGGTTTCACAAAAATTGCTGCGGCCCAGAGTCTCTCGCCATTGGGCACCTGGACCGATGCCGATAAAAAAGCGCAATTTGAAATCTATAAGTGCGATGGGAGCAAGCTGTGCGGCAAAATCGTGTCGCTGGCTGTGCCCAACGACCCCAAAACCGGTAAGCCTAAAACCGATACGCCCAATCCCGATCCCAAGCTGCGCAGCCGCCCCCGCCTGGGCATGGTATTTATGCAGGGCTTCGAGTACGACTCGGACAACAAGTGGGACGATGGTAAAATCTACGACCCCGAGAGCGGTAAAACGTACTCCTGCTATATCAAAATGCTGAACGCCAATACCATGGAAGTGAAGGGTTATATTGGCTTTTCGCTGATTGGTCGCTCGCAGACCTGGACGCGGGTAAAGTAATAGCCGAACTTATTTAGTGAGCAGCGGCGTTCCGAGCGGAGCGCCGCTGTTTTTATTTATATTCAGGCGGTTACTGCCCTGGCGTAGCCACGCTCCCCTTCCTCTCGTATCCAGTTTGTTTCCCTGCGCCTATGCCCATGCCCGCCCGCCCCACTGCCAGTGCCCTTCCTATAGTTTGTATCTGGCTGTTCTGCCTGGGCATGTTGCTACCGCTAGCGGGCCACGCGCAGGCGCTGTCGCCGGTGGGCCTGTGGGAAGACGACTCGGGCGAGGCCCGTGTGGAAGTGAGCGTGCACGACGGCGAGCTGACGGGCCGCTTGATCTGGATGCACCACGCTATTGACCCCAAAACCGGTCAGCCCCACCTCGACGGCCGCAACCCCAACCCTACGCTGCGCACCCGCCCGCTTCAGAATCTGGTGGTGCTGTATAAAATGCGCTACAATCCCGACTCGGGCCGCTGGGAAGACGGCGAAATCTACGATCCGCACAGCGGCCACTACTACTCCTGCTACCTGCGCATGGAGTCGCGCGACCGGCTGGAGGTGAAGGGCTACATTGGCTTTTCGCTGCTGGGTCGCTCCCACTACTGGCACCGCCTAAAACCTGGCACGGCGCTATAAGCGCTCAGCAGACCGGCGCACGTACCTGGAAACTATTTGTAAGGTCGGGTGTTTCTTCTGAAACTCCGAACCTGCTTTTCCTCCATCCTTGCGTCGTTTTTTCAAACAGCTTTTTGGTTCTACTGCTACCGCCTGCCAGGCCGAGTGGCAGCCGTTGGTGCGTACAAAAGCACAGCAGCAGGCCTACGCCCATTGGGTGGAGCAACGGGTGTATCTGAACTGGATGGGGCCATTTTTCAAGGCGTACCATTTCCTGAAAACCAACGTGCGCGGCCGAGGGCTGCGGGTGCAGCTGCTGAGTGAGGGTGGTAGGCAGGGAGCCTTGTTTTTTTACGACCCCAGTATTGGGCCGGGTAATTTTCAGCACCTGTTTGATTTTATCCGTGACCGGGTGCTGGCGCTGGGCTACCACCTTTCTACCTCCGACCGGCGCCGCCTACCCCAAGCCGAGTACACCGAAACCATTGAAAAGCACTTTTTAAAGCCCACGCCCGGCGACTGTCCCGACACGGGGCGCTGCAACCAGCGTTTCGGCAACGTGACAGTGGATTTGGTCCGCATCAACGACCAACCGGGCTTCATTCGGTTTGTGAGCAACCCCTACCACGACACCATCTTCTCCCCGGCTCATACCTTTGATGAGCTGCTGGATGCCGTGTTCAACCTTCCCGCCGCCAGTGAAACAGAGCAGGCTTGCGCGCAACAGTTTTAAGGATAGGGCCCTCGCCTACCCCGCTATGATTTACCACCGCGAAGCAGTATCTTTTCAAGGAAAATTTTCCTTGTTTTAAGATATTGCTATGGCTTGTTTTTTACGCTGCTTTAGTACTTGTAGCCTATTTGTATTCTTATTGCTGCTGAGCTTTTCGGCGCGGGCTACGCACATTGTGGGGGGCGAGATGGACCTGCAATACGTGTCGGGCAACAATTATCAATTGACGCTCACGCTCTATTTCGACGCCATCAACGGCAGCCCCGGCGCGCTGGACAACGACCTAACGGCCGGCATTTTCGATAAAGCCACCAACCAGTCGATGCAAGATGTGGTGCTGCCGCTGGTGGAGAATACGTATGTGGCCTATACCAACCCGGCCTGTACGTCGCCCTCGCTCAGCACACGCAAGCTGGTGTACCGCAGTGTGGTGCAGCTTACACCCAACGTGTATACCGGCGCCCAGGGCTATTACGTGGCCGTGGAGCGGTGCTGCCGCAACAACGGTATCAGCAACATTGTGGGGCCGGGCGAGTCGGGTCAAACGTTTTACCTGGAGTTTCCGGCGGTGCTGCGCAACGGGCAGCCGTTTCGCGACTCTACCCCGCGCATCTTCCCGCCCCTGAGCGACTATGCTTGCCTGGGCGAGCTGTTCTATTACGATTTTGGTGGCCAAGACCCCGATGGCGATTCGCTGGTGTATGAGCTAGCCACGCCCCTCAACGGCTACTCCTCTACGCGCGTACCCAAGCCGGCTACGGCCACGGCGGCGCCCTATCCTACCATTCGGTGGGGCACGGGCCGCAGCGAGCAAAGTCAGATACCGGGTGCCCCTACCCTCACCATCAACCGGCGCACGGGGCGGCTACAGGTGCGTCCTACCCAGTTGGGGCTGTTTGTGTTTGGCATCAAATGTTCAGAATACCGCAACAAAGTGAAGATTGGCGAGACGCGGCGCGACTTTCAGTTGAAGGTGATTATGTGTCCCACCAATGCCGACCCGACCATCACGGCGCAGGCCCAGCTTGGTAACGCCACCTACCGCCCCGGCCGCGACACCATTCGGCTGGTGCCGGGTGGCAACCCCTGCGTACGCCTGCGCTTCACCGACTCGGATAATGCATCGGCCCTGTCGCTGTCGTTGCAGCCCGTCAATTTCACGGGGCCGCTACCCAGCATCTCGCTTCTGCAAGGTATGGTGCGCGCCGTGGGTATGCCCGACACGCTTACTTCGCAGCTGTGCTTCCCTACCTGTTTCGATACCAAAGGCCAGGTGTACTACCTGAACGTGATTGTGGCCGACAACGGCTGTAGCCTGCCCAAGCGCGACACCGTGCAGCTGGCCATTATCGCCCAGCCCGTACCTACCCACGCGCCCGTGCTTACCTCAGTACCCACCCTAATGCGAGACAACAGCACGCCGCTGGTGATACGCGTAGCGCCCGGTAGCGTGTATGAAGCAACCCTGACAGCCACCGACGCCGACAACGACCCGCTGACGCTCACGGCTGCCGGCACTGGTTTCGATATGGCCGCAGCAGGTATGCGCTTTGTGCCCACGAATGGCAACGGACGGGCTACGGGCCTGTTCCGATGGGAGGCGTCCTGCGCGGCAGCGCTCCTGCAACAGATGGAGGTCACCTTTCGGGTGCAGGAAAGCACGTGCTACCCGCAGCCCCAGGTGCAGGTGGTGCGCTTTGAAGTAGTAAACCCCGATACGCTGGCGTTTCTACCGCCCAACATCATCACCCCCGGCAACCACGACGGCAAAAACGACGAGTTTACGCTGCCTACCCTCCCGCCCGACTTCTGCGACAACCGCTTTGCCACCATCAAGATTTTCTCGCGCTGGGGCAACGAAGTGTATAGCTCCGCTGACCGCAACTTCCGCTGGGACGGCGGCGGCCGCCCCGCAGGCGTGTATTTCTACCTGATTGAGTACACCAACAAGCGCCGCTTTAAAGGCATGCTGACGCTGGCGCCAGCCTATCCGTAGCGAGGCTTTTGCACAAACAAAAGGCCCCGGTCGTGCTGCACGACCGGGGCCTTTTGTTTGTACTTCTGGCACCTACCCTACGGTTTGGCGGGCGGGGCCGAGCGGTAGGCGGGTTCTTTGGCTTTCTTCTCGGCCAGGGTCTTCTTGGCCTTCTCGAAGTCGCCGGCTTCCACGAACACCAGCTTGTTGTAATCGAGGTATTTCTTCACGGCGGCATTCACCTGCTCGGGCGTGAGGGCGGCTACTTTCTTCTCGAAGTCGGCGTCCCAGGCCAGTGTGCGGTTCAGGTCGAGGTAGGAGTTCAGGCGGCCAGCCAGGGCATCGTCCTGAGCACGCGATACGGAGCGGCTTTGCAGCCAACCACTCTTGGCCGCTTTAATTTCGTCGGCCGAAAAGCCGGTTTTCGACATCGTGGCAAACTCCTCCTGAATGGCTTTTTCCAGCCGCTCGTTGTTTTCGGGGTTGTAGATGGCGTATACCATATAGGAGGCCAGCTTGTCGCGCGAGTCGGCACTCACCTGTGAGCCGATGCCGTAGCTGATGCCCTCTTTCTGCCGCACCCGCGTAGCCAGGCGCGAGTTCAGGAAGCCGCCCCCAAACAGGTAGTTGCCCAACACCAGCGCCGGGTAGTCGGGGTCGTCGTCGCGCATGGGTAGGTTGAAGCCGGCCACGTACACGGCATTGGCCTTGTCGCTAGCCTGTACCGACTGCTTGCCAGCCTGCACATCGTGGTAGTTGCGCGCAATGCGGGTGTAGGGCGTGTTGGCTTTCCACTTGCCCAGGTCGGTTTTCACCAGCTTCTGCACGGCTGCTACATCAGTAGCGCCTACCACGGCCACGGTGGCGTTATCGGCGCCGTAAAAGTCTTTATAAAACTGGCGCACATCGTTCACCGTCGTCTTTTTCAGCGCATCAATCTCTTCATCGAAGGTCATCACATACAACGGATGACCCTTGGGGTAGGGATTCAGCAGGCGCTGGCTGGTATTAAAAGCAATAGCATCTGGCTCCTGCTTTTGCGACTCCAGCGACACCAGTCGCTCCTGCTTCAGTTTGTTGAACTCCGCTTCGGGGAACGTCGGATTCTTCAGATAATCCGTCACAATCTTCATCACAGCCGGCAGGTTTTCCTTCGCCGCTTCCACCACCACCCCGGCCGACTGGCTGCCGCCGTACACGTAGGCGCGGGCTTTCAGCTTGTCCAGCTCGTCGCGTATTTGCTGATAGGACCGGGTTTTGGTGCCGCGCTCCAGCATGGAGGCCGTGAGGCTGGCCAGGCCGGGCTTGTTCGCCAAGCTCTTTTCGTCGCCGTAGCGTAGGGTGAGTTGCACGTTTACGCTGTTGCCACGAGTGCTTTTGGGCAACACGGCGTACTTGGTGCCTTTGCCTTCTTCGCCGCGCTTAGTGCGTGCCTCAATGTTGGCCGGCGAGGCGTCGAAGGCCTCGCCGGCGGCTACGGCTTTCTCGCCTTTGTAGTCCTTCACCAGCGCCAGCACGTTGGGCGTTTCGGGAATGTCGGAGCGGTCGGGTTTCTGCTCGGGGATGAATATGCCGACGGTGCGGTTCGAGGGTTTCAGGTAGGCATTGGCCACGCGCTGCACGTCGGCGGGCTTCACCTTGCGGATGTTGTCGCGGTAGAGGAACACCAGGCGCCAGTCGCCGGCCGCAATCCACTCGCTCAGGTCCAGCCCTACCCGGTCGGTGTTCTTGAATAGTAGCTCGATGCCCGTGAGTAGCTTGGTTTTGGCGCGGTCTACCTCCTCGGGGGTAGGCGCTTGGGTAGACGCCCTATCCAGGGTGCGCAGCATGGTGGTGCGGGCCGAGTCCAGGGACTGTTCTTTGCGCACTTCAGTGTAGAAGAAGGCAAAGCCGGGGTCGTGCAGGGCGGGCGTCCAGCCGTAGGTGTAGGCCGCTTTCTTGCTGTCGATGAGGGCTTTGTACAGGCGGCCCGAGGGTTCGTTGGTCAGCACGTCCATCAGCACGTCCAGGGTGGCGTAGTCGGGGTGGGCGCCGGCGGGCGTGTGGTAGGCTACAGCCACGCTCTGCGCATCGCCCACGCGGCGCAGGGTCACAGACCGCTCGCCATCCTGGGTAGGCTCGGTGGTGTAGGCTTGAGGCAGTTGCCGGGTGGGCTTCGGGATGGGGCTGAAATACTTATCCACCAAAGCCAGCGTTTTGGCCTCGTCCATTTTGCCGGCTACCACTAGCACGGCATTGTCGGGCTGGTAGTACTTCTGGTAAAAGGCTTTGAGGTTGTCAATCGGCACGCGTTCAATGTCTTCCTTTGAGCCGATGGTAGACTTGCCGTAGTTGTGCCACAGGTAGGCCGATGACAGCACGCGCTCCATCAGCACCCGGCTCGGCGAGTTTTCACCCATCTCAAACTCGTTGCGCACCACCGAAAACTCCGTGGACAGGTCCTTGGCATCGATGAAGCTGTTCACCATGCGGTCCGCTTCCAGGTCGAGAGCCCAGTTGAGGTTTTCGTCGGTGGTCGAGAAGGTTTCGAAGTAGTTGGTGCGGTCGTACCAAGTAGTGCCGTTGGGGCGGGCGCCGTGTTCGGTTAGCTCCTGCGGAATGTTTTTGTGCTTGGCGGAGCCCTTGAAGGCCATGTGCTCCAAGAGGTGCGCCATGCCCGTTTCGCCGTAGCCCTCGTGCCGCGAGCCTACCAGGTAGGTGATGTTCACGGTGGTAGTCGGCTTGGAGTTGTCAGGGAACAGCAGCACGCGCAGGCCATTTTTCAGCTGATACTCCGTGATGCCCTCCACCGATGCCACGCGAGTGAGACCTTCGGGAAGCTTGGTCTGCGCTGCTGCCGGCAGCGCACTTGGTAGCAGCGCAGCCACCAAAGGCCACAGCCGGATAAAGGAGCCAAAACACCGCATAGAATAGTGGTTAAGTGAGTAGATAAATACCCCGCATAATACTCACTATCTATCTAGAAACAAGTACTCTATGACAATATTTATATACTATTTGAAACAGACAATTCTTGCTTCGGCACAGCGTCTTTTACGCTATTAAGCTAGGCACTCGGCACCTACTTTAAGAAAGCGCTTTGCGTAGGAAGTAGCGCGTGAAGCCAGTAGGATAGTTGTCGAGCTGCCCGAACACAGTGTACCCTTGTTTCACGTAGAAATCCTTGGCCTGAAATCCGAACGTATCGAGGTGGGCGTGCTGGCAGCCGCGCTGGTGGGCGGCCTGCTCGGCCTCTTGTAGCAGGCGCGCACCCCAGTCCTGGCCGCGTAGCTGCTCCGGCACAAACAGCAGTTCCACAAACAGCCAGTCGTAATACGTACGCCCCCACAAGCCACCGATGGGTGCGTCTTGCTCATCGAGGAGCAGCACAGCCAGTAGCTGCGACTCGCCGGGCACTTGCTGCCGATTATAGTCCTGCAACCCTGCTAAAAGCTGCTGGCGAATGGCAAGGTCCGGGTCGGAAGTTAGTAGCAGGCGTGGAGGCATAGAAAACGTGTTGTAACTAATGGAAAGCGAAGGACCTTAGATCAGATAAACGCATCATTGTTACGGTGGTCGTTCAGCTAATCTAAGGTCCTTCGCGCTGTTCAGGAAGACAGATACTTTCAGCCTAATACAAGAACAGAAACGCACAGAATAACAACACCCACAGCGCATCCACAAAATGCCAGTACGTGCTCATCAGTTTGAGCTGCAAGCGGCGGTACGGGTCGCGGATGAATAGCAGCGTACGAATACTGTCGCGGGAGGCGTGTTGGGCGCGCAGAAACAGTAGTGTCAGGAAAAGCACGCCTCCCAGCAAGTGCATCACGTGGATGGCGGAGATGAGGTAGACGTAGGTACCGCTGGGCTTGTCCCTGAAAAAGACGCCCTGTACTTGCAGCTCGTGCCAGCCCAGCGCCTGCAAGCCGGCAAAGGCAAGGCCCAGCAGCAACGTAGCCCCCAGGCAGCGCGCCAGGTTGGTTACGTCATCGTCGCGGTAGAGGCGCCGGGCCTGGCTGAGCGTGTAGCTGCTGGCCAGCAACACCACCGTGCTGATAGAAAAATAGCGCGGAAACGGGTGCAGCCCCGCCGGCACCCCGCTCGTGTAGCGCGTGTGCGCGTAGGCCGATATCAGCACCACAAACAAAACCAGGCTGCCCACCAGCCCCAGGTAGAGCAGCAGCAGCGACAAGGGCACCCGAGCGGGACGAGTGGAGGGGGTAGGGCGATTGGCCCCGATTCGTCCCTGGCGTTCTTTACCGAAATCAGAATTCATTACAGAGCAGACGTAGCAGCATACGGTTGGGCAAGCTATTTTAGGACCCTTTAGTTCCGTGGCAAACTCATTGAGCCTTTTGCCAATATAAACAAAACCCCTACGGAATACCGCTTGTTTTCACCGGCTCAGCTCCGAAAAAATGACCCGATTTTTCCCAGCACGGCGTGAAAGGTGATACTCGGTCGCTTGCCCTGCCCAAACGTGACGTAGGTTTTGCCGTTTACGCGCAGCTCCAGTACCAGGCCCAGGCGTTTGGCCAGCTCGTGTAGCTGCTGCAAGGGGTCGGCTTTGGGGCCGGGGGGGCGCGGCGGGGCGTTGGGGTCTTTGGGCGGGCCGCTGGTGAGCTTATCGAGCACGCGCTGGCTGGGCACATTCAGGATGAGGTAGGTACCGGAGGCCGCCAGTTGCAGCTCGTCGCCCTCAATCGTAACGGTCAGCCGGGCGTCTACTTCGAGGCCGCTAGCCAAGGGACTGGGGCGTGGAGCCGGGGGTAGGGTTTTCGCCGCGCGTGCGGATGCGCAACGAGCCATTGATGCGCCACGTGGCGGGCGTGCCGGTGGGGCTTTGTGGGTTGGGCACCTGCACTTCTATCTGATCGAAAGCACAGGACAGCTCCACGCCGCCCGAGAGCTTAGACAGTACGGAAGCGGCCATATCGGCCCAATTGGTGGTAGGAGTGGCAGAATCGGCCATATAGATTTTGGTAAGAAAAGTGGGTATGAGCGGATGCAGAACTCGTTGCCCGCAAGCTACGGCCCTGCCCCGGCAAACGCAAAACACCCCGTAGGGTTGCCCCTGACGCAACTTATGCCCCCCTACCCCGCGTATGGAGCAAAACAGATAGCCTCCTACCCATATTGTATTTTTCCTCCTTCTATGCCCTGCATTCTCACGCGTCCGGCTGCGCTGTTGGCATTCCTGCTTGGTACCAGCGCCTTTTCTCCTACCCGCCTTCTTCCCGAAGGTCCCGCTCCGTTTCAGCTCGTCGATGATGCCGAGCTGGTGTACAACCTACTAGACGCGAAGGGCAAAAAAACCGGCCATATCACCCAACGCGTAGTACGGCTCGGCTCCGAAACCAACAAAAAACAAACGCTTACCACCACTATCGCACTGCTGAAAAGCGGTATCTATGATGCCAAAAGCCGGCTGGTACGTATGCAGGACCTCACCTACGCTGCGCACCGCGACACATCGTTCACCGACGGTATGGCCGAGCTGCCGCCCGATGCGCTGCGCCGCTTCCGGGACCGTATCTACACCTACCAGCCTACCCGCCTGGCTTGGCCCGACAACCCCACTGTGGGCAGCAAACTGCCCGACGGCGGCGTAGTGGTGCAAGTCAGCAGCTCGGCCGTGGACATTGCCAAGGTGCAGGCCATGCTTACACATCGACGGGTGGTAAGTGGCCCCCAGGCCGTGACCACACCCGCCGGCACTTTTCAGTGCTATAAGGTAGAAGCTGAGCGCGACCTCACTACCCGGGCGCGTGCCGATATGGCCATCCGCAAAGTGGAGCGCGAAGTCACGTATTATGCCCCTACCGTGGGTGTTGTGCGCACCGAGTATTACGACCGGGACAAGCTGCGCGAGGTGAAGGAGCTGGCGAAACGCTAGCGTAGGCGCCCGATGAAGTGGGTAACAGTGTGTCGGATGTTTGCTATTTTGCAAGCATATCATCTGATACTCAGCTTTTGCCGCGCCCGGCGGCCGGTCCGTTGTGGCAGCATCCTCCCTTTTCCTACCCCACTCCTATGCGTTATTTCCTATTGGCTGCCTTTAGCCTTTCTTGCACGTTAGCCACAGCTCAGGCCCCTAAAGCTCCGCTGACGCCCGCGCCCGGCACCCACACAGCCCTGCTGGCTACCACCCAGGCCCAGACCTACGGTGCCCCCGTGACGCCCGCCGGGGCGGTGCCCGTGCAGCAGCTCCAAACGGTGCTGGCCGGCCGCGACTCGGCCCGCGTGAAGCTGGTAGGCCCCATTGCTGATGTGTGCAAGGCTGAGGGCTGCTGGCTAACCATGCAGCCCGCCCCCGGCCAGATGATGCGCGTGCGCTTCAAGGACCACGCCTTCTTCGTGCCCAAAGACATCAGCGGCAAAACGGCCGTGATTGAGGGCGTGGTGGTGCATGAAACGGTATCGGTAGCCCAGCAGCGCCACTACGCCGAAGACGCCGGCAAATCCAAGCAGGAAATTGCGGCCATCACCGCGCCCGTGGAGCAGTACAACTTCATTGCCGACGGTGTACGGGTGCAGTAAATGGTGAAATTGTGAACTTGTGAAATGGTGAGTTTGCCGTTTTTGCGACGCAACTTGCAGTATCTGCGCGGCGAGAATTTCAAACTCACCCTCTCACCACTTCGCACTTTTCACTACTATGCCAAGCATCCAGGAACAGATAACCGCCCTCACAGCCCGCCTGCACCATCTTAATTATCAGTATTATCAGAACGACGTGTCGGAAGTACCCGACCAGGAGTTTGACAAGATGCTGGCCGAGTTGGCGGCTCTCGAAAAAGCCCACCCCGAGCTAGCCCTACCTAACTCGCCTACTCAGCGGGTGGGCGGCACCATCACCAAGCAATTTCCCACGGCCCTGCACCGCTACCCCATGCTCAGCCTGGGCAATACCTATTCTGAGGCCGATTTGCGGGACTTCGACGAGCGGGTGCAGCGCGGCCTGGAAGGCGCCGAGTACGCCTACGTGTGTGAGCTGAAGTTCGACGGCGTGGCCATGAGCCTCACCTATCAGAACGGCCAGCTCACGCAGGGCGTCACGCGCGGCGACGGCACCCGCGGCGACGTAGTAACCAGCAATGTGCGCACCATCAAAAACCTACCCCTGCACCTGCGCAACGCTGGCCCCGCCCAGCCCGAGGAATTTGAGGTGCGCGGTGAAATCTTTATGCCTCAGCCAGTTTTTGCGGAGCTGAACCAAGAGCGCGAAGCCAACGGCGAAGCCTTGCTGGCTAACCCGCGCAATGCGGCCAGCGGCGCCCTCAAGCTGCAGGATTCGGCGCTGGTGGCGGCGCGGCGACTGCGCTTCTTTGCCTACAGCTACCTCAGCCAGGGCCGCGACTTTCCTACCCACAGCGCCGCCTTGGAAGCCCTGCGCGCTTGGGGCCTACCCGTGTCGGACACGTGGCGCAAGTGCCACTCCTTGGACGAGGTGCTGGAATTCATTCATCACTGGGATAAGCACCGCTTCACCCTCCCTGTGGCTACCGACGGCATTGTGGTGAAGATAGACGACCTGCGCCAGCAGGAGCTGCTGGGCTACACGGCCAAAAGTCCGCGCTGGGCCATTGCGTATAAATACCCGGCTGAGGCCGGCCGCACCCGCCTGCGCGAGATACAGTACCAGGTAGGCCGCACCGGCGCCGTTACGCCCGTGGCCCTACTCGACCCGGTGCCGCTGGCCGGCACTGTCGTGAAGCGCGCCTCGGTGCACAACGCCAACCAGATTGCCGCCCTTGATTTGCGCCTGGGCGACATGGTATTTGTGGAGAAAGGCGGCGAAATCATCCCCAAGATTACCAGCGTCGACCTCACGGCCCGGCCCGCCGACAGCCAGCCCATCATCTACCCCACCGAGTGCCCGGCCTGCGGTAAGCCGCTGATTCGGCCCGAGGGTGAGGCCCACTTCCGCTGCCCTAACGACCGGGGCTGCCCGCCCCAGCGCAAGGCCAAGCTGGAGCACTTCGTGTCGCGCAAAGCCCTGGATATTGATGGCTTGGGCGCCGAAACCGTGGGCCGCTTCTTCGACCTGGGATTGGTGACGGATGCAGCCAGCTTGTATGACTTACCCAGCAAGGCCGACGAACTCGCTCAGCTAGAGCGCATGGGCGAGAAGTCGGTGCAGCGCCTGGTAGCGGGCCTGGAGGCCAGCAAGCAGGTGCCATTTGATCGGGTGCTGTTTGGCCTGGGCATCCGCTACGTGGGCGAAACGGTGGCCGAAAAGCTGGCCGCACACTACCGCACGGTAGAGGCGCTGGGCGCGGCCACGGCCGAGGAGCTGGCCGCCGTGCCGGAGGTAGGCGGCGTCATTGCCGAATCGGTGGCAGCGTGGTTTCAGGAGGCGCAACACCGCGAGATGGTGGAGCGGCTGCGGACCGCGGGCGTGCAGCTGGCCCTCACCGGCGAAGCGCCCAAAGCCCAGAGCGACCGGCTGGCCGGACAAACCTTCGTGCTATCAGGTGTGTTTGAGCAGCACAGCCGCGAGGAGCTGCAACAGCTTATCCAGCAGCACGGCGGCAAAGTCACGGGCAGCATCAGCAAGAAGCTGAGCTACTTAGTGGCCGGCGACAAAATGGGCCCCGCCAAGCGCGAAAAGGCCACCGAGCTGAAGGTGCCCATCATCTCCGAAACCGACCTACTGGCGATGCTGCCGGCTGCCACTACCCTCCCCGACTCCGAGGCCGAAGCCGCTGCCGACTCGGCTCTGGATAATCTTACCGCGTCTACCCCACCGCAGAGCGGCCAGGGGTCGTTGTTTTCATAGAGACACACTATTTTATGTCTCGTCGTTGTTGACGTTGAACGTCATGCTGAGCTTGTCGAAGCATCTCGCTCGCTTCGTTGGATAGTATACAACGAAGCGAGCGAGATGCTTCGACAAGCTCAGCATGACGTTCAATCACCATGACGTTCAAATTGGGTCGAAATGATTTCCTAAGCAGGTTTCTCACCGGCCATTCAACAACAAGTCACAAAACGCTGTGTCTTTACGCAGTTCCTTACCTTTCTAAAAACGCATCTTTCCCCTACCCACTATGCCCCGCTTCCTCCTATTCATCCTGACCGGCGCCCTCGCCTTCACGCAGCTTTCCTGCTCCTCCAACAGCTCCGTAACGCCCACCGAAACCGCCGCGCTGCTGCAAAAGCCCGATGTGGTGGTGCTGGATGTGCGCACGCCCGAGGAGTATGCCGACGGCCACCTCGCCGGTGCCCGCAATATCGACTTCAAATCGTCTGATTTTGACGACCGGATTGCTCAGCTCGATAAGTCCAAAACCTATGTGCTCTACTGCGCCTCCGGCAACCGCAGCGGCAAAACGGCCAAGCTGATGACCGAAAAAGGCTTCCCCAAGGTGGAAAACGCTGGTGGTTTCAAGGATTTGAAAACGGCTGGTTTAGCAACGGAGTAGCCGGATGCAGCTTTCTTTTTATAGACGCTGTGGCTGGGTGCTGATGCCAGGGCTGTTGGTTATAGCAAGCTGCTACCCCAGCCTGGCCCAAACGCCTACCCTGGCGCGTGATACCTCTTTCACGGTCTACAGCGCCCTCGCTAAAGCCCGCAAAGCTGACCCTACCATTACGCTGGCCAGGCCGGCGGTGCCCGCTACCATCCGTGCCCGGATGAATGTGCCGTACTGCACGGCCGGCGGCCGGACGTTGCAGCTCGATGTGTTCTACCCCAAAGCCCGCCGCCGGGGCGGCTACCCAGCCGTACTCCTGATTCATGGGGGCGGGTGGCGCTCCGGCGACCGGAGCCAGCATGTGCCGATGGCCCAGCAGCTGGCGGCCCGCGGTTTTGTAGCTGTCACGGCCGAGTACCGGCTGAGCACCGAAGCACCCTACCCCGCGGCCGTGCTGGACCTGAAGGCCGCCGTGCGGTGGATGCGGGCTAATGCGCGGGCGTATCGCATAAACTCCAAGCAGATTGCTACGTGGGGCTTTTCGGCGGGCGGGCAACTGGCGGCGCTACTTGGCACTACCAATGAGGAAACCCGCTTCGACTCACTGGCCTGCAACACCAGATATTCCAGCCAAGTGCAGGCCATTGTGGACGTAGACGGCATTTTGGCCTTCATCCATCCTGAGTCGGGCGAAGGCGACGACCGGAAAAGCACTTCGGCCGCCACCTACTGGTTTGGCAGCCCTAAAACCGAGCGGCCTGATTTGTGGCGGCAGGCGTCGGCCCTCACCTACGTAGGGCCACACACGCCGCCTACCCTGTTCCTCAACAGTTCCGTAGACCGCATGCACGCCGGCCGCGACGACATGATGCAGCAGCTCAGTCAGCTCAATATCTACCACGAGCAGCACACCTTCCCCGATGCGCCGCACCCGTTTCCGCTGTTCAACCCGTGGTTTCAGCCTACCCTGAACTACACGGTGGACTTTTTGAATAGGGTGTTTGGTGGAAGTAGCAAAACAAACAATTGAACATCATACTGAGCTTGTCGAAGCATCTCGCCTGATAGTTTTCTATCCTACATCAGCACGCGAGATGCTTCGACAAGCTCAGCAGGACGTACTGATGTACGCTTGCCTTGTATGTAGCCTCTTAAAAACTACGCACCATGCTGTTATGCAATGTGCGCGGGCTCCAGTAGCCGCTGGCAATGATGCGGCGAATGGTGAACAACGGGTCCTGCTGGTCGCGCTTTTCGGCCAAGGCGAAGGCCGCCACGAAGCCGCGCTTTTTCAGCTCCGGAATGGCCTCAGGGTTCCACAAGCCGAAGGGGTAGGCGAAGTAGGTAATCTTCTGGCCCGTAATTTCCTCCAGCGTTTTGGTGGGCTTTTCGATTTGCGTTACCCAATCCTGGCCCTGGTATTTCTTCACGTTGTGGTGGTCCCAGGTGTGCGAGCCGATGACGTTGCCTTCATCGGCGAGCTGCTTCACTTGCGCTTTGCTCATGTACTTGGGGCGGCCCAGGCTCACAGTCATCACAAAATACACCGCCTTAAAGCCGTGCTTGTCCAGCTCGGGACGGGCCACGGTGAACTGGTCCAGGTCCGTGTCGTCGAAGGTGAGCATGACTGGCTTGGGGGGTAGGGCCGCGCCGGTAGCCAGGTAGGCGTAGAGCTGGTCGGGCAGGATGGTGTGGTAGCCCGAATCGGCCAGCATCTGCATCTGCTTCTTGAACGCGTCTACCGGCACAATGTAGTCCTTGGCCGATTTGGAGTCGCGCGGGCGCCAGTCGCGGATCTGGTGGTAGCACAGAATGGGCACCTGCGGCCGGGCGTAGATAACCGCCGCGCTGGCTACGCTGGCCGCCGGAATGCTGGCCGGCGCGGCGGTAGCCGGGGCCGCAGCAGGCGCTGTTACAGTAACCGAATCGGTGGCTGTCACAGTGGGAGGATCAACTTCAGAAGCGGTGGCAGATTTGATATCGCAGGCGGGTAGAGCCAGCATAGAAGCCAGCCCAGCGGCCAGCAAAGCGGTACGAAATACAATCATGGATATTTAAGAGCACCAGGCTCTCAAAAAATGGGTATTTTTGAAAATAATTAATGGATACGGCTACGCTGACTGAATGCTTTTATGCATTGTACTTTTGGCGGAGCAGCTTCCTTACAAATCAACTGATTTTCCACTCATGAACCAACTCCGTGGTACGGGCGTTGCGCTCGTCACGCCTTTTTTGCCCACCACTGACCACGCCGTGGACTATGCCGCGCTGCGTCGTATAATTGACTTTACACTAGATGGAGGCGCTGATTATCTGGTGATTAACGGCACCACGGCAGAGTCGCCTACCTTAACAGTGGAAGAGCGTACCGAAGTTTTGCGTGTAGCGCAAGAACAGGTAGCTGGCCGCGTGCCGCTGGTTTTCGGATTGGGAGGAAACAATACCGCCGCTGTGGCGCACACCCTGCGCACCATCGACCTCACCGGCGTAGTGGCCGTTTTGTCGGCTTCGCCCTACTACAACAAACCGTCGCAGACCGGTATTGAGGCGCATTACCAGCACCTGGCCGATGCCTCGCCCCTACCCCTGATTCTCTACAACGTGCCCGGCCGCACGGGCTCCAACATCACGGCGGCTACTACCCTGCGCCTGGCCCAGCACCCCAACATCGTGGGCATTAAGGAGGCCAGCGGCAACCTGGAGCAGTGCATTGCCATTGCCGCCGGTAAGCCCAACGACTTTCTGCTGATTTCGGGCGACGACATGATGACAACTTCGCTCATCAGCTTCGGGGCTGTAGGCATCATCTCGGTGCTGGCCAATGCCTTCCCCCGTACGTTTTCCGACATGACCCGCCATGCCCTGGCCGGCGACTTCGCTCAGGCCAGCCAGCTACTGTACGAGTTCGTAGCCCTCAACCCGCTGATGTATGAGGAGGGAAATCCCGTGGGCGTGAAAGCTGCCCTGGCGGCGCAGGGCTTATGCTCGGCCGCTGTGCGGCTGCCCTTGGTAGAGGCGTCGAAAGGCTTGCAGGAAAAGATTACGGTACTAACGCACAAGCTGCAAGGGGTAACGGTAGGGTAAGTAGAGACAGAAAACGATTGTCATCCTGAGCTTGCGAAGGACCTTATCACATGAGAACGAGTCGTTGGTACGCCTGTCGTTCATGCGTGATAAGGTCCTTCGCAAGCTCAGGATGACAATCGTTTTTCGTCTATCTACACACACTTACTCAATCAGCCCCAATCCGTGGTCTACCACCCACTGGCCAGCACATCGGCCACGTGCAGGGTTTTAATGGGCTTTTTCTCGCGGCGGATGTAAGCGTCGAGGTGCATCAGGCAGCTGGTATCGGTGCTGATGAGGTAGTCGGCGCCAGTGGCCAGGGCGTGCTCCACCTTTTGCTCAGCCATGGCCACAGAAATTGCCTGAAACTTGACAGCAAACGTGCCCCCAAAGCCGCAGCAGGTTTCGGTTTCGGCCATTTCCAGGCGCGTGAGGCCTTGCACGCTGTCGAGCAGCTGGCGCGGCGCCTCCCGAATACCGCACTCGCGCAGGGCCGAGCAGGAGTCGTGGTAGGTGTACTGGCCAGGTAGGGCGGCACCGGGAATGGTAGTGATGCCCAGCACATCTACCAGGAATTCGGTCAGCTCGAACACGCGCCGTTGCAGGCCATAGTGCTGGCTTTGCTGCGGTGTGCCTTCAAACAGTTCGGTGTAGGTGTTGCGCACCATACCCACACACGAAGCCGACGGGCTGACCACGTAACGGCCCGGCTCGTTGGGAAAATCCTTCAGAAACTTGGTGGCTACCTCGCAGCTTTCGGCCTTGAAGCCCGCATTATAGGCCGGCTGGCCGCAGCAGGTTTGGTTGCCGTTGTAGTGCACCTCGCAGCCCACGGCCTCCAATACCTTCACCATATTCATGGCCGTGGTAGGAAACAGTTGATCAACGAAGCAAGGAATAAAGAGGTCGACGGCGGGCATAGGATGTTTGGCTGTTGGCTACTGGCTGCTAGCTTTTCCACTGCGAAACGGCAGCCGAATCTGGAAAAGAATAACAATGCCCTGCAAAGGTAGGGGCAGCCAGGCAATGCAAGCGCTTATGCTGTCTCGTTTGTCTTCTACCGAAATGCTATCAGCTAACAGCTAGAGGCAAATAGCTAGAAAAGTCACCGCGCCAGCAAATCGGCAATGAGGAGCTTTAGCTCGGGGTCGTTGGGGCGCAGAGCGTCGGCGTAGCGCACGATGCCGTACTTATCCAGTAGCACGTAGCGCGGAATACTGTTGACAGTGAAGCGTTTCAGGAAGCCAGCCGTGGTAGGGCTGGCAAAATGGTACTGCTCACGCACGCCCGCTAAGAACTCCTTGCCGGCCTGCTGCCACGCCTGCTTGTTTTTGTCAATCGAGAGCTGAATGACCACAACCTGCTTGCCCTGGTAGTGGCGGCGCAACGCTGCCGTGGCGGGAAATTCCATGATACAGGGCGCGCACCAGCTGGCCCACAGATCGAGGTAGATGACTTTGCCCCGGTGCCGGGCCAGAAGCGCGGCCAGCGTTTGGCGGGAGCCGTCGGGGGCTACCAGGGTATCGGTGGTAGCCATCTGCTGCTTGGGCATCACCAGCGTGAATTGATCCTGATGGGTGAGGATGCGCACGAAACGGCTTTCCGGCATCACCCAGGTGCGGTAGTCTTTCAGCAGCGGGCCGATGGGGCGGTGCATCAACTGTGCATCTTCCATCAATGCATAGCATACCCATTCCCGCTCCAGTCCTGTAAGCTCCTGCTTTGCTACCGCGTACTGCGCGCTCGTGGAAGCTGGTCGATTTCGTAGCATCGTTAGGTAGGGCACCAGTTGCTTTAGCGTCAGTAGTCGCCGCCACGACGCCACCGGGGGTAGCAACTGCTGACTCCGCAGCAGCCGCATCTGCGCCCGCACCGAATCCTGGTAAACAGCTGGAAACGTTGTTACTATACTCAGCTGCATTGTATCCCGTATCATCCTTACGCCACGTGGCACAAAGGGCTGCGTGTTGTACAGTTTATGGTACCACGTGCCATGCAGTAAATAGATAACTGTTTGTAGGCGCAGTTCTCGCGCCAGTGCCTCCGCCACCGCCGGCCGGATGCCTGGTGTAGTGCGCACCGCCACTATCAAGCTGTCACCAGTGAGGCGCAGACGCTGCCAGTGCTTCATGTATCCCTCTAGGGTAGGAGGCCTACGCTTGATATCGTCGCTTATATAATCTATGCTGCCCAAATTTCCCCAATCATCTAAGCTGAACGGTCCGCGCCGGAGGTCATGGTAGAATTGTAACTCAGCCTGATATGTACCAGAGAAGGAATACGTCGTGGCGGCCTCATTATAACGCACCGTGATAATATCACCGGGCATCACGAGCAACACCGGCTGCTCCCGCATATTGCTCGCTACTATCATAAAGCGAACGGTCAGCGGCACGTAGGAGTTTTCGTCGAATGCAATGCGCAGCGTATCGCCGGGGTGTACGCGCTTGATCTTTCCTTCCTTTTGTAAAATATTATAATAGTAAGGGTGAATAGCATCCCCGTCCTTACTAGCAATCAGCAGTGCTTCCCGCCGCCGGGCGTAGCTGCTAGTACTGGCAAACAAAGCACATACTACAGCGAGCAGTAGAATTCGACATATCAGCATAGCGTAATAGATAGTTGTGAATCAATCCAATATCTCACAACTAACGGCTATTACCTGACAATCAATGTAGCGCACCTAAAATACTTGCCCGGCCGCTACCTGCGCTTCCTGGAAAAGCTGCATGTTCAGGTCCAGCGCTTCGCCCTGGGTTTGGAGGTAGGCGACCAGGTGCTCGGTGGGCATGTTGCCGGTGAGCGTGTCGGCGGCCATGGGGCAGCCGCCATAGCCGCCCAGCGCCCCATCGAAGCGGCGGCAGCCGGCGTGGTAGGCTGCGGCTACCTTTTCCTGCCAGGCATCGGGCGTGGTGTGTAGGTGCGCCCCGAAGGTGATGTCGGGAAAAGCCGGAATCAGGGTTTCAAACAGCGGCGTGATGGTGGCGGCCGTACTCACGCCAATGGTATCCGACAGGGCCACAATGCGCACGCCCAGCGCCGCCAGCTTCCGCGTAAACTCTGCCACAATATCGGGGTGCCAGGCCTCGCCGTAGGGGTTGCCAAAGCCCATCGACAGGTACACAACCAGTGTGTGGCCGGTGCGCCCACACAGCGCCTGCATCTGCGCTACCTCTTCCAGCGCCTCAGCAATAGTTTTGTTGGTATTGCGCTGCTGAAAGGTTTCGGAAAGCGAGAGAGGGAAGCCGAGGTAGGCAATTTCGGAGAAGCCAGCCGCCGTTTCGGCACCGCGCAGGTTGGCCACAATGGCCAGCAGCTCGGTGGGCGAGTTGCCGGTGTCGAGGCCGGCCAGCACCTCGGCCGTATCACGCAGCTGCGGAATGGCTTTGGCCGACACGAAACTACCGAAATCCAGCGTCGAGAAGCCCACGCGCAGCAACTGGTTGAGGTAGGCAATTTTGGTGGCCGTGGGAATGAAGTCGGCCAAGCCTTGCATGGCGTCGCGGGGACATTCGATGAGTTGCATAAAGAGGAAAGGAAGCGGTGCAATTTGCAGTATACGTCATTACTGTTTCTGAGTGAACTTACGTACTCATTTCGTAACAACTCCAAACCGTCCACCTCTTATATCAAGCACAACGAGTTGCTCCGCAAACGGCTCGTTTCCAAGCATGCCACTCATGCCCGACGTTTGCATCAGCAACTGCTGCCACCAGCTCATTCCTTCTATGTAGGTGACCGTATGCAAGGGTAGCGCAGTACTTCCCAGCTGCAACCGAGCCGCCGTGGCAGTGGTATACGACGTGAGCGTACTACCCCAGGAGTTGACGCTAGTGGTTTGCACCGCGGCGGCTGGCTGGGCCATTTTGTGCCATTCCGACTCAGACGTGAGGAGGGCAAACGCGCTGCTGCCCGAGTCAAAAAGCAATTGCCGATCCTCGCCCGCTATAGCAGCCTCTACTAGCAACCGGCGACTTTTGAACGACAGGGGCACGAAGGCCGCGTGGCGTGCGAGGCTGTCAGGCACCACGTTACTCAGCATAAAACGGTGGCGGGCGTAGTCGAGCACTAGGGCACGACCTTCCAGGGCATCGGTTCCTAGCGTACCAATGACAAGCAGGGTAGCGCTGTCGGGTAGTTGGGCAGTTCCGTAAGGCAGTACCCGCATCTCGCGCGCTTGCACCTGGGCTTGGCCTAGCGCAAAACGGACATTTTGCGCGGATGTGGTAGTGGGTTGGATGGTGGTACGCATAGCAGGATACTGCTTCTGTAGGGCAGCCATCGGCTTGGCGTATAGTGCCGAATACGGAGCGCCCGTATCAAATTGCAGGTAGCATGTGCGCGGGCAGCCGGGCAAGGTTACGGGCACGAGCAATGCGGCGTGCGGCGTAATCCGGCCGGCACTGGTATCGGCCAGCCACGAGAACGTACAGGTGGCTGGTAGCTTCGTCACGACCAGTTGATTGAGGGGTGGCTCAAACTTCTTACGAGCGTAGAAATAACCGCCTACTACAGAGACTAAAAGCAACAGCAGCACGGCAAGAAGCACTTTGGTAAGCGGACGCATATGGTATAGGGCTGAGGTGATTTTCTGATTCGAACCTACCAGCCTTGCCCGTTCACGCTTGCGTCATTTCTGCGTCATTGTGCCGCCATAGCCTGCAACTACTTGCTATTCAACAATAACTGCTATATTCTATACCGATAGACATTCAAATTCCCCAGCTGCAATTGTCGGGCGTAATACCCAACAGTTAGCACATTCGCCGCATAGGTCAGCACCAATGCCCCTATGAAAACGCTTGGTACTACCCCGCGGAAGTAAGAAGCGGCCGCCACCTGCGCCAACGCCAGCAGCAGGTACAGAAAAAAGCAGCCTACCTGCCACAGCACCTGAAACCCTACCACCCGCCGGCCTATTTCTGCGACGTGTTCCGTGTTGTGCCGGCGGGAACGCCACAGCAGCAACGGCACCAGAATATTGAGTAGCGGGAAAAGCAGTAAGCTCAACGCACTCAGATTGAGCAGTTGCAGAAACTGCGGGTCGGCCCGAAGCGGGGTAGTAGTTGGCACTTCTGTAGCCCCAGAAAATTCCACTGGCGCGGGCTCTTCGTGGAGACTTTCTAGTGGCACTTGCAGGGCGGCAGCCAGCGCCTGCATCGTGTGGCCGCGTGGTACCGTTTCGCCTTGCTCCACCCGTTGGATCGTACGCAGGCTTACCCCCGACTCTTCGGCTAGCACTTCCTGCGAGTAGCCTTTGCTTTTGCGGAGAGCGACGATACGAACGGGAGAAAACATAGAAGGGTCAGCGGAGGTGGAATGAGTAGCGACAACCAATGATACACTATTCTTCTCACTGAATACCAAGCTGGACTTTAGCTTCCTCGAAAGCCCATTGCTGATGGTTTTCCTCTTTGCGTTCCGCCTTGATACCGTGCGAACTACCTCCGTCGTGCTAGTGTTTGCTATAGAAATCAACCATAGCCTATGTCTTTTCGCCTTCGTGCTCCTTTTTATTTTGCGCTATTTACCTTCTTTCTTGCGGCCTGCGGCAAACAGCAAACTCTGCAAGGCATTTTCAATCAACCCCGCACCCCACACGAGGCCTACGCCCGGCAGCTGCGCCAAACTCACCTTGACGAAACGGCCCTGGGCCGCGACTGGCTGCAAGCTGCCGACCAGGCCCTGCGCGATTCGCTGATTGTGACGCTGCCCTTCCAGGAAACCGGCATTTTTCGGGCCGATAAAGCCTCCGCTGCTGCCTACCGCTACGCCGTGCGCGCCGGCGAAACCATCCGCGTGACACTCACCCTAAGTCCCGGCACCGATGCTCGCGTGTTTCTGGATGCGTTCGAGCTGAGTCCCGACCGCCCTACCCCCCAGCCCATCACCTCGGCTGATACCACGGCGCTTACCTTCAGCTACGACGTGAAAGACGACCACCAGCACCTGCTGCGCGTGCAGCCCGAGTTGCTGCGCGACGGCCGCTACACTGTGCGCATTCAGCGGGCGCCTTCGCTGGGTTTTCCGGTGAAGGGCAAGAGTGATGTAGCTGTGGGCAGCTTTTGGGGCGCCGACCGCGACGGGGGCAAGCGCCGCCACGAGGGCATCGACATTTTTGCCAAGCGCGGCACGCCCGCCGTGGCCGCCGTAGATGGCTACGTGACGCGCACCGGCGTAACCAACCTGGGCGGCAATGTGGTGTGGCTAGCGGATGCCGAGCACGGTCAGCACATCTACTACGCTCACCTCGATAAACAACTCGTGCAGCCCGGCCAGCAAGTGCGCCAGGGCGACACGCTGGGCCTGGTAGGCAACACTGGCAACGCCCGTACCACACCGCCTCACCTTCATTTTGGCATCTACCGGGGCGGACGCGGGGCTGTGGACCCCTACCCTTTCATTCGGCATGCCGATGCTACCCCGGCCGCGCCGCGCACCAAGGCTGAGCGCCTGGGAGAGTGGGTGCGCGTGCAGGATAAAAGCACCGATTTGCAGTACAGTCCCGCCAAAAAAGCCAGCCGCGTGGCGGCGTTGCCCCGCCACACCCCCCTATTGGTGGTAGGCAGCCAAACCGATTGGTACCGCGTACAGCGTCCCGATGGCCAGCTGGGCTACGTGGCGGCCCGCGCCGTGGTACCTACTACCACGCCCCTGCGTCGTGAGAACCTCACCCGCACCACCAACCTCCTGGCTACCCCCCTCCCTACTGCGCCGATGCTGGATACCCTACCCGCCCAAACCAAAGTAGCCGTGCTAGGCGAATTTGGCCGGTACCAGCTTGTGCGCGCCGCCAGCGGCAGCCTGGGCTGGCTGACTAAGATTCCCACTTCCTGATAGCTGTGTCTCTAGCCTGCACGCAAGAAAGCAGAATATGTGACCAGCTTCATCTGCGCCTCATGCACCACGCCCTACCTTCGAGCCGGTGATTGGAGTACAACGCGGCATATGCTCTTCGGAGGATGTGCCGCGTTTGCGTTGGCGGCACCTCAACTTAAGGCAACTCAAAACGCAAAAGCCGCCCCGCAATAAATGCGGGACGGCTTTTGCGTTTTCATATATCCGAAGGCTACTCGGCAATAACGACGGCTTTGCCCAGCGTTTTGGCATAGGCAATGCGCCGCTCGCGGCCAGTGTTGGAGGTATAGTCGAAGCCCACGGCTTTGGTATCGGCTTTCACGGCGCGCCAGTTTTCGGCATCTACGTTGGCGGGCTGGGTGGCGGCACGGGGCACAGCCGGCTGGGTAAACCGGTCATCGGCAAAGAAGGTATTCATGGCCTGTAGAATGGCAATTTCCTTGGCGCGGGTAGTAGCTGCCTGCGGGTCTTCCAGGTTGCGGGCTTCAATGAGGGCAATGGCCGGAATCACCTCTTTGCGCAGCGTGTCGCCGGTGCTGGTCAGGATGATAAAGCGGGCCTGAGCATTCAGAATCTTTGCGCCTTGCAGTTGCAGAATGAAGTTATCCTTGGTTTTGGCGCTGGAGAAGTAGTGCGTGGTGCGCACTGTATTCAAGATGCTGCGAGTGGTGAGGCGGTTGCTTTCCGTAGGCGGCGAATACACTTTGTCGGCATTCTTGGAGTTTCCTACTTCGCGCTCGGTATTGATACAGGACGTAACCTGGAGCAACAAAGCAGCGGCGACACCGGAGAGAAGAAGTTTTTTCATTGTGCGGCCGTGGCCAATTAAAATCATGCGGCAAGATACGCGGCTGACTCGCTTCACAAATCAACCCACCGCGCCCGACCGCGAATTTTATACCAGAATTGGCAGTTGGGCGCGTTCTTTTCTGCCTTTCTTCTACGCATTAGGGAATGGTAAGGTCACGTGCGGAGCGCATTCCTACAACCAACTCAACTCCACTCCGAGCGTCCAGCGCGGTAGCTCGGGGTAGCGTGCTTGGGCGCTGCCAGTGAAGGTATCGGCCAGGCGGTAGCGGCCTACCAGCGCAAAGCGCCCAATGCCAGCGCGGGCGCCCACGCCGTAGGGCCAGCGCCGCACATAGCTCAGCCCCCGCTCCGACACGCGCTGCTTGCGGGCGCCATTCGGACCGGGGCGGTCTTCGTAGAAGTGCGTGCTACCCATCACCCAACCGCCCCAGCCCAGCAGATCTACGTAGCGCCCAATGGCGTTGCCGCGCCGGCCGTAATTGATGCGTACGAAACCCTCGGCCTGAGCCTGGTGTAGCGCCAGATACTCGCGGTGGTGCTGCGCGGGCGTAGGTAGCACCTTCTGGTCGTTCTGGCGCAGGTAGTACGCCAGGTGGTCGTAGCGTAGGTCAGCCCCTACTGCTAGCGTTTGGCTTAGGCGCCACTTGTTGCGCAGGCCCACAAACATGTCTGCCGAGCGGCCGTATTCCAGCTCTGCCCCCGTACTGGCCGATGGCCCTACCACGGCCGCGTAGCCAAAGTAGAAATGGTTGTAGAAAGCCCGATTCGGACCATAGTTTTCGTAGGTAGTATCGTTGGCGACATTAGCGCGCAGCAGTATCCGCTGTGCCTGGGCGGCGGGCAGCCACCAGGCCAGCAGCAGCCCCAGCAAACCTACTCGTTTCAGTACCAGCATCATGGGGCAGCAGTATAGGTTTGCGTAAAGCCCCGATAATGCACGCGCAGCACATCGCCGGGCTGCAATAGGCGCAGGGGCACTTCCAGCACGGCCCGCTGGGTCACGTCGCGCACCTCATAGCGGCGCAGCACGCCCCGGCGGTTGGCAATGTGCCAATACAGGTAGCGCGGTGGCTCCTGGAGTACGGGTTCCTCTTCAGCGGGTACCTCGGGGGTAGGCACAGTCGACTCCTTTCCTAAAGCGGGCACCTCGTTGGAGCGCGAGGCCGGCGTCACGGCCCGCACCGAATCGGCGTAGAGCGGCAGCGTGCGGGCCGGTATAGTAGCCGCAGCTTCCCGAATAACAACGGCCACCATCGTATCGCGGCGCACAAAGTCAAAGGTAGGCGCCGGTATGGCCACTAGGCCAGACGGCGCCAGCAAGTTTGCAATTTGTGGTCGGCCGTAGCCGTGGGCATAGTCATAATACGGATACAACTCCCCTGCCTTCTCCAACTTCCGGAATACCTCCATGGCTGTAAGCTGACGCTGCTGCTGCCACACACACGCCGCCAGGCCTACCATCAGCGGACTGGCAAATGAGGTACCTTCAATACGCTCGTAGCCGCCGGGTGCAGCCACCAGAGCCGTGCCGAAAGCTACCACGTTGGGCTTCAACCGCCTACCAGCACCGGGGCCGTAGCTACTAAAGTCGCTGTGCAAGTACGTGTCGGGGTCGAGCCCGCCCACAGTTAGCACGGAGTCGCCATCGGCAGGAGTGCCAATGGTGCGCCAGTCCTCGTCCTCGCCGTCGTTGCCGGCGGCATTCACCACCAAGATGCCTTTGCGGGCTGCCATTTCGGCGGCGCGGGCAATCAGACTGGTGCGGCCGTTCATCTGCTCCGGAAAGTAGCGGCGGTTGGTGTAGCCCAGCGACGAATTAATGATGTCGACGCCCTGGCGGTCGGCCCACTCGGCAGCGGCCAGCCAGGCCTCTTCCTCAGCATATCGCTCCCGAAACATCTGCTCGGTGCGCGCTAGCAAGAACTCAGCGCCGGGGGCCAGGCCGAGGTAGCTGCCATCGGGTAGGGCACCTGCTACACAGGATAGCACCTCGCCGCCGTGGTTGGCGCCGTGGTATACGTTGGGCTGACGTTTGAGAAAATCATACGTCGCCACAATGCGCTTCTCGCTGCGTAGGTGCTCAAACGCCGGGTGGCTGTCTACCCCGTTGAAGCCCGCGTCGAAGATGGCAATGCGCAAGCCCCGACCGTTGAGGTGGGCCCGACGGAGCTGCACCGCGCCCAGGCTCTCCGTCTGACGACGGGCTAACTGACGGTTGGCGGTCGAAATCTGCATGGACGCTTCTGCGGCTGCTGTAGGGCGCGCTGCTAGTTGCGCCCGACGCTCTGGCAATGGTACCACACTACGCACGCCGGGCAGCCGGCGCAGGGCCTGCGCCTGGGCCGGCGTAGCCCAGCACACTACCCCATTCAGCCACCGACTCACCAGGGCCACCGAGTCGGTAGAGGCGGAGATGGCACGCAGGTAGGCCGGGCGCACAGGGTAGTCGGTGCTATCGGAGGCGGGCAGGTGCTGACGCGCGCGCCGGGCCAGTGCCGCTGGGGCGAAATAGGCCTTGGGGTTGAAATCAACACCTTTTTTATCGCGTAGCTGCACCCAATAATGGGCAGTAGGTGCCTGTGCTTTACTTGTGGAGGGCAACCATACGCCTACCCCTAGCAGCAACTGGCAACACAAGTAGTAAATGCGTTTACTCACAAAGTTCAAAAGCCAAAACAAAACGAGGCGTAAGGTACAACGCGAATAGCATACCCGCTGGTCAAGAGCGAGTGCATCATTAGTCAGAATTAGCGTGTCTATAGATATTCAATTTTCCTACTATTATTGCTGGCAACCAACTGCCCAACGCAAACCTCCTTTCTCGGAATAGCACAATATATCATCTTCGCAAAAGTTTTTGCGTATACAGCACAAGTCGCCGGCGAGCCCAGCAGTAACCGGCTTACCTCTTTGTTTATCCTCTGAATTTTAAGCACATGACCTCCCCTCTTTCCCGTGTGGCATTAACTGCTCTTTTGGGTGGCGCCCTCTTGGTTGCCCCCGGATGTAACAAAAAAGAAATTGCTGCCCTCCAGCAGCAAAACCAGGAACTGACCCGTTCGCGGGAGCAATTGCAGGCCGAAAAAGACGCACTGGCGCAGGAGAAAACGCGTTCGGAAGAAGAATTGCGTTCCAGTCTGCTCAACAAAAACCAGCAAGTAAGCCAGCTCAACGAGAATCTGGGCATGACGCAGCAGCAGCTCAAAGAGCGTGAAGCCCGCATTGCGGAGCTACAGCGCGTGCTAGACGAGCAGCAGGAGCGGGTGCAAAACCTGCGGCAGCGCGTAGCCGACGCCCTACTAGGCTTTAACGCCAACGATTTGCAGGTGCAACTCAAGAATGGCAAAGTATACGTGTCGCTTTCTGAGCAGCTGCTGTTCAAATCGGGCTCTACCAAGGTAGACCCCAAAGGTCAGGATGCCCTCAAAAAGTTGGCATCTGCGCTGCAAGGCAACAAAGACGTGAACGTGCTGGTAGAAGGCCACACCGACGATGTGCCGATTGCCCGCGGCACCGCTGGTATGCAAGACAACTGGGACCTGAGCGTGCTACGCGCCACGGAAATCACCCGCCTGCTTACCACCAACGGCCTCAACCCCGACCAAGTAACCCCCTCGGGCCGCTCGAAATATCTGCCGATTGTAGCCAACAATTCGCCCCAAAACCGCGCCCTCAACCGCCGTACCGACATCATCCTGACCCCAAAACTGGACGAACTCTTCCAGATTCTGGAGCAGAACTAGGAAATGGTGAGATGGTGAGATGGTGAGATGGTGAGATGGTGAGATGGTGAGTTAAAAAAAGCGGGTGTCATCCTGAGCGAAGCGAAGGACCTTATGCTTGCAGAACGAGTCGTTGGTACGTCAATCGTTCTATTGTGATAAGGTCCTTCGCTGCACTCAGGATGACACCCGCTTTTTTTAACTCACCATTTCACCATCTCACCATTTCTCACAGCCCGTATTTGCTGATGAGGTAGATGAGGGCGGCCATACTGGCGCCACCCATTTCTAGCTCGCGGCGGTTCACTTTGTCGAAGGTGTCGGCGGCGGTGTGGTGGATGTCGAAGTAGCGCTGGTCGTCGCAGTCGTAGCCGATGAGGGCTTTCACCTGGCCCTTCAGCGGGCCGATATCGGTGCCGCCGTGGCCGGGGCCGATTTCCTCGCTGTGGTAGGGTTTGAACAACGGCGCCCAGCTCTGGATTTTGGCTAGTGTGGCGGGGTCTGCTTCTACCCCGAAGCCGCGGGGCGTGAAGCCGCCGCCATCCGATTCCATGGCCGCCACGTGCTTTTCGTTGGCGGCTTTAGCCAGCTCGGCGTATTTCAGGCCGCCGCGGGTTCCGTTTTCCTCATTCATAAAGAATACGGCGCGCACCGTGCGCTCGGGGCGCAGGCCGGTGGCTTTCAGCAAGCGTAGTACTTCCATGCTCTGCACAATACCGGTGCCGTCGTCGTGGGCACCTTGGGCCAGGTCCCAGGAGTCGAGGTGGCCGCCTACGCTGATGATTTCATCGGGGTACTTCGAGCCCTTCAGCTCGCCCACTACATTGTAGCTTTTCACCTCGGGTAGCTGCTGGCAGCTCATTTCCAGCTCGAAGGTGAGGGTAGGGTTGGCTTTGAGGAGCTGGCTGAGCTGGTCGGCGCCGTTGGTGCTGAGGGCGGCGGCGGGCACTTTGGTCACTTTGTCGTCGTAGCTCATGGTGCCGGTGTGGGGGTAGTCGTCGTGGGCCAGGGAGAGGCTGCGCACTAGGGCACCCACCGCGCCGCGCTTAGCGGCCTCAATGGCCCCGCGCCGGCGCTGGTCGCCGGCGTCGCCGTAGGCCCTACCCGTCTCGATGAAGGTAGGGTTCATGGGGCGGTTGTAGAAGATGAACTTGCCCTTCACCTGGTCGTCGGGTAGGGCGGCCAGCTGGTCCCAGCTGGTTACTTCCACCACGCCGGCCTTCAGCTTGCCTTTAGTGGCTACCGAGCCGCCTAAGGCGCACACGTTGAACTTGGTGGCTTTGCTGCCGACTTTGGCTTCGGCCTTTTCCTTGGCGCCGCGCACCCAGTGCGGCACCATCACTTCCTGCAAATACACGCGGTCGAAGCCAGCTTTTTCCATGGCTGCTTTGCCCCACTCCACGGCCTTTTGTGCCTCCGGCGAGCCACTGAGGCGGCCGCCTACCTGGCCTGTGAGCTGGCGCAGGTTCTCGTAGCTCTGCCCACGCAGCAGGGCTTCGTCGTAGAGTGTACGGATGGCCATCGAGTCGATTTTGGAGGCAGACTGGGCCTGAGCAGCGGGGGCCAGCGCGGCCGCCAGGGCCACGGCCGCTACCCCGCGAGAGAGAAAGCGCATGTAGAGAGGAGTGTGGTGGAGAGAATCGGGAATAGCAGGCAGAACGAAGTCGCAATATAGAAAGCCGACTTAGCGTAAGAAACGAAAGCAGCATTATTTCGCCCCGGCGCCGTAGTGCCGCACCGCCACCGTGCCGGGGCCACCAGCACGGGGCAGCTTCACCTCAAACAGATAATCATACTCATTATCAGCTATTTCCTGAAAGGGTCGCGTCACTTGTAGCTCGTCCAGCAAGGGCAAAAGTGTGTTGGAGTGCCCTACCACTACCACCGTTTTGCCCGCGTATTCCTGCCGGATCTGCTCGGCCAAGCCGCGCTGGTTGCGCGCGCTGTACACAATGGGTGGCAGCCGCAGCGCCGTAGCCAGCGGGGCCACGGTGCCACGGGTGCGACGGGTATCGGTAGTGAAGATGGCCGTTATAGGCCGATGCTCCAGCAACTCGCGTAAGTCCACGGCACGCTGTTCGCCGGCCGGCGTCAGGGCCGGATCTGGCAGGTTAGGGGTAGGGTCCTTCTCAGCGTGACGCACTATGTATACTGTGGTAACACTGGCCATGCCAGGATTGGCAGAATGGGTGCCGCCACACCCGGCTAACAGTAGTAACGAGAAAAAGAGAAGTAGAATAGTGCGCATAGTGTGAAAAGTAGGGGTGCCTTGCAGGCGCCCGTGGAGGTGAAGGAGTAGGCAGTGGCGTTTGCCGAAACGAGACTTATTCGGTAACGAAGCGTAGCAGACAATGGGCGCCAGCAAGGCGCCCCTACCCTATTTCAGGCTCATGATCTGAGCCAACTCGGCGGGGCTGACTGTGAGCAGCCCTACCTTGGGCAGGCGCCCGGTGAGGATGCGCCAGTTAGGTTCCTGCTGAAAGATAGGCCGCAACAGTGCCAGCGCGGCCGGCACTTGCTGCTTGTTGGCCAGACTGATGGCGTGCCAATACTTCATTTCCAGGTTCTGGGGAAACATCTTCTCGGCGGCTTCATACTCGCGAATGGCACCAGGCACATCATTTTTCTCTACGGCCAGGTCGCCGGCGTTCATGTGCTCGTAGGCGCGGTGCAGGTTCAGCAGGCGGCGCAGCTCTTGCAACGGCTCGGCGGCATCGTCCACGCGCAGGTCGATGAGGCGGTCGGCCCAGGGACCTTCGGTGGCGGTGCCGCGCACCACCAGCAGCGCCGCCGACTGCCGCCCGCGGATGTCGCCGCCCGCGGCCTGGGCCGCGTCGAGGGCCGCCAGCACGCGCTCGGCCAGAGGTAGGGTGGCGTGCTGCTCGTAGGCCTTGGCCATAGCGGCAGGCACGGTATTGTTGAGCATCATGTTGGCCTGCACCGAAAACTGAGTACCCTGCACATGGCCGGCCTCGTCGATGCACTTTTTGCCGGTGTGCGTGGCTACGTTACCTTTTGCGTCGAGAATGGCAACCTGACGCACGTCGCGGCTTTCATCGGCGGCCAGCAGCTCGTCTAGCGCTTTCTGGGCGGTTTTGCCGCTCTTGAGCAAGGCCAGTCCGCGCGGCCCGAAGGATTTGTTGGTGAAGGATTGCGTCGCCACTACCCCTACCCCAGCCTCGCCCCAGCTCACCGAGGTACCCACCGAAAACCAATGGCTCTGCACGGCCACGGCCATATCGCCGGTTTTCAGGTCGCGGGCCACGATG
Organism: Hymenobacter citatus; assembly: GCF_014333615.1. Taxonomy (GTDB): domain Bacteria; phylum Bacteroidota; class Bacteroidia; order Cytophagales; family Hymenobacteraceae; genus Hymenobacter; species Hymenobacter citatus. The sequence continues at coordinate 437,657 of NZ_JACSCY010000001.1, read as the reverse complement.
GAAAACGTGTGCGCCAGCGGGTCGGTGACGGAGTATACCTGTGCGGTGGCAAAGTGGCTACTCAGCAGGGCAAGAAAGAACAGCAGCGTTTTGATGGGCATACGAACTAGGGTGAAGTCGGTATCAAGATAAAGCAGAAGACGCACATACGGCCCCTCCGTCGAGTTTCCAGAGATTTGGAAACTCGACGGAGGGGCCGCTACACACTGTTCTCTCAGTGTTGGCCTACCTCTGAGCACAGCACCACAAGATACTGGTACTGTGCTCAGAAGCGCCTTATTTTACCTTCAGCAAACGGACGTTTTGAGCCGTTTCGCCCGTGGTCAACCGCACTAGATACATGCCCTCTGCTAAGGTGTGGCTATCCACCGGGAAGCGGTAGTTTTTACCGGCTTCGGCAGTGCCAGTAGCCACGCGCTTGAGCAGCCGACCAGTTATGTCGTAGAGTTCGAGCACGTACTCTTGCGTTTGGGCCTGCTGGAACTCAATAACTGCTTCTTCTGCGAAGGGATTTGGGTAGATGCTCAGCTTTCTGCCTGAACTCATTGCCTCTCCTTCGGCAAGAAATTGCGCGCTGCTTGTAGCAGTGGCCGCTAGGGTAGCCGCGCTGCCATCCAGGGGACAACCAACGCTGTTGAGGTCTTCGAGCTTCGTAGCCAGCGTGTTCACAGCTTTTTTGTCTTTGCTTGTGAAGGCTGCATTTACATCTGCTATAAGCTTCTGTGTATTATAGCGATAAGGCGCACTATAGGCTACCGCGCTGCTGCAACTATTCAGCAGCGCCGCTACCGATTGCCGGCCCAGGTTGTAATTGCCGCCACCGCCAGACTTCAGCACCTCCAACAAGGTTTTGGCTCTAAGGTCGGCAGGAGCCGATTGAAACACAGTGCCGTAGAGAGTAGTGGGCGTGTAGCATCCCCACTGGGCAGGGTGGTTTTTCCAGTAGCCCAGCCCGCAGCCCTGCGCTACGGCGTTGTCATTAACCGTTACCGACACCGCGGCAGAGGTGGTGGCCAGCCCTTTGTCGTCGGTGGCGACGGCCGTGAGAGCATACGTGCCGACTGTTACCCCGCTCCAGCTATAGGTGTAAGGGGCAGCCAGGACTTCGCCTAGCTTAGTAGCGCCCACAAAGAATTCCACCTTCGCCACGCGCCCATCGGCATCGGCGGCTTCGGCTGTGAGGCTGATGGTGGCCGGCGCGCTGAACATGGCACCGGGAGCCGGCGACGTGAGGCGAACGGTAGGCGCTTCGTTGGTCCGAATGGTGATGGTGTAGTCCTCCGCCTCGCCGTAGTTCATCGACGACGATGACTGCTCACCCGTAATCTGGGGGCTGTAGTTGCTCCGTACCCGCATGCGCGTGGTGCCCAGCCGCGCCGTAGCCGGAATGGCAATGGTGGCCGCAAAGGGAGACGTGGAGGAGGTAGGCGAGGCGTACACAAACTCCCCTTCGTCATCAAAATCCTTGTCTTGGTTGTAATCTATCCACACGCCAAAATACATGGGGTAGTTGGCCGCCTGCATCTGCATGGCGTAGCTTTCACCGCGGGTAAGAGTAGTAGTCAGCGCACCGGTTGGAGGATAGATGGTGTAGCCATTGGCCGTGCCACCGCCGCAGCCCGAATTGGCATTTGCCAACGTGCTGAAGCTAAAGCTGTTGATAAGCGTCGCAAAATTAGTACAGCCATCGGTGTACGTGGGTTGCTCGTAGTCTTTTGTGGCGATGGAGTAGGCCCCCAGGGAAGCATAGTCGGAGTTGGCTCCGAGCGCGCCCACCGTGCCGTCGATGGTTAGGTAGTAGGTGCCAGCTGGCCACGTGCCCTCCACCGTGGCCGAGAGCGTGACTGGGTCGGCCACGGTCACTACGGTGCCGGCCGCGTCGCGTAGGGTCAGCAGCACGTCCAGGTTAGGATGGGCAGGATCGGGACGGACGCTGAGCGCCAGGCGGCCGCCAGCGTGTTTGATGGAGAAGACGTCTACATCCGTTGTGGTGGAAATAACGCCCTTGTTGGCCTCCCCCGACACCACCCCGCCTGCGCCTACCACCAACGGGGTAGCCGAGGCCAGGTCGTTGCCGTGGTCATCGGCCCGGTAGCCGAAACCGTTCATGGTGCTGATTTTCAGCAAGTCATCCTCCAGATTGTTGGCGTAGGGATACTCGCCCTTGCTCCACTGTGCCACCGGCACGTAATAGCCCACTCCCATGATAGGAGCCCAAGACTGCTGACCAGCAAAATATCCTTCGGCGGGGGTAGTGCGGCCATCGTGCCCCAGGTACAACGTGTGGCCGCCCTCGTGCGAGCCGGCTTCGCCGGCGCCCTTCACGCCCCCATTGAAGACCCAGCAGGGCGTTTCGCCGTAGGTGGTGCCACCCCAGGTGAAGGACCCAATATAGGCTACGCCCCCGGCACCTGGGTAGAAGTAGGTAGTGGGCGTGAAAATAACCCGCATCCGCTGGCTCGGTGGCGCTTGGTTGAAGACGGCCTCACTCGTGGTTACGTTCAGGGCAAAGGGACGGTAGTCCTCACTGACCAGCTTCCACACCTCAATCATCTCCCGTTCCGAAAGCGTAGCGGGGGCTGCCTCAATGGAATTGCCGTTGTTGAAATTGTAATTCCACAGCGTATTGGTTACCGTCTGCCCATCAAAATCGAGGTAGAGCACTGCGCCGGCTCCCGGCAGACTCTCCAGAGCCGGTACGGCGGCAGCCACCGTTGCACTGGTGGCCGCTTGCGTGTTTGCGGGAGCAGTGGGCTGACGGTCTTGGTAGCCCACACACAGCACTTTGTCGATGTTTTCCTCTGTCAGGTACACCGAGCCATCGGCAGTAGAGGAAAACCGGTAGTATTTCTTCTCGTCGCGCAGAATCACCGAGCCCGTGGCCTCCCGGTCCGATACCTTCAGGTAAAACGAACTGTGCTTGGTGCCTGCTACTTCGCCAAAGAACAACTCAGCGGCTCCCTGCCGCTTATTTTCCGTTAGAGTAAGCGCCAAGTCTTTGCCTGCAGGCACCGCTTGCCGCACCGCTGTGCCTACCCCCTTAGCGCCGGCCGTTGCAGCTTGCGGGTGCTTTTTATACTGCGCGGCCACTTCCTGGAGCTTACCCAGGTACAGCGGTTTCTGACCATAGGCCGGCACCAGCAGCCCCCCAGACAGAAGTAAAATCAAGAAGCAGTAGATGTTTTTCATAGGATGTGGAATGAAGTGGAAAGGATGGATCGTGTTGCTTGTTGTACCTGAGAATAGGTGGCGGCACCGCATACTGCGCCAGTTCGTCGGCGCAGCGCGGCGTCTACTTTCTGGTTAGCGTGACTTGTATTTCTGCGCCGGTCCCTGCGGGCGCAGGGGCACCTGCTACCTGCCCGGCAGCCGTTGGCGTAAAGAAGTTGGGCGAGCGTATGGTCAAGCGTTGCGCAGTTAGCTCGTGGGTAGCGACCCACACCATATCCTGCCGCGAAAAGCTAAGAAAGCGCCCTTGTGCCTTGTAATTCAGAACCGCACAGGGCTTCGCAGCACCCTCTGCGTGCACTGCCAGGGTAGTAGCGCTAAAGGTGACTGTAGTACCAGGCCGGATAGCTTGGCATAGCGTAGCAATGCCAAGTGGAGTAACCGATTGATCAGTAATGACCCACTCACCTTCCAGTGTAGACTCTACCGCCTTGTTTTGCCCAGGGCGTTGCGCTTGCACGCACCCCACGCAGCATAGCGCCATAACGAGCACCTGCACACCAACTATCGTCACAAATAACTTCATAAAGCACTACCCTCTCCTTAACAGATAATACACAGCCTGGCCCTGGCCAACAGCTTCTGATTTTCCTATTACTTCGCAACCCTATCCTATCTAGCAGGAGGCAGGCAGTTGGTCTACACTCTGGGTATAACTCTCTAACTATCGAGCAGATGCCGGTGCAGCACAAGGCAGAACCGGTACGGCGTAAATGGACTGTATACTAGAACTATTACTCTATTATTCAAAGTTAAATTAGAATGTTTATATACTAAGGAAAATGTTAAATTCGTCGTATTTCACACGGTACGCCCTCTGCAGATAAGGATTGAAGGGTGAACTTGCTTTCGTTTGCTGATGTGCGCGTGGCGTCGCCCGCAAACAAACTTTACCTCTTCTCTCTTACCTTGACACGCTACAGCGTAGCTTTCCTACCCTCCCCATTGCCCATACTCTCTTGCCTACCCCCGCCATCCACGTCCGCAACCTGACCAAACGCTACCAGGACCGCGCCGTGGTGCAGGATATTTCCTTTGCGCTGGCGCCGGGCGAAACGCTGGTGCTGCTTGGCCCCAGCGGCTGCGGCAAAACCACGCTGCTGAAGATGCTCAACCGCCTCATCGAGCCCGACGGTGGCACCATCGAAATCAACGGCCACGACATCCGGCAGCAGAATCCCGCCGAGCTACGGCGCGGCCTGGGCTACGTGATTCAGCAGGTAGGGCTCCTACCCCACTACACCGTAGCCGAAAACGTGGCTGTAGTGCCTAAGCTATTGAAACACAAGCCGGAGCAGATTACCCAGCGTACCACAGAGCTGCTCACGCGCCTGCACCTGCCGCCCGCGCAATACGCCGGCCAGTACCCGCGCCAGCTTTCGGGCGGACAGCAGCAGCGTGTGGGCATTGCCCGCGCGCTGGCCGCCGACCCGCCCATTGTGCTCATGGATGAGCCCTTTGGCGCCCTCGACCCAATTACCCGCGCCGCCATCCGGCAGGATTTTCGGGAGCTGGACGAACTGCGCCGCAAAACCATTGTGCTCGTAACCCACGACGTGCAGGAGGCTTTCGAGCTAGCCGACTGCATTGCGTTACTCAATCAAGGTCAGATTCAGCAGATGGGCACGCCACGGGAATTACTGTTCCGTCCGGCCAACAATTTTGTGCGCCAGTTTTTCGCTGCCGAGCGGCTGGCGTTGCAGCTACGCGTGTTGCAACTGGCCGATGTGCTGCCGTTTCTGCCAATGCTTCCGGAAACACTGGATGCGCCTACCCTACCCACTACCGCCTCGGTGCAAGAGGCGTTGGAGCTGCTCAGCGGCGCGCCAGGCAGCCAGCTACGCATTGCCGAGACGAATAAGGCGGTAGATTTGGCGGGGCTGATGGCGGGGTTTGAGCGAGCGTTGTCGGCGGCAACAGCCTGAATTGGGTTGCTAAAATATTTAGTGCGCTGTACCTTAGCTAAAAAAACTTACTTGTTTCCGTATGGCCACCCGTAAGAAAAGCACTTCCACCTTCGTACCCGATGTCCCACTCGTAGTGGTTTCAGACGCCGCGGAGGTAGCAGCTATAGATATAGAACTAACGCCCGCGCCTACGTCAGACCTGGATGCCTCGCTGTGCGCCACGTGCGGGGAGCCGCTGGCCTGGCACGAGGAAGCCTGCGGTGTGCCCATCGCCGCGCCCGAAAATCGGCCTACCCGCTCCGCTCCCGAGGCGCTGCCGGAAGTCGACCCCGGCCTGACGCCGCGCCCGTTTGCTTACGCGCTGGGGCAAACCGTGCAGCCTACCCCCGATGCGTCGGTGCATACCATCGTCTGGCGCGGCCAGGTGAAAGCCCGACATCCACGCCTGGGACTTATCCACCGCGTAAACGTCTACCGACTCGACAACGGCTATTGGGACTGTTATTACGAAACGGACCTACGCGCTGCGTAAGCAGCCTTTTCTGCGCCGGCTGTGCTCACCATGAAGGAGGCTGTTTTCGTGGCTACTAGTATGTCTACCCGCTACCCTACCCGGCTTCTCCATCATCTATACCAGACCCTGTGCAAACTCTCTCCGACCTTTTCTCTTTCTGGCACGAGCAAGCCGCCAAACTTGGCCAGCAGACCATTCAGCACATTGGTCTCACGGCGGCGGCTTTGCTGCTGGGCGTGCTGGTAGGAGTGCCCGTGGGGCTGGCGGTGGCGCGGCGGCCGCGGTGGGCGGGGCCGGTGCTGGGTTTTGCGGGTGTCTTGCAGACCATTCCGAGCATTGCGCTGCTGGGCTTTCTGATTCCGCTGATGGGCATTGGCTACAAGCCGGCCATTTTCGCGCTATTTCTGTACTCCTTGCTGCCCATTGTGCGCAACACCGTGGAGGGTGTGCGCGGCGTAGATACTGGCGTGGTGGAGGCCGCCCGCGGCCTGGGCCTCACCAACTGGCAGATTCTGCGGCGCGTGGAGCTACCGCTGGCCCTGCCAGTACTATTTGCGGGCATCCGCACGGCCACGGTGATAAATGTGGGCGTGGCCACGCTGGCGGCCTACGTAGCAGCCGGCGGCCTGGGCGAGTTCATTTTCGGTGGTATCGCGCTTAATAATCCCGTCATGATCCTGGCCGGCGCCATTCCGGCGGCTGGGCTGGCGGTGGCCTTCGATGTGGCACTAGCGGGCGTGCAGCGCCTCAGTGCCCGCCAGCTCACGCGGGTAGGCACGGCGCTGCTCGTGGCGCTGCCGCTGCTGGGCGGCCTCTACCTGCTACCCCGCGCCAGCGCCCGGCTGCGGGCGGGTTTCAGCCCCGAGTTTGTAGGGAGGGCCGATGGGCTGCCGGGCCTGGCCACGACTTATGATTTGCACCCCAGCAACGTCATTCTGGCCCCGGCCCTGGTGTACGAAGCCGCCCGCACCGGCGAAGTCGACCTCATCGATGGCTACTCCACCGACGGCCGCATCAAAGCCTACGATCTGCGCGTGCTCCACGATGACAAGCAGGCCTTTCCGCCTTACTACGCCGCGCCCGTAGTGCGCCCGCAGGTGCTGACGGCCCACCCCGAGCTAAGCCCAGTATTGGCCAAACTCACCGGCCAGATCAACGATTCGGTGATGACCGACCTGAACTATCAGGTTGATTTCCTGCACAAAGAACCCCGCGCGGTGGCCGAAGCCTTCCTGCGGCAGCGTGGCCTATGGGCGGCACCTCGCCCTACCCCCGCCACCGCGCCTACCATTACGCTTGGCTCCAAGATTTTTGCTGAGCAGTACATTCTGGTTGAGCTATACGCAGCCCTCATTCGCGCCAACACCGATTTGAATGTAGCTTCCAAAACTGGTTTGGGTGGTACCAGCATTTGTTTTGAAGCCTTGCGGCGTGGCGAAATTGACCTGTACCCCGAATATACCGGCACAGGCCTGCTGGTACTGCTGCAACCCTCCGCCGCTGTGCTAGACTCGCTCGGTGGCAACCCCCAGGCTGTGTACGACTACGTGCAGCAAGGTTTCCGGCGGCGCTACAACTTGGAGTGGCTGGCGCCGCTGGGCTTCAACAACGCCTATGCCCTACTCATGCGGCGCAAGCAGGCCACCAACTTAGGCATTGCCTCTATTTCGCAGTTGGGCGCCTACTTGCAGCAGTAGCAAAACTATCGGCTCGCGCTGGCGGAGCTTTGCGGTAACGCATTTCTTTTTCTATTCATGAAACAATGTTGCATATATTTGTTGTATAGATATTCATTCCCCTCTTATTGTTCGTTATGTCTTCTGACACGCTTTTTGATGCACTGATTGTTGGTGGCAGCGTAGCTGGTCTTAGCGCCGCGCTGATGCTGGGCCGTTCACGCCGCCGTGTGTTGGTACTGGATGCCGGCCGGCCGGCCAATCGGCAAACGCCCCACTCCCACAGCTTTTTCACCCGCGACGGGGCTACCCCGCAGCAGCTGCTTGCCATTGCCCGCGAGCAACTCCTACCCTACACCACCGTACAGCTCCGCACGGCCACCGTCACGCACATTACCCCTGATGGCCCCTATTTCAGCCTGAGCACCGAGGATGGGCAGACTTTCCGGGGACGTAAGCTACTACTTGCCACGGGCATCCGCGATGAAATGCCCGCACTGCCGGGCTTTGCTGACTGCTGGGGCATCTCGGTGCTGCACTGCCCCTACTGCCACGGTTACGAAGTGCACAGCCAGCCGCTGGGCGTGCTCGGCAATGGCGACATGGGCTTTCATTTTGCCCGCATGATTCAGCATTGGTCCGCTGATCTACGCGTGTTCACGAATGGGCCTTCTACCTTCACCGCAGAGCAGACCCAGCAGTTGCAGGCCCATGCTGTCCGCATTATCGAATCACCCTTGGCGGCGCTGGAGCACGAGGCGGGTCAGCTGCGCTACCTTCACCTGACCACGGGCGAGCAGGTACCGCTTACGGCCTTGTTTGCCCACGTACCTTTTTCCCTACCGCTTGACTTTCATGTACAACTTGGTTGCGAACTCACGGAGAACGGGCACCTGCGCACCAACGAGATGGGCGCTACTACGGTGCCCGGCGTATTTGCGGCAGGCGACCTTACCACGCCGATGCGGCAGATATCCGTTGCCAGCGCCCAGGGCGGCATGACAGGTGGTGCGCTGGACCGGGAATTGATAGCAGCAGACTTCTAACGCTATTGCTTCGCGGTAGGCGATGCAAGAGGGAGCTGGTCAACTTTACCTGGCTGAGCCAGTAACAGTACTGTACTCACTAGCTTCCAACATGCTCGATTTTATCCGCAATACGTTTCAGGCGGCGTCACCAGCACCGCACGCACCTTCTACTCCTTCTGACACTTCCAAGGGCCCGTTTGATCCAAAGCAGCAGTCCGATGGCTTCATGACGCGGGTGCTACTTGTGGTAGGGACGCTACTGTGCGTAGGGCTCCTGTTGTGGTTTCTGTGGGCCAGCATGTCTATTTTGCTGTTGGGCTTTGGCGCAGTGCTATTTGCTGTGTTGCTACGGGCAGTAGGTCGAATATTTTGCCGGATTTCCAGTAAAATGCCGCAAAAGCTGGCGGTTACGCTGGCCTTGTTGCTCCTAATTGGGCTTATTACCGGGTTTGTGCTACTGGCGGCGCCGCGTATATCGGAACAGGCTAGTACTCTATCGTCTAACCTGCCGGCGGCCGTCAACAAAATTGAGGAGCAACTGGAGCAAACACAATGGGGCCACTACCTCATCGATAAGATTCGCTCCGATGCCTCAGCCCCTAACCTAAGCCGCATGACGGGCTACGTAGGCAGCTTCCTGGGTATTGTGGCCAACACCGTGGTGCTGCTGATTGCAGGCTTCTTTCTCGCCCTCAACCCTGATCTATACGTCAATGGCTTCACGCGTTTGTTTCCTATAGCCCGCCGGAAACGGGCGCGCGAGGTAGTGAGCTGCGTGGTGAAACAACTGGAAGGGTGGCTACTGGGGCAATTTATTGCGATGCTGGCCGTGGGTATTCTTACCTGGGCGGGCCTGATGCTACTGGGCATTCCGCTAGCGCTGGTGCTGGGAGTACTGACGTTTATCTTGGACTTTGTACCCTTTGTGGGGCCTATTGCGGCAGCCGTACCGGGAGTGCTACTGGCGGTGCTGCAAGGCCCCGAAATGATGCTGTATGTGGGCCTGGTGTACCTGGGTGTGCAGCAGGTAGAAAGCTATGTGGTGGTACCCCTGGTGCAGCAGCGCACCGTAGCGGTGCCGCCGGTGCTGGTGCTGCTGGGGGCGTTGCTGGGTGGTGTGTTGGGCGGCCTGCCGGGTACCATCATTGCCATGCCTGCCCTGGTCACGTTCATGACCTTGATTCAGGAGCTCTATATTAAGGATGCGCTAGGTGACCACCAGTCAACGGACGAAAACGAGTAGCCCCCGCCGAAACCGCTGCTATATGGTTTGGGTGGGGGCTACAGGCCGCTTTACTTTACTATTGCTTTATCAGCTTCTGCTGCGTTATATGCCCGTTTATCAGTACTTGCAGCAGGTATAAGCCTGGTTGCAAGGCGGGTAGGTTGTGTAGCACGCAGGCACCTTCGGCCAACTCATCGGGCGTGAAAGCGTGTTGATACACCTGCCTTCCATCAGTGGCTAGCAGGCAAGCGTGGCCGGTGGTAGCTGAGGCAGGCAGTTGCAGCCGTAGTGTTTCGCGGAAGGGGTTGGGCGCTACCTGCACCTGGCGGTTTTCCCGATCCTGTATGGCTACAGCCGTTACCGGCGAGTAGGCGCCGGTGCCGTCGCGGTCGAGTTGATGCAGGCGGTAGTACACCACGCCCGTTGTGGTAGGGCGGTGGAGGTAGGAATAGGTTGTACCGGTGGTTTTGCTGCCGGCCGCGTCCACGCGCCCTACCGGCACAAAGGTCTGGCCATCAGCACTCGTCTCTACCACAAAGGCGGCAGCGTTCAGCTCGCTGGCGGTATGCCACTGCAAGCGTACTATGCCGCTGGTTTCCAGGCTGCCGCTGAAGGAAGTGAGCTGCACGGGCAACACCGTCACCGAGCGGCTGTTGTATGCCACAAAAGCCACGTCACTATCACCCGATAGCTTGATCTTAAACTTGACTATTGCACCGTAGTTGTCTTTCGTGATACCAAACTTGCTGAGGTCGGCGCTCCAGAGCCGGATGGACCGCTCCGTTTTTGTAAAGTTCGACGCCAGCGTTCGGGGATTTTGGGAAGCTTCGTAGAAGTCTGCTACCCAGTCGCCTACCGATGGAAACCCTGTAGTATACGTAACGTCCACCGTATTGCCAATGAGCACGTCTGCGGCATTGTAGAAGCCGTAGGTGTCCGATAGGCTCGAATTTGGTGAGGCAATCTGCGTAACCAGAATATCCGGCACGCCATCGTTCAGGGCGGCGGCCTGTACGTCGCGCACCACAAAGGCAATATCCCCAGCGGGCAGATTGGCAATGCCCGTCCCGATATCCAGGCCATTTGGCCCATCGGTGAGGTAGGAAGCCAGATCCTTGCTGGGGGGCGGGTTGCTGGGGCCATTATCTACGCCGTCGTACAGTTGGCCCAGTCCCACTTTTGTGTTGCTGTTGGGCGTGCCAATGGCTATAACGGGCAGCGCCTGAAACCGCGCGGGCGTAATCACCAGTCCCTTATCTAGCAGTAGCTGATCGTTGACACCCGTAGAATAGCGCACGCCATTGGCCGTAAACGACAGTAGATTGTGCGAGTTCTCGGGCTTTACCGTATTAATGCTGCCTACCCCGCTCTGCCAGTAGCCACCGTAAGAGGTTACAATTTCCGTTACGTAGTTGATACTTGTGGTTTGGGCTACCGCCGGGCTTGCACAAACGCCACCAAGCAGCATACTCAGCGTAAGTCGTTTATTCATATAAGCTATAGGTTCGTGCGAAAGTATTCTCAACTCTATCTTCCCGTCCAGTTCCTTCTGGAGTACAAAGTCTTACAAACTCGTTTTTATTAAAAAACGAGCTGTACGCGTTTAGAGCAAAGGTAATGCAGTCAATTATTTATATACATATAAATAATGTAATATATCAGGCATTCCGATGGCCGACCGTCTTGTGCCGTATGGAAACAGTAATTTTTCCCATCTGAGACCCTACCCGTTGCCTGAGTAAGGCGCACCAGTAGTTGGCACTTCACCTGTCCTTCAGATGGCTTTGTGTATGTTGCCGCCCTGAACTCTTCCACGTACCTGTCTGCCTTTAGCTTATGTATGTATTGATTGTCGAAGACGAAAAAAGCCTGCACCAGGAGGTGCGCCAGTTTCTGACGCAGTCGCAGTATATCTGCGACTCGGCCCGCACCTATGCCGAGGCGTCGGAGAAGATCTTCGTGAATAGCTACGACTTTGTACTGCTCGACCTGGGCCTACCCGACGGCGACGGCCTGGATTTGCTGCGCGAAGCCAAGGAAAACGAGAACCAGGAGGCCGCCTTCATCATCCTCACGGCCCGCGGCGCCATCGACGACCGCATCAAAGGCCTCGACCTGGGTGCCGACGACTACCTCCCTAAACCTTTCTCCCTGATGGAGTTGCAGAGCCGAATGCAGGCCATCACGCGGCGCAAGTTTGGGCTGAAGCGCCAGGAAGTGGATTTTGGCAACGGCTTTCACTTGGATGTAACGGGGCGCACGCTGCACTACCAGGGCCAGGAGGTGACGCTCACCAAGAAGGAGTTTGACCTGCTGCACTACCTGCTGCTGCACAAAAACCGGGTGCTCACGCGCTTGCAGCTGGGCGAGCACCTGTGGGGCAACGTGCTGGAAGACGATTCCGACTCCAACTACATCGACGTGCACATCAAAAACGTCCGTAAAAAACTCGGCCAGTTTGCCCCCACCGATTTCCTGGAAACCGTGCGCGGCATTGGTTACCGTATTACGGAGGCTGGTTAAACGTCAGACAACCCTGTCATCCTGAGTAGAGCGAAGGACCTTATCACGTGAGAACGACTAGCGTACCAACGGCTCGTTCAACGGGCATAAGGTCCTTCGCGCTGCTCAGGATGACAGGGTTTTAGCAATAGCAAAACCATGCGGTTAGAAGCAAAGCTAGTTCTATTTAATGCGCTGTCGAAGCTGCTGCTGGTGCTGCTGGGCGTGGTGGTGCTGCCGCCCATTGTGAGCAGGGTGTCGGTGGCACACACCGACCAGCGCCTGCGCGAGAAGCAAACGGAACTGCTGGACCTGATCCGGCGCGACGGCATCTCGGCCTTTGTGCGACAAGAGCAGAACGCCGAGGCCTACGCCGATTATAACATTCTGAAGCAGGAGTATATCAGCCTCACCCCCCTACCCGACGCTACCCCCGAGGAACCCGTGCGCATGCTGGAGGAGCCGCGCCAGGTAGACAATGAGATTGAGGATTTCCGGATTCTCAGCCACGTATTCCGGCGCGGCGGGCGAGCCTACCGATTGGAAATCGGGAGCAGCCTGGCCACGGTGGAACTGCTCACCTACACGCTGCGCCACCTGGCGCTGTGGGTGCTCGTGATTGGCGCCTTGCTCACGGTGTTTACCGACGCCGCGTTTGCTCACTACCTGCTGCGGCCGTTGGGTAGGCTGATCACCCAGAAACTACAAGCGGTGAACCACCCCTCGGCGTTTCCCTTTGAGCCGCTGGCCACTACCACCGCCGACTTCCGCCGCCTCGACGACAGCCTTAACGGCATGATGCACAAGATTCAGCGGGCCTTTGCCAAGGAGCGGGAGTTTATGTCGAACGTGTCGCATGAGCTGCTGACGCCGGTGAGCATCCTGCAAACGCGCTTCGAGAACATGCTGCAAGACCCGCGCCTGAGCCACGCGCATTCCCTGAAACTGGTGGAGTCGCAGAAAACGCTCTACCGCTTGCGCAATACGGTGAAAACGCTGCTGCTCATCGCTAATATTGAAAACGAGCAGTACCTGCGCAACGAAACCGTGTCGCTGGTTACGGTGCTGGCCGATGTAACCAACGAGCTGGAAGACCGCCTGGCCCAGCGCGAGCTGAAGCTGCTAGTGGAGCTGCACCCCGATTATGTGCTTCCCAACGCCAACCGCACGCTGCTCTTTACGCTGCTGTTCAACCTGATTAGCAACGCCATCAAATACAACCGCGAGGAGGGCAGCATCACCGTGACGGGCCAGCTCCTACCCGACGGCCGCTACCGCCTGGGTGTGCACGACACCGGCCCCGGCATTGCCCCAGAAAATATCCCGCACCTGTTCGACCGGTTTCTGCGCTTCCATAAAGGCGCCGCCGCGCCAGAGGGTTACGGCTTGGGCCTACCCATCGCCAAAACCATTGCCGACTTTCACGGCGCCACCCTGCGGGTGGAGTCGACCGTAGGAGAAGGCACTACCTTTATTCTGGAGTTTGCGTGAGGTAGCGCGGCGGCTGGTCTGCCTATGGCTGCCCTGGGCAAACCATTTTAGAAAAGACGCTCGGACACAAATCAGAGCGTCTTTTTTTTGTGCTAGGCTGGCTTGGTATCGACTGGTTTCACGTAGGCTTCATTTTGCTGCGCGTAGCTTTCGGACACAGAATTTTTCTCAGGCCATGAAGAAGCTGCTGCTCTTGCTACTAGCGGTGCTACTTGGGCTGATTGGTGTGGTGTGGTACCAGCAGACAGCGCATCATCGGCTTCCCGTTAGCACCAGCATTCCTGTCATCCATAAATCTGACAATCCCGCCTTTGAGCACAAGCGCGTGCAGGCGGTGCATACAGCTATTCTGCACCACCGGCCGCAACAGTTGCTGTAGCGGCCGGGCCGGCGCACTACCTTGCAGACAGGAAAAGCCTCGTCCTTTGGACGGGGCCTTTTTTTGCGCCTGCCGTTCGGCTACCCAGGGCTGAAACCCTGGGAAACCTGCTCCGCAGTCAGCGCAAACGTCTGGACCACCTGCCATTGCTGTCCATCGTGGCGAAACAGCTGAAACGCTGCTACCTGAAACGTAGCCGCATAGGCCCGCGCCGCAAACAGCGCCCGCAATTCGGGCACTTGCTCGGCGGGTAGGTCGCGGGTGGCAAGCGTGAGGTGGGGCGTAAAGGGCCGGGTTTCGCGGGGCACTTCCGGCAGTTGCGTCGCGCACCACGCTTGCAACGCTGCATGAAAAGCCCGCACGCCTTCGTCCTCCGTCACGCGCACAAACAAGGTACGGTTACCAAACCACGCGAAATCCTGTACCCCTACCCCAAACGGCCGCTGCGCGGCGGCAAAGGCGGCCAGAGCTTGCCGGGCCTTCTGCTCGAAATCCGGGGATTGGCGCAGGGGCGGAATGAGGGTGATGTGCGGGGGTAGGCGCACAGCGTTGCGGCTACCCGTGCGCTGGTGCACCTCCTGCTTCAGCGCCCACACCTCCGATAGGGCAGGTTCGGGTAGCAACAGCGCCACTAGGTACAGCGGTTTCATGGGCACAGTAGCGGGGCCTACCTTACTCCGGGCGCGGGTCGGTGGGGGTAGCGCTGCCGATGCGGGGCGTGTGCGGATGGGTAGGGCGGCGCGGGGGTTGGTTGCCCAGCGTCAGGTCCCAGCTTTCGTTGAGCTGGCTGAGGCCGTAATGAGCCGTGAGGTCGAACTGGCAGGGTACTACAGAAATATAGTTGTTGGCCAGTGCCCACTCGTCGGTGTCCTCGCCTTGGTCCTCGTTCACGAAGTTGCCAATCAGCCAGTAATAGGGGCGGCGGTGCGGATCGTGGCGCAGGTCAAATTCTTCTTGCCACTTGGCGCGGGCCTGCCGGCACAGGCGCGTGCCCAGAATGGGCTGCTCCTGCTTCTTGGGAATGTTGATGTTCAGGGCCGTACCCGCCGGAATGCCGTGGGCCAGCGCCTGCCGGGTGAGGTGCTCTACCCACTCCTCCACATGCGAGAAATCAGCCTCGTGGCCATAGTCGCAAAGCGAGAAGCCGATGGCGGGCAGCCCTTCAATGGCCGCCTCAATAGCTGCCGACATGGTGCCCGAGTACAGCACATTCACGGAAGAGTTAGAGCCGTGGTTGATGCCCGATACCACCAAGTCGGGGTTACGGTCTTTCAGGACCATGTGCTTGGCCAGCTTCACGCAGTCGGCGGGCGTGCCGGAGCATTCGTAGGCTTCGATGCCCTCGTCGGCAAATACGCGGCTGGGGTCGAGGCGCAGGGGGTGACCGATGGTGATGGCGTGGCCCATGCCCGACTGGGGCGAGTCGGGCGCTACTACTACCACCTCACCGAGGCGGCGCATCACACGCACCAGCACGGCAATGCCGGGGGCCGTGATGCCGTCGTCGTTGGAAATCAGAATAAGCGGTTTGCGGGAAGAAGCGTCGGACACGTCGGTAAGGAAATGTTTTGGGTAGAAAAGCTCGGCTAAAGGTACGGAAGCGGGCCGCCTTCGGTCGTAAAGTTTTGGTTACATCAGCTTCTACTCAACACCAAACCGCCCGTTGCCGTAAGTCGGACATGCTACCTTCAAATTTTCTCACGTCGGGTATAGGGCCGCTGCGGGCCGCCCTGCTGCCCCTGGCGCTGCTGGCTGGGCTGGCCGCCTGCGATTCGTCTACCACACCCACGGCCTCCAGCGGCGCCTCGCCCTTTGCTGGCGACTCCCGCACCACCGACCCCGATGCGGCCGCGCAGCGCATCGCACAAACCCCCAACATGCCCGATTCGCTGCACTTGATTAGCCCTGGCCAGGCCGGGCGCCTACGGGTGCGCATGCCCGAAAAGTTACTCCTGGCCCGCGTACCCACTGATCTGCTACACAAGCTTACGCGCACAGTGGGCGACAGCACCTACCCAGCCTACGAGCTGCACGACGCGCAAGACCCATCGGCCCCGCCTACCCTGCTGGAAATGGCCGGCAGCCAGCAACGGGGATTCTACCTCCGGCGCATTGTCATCACCGATCCGCAGTACCGCACCGGCGAGGGTGTGGGCGTGGGCTCGCCCTTTGGGGCAGCGCGTCAGCTATTTGGCTTCTCGCGGGTGCGCACCACCCCCGACGGCTTCGCAGCAGTGTCCCGACAAGCCCGCATGGCTTGGCTGCTGGACGAAAATTCCCTCCCCGCCGACCACAGCAGTGACATGGAATCGGCCGAAATCCCTACTGCTACGCGTATTAAAGGGGTAGTGGTGTATTGAAATAGTGAACTAGTGAGCTTGTGAAGTGGTGAACTGGATATAGAATAGCGTCTGTCATCCTGAGCTTGCGAAGGACCTTATCACGTGAGAACGATACTCGTCATAACGACTCGTTCAGTGGGCATAAGGTCCTTCGCAAGCTCAGGATGACAGACGCTATTCTATATCCAGTTCACCATTTCACTATCTCACTAGTTCACCTCCTAGCGTCCGAAGTCGTCCTGCACGCGGACGATGTCGTCTTCGTCGGAGGGTTGCTCAGGGTCGGTGTGCTGCCAGATTTCGGCGATGATGCCCCAGTCGTCGAGGCCGATGAGGCGGTGCCGCTCGCCCTGTTGCAGGACAATCTGCTCGCCGGGCGCGTAGGTTTTCAGCTCACCTTCCTCATCAGTATCGCTGGTGATAACACCCACGGTGCCGCGCACCACGCGCCAGATTTCGGCGCGGCGGTGGTGGTACTGCCACGATAAACGCTGGTGGGGCGCTACCAGTAGGATTTTGGGGCTAAGCTTGCCCGAGATGCGCAGGCTATCCACCGACAGCCCATCGAAATAAGCATCGGCAAAGGCCTGAGCCTGCTCCTCGTCCAACACAAAGAAACCGCCCCACGGACGCGTATCGTCCCGGCGGTCAACAGTGAAGCCCTGCTGTTGCAGGTGCTCGGCTACTTCGGCAAAAAGCGCAGATTTAGCAGCGGTAGTTTCCATAAGAAGAAAAAGGGTAAAGAACCAGGTTATAAAACAGAGACTAAAGTACGCGACGGATCGACGACTGCCGGATGAGCAGGGATGGCGACAGTTGCACTTGCGTGGTCCTGCCCTTCTCGTCGCCCCCTTCCAGGGCGGTCAGGAGTGTGCCAATGATATTATCGGCCATCACCTCCATGGGCTGCGCAATAACGGTAATTGTGGGCGAATACAGCCGAAACAGGTCAGAATCGTCGAAGGAAACAATGGCAATATCCTCCGGGATGCGCAGCCCCAGGCGGCTGATAGCTTCCAGTCCATACACGCTCAGGTAGTTGGTGGAGAATAGGATAGCATCGCACAGCGGATTGCTGCGCAAAAACTCGTGCATGCGCTGAATTATCTGCTCACGCTCCAGCAGAAAATCCACCTCCAGTATCAGCTCCGTTAGGCCGTACGTGCGTATGGCCTGCGCGTAGCCCTGTTGCCGGCCCAGCATCTGGGTCTGCCCAGAGTTGATGGTCACGAAAGCCACCGACGAAAAACCCTGCATCAGCAAGTGTTGCGTGGCTTGGTAGGTGCCGGCGGCGCCGTCTACCACCACGGCATTGGCCAGCACGCCTGGCAGCATGCGGTCGAACAGTACTACAGGCTTTCCGTTGCGTACCAGGGTGCCAATTTCTTCTTCTACCCCACTGGGCGGAGCCACCACGTAGCCATCCACGTGTCGCTCCTGAAACATGGTGAGCAGGTCGCGGGTCTTGGCAGTGTCGTTGTTGGTACTACAATAAATAATGCGGTAGCCGCGCTCTAGTGCCTTCTTCTCAATCAGGCCCGCCACCGTGGCAAAAAACGAGTTGGCAATGTCCTCCACAATTAGCCCAATGACATGGGTCTTGCCCGTGCGCAGGCTTTTCGCCAACTGGTTCGGCTTGTACCCGACTTCTTCCACGTAGGCCAATACCTTCTCGGCCAGCGCATCGCTGATGCGGTTTTCTTTCGCTTTCCCGTTCAGCACCAACGACACGGTGGCAATCGACACATCCAGGTGTTGCGCAATGTCACGGATCAGGGTTTTCTTTTTCAAGTAGTTAAGGTCTGTTTTTTGGGGAAGGCCAAGGGCTGGAATTATGGTGTGCTGATTTGACTTTCAATCAATTAGTAAAAAATCAAATCAGCCTCAAAACCTTATTCACCGAGTTTGACCAATCGAATATATATAGATTAATAGCACTATTATTTTTGCCGCCAGCACAAATGCCTTGCCTTTTGATAGCCGAATAATAGCCCTATCTACAACAGGACTGTTTTGCCCACAGTTTTCGCGGCCGCTGATACCATTGAGCTTACTGAACTAGCCTATGCGCAATACCCGGCGCACTTTATACTTAGAGATTGTTTACGCTACTTAGGTATGAAGCAGTAGGCGCGCGACGTGAGAGTGGTGAAATTTCTGTCAAAACTTATGCACATTAAAGTAAAATCAATAGTTAGATAAAGCCAGACGGCTTCTTATTACTAAACAGGCCATGGCAGCAGATCTGCTGAGCAAATATGCTAAAAGCTTTTAGCTTAGGTTTGGTAGATCAAAATAAATGCTTGATATTTTCGCTCGAAAACCTTTTCAGAGCATTATGCTGCTGAACTGGCTTTTATTCGCTGCTCAGGACCTACACTCACGTTCAGCTTCTCATCAACGCGTCAGCTGCCTATTATATAGGTTGTTACAGCTGTCTTCCTACCCTGCCCCGGGTATCTGATCCGGGTAGCCCGTAGCTTTTCACGCGCTTTCCTATTTTTCGCTTTCGCTTTATTTAGCTGTTTACCTTGCTATGCTAAAACGTTTAAGTTTCTAATTGCAATCGATTTCTACAGCAGGCTATACCTATTTAATTGCTTGGGTTTGCAGCTCCTTTCACGCTTTTTCATTTTCCATTTTCCACCAATTCCTACCCTATGACCCCTTCTTTATCTGTTAAACAGTTGTGCAGGGTGCCGCTGCTGGCACTTGGCATTGCCGCGGCCGTACCGCTCACACAGGCTACGGCCAACAGCCGGGTAGCCGCCACGTTTCGCCGCGTTGATGTAACCGTACAAGGTATCGTCACCGATGATAAAGGCAATCCTCTTCCCGGCGCTACGGTAGTGCTAAAAGGGACAACGGGCGTGGGCGCCTCCTCCGATGCCGAAGGCCGCTTCTCGTTAACAGTACCTACTGGCAACGAAACCTTGGTTGTTTCCTCTATTGGGTATGTGGCCCAGGAAGTTGCCATTAGTGGTCGTACTTCGCTCACAATTAAGCTAGTGACGGATAACAAGGCACTGGATGAGGTGGTGGTAGTGGGGTACGGTACGCAAAAGCGCTCTGATATCACAGGTGCTGTAGGTAGCGTGAAAGCCAGCGAGTTGGTAGAGCGTCCTGTAGTGAACGTCGCACAAGGCCTGCAGGGTAAGGTAGCAGGCGTAGACGTCTCCTTGAACTCGGGGCAGCCAGGTGGCTCGCCCACCATCCGGGTGCGGGGCTACTCGTCTATTTCGGCTGGCAACACCCCGCTGTACGTGGTAGACGGCGTGTTTTGGGAACAAGGTATCACTACGCTCAACCCCAATGATATTGAAAGCATTGAGGTATTAAAAGATGCCTCGGCTACCGCTATCTATGGAGCACGCGGCAGCGCTGGGGTTATCCTTATCACTACGAAGCGCGGTCGTAAAGGCAGCCAAGTCTCCTACGACAACTATGTGAGTGTTAGCCAGATGGCCCGCAAGCTAGACGTGCTGAATGCTCGCGAGTTTCTAGCAATGGAGGACTTGGGATATCAGAACGTACAAAAATATGACCCGACTGGCTGGGCAGATGGCAAATATGCCAACCGGGACCCTCGTATCAAACGCCGCGCATTAGCCAATCCTAATGACCCCAGGCGTCTGTTCGACGAAAACCTGAACCCTCTCTATGATGTGGATTGGCAGAAAGAAACCACCCAGAACGGGGTAGCACAGAGCCACAACCTATCCTTCTCGGGCGGCGGCGACCAGACTACTTATGGCCTCTTTCTCAATTACACCAACGCTGAGGGCATCATTCGCGAAACCTACCAGAAGCGTTACTCAGGTCGCCTAACAGTGGACAATGAGGTAAAAAGCTGGTTGAAAGTGGGCGCAACGCTGAACTACAGCAACATTGAGGATAAAATCGGTAACAACTTCGTGGGTGGTAATAACATCCCGCGGATGATGATTGAGATGATTCCAATCATTCCAATCCAATACCCGACTGGCGCATACGGCAAGCGACAGGACTATCCCGATATGGAAGGAGGCGATAATCCTGTTGCTATTACTCGCGAAGACATCAACCTGACACGTAATCAGGTATTTGCAGGCAACGTTTACGCCAACCTGACTTTCTCTCCCAACCTAAGCTTCCGTTCGGTACTCGGTGCCAACATTAGCTCGCAGCTTAATCCTACTGCTTCGACTAATCTGATTCAGTTACGGGCAGGCACTCAGAACCTGGCAGGATTTACGGCTTACGACGGCAAGAGCATCCAGTGGCAGAACTACTTGACCTACAATAAAGTATTCGCGCAGGATCACTCAGTGAATGTAGTTGTGGGGGCGGATGCTCAACGATTCCGGTCATTGCAGGACTACACCGAGACGCGCGGCCTTTCCGACAACACATATAGCTACTATAACTTGAGTGCGGGGGCAACTCCCCAAGTACCGACATCCAACTTCGACGCCAACCAGTTCCTGTCGTTCTTCGGGCGTGCCAATTATAGCTTCAAGGACCGCTACCTGCTAACGGCTACCTTCCGCGCCGACGGAGCCTCCCGCTTTGGTGCTGATAATCAATGGGGCTACTTCCCTTCAGCAGCAGCTGCTTGGCGTATTTCGCAAGAGCCTTTCCTGGCCGATAATTCCACAATTTCTGACTTAAAGCTTCGCTTTGGTTACGGGCAGACTGGTAACAGTAGCTTCAATAACTACCAATCGCAGGCCCGTTTGGGTACTAACAGCTATATCTTCAATGGTGTACGGGTAGGTGGCACCACCATCAGCACACTCGGCAACCCTGAGCTAGGCTGGGAGCGTGCCAGCCAGTATGACCTGGGGCTGAACCTGGGCTTGTGGCAGAACCGCGTAACCTTCGAGGCTGACGTGTATTCGCGTACGACTACCGATCTGCTGCTGGCTGCACCAGTGCCACGTACCAGTGGCTATGCCAGCATTTTCCGCAACGTAGGTAGCGTCCGCAACCAAGGATTAGAATTGTCGCTGAACACGGTAAACGTGAGCGGCAAAGACTTTAACTGGTCAACCGGCTTTAATATTTCCTTCCTCAAAAACCGCGTGCTGGCACTCGGGCCAGCGGGCGACGACATCTACCCTGGTCCTAACTTCCTGAACGAAACCAACGTGCTGCGCATTGGGCAGCCAGTGGGCTCGCTCTTTGGTTTGGTACGCGCGGGTACCTGGGGAACCGACGAGGCTGACGAAGCCCGGCGGTACAATAAGCTTCCTGGTGACCTCAAGTTTGTGGATCAAAACAACGACGGTCAGATCAACGACCGTGACCGGGTAATTATTGGTAAGAGCATCCCAACGGGCTTCGGTTCCTTCATCAACAACTTCTCCTACAAAGGAATTGACTTGCTGTTTGACGTGCAGTTCACCTACGGCAACGACGTGATGAACCTCACCCACCACTCGGCCCTTGACCGCACCGATCAGGCCAACAGCTACAGCCGCGCCTATACAGAAGCCTGGACGCCTGACAACCAGAATACGATGATTGCCCAGGTACGTCCTTCCTACGTGTACTATGATTCGCGCATCGACTCCTATAAGGTAGAAGATGGCTCCTTCATTCGGGGGCGCAACGCGGTGCTGGGGTACACATTCCCAGGTGCTTTGGTAGAGCGTATCAAGCTTTCTCGCCTGCGGGTATACGTATCGGCTCAGAATTTCTTCCTGATTACCAAATACAAGGGTTACGATCCTGAAACGTCGACGTACACCAATGCCTTTGCACAAGGCATTCAATTCTTCGACTATCCGAAAGCACGCACGTTCACGGCGGGCCTCAACGTAACTCTGTAACCTACTACTTAGCTTTTATGCTTTCGTCAATTCGCTTTCGTTCCCAAGCCGCCGCGCTCTGCGCAGGCTTGCTGCTAGCCACCACTGGCTGCAATGACTTTTTGGAAGAAGACAACCGCTCGACGCTCACCCAGGCCAATTATTTCACCAACGCCACGCAAGCACAGTCGGCCATTGATGGGCTCTACAACCGCCTGCGCATCATGAACACGGATGTAGGCTACGGCGAGTCGATGTGGATAGGCGTGGAATTGATGGCTTTGCACGCCACTACCCTTGGGCAGAGCTTCAATAACAGCCAGCTCATCAACCAGAGCATCGACCCGGCCAACCCCTACTTCTCTAACATGTGGAACCTTGCCTACAACGGCATTGGGGCAGCCAACCTAGCTATTAACCGCATTCCGAGCGTTTCAATGGACGAGACGCAGAAGAAAGCGCTGCTGGGCCAAGCGTATTTCATCCGGGCGTTTCTCTACTATCACCTCGTTCGTCTCTACGGCGACGTACCACTCATCACTGCGCCTGTTGATGGTGCAAGCCCTGATCTGTATCCCAGCCGCACGCCGCAGGCTGAAGTATACAACCTGATCATTGCCGACTTGCAGGCAGCCGAGCAGGCAGGTCTGCCTGCGGTAGACCGCACGGGGCGCATCTCGCAAGGAGCTGTGAAAGCGCTGCTATCAAGTGTTTACCTGACCACAGCCGGCTACCCCTTGCAGATAAAGGCCAACTACCAAAAGGCTGCCGACAAAGCGGCTGAGCTGATTGACGCGAATCAGTATCCGTTGTTCGCGAATTATATCTCGCTGCACAACAACGCTGACAAAAACCAGGGCGAATTTATTTTGCAGGCCCAATATGCCTTCGGCATTGCCACCAATGCCATCAGTGCACAGGTGATTCCTTACTTCGTAGGCATCTCGAAATACAACGATGAGTTTGGGGCCCTTATCCCGACGCCGGGCTTCTACAACACCCACGAGCGAGGTGATTTGCGCGCACAGGAGCAGCAATTCTACTTCTCGAAGTATCCTTCTATTAAGGACCCTAGCCAAACCGTCAATTTTGGTACGCAGGCCTTGTATAAATACTTCCAGGTAGAAAGCGCCCTGGGCAACGGGGTAGGCGACGAAAACTGGACGTTACTACGCATGCCCGAGGTGATGCTGATTTATGCCGAGGCCATCAACGAGGCTAGTGGTGCTACGCCTAAAGCATACGAGCAAATCAACAAGATCCGGGCACGGGCCAAACTCCCCGCGTTGAGCGGCCTAAGCCAGGCCCAGTTCCGCGAAGCCGTATGGAAGGAGCGTTACCACGAGTTGGCCTACGAGAATAAGGCGTATTTCGACATTCAGCGCACCCGCCAAACTTACGACGTAGCCAACAACCGCTTCGTGAACGTGATAGGCTTTAAAGGTGAAGTAGGCCCGGCTTACCAAGAAAAATACCTGCTGTGGGGCATTCCTTCGGCTGAAATCAACAACAATAAAAACCTCACCCAGAACCCTGGGTGGTAAGCAGTAGAACGTCATGGCCGGGTGCGCGGCAATGGTGGGTGGTGGTTCTGGGAATTTCTGTCACCTCGCTACCCCACCCGGCCTGACGTTCTTTTTTGTATGCCTGCGGCGCAATGCGGCGTCATCCGTTTTGCTTTTTTATTCACCCTCAACGCAACCATTTGACGCATACCTCTACTTTGTTACGCTGATTGTTTCATTCAACCAACTGCATGCTAGAACTTTCGCTGGGTATTATACTCTCCGTATCGGCTATTTCTTCTGCCCCAACCACTCCAGCCGCCCGTGCTCTCCTACCCCAGCAGGCGACCGTTACACGGGACTCGCTCACGAAGAAAGGGTATACGTTGATCTTCATTTCTAAAGATCCGGCCCTGAATCCCGTCACCAAGCAACGCATGATAGATGCGTTCTACACCGTCTACCCCAAGGAAGCCAAGCGGTTCAATCCGAAAACGTTGAAGAAGGTCACCTTCATTGTTGATCCCGAGTACAAGGGCGTGGCGGCCACCCACAATGGCATTGTGCGCTACAGCCCTAGTTGGCTGCGCGACCACCCCGAGGATATTGACGTGGTAACGCACGAGGTAATGCATATTGTGCAGGGCTACCCCGGCGGCTCGCTGGGCTGGCTCACGGAAGGCATTGCCGACTATACGCGCTACGCGCTTGGCATCAACAACGAGGCAGGCAACTGGAAACTGCCCGACTACAAAGAAGGCCAGAGCTACACCAACAGCTACCGCATTACGGCCCGCTTTCTGGCGTGGCTGGAGCAAAACGGCTACCCCAAAATTGTGAACGAGATGGACGCCGCCCTGCGCGCGCACGCTTACTCACCGGAACTGTGGAAGCAAAAAACCGGCAAAACGCTAGATGAATTGTGGGCCGCCTATACCGCCAACCCTACGGCCGTGAAGCTAGCCTATAAGTAATCTGTTTGCATGAAAAAAACAGAACATCATTTCGACCAGCGGGCGTAATCTCGCGTGCTAACGCAAGCTAGTATCTAGTAGCAGCACGCGAGATTACGCCCGCTGGTCGAAATGATGTTCTTTACATACCCTTTTGTTATCCTACTCTTTCCCTAACCGAATGCCTAAACTCTTTCCTGTTCTTTCTGCCTTGCTGCTGACGGCGGCTCCTGCCCTGGCGCAGGGGCCGGTGGCAACGAAAGACTACGCTCAATGGGTGAATCCCATTATCGGCACCGACTCCAAACCGAGCCTGTCGAATGGCAACACCTACCCGGCTATTGCCCTGCCCTGGGGCATGAACTTCTGGATGCCGCAGACCGGCAAAATGGGCAACGGCTGGGCCTACCAGTACTCGGCCGATAAGATCCGGGGCTTCAAGCAGACGCACCAGCCCTCGCCGTGGATGAACGACTACGGGCAGTTTGCCATCATGCCCATCACCGGCAAGCGGGTATTTGATGAGGATGCGCGCGCCAGTTGGTATTCGCACAAGGCCGAGGTAGCCGAGCCCAACTACTACAAGGTGTACCTGGCCGACCACGATGTGACGACCGAAATTGCGCCCACCGAGCGGGCGGCTAGCTTCCGCTTCACCTTCCCCAAAACCGACAGCGCCTACGTGGTAATTGATGCCCTGGACAAGGGCTCAATGGTGAAGATCCTACCCCAGCAGCGCAAGATTGTGGGCTACACCACTCGCAACAGCGGCGGCGTGCCCAAGAACTTCAAGAACTACTTCGTCATTGAGTTCGACCACGATTTCACCAGCACGGCCGTGTTCAAGGACAAGGAGCTGGCTGTGGGCTTGCTGGAAGCTACCGTGAACCACGCCGGCGCCGCCGTGGGCTTTAAAACCCGCAAGGGTGAGCAGGTGAATGCGCGGGTGGCTTCGTCGTTTATCAGCCCCGAGCAGGCCGAGCTGAACCTGAAGGAAATCGGCGACCAGGACCTGGAGGCCGTGCGCCAGAAGGGCCGCGAGGCCTGGAACAAGACCCTGGGCCGCATCGACATTGAGGGCGGCACTGCCGACCAGAAGCGCACCTTCTACTCTTGCTTGTACCGTGCGTTGCTGTTCCCGCGCAAGCTCTACGAGCTGGACGCCAACGGCAAGGTGATGCACTACAGCCCCTTCAACGGGGAGGTGCTGCCGGGCTACATGTATACGGATACGGGCTTCTGGGACACGTTCCGGGCCTTGTTTCCCTTCCTGAATCTGCTCTACCCCGACCAAAACGCGGAGATGCAGCAGGGCCTGGCCAACGACTACAAAGAAGGCGGCTGGCTGCCGGAGTGGGCCAGCCCCGGTTTGCGCAGCGTGATGGTGGGCAACAACTCGGCCTCCGTGGTGGCCGACGCCTACCTGAAAGGCATTCGGGGCCAGGACATGGAGGTGCTGTATGAGGCCCTGGTGCACGGCGCTAATAACGAAGGTCCGCTGGACGCTGTGGGCCGCAAGGGCGTGCAGTACTACAACAAGCTGGGCTACGTGCCCTATGATGTCAAAATCAAGGAAAACGCGGCCCGTACGCTGGAATACGCCTACGACGACTTCACGATTTCGCAGCTGGCAAAAGCCCTGGGCAAGCCCAAGAAAGAGGTGAACCTCTACGCCAAGCGCAGCCAGAACTACCGCAACCTGTTCGACAAGCAGGTAGGGCTGATGCGCGGCAAAAACCAAGACGGCAGCTGGGCACCCAACTTCAGTCCTTTTAAGTGGGGCGACGCCTTCACGGAGGGCAACAGTCTGCACTACACGTGGTCGGTATTCCATGATGTGGCGGGCCTGATGGACCTGATGGGCGGCAAGCAGAAGTTTGTGCAGACGCTGGATACCGTGTTTGCCCTACCCCCCGTGTTCGACGACTCGTACTACGGCGGTACCATTCACGAAATCAGAGAGATGCAGATTGCGGGCATGGGCAACTACGCCCACGGCAACCAGCCCATTCAGCACATGATTTACCTGTATAACTACGCCGGCCAGCCCTGGAAGGCGCAGTATTGGCTGCGTGAGGTAATGAACCGCCTCTACCTACCCACCGCCGACGGCTACTGCGGCGACGAAGACAACGGCCAGACCTCGGCCTGGTATGTGTTTACAGCGCTGGGCTTCTACCCCGTGTGCCCCGGCACCGACCAGTACGTGCTGGGCGCGCCGCTGTTCCCCAAAGCTACCCTGCACCTGCCCTCGGGTAAGGACATCGTGCTGAACGCCCCCAAGAACTCCGACGAGAACCGCTACGTGAACCAGCTGACCGTCAACGGCAAATCCTACGACAAAACCTGGCTCAGCCACGAGGAGTTGCTGAAAGGCGCTACCCTGGACTTCGATATGACTTCTACCCCCAATAAAACCCGAGGTACTAGCAAGGACGCCGCGCCGTTCTCTATGTCGAAGTATAAATAATTCGTTGATTTGAAGCGAGGACCGTCATGCTGAGCTTGTCGAAGCATCTCGCGTGCTGATGAAAGATAGTATCTGTCGTCAGCACGCGAGATGCTTCGACAAGCTCAGCATGACGGTCTTTAAGATTAAAATATTAGCTCCATTAAGCGCGTTTTAAGCGACACGCTCTTGTTACCCACCATTTCCCATGAACCGCAGAAATTTCCTTCACGGCTTTTCCCTTCTTACCACCAGCGTTTTCTTCAACCAGTATTCCTTTGCCGGCACCGCGCCTAAGTTTCCGGTGGTGCGGCCAACGGCCGATAAGCGTCGTTTCCGCAGTAAGGCCGTGGAGGCGGCTATTTCGGAGTTTCAGAAAAAGGTGAAGGACGAGGAGTTGGGCTGGCTGTTCAACAACTGCTTCCCTAGCACCCTGGATACCACCGTGACCCACGGCACCCGCGACGGCCGCCCCGATACCTACGTCATCACCGGCGACATCGACGCGATGTGGCTGCGCGACTCCTCGGCCCAGGTGTGGCCCTACCTCCAGCTGGTGGGCAAGGATGCCGAGCTGCGTCAGCTGATTGCCGGCGTGATTAACCGTCAGACCAGCTACATCCTGAAGGACCCCTACGCCAATGCCTTCTACGACGACCCCAACAAGGTAGGCGAGTGGAAATCCGATAAGACCAACATGAAGCCCGGCGTGCACGAACGCAAGTGGGAAATCGACTCGCTGTGCTACCCCATCCGCCTGGGCTACCACTACTGGAAGACCACCAACGACACCAAGCCCTTCGACCAGCAGTGGCAGCAAGCCATTAAAACGGTGCTGCAAACCTTCCGGGAGCAGCAACGCAAGGACGACCGTGGCCCCTACTCCTTCCAGCGCGAAACCACCAACGCCACCGATACCCAGCCCATGAAGGGCTTTGGCTATCCCATCAAGCCGGTGGGCCTGATTTGCTCGGCCTTCCGCCCCAGCGACGACGCCACGCTGTACTCCTTCCTGGTGCCCAGCAACTTCTTCGCGGTGGTGAGCCTGCGCCAAGCCGCCGAGATGATGACCAAGCTAGCCAAGGACCAGAAAACCGCCCAGGACCTCACGGCCCTAGCCACCGAGGTAGAAACGGCCCTGAAGCAGCACGCCATCGTGAACCACCCGAAATACGGCAAAATCTACGCCTACGAGGTAGACGGCTTCGGCAGCCAGGTGTTGATGGACGACGCCAACGTGCCCAGCCTGATTGCCCTACCCTACCTGGGTGCCATGCCCGTATCGGACCCAGTGTACCAGAACACCCGCAAGATGTTGCTTTCCGAGGATAACCCGTTCTATTTTAAGGGTACGGCCGGCGCAGGTATTGGCGGGCCGCACGTGGGTCAGGACATGATCTGGCCGATTGGCCTGGTTACGCAGGGCCTCACCAGCACCAGCGACGCCGAAATCAAGCAGTGCATTCAGACGCTGAAATCCACTCACGCCGGCACCGGCTTCATGCACGAATCCTTCAATAAGGACAATCCGGAGAAGTTCAGCCGCTCATGGTTTGCCTGGGCAAACACGATTTTCGGAGAGTTTTTGTGGAAGACCTATAAGGAAAAGCCGCAGCTGCTGGCGTAGCTGTTTGCGGCATTTAGACCGTCTTTTAGATAGAACGTCATTTCGACCAGCGGGAAGAATCTCGCGTGCTCCGGTAATCAGTAGCCGGTGTCAGCACGCGAGATTTCTCCCGCTGGTCGAAATGACGTTCTGCTTTTTTCTGCTGTTCTGTTTTCATAGTTACAGCAGCCAAAACCTTGTTAAACCCGTCGCTCGACTGCACTTCTCCGTACAACCTGCGCCGCTGGCTCGGCTTTTCTACTTCTGACTCTACCTTCTTCCTGCATGGCTTCTGCGAACGACCCTACCATCCATTCTTGGATTGATATTCCGCCTACCAGCGACTTTCCCATCCAAAACTTACCCTTTGGCATTTTTGAAACCGAGGAGCGGGGCGCCCGCGTGGGTGTGGCCATTGGCGGCTACGTGCTCGATCTGTATGCTGTGAGCCAGTGGGGCTTCTTTGATGACTTGGACCTGAAAGGGCAGCCCAAGGTATTTCGGCGCCGGTCGTTGAATGCCTTTATCCGGCTGGGCCGCCCCGCTTGGCGGGCCGTGCGTGAGCGGGTGAGCGAGCTGCTGCGCCACGACAACACCGTGTTGCAAAGTCCCGAGGTAATGCGCGATTGCCTGCTACGTCAAACGGAAGTGCAGCTACTGCCCCCGGTGAAGCCGCGCCAGTTTGTGCGCTTTACCAACCAACTGGTTGCCAGTACACCTGCCGATGCAACTAGCCCTGCCCCTACGGGCAGCTATGCCCCGGCGGGCAGCTTGGTAGCTTCGGGCGGGCGCGTGCGGCGCCCCACGCGTACCTACCTACTCGATGCCGAAGATACCCTACGTGGCCCCGTGCAGCGCCTCGACTTTGAGGTGCAACTGGGCTTTGTAGGCGGCCAAGCTACTGATCTAGGAACGCCACTATCAGTAGAACAGGCCGAAGAAACGCTATTTGGCCTGACGCTAGTACTAGGCTGGTATGCCCACGACTTATGCCGGGGCTCGGCGCCGGCACCGTTGTTAGACCGCAGCTTCGGTAGCACTATCTCGCCCTGGGTAGTGACGTTGGACGCGCTGGAGCCCTTCCGGGTGGCCGGGGCACCCCAGCTGCCAGAGCCAGAGCCACACCTGCGCCAACACGGTCAGCATCATGTGGCTGTGCAGTTGGAAGTAGCCTTGCAGCCCGCCAACGGCCCCGAAACAGTTATAGCCTCTCCCACCACCCGCAGCCTGTACTGGAGCATGGGGCAGCAACTAGCCTACCTCACCAGCAGTGGCACTCCCTTGCTGGCCGGTGACCTCTACACCAGCGGCACTGTGGTCAATGGCAGTCTATACGACCTCACCGCCGGTGGTACGCATCCCCTCGTCCTCAACGACACTACCATGCGCATCTTTCTGGAAGATGAAGATAGGGTAATAGTACGCGGATATGGCGGGCCAGACAACGTACGAATCGGATTTGGAGAAGTATCCGGCAGTATCTTTTACTAGAGTTACCCTCGTGCTTGAGCATATCGGGTTTTACTGCCATACATTGTACAGAAAGAATCTCAGTGATAACTTGCTACAATATTCAAAAGTAATTAGCGCAAATTATACATAGAAGTTATTTACGCTAATTACTTTTTAGTTTATCCGACTTGCTTTCCAACGTAATGGCACACGTATCTCTTGCAGAAAATTCTCCTGTACAACGAAATAAGGTCTTTGAATTTAATCTTGAAGGATTACGTGGCTTTGCTGCTTTACTTGTTGTTTGGCATCATATCATATACCACCGCTTCTGGCTGGATCCGCATTATCAACCAGAAGGATATTTTGCCTTTAATCCCCCAGGACGCTTAAGTGTACTTGTATTTTTTGTATTATCAGGCTACGTTATTGCTATTGCAAATCCTACCCCATTAACAAAAAAACAAATCCTACCCTATTTAAAAAAACGCTTTACCAGAATATATCCTATATACTTTCTATGCGTTTTGGCTGCTCTTGCAGCGGCCAAAGGCAGCTATCCTACATATACTATACTAACTAATATAACAATATTACAAAACAACTCCACTCCTATCATTTTTGAAATAAACCCTATCTGGTCTTTGCATTTTGAAGTGCTTTTCTACCTTGCTTTTATTCCACTATCTTTTTTTCGAATAAATCCTTTATTTATCACACTACTATGCTTTTTAATAGTTGGTATACGGCTATTCATCCCATTGCCATTCGATTTCTCCTATCCTCTCTACTTTCTCTTTTGGTTGACAGGGGTTACACTAGCGAAGAATAAATTCAACAGAACCCTACCCTCGTTTACCCTGATGACGAGCATGTTATTTTTATTATTATCGCTTGAACATCTCAACCCATTTAAAGATATTTTAACTGTTATACTCTCCAAATTTTATCCTATTGCCGTAGATAAGCTGAGTCCCTTATTGAACTTGACCGATTTTTATCAATTGCTTTATTTTGCTATGATTATATTCGTATTCACGAATAAAAATAATATATTTTTATCTCTATATAAATTCATTTTGATAACAGCACCTTTGTACACAACCTATTACATATTTGCAGAAAATCGAATCGCGTCAGACCATACACTGGCTTTGCCTGTTGTCTTTTATATAACTTCTTTGTTGTTATACATAGCACAAAATAAGCTAAATACTATATTTCATAAAATCATTAATTTATTATCCAAAGCCGGATCTATTTCTTACGGATTATATCTAATTCATTTTCCAATTCTGGCTTTATTCATGAGAGTAGAGTTACTTTCTGGCACTCGCTTTACATTTGCCTTACGCTTATTATTATTTGTACCGCTTTCATTATTAGCCTCCTATATTCTCGAAAAGAAGTTTCAGCCCTGGATACGAAATAAACTTTATAGTATCTGAAGAAAATTTACAAGTTACCGGCGTGCACAGATCTACTATATAGAATTACTTATTCGCATAGGATACAACCGCACAGAGGCGGTTTCTACCCTCCACAATCTTGCGGTAGAGGAGCGCAGGCATGCCGCGCGTAGCTGCGTACTTCCCTCAGCTATGCGCGGCATGCCTTCCGTATAAACACCTATTTATTGCGCG
Source organism: Hymenobacter citatus (assembly GCF_014333615.1). Lineage (GTDB taxonomy): Bacteria > Bacteroidota > Bacteroidia > Cytophagales > Hymenobacteraceae > Hymenobacter > Hymenobacter citatus. The sequence goes on along the minus strand of NZ_JACSCY010000001.1, from coordinate 405,965 downwards.
ATTAACCGCAGTTTCACAACCCTATCTGTGCACCTACTGGTACTATGTAACCACAGCAGCAGGCAGTGCTTGCACAGATGCTGCGTGTAGATATTGCATTGCTCGTATCCACTCCTACCCTTTCTACTCCAAAACCAACGCCTATGCTTGCCATGGAATACCGCGGCCCCAAGAGGGTCCGAGCCGTTCAGAAACCAATGCCCGAGATCAAGCATCCGGAGGATGCTATTGTGCGCGTTACCCGCTCCTGCATCTGCGGATCTGACTTACACTTATACAACGGCAACGTGCCCGATACGCGCGTGGGCTCTACCTTCGGCCATGAGTTTGTGGGGGAAGTAGTGGAAATCGGCCCCGATGTCACGAATATCAAAGTAGGCGACAACGTTATTGTTCCCTTCAATGTGTCGTGCGGACGGTGCTACTTCTGCCAGCAAGGGATGTTTGGTAATTGCCACCAAGCCAATGCTATGGCTACGGCCGTAGGCGGCATCTTTGGCTACTCGCACACCGCTGGTGGCTTCGATGGTGGCCAGGCCGAGTATGCCCGCGTGCCCTACGCCAACGTGGGCCCTACCGTTATTCCGCCCGGCATGGACCTAGACGATGCCGTGCTGCTCACGGACGTGGTGCCCACTGGCTACCAGGCCGCCGAAATGGCTGGTATTCAAAAGGGTGATACGGTACTGGTATTTGGGGCCGGGCCGGTTGGCATTATGGCGGCCCGGTGCGCTTGGCTGTTTGGGGCTGGCCGTGTGATTGTGCTCGACAAAGAAGACTACCGTCTGGAGTTCGTGCGCAACTACGCGCCTTGTGAGGCCTACAACTTCGAGGAAATTGGCGACCCAGTGTTGTTTATTAAGAAGCAAACCGACTGGCTGGGAGCCGACTGCGTGATTGACGCGGTAGGCGCCGAAGCGGCTGGCAACGTGCTGCAAACCATTACGGGTCGCAAAACTCTATTGCAGGCGGGCTCGGCCACGGCGCTGCACTGGGCTATTAATGCCGTAAAGAAAGGCGGCGTGGTGTCGATTGTGGGGGTGTATGGCCCTACCGACAACTTGGTGCCCATTGGCAATGCCATGAACAAGGGCCTAACTATCCGAGGCAACCAGACCTCGGTGAAGCGCCTGCTTCCGCGCCTCATCGACCACGTGCAGAGTGGCCGACTCAACCCCAAGGCCCTCATCACCCACCGCCTGCCAATGGAAGAAGTAGCCGATGGCTACCGCTTGTTCTCCGCCAAGCTGGACAACTGCATCAAGCCGATTCTGATACCCCCGACCGTTACTAAATAACGCCTCCTCACTATGCAAACTCAGAGAATAGATTACACGCAAATCAATGGCTGGGGTGTGGATGCCGATCCGGAAAACGACCCTACCTACCCCATGCAGCACCGCGAGGATGCGCCGCCGCGGGATATATTTTACGACCGACCTCCCCAACAACCGATAACAGTGGAGGTACTCCACTCCATTGAGCGGCCCGATGTGACGGCCGTGTTTGGTGCTACCCTACCACCTACCGGCCTGAGTGGCGTTATTCGGCGCTTCGCTTTCAAGTACAGCGAAAACGAGTACAAGCACTGGCTCCCGCTGATCTTGGCCGACCGCGTGGATGTGGTGGAAGGCGTGTTGAAAGACTTAGCGCACGGACACGTGCCCAATATCTTCGCCGAGAAGGGATACGCCGTGGAATGGAAGTATAACCGCACCGCTTTCGTAACCAAAATGGCCACCATTGTCGCCGTTACGGTTGGTACCATTCTGCTGCTCAACTCTGGCAAAGACAAGAAGAGCAAGCGTAAGTAGAAACCAGAATGTTATAAGCAAAACGTCCCATCAACTCTGGTTGATGGGACGTTTTGCTTATAACGTCAGCAGTAGGCCTACGTCAATATATGCAAGCTTACTGCTTCGTTTAAAAAGTTTGGAAAGACGGTCATGCTGAGCTTGTCGAAGCATTTCGCGTGCTGATGTTGGATACTATCTTTCGTCAGCACGCGAGATGCTTCGGCAAGCTCAGCATGACGGACTTATTTCCTACCCTCCACAATTTTTTCTACAATCTCAGGGTCGAGGAGAGTGGTGGTGTCGCCGAGGTTGCTGGTGTCGCCCTCGGCTACTTTGCGCAGGATGCGGCGCATGATTTTGCCGGAGCGCGTTTTGGGCAGGCCCTCCACAAACTGAATCTTGTCGGGCTTGGCAATGCGGCCGATTTGGGCTACGATGGTTTCGATGATGCTGGCCTCCACGTGCTTGCGGCTGATATCGTCGTCGCAGGCGCCGTCGCGGCAAATCACGTAGGCGTAGATGCCCTGCCCCTTCACATCGTGCGGGTAGCCCACCACTGCCGACTCCACTACGGTGTTGTTCTGGTTGATGGCATTTTCGATTTCAGCGGTGCCGAAGCGGTGGCCCGATACGTTAATCACATCATCCACGCGGCCCTGGATACGGTAGAGGCCGTCGGGCTCGCGCCGGGCGCCGTCGCCAGTGAAGTAGTAGCCCGGATACACGCCAAAGTAGGTCTGCTTGGCGCGCTCATGGTCGCCGTAGGTGGTGCGGATGATGCCCGGCCAGGGGTACTTGATGGCGAGGTAGCCTTCCACATCGTTGCCCTCAATCTCTTGCCCTTCCTGGTTGAGCAGCACCGGCTGCACGCCCGGCAGGGGTAGGCCCGCGCGAGCCGGCACGCTGGGCGTAATATTCGCCAGCGCTGAAATCATGATGCCGCCGGTTTCGGTCTGCCACCACGTATCCACGATGGGGCAGCGGCCCTTGCCGATGTGCGTGTGGTACCAGTGCCAGGCTTCCTCGTTGATGGGCTCGCCCACCGAGCCCAGCACCCGCAGCGAGTCCAGGGAGTAGGCCAGCACGTGGTTGATGTCGTGGGCCATGAGCGAGCGGATGGCTGTGGGCGAGGTGTAGAACACGTTCACGCCGTGCTTGTCAATCACCTCCCAGTAGCGGCCGGGGCTGGGGTAGGTCGGTACGCCCTCAAACATGAGGGTAGTAGCCCCCGACAGCAGCGGGCCGTAGAGCAGGTAGGTGTGGCCCGTCACCCAGCCAATATCGGCCGAGCACCAGTACACATCGTTTTCTTCCACTTGAAATACATTGCGGAACGTGTAATCGGCCCACACCATGTAGCCGGCGGTGGTGTGCACCACGCCCTTGGGCTTGCCGGTGCTGCCCGAGGTGTAGAGGATGAACAGCATGTCCTCGGCGTCCATTTCCTCGGCGGGGCAGGTTTTTTCCACTTCCTGCACCTCGTCGTGGTACCACACGTCGCGGCCGTCTTTCATGTGCACGGGCCAGCCCAGGTGCTCCACCACAATTACGCCGCGCACGGAGGGGCAGTGTTCCAGGGCCTCGTCCACCACGCGCTTCACCGGAATCTGCTTGGCGCCGCGCTCCAGGCCGTCGGCCGTGATGACTACGGTGGCCTGGGCGTCGTTCACGCGGTCGGCAATGGCATTGGCCGAGAAGCCAGCGAAGATAACCGAGTGCACCGCCCCGATGCGGGCGCAGGCCAGCACGGCAATAGCCAGCTGCGGAATCATGGGCATGTAGAGGCACACCCTGTCCCCCTTCTCTACCCCGTTGTTGTGCAGCACGTTGGCAAAGCGGCACACCTCCTGGTGCAGCTCGCGGTAGGTGTAGCGAATCTGGCGGGTTTTGGGGTCGTTGGGCTCCCAGATGAGGGCCAGCTTGTTGCCGCGCGTCGCCAGGTGGCGGTCGAGGCAGTTCTCGGTGATGTTGAGCTTGGCGCCTTCAAACCACTTGTTGTGGCCTTCTACCAGGTCGGCCGTCAACACAGTATCCCACTTGCGGCGCCAGGTGAAGGGCTCGGCCACATCGGCCCAGAACTGCTCGGGGTTTTCTACGCTGCGGCGGTAGGCGTACTGGTACTCTTCGGTGGTCCGGATGCGGGGATGGTCGGTGGGCATGGGGAAGGAATTATGAATTAGAAAGTATGAATTAGGAATTGGGAGTGGGGTGGTTTTATACCGTCATGCTGAGCGTAGCGGAGCGAAGTCGAAGCATCTCGCGTGCTGATGTCAGATAGCAATTTTAAAATAAAATTACCGGGAGCACGCGAGATGCTTCGACTTCGCTCCGCTGCGCTCAGCATGACGGCCAAGAGGCCAAAAACCAGCTGGCAACAGCCGTAAACTACGAAAAACACGCGGCCAAAGGCTATGCGGCCAGCAGCGCCTGCACTTGCTCCATCAGCTGGCGGGTGCTGAAGGGCTTGGGTACGTAGAGGTCGGCGCCGGCGGCGTAGCCCTTCTGCACGTCGTCCTCCCGGCTTTTGGCCGACAGGAAAATGACCTTGGTTTGCTGCCGGTCGGGGCGCTGCTTCACGTGCTGACACACCTGGTAGCCATCCACGTCGGGCATCATGATATCCAGCAGAATCAAGTCGAAGGGGGTGCGGTCAACGGCCTCCAGGGCCTCGGTGCCGTTGCGGGCAATGCTGACTTGGTAGCCGTTTTTTCGCATCAGAAATTCCAGGGACATCACAATGTTCGGTTCATCATCGACCAGTAAAATGTGGGCTTCTTTCATAGCCAAACGAGTTTCAATAGCGGCGGGTAGTACAAATTAGGTGGTAGGCTGTGGCTGCTGTTGCGGGTGCAGCGGTAGGGTCAGGGAGAAGCTGGCGCCCTGGTTCGGGGCGCTTTCCACCCACATGTGCCCCTGGTGCAGCTCCACAATATTGCGGCTGATTGCCAGGCCCAGCCCCGAGCCCTCGGGCTTGCGCATGGTTTGGTGCTGGGCCTGGTAAAACTTATCAAAAATCAGGTGATGGTAGGCCGGGTCGATGCCCTTACCGTTGTCGGTGACGCGCAGCAGCAGCTGCCCGGCGCGGGCTTCGGCCCCTACCCAAATACGGCCGGAGCCATCGGCAAGGCAGGCTTTCACGGCGTTGGAAAGCAGGTTGACGAGCACCTGCATCAGCCGGTCGCGGTCGGCGGGTAGGGCTGGTAAGTCGGGCGCTACGGCTACTGTCAGCTGAATGCGGCGGGCCTGCGCCAATTGCTCCACAGCTTCGGCGGCTTCCGCTACCAGTTCCCCTACCATTACCGGCTCGCGCACCAGCGTGGCCTTGCCCGACTCGTACTTTTCCAGATCCAGTACCAGCGTAATCAGCCGGCTCAGGCGCTCCGATTCCTTGGTGATGGTGTGTAGGAAACGTAGCCGCTCTTCCTCGTCCAGTTCGGGGTTATCAGAAAGAATTTCCGACAAAGCCCGAATGCTGGTGAGCGGGGTGCGCAACTCGTGCGTCACGGTGTAGAGAAATTCATCTTTGCGCTCATCCAGGGCTTGCAGCTGCTCGTAGGCCAACTGCAAATCGGTGGTGAGGCGCTGCAACTCCTGCTGCTGGCGGCGCAGCTGGCGGTTGGCGGCCAGCAATTGTTGACTTTCGCGCAGAATCCCTACCACGTTATCAAACCGCAGCTCCTCTACCCCGATGGCCGAGGAAAGCAGCAGGCGCGCCGAGGCCGGGCCGATGCTACCGGCCAGTAGCTTTTCGGCGTAGGCCAGCAGGCGCGGGTCGGCATCGGCGGGGGCAATGGGCTCGGGGGGTAGGGCATCAGGGAAGCGCGTGGCGAAGGCCTGCAACGCCTGCGCGGTGCGCTTCTTGCCCAAGAAACCGCGCAGCAGCGCCCGCACCGATAGCACCGGAGCGACGCCGCGCCACTCGGCGCTGGCGGCCGGCCGGGGCCGGAAGGCGTCCACAAACTCCTCGGCCTGGCGCAGCTCCAGCCCCGTAGGCACCCGCCCCAGCACCGACACGCCCACGTACAGCCCCACGTTGCAGAACCAGCTCCAGAACAAGCCGTGCGACAGATAATCGAGGCCGGTGAGGCCAAACAGCGCAAACGGCCGCAGGGCCCCTACCCCAAACAGGCCGTGGTCCATAATGGAGGCCGGCAACAAGCCGGGCGCAATCATAGTAGGCATCACCAACGTAAAAAACCACACCGCAAAGCCGCCCAGGATGCCCGCCATGGCACCACGGCTGGTACCGCCCTTCCAGTACAGCCCCCCTATCACCACTGGCACAAACTGCGCCACCGCCGCAAACGACACCAGCCCGATGTTCACCAACGACAGCAAATGCCCCACCGTGGCGTAGTAGCCGTAGGCCAGTAGCAGCACCAGCACCACCGCCAGCCGGCGGCTCTGCAGCGCCACCTGCCCCAAATACGCAAACCACCGCGCCGACTCGCCCCGGGCGGCCGGCACGCGCACCAGCAGCGGCATCAGCAAGTGGTTGCTCATCATCACGCTCAGGGCAATGGTTTCCACGATAATCATGCTGCTGGCCGCCGACAGCCCGCCCAGATACACCAGCAGCGCCAGCCAGCGGTGCCCCGCGCCCAGGGGTAGGGCCAGCACAAAAGTGTCGGCATCCAGTTGGGTGCCGTAGCGCAGCACGCCCCCAAAGGCAATGGGCAGCACAAATACGTTGATGATGATAAGGTAGAGCGGAAACAGCCACATGGCTTTGCGCAGGTGGTCCTCGTTCACGTTCTCCACCACCGACACCTGAAACTGCCGTGGCAGCAGCAGCACGGCCGCCATGCCCAGCAGCAGCAGCGTGAGCCACTGCGCCCCGCCAATGCCAGTGCCGTGCAGCGTAAAGAGCTTTTGCAGCGCCGGCACCGCAGCGGCCCGGTCAAATACATCGGCAAAGCCGTCGAACAGCCCGTAGGTGACCAGCAGGCCAGCCGCCAAAAAGGCCACCAGCTTCACCAGGCTTTCCAGGGCCACAGCCAGCACCATGCCCTCGTGGCGCTCCGTGGCCTCCACCGAGCGCACGCCGAAAATGATGGTGAAGAACGCCAGTACGCCGGTGGTAATTAGGGCGGTGTTATCGTCCAGCCCGCCTAGGTTAGCCCCGCCGGCCATCACCTCAAACGAGGTAGCAATAGCCTTGATTTGCAAGGATATATACGGTATAACGCCCAGCACGCACACCACCGTAGCCAGGGCACCCAGGGCGGCGCTTTTGCCGTAGCGGGCCGAGATGAAGTCGGCAATGGAGGTGAGGCGCTGGGTACGGCAGATGCGGATAATCTTGCGCAGCACCAGCCACCACGCCGGCGCCAACAGGGTAGGGCCCAGATAGATACCTACAAACTCCAGCCCAAAATGCGCGGCCCTACCCACCGAGCCGTAGTAGGTCCAGGCGGTGCAGTACACGGCCATGCTTAGGGCGTACACGTAGGGGTTGCTCACCAGGCTCCGCCGCGCCGCCGAGCGTCGCTCCGCCGCGTAGGCCACCCCGAACAGCAACGCCAGGTAGCCAAAGGAAAAGCCGATGAGCAGGAGTTTGGACAAGGTGGTGAAGTGGTGAGGTGGTGAGATGGTGAGTGGTGAGATGGTGAGTTAAAAAAGCGTGTCATCCTGAGTGCAGCGAAGGACCTTCTCACGCTAGCGCGACATACATAACAACGACACTTCCTACCGTGAGAAGGTCCTTCGCTGCACTCAGGATGACACACTTTTTTAACTCACAACTTCACAAATTCACTACTTCACTACTTCCGAACGAGCCAGCCCGTGAGGAGCACGATGCTGAGCCAGAGTAGTAGTAGGTAGAGGTAGAGCACCGGGATGCCTCCTACCCTACCCTCGTGGTCGAAGACGGCCAGCAGGGGAAAGTTCAGCAGCACGGCAAACAAGCTGCTCACGAACAGCAGCCGCTGCCCCCGCCGCTGCTCCGCTGCTTCGGATGAGTCGGGCATGGGTTGATTAGTGAACTGAAATTGTAACGCGAAGCTCTGCTTCACGACTGCGAGAACGAGAGTGTTGGGTGAGACGGCGCTCATGGCCGCGAAGCAGAGCTTCGCGTTACAAACTCCACAAAAAAGTCCGCCGACCCAGCGGCCCGACGGACTTTTTGCATTGACTCGAAAGTCACTTGGTCATTCCGTCACTCCCGCACTCACGCGCCAGCGTCGTCCATCAGGCGCACGTTGCGGATGTCTTTCATGTAGATCATGCCCACAATAAAGCAAATCAACGCTACCGTGATGGGGTAGATCAGGCCCAGCAAACTGCTGTGTTCCTTAGCAAAGGTGCCTATCGGCTGGGCGGCAGCCCACACCCCAATGGAGGTAGCCACCAGCGGCACGAAGCCGCCGAAGATGCCGTTGCCAATATGGTAGGGCACCGACAAGGAAGTGTAGCGCACTTTCGTTGGGAACAGTTCCACGAGGTAGGCGGCAATGGGTCCGTACACCATCGTCACGAACAGCACCAGGCAGAAAATCAGGGCCGTCATGGCGGGGATGTTGGGCGTGAGGGCCTTCATCACAGCGGGCACAGCCTTGCCGGCGGCGTCTACGGTGGCGGGCGTAATTTCGGTGAGCGGACCGGCAAAGGCCTTCACACCGTAGAACAGCGGGGCGGTAAACAGGGCTCCGCAAATCATACCCGTCATGATGATGCGCTTGCGGCCGATGCGGTCCGAAAGCGACCCAAAATACACGAACAACGGCGTGGCCAGCAGCATCGACACTACCATGATAATGCTCGAATCCACGATATCGAGTTTAAGAACCGAATTCATGAAGGTGAACACCTGAAACTGGCTGGTGTAGAAAATCACGCCCTGGCCCATGGTTACGCCGAACAGCGCGATGAGTACCAAACGACGGTTTACGGGGTTCATAAACGAGTCGCGCAGAGGGCTTTTGCTGGTGGTGCCAGTAGCCTTGGCCTTGGCAAACAGCGGCGACTCGTGCAGCTTGCGGCGGATGTAGTACGAGGCAATTACCAGGAAGCCCGACAGCAGGAACGGAATGCGCCAGCCCCACTCTTTGAACGCGTCTTCGCCCACAATCTTGCGGGTAATCAGCAGCACCGAAATGCTCAGAATGAGGCCGCCAGTGGCCGTAATTTGGATGAAGCTGGTGTAGTAGCCGCGCTTTTTGTCGGGGGCGTACTCGGCCACGTAGGTGGTGGCGCCGCCGTACTCGCCGCCCAGGGCCAGACCCTGCAACAAGCGCAAAATCACGACGATAACGGGCGCGGCAATGCCGATGGTGTCGTAGCTGGGAATAAGGCCGGTGATAAAGGTAGCCCCGCCCATAATCAGCAGCGTGACCAAGAACGTGTACTTGCGCCCGATCATGTCACCCAGCCGGCCGAAGAACATAGCGCCAAACGGCCGCACCACAAAGCCCGCCCCAAACACGGCCAGGGCGCCCAGCAGCGTGTCTTCAATCTTACCCGCCTGCCCAAATAGCACTGGCCCAATAATGGCCGCCAGCGAGCCAAAAATGTAAAAATCGTACCACTCGATAACCGTCCCTACTGAGGAGGCTGTAATCACTTGCCAGATGGTACTGGTAGAGACGTTGTTGTTGTCGTGCGCGAGGGGCGCGTCGGCCACCTTGCCGTAACCGGGATTGATGCTTTGTTCCATTGAAAACGGGGAATTTTAGTGGAAAATTAAAGCGGTGAAGGCGCGGCGGTCAGGCCGTAGCTCTCCTGTTTCAAACCGAATTTCAGCTATAACCAGCTGATCATCAGATTAAATAAGCGGTAAGCGGGTAGCCGATGAAGCGGCCGGTAAGCGCGGAGGGGGAAACGGGTTATGTAGTACTTGTCATTTCGACCAGCGGGAGAAATCCCGCGTGGTCGTACCTGTCATGCTGAGCTTGTCGAAGCATCTCTGCCGTGCGTAATTTCTGATGATTGCAACGAAGCGGTAGAGATGCTTCGACTCCGCTCAGCATGACGTTCTTAGTAGGCTGAAATGCCTAACCTTGCTACAAGAAAATCTGCGTTTGCAGGGTGATTTCCGGCTTGTAGTCGAGCCGGTTGAAGTTGCCTGTGGTGGGCACGTAGCCTTCAAAGTCAGGGCGGGCGCGGTAGTTGAGCGTTACTTTCGCGTTGTGGCCATCCAGCAGCACGTTCACGCCGGCATCGTACACATTCACGGCTTTGGTGTCGCCGTTGGCGTAGTGTAGCCCTTCGTAGTCGCTGTGCAGGTAGGCCACGTAGGGTTGCAGGCGAGCCTTGGGTCCCAGCAGCTTTTGCGGCAGCAGGTAGCCTACCTGCCCGTAGAAGGAATTGCCCGTACCCGACTGTGGCACCGCGTTGCCGCGGGTGGGCGCCGCACCATACCCGGGGTTTTCAGGCCCAATGAAGCGGACGTGGTTGGGGCCCATGTTATAGTTGTAGTACACACCATACAGGGTTAGGGCCGTACGCGAGGCTGTATCCAGGGGCACATCATAGAAAGCATCAACCCCGAACATAGCTATATCATGCTTGCGCGTTGGGATGTTAGCAAACTGGTCGGCGGTAGAGGGTAGCGAGGTGTATGTGACGCGACTATCGGTGCCGCGCGAGTACATGGCATCCTTATTATACAGGAAGCCCGCCCCTATGCTGAACACCCGCTTGGTGCCCAAGTAGGTACCCGTGAAGTAGGGCAGCAGGTTGGCCTCCGGCTCCAGGAAATTGTAACTCACGTAGCCTTGGTACACATGCGAGGTGTTTTGCGGGCTATAGGTAGCAATGCCGGTGCCGGTGTTCACAGTGGTGGTAGTGGTTACCCCACCCACTGTGGTTGAACTAGTATTGGTGATGACACCCAGGCCCAGCGGAGTGCTGGTTTGGTTCGTCAGGAACGGGTCGCTGACCGAGAAGCGGTAGTCGAGCTTGCCAACGCGGCCTTTCGCATACACGCCCAGCCACCGGGCAAACTGGTCAGTGGCCTCAATAGTTGGGAAGTTGGTCAGCGGCAGATCCATCGGCAGAATGCTGGTTGTGCTGGCGCTGGTTATCCGCGAGATGCCGTTGAGGTAATGAAGGCCACCTCCCAGGCTCAGGTACTTATTCACCTTGTACTCGGTCACGGCCTCATGAATGAAGAACTGAGGCTTTTTGCCGTCGGTTGTTGGAGTGAGGCCCCCTCCCACCGCATTCTGGTTGTTGATGCCCATGTGCGTGTAAATCACGAAACGCGGGTTCAGTTGGGCCAGAATGACGAGACGGGAGCGACGCAGACCGAAATCAACCTGCCCTTTCTGCGTTTTGCCCGGTGCCCGCAGGGTTCCTGCATTATTTTCGGTGTAACGAGTGTAGACCTGGTGCCAGGTCAGGAAGCGGATGTACTTCGAGCCATCGGGGGAAAGATTCACCTTCAGGCCAGCACCGTAGGGGGCCGACTTAGCAGGTGCCGGCGGGGCGGGGGGCGGCGTGGGTGCGGCGGGCGGCGGGGCCTGACCACCGGCAGGAGGAGGTTGTACTTGAGCTGAGGCCGCGGCAGCAGTCAGCAAAGCACCAGTAAGCAATGCGTAGCGAGAGGGGCGCATAGGGGTGGGATGGGGTGAGGGTAGAGCTACAAGCAGTTTGCCTGGCTCCTATCAGCAGATCAATCTGACACAACTAAATAGCAAAACCCTCCTATTGAATCCGCCGCAGTGCTGTCGTTCTGCTAACCCTATAGCTCTACCCTTGCTTAAACCGCTCCCACCGTATCATCATGTACTTATCGCCCAGTTCCGTGACTACCAGGCCGGCTCCCTGCACGTTGGCCGGATTCTGAAAAAACTCTGCTAATTCCTTTTGATTGAGAATTTTGTAGGTAGGATGATAGTCCGTTTGGCGGGGGGCTTTCACGCCGTATTTCTTCACCCAGTTCATTACACTCACGTGACTCACGCCCAGCAGACGCTCAATTTCACGGTAGCTCACGCCCTCAATATACAGTTGCAGCGCTTTGATGACGTAGTAAGAATTTATCTCCTTCCCTACCTTGGCTACGGTGTAGTGGTAGCCGCAGTTTTTACATTTAAACCGCTGCCGGCCATCAATTACGCCGCTTTTGGTGGCTTCGGGAGAATTGCACTTGGGGCAAACGGGGGCTGACATTGGCGTTGCTGAAGAGGTAAGCTATAGTTATTTAGTAAAGATATAGTATTTTAGCAAGTATTAGATGACATCACGGGATAAACAGCTTGTTTGTGAAGAAAATACGCGGGGCGCGCCGGCATGTTCGGAACATTGATAGCCTACAATCTACCCCAGCAGTACTACCTGCTGAAGCCATAACGGACTATCATTACTATGTCGAAAAACTAGGCCTGGGGCCCTGGCACTGGCATTATTTCCGGGAAGGGCGTCAACCACCCCAACGGATACGGCAGATGGCAGTAGCGCACCTACTCAACACCTTTTTCGATTGGGAAAAGCAGACACAGGCACGAGCCCACGAATATTACCTAACCATCTGGCTGGTTGCGCCAGACTTTGCGCACAATTCGCAGGTAGTGTGGGGCAGACGCGAGCGAGTAACATGGTATCAGGATATGGATGATGAACCGGTAGTCGATGGGCCACCCCTACCCCTAGAGTATCAACAACTACCGGGTGCCGAGCGCCTTATTTGGCAGCCCCACCGCTGGGAAGAGTTGATAGCAGAGGACGACCACCCACTAGGCTGGCCTGCATGGGCATTAAAGCGCTTTCACCATTTCTATACGACAGAAGAGGGGGCACGCTACCTGGTGGTGCAAACGGGTTGGCGCTGGGCAGGGCGAAGACCAGCAACGACTATATACTAAAAAGCTACCCTTCCGAGCCTGGCTAGCGTACAACGAGGTAGTTCCCATCAAATGCCCTTGCTCATGACTTCCTCCGACTCCACCTCTGACGTATCGCAGCTCATCCGTTACTCACTTACCATCGACAACCTGAGCGATGAGCAAGCCGTGGGCCGCGCCCGCGCTGCCCTCACGGCCCTCACCCTCATTGTCGACCAGATTGAAGCGGGCACGCCGGGCCGGGCCGAGGTAGCCACCGTCCACGCCGAAACACCCGGCACGGACGATATTCGTTTGGCTCTGCGCGAAGAAGGCTTTGAGCTGCTGGATATATCCCGACAGGTAGGGTAGCCCCCACGTATTTATGCAACCGGCGCCGGAGGCTGTTTCGGAAATTGGAGCGTGAATGTTGAGCCTTGGCCCAACACGCTGTGTACCGTTAGCTTGATATCTAACAGTGCGCAGGCTTTGGCCACAATGGAGAGCCCCAAGCCGGTGCCGCCTATTTTGCGGTGCGCCAGCGCATCGGAACGGTAGAGCGGGTCAAAAATCCGGTCTAGTTCCTCCGGTCGGATGCCTACCCCCTGATCCTGAATGGCACACGTGAGCTGCCTCGCCACGCAGCCCAGGCGCACCACAATGGCGGTGTCGGCCAATGAATACTTTACGGCATTGCTCAGCAGATTGTCCAGAATCAGGTCCAGCAGGTAGGGGTCGGTCACGATGGGGGCGGCGTGGTTGTCCTGCACATCCACCCGGATGTTGCGGGCGTGCAGGTCGGTGCGCAGGCGGTACAGCACATCGTGCAGGGCTGCCGGCAGCGCAATTTCCTGCCGGTTCAAGCTTTTGGCGTGGTTCTCGAACCGGGCCAGCAGCAGCAGCTGATCTACCAGGTGCGTCAGCCGGTCAATTTCCAGAATGCCCAGCGAAATGCTGGTCACGTACTCGTCGGGGCGACGGGGCTTGCGAATGAGCACTTCCAGCGTGCCCCGCAGCACGGCCAGGGGCGTGCGCAGCTCGTGCGAAGCATCGGCGGTGAACTGCTTTTCGCGCTCCACCGCCTGCTCTACGCGGTGCAGCAGGCCGTTGATGGCCGTGGCCAGCGTGTGCAGCTCGTCGGGGCGCGGGGGTAGGGCAATGCGCTCGGCTAAGTTGCTCTGCGTGATGCGGTTGGTGGTAGCCGTTATCTGCACCACCGGCGCTATGCTGCGCCCGGCCAGCAGGCGCGCACTGCTAAACAGCCCCAGCAGCACCACCGGAAACGAGAGCAGCAACGCGGTTTCCAGGCTACTCAACACGTGCTGAGCAGCCTCCAAGGAAATGGCAGCCAGCAGATAGCCCACTGTGCTGCCGGCCTCCACAATAGGCACCTGAATCTGCCGGATGGCCTTGCCGCGCAGCACAAAGTTCAGCGGCGCCCGGCCGTCGTGCGTGGCATCGAACACCAGCTGATCGGCCTTGAGGTTGGGCGAGCGGTCCAGCAGCCGCCCGCCAGGGTCGTTTATCTGAATGAACACCGGGTCGACTTCCACTTCCTGATGCTCGCGCTCCTCCCACTCGCCCCGGTGCGTAAACGTGATGCCGGTGCGGGCAATACTCAGCTCCTGCCGGTGCTTGGCCACCTCAAAACGCAAATTGGCGTCCAGATCGGTATAGACCCGGTGCCGCACCACCCCAAACACCACCAGGTACGCCGCTGCCACCAGCGCCGCCGTCACCAGCACATAGTGCAGCGCAATCCGGTTTTTGAAGGGTAGCGGCATGGCGGTGAAATGGTGAGGTTGTGAAATTGTGAGTTTTATGTTCTGTCATCCTGAGCTTGCGAAGGACCTTCTCACGTGAGAACGAGTCGTTGTTACGCCTGTCGTTCAAGTGTGATAAGGTCCTTCGCTGCGCTTAAGATAACGCCCGTATCAACGACTCGTTCTCACGTGAGAACGAGTCGTTGATACGAATATCGTGCTGACGTGAGAAGGTCCTTCGCAAGCTCAGGATGACAGACGTATTTTCACTCACCACTCACCACTCACCATTTCACCATCTCACTACTCACCATCTCACTACTCACCATCTCACCTCCCGTCGCGGGCTATGTAGCCGATGCCCCGGATGGTTTGCAGATAGTCCTCTTCTTTGCTGATTTTCAGCTTTTTGCGTAGCGAATTGATATACACGTCAATTACGCCGGTGTTGTATTCGAAGTGAATATCCCACACGTTTTCGATGATGCTTTGGCGGCGGCATACCTTGTCTTTGTGGCGCAGCAAGTACTCAAGCAGGGCAAACTCTTTCTGCGTGAGGGCAATTTCCTCTCCGTTTTTGTGCACCTGGTGGGTGGTTACGTTCAGCACGATGCTGCCTACCGAGTAGCACTCGGCTACCTCGTTGGCCGGCGGCCGCAGCTGCACCCGGATGCGTTCCAGCAGCTCCTCGAAATGGAACGGCTTTTTGATGTAGTCGTTGGCGCCGGCCTGCAAGCCCGCAATGGTGTCCTGCACGGTGTCTTTGGCCGTCAGGAAAATCACGGGGGTAGGGATATGCTGGGCGCGCAGCTGCCGACACACTTCCAGGCCCGTGAGGCCGGGCAGCATCCAGTCGATCAGCAGCAAATCGTGGGTGCCGGCCAGTGCTTGCGCCAGGCCGGCCGTGCCGGTGTCGGCCACATCTACGGTGTAGGCTTCTTCCTCCAGCCCCTGCCGCAGAAACCGGGCAATGCCGGGCTCGTCCTCGATCAGCAATAGATGGTGCATGGCAGTTGGATGGAATGAGATGAGGGCAGCTATATCCGTGTTGGTTCTAACGCAGGGGTAGACCATTTGATACCCGGAAGCTCCGCAGAAGGCGCTTCTTAAGCAATTCTTAACGGCTTTTTAAGTGAATCCTAAGATTTACTCCCGTTACAGGACTACCCGCCGGGCAGCGCGCTACGCCAGCCGGCGGGCGGTTCCCTGTCCTATTCTCCTACCCTTCTCTTTCTCATGAAGAACTACCTACTGGCCACTGCGGCCGCCCTGCTTACGCTACTAGCCGCCCCGCACGCCGAGGCCCAGCGCCGCTCCAACGCGCAGAACACCACGCCCCTACCCACCACCAACAACAACGCCACCGCGCCCAACACCACCCCTACCCCGCCTGGCGCCACCAACGGCAAGCTCGACTACCGCAACCCCGCCGCCGACGCTCTGATTCCGGCCGAAGCCGACAAGCGTCAACCCATTACCGACGACCTGGAGGCCACCGTGGTGGAGCTACTGGAGCTGTACCATGATTCCAAGCAAAGCCACTGGAATCTGCGCGGTCCGCTCTACCTTTCCCTGCACGAGCAATTGCAGGAAAATGCCGACGCCTACCTGAAATACACTGATATTTTGGCCGAGCGCGTGCTGGAAGTGGGCCACCCCATCGACGGCCGCACCGGCGTGGTAGCCGCCACCGCCAACCTCGACGGCTACCCCAGCGGCTACCTCTCCGACCAGCAGGTGCTGATCCTCATGACGGAACGCCTCAACACTGTGGCCAAGCGCGTCCGTCAGCGCATCGAGCACCTGGGCAAAGTAGACGAAACCACCTCCAACCTGTTGCAGGAGCTGAGCTATACGCTTGATAAGCACGTGTGGAAGTTCCGGGTGATGATGCAGTAAGGGGCTATTCTGCCAATAGAACGGCGTAGAGACGCATCGTTACGTCTCTACACCGTTCTATAAATAGACCCGGGCGCGCAATTCTTAAAATCAACTTAAGAATGGTGCGCCCGGGTCTATTTATAGAATGTTGTGCGTTCAAATATCGTATCCTTACTCTCTCGCATTTTCGCCTCACGTTTCCTGACCATGCGTACGCTTGTTCTCTCCCTGCTGCTGTTTCTGACCACTTGGGCCGCCGCGGCTCAGGCCCCTACCCCCCTCGCCTGGCACTCCGACCTTTCGGCCGCGCTGCAACAAGCCAAAGCGGCCAACAAGCCCGTGTTGGTCGTTTTTTCGGGCTCCGACTGGTGCAAGCCCTGCATTATGCTGAAGCAGGAAGTGTTTGATCAGCCGGAATTCACGCGCTACGCCCAGGACAAGCTGGTGCTGGCTCGCTTCGACTTTCCGAGGAGCCGCAAAAACAAGCTGCCGGCCGCCCAAACGCAGCTCAACGAGCAGGCCGCCGCGCGGCTCAACCAGGAGGGCGCGTTTCCGTTGGTAGTGCTGCTCTCGCCCGAAGGCAAGGTGCTGGCCAAAACCGGCTACCGCGCCGGTGGCCCCGCCGCCTACGATGCCTACCTCTCCCAACTTCTGGCCCAACACTAAGCCGCGTGCGCCTCGCCTCCCGCCCCTGCGCCCTACCCAACGTATTTCGGCTGCTGGCTGTGCTGCTGTGCTTGCTGGCCGGCCGTGCCGCCGTGGCTCAAGCGCCCGCGCCTACCTCGCGCAACTTCACCCGCTCGGCCCACCTCATGGGCTCGCACTTCACGTTCACCGCCGTTTCGTCGGATGACTCGCTGGCGTGGCGGGCCGTGCGGGCGGGCATTCGGGAGGCGCAGCGCATCGACCGGCTTTGCTCCTACTGGGACTCCACTTCGCAGATCACGCAGATCAACCGCGCCGCCGGCCTGCACCCGGTGGTGGTAGCCCAGGAGGTGTACGACCTGATTGCGCGCACGCTCAAGCTCTCGGCCCTCAGCGACGGCGCCTTTGACATCACCTTTGCCGGGGGCGAGAAAATCTACAAGTTCGACCGGCAGGAGCACGCCGCCCTACCCGACTCGGCCACGGTGCGCGCCTCCGTGCGCCGCATCAACTACCGCAAGGTCCTCCTCGACCCGGCCCAACATTCCGTGATGCTGCAAGACAAGGGCATGCGCCTGAACCTAGCCGGCATTCTGCAAGGCTACGGTGTGCGCCGCGCCCAGGCCCTGATGCGGCAAATGGGCATCCAAGGTGGCCTCATCAACGGTTCCGGCGACGTGTCGTGCTGGGGCAAGCAGGCCGATGGCTCGCTGTGGCGCATTGCCATCGGCGACCCGGCCTTCCCGCAGTCGGTGTCGTCGTGGCTCACGGTGACGGACGTGGCCGTAGTAACGGCCGGCAACTACGAGCAGTATTTCACGGTGGGCGGGCGCTACTACGGCCACATCATCGACCCACATACGGGCTACCCGGCCACGGGCCTGCGCTCGGTCACCATCATTTGCCCCGATGTAGAGCTGGCCGACGGGCTGGATGAGGTAGTGTTCGTGAAAGGCCCTGAGGCCGGCCTGGCCTTTATCAACCGCTTGCAAAACGTGGACTGCGCCCTGATTACCAACGACGGCCGCACGCTCACGTCCAAGCGCCTGCAAACCAATTATTACTCCACTCAGCCATCGGCGCCTACCGCCGCCCGCCCATGAAAGCACTTGCCTCTTATACCACCCCGCTTCGCCTGGCACTGGCTGCTCTCCTACTCAGCAGTGGCCTGAGCAGTTGCGTATCGGTGGCGGCCTACCAGAAAATGTACCTCAACGACGAGGACATGAAGCTCGCCAACAAGCGCGTGGAGGTCTACGAAACCAACTTCGAGAGCTACCGCGAGGGCGCCGGCGGCGCCAACGGCGGCAAGGTAGGCGGCGGCTGCGGGTGTAATTAAAGAGGCGTATCATTTAAGCTGTTTGAAGCGCCGCAGTTACTGCACTCGCTCGGCTGCGCCGAGTGAGGACTATGCTTGAGGGGCTCTGCCCCGAATCCGGCCGCGCCGCTTGCACAAACCATACGCCGGGCAGACGCGCGCAGCAGAGCTGCTGGAGCGTAGACCTCACTCGGCACAGCCGAGCGAGTGCGAGCGGTGTCATACTTCATAATTCATAAACAAAGAATGCGTGTTTTTTACGTGTCGCTGACGGTTGTTTCGCTGACCTTGCTTCCTACCCTGCTGTGGGCGCAGGCTACCCCTACCCCCAACCGGGTAGATGGCTACGGGGCGCCCAGCCCGGCCCCCAGCCCGCCTAACCCCAGCAACCACGGCGAAACGGAGGTGAACATTCTGATGAGCTACTACGAGCAGGATGGCAACCACGGCGCCGTGCAGGGCGGCATCGGCACGCAGAAGCTCACCGACCTCACACCCACTATCATCCTGAACGTGCCGCTGGACTCGGCCACGCGCGTGTCGGCCAACCTGGGGGTAGATTACTACGCTTCGGCATCCACCGACCGCATCGACCAGGTGCTGTCCTCGCCCTCGTCGCACGATGCCCGCTACCACCTCGACCTGGGCTACTCGCGCCAGTTGGCGGACAAGCGGACTATCGTTGGCTTTGGCGGGGGCGCGTCCAAGGAGTACGACTACCGCTCGGTGAACATTACCGGCTCGTGGGCGCACAGCTCGCGCAACGGCAACCGTGAGTTGAGCGTGGCGGCGCAGGCCTTCTTCGACCGGGCTACCCTCATCCGGCCCGCTGAGCTACGCGTGGGCGGGGGCCAGGAGCACGGCTCGGGCTTCGACTCGCGCCAGAGCTACAACCTCAATATTGTGTATTCCCAGGTGCTCACGCGGCGCCTGCAACTGGCCGTCAGCACCGAGCTGGTAGCCCAGCGCGGCCTGCTCAGCACGCCGTTTCATCGGGTGTACTTCCGCGAAACGGGCGGCGCCCTGGGCACGGCCCGCACCGAGCTGCTACCCCGCCAACGCTACAAATACCCTGTGGGCCTGCGCCTGACCTACTACGCCACCGACCTGGTGCAGGTGCGTGGCTTCTACCGCTTCTACAACGACAATTTCGGCATTACGGCCCACACGCTGGAAGTGGAAACCCCGGTGAAGCTGACGCCGTTCTTCGTGCTGTACCCGTTTTACCGCTTCCACACCCAAACGGCCGCTAAGTACTTCGCGCCCTACCTCGCGCACTCCATCACCGACACCTACTACACCTCCGACTACGACCTGGCCGATTTCTCGGCCAACAAGGTAGGGCTGGGGCTGCGCTACTCGCCGGTGTACGGTATCGGGCGGTTCAAAACGCCGTTTGGGCGCGGCGTTACCAAGTTCAAGGCCCTGGACCTGCGCTACGCCTACTACCGCCAGACCACCGGCCTCACGGCCAACATCATCAGCGCCGATTTGTCGTTTACGATGCCGTAGATGGTAGCTGTTGGTTAGAGGCGGTAAGCACTTGGAACATTCTGACTCCCTTTTTCCTCTACCCAATGCCTACTACCACGCCGCATCCCGAGCAGCACCTGACCAGCTCCGCTATTCTGCAAGACGTCGTGATTGGCCTTTCCGATGGCCTGACGGTGCCCTTTGCGCTGGCGGCCGGCCTCAGTGGGGCCGTGCAGTCGTCCAGCCTGATTATTACGGCTGGCCTGGCCGAAATTGTGGCCGGTTCCATTGCTATGGGCCTGGGTGGCTACCTAGCTGGCCGCACCGAAATAGAGCACTACGCCGCCGAGCGCGCCCGCGAGCAGCGCGAAGTGCAGGAAGTACCCGACGTGGAGCGGGCTGAGGTAGACGAGCTGCTGGCCGCCATGGGCCTCTCAGCCCCTACCCGCGCAGCAGCCGTGCGCGAGCTGACCGCCAACCCTACGCTATGGGTTGATTTCATGATGAAGTACGAGCTGGGCCTCGAAAAACCCGACCCGCAGCAGGCCCCCAAAAGCGCCTTTACCATCAGCCTGGCCTACGCCGTGGGCGGGCTGATACCCTTGAGCGCCTACTTTGTGACTCCTACTCCCGCCCTGGGCCTGTTGTGGTCGGCGGGGCTGACGCTAGTTTGCCTGTTGCTGTTTGGCTATTTCAAAAGCCGGCTTACGGGTCAGCCGCCCGTATGGGGCGCCTTCAAAATGGCGGGTACCGGGGCGTTGGCCGCCGCGGCAGCCTTTCTGGTAGCGCGGCAGTTTAGCGGCAGCTGATGCCTCGTAACGCCTTTGAACAGAAAGCTTCCTACCTTGCAACAGTTGCTGAATGCGCCTAGTACCGCGCAACTCAGCTTCAAGCTCAACCGTTGTAGGCACATGAACCTGAACCACATCGTGTACATCAGCCGGGCCGTGCGTCCGCTCACCGACCAGGATTTGCACGAACTCCTGGAGCAATGCCGCCGTGATAATAGCAAAAACCACATCACGGGCATTCTTTTTTACAGCCACGGCAACATTGCCCAACTCTTTGAGGGTGAGCCAGAAATAACGGAAGCCCTTTTCGAGCGCATCAAGCGCGATGGGCGCCATTCGCACGTGCAAAAGCTGATAGATAAACCGATTGATGTGCGGAGCTTTCCGGAGTGGCACATGGCCTTTCATCCGCTGGAGAGTGTCGGATTCTCGCAGCTACAGGGCTTTCTGATGCCCGACCGGGTGCCCGCCCCACCCGATACGCTCACCATTGCCGATGCCATGCTAATCGAGTTGGTTCGCCTGGCCGTTTTTGGGCCGTCTACCGAGCCAGCTTTCCCATCGCTTCCTGGGCCTACTTCCGCATAGCTGAACCTTTACGGCTCTATTCTGCTTATTCGATATACCTTTTCTGCTTTCCGCCACTC
Source organism: Hymenobacter citatus (assembly GCF_014333615.1). Lineage (GTDB taxonomy): Bacteria > Bacteroidota > Bacteroidia > Cytophagales > Hymenobacteraceae > Hymenobacter > Hymenobacter citatus. The sequence continues at coordinate 384,885 of NZ_JACSCY010000001.1, read as the reverse complement.
TACCCTGTCCTTTTTATGCGTGAACAACACCTTCACGCCCTTCTGCATCACTTGCCCGCCGGCGTTGCTACCTTACAGGGTCCCGACCTGCGATATGGGTATTTAAACAAAGCGATGCAGGAGTTGCTGGGCACTGATGTGGCAGAAGGCCAGTGTGTGGCCGATCATCCCGGCGTACTTCCCTCTGATTTGGTGGATGTACTCCAACAGGTATACCACACGGGTATTCCGTACGTAGCCAAGGCCTGCTCCCTACCCCTACCCCCCCAAGATGGGAAGGAGTCCGTATCGCGCTGCTACGATCTGGTGCTGGAGCCCGTGCGCGATGATGCACAAGAGATTACCGGCCTGGTGCTGTTTGCCGTGGATGTGACGCAGCAAGAGGAGGCCCGGCAGCGGGCCCACACGCTGGCCATGGAAACCCGCCGCCTCGATGCCCGCCTGCGCGTGCTGACGGAAACCGTGCCTCAAATCACGTTTTCGCTCGACGCCGAGGGTTTGTATGAATACGTGAGTCCGCAGTGGTACTACTTCACCGGCCAGCCCCCCACGGCCGATCTGAATGCCATCTGGCCCCTGCTCATCCACCCCGACGACCGACTGCGGGTGCTCTACCAGGGCGATGCCGCCCGCAAGGCCGGCACCGGCTGGAGCTACGAGTACCGCCTGCGTCGCCACGACGGCCAGTACCGCTGGATGCTGAGTCGCGCCCTACCTGAGCTGCACGCCCCCGACCGGCCCGTGTTCTGGCACGGCGCCCTCACGGAGGTGCACGACCAACGCGAGCTGTCCGATGCCCTGCGCCGAGGTGAGGCCGAGCTGCGCTTCCTGGCCGACAGCATTCCAGAGCTGATCTGGACAGCCACGGCTGAGGGCTTCATTGATTACTACAACCACTACACCGGCGAGTACTCGGGCCTGACCAAAGAAGAACTGGGCCCTACCGGCTGGGTGAACCTGCTGGAACCGCGCAAGCAGGCTGAAGCGGCCCGCCAGTGGGTGAAAAGCGTGGCCATGGGCGAGCCGTTTGAAGGCTTGTTTCGGATGCGTCGGCACGACGGGCAATATCGGTGGCACATCATCCGGGCGCGGCAATTGGCCGATGAGCGCGGCCCGCGCTGGTTTGGCGCCTGCACCGACGTAGACGACCAGCACCGCCTCCGCGAGGTGCTGCAAGTGCAGTACGACGAGCTGGCCCGCACCAACCGCGACCTGGACACCTTCGTCTACACCGCCTCCCACGACCTCAAGCAGCCACTATTTAACCTGCGCGGCTTGTTTGAGGAGCTGCGCCGTAGTGCCACCTTCGACGACCCCGAGGAGGAACAACTCCTCTCGATGGTAGACGACTCGTTGCGCCAGCTCGACAGCACCTTGCAGGAACTGGCAGCCACCGTGCAGGACCAGCGGGGCCTCTCGGCGCCGGTGGAGCAACTAGACTTGCGCCATATTGCCGATGAAGTGCTGCTGGGTTTGCGCGCGCAGATTCAGGCCTCCGATGCCACTGTTCAGGTGGAGGTAGCCGATGCCCCTACTCTACTCTATGGCCGGGCCAACCTACGCTCGATTCTGCACAACCTGCTTAGCAACGCGCTCAAGTTTGCGCACCCCGAGCGCCCGCCGGTCATTACGCTGCGTAGCTACCTGTCTGCTAATAAGCAACCGGTGCTGATGGTGCAGGACAACGGCTTGGGACTGACTATTCCTAAGACTCCGACTACCGCGTTCCAGCCATTCGTTCGGCAGCATCCGCAAGTGGGCGGGTCTGGGGTAGGACTATATCTGGTGCAACGCATTCTTGCTTCTCGCGGCGGCCATCTGGAGGTATCTAGCTCTATTGGCGAAGGCACCACCTTTACTTTGCACTGGTTTGAAGAAGCCTGACTTTCTGTGTGGCGCCGTTTCCTACCCCCGCGCCCATGTATGAGCTGTACCTATTTGTGGCAGGCGACTCGCCAAAGTCGGCGCGGGCGCTGGCCAACATTCAGCAGATAGCAGCCCGCCACCTGGCTGGCCAGTATACGCTGGAGGTGATTGATGTGCAGCAGCATCCCGAGCAAGCGCAGCAGGCAGGCCTTATTGGTGTGCCAATGCTGCTCAAAAAAAGCCCCGGCCTAGTACGCCGCCTAGTAGGCGACCTATCAGACCAGGAACGTGTGCTTAAAGCTTTGGGTATAACTTAGCTACCAATCAAGTAGCTGCTAGTTACGCACCGCTATTAACAACCCTAGCTCCTTGTAGCGCATATTAAAGCGTTTGGCAATGGTAGCATTCGTGAGGGAGCCCCGGTAGATGTACACACCCGAACGAAAATGCTCGTTGGTGAACAGTACTTCATTGATACCGCCGTTCTGACTGATTTCCTGCATGATAGGCGTAAAAATATTGCTCAGTGCATTGGTAGCCGTCCGCGGCACCCGCGAAGCAATATTGGGTACGCAGTAGTGAATTACATCGTACTTGCGGAACACCGGCTTGTTGTGCGTGGTCACCTCCGAGGTTTCGAAACAGCCGCCCTGGTCAATGCTCACATCAATCACCACCGAGCCGGGCGCCATCGTGGCAATCATGCTCTCGGGCACCATAAACGGCACGCGGCCATCTTCGGCATTAAGGGCGCCAATCACCACATCGGCCCGGCGGATTTGCTGGCTGAGAGCAAACGTATCGAGGGTGCTGGTGTAGAGCTGCGTGCCCAGGTTTTCTTTCAGGCGGCGCAGCTTATAGAGATGGTTGTCAAACACTTTCACCTCGGCACCCAAACCCGTAGCGGCGCGGGCGGCGTACTCAGCCACCGTGCCAGCGCCCAAAATCACCACCTGCGACGGCGGCACGCCCGTGATACCGCCCAGAATCACGCCCTTGCCCTCGTTGGAGCGGGCCAGATACTCGGCCGCCACCAGCATCACGGTGGAGCCTGCTATTTCGGACATGGCCCGCACCACCGGCCGCGCCCCCGAGGGGTCTTTGATCAGCTCGAAGCTGATGGCGTTGATTTTCTTGCGCAGCAGCGCCGTGATGTATTCCGCTGTTAATGAGCCGAATTGCAGGGCCGAAATCAGTGTCTGGCCATGGCGCATCAGCTCCACTTCCTCCAGGGTAGGCGGTGCTACTTTCAGCACGATATCGGCCTCGTAGACTTCCTTGGGCGAGTAAGCAATGGTGCCGCCCGCTTCGGAGTAGTCGTGGTCGGAGTACTTGCTAGGCTCGCCGGCACCGCTCTCAATTACTACCTCGTGGCCGCCCTCTACCAGGTGCTTCACCGCCTCGGGCGTGAGGCAAATGCGGTTTTCCTGCAACGACGATTCCTTCGGCAGCCCAATAAACAGCTTGCGGCGGCGGGTTTCGATGGCCAGCATCGATTCCTGCGTGAAGTAGGCGCGGCTCGCAGCCAACGACTCAAATCCGGGGGGAACGGCTTCGGGCATTTGTTTTCAATTAAAAATCAAGAATTAAGAGTTAAAAATTCGCTTGCTGCCCGTCCGTACTCATTCTTTTAAATGGTAGTAGGCTGCTTTGATTTTTTAATTCCTAATTTTTAATTCTCGGGAGGAGGGTCCGGTAACGGTGAGGGTAAGGAGAAGATGATCCGGCGGCAGCAGGTCAGCTATGCGGCTGGGCCATTCTATCAGGCAAAGATAACCCGAATCAAAGTATTCCTGTGCACCCATCTGTGCAGCTTCCTGCGGGTCGTTGAGGCGATAGAAATCGAAGTGGTAGATGGGGCGGTTTTGCGCGTCGCGGTATTCATTGACCAGCGAGAAGGTAGGCGAGCTGATTTCGTCCGCTGGCACGCCCATGCTTTCGCATAATGCCTTAATAAATGTGGTTTTACCTGCCCCCATTTCCCCCTCAAAACACAGCACGGTAGCGGTACCCAGATGAGCACGCAATGCAGCAGCGGCTTCGGGTAGAGCCGCCAACGAGGGAATAGCAACGGTTAGATCTTGCGCCATAGCATGAAGTAAAGCGGTGCAAGTTCCGAAAGTTTTGCCGGAGTAGGAATGCCGAAAGAATTCATTGACGATTAGTTTGTTGTAGCTTTCTACCTCCTCCACACCACACCTACTGATGCGCAAACCCTATGCCCTGCTCCTGCTGCTGCTACCCGTGCTGGCCTGCTCGCACCTACCCACCAGCACCACCACCCACACCTACTACCCCGGCCGGGGCAACGCCTGGAAAACCCGCCAGCCCGAGCAAGTAGGCCTGAACGCCACCCGACTCGCGGAGGCTGTTGACTTCGCCAAAAGCCAGGAAACTACCCAGATTGCCCCCGATTTCAGCAACCAAGCCGAAATCTTTGGGACGCCACTGGGGCCGTTGCCGCCCGGCCGCGCCGCCACCAACGGCCTGATTCTGCGCCACGGCTACATCGTGGCCGAGTGGGGCGATACCCAGCGCCCCGACCCTACCTACAGCGTGGCCAAGAGTATGCTCTCCACGGTGCTGGGCATCACTTTGGATAGAGGCATGATCAAGGACATCCACGACCCGGTGGCGCAGTACGTGACCGATGGCGGCTACGCTTCGGCGCACAACCAGCCCATCACCTGGGAGCAGCACGCCCGCCAGACCAGCGAGTGGGAAGGCGAGCTGTGGGGCAAAAACGCCGATTTTGTCGGGCACGAGGCCTTTGGCAAGGGCGAGCGGAAGCCCCGCACGCTGCAAGCGCCCGGTACCTATTGGGAGTACAACGACGTGCGCATCAACCGCTTCTCGCTTTCCCTGCTCACGCTCTGGCAAAAGCCCCTACCCCAGGTGGTGAAGGAGCAGATCATGGCCCCCATCGGTGCCTCGGAAACCTGGCAGTATCTGCCCTACTTCAACTCAATGGCGATGATTAACGGCCGGCCCCTACCCTCGGTGAGTGGCGGCACGCGCTGGGGTGCGGGCCTCTGGATCAGCGCCCGCGACGAGGCCAGGTTCGGTTACCTGCTGCTGCGCCAGGGCCAATGGGGCACCCGCCAGATCGTGTCGCGCGACTGGGTGCGGCAGGCCACCACCCGCGGCCCCATTGGCCCCGACTACGGCTACCTCTGGTGGCTGAACACTGAGCAAAAAGCCTGGCCCCACGCCCCGGCCACGAGCTTCGCGGCCCTGGGTGCAGGCTCCAACACCATCTGGATTGACCCTGAGCACGATATGGTGATTGTGTGGCGCTGGCACAATGGAAACCCTGATGAGCTGATTAAGCGGGTGCTGGCGGCGGTGGAGGAGTGAGTTGACGGTTTCTGATTTGAGTTTATTTGTCATCCTAACGAAGGAAGGACCTTATCACGTGTGAACGAGTCGTAGCATACTTGTCGTTCGCACGTGATAAGGTCCTTCCTTCGTTAGGATGACAGGCTTGGTTCAGATATTCCAGTTAACTCACAACTACTTGCATCGTACCTTAGCGGGCAGTTACCCTATCACCCTCAACGACCTGCAAATGCAAGTTTCTCGCATGGCTGGCAGCCTCATCGGCTCCGAAATCATCAAAATCGGCAACGAAGTAAACGATATGATTCGCAAGGGGGAGCAGATTTGCAACCTCACCATTGGCGACTTCACGCCCAGCATCTTCCCGATTCCGGAGCAGCTGCGCGACAATATTACGGCTGCCTATGCGGCCGGGCACACCAACTACCCGCCCGCCAACGGCACCCTGGACTTGCGCACCGCCGCCGCCGACTTCCTGCGTCAGCGCCTGAGCCTCGCTTACTCGCCCAACGACTTGCTGGTGGCTGGCGGCTCGCGGCCGCTTATCTACGCCACTTACCTGGCCCTGGTAGACCCCGGCGACAAAGTAGTATTCCCTACTCCTTCCTGGAACAACAACCACTACTGCCACCTCTCCGGTGCCGAAGCCGTGATGGTGGAAACCCTGCCCGAAAACAACTTTATGCCCACGGCCGCCGAGCTGGCCCCACACCTGCCGGGCGCTACCCTGCTGGCGCTGTGCTCCCCGCTGAACCCCACGGGCACCATGTTCACCCGCCAAGGGCTGCTGGAAATCTGCGACTTGGTAGTGGCCGAAAACCAGCGTCGCCAGCCCGGCGAGAAGCCTCTCTACCTGCTCTACGACCAAATTTACTGGATGCTGACCTTCGGCGACGCCCAGCACTTCGACCCCGTGAGCCTGCGTCCCGAGCTGCGCGATTACACCATCTACATTGATGGTATCTCGAAGTGCTTGGCCGCTACCGGCGTACGTGTAGGCTACGCATTTGGGCCGGCCGTAGTGATTGATAAGATGAAGGCCATTCTGGGCCACGTGGGTGCCTGGGCCCCCAAAGCCGAGCAGATGGCTACTGCTGCCTACCTCGCCAACGACGCAGCTGTCGATGCATTCATTCCCACGTTCAAAACCAAGCTCCAACAAAGCCTAACAACGTTGTACGACGGCTTGCAGAACCTGAAAGCGCAGGGCTACCCCGTGGATGCCATTGTGCCGATGGGCGCCATCTACCTCACGGCCAAGCTCGATGTGCTGGGTAAAACCACACCGGCCGGGCAGCAGCTCACCACTACCAAAGAGCTAACGTCCTACCTTATTAGCGAGGCGCGGTTGGCGCTGGTGCCGTTCAGCGCATTTGGGACCAGCGATACCGCACCGTGGTTCCGTATGTCGGTGGGCGGGGCGTCGTTGGAGTCGATTGAGGCGGCGCTGCCCCGGTTGCAGGCAGCCCTGGATGCACTGCAATAGAGGTACTTCTGTTGTTGCTTCGGCCCGATGTGGAGCCGGCTATTGTTGCAGCAATAACCGGCTCCACATCGGGCCGATTTCGTTTTGGTGTGAATCTGCTGTATTATAGAGGTAAATTATGCTTCTATTAATAAAAATCATGCGCTAATTGTATGATTTTACTTTTTAATAGCATATTCTTGCAATTAGGTTCATATAAGAGTTGGTCAGCATCTGCTGATTTGCCTTCTTCCATGAGCCGTGTTGCACTGCCCTCCGCCCTACCTACTTATTGCAATATCCGTGTTTTATCTTACTACCCGAACATCTTTTCTTTCATGCGTCATTACGTTGCGCGGCTATTGACAAAACGTTTCCTTACAAGCCTAGTTGCAGTAGGATGCGTGACAACCGTGCCGCAACTACGCGCTCAGACTCCCCCTATTCTCTCCGGCACCGTGCGCGATGCTGCCGGACAGCCGCTGGAATATGCCACCGTCACGCTGCATCGCGCTGCCGACTCAGTGGCGGTTAAAACAGAATTCTGTGATGCGCAAGGACGCTTTGCCCTGCCCGCAGCGCCGACGGGGCAGTACCTTATATCGGCGGCGCTGGTGGGGTACACTCGGGTTTGGAGCGTGCCCGTGGCTGCCACGGGTAACTCCCAGACGCTGAGCCCACTGGTGCTGCAGGCCAGTGCCGCCGCTACCCTGCGCGAGGTGAAGGTGGAAGCCCGCCGCCCCTTGTACGAACGCGAGGCCGACCGCACCATTGTGAACGTGGAGGGTAGCACGCTGAGCGCCGGCGCCACCTCGCTGGACGTGCTGGGCCGCGCCCCCGGCGTGACCGTAGACGCCGCCGACAACCTGGCGCTACGCGGTCGGCAGGGCCTGCTGGTACTCATCGACGGCAAACGCGTCCCGATGAACGGCAAGGAGTTGGGTGATTACCTGCGCGCCCTACCCGCCGAGCAGCTCGCCAGCATCGAGCTGCTCACCAACCCGCCCGCCAAATACGACGCCCAGGGCGGCGCCGGCGTCATTGCTATTCACCTGAAAAAGGATCAGCGCTTGGGCACCAATGGTACTGCCAACCTAAGCTACGGGCGCGGGCGCTATGGCAAGTTTACCACCGGCCTTACTCTGAACCACCGTCGCAAAAACCTAAACGCATTTGGCAGTTACACCTACGCCGACCGCCGCAATTTTCTGGATCTGGATTTCTACCGGCAGTATTATGGTAATAATATGCAGCCTGGTAGTAGCGAGCAGTTCAACCACAATACCAGTCACCTGCAGTCGCATAGCTGGAAGACGGGCTTGGACTATACACTCTCTAAACGCACGTTGCTAGGTGTGAGCGTGAGTGGCGTGGTGAGTGAGACGCCCAGCTTCAGCAACAACCAAACGTTCATTACCAATACGGGAGTGGGCGGCGGTTTCGCAAAGGAGCGCTACGCCTCTACCACCGACCAGACGGTACAACGCCCCAACCTGGCTGGCAACCTCAACCTGCGCCACATATTTGCCGACTCCACCAACGCCCCGGAGCTGACCGTCGACCTGGACGTGGCCCGCTACGCTACTGACCGCCTGCTGGCCCTGACAACCGTGTATGAGCTACCCAACGCTCCAGCCAACCTACTGCGCGGCGACCAGCAGAACCACGTCATCATTCAGTCGGCTAAGGCAGACTACAGCCGCCTCCTGCCCCACCGCATCCGCCTGGAAACTGGCGCGAAACTCACCTTTATCAACTCCGATAACGACGCCGTATTTACGAATACAGTGGAGGGACAAACCACCCTGGATACCAACAAGACCAACCGCTTCCGCTACAACGAAAACGTAAATGCGGCTTATTTCAGCCTGCAACGCGCCACGGCCGCTACCACCACCCAACTGGGGTTGCGGGCCGAACAAACGAACACGTTGAGCCGGCAATCGGTGGGCAATGAGCGCTATGAGCGGCACTACTTGCAGCTGTTCCCGAACGTATCGGTGAAGCACACACTCTCGGAGCAGCACGCGCTGGCTCTGTCGCTCAGCCGCCGCCTCGACCGGCCCAGCTACGGGCAGCTCAATCCACTGCGGGTATACTTTGATGCCACCTCCTACCAGTCGGGCAACCCGGCGTTGCGGCCCCAGACCAGCTACAATCTGGAGCTAACGCACACATTTCGGCAGAAATACACCAGTACTTTTGGCTACGCCCGCACCAACAACCTTATCCAAAACGTAGTGCAGCCTGCTCCCGAAGGTGGGCGCACGGTAGTGAATCAGTTTGCTAACCTGGGCACGCTGCACTTCGTCACGCTCACGCTCACGGCACCGGTGGAAGTTACCAAAAACTGGACGATGTACAACAACCTGGTGTTGTTCTACGGCCGCTACCTGGGCAGCCTGGCTGGTACCAACTTAGACAGAGGCCGCCCGGCATTCACCTTCAACACCAACCAGAGCTTTAGCTTCGGACATGGCTGGTCGGCTGATGTTACGGGGCTGTACCAGTCGCGGGAAGTGGCCGCTTTTGAGGTGGTGCGCCGCCGCGGACAAGTAACAGCGGGCATACAGAAGTCGTTGTGGGACAAGCAAGCCACGCTCCGTCTGAACGTGTCGGACATCTTTTACACCACACCCATCCGCTCTACCGCCACCTACGACAATTTCCGGGAGACTTTCTACAACCGCTTCGACAGCCGGATAGCTACTCTGGCCTTCACCTACCGCTTTGGAGGTAGCAAGGTGGAGGCTGCGCGCAAACGCACTGTGGGAGCCGATGAAGAACTACGCCGGACGGGAGGATTGTAACGACGTACGATAGGGCAACAACTACCTGCGCCGCGTTGCGTCTAAGAAGGGAAACTCAACTTGTTTTTTCCCCTCCTGTATGCTTCTCGACACCAAACTGCCCGTCGGCTACATTCTCACGCGCATGTGGCCCGATATTATTCGGGTGCTGGTCATTTCCCTTTCATTTCAACTATTGAAGTATTTTCTGGGCGATTACCTCCCCGAAATTCCTTTGCAGCTGCCTACCATCCTGGGCAGCCTGATTTCGCTGCTGCTGGCCTTCAACCTCAACCAGTCGTACGACCGGTGGTGGGAGGCACGCAAGCTGTGGGGCGCTATCGTAAACGACTCGCGGATGCTAGTGCTACAAATCCTGCACTTTGTGCCTGACGACCTGTTGCGCAGCCCTACCCTTGGCCTGCCCCTGCACGCCTTTGCCTACCGCCAGATGGCGTGGTGCTATAGCCTGGGCCAGTCTCTACGCGGCCAGGACGCTCTGGCGGGCCTCGATAAGTTTCTCTCGGAGCAGGATTTGGCTTACCTGGGTAAGCACAGCAACAAGCCGGTAGGCATTTTGGCGCTACACACGGCGCACACGAAAGAATTGTACCAGCAGGAGGTCATCAACGCCTTCCAGCAAGTGCAGATTGACAACACCATTGTGCGCTACACCGAGGCAATGGGCGGCGCAGAGCGCATCAAAAACACGGTATTCCCGGCTAGTTACCGCCAACTAATCTACCTACTGATCTACTTATTTCTGGTTACGCTATCATTGGGCTTAGTGGAAACAATTGGCCTATGGGAAATACCCGTGCTCATGACCATTGCCGTGGCTTTCCTATTGCTGGAGCGCACCGCCCGTTATCTGCAAGACCCCTTCAATGACAAACCCACCGACACACCCATGACCGCCGTGGCTCGCACAATCGAAATTAATTTGCGGCAGCTGTTGGAAGAGAATGAAGGGGACATTCCGGCACCAATGGTATCGGGGTCATTTTATCTGATGTAAGTTTTCGCTCACAGTTCTTCCACATAAGCAGGCCCCACGGCTACGCGTTGTTACTCTCAATGAGTCATTGCGTAGCTGTGGGGCTTCTTCGTGAAAAATACCATCTATCACGACCGATCTGAATCAACTCTACTGATATAACTAATAACATTTTTATAATATATTCGAATATTTACATATTATACATTCAACTTTATACTACGTGTCAATATGAGGTATCAATAGCACTACGATAATTTTCGTACATAACATTCTCTTCACAATTGACCATATCTCTTGTGGTTGTACTATAGCAATGGCAAAATCGTCTATAGTAAGCAGTATAAGCAGTTTTCAAGTATCCGTAGTCAATATCTACAAGTTAGCATCCCTTCAGCTAGATGAATTTTTTATGAAAAAGTAGTTCTATCATGCAGCATATTTTGGAATTTTGCCTTTAATTAGCTGCATCCATTGAAAGCATGCTAATTGAATATGTAGTAGTAAACAGAGAATTCACCCTCTATTTATAAGGGTGTTTTTCTTCTTAAGCGGCTGATAGTAGCAGGGGCGTATGTAAGATTTCAGGGGCATCAGCGAAATTTCATTGTTCTCGCTAAACGCGCAAGGCCCTGTTCTGCCCTCTATACCTCCTGGTATAAATGCGCTACTATGGCACCTCTTTTCTTAGAAGGTGGCACACTATCGTGTACTGACTGAACCCGCACCATTTTGCGCAGGTGGTGAGTAGGCAACTCGTATGCATTCAATCATAAATCTCCTTGAGATCCAACGCTGCCAGTGGCTGCGAAAGGAGACTCGACTTAAATTCAAATAAAACAGTAAAACTCTTTTTCCCAATCTATTAACCCTAATTTTGCATGAAGAAACCCTTACTTCTCAGCCTCCTTCTGATGCTGGCGCTGCTCACTCAAGCGTGGGCTCAGAACAGAGCGATAACAGGTCGAGTAACGGATCTTACCTCTGGCGAAGGATTGCCAGGAGTAACTGTTCGTCTCAAAGGAACATCCATAGCGGCTCCTACGGATGCCACCGGCAACTACAGCATCAGTGTTCCGGCCGGAGAGGCAACACTAGTCTTTTCTTTCATCGGATATATCAACAAAGAGGTGTCCGTTGGCAATCAATCCGCGCTGAATGTAGCCCTTGCCAGCGATACCCAGAACCTAAATGAAGTGGTGGTAGTGGCCTATGGTACCGCCGATCCTGCCACCTATACCGGCTCTGTCACTCAGATTGGGGCCGAAAAACTCTCGCAGCGTCCGGTTACCAACATCACCAACGCCGTGGCCGGTCAGGCCGCCGGCGTGCAGGTATCGGGCGGCTCCGGTCAGCCCGGCGCTGGCCCCGACATTCGCATTCGTGGCTTCAGCTCGGTGAATTACTCCAACGACCCGCTGTACGTGGTGGACGGCGTGCCCTACACGGCTGGCCTGTCGAACCTGAACCCGGAAGACATCGAGAGCATTTCTATCCTGAAAGATGCCGCCTCCACGGCGCTCTACGGCTCGCGGGCCACCAACGGGGTAGTGATGGTGACCACCAAGCGGGGCAAGAAAGACCAAGTGCAGGTAAACGTGCGGGCGTTGCAGGGTGTGTCGTCGCGGGCGGTACCCGAGTACAGCCGCGTGAGCGCCCAGCAGTACTACCCTCTGATGTGGGAGGCCTACCGCAATAGCCTGGTGAATGCCACCACTACCCGCGAGCAGGCCAACCAGCGCGCCACCAACAACATCAAAAGCTTGCTGGGCTACAATCCTTTCAATGTGCCCGATAACCAGATTGTGGGCACCGATGGCACGCTGAACCCCAACGCGCAGCTGCTGTGGGGCGACGACCTAGACTGGGAAAAAGCCCTGACCCGCAACGGTTCCCGCTCCGACTACACCGCCAGCTTCAACGGCGGCTCCGGTAAAAGCAACTACTACGTGTCGCTGGGCTACCTCAACGACAAGGGCTACCTAATTAAATCGGACTTCGAGCGTTTCTCTGGCCGTATGAACGTCAACTCGGAGCTGACCAAGTGGCTGAAAGCCGGCGTAAACATGAACTATACGCTCAGCAACTCCAACCAGGCCAACACGGGTAGCTCTACGGGCTTCGTAAATCCGTTCTTCTTCAGCCGCGGCATCGGCCCCATCTACCCCGTGTACCAGCATGACCCCGCCACGGGCGCCTACGTGCTGGATGCCCAAGGCAACCGGGTGTATGACCTGGGCGGCTCCTCGCCGACCATGACGCGCCCCGTGTACCCCGGCCGCCACATTGTGGCCGAAACGGAGTACAACAACAACCTCTACCGCCGCAACGTGCTGGGCGGCCGTACCTACGGCGAAATCACCTTCCTGAAAGACTTCAAATTCACGGGTAACTTCGCCATCGACATCACCAACTACGAGGAGCAGACCTACGACAACAGCATTGTGGGCGACGGCGCCCCGGCGGGTAGGGCCGGCCGCCGCCTCTACAACCTGACCAGCTACACGGCCAACCAGCTGCTGAACTACAACAAAACGCTGGCCGGCGTGCACAACGTGGAGGTGCTGCTGGGCCACGAGAACTACAACCGCAGCTTCGATGACCTGAACGGTACCAAATCGGGCGAAATCATTGCCGACAACACGGAGCTTCAGAACTTCGGCACCACCAACAACTTCAACACCTACCACCAGGACCACCGCATTGAATCGTATTTTGGGCGAGCCAACTACACGTTTGATGACCGCTACACCGTGTCGGGTTCGTACCGGCGCGACGGCTCCTCGCGCTTCTACAAAGACGTGCGCTGGGGTAGCTTCTGGTCGGTGGGCGGCTCCTGGCGCCTCGACAAGGAAACGTTGTTCACCATGCCTACCTGGGTGGACATGCTCAAGCTGCGCTCCTCCTACGGGCAGGTAGGCAACGAGAACCTGAGCAACTCAGATGGGACGCTGTACTATGCCTGGCAGGCGCTGTATACGCTGGGCCGCAACAACGCCGCCGAGCCGGGCTTTTCGCAGTCCACTCTGGGCAACCAGGGCCTAGTGTGGGAAAAGAACAACAGCTTCGATGTGGGCGTGGAGTTTTTCCTGTTCCGCAACCGCCTCACGGGTACGGTAGAATACTTCAACCGGACGTCTAAAGACCTGTTGTTTGAGGTGCCGCTGCCGCTATCCAGCGGGGTAGCCAACCGCATCGAAAACATCGGCTCGATGTACAACCGGGGGGTAGAGATTCGCTTGGCCGGCGACATCATCAAGACCAAGGCCTTCACCTGGAACCTGGATGTGAACTGGACCACCTACAAAAACGAAATCACTAACCTGCCCTTCACCGAGCTGGTATCGGGTACCAAGAAGCTGAAGGTAGGCCACAGCCTCCAGGAGTTCTGGCTGCGCGAGTACTATGGCGTAGACCCCGAAAACGGCGACGCCCTGTACCGCGCCAACGCCTACAACGAGACCAACAGCAAGGTTATCGGCACCGATACCGTAACCTCGCTGGCCAACAACGCGCGCTACCACTACGCTGGTTCGGCTATTCCTAAGTTCGCGGGTGGCATCACCAACACCTTCAGCTACCGCGGCTTCACGCTCTCGGCTCTGCTGACCTACTCCGTGGGCGGCAAGTTCTACGACAGCCAATACGCCAACCTCATGAACCACGGCTCCTACGGTGAAGCCATGCACGAGGACATGCTCGGCCGCTGGCAGAATCCCGGCGACATCACCAACGTGCCCCGCTTGCAGGCCGGCAACACGGTGAACCTGCAATCCGGTACTTCCGACCGTTGGCTGATTGATGCCTCCTACCTGAACTTCCGGTCGGTGAGTCTAAGCTATAACCTGCCCGCCCCGCTTATGACCCGGTTGAAACTGCGCAACGTGAACATCTTCGCCACCGGCGAAAACCTGGCCCTCATCACCAAGCGTAAGGGCATGAACGTGGCCCAGACCTTCTCCGGCACCACCTCGGCCGTGTACGTGCCCGCCCGCGTGCTGTCGCTGGGTATGAATCTCTCCTTATAGTATAAGAGTAACAGAACTGCTTTGTCATGAAAAAGACGATATACGGCGTTTTTCTAGCCTCCGCCCTGGTTTTTTCTTCCTGCGATAAGGACTACCTGGAAACCGCGCCTACCGATGCCGTAACGGCCGGAAACGTGCTGGCCAACACCGAAAATGCCATGGCGGCCCTCAACGGCATCCACCGCCTGTTGTACTCCCAGTTCAATAGCCAGCAGAACCAGGGCGGGCAGGGTTCCATGATGATTATGATGGATGCCCTAGGTGAAGACTGGGTGCAGACTCTGGGCACCAGCTGGTGGGCCACGGAGCACAACTGGATTTCGCACCGTAATGCCACCTCGGGCTCGTCCTACAACCACGCCTGGTACTATTTCTACTACCGCATCATTGCCAACGCCAACGTGCTCATCAACGGCCTGGACAATGCCACCGGCCCTGTGGCCGAGAAAAATATGGTCATTGGCGAGGCGCTGGTATACCGGGCGTGGTGCCACTTCCAGCTGGTGCAGGCGTTTGGCCAGCGCTACGAAGCCGGCAAAAGCAACGACCAGCTGGGCGTGCCCCTGATGGTGACGGCCACCACCGAAGGCCAGCCCCGCGCCACCGTGGAAGCGGTGTACAAGCAAATCAACGAGGACCTGGACGAGGGCATCAAGCTGCTGACCGGTGTGGGCGCCCGCCCGGCCAAGTCGCACTTCAACGTGGCCGTGGCCAAAGGCATCAAGGCGCGGGTAGCCCTCACGCAGCAAAACTGGGCCTTGGCCGCTACGTCGGCGCAGGAAGCTATTGCGCAGAGCGGCGCTACCCTCATGAGCCGCACGCAGTACACCAGCGGCTTCAATAGCATCGACAACCCGGAGTGGCTCTGGGGTAGCCAGGTGCAGGCCGATCAGACCAACTACTTCTACTCCTTCTTCGCCTACATGTCGGCCAACTTCAGCTCCACGGCTATCCGGCAAAACCCGAAGAAGATCAACTCAGTGCTGTATGCCAAAATTCGGCCCACTGATATTCGCAAGTCTATGTGGGACTCCACTGGCGCCAGCATTCCGGCCCCGCCCAACGGCGTGAAAGCCAAGTACGGGCAGAAGAAATTTCTGGTAGCCAACACCAGCCTGAGCATCGGCGACGTACCGCACATGCGCCTGGCGGAGCTCTACCTGATTCAGGCCGAAGCCGAGGCCCGGCAGGGCATGTCGGCCGCCGCTGCTACCCACCTGGCCACGCTGCTGACCGCCCGCAACCCGCAGTACGTGAAATCCACCAGCACGGGCCAGGCCCTGGTCGACGAAATCCTCATCCAGCGCCGGATAGAGCTGTGGGGTGAAGGCTTCCGCTTCCTGGACCTGAAGCGCACCAACAGCCCCCTGGACCGCACCGGCGCCAACCACATCCCGCAGTGGGCCTGGGCCATCACGGGCAACAACTTTAAGGTGGCCCCCGGCGCCAAGGAGTGGCAATTCCTCATTCCGCAGGCCGAAATCAACGTAAACAAAGCTATTGTGCAAAACCCATTGTAGCGTGCCCACCATCTTGTTGATAGTAGATTCCAGACAATAGGTCTAGCCCCTTGGCTTGAGAAGAAAAAGGCCGTTGCACTACTCGTGCAACGGCCTTTTTCGTTGTGTGGCTTACTTAGCGCCTACCTTATCATTTAGCGCGGCCCGGTATAACTGCGGATTGTTCTTCGCGTACCCTACAAACCTTCGTATTTCCTTACCCCTGCTGTCGGCTAGGATAACCAGCGGAATAGCGCTAAAGTTGAATTTTTGCTGCACCAACTCAATCTGCTCTTTAT
Source organism: Hymenobacter citatus (assembly GCF_014333615.1). Classification (GTDB taxonomy): domain Bacteria; phylum Bacteroidota; class Bacteroidia; order Cytophagales; family Hymenobacteraceae; genus Hymenobacter; species Hymenobacter citatus. Next base: position 368,603 of record NZ_JACSCY010000001.1, on the reverse strand, counting down.
CAACAATGAGCTGCGGCCATCCCATCTGCTCCTGCCCTAACGCCTTCTGCCAGCTTTCCGGTTGTTCATCGATGGACACGCTAACCAGATTCACGCCCCGGTCTTTGTATTCGGCATACAGCTCTTTCAGCTGGGGTATCTCCTTCCGGCACGGCCCACACCAGCTAGCCCAAAACACGAGCATATTCACCTTCGCACCGTTGTCCATCATCCCACCCTGCTGCTTGTCAGGCCCTGTGAGGAGCATATTAGGTAAGGGCTTATCCGGATCAACTCTGTTCGCTAAATAGTTTTTGACCTTAGTACCGGCAGCGGATACCTGCACCTCTGGATCGAACAGCGCCAGAATCTCTCGTAGCTCCTGCTCAGAGTACTGTTCTTTCGCGTTATATATTTCTTTTATAAGGTAGTACGAGTAGGGGTTTTTCTTAACTGTATTTGTAAAAAAATTAATTCTAGCTGCCCGTTTTTCTCCTTCGCTATTACCTAACCAACCAAAATCTGCTCTATTCAGACTGTACATAAGGCCAGTTTCCTTACTACCGAATACTCTTATTTTATCACCCTGCAGATCACCCTCTAGTGTTGTGTGCCCTTTTCCTAAGAAAAAGGATGTGTTATAATATTTTAAGCTATCTGCGCCTTTTGTGTAGTTATAAAACGCTAGCATTCTATACCCTAGCCGTTTGTAATATTGCTCCCTGTCTGTGGAGTCAAATGGTATATTGTTGGTATAATGAATAGATACCATACTAGGCGTGAAGGAGGAATCCGGTTTCAGTTTGAAGAGGAAATGTCCATCCTTGCACTCCGCTGAATCAAGCAATATTTCATAGCGATAGGCATCGGCTAAATAGACTTTACCATCCGGCATGTTCTTTAAATTTCCCTCGACTATAATTTCGTCAGCAGGTTTTTTTTTCGCGCAAGCACACAAGCAAGCGAGTAGGCTAATTTTCACGAACGAATTTCTCATGAGTTAATAGGGTAGTAAGTTGATTAGTAGAATACTGAACGCTGAAAATTAACTATACAATATATTATGCAGCATATAATAAAAAGCGCCGCGTCAGCACCAACAGAATCTTACTGTCGGTGCCGACGCGGCGCTACGCGTTAGTGCAAACTTTCCCTACCCTTTCGCTGTGAGGGTGATGTAGGGGATAATACATTCCTCCAGCGAGATGCCGCCGTGCTGGAACGTGTCCTTGTAGTAGTTCACGTAGTAGTTGTAGTTGTTGGGATAGGCGAAGAAGTAGTCGCCCACCGTGAAGACGTAGGCGGTGCTCACGTTTTCGCGGGGTAGGAAGATGCGCTCGGGCTTGCGCACCACGTACACGTCGCGCGAGTCGTCGAAGCCCAGGTTTTTGCCGTGCTTGTAGCGCAGGTTGGTGTTCGTGTTTCGGTCGCCCACAATCTTGTAGGGACGCTTCACGCGGATGGTGCCGTGGTCGGTGGTGATGATGAGCTTGCCCTTCTTCTCAGAAATAGTTTGCAGCATCTCGTACAGCGGCGAGTGCAGGAACCACGAGCGGGTGATGCTGCGGTACGCCGACTCATCGGCGGCCAGCTCCCGAATCATGGCCATGTCGGTGCGGGCGTGGGAAAGCATGTCCACGAAGTTGTAGACGATGACGTTGAGCTTGTAGTTGTTGTGCAGGTTACTCATTTTGCTCAGCAAGTCTTTACCTGCCTGCAAGTTGGTTACCTTGTTATAGCTGTGCTTGTGCTTCTGGTTGGCGCGCTGGAAGTTGATTTCCATGAACTCCGCCTCGTGCAGGTTCTTGCCCTCGTCGTCGTCGTCGTTCACCCACAGGTTGGGGTATTTCTTCTGAATCTCGCCCGGCATCATGCCCGAGAAGATGGCGTTGCGGGCGTAGGCCGTGGTAGTGGGTAGGATGGAGTAATACATCTCCTCCGAATCCACGGTGAACAACTCGGCAATGATGGGCTCCAGGATCTTCCACTGGTCGTAGCGCAGGTTGTCGATGAGCACGAAGTACACGGGCGTGTCGCCGGTTTCCTTGAGCAGCGGAAACACGCGCTCCTTAAACAACTGGTGCGACATGAGCGGGGCGTCCGCATCGTCGCCGTTCACCCAGTCCTCGTAATTTTCCGTGATAAAGCGCCCGAAATAGGTATTGGCCTCGTCCTTCTGCATGTTGAACACGTCGGCCATGCTCTTGCCTTCGGTTTCGTCGATTTCCAACTCCCAGTAGGCCAGCTTCTTGTACACATCGGCCCACTCGGCAGGCGAGAGCCGGTCGCCGAGCTGCATGCCCAGCTGGCGGAAGTCGCGCTGGTAGCTGCTGTTCGTTTTCTCCGACACTAGGCGCTTGTTGTCCAGCACCTTCTTCACCGATAGCAGAATCTGGTTGGGGTTCACGGGCTTGATGAGGTAGTCAGCAATTTTGCTGCCGATGGCCTCCTCCATAATATGCTCCTCCTCGCTCTTGGTAATCATCACCACCGGTACCGTGGGCTTCACGGCTTTGATTTCGGTGAGGGTTTCGAGGCCGGTGAGGCCGGGCATATTCTCGTCCAGAAACACCAGATCGTAGGTTTTTTCCTGAATTTCCTCAATGGCATCGGCCCCGGAATTTACACCGGTCACGTCGTAGCCTTTTTCTTTGAGAAAGAGAATGTGGGGTTTGAGCAAGTCGATTTCGTCGTCGGCCCAGAGGATGGAGTATTGCATAAGGGGTCTTGGGGTCTTGGGGTCTTGGGGTCTTGGTTTTCAGGATAACCCCAATCCTTCTGAACAATGAATGCAGCGTAAAGCCAGTAGCTTTACCACAAAACGGGCGAATAGGATACAATCTTGCCCAGGTAATATCTATAACTACTTATTTACACGCTTTATGTTTGACTTCCATAAGCTGCGCATCTGGCAGGAAGGACAGGAATTAACGTTATCTGTTTATCGAATCACGCGCAATTTCCCTAAAGAAGAGCTATTCGGTCTAACCAGTCAGATGCGACGGTCGGCGGCCTCCGTACCACATAATATTGCAGAAGGCTGTGGACGGCAATCGTCTCCTGATCTGTTACGGTTCCTTGCAATTGCTATGGGTTCGGCCAGCGAGCTAGCTTCGCAACTACTTTTAGCACAAGGATTAGAATATCTACCTTCTGCAACCGCCGAGCAATTGCTAGCTGATGTGGAGCGACTCCGCCGAATGCTCACAGCGTATTATCAAAAAGTAAAAGCCAATCTACCCGATAATCGGGCCGTATAAGTCCGATTCACTGTAAAGCCAACCTTTCCTCCGGGCGCTTCGGTCCACCGGTCTACTATCCAAGACCCCAAGACCCCGAGACCCTAAGACCCCAAAAATGAACAAAAAGAAAATCTTCAACGACCCCGTATATGGCTTCGTGACTATCCCCACGGAGCTGCTGTTTGATCTGATTGAGCACCCGTATTTTCAGCGGCTGCGGCGGATTCAGCAGCTCGGGCTCACCAGCTTCGTGTATCCGGGGGCGCTGCACACGCGCTTTCACCACGCGCTGGGTGCTATGCACCTGATGTCGCTAGCACTGCGCTCGTTGAAGGATAAAGGGGTGAAGATTTCAGCCAAGGAAGGCGAGGCGGCCATGATTGCCATCCTGCTGCACGACATCGGCCACGGCCCGCTCTCGCACGCGCTGGAGCACAGCATTTTCGACGGCGTGCCGCACGAGCAGCTTTCCTTGTATCTGATGCAACGGCTGAATACGGAGTTCGACGGCCGGCTCGACCTGGCTATCCAGATTTTCCAGGGTTCCTACTCCCGGCCGTTCTTTCACCAGCTCGTGAGCAGCCAGCTGGATATGGACCGCCTCGACTACCTCAACCGCGACTCCTTCTACACCGGCGTGCAGGAGGGTAGGCCCGGCGCCGACCGCCTCATCAAAATGCTGACGGTAGTGGACGAAAAGCTGGTGCTGGAAGAAAAAGCCGTGTACAGCATCGAGAACTTTCTGGTGAGCCGCCGCCTAATGTACTGGCAAGTGTACCTGCACAAAACCGTGACATCGGCCGAGCAAATGGTGATTCGCATTGTACAGCGCGCCCGCGACCTGGCCCGCGCCGGGCAGGAGGTAGGGGCGTCGTCGTGCCTACACTACTTTCTGAGCCGACCGGTAAGCATCCGCGAGTTTGAGGCCGACGACAGCATCCTGCAACGCTTCGTGCAGCTCGACGACTACGACATTTGGGGGGCCGTGAAGCAGTGGGCCACCCACCCCGACAAGGTGCTCAGCTACATGGCCGGCAGCATTCTCAACCGCCACCTGTTCAAAATAACGTTGCAGTCCGATGCGTTTGAAGATGACTTCAAGCTGGGCGTAACCGAACTGATTGCCGAGCGTTTCCAGCTGCCGCCCGACGAAGCCGCCCTGCTAATGCTACACGGCCGCATCAGCAACAACGCCTACGATGCCGTGGGCGACACCATCGACGTGCTCACCAAGCGCGGGCGCGTGGTAAACGTAGCGGTGGCCTCGGACCTGCCCAACATTCGCGCCCTCAGCCAGCGGGTAGAAAAGCACTATCTCTGCTACCCCAAGGAAATTATGTAACTGTGTTAATGAGTTGATATGCTGATGAGTTGATTGCTGATCGGCTGATGATGTTTCCGTTTTTATCAGCACATCCACAATCAACTTATCGGCACATCGGCACATCAACAATCAATCCCTACTTTTGCCGGATGGAATTTACGGTAAGCCAGATTGCGGAAGTGCTGCACGGCACAACGGAAGGAGACGCCACCCGGAGCATAGACCGGCTGGCGAAGATTGAAGAAGCGCAGCCAGGGGCTCTCTCTTTTCTGGCTAATCTCAAGTACGAGTCGCACCTGTATACCACGGGCGCTTCGGCCGTGATTGTGAGCCGCGACCTGGTGTTGCGCCAGCCCGTAACGGCCGCCCTTATCCGCGTCGACGACCCGTATTCCAGCTTCACTACCCTGCTGGAGTTTTACCAGCAGGCCACCCGCACCGGCCGCCGGGGCGTAGAGGAGCCGGCCTTTCTGGGCGCCGGCTCGGAGGTAGGCGACGGCCACTACCGCGGTGCCTTTTCCTACATCGGCGAGGGCTGTACTATTGGGCGCGACGTGCTGATTTTCCCGCACGCCTACATCGGCGACCGGTGCCGCATCGGCGACGGCACCATCGTCTACGCCGGCGCCAAGCTCTACCCCGATACGGTGGTAGGGGCGCGCTGCGTGATTCACGCCGGCGCGGTGCTGGGCTCCGACGGCTTCGGCTTCGCCCCTCAGCCCGACGGCTCCTACCGCCCCATTCCACAGATTGGCAACGTAGTGCTGGAAGACAACGTGAGCATCGGGGCCAATACCACGATTGACTGCGCCACGATGGGTTCAACGGTCATTCGGGAGGGTGCCAAAATCGACAATCTGGTGCAGCTGGCGCACAACGTAGAGGTGGGCCGACACACGGTTATTGCGTCGCAAACGGGCGTGTCGGGCTCCACCAAAATCGGGGATTTCTGCGTGCTGGCCGGGCAAACGGGCATTGCCGGGCACCTCACGTTGGCCAACCATACCACCGTCACGGCCCAGTCGGGGGTAGGCAAGTCTATCAAGGAAGAAGGGGTGTTTTTGCAGGGCGCACCGGCCTTCAGTTTGCGTGACAGTCTGCGCGCTCAAGCCGTTTTCCGGCACCTGCCCGACCTGGAGCGCCGCCTGAGTGCGTTAGAACGCGCCAATTCAAAGCCGGAAAAGTCATAGCTTTGCGGCCGAGTTGAGCTGTTAGCTATTAGCTGTTGCCGTTAGCGCCGTTCAACTTCTCTGCTCCCGGCTTCTTTACCCATAAGCTAACAGCTAATAGCCAATAGCTAACAGCTACTCAATGAACGACAAGCAACACACCATTAAGGCCCCGGTAACCGTGAGCGGCATTGGCCTGCACACGGGCGTGGTGGCCACCATGACCTTCTGCCCGGCGCCCGTCAACCACGGCTACAAGTTTCAGCGGATTGATTTGCCCGGTCAGCCCCTGGTAGATGCCGACGTAGACAACGTAGTGGACCTTTCCCGCGGCACCACCATCGAGCAGAACGGTGCCCGCGTGAACACCGTGGAGCATACGCTGGCCGCGCTGGTAGGCCTGCAAATTGACAACGTGCTCATCCAGCTCAGCGGCCCCGAGCCGCCCATTATGGATGGCTCATCGTACGAGTTCATCAAGCCGTTGCAGGAGGTAGGGCTGGAAGAGCAGAACGCCCTGCGCAACTACTTCGAGATTCCCGACGAAATCCGCTACCAGGACAACCCCCGCGGCGTGGAAATTGCCGCCCTACCCCTCGACAACTACCGCCTCACGGTGATGGTGGACTACAACTCGCCGGTACTGGGCTCGCAACACGCCTCGCTCACGGAGATGTCGCAGTTTGCCACCGAAATTGCGTCGTCGCGCACGTTTTGCTTTCTGCACGAGCTGGAGGCGCTCTACAAGCAAAACCTCATCAAAGGCGGCGACCTGAGCAATGCCATTGTGGTGGTAGACCGCGTGGTGAGCGAGGATGAGCTGAGCGAGCTGGCCGAGATGCTGGGCAAGCCCAAAGTGGCCGTGAAGAAGGAAGGCATCCTCAACAACGTGGACCTGCGCCACAAAAACGAGCCCGCCCGCCACAAGCTCCTCGACCTCATCGGCGACCTGGCCCTGGTAGGCCGCCCGCTGAAAGGGCAGATCCTGGCCGCCCGGCCCGGCCACGCCGCGAACGTGGCGTTTGCCAAGCGCATCAAGAAGAAGATGATGGAGGTGGACTCCTCCCCGGTGCCGCACTACGACCCCGCTCGCGTGCCGGTGATGGACATCAACCAGATTGCCGCTACCCTCCCTCACCGCTACCCCTTCCTGCTCATCGACAAAATCATTCACCTGGATGCCACCACGGTAACCGGCGTGAAAAACGTGACGATGAACGAGCCGTTTTTCCCCGGCCACTTCCCCGGCAACCCCGTGATGCCCGGCGTATTGCAGATTGAAGCTATGGCCCAAACCGGTGGTATTCTGGTACTTAACACTGTACCCGACCCCGAAAACTACTGGACTTACTTCCTCGGCATCGACACCTGCCGCTTCCGCCGCATGGTGAAGCCCGGCGACACCATTATCTTCAAGTGCCAGTTGCTGGCCCCCATCAAACGGGGTATTGCCAAGATGAGCGGCAAGGCTTTTGTGAACGGGAAAGTGGTGATGGAAGCCGAAATGAGCGCCAGCATCGTGAAAAAGAATTAAAAATTAAGAATTAAAAAATGGTCCTACAGCGCTGTGCTGTTCATGCCATGTATGTCAATTCTTAATTCCTAATTCTTAATCTTTAATTGAAAGAAAGCATGAACCAGCCGTTTGCCTATATCCACCCCGAAGCCAAAATTGCCCATAATGTAGTGGTAGAGCCATTCTCCACTATTTATCAGGACGTTGAAATCGGGGAGGGTACCTGGATTGGTCCGAACGTGACCATTATGCCTGGTGCCCGGATTGGCAAGAACTGTAAGATTTTCCCCGGCGCCGTCATTTCCGCTGTACCGCAGGACCTGAAATTTGCGGGCGAAAAAACCACGGCCCACATCGGCGACAACACCGTGATTCGGGAGTGCGTGACGGTAAACCGTGGCACCGTAGACCGGCAGCGTACCGTGGTGGGTAGCAACTGCCTGCTGATGGCTTATGTGCACGTAGCCCACGATTGCGTGATTGGCGACAACTGCATTCTAGCTAACTCGGTGCAAGTGGCCGGCCACGTCGAAATAGGTGATTATGCCATTGTGGGCGGCTCCTCGGCGGTACACCAGTTTGTGAAGGTAGGTCCCCACGCCATGATTTCGGGTGGTTCGCTGATTCGCAAAGATGTGCCGCCCTTTGTGAAAGCAGGCCGTGAGCCACTTTCGTACTCCGGCATCAATAGTATTGGGCTGCGCCGCCGGGGCTTCTCCGATCAGAAAATTTCCGAGATTCAGCAGCTCTACCGCTTGTTGTTCCTGGGCGGGCTGAACAACAACGAGGCACTGGATAAGATTGAGTTGGAGCTTGCCCCCTCTCCCGAGCGCGACGAGGTAGTAAACTTTGTACGGCAATCAGGTCGAGGCGTGATTAAGGGCTATACCCGCCACAACAGCAGTGCAGATTGAGGCAACGGGCCTGAGCAAGCGCTACCTGCGCGAGTGGATTTTCCGGGATCTGACCTATACATTTCAGCCGGGGTCGGCCACGGCTATTCTGGGACCGAACGGTTCGGGCAAGAGCACGCTGCTCAATACATTGTCGGGGCAACTCCTACCCAGCCAGGGTACGCTGACCTATACCTGGCAGGGCCAGGCGGTAGGGGTAGACGATGTACCGCGCCTACTGGCGTACTGCGCGCCCTACCTGGAAGTGGTAGAGGAGCTGACGCTGACGGAATTATTGCACTTTCATACCCGCTTCAAACCCTTGCGGCCCGGCCTCACGCCCAAAGCGCTAATTGAGCTGATGTACTTGGAAAACTCGCGCCACAAGTTGGTGCGCGACTTTTCCTCCGGCATGAAGCAGCGCCTGAAGCTGGCCCTGGCCCTTTACGCCGATGCCCCCCTGCTCCTACTCGACGAGCCCACCACCAACCTCGACCGGGCGGGCGTGGCTTGGTACCTGGAGCACGCCCGCGCTACCCTCGCCGGGCGCACGGTAGTGGTCAGCTCCAACATCCCGGAGGAGTACGAATTCTGCACAGAGCACCTCAGTATCATTGACTTCGGGGCGCGGGCTGCACGCTGATATATCCTTGGCAGCCTGTATATTTGACCAAACTATTAGTACTATGTCAGCTCAACTACAACCTTATATTACTGTTGAGGAATATTTAGCCGCCGAGCGAGCTGCTAACCGTGATACAGACGGTAAGCACGAGTATTATCAAGGGGAAGTATACGCCATGAGCGGGGCTAGCCGACAACACAATTTACTCGTTACAAATTTAATCGTAGGATTAGATACACGCGTAGCAGACACCTGTAATGTATATCCTAGCGATATGCGTGTGCATGTAGCTAGCAACGGATTATATACGTATCCAGATGTGGTAGTAACCTGTGGTGACGAAGAGTTTCTACCAGATGCCTACCTCGACACCCTGCTCAATCCAGTGCTACTGGTTGAGGTCACATCTCGCTCCACTGCTCAGTATGATCAGGAGGGCAAATTTCTGCTCTACCGGAATATTGCCAACTTGCGGCATTACCTACTGGTAGACAGCCAACGGGTGCACATTCTCTGCATCACGCGGCTCGAAGGTGATACGTGGAACTTTCGGGAGTACAGGCAGCTGACGGATCAGGTCGATTTGACTGCCTTGCATCTCGAAGTTCCGGTTAGCGAAATCTACCGAAAAGTTCCTTTGCCGCCTGCTAACGGCGCTTTGTAACATTCTCCTTACCTTTCGCAAGAACTTCTAAACGCCCTGCGCCGTATCTTCGCCCTTGGGCGGCGCAAACAACTTGCTTCCTTTTTTTCACCTCTTTATCGCCCCTTACCACGGCCATGAGAACGTACGACGACTTCGACGACGACAACCTCGACGATGACGACGAGCTTGACAATTTTGCCAAATCCGGTGGCAGTAAAACCCGCGGCAGCGCCGAGGATAAGCTCTCTGCCAAATACTCCGACTACCTGATGTGGCGCGACACCGGCTCCTCGCACGACGAGGCCCTGGACTTGGCCAGCATGACGGAAGAAGAGTACGCCACGGCAGAAGCTGCCGATGACTCCAGCGACAGCAGCGGCTTCGGCAGCTTTGATGACGATCTGGATGATGACGACGATTTTGACGATGACGACAGCTATGGCAGCAGCAGCAAGCGCGGTAGCAAAGGTCGCTACGACGACGACGATTATTAGTGTGCTGATTTCTGATGTGTTGATGATTGATGCACTGGTTTTTATGTAGTCATCAGTTGCCCATTTAGCATAAAAAGGCCCGCGCTCTAACGAGCGCGGGCCTTTTTATGCTATCCCATCAGCACATCAACCATTAACTCTTACCAAATACACGCTTCAGCAGCTCGGTGGTGCGGGCTACGGGATTTTCGCGGATGTTGGCCTCTTCCTGCGCTACCAGCGTAAACAAGCCATCGATGGCCTTGCCGGTGGCGTACTGGTTGAGGTCGGTTTGCACGGGCGTCACCAGTGGAATTCTATTGTAGCGCGTGGTCAGGGCCGTGTAGTAGCGTGTGGCGTTCACCTTGTCTAGCGACTGTTGAATGATGGGCTGAAAGGCTGTGGTGAGCTGTGTAGTGGTCGTACGCTTGAGGTAGGAGGTAGCGGCGTCTTTCTCACCCGTCAGGATGCCCCACACGTCTTTGAACGTCAGACTCTTGATGGCGGCCAGAAAAATAGGCTTGGCACTTTTGGCCGCGTCTTCGGCACCTCGGTTCAGCGACAGTTCAAACTGATCTACCTGGCTACCCAGGCCAATGGTACGCAGTGTATTGGCTACGCGCTGGGCATCGGGAGGGAAAGGAATGCGAATGAGCTTGTTGAGGTAGAAGCCATCGGTTTGGGAAGCCTGATCGGTGCCTTTGCTGATGCCCTGCATCAGGGCTTGCTTGAGGCCTTCCGCCGCCTCAGTTTGGCTTACGGAACCGGTGGTGGAGGTAATGGTGGTTTTCTTGGTAGTAGGTAGTTTGATACCGCCAATTTTGGGCAGTTGGAATACCTGAGCCGAGGCCACGGTATTCAGACCTAGCAGCAAACCAGCAAGAAAGAGGGAGGAGCGAAGATTTTTCATAACTCAAAGCAGCGTTTCGCAGTTAGTGGAAGCGAATCTTTTCTTGAAAAGACACAAACCGGACCAAAAACCTTCGCCCCTCTCCCTCCCCACGCTATGCAACAGGTACCCAATGCGGAAATTATTACCATCGGCGACGAACTGCTCTACGGCCAGGTTATCGATACAAACTCGGCCTTTATGGGCCAGGAGTTGGGCAAGCTCGGCATCCGGGTGCGGCAGATTTCCAGCGTGTCGGACCGGGGCGCGGAGATTGTGCAGGCCCTGGACGCCGCCCGCGAGCGGGCCGATGTGATTCTGCTCACGGGTGGCCTTGGCCCCACCAAAGACGACCTCACCAAGCACGTACTCACCGAGTATTTTCGCTCAGAACTGGTATTGCACGAGCCTACTCTGCAACACGTAGAGGCCATCTTTGCCCGCTACAACCGGCCTATGTTGGAGGTGAACCGCCAGCAGGCCTACGTGCCGCGCGCGTGCGAGGTGGTGCCCAACCCTATGGGTACGGCGCCGGGCATGTGGTTTGAGGACCAGGGCACGGTGTTCGTGTCGATGCCGGGCGTGCCGTTTGAGATGAAGCGCATGATGACCGACACGGTATTGCCGCGCTTACAAGAGCATTTTCATACGGCGCCCATCGAGCACGTGGTGGTGCAAACGGTTGGGCTAGGCGAGTCGTTTCTGGCTCAGCAGATTGCTGATTGGGAAGACGCCCTACCCCCCAATGTGAAGCTGGCCTACCTCCCCTCACTCGGGGCCGTGCGCCTGCGCCTTACCGGCACCGACGACGGTCAGCCCGACCTGCGCGGCCGGATGCTGGCCCTACTCCCCGCCCTGCGCGAGCGGCTGGGCACGCATATTTTTGCCGAAGGTGAGGTGAAGCTGGAAGAAGCCGTAGGCCAACTCTTGCGTGAGCGGGGCCTCACAGTAGGTACTGCTGAAAGCTGCACCGGCGGCTATATCGCTCAGCGTCTCACCAGCGTGCCGGGTAGCTCGAGCTATTTTCAGGGTAGCATCGTAGCGTATGATAACGACATCAAAGTGAAAGCACTAGGCGTGAAGCCTGAAACCCTGGCAGCCCACGGCGCCGTGAGCGAAGCCACCGCCCGTGAAATGGCCGAAGGCCTGCGCCACCGCCTGGGCGTAGATGTAGCCGTGGCCGCCAGCGGCATTGCCGGCCCCGGTGGCGGCACCCCTGAAAAGCCGGTAGGCACCATCTGCATTGCCTACGCCGACGCCCACCAAACCGTCAGCCGCCAGCTCAGCTTTGATCGGGGCCGTCAACTCAACATTGAGTATACGAGTACGGCTGTGCTGAATCTGCTGCGCCTGAGCCTACCCCCAGTGGTGAAATAGTGAGGTATGAAATGGTGAGTTAGATGTATTAACGGCTCTATTAGGGCGGCTTACGCAGTCGAAACGTCAAACTCACCATTTCACCATCTCACCATTTCACTATTCCCTACCTTTGCGGCACTAATCCTCCCCCACCCTCAACTTCTCTATACCTCCCGCAACCTATGGCACGAGTGGAAATGACGATGCCCAAAATGGGCGAATCCATCATGGAAGGCACCGTTCTGAAATGGCTGAAGCAAGTAGGCGACACCATTGAACAGGACGAATCGGTGCTGGAAGTAGCTACTGATAAGGTAGATACGGAAGTACCCGCCCTTCATGCCGGCGTGCTGCAAGAAATTCTGGTGCAGGAGGGCGACGTGGTACCCGTGGGCGCACCTATTGCCATTGTGGAGACTGACGCGGCCAGCGCCACTGCCGGCACTCCAGCTGCGGCAGAATCTACTCCGCAGGCTTCTGCGCCCGATACCGATATATCTGACGACGAGCAGGAAGCCGCTGCTGCGGTGCCGCACGTGCCTCATGCTACGCCGCCTACTGGTTCTGCTCTTGCTTCTCCGGCCGCCGGCCGCTTCTATTCGCCGCTTGTGCTCAGCATTGCCCGCGAAGAAGGCATTTCCCTGGCCGACCTGGAACAGCTACCCGGGACCGGCGCTGAAGGCCGCGTTACGAAAAAAGATATTCTGGACTATGTAGCCGATGGCAAGAAGCCGTTGGCTGCGTCGTCAGCAACGCCATCGGCCGCTCCTACCCCTTCGGCTCAGGCAGAGGCCCCGGCAGCTCCCGTAGCACAGCCCGAAACCAAAGCCCCTGCTACCCCGCAACCCGCCGCCAAAACGGAGACAGCCAAACCGAAAGCGGAGGAGCAGAAAGCCAAGCCGGCACCCTCCGTAAGCGGCAACGACGAGCTGGTGGAAATGGACCGCATGCGCAAGATGATTGCGCAACGCATGGTAGACAGCAAACGAATTTCGCCGCACGTGACGAGCTTCGTAGAAGCAGATGTGACGGAGCTTGTGAACTGGCGCAATCAGCACAAAGACGCGTACAAGAAGCGCACGGGCGAGAACCTGACGTTCACGCCGCTCTTCATTCAGGCTATTGCCCGCGCCATTCAGGACTATCCAAACATCAACGTATCCGTTGACGGCGACTATATCATCAAGAAGCGCGACATCAACATTGGCGTGGCTGTGGCCCTACCTTCCGGCAACCTGATTGTGCCCGTGATTCATAACGCCGACCAACTGAACCTGAACGGCCTGAGCAAGCGCGTGAACGACCTGGCCAACCGTGCCCGTCAGAACAAGCTGAAGCCCGAGGACCTGGAAGGCGGCACCTACACCGTGAGCAACGTGGGCTCGTTCGGCAACGTGATGGGTACGCCCATCATCATGCAGCCGCAGGTGGCTATTATGGCCGTAGGCGCTATCAAGAAAAAACCGGCCGTGATTGAAACGCCCCAGGGCGATTTGATTGGGATTCGTCACTTCATGTTCCTCTCGCACAGCTACGACCACCGCGTGGTGGATGGCTCGCTGGGCGGCATGTTTGTGCGTAAGGTAGCCGACTACCTGGAGCAGTTCGACCCGAACACTACCCTCTAGCGCCGTATCTTCGCGCACTGGCTTCACATAAGCCCATCCAGCCGGATGGGCTTATCTTTTTGCTTATTTCTTCCAATGAAAAATTACCTTTTCCTGGCGGCTCTGCTCATCGCGTTAGGCCTCATCCTCTACCTATTCCGCCAGCTCACGGCCACCGAGGAATCCCTGAAACTGGCCGAAAAACGGTTTGCCGACTGTGAGCAGGTGACGTTTCAACTGCAAATGCAAAACCGTGGCGTAATGCCCCGCGGCCGGCAAGACGTCACGCGAGATACGTTGCAGTAAGTCATTCGTTGGTTAGTAGCGTCAGCATAAAAAAAGCGCCGTGTCATCCTGAGCTTGCGAAGGACCTTATCACGCTAGAACGAATCGTCGCTACGATGGTCGTTCTAGCGTGATAAGGTCCTTCGCAAGCTCAGGATGACACGGCGCTTTTGCTTACAACGGGCAACTGGCAACTAACCTACGCCCGCATGCCCAGCACTAGCAGCATAAAGGCATATTGCCGGGCGGTGTCGTGGAGGGACTTGAAGCGGCCGGAGGCGCCACCATGGCCGGCGGCCATGTCGGTGTGCAGGAGCAGCAGGTTATTGTCGGTTTTCAGGGTGCGGAGCTTGGCTACCCACTTAGCCGGCTCGAAATACTGCACCTGCGAGTCGTGCAGGCCGGTGGTGACGAGCATGTTGGGGTAGGCTTGCTTTTTCACGTTGTCGTAGGGCGAGTAGGACAGCATGTAGTCATAGTACTGCTGCTCGTTGGGGTTGCCCCACTGGTCGTACTCGCCGGTGGTCAGCGGAATGCTTTCGTCGAGCATGGTGGTCACCACGTCCACAAACGGCACGGCGGCAATGACGCCTTTGTAGAGGTCGGGGCGCATATTCACCACGGCGCCCATCAGCAGGCCGCCCGCCGAGCCGCCCATGGCAAACAGCTTCTGCGGGGAAGTGTATTTCTCTTTGATCAGGTATTCCGAGCAGTCAATGAAGTCCGTGAAGCTGTTCTTCTTGTGTAGCATTCGGCCGTTTTCGAACCACTCCCTACCCATCTCCTGCCCGCCCCGGATGTGGCAAAGCACGTAGGCAAAGCCCCGATCCAGCAGGCTTAGGCGGGCCGCCGAAAAGCCAGGATCCTGGGAATAGCCGTAGGAACCGTAGGCGTACTGTAGTAGCGGCGCGTTGCCATCCTTCTTAAAGCCTTTTTTATAGACGATGGAAATCGGCACCATCGCGCCGTCGCGGGCTTTCACGAAGGTGCGCTCCGTCACGTAGTCTTCCTTCTTGAAGCTGCCGACCACTTCCTGCTGCTTGAGCAGGGTGGTTTTGCCTGTTGCCATGTTGTAGTCGTAGGTAGAGGGCGGCGTGGTGAGCGAGGTGTAGTTGTAGCGCAGTATCGGCGTGTCCAGTTCCGGATTGACGCCAATGGTAGCGGTATAGGCCGGCTCACTGAAAGCTATATAGTTCCGCTTGCCATCCTTCAGCCCCATAACAAGCAGCTGGCGCAGGCCTTCTTTGCGCTCATTCACCACGAGATAGTCCCGAAACACATCAAAGGCGTCGATAAAGGCATCTTTGCGGGCTGGAATGACGTCTTTCCACGCGGTTTTGGCGGTGTTGCTCACCGGCGTCGCCATCAGGCGGTAGTTGGGTGCCTCCCAGTTGGTGCGCACGTAGAACTTGTCGGCCAGGTGCTCTACGTCGTAGAGGTGGTCTTTCTCGCGGGGTAGGAACGTCTTGAACTCGCCGGTGGGTGCGGTGGCATCCAAGTAGCGGAACTCGTTGGAAAGCGAGCTGCCCAGCACCAGGAAAATGTATTTCTTGGACTTCGAGCGTCCTACCCCTAGATTGAAGGTATTGTCCTTTTCCTCGTAGATCAGCTTGTCCTGCTTGGGGTCGGTGCCGAGGGTGTGGCGGTAGAGCTGGTAGGGTAGCAGCGTGGTCACGTCCTTTTTGGCGTAGAACACGGTTTTGTTGTCGGCGGCCCACACGGCGTTGCCGCTGGTGTTCGGAATGGCTTCAGGGTAGGCCTTACCCGTTTTCAAGTCCTTGAAACGCAGGGTATACAGGCGGCGGCTCACGGTATCGACACCGTAGGCCATCAGTTGGTTGTTGTCGCTGACTTCATAGCCACCCACCGCAAAATAGCTCTTGCCTTTGCCCATTTCGTTGGCGTTCAGCAACACTTCTTCCGGCGCTTTCAGGTCGCCCTTCTTGCGGCAGTAGATGGGGTACTCGCCGCCTTTTTCGTAGCGGGTGTAGTAGTAATAGCCGTTGTCGCGGTAGGGTACCGACTCGTCTTGCTCCTTGATGCGGCCTTTCATTTCCTGGTAGAATTTCTCCTCCAGGTCTTTCACCGGCGCCATCACCTTGTCGAAGTAGGCGTTTTCGGCATCGAGGTAACTGATTACCTGCGGGTTGGTGCGCTCGTTCAGCCAGTAGTAGTTGTCGGTGCGCGCGTTGTTGCCCATCTTCAGCTCTTTGGGCTTCACAGCAGCTATCGGTGGCTTAGGCGCCTGCTGCGCCTCGGCACCGGCAGCCATAGCTAGCGCACTGAACAGAATAGTAGATTTTTTCATGGTAGTGGAAGGGTAGGGTTCGGTAAGAAAGATACAACTGCTCAGTGAAGATTGCGCTGATTGATACAGCATAAAACAGAACGTCATTTCGACCAGCGGGAGAAATCTCGCGTGCTGATGATAGATACTATCTGTCGTCAGCACGCGAGATTTCTCCCGCTGGTCGAAATGACGTTCTGTTAGCTTTTCTCTGCTCTTTACAGCGCCGAAAGGCTCTGCTCCAGCGCCGTAATCTTGGCTTCGGCGTCGGCTAACTTCTGCCGCTCGCGCTCCACTAGATCAGCTTTGGCGTTCTGCACAAACTTCTCGTTCGCCAGCTTTTTCAGCACTGAATCACGGAAGCCTTGCGCGTATTCCAATTCCTTAGATAGTCGCTCCTTCTCGGCGCCGAGGTCAATCTGACCTTCCAGTGGTACAAAGAACTCCGCCCCACCCGATACAAAGCCTACCGCCGCAGCCGGCGCAGCGTCTACTACGTTAATTTCCGTTAGCGCACCCAGCTTGCGCAGAATGCCGTCGTAGTCCTGCAACAGCTGCGTGTCGTCGGTTTTAGCGGCCAGGGTCAGCGGCTTGTTCGGACCCAACCCCTTCTGGTTACGGATGTTGCGAATGCCAGCCACAATATCCAACGCCTTGTCCATACGGGCCAGCAATTCGGTGGCGCCGGCCACGGGCTGCGGCTTGGGCCAAGCGGCCACGCAGAGGTAGTCGTTGTCGGTGCGCTCGGCCAGCTCGTGCCAGATTTCCTCCGTGATGAAGGGCATGAACGGGTGCAGCAGCTTCAGCAGGGTTTCGAGGTAGGCGGTGGTGTGGCGCAGCGTTTCGGCGTCGATGGGGGCCTGGTAGGCGGGCTTCACCATTTCCAGGTACACCGAGCAGAAGTCGTCCCACACCAGCTTATACACCGTCATCAAGGCATCCGACATCCGAAATTTCTCGAAGTGCTCGTCCAACTCGGCTAGTGTGGCTTGCAGCTTCGCCCCGAACCACTCCACGGCTTTTCCATTGGCAAAGGGTAGGGCGGCGTCTACCTCCCAGCCCTGGGTGAGGCGGAAAGCGTTCCAGAGCTTGTTGGTGAAGTTGCGGCCCTGCTCTACTAGCTTCACATCGTAGAGCAAGTCGTTGCCGGCCGGCGAAGAGAACAGCATGCCGGTGCGCACACCGTCGGCGCCGTACTGAGCAATAAGATCGAGCGGGTCGGGCGAGTTGCCGAGGCTTTTGCTCATCTTCCTACCCTGCGCGTCGCGCACGATGCCGGTGAGGTAGACGTTGCGGAACGGCACCTCCTTGCGGTATTCCAGGCCAGCCATAATCATGCGGGCCACCCAGAAAAACAGGATTTCGGGCGCCGTCACGAGGTCGTCGGTGGGGTAGAAATAGTTGATATCGGCGTTGTCGGGGTCCTTGAAACCGTCAAATACCGAAATCGGCCACAGCCACGACGAAAACCAGGTATCCAGTACGTCTTCGTCCTGGCGCAGGTCGCTGGCTTCCAGGTTTTGGTTGCCGCTTTGTTCGCGGGCCAGTTTCAGGGCTTCTTCCTCGTTGAGCGCTACCACAAACGAGCCATCAGGCAGGTAGTAGGCCGGAATACGCTGCCCCCACCACAACTGCCGCGAAATGCACCAGTCGCGCACGTTCTCCATCCACGCCCGGTACATGTTCTTGAACTTGGGCGGGTGCAGCTTGATTTCGTCGTTTTCGACTACCTCCAGCGCCTTTTTGGCCATGTGGTCCATCTTGCAGAACCATTGCAACGACAGGCGCGGCTCAATCACGGCGCCGGTGCGCTCCGAGGTTTGCAACACGCTGGCGTACTCCTCTACCTTGTCGAGCAGGCCGGCTTCTTCCAGGTCCTTCACGATGTTGCGGCGCGCGGCAAAGCGGTCCTGGCCCACGTACAGCTGCGCTTTTTCGTTGAGCGTACCGTCGTTGTTCAGGATATCGATAACGGGCAGGTTGTGCTTCAGGCCCAGCTCGTAGTCGTTCAGGTCGTGCGCGGGCGTCACCTTCAGCGCACCCGTGCCGAAGTCGATGCTCACGTACTCATCGCTAATCACCGGAATGTCGCGCCCCAGCAGCGGAATCCGCACCCGCTGCCCAATCAGGTGCTGGTAGCGCGGGTCGTTGGGGTTTACGGCCACAGCCACGTCGGCCATTATGGTTTCCGGGCGGGAGGTGGCGACGGTTAGGTAGTTGTTAGTTGTTAGTTGTTGGTTGTCAGACTCACCCTGAGCACTAACAACTGACAACTGCTCACTAATAACTACTTCATACCGCAAATGGTACATCTTGGCCATCGTGTCCTTCGGAATTACTTCCTCGTCACTGAGCGCGGTGCCTCCTTTGGGGTCCCAGTTCACCATGCGGATGCCGCGGTAGATCTGGCCTTTGCGGTACAAGTCCACGAACACGCGCAGCACGGCGTCGGTCAGCTCGGGCTCCATGGTGAAGCGTGTGCGGTCCCAGTCGCAGCTGGCGCCTAGCTTTTTGAGCTGCTCCAGGATGATGCCGCCGTATTTTTCCTTCCAGTCCCAGGCGTGGGTCAGAAACTCCTCGCGGGTCAGGTCTTTCTTATTAATGCCTTTCTCTTGCAACAGCGCCACTACCTTGGCCTCGGTGGCAATGCTGGCGTGGTCGGTGCCGGGCACCCAGCACGCCTCCTTGCCCTGCATGCGCGCCCGGCGCACCAGCACGTCCTGAATGGTATTGTTGAGCATGTGGCCCATGTGCAGCACGCCCGTTACGTTGGGCGGCGGAATCACGACGGAGTAGGCGGGTTTGCGCGGGTTGGGCTTGGCGTGGAAAAAGCCTTTTTCCTGCCAGCGCTGGTACCATTTGGCTTCAACGTCGGCGGGAGAGTAGGTTTTGGCGATAGACATCGACGGGAGAATCTAGTTGAAAGAGCAAAAATAGGGATTTGGACTGAGGGACCGGGTAGATGGGGAGCGTGAGAAATATCTGTCATCCTGAGCGCAGCGAAGGACCTTCTCACGTTGGCACGATAGGCGCAACAACGACTCGTCTTTGCGTTCATCGTTCTTGCGTGAGAAGGTCCTTCGCTGCGCTCAGGATGACACTATTCCCCATCAACCCAACCCCACAAAAAAGCCTACCCCTTGGCAGAGGCAGGCTTCTGAGGGACAAGAAGTTGGCTTACGCTTCGGCGTGCAGCCACTCCTTCTTTTTCAGGAGCGCGTCCTCCGTTTCGCGGTAGTCGGGGTCGTCTACGCAGCAGTCTACGGGGCACACGGCGGCGCACTGGGGTTCCTCGTGGAAGCCCACACACTCAGTGCACTTATCGGACACGATGTAATAGTATTCGTCGGAAATCGGGGTTTGCGGGGCCACGCCCGATACCACGGTACCGCCGTCCATTTCCACTTCTTTCAGGGCCGTTCCGTCGGCCCAACGCCACTGGGCGCCGCCTTCGTAAATGGCATTGTTGGGGCATTCCGGTTCGCAGGCACCACAATTGATGCACTCGTCGGTTATCATGATGGACATAGCCGTCTATATTTTTATGCTGAGGTAACGTCGTTGCTTACGTAAAAAGCCCCGCGAACGTAACGCGGGTCGACAAAAATAGAAACTAACTCGCAGTGCGCGTAATTTTAAGCGTTGAATGTTGACCTGAGACGGGTTTACACCTCCTGCCTTCACTCAAACTTCAGCCTTCCACTCCATCTTTCCTGTATGAATCATTCTGACCGCCTGGCGGCCTTTGTGGCCCTGGGCCAGCGTTTGCAGAACCTATCCGAAGACGAACTAGCTAGTTTGGGTGCCCGTGCCCGCAACCAGAACAACTGGTTTACGCCTACCAATGTGGCGTATGCTATCCAAGGCATTGCTGAGCTACTGGCCGAGGAACCGCTGCGCCAATGGGCCGGCCGCTACCCCGCCGAGCCGGAGCAGCCCCGCCAGATTGGCGTGGTCATGGCCGGCAACATTCCGCTGGTGGGCTTTCACGATCTGCTATGCGTGCTGCTCAGTGGCCACGTGCTACTCGCCAAACCCAGCGCCGACGACACCGTGCTCATGACCTGGATTGCCACCGAGCTGGTGAAAATTGAGCCGCGCTTTGAGGAAATGATCCGCTTTGTGCCGCGCCTGAACGCGGCCGACGCGTTCATCGCTACTGGCTCCGACAATACCGGGCGCTACTTCGAGTATTACTTCGGCAAGAAGCCCAACCTGATCCGCCGTAATCGTACCAGTCTGGCTATTCTCACGGGGCGCGAGTCGGAACACGATTTGGGCTTGCTCGGCGAGGATATTTTTCGCTACTACGGCTTGGGCTGCCGCAACGTGAGCAAATTGTACGTGCCGGTGGGCTTCTCCTTCCCTACCCTGCTCGACGCGCTGCAACCCTGGCATCACATTCTCGACCATCACAAATACCAGAACAACTACGACTACAACAAGAGCATTTTGCTGGTGAACGGTGTGCCGCACTACGATAATGGTTTCCTGCTGCTCACCGAAAGCCCGCAGCTGGTGTCGCCCATCTCGGTGGTGCACTACGAGGGCTACCAGCACGAGGTAGACCTGGTGGAGCGCCTGACCACGGTGGCCGATCAAACGCAGTGTTTGGTGTCGGCGGGCGGGCAGTATCCGGGCAGCTTTGCCTTTGGGCGGGCCCAGCACCCGCAGGTGTGGGACTACGCCGACGGCATCGACACGATGAAATTTCTAGCGCAGTTTTAATGGAAGTATAATTCCGTTTTAATACGCTTCAAATCACTACGAGCGTTCTTTACCTACTTTGTCACCCTACCCCTTTTAGCTTTTCACCCTATGCCCTTCACACCTTCGACAGACACAGCTGAAATCATTGAGAAAGAAGCTATTCCTAGTCTGCACTTTCCTACCGAAGATGTTCTTACCGACCCGTTGGACCGCCAGCGCCGCCAGCACGATGCCGACCGCGCCACGGCCCTCGGCAACAACTACCAGGGTAAAGTCGACATCTATTTCCGTACGTCCGATTACATCACCCGCCGCGTGCACACCAGTATCTGGGCGTGTCATGACAACAGCCTTACGCTGAAAGCTGGTGTATCCCTACCCTTGAAAGCCGTGCTGGGGTTCGATTTTTATTAAGAGTAAGCCTAACAGGAAAAAGCGTCTGTCATCCTGAGCTTGCGAAGGACCTTCTCACGGTAGAACGATAATCGCACTAACGACTCGTTCACGCGTGAGAAGGTCCTTCACAAGCTCAGGATGACAGACGCTTTTTTCTTTTATAGAGATTAATCAACTATACCCGATCCAGCGTCTTCACAATCAACTCGTTGATGACGTTTTCTGAGTTCGTGGCAAACTCGCCGGTGGCGCGGTTGGCTACAATGGCATTCAGCGAGACTACCTCGTGGCCCAGCATACGCCCCAGGGCATAATAGCCGGCTGTTTCCATCTCGAAGTTGGTGAGGCGCAACTCGCCCTCGGCGCTCTGGTGGCGGAAATTCTGGAACTGCTGAATCAAGTCGGGCTGGCGCAGGTCGAGGCGCAGCACGCGGCCTTGCGGGCCATAGAAGCCGGGACACGTGAGCGTGTTGCCTACCACCATGTCGTTGCCCAGCTGCTCACGCAGCAGGTCGGAACCGCGCACACAGTAAGGCCGGTAGGGCAACTGCAACGCTTGCTGAATGCCGGTGGCTACTTCCACCTCCAGGCCCGTTTCCACCAGGGGGTAGAACTGCATCAGCGAATCGAGGCCCACGGCGTGCTCCGTTACCAGGTGAGAACCTACCGGAATATCGGCCTGCAAGGCGCCGCTGGTGCCAATGCGCACGATGCGCAGCTGAATCCGCTCGTCGTGGGGGCAGGCATCCCGCGACACAAAGTCGATGTTGACCAGCGCATCCAGCTCGTTGAGCAGAATATCGATGTTGTCGGTGCCCATGCCAGTCGAAATGACCGTGAGGCGCTTGCCTTTGTAGTAGCCCACGTGGGTCACAAACTCGCGCTTCTGAATCTTGGTTTCGATGGAATCGAAGTGCTGGCTGACCATCGGTACGCGCTCCGGGTCGCCCACCGTGAGGATGGTATCGGAGATATGGTCGGGCAGCAGGTTCAGGTGATAGATGCTGCCGTCTTTATTCAGGATCAGCTCTGATTCAGGAATAGGCATGAGAAAGGTGTTTTAGGTGGGAGAAAGCGAATATAGAAAAAGTGTCATCCTGAGCAGCGCGAAGGACCTGCTCCCGCCAGAACGAATCGTTGCTATGATAGTCGCTCTAGCGGGAGCTGGTCCTTCGCCCTGCTCAGGATGACAACCTATTTATGGCGCCTACCTTACTTGGCAGGCGCTCTATACGACAGCAAGCCCTGCTCAGGGTTATAATTATTGCTGTTTTTGGGGTAGGTGCCGGTGCCGTCGTAGGGGCGCTTGTCGGGGTGCTGCTGGCAGGTAGGCGAGCAGGCGCCTTCCAGCTGTTCGGCGCAGGCTTCGCAGAGGGGCAGGTGGTCGTTGCAGTGCGGGTTGGCACAGTTCACCATACGCGCCGAGGGCGTGTGGCAGTGGTGGCAGGTGGAAATAATGGTGGGGTTCACGCTGTTCACATCCACGGCCACGCGGCCGTCGAAGACATAGCATTTGCCATCGAAATCCTCGCCGCCGGCTTCCAGACCGTATTTAATAATACCGCCGTGTAGCTGATACACGTTCTCGAAGCCCTGCTCCAGCAGAAAGGCACTGGCTTTTTCGCACTTGATACCGCCGGTGCAGTAGGTCAGGATTTTCTTGTCCTTGTACTGCGCCAGCTCCTCTACCTTGCCCGGAAACTCACGGAAGTTTTCGATATCAAGTGTAACGGCGTTTTTGAAGCGGCCCAGTTCGTGCTCGTAGTCGGAGCGCACGTCCAGCACCACCACGTCGTCCTGGTCCTTCATGTCTTTGAACTCCTGGGGCGAGAGGTGGATGCCGGTGCGCTCGTAGGGCTTGATATCGGGTAGGCCCACATGCACGATTTCGGGCTTCACGCGCACGTGCAGCTTCTGAAACGTGTGCGCGTCGGCAGGTTCTACCTTGAACTCCAGCGCCGCAAAGCGCGGGTCAGCCTTCACTACGCGCATGTATTCCTCGCAGTCCGCGCGCCGGCCCGACACAGTGCCATTCAGTCCCTCGGGCGCTACAATAATGCGGCCGCGTAAGTGCAGGCGCAGGCACAAGCGGTGGTGCTCTTCCCGAAACGCTTCGGCATCCTCAATGGGCGCGTAGCAATAATAGAGTAGAACGAGGTAATCCATTTTTCAATTAAAAGTAAGAATCGAAAATTAACATTCTGATTCACTGAATACCCGAACAGAACTTATTCAACTCAACAGATTAGTTTCTGCTTCGAAGCAGCTGTTCTTAACCGACTTTCGCGGCGGGGTTGCCGAATACGGTTTGGTTGGCGGGCACGTCGGCTACTACCACCGAGCCAGCCCCTACCCTGGCTTTCTTCCCGATCTTGACGCCTGCCACCACAACAGCCCCCGAGCCGATAAAGGCCTGATCGCCTACTACCACGCCGGTGTTTAGGATGGCGCCGGAGCCGATTTGGGAGTACTCCCCTACCTCTACTTTGGTCTCTACTACGGCATTGGCTCCAATGATGCAGCCGTCGCCTACCTTGGCGGTGCTGGCCACCACGGCATTGGCGCCTACCAAGATGCCGTGGCCCAGCCAGGCATGCTCGGCCACGCTGGCGCGGGCATGGATAGCGTTGACGGGCGCCACCTCATACTCGTCGTGCAGCATGCCGGTGAGGCTGCGGCGGCTGGCCACATCTTCGGTAGCCACAAACACCTCGCACTTCTTGCCCAGGAGTTTCAGCAGGTCTTTGTTGTCGGTGTTGCCCATGACGGGCACATCGTTTACTTCGGTATTTTGCAATTGGGCATCATCATCGAGCAGGCAGTACACGACCACGTCGTTGCTCAGAAAAGAATCAAGGGCCGCGGTGCCCACGCTCTGTGCGCCCAGAATGATTACAGGATTTTCCATATAAAAGAGAACAGCCCACGCGGGGCCGGAGTTTGCAGCGAAACCACAAAGATACGCCCTACGCTGACAAGCCAAGCGTAGGGCGTTGGGAAGGCCCGGCGAAAGTACCAGGCTACCTGCAAGCGGAATCAGCAAGACAGCCTACTTCTGCCGCAGTTATTGCTGTGCCATTTCACTGGCTCACCGTAATCAGGTAGGTGGCAACCGGAATTTCGGATGGGCCGCCACGGCCGGGGGCGGGCTTCTCGTAGAAACGGACGGTTGCCTGCCCTGGCTTCAAACCGGTCAGCTCGAAGTAGGCGGCGATGGTGCCACCCACTGTAATAGGCGGCTGCTCCCGCTCGTTGGGCGTGGGCTCACGCCGCACAACCAACACTATATCAGCGGGCTCTGTTGAGAATAGCAGTTGCAAGCCACTGGCACCCCGACTGGGGAGAGTTACGGCGTGCTGCTCCTGTACCCGAAGCGTAAGCTGTTGCATTTCCATAGGCGTTGGGCGTTGTATGGTAGCCAGATCAATGCTTTGGGGAGCTGCGTGACAGGCAGCTACAAGCAGCCATAAGGCGCCGACAAAGCAACGCCGCGGGTGGCCAGGGCCATCCGCGGTGCTTGAAGTTGGGTGTACGTTAGGCATACCATTTATGGTACATGGCCGAATCGGTGCCGCGCACGAAGCAGTCGAGCCGCCCGCTGGCCCACGACGACACCCCCACATCGGACGTAAGCACGCCGCCCAGATCTTCTTCGCCCGACCACCGGCTACCATCCCACCACTTGTGCATCAAGCGACTGTTGAGCCCACGGTAGAACGTGTCGATGCGGTTGGGACCCCACGACTCGGCGGCCGGGGCGCCGGCCATCACATTGCCCAGGTTTTCCCAACCGCTCCAGCCACCTTGGAACCAGCGGTGCCACATCTTATTATCCTGGCCGCGGGCAAAGCAGGCGAGCCGCCCACTGGCCCACGACGAAATGGCCGGCGCCGAGGTGATGACGCCCCCCAGGCTTTCCCAGGCATTCCAGTGCCCATCCCACCACATATGCAACATGGCCGAGTTGAGGCCTTTGGCCAGAATATCGATGCGGTTGGGGCCCCAGCTCACACACGCGGGCTCAGAGGAAATTTGGCCTCCCAACCGCTCCCAGTTGCTCCAGCCGCCCTGAAACCACTTGTGCCACAGGGCCTGATCCATGCCCCAGGCAAAGATATCGAGGCGGCCACTGGCCCAGGAGCAGATGGCGGGGGCGCCCTGTATCTGGCCCCCCAGGCTTTCCCAACCCTTCCAGCTCACACCATCCCACCAGCGGTGGTGCACGGCCGAGTCAGTGCCGCGCACTACCACATCAATGCGATTGGGGCCCCAGCTCACGGCCGAGGGGCGCGATGTGAGGACGCCGCCCAGGCTCTCGTAGCCGTACCAGCCGTGCGGAGGTGCCGGCAGCACCACGCCCGTTGCGCCTACCTTCTCGTAGGAGTCGATCTTGCACTGTCCGTAGCCAATCTTGAAGAAGCCTTTATCGCCCCACCCCGGCCCCCAGGAGTTTTTGCAAATCCAGCACTGCTCGGCCTCTGAGTAGCCGATAACTGCCACGCAATGCAGCCCTTCCAGCCCGCCCGTTACGTGTTTATACACACCGGTGCGGTAGTTGTAGAAGTCGCTGTACACTTCAAACACGGCAGCTACCGGCCCCACACTGGTGAGGTGGTTTTTGATCTGTGTGGCCGAGCTGAGCGAAATGACATTGGTAATTTTAGTAATACGGTTGTTGCGGTTGGGCGCCAGGCGGCAGGTAGGCGGGCTGCTCCAGATGTCGTTGTTGGGGAAGGCCGAGGGGTAGGGAAAGCCCGCATCGTCGCACACCCCTCGGCTTTTGATCTGATTGAACGCATCGGGGTGCCACCAACCGCCGCAGTTGGCTCCGTGGCTGGAGCAAAAGTGCTGGTCGGCTTCCGACAAATCCAGCAATTGCCCTTTCTCAATGGAGGCCATCGACTCGGTGACGGCCACTGTGCAAAACGATACGCAGGAGCCGCACCCGCCCTGGTTTTTCACGGGCGTCACGTGGTTGCCGTTGCGGTTACGCCAGTCTACGGCTGGGGCAAAGTTGGCCGTTGCGGGCGCCCCGGCGTTGGCTGGCAGCTGGTAGCCGGCCGGTATCTGCACGCCCAGCAGGGCCTTGCGCTTCAGGTCGGGTAGGCGCGTGATGACGTTTTCGGCCGCCTGCCACGGGGCCTGACTGGTGCGTAGCGCGGTGTTTAACTCTTCAAAACTGAGGGTTGGCATATCTGTAAAGAAAAAAGGTGGAACATTACTAGAAGCAAGCAATCAGACCACAGTACCTTTCTCTTTCAGACACTTACAGAGCACACCTTTATCCTTCACCTAGCCAATAAGGTCTTACCTACGTGCCCCCTTTATTTCTAAGAAGACGGGGGCAAACTGGCAATACACCACCTTACCTACCACTAGTTGGTAGGCCTTGTTCTTCCGTTTTCTGGCAGCAGGGCTGACCTAACCATTCCCGATAACCTTGTCTGAAAGGGTAGACAAGTTTCCGCATTTAACGGTTGGGCTTCATCCGTACCAACACTGAAATTTCGACTGAGCGCGCTGGACTATTGCCCTCAATGCCAGGCCTCAACACCACCTCTTCAGCCAGTGGGCTACATAATTGTTTTGTAGCAACAGCAGCAGCAGAAACGGCAGCAGCACCGTACGGTAGCGGCTGAGGGTACCCAGGTTGGGAGTGGTCAGCCCTAGCAGGATGGCCAACCCCAGGCAGTATATGGCCAGTACCAGAACCAGTGCGAAGGGTAGACGCCCGCCCCTACCCCGCACTACGGCAACAGCAGCGGTGAGCAGCAGCACCAGCAACAGCACATTTTCTATACTGACAGCCAGGTAATTCCACTGTGTGCTTTCCCATAGCCACGGGCGCAACACAGTATGCATGGCGGCAGCTGGTGCATTGCTTAGTACGCTCTGCCAAGTGGGCGCCAGGTGGGCATACTCGATGTGCGGTTTGTGGCGCGACTGCTCCAACATGCCGTAGTAATTGCGCAGCAGTTGGCTGCTGAATCTATTGAAGCGGAAGATTGAATTCACTTCGCTCAGCACCCAGCTGCCTCCGCTCAACAGGAGCATTACCAGGGCCACTTGCACTCCACGCCGCCTCACGCCCAATTGCTCCCCTACCCGGATAAGGGCCAGCCCCAGCAACGCCGCAAACAGCAACACCGCGAAGAAATACCGCATCTTGAATGCCACTATCACCAGCACTACCGCCCCCACTACCGACCACGCACGCACGGGCCGCCCCTCGTAGAGCCAATCCAGTACCAGCGCCGTCAGCCACGCCAGCGTACTCACCAGCAGGCTTTCCTTGGTCAGGCCCGAGGTCCAGTACAGCACCGTGGGCCACAGCAAAAAGGCAATGGGCACCGCCAGCACAGGCGCATCAGGAAAGATGTGGGGAAACCTACGCACCAGTTGCCAGCAGCCCACCAGGCAAAACACTGACAGATACAGTGCGTTCAGCCACACGTTCCCTAGCGAAGCCAGATTCAGCGCCGATAACACCTTGATGAGAAAGAATGTGTTGGAGTACCCGTGGTAAATCAGTTGTCGATCCGCCGCGTGAAACTCATCGCCCAGCAGTGTACCTACCCAGGCTATGGGCGCAGTCCAGAGCTGGTCGGTGAGGGCAACGCCCCAGTACTGGAAATAGCGGGCGTCCTCAGTCAGCAACGCAACAGTTACCAGCGTTATGGCCAGCTTCAAGGTCAGTATTGGCAAAACCAATTTTCCTACCCCCGGCGCCCGTTGCTCTCGACGCACCCAGCGCCACAGCAGCCACAGCAGACCAGTATTTAAGATAAGAGCCAGCAGGATCCTCAACGTAACACGGGTTTGGGTTGCAGAATGCGGCTGCCGATGGCACAGCGCAAGCACTGGCGCGGCTGGCAGTAGCCGTAATGCAGTGCCAGCAAACCCTGCGAGTCGGCAGCAGTACGGTGCTGGAAACCCAGCAGGTCGTAGGTGTCCGTAAGGGCGTTGCGCTCGGCGGGCAGCTGGGTGAGTAGCGTTACGGCCTGCTCTACCAGCTCGGGCTGGCCCACGTGGCGGGCGTAGGCCACGCGCAGGGGCACTACTACGTTGGTTATCAGCAAGTGGGCGCTGGCCCTACCCAGCTGGTGCGGCACTTTGCCGGGCCTGCCCGGCCGGGTGTGCCCTTGCCAATACTCCGATACCGGCGCCGCAAAGAACTGCTCTAGCGTCAGCACGTCCTGGGCCGTGAGCAGGGCATCGAACAGGGCGGGGCGGGCGTGCAGCACGGCGGCCAGCTGGGCCAGCCGCACCGGCGGAAAGTTGGCCGGCCGCAGACGCAGAAAGTTCCAGTCGTGCGGGGCCAGGGCGGCGGCTTTCAGCTGATACTTATGCGCCAGAAACTCGTATTCGGCCCGCAAATCGGCCACAAACAGGTCATGGCGGTTTTCGTCGTTTTCGGTGAGGAAGCCGGCTTGTCCGAACAGCAGCGCTTCCAGTTGGCGCCGGTCGTGGCGGTGGCGGCGCAGTACGGAGAGCGGCAGGGCTTTGGCCAGCCGCTGCAAGGGCTCGGTGTTTTTCTTGAAGCCGAAAGCCGCCAGCAGGGCATGGTAGGCAGTGGCCTCCCAGTCACCGCCCAGGTGCTGGTGTAGGGTTTCGAGGGTAGTGGCTTTCTGCTCCACGCGCTCCAACAAAGTCCGTTCTACCATCATCACCCGCGCAATAACGGGCACTTGCGCCAGCAGCGGCGCGCAGGGTAGGGCGGGCGTTTCGGTGAGCAACTGTTGGTAGCGGCCCAGTAGCTCGGGCGCCAGGCGGCCCTCCAGCACCAGCGCGGGCACCTCAGAGCCGTTGGTGCGGCGCACGGGCTCGTCGGCGTGTAGCACTACGTGCAAAATCACCTGGTCGTATTTGGGGTCGTGCTGATGCTGGTGGCGGTGCCAGTCGGAAGCGCGCAGGTGGATTTCTACGGCGCCGTTCCATTCTACGTCGCCCAGGTGCAAGCGGGCGTTCAGGAAATCGGGGCCGGCATCGTGGTTGTGCAGGCCGGGCTTGAGGATGGTGATGGTTTCGCCGCTGGTGGTGCGTAGGTCGGTTTTATCAAAATACTGGTGCTGCCAGACGTAGTGGAGGAAATCTTCTTGCATAGCAAGTATAAAAGCGCGTGGATATTCTTAGGTAATAATCTCCGTCATCCTGAGCGGAGCGAAGGACCTTTTCACACATGAACAAGTCATTACTCCGGTTAACGTTCACACGCGAAAAGGTCCTTCGCTCCGCTCAGGATGACAGGTAGTTTCGAATCTTACAACCAAAACTTGTCCGTATCTTTTCTTAAAGCAAAAACCGGCCCGCCTCCTTTCGGAAGCGGGCCGGCCAAAACGGCAGCAACGCTGCCAATTAACGCAAGTCTACCACTTTCACACCTTTGTACTTCGATTTGTCGAAGTTGAAGGTAGTGGCGTCTACCGGGGGGTTAGGCTGAAACTGCTTGATGGTGTAGGTATAGCGGTTGCCGTTCTTCTTGAACATCTGCCAGCTCTTCACCGATTTATCGGCCTTGGCCACCTTGATGCGCACCTTATACACGGCGTTAGAACGGTCTTCCGGCGACAGGTCGATGATGTCGATGGCCTGGCCGCCTTCCTTGGCTTCCTGCACGTAGGTGTACTTGTAGCCCTTCTTGTATAAGGTAAATATCTGCGAAGGAGACACTTCCTGATCATCCGGTTCGTAATCAGAGATATTCACCTCGTTCTCAGACTTCAGGTAGGTCCACATGGTTTGGCCGTTGTTGATGACCTCCTGGCCATTCACTTTCAGCCGAAACTTGGGGCCGCTCACGATGATATCGCCATTGATATTTTCCTTCACTTTGGCCTTGTCGTTTTCCAGGGTTTGGGTGAAGTTGGCCCGAAACGCCTTCATCGACTGATACTTAGCGCTCATATCATCGAGAATCTTACCGGCTTTGGGGTCCTGCTGCGCAGTAGCGGCTTGCATAAAAGAAGCAGACAGGGCGAGCAGGGCGAGAAATTTTTTCATTGCAGAAAGTGGTGTAGCGAGCTTGTATAGTAGAGCGAAATACTCAGCGAAGGTTTAAACGGAGAAAACTAAAAGTAGAACAACGTTATGCTCTAATTTTCTCCCGGCTAAGTTCTATTTCTGCATCGTATTCAACAACTGTTCCAAACTATACTCGTCCGGAATAAGCACTTCGCGGGCTTTGCTACCCTCAAATGGCCCCACAATGCCGGCGTGCTCCAGCTGGTCGATGAGGCGGCCGGCGCGGTTGTAGCCCAGCTTCAGCTTGCGCTGTATGAGCGAGGTGCTACCCTGCTGGTGCGTGACGATGACGCGGGCGGCTTCCTCAAACATAGAGTCGCGGTCGGCCGGGTCGAAGTCCTCACCGCCATTACCGCCACCGTCCTCGCCGGCTACTTCGGGTAGCTGGTAGGCATCGGGGTAGCCCTGCTGCTCGCCCACGAAGTCGCAGAGGCGGTCTACTTCCGGCGTGTCGATGAAGGCGCACTGCACCCGGATGATGTCGGAGCCCTGCGAAATCAGCATATCGCCCTGGCCCACGAGCTGGTCGGCACCGCCCGCGTCGAGGATAGTGCGCGAGTCGATTTTGGAGGTCACTTTAAAGCTGATGCGGCACGGGAAGTTGGCCTTGATGATACCCGTAATTACGTTTACGGACGGGCGCTGGGTAGCCACAATCAGGTGAATACCGATGGCGCGGGCCAGCTGGGCGAGTCGGGCAATGGGCGTTTCTACCTCCTTGCCGGCAGTCATCATCAGGTCGGCCAGCTCGTCAATCACCAGCACAATAAAGGGCATGTAGCGGTGCCCCTTTTTGGGGTTGAGGCGGCGCTCCACAAACTTGCGGTTGTACTCCTTCAGGTTGCGGCAGCCGGCATCTTTCAGCAAGTCATAGCGCCGGTCCATCTCCATGCACAGGGAGTTGAGCGTGTTCACTACCTTCTTGGTGTCGGTAATGATGGCTTCCTCGGTATCAGGAAGCTTGGCCAAGAAGTGGCGCTCTATCTTATTGAAGATGCTGAGTTCCACCTTCTTGGGGTCAACCAATACAAACTTCAGCTCCGAGGGGTGGCGCTTGTAGAGCAGCGAGGCCAGTATCACGTTCAACCCCACCGACTTACCCTGACCCGTAGCACCCGCCATCAGCAAGTGGGGCATTTTGGCCAGATCGACCACAAACACCTCGTTGGTGATGGTGCGCCCGAAGGAAATCGGCAGATCCATCTCGGTGTTGATGAACTTATCGGTAGCAAATACCGAGCGGATGCTCACCATCTCCTTCTTGGTGTTCGGCACCTCGATACCGATAGTACCCTTGCCCGGAATAGGCGCGATGATGCGGATACCCAACGCGGCCAGGCTCAGGGCAATATCGTCTTCCAGACTCTTGATTTTGGAGATGCGCACGCCCGCATCGGGCACAATCTCATAGAGCGTGACGGTAGGCCCAATAGTGGCCTTGATGCTAGCGATGTTGATGCCATAGTGCCCCAGCGTTTCTACGATGCGGTCTTTGTTGGCCTCCAGTTCCTCCTTCGTTACCTGGGCTTTGGGGGCACCGTAGTCGTTGAGCAGCTCCAGGGTAGGATACTGGTAACGGGGCAGATCGAGGGTAGGGTCGTAGTTGACGGCGGGCATGGCCTCGGCGTCCTCGTCTTCCTCGGCAATAACAGCCATATCGGCGCCAGCCGAAGGGTCCAGCTCACCGGTTTTATCCTCAATTTCAAAGGGCGCTTCGGGCTTGGCAGGCTCTACGGTCAGCGGCAGTGCCGAGGCTGTGGCAGTTGGCAGCGGTGTATTCTCGTCAGCGAGGTCGGCCAGGGAAAGCGGGGTCGGCACGCGCGATGCGGATGTGGCAGTAGGTGCTACTTCGGGCTCGGCGGTAGGCATTTCGAAGGAGAAGCTCGGGCCACTGGCGGCAGCTTTGGCCGCCACGGCACCCGCGCCAGCCACGGTAGCCGCCGCTCCGGCGGAGGCAGCAATGGCCGGCGCCGCAACGGCCGCTGGGGCCACGCTCAAGGCGACAGCACCACCGGCCACGGCACCCGTACGCACCACTTCCGGCTCGGCGGGAGCAGGGGTAGCGGCCACCGGACGACGGTCGTGCAGGGTGATGTTCAATGCATCGTCGTCTTCGTCTTCTGATTCCAAGGCGTCGTCTTCCACCAATTCTTCCTCGGCAACTGGCGAGAAACGCGGGGCATTACCAGCCCGATTGACCGCAACTTCCGGCGTAGCCACAGCGGGCGCGGCCTCCTCCCCTACCCCCCGGCCCAAGCCCAGAGTAGTCACATTGAAGAAAAACACCACGAAGGAAATCAGCAGGAAAGCCAGGAGCAGCACCGTGCCCCAGCCAATGAGGCTGCTCAGCCACAGGGCCGCCTCGTAGCCTACCCCACCGCTCAGGAAATCGAGGCGATGCGCCAGGATGGGGTCAGCATCGGGTGCCTGCATGCTGATGACCACGTAGCCTAGCAACACGCTCAGCCACAACATCGTAAACAGGCTCAAGGCCAGCACGTAACTCACCGATACATCGGCCCGACGGAACACGATTTTGTAGCCCAAAAAGAACACCACCGGAATGACAGCAAAGGCCGCCACGCCGAAGCCCTTGTAAATCAGGAGCTGGGCGGCCCAGGCTCCTACCAGCCCCAGCAGGTTGCTAGACTCCTGCCCGGCCTCTTTCACGGGTGTGTTAGCCAGGTTCTCTACCACGCTCTGATCGGCGTGCCCCGTGAACAGGAACGACACGAAGGCAATGGTGAGGTAGATGGAGCTGAGCAGGAAGAAAAAGCCCAGGAACAGTTGAAAGCGCCGGTCGCGCAGGAAGCTCAGCATGCCGCCCAGCTTCACGGAAGGTAGGCGCATGGGCGGGCGGGCGGCGCGGGGCGCGGCTTTGGGTTTCTCCTTGTTGCGCGGCTCGCGGCGGGGCTGCTCGCGGGCGGGCGCTACGTCGTCGGCCACGGGGGCCGACGCCCGCGCCGGGCGGGGCTCGTTGGCACGGGAGGCAGGCGCGGTATTGGTTTGCTTGTATGTATTCTTTGCCATTCGGATGCTCACTAAAAAGCCAAATCTAGCAAATTTGAGGGGGAAACGGGGGTACTAAAACCGTAAAACGGTGAAGCAGTGAAGATACTATTTTCACTACTCGATTTGTTTGAACATTCTTTCCGCCGCCGCACTCGCTTGGTTCAACCGAGTTAGGAATATGCTTGAGGGGCTACACCCCGAATCCGGTGGCGTCGCTACACAGAATTGTCTACACGATTGCGGCCGCACGCAGCAACGCTGCTCTCACTCAGCAGAGCCGAGCGAGTGCAACGGCCGTTATTCCCTACCCTCCTACCCTTACTCACCCGGCGCAGCCACCTCATACACAAACAGCTGCCAATACGCCGCGGCGTCGGCTTGCACGGCCAGCAGCCGCAGGCCGCTTTCCTGCGGTCGGGCCAGCCGCGTTGCCGACAGCACGAAGCGCCCGCCTAGCCGACGAAACGCGGCGGCATCGAAGTCCCAGTGCTGCACCACGCGGCGTTGCGTAGCCCCTACCCGAAAGTTTTTGCCCAGCTCGGCCGAGAACAGGTAGCAGCGGTTGCCCCAGGCATCGAAGTAAGCGCGCAGGGCGGGGTCTTTCGCTAGCTCACCTGCTATGAGGGGCCGGAACTGGTGCTTGTAGCGCAGAGGGTAGTTGTTCTGGTAGCTGTCGAGGGTGTAGAAGCCGTTGAGCTGGGCCACGCTGGGCGGCAGGCCCAGGCAGGCCACACGGTAGGCGGGCGGCTCCTGGCCGGTGCGCTCGTGCAGCAAGGCCCGCACCCGCGCAAACAGCCGGGGCGCCACGTAGGCCGCGTAGCTGGGCTCGGTGGTAGGTGCCACGCCTGCCAGGTGGCGCAGGTTGGTGGTCCATTCTGTATTCATAGCCAAGCCCAGAAGCAATTGGGCCACTGCCAGCCCTACCCGCAGGCGGCCAGGGGGTAGAGCACGCAAGCTCAGTAGTAGCAGCACAAACCAGAGCAGCGGTGTGAGGAAGTGGAAACGGCCGATGTTGAAAGTGCGCAGCAGCGGTACGTATGCCTGCAACGCCGTGAGCAGCTGCGGGTAGAAGCCGCAGAAAGCGGCAATCAGCACCAGCACTATTCCCAGCGGCAGCAACTGCCGGCGAAGCCCCCGCCGCGCTGCTGGCTGGCTCAGGGATAGTGCCGCCACCACCGCTGCCAGGATAACGCCCCGAAAAAACAGGCCCGCCAAGTACTTCCCTAGCAGTAGGTAGTGCAGCGTGCTTTTCAGCCCACTGCTGAAACTCATGGGCTTTAGCCGGCTGATAGCAAACTCCACTCGGTGCGAAACGAACTGTTTGGCTAGCAACAAAGAATAAAACAGTGGATACTCCACCACTAGGTAGCTAGCCAGCAACAATCCGGCGCCCAGCAGCACCGCGCCCAGGTGGGCGCGACGGCCGTACCACCAGTCCCACGCCAGCAGCCCTCCAATGCCCGCCAGCAAAAACGGCCCCACATACACAAACATCGACCACAGCGGAAACGCCGACAGTGTGAGCCAGCTCAGCCCGCGCCGCCTACCCTCCCGCAGATTCAGCACGGCCCACAGCACCCACGGCTGCCCTCCCACCGTTAACCCATAGATGGTGTGCATGGGTAGCGTAGCCCAAGCCAGCGCCAGTAGCGCCGCTAGCCCGGCATCGGCGGGCGTACGCAGCCAGTGCGTGCGGGCCAGCGTGTAGAAGCCCAGCAGCGCCACTAGCCGCACCAGCAGGGCGTGTAGCAGGTAGGCCAGCAGCGGGGGCAGCAAGGCAAACAGCTGCATGGTCACGCTCAGGCCGGAGCGCAGGGCGTTGCGGGGTAAGCCGTCCATCAGGGGCGGCACCACCGTGGTGGGGTGGTAGTCCAGTAGCACGCTTAGGCGAGGCAGCAGGTAGGGCGCCACCAGCTCCGAGTCCAGGTTGTCGTCGATAGCCAGGTAGGCGTGCTCGCCCAGCAGCCACACGGGTAGCAGCAGCACTAGCAGCACCAGCAATACTTGGCGCAGCGGCGTGGCAGGAAATCGAAACAAAGCGGGCATAGCGCAAGAGCCAGACAGGAAAACAAAAGTATTCTGCGCCGGCCGGATTTCCTGTCCAGGTTGTTATTCGTAGAAATTCTACTCAGCTTCGCACACTCATTCTGTTCTCCCAATTTTGGGTTTTGCTTTCAACATGCTGTTAAATTCCGCTACTGACTCCTCTGACGGCAGCTCATGCGTCCTCGTGTTTGATGAGGAAAATTACTGGCTGCGTGCTACCTGGAAGGGGTTTGTAGACCAAGGCGAAGCCACCCAAGGCGCTGATCATTACTTGGCTTCCATGCACACCATTAGCTGCCCCTACCTTCTGAATGATAACAGCCAGCTGGTGGGGCCATGGTTTGATTCGATTGAGTGGCTGCAACGGATATGGGCGCCCCAGGCCACCCGACTCGGCCTGCGCTACGTGGCCCACGTTACGCACCGCATGCGCAGTGAGCTGGCCGTATTAGACAAGCATCATCCCTTTCAGGATCAATTTGAAGTTCAGCTTTTTGAGAGTGTGAAAGCCGCTGAAGACTGGCTCCGAGCCTGTCAGAAACGGTAGAGATGGTGAAGTGGTGAATAGAAGAAGGCGCGTGTCATCCTGAGCAGCGCGAAGGACCTTCTCCCGCTAGAGCGACTATCATAACAACGATTCGTTCTGGCGTGAGAAGGTCCTTCGCGCTGCTCAGGATGACACGCGCCCTTTTTACTCGCTACTCACCATTTCACCACTTCACCATTTCAACTCCGCGGGTGGAACTCGGTGATGACCTGTTTGAGGTAGTCGCGGTCGAGGTGGGTGTAGATTTCGGTGGTGGTGATGCTCTCGTGGCCCAGCATTTCCTGCACGGCGCGCAGGTCGGCGCCGCCTTCGATGAGGTGGGTAGCAAAGCTGTGCCGGAACGTGTGCGGACTGATGCTCTTGCGAATGCCTGCCTGCTCGGCTAGGGCTTTGATGATGTTGAAGATCATCACGCGCGACAGTTTGCCGCCGCGCCGGTTCAGAAACACAATGTCTTCGTCGCCGAGCTTCACGTCGAGGTGGGCCCGGATGCCGCTGAGGTAGAAGCCCAGGTGCTTGAGCGCGTCGCGGCCAATGGGCACCAGCCGCTCCTTGCTGCCCTTACCCACCACCCGCACAAACCCCTGATCTACATATACATTGGACAGGCGCAGCTCCGTCAGCTCCGATACGCGCAGGCCCGAGGAGTAGAGCACCTCCAGCAGGGCGCGGTTGCGGGTGCCCTCGGCCGTGCTCAGGTCGATGGCCGCCAGCAGCTGCTCTACCTCGGGGTAGCTGAGGGTATCGGGCAGGTGGCGGCCGGTTTTGGGGGCTTCCAGCGTGTCGGTGGGGTCTAGCTGAAGTAAGTCTTCCATAATCAGGAAGTTGTAGAAAGCCTTGATGCCCGATAAGGTACGGGCCTGGGAGGTAGCGCTCAGGCCCAGCGCCCCCAGCCACGTCAGGAAGGCGCGCAAGTGCTCGGGGGTGATGTGCTCGGGGGTGATGGGCAGCTGGTGCAACTCCAGGTACTGGCGCAGCTTGCTCACGTCGCGGGAGTAAGCCTCCACCGAGTTGCCTGACAATGATTTTTCGAGCCGCAGGTAGCCATCGAATTGCTTTTGCGCGAGAGGCCAAGTCATGGGTGGGGGCTGGGTTGGTGGGGACTGAGAGACCGGGGTACAAGGGACCGAGGACCGGCAAAGGTCGGTGCTTTTTGCAGGTTCTCTCGTTTAGGCTCCCCCCAATCATGGCAAACGTACCTCTTCTGTTGCCGATAGCTACGCTACATTATTGAACTATCGCACGCCTAAGTAGCAAAAATGCTTCATCTTGCTCTTCCATACCGGCCATTAGCACAAGGCACTTTCATTTTCAACCACATGCCATCACCCGTTCTGTCCATCCGCCCCTTCATTGGTGCTCGAGACTTTGCTGTTTCGCGTAGCTTCTACCGCGCCTTCGGCTTCAGCGAAGTGGTTCTTTCGCCGGTCTTATCCTATTTCACTCTACAGAACATAGGCTTTTATTTGCAAGACGCCTACGTGAAAGATTGGGTGGATAACTCCATGTTGTTTCTGGAAGTAGCGGATGTGGAGCAGTATTGGACCGAGCTTGCGGCGCTGGACCTACCCGGCACGTACGAGGGCGTACGGGTTACGCCCATTCGGCAGGAAGCCTGGGGCAAAGTGGGTTTCGTGTATGACCCGTCCGGTATTCTGTGGCACATCGGCGAGTTCAACCGGGAGTAGTAGGTTTCCGGTTGCTCACTCCTTCACAAACCGACTAAATACGATACGTTCCGGCAATTGAAACCGAATCAGGTAGTTGCCGGGCTGTAGGTCGCTGATGGGAATGGTGTGGCCAGGTGTTAGCACGCTCGCCCGCAGCCGCTGCCTGAGCGGTGTGGTTACCTCATAAGGCAGCGGGTGCGCCACATCCGTCACCACTAATTCTGTTCGGGCCGGATTGGGATAGAGTGACAAGGCTGATGCTCTGTTTGCCAGCTCGGCCCCGTTGGTAGCAGGCAACACCAGGGTAGGGTTACCATCGAGCACATACATAGGCTGAAAACCGGTAGATGCATCTTCCGTGTACTCTACCACCCGGGCGTAGTAGCGACGGCTTGGATCGAGGTAGTTCAAATACACTGAGTCCGCAGCCGTATTAGCTACCACGTAAGTACCCACACCCAAGGCAGCCCTACCCTCGCCCCAGACAGTGGCCGCGTAGCGGGTGCCATCCAGCGGAAAATCTGTAAGTGGCTGCTCGGCTTGCAGTAGCACCAGGCGGCGCGTGCCGGTGCCGCGCTGCCAGCGCAGCGTCACACCCACCGAGTCAGGCCGGGCCGTGAGTTTTGATGCGTTGTGGGTAGGCGGCCGTAGATCGTGGGCGGGTAGGCTTGCCGCGCGCTGCACCCCAACCCAACCCAGCTGGTCTAGCTCTTGCCAGCACGCCTCACTGGTTGGGCGGACATTCAGCAGGATAGCCCAGGTGTAGCCGCCAGCCGTGCGCACCAGGTAGGTACCGGTGCCATCCATCTCGCCGCGGTGCCAGCGGTGGCCGGCCGCATTCACCATCCAGCCTTTGCCGTAATGGGTATTTTGGTCCGAGGGCTGCGCCATACTGGTCAGCGTGGCAGGTGTCAGCAAACCCGGCTGCCCGGCCCTACCTTCCACCGCTTGCAGGAGCTGCACCAGGCTGCGGGCCGAGCACACCCAGCCGCCGTGGGCACCCATGGCTTCCAGGTTGAAGCCGCCGTAGGCCGCGGGCACCACCCGCCCCGAGCCGTCGCAGGCTTCTGTTTGGTAGTGGCTCTCATAGGCCACTTCCCGCTCCAATCTATCGGCGGGTAGGTTGCGGCCCAGGTGGGCTTCGAGGGCGCCGGCGGGTTCCAGCAGCTGCTGGCGCACCCAGGTTTCGTAGGGTTGGTGCGTTACGGCTTCCACTAGCTTGCCCAATACCAGGTAGCCGATGTTGGAGTAGGCGTAGTGCGTGCCCGGTGCGGTATTCAGCCCGCGGGTGAGTAGGAAGCGAATCAGGGTAGAGTCGGCTACGGGCGTGGGGGCGTGCAGAGCGTGGGCCACGTGCACCGGGAAATCGATGGGGTCGCAGCCGTCCTGGCCGTCGCAATTGGTCTCGCGGTCCCAGCCGGCGGTGTGCTCCAGCAGTTGCTGCACGGTGATGTCGTAGAGGCGCTGGTCGTGGATGGCATCTAGGTAGTAGAGGCGCCGCAGGTAGCCCTGCGGCCCAAACACTTTATCGGTGAGGCGCAGGCGGCCTTGTTCTACTAGTTGCATGATTGCCAGTGCCGTTATCGGCTTCGACACGCTGGCTACGCGCAGCAGGTGGTGGGGCTGCATGGGGGTGCCCGCCGCATCGGCCGCGCCGAAAGCCCGGGCATACACCACACGCCCCTGCGCGCCAAACGCCACCGAAGCGCCCCGGATATTCCAGCGCTGCATAAACTGTTGCATGGCCCTATCAAACGGCTGAAAGGCAGGTACCGCAACGCCCGTTTGCGCAGCCGCGCGCAGAGAAAATAATAAGCAGATAAAAAGGTGAAATTTCTTCAATGACTTAGCCACTAAAAACGTGCAACATCTATTCTAAAGCCGCTAGGCAGCCCAGGTAGTTATTGCAATTTTTGTAGCACAATTCAGTTTATTAAGATTATTTAAAAAGTATGTTATATAACTTTTTAAATAAAATACACCCGTTCACTTTTCCTTACATGCTTCACTATTTAGCATACAGTAAATTGAATATTATTTATAACGACGTTTTTACCCGTCCCTTCCACGTGGTATACTGCAGCCGTGACAAATCCCGTTACCGGCAGTTATAGCCTTATCCGGCGGCTATTATCGTCCGGCGTCTTTCCTACCTTGCCACTTGGTTTTTGGCACTCGCTTCCATTCGTTCTACGCGTTCTTTCATGCAAATTCTCATTCTCAACGGCCCCAACCTCAACCTGCTGGGCCAACGCGAGCCGGGCATCTACGGCACCCGCTCGTTCGACGACTACCTGCCCGAGCTGCAAGAGGCTTTCCCGAACCTGACCATCACGTATTTCCAGAGCAACCACGAGGGCGAGCTGATCGACAAGCTGCACGAAATTGGCTTCACCTACCACGGCGCGGTGCTGAACGCGGGCGGCTACACGCACACCAGCGTGGCCCTGGCCGACGCCATTGCGGCCATCAACACGCCCGTGGTAGAGGTGCACCTGAGCAACCTGCACGCCCGCGAGGAATTCCGCCAGAAAAGCCTCATCGGCAAAAACTGCGTGGGCAGCATCGCCGGCTTCAAGCTCGACAGCTACAAGCTGGCCCTGCACTACTTTGATGGGCTGCGGCCCAAGCGGGTAGGGTTTCGGGTGTGAAGAAGTGAGATGGTGAGGTGGTGAAATGGTGAGTTTTCGTTCTGTCATCCTAAGTTATCTGTCATCCTGAGCGGAGCGAAGGACCTTATGCCTGCAGAACGAGTCGTTGTTACACTTGTCGTTTTGCGGGCATAAGGTCCTTCGCTCCGCTCAGGATGACATGCGCTTTCTCAATTCACAATTTCACAAGCTCACAACTTCACCATTTCGCCTTTCCCTACCTTTGTTTTTCCTCACTTTCCGACTTTCTCTCCTATGTATACTTTCAATCCGGGGCCGGCTGCTGTGTATCCAGCGGTGCGGCACTACCTAACCGATGCGTATGACCAGGGCTGGCTGTCGGCCCAGCACCGGGGCGAGCGGTTTACCACGCTCATGCGCCAGATTGTGGCCGACCTGAAGACCAAGCTCAACATTCCGCAGGACTACACCATCTTCTTCATGAACTCGGCCACCGAGTGCTGGGAGGTGCTGGCTCAGAGCCTCACGCCGCGCAAGAGCCTGCACCTGTACAGCGGCGCGTTTGGCGAGAAGTGGTATGAGTACGCCAAGGCCCTGCGCCCGGCCTGCGTAGGCTACCCCTTCGGTGTGGATGAGGTGCCCGACGTGGCCGCCCTCCCCCTACCCGACGACG
This sequence comes from Hymenobacter citatus, assembly GCF_014333615.1. Lineage (GTDB taxonomy): Bacteria > Bacteroidota > Bacteroidia > Cytophagales > Hymenobacteraceae > Hymenobacter > Hymenobacter citatus. The sequence continues at coordinate 327,622 of NZ_JACSCY010000001.1, read as the reverse complement.
AGCTGGACCTGGTGTGCATCACCCAAAACGAAACCAGCAACGCCACCCAGCTGCGCGACGGCTTCATTCTCAACCTGTTCAACAAAATCGGCAATGCCCTACTGGCCGTGGATGCTACCTCCTCGATGGCGGGCGTGCAGCTGAAGTTCATCAAGGGCGACATCTGGTACGCCTCGGTGCAGAAGTGCTTCGGGCTACCGGCTGGTTTGAGCATCATGGTATTGTCGCCGCGGGCGGTGGCGCGCTTCCGGCATATCAACGAAAGCAGCCACTACAACTCGCTCACGGCCCAGTACGAGAAGATGCTCAACTTCCAGACCACGCACACGCCCAACGTGCTCAACCTCTACCTATTGAGCCGGGTGTTGCAGGACCGGGAGCCCATCAAAACCGTGCACCAGCACCTGCTGGACCGTGCCACCAAGCTCTACGATTACTTCGACCAGGCCACCCAGCTCAAGCCCATGGTCACGAACCCCGAAACGCGCTCTACCACCGTCATCGGCCTGCAAGGCCCGCCCGCCCTGATTGACGAGGTGAAGCGCCGGGCGCTGGAGCAGGGCATGCAGCTGGGCAGCGGCTACGGTCAGTGGAAACCCACCACCCTGCGCATCGCCAACTTCCCCGCCGTGCCCGATGCGGCGTTTGAGCAGCTGGTGCAGTTCTTTGCTCGCGAGTTTGCGTAGGAAGTGTTGAGTTCCGCGAACCATGTGCCCCAGGGCTTCAGCCCTGGGGCACATGGTTCGCGGAACGCACAACTCAACATTCTAAGATGTTCAGTTTAAAAGAAATATTCTCCGTCACGCTTACCCTGTTCGCCATCATCGACATTCTGGGCTCGGTGCCGATTATCCTGCAAATTCGGCAGCGCGAGGGCAAAATTCACTCGGAGAAGGCCACGCTGGTGGCGGGTGTGCTGATGGTGGCGTTTCTGTTTCTGGGGCAGAGCATTTTGTCGCTGTTTGGGGTTGACTTTCAGTCGTTTGCCTTGGCCGGCGCCATCATCATCTTTCTCATTGGCATGGAGATGATTCTGGGTATCGAGCTGTTTCGGCACAATCCGGCGGCTTCGTCGGGCTCCATTGTGCCGCTGGCGTTCCCCCTCATCGTGGGCGCCGGCACCATGACCACCTTGCTGTCGTTGCGGGCGGCCTACTCCCTCCCCAACGTACTGGTGGGCATTGTGTTGAACCTGGTGTTTGTGTACGTGGTGCTGAAAAGCTCGGCCTGGATTGAGCGCAAACTCGGCAAAGCCGGCGAAGACATCCTGCGCCGCGTATTCGGCGTGATTCTGCTGGCCATTGCCATTAAGCTGTTTAAGAGTAATTTTTGAATAGGATCTTGGGGACTTAGGGGCTTAAGGTCTTGGTTGACGTTCAACGATTTGTCAGAACGTCAACCAAGACCCTAAGCCCCTAAGTCCCCAAGACCCTAACAACACCCTATGATTCACCTATATACCGATGGCTCGTCGCGGGGAAACCCGGGGCCGGGCGGCTACGGGGCCATTCTGCGCTTCGGACCGCACGAGAAAGAGCTCACCCAGGGCTTCCGCCTTACTACCAACAACCGCATGGAGCTGCTGGCCGTGATTGTGGGCCTGGAGGCCATTACGCGCCCCGAGCTGCCCATCACCGTCGTCACCGACTCGAAGTACGTGGTAGATGCCGTGGAGAAAAAGTGGGTGTTCGGCTGGGCCAACAAGCCCGATTTCGGCAAGAAAGCCAACGAAGACCTCTGGCGCCGCTTCTTGAAAGTGTACCGCCAGCGCACCGTGCGCTTCCAGTGGGTGCGCGGCCACAACGGCCACCCCGAAAACGAGCGGTGCGACCAGCTAGCCGTCTGGAGCGCCACCCAAGGCAAGCTGCTGGTAGACGAAGGGTATGAAATGGTGAATTTGTGAGATGGTGAGGTTGTGAATGGTCTGTCATCCTGAGCGCAGCGAAGGACCTTATTACGCTAGAACGAAAGACGTAACAACGCCTTGTTCACACGTGATAAGATCCTTCGCTGCGCTCAGGATGACAGACCATTCACTATTTCACTATTTCACTATTTCACCATCTCACCATCTCACCGCCTCGCTGCTGGGGTGGGCGTGTTCAGCGTTTTTGGTACGACAGGTGTTTGGGGCATCACAATGGGCACGGCGCGGGGGGCGGGCTGGCGCACGGCGCGTAGTGGGGTACGGCTTAGTATCAGCGTGTCCTGTTGCAGGCGGGCTTGCAGGAACTGGTAGAGGCGCTGGGTTTCGGCGGGGGTAGGCACGGTATCGGGGCGCTGCCAGGCCACGGCCACGGTGAGCAGGGTGTCGGCGCGGAGGGTGTCGGGGGCTATGTCGGCGAGGGGGCGGGCTACGCTTAGGCCAGCCACGCGTGGGAAGGCGGCGCGCACCTCGCGCAGCACCTGCGCCGCCGAAGGCAGCGGGTTGCTGGCCGGGCTGCTGGTAGTGCGAATGGTAGGTGCACGCGTCAGCTCAGCTTCCAGCTGCATATTCTGGAATAGATTGCGGGCGGCTTCTTCGCTTAGCTGTGCTACTTCCTCTTTGGAAATATTCACCCGCGACACCTGTATTTGGTAGTTCTGAAGGTCGCGCTGTTGCAGGCGGCGCTCCATTTGGGCCACTTGGCGCGGCACCACGTTCAGGCCCGAGAAGTACACCCGCACTAAGTTGGTTGAGTCTGTGTGCGTGATATCCCAGCGCAGCACCTCATTGCCTTGCTTTCGTAAGTTCTCTACTACCACTTCTTCCACAATGCGCCGGTCGCGCTCCTGCCGGTACACGCTCACCAGAAAATAGACGCTGGGAGCCACAATCAGTACTAATAGCAAGCTCATGATAAGCGTAACACGGCGCTGCTGCCCCTCCTCCACGTACGTGCGCTGCGGAAAGCGCATCACCCGCACAATCAGATAGGTAGCCAGGCTGATAAAGGCGGCGTTGATGCAATACAAATACAGTGCGCCCAGAAAAACCGACCAGTTGAGATGGGCCAGCCCAAAGCCAGCAGTACACAGCGGGGGCATCAGCGCCGTGGCAATGGCCACGCCCGGAATAGCATTGGTTTTATCGCGACGCGAGTTGGAGATGATGCCGGCCACGCCCCCAAACAAGGCAATGAGCACATCGAGGAGGGTAGGGTGGGTGCGCGCTAGTAACTCGGGCGTGGCCTGCCCCAGGGGCGTAAGGCTGAAATAGAGCAAGCTGGCACCCAAGCTGATGGCCGTAGCCAGCCCCAGCTGCCGCAGCGCGTGCCGGAACATGGCCGAGTCGTTGATACCCAGGCTCATGCCTACCCCCAAAATTGGCCCCATCAGCGGCGAAATCAACATAGCCCCAATGATGACGGCGGCCGAGTTGGTATCGAGGCCGATACTGGCTAGCAGCGCCGCGCACAGCAAAATCCAGAGCACCGAGCCACGCAACTCAATATTAGACTCAATTTCTTCGATGGTGCCGCCAATGGACGCGCCGGTGCGCAGATTCAGAAAACGGAGTAAACGCAGCAGCATACTGGTACTTTCGGGTAGGAAGAAGAGAACATAGGGCCAACATACGTAAAGCACAACAGGAAAGCTGTCATCTATCTTTGTACGCAGTCCTATTACCTATACCCATCATGGCCAATTCCTACTTCCAATTCAAGCAGTTTCGGGTAGAGCAGGCGCAATGTGCCATGAAGGTGTGCACCGATGCCTGCGTACTAGGCGCTGTGGCAACCGTGGCTGGAGCGCAGCGCGTGCTGGATATTGGCACCGGCACCGGCCTGCTGGCCCTGATGACTGCCCAGCGCAACCCCACGGCCACCATTGAAGCAGTGGAACTGGATGTTGCCGCTGCTGCCCAGGCCGCCGAAAACTTTGCCGCCTCGCCGTGGGCCGGGCGCCTGCACGCTTACCCCGTTAGCCTGACCCGTTTCGCAGCCACTCACCCCGCTCCCTACGACCATATCCTGTGCAACCCGCCGTTTTTCCGGGAGTCGCTACGCTCGCCCAACGCCCAGCGCACCACCGCCCGCCACACCGCCGCCGACACGCTCACGTTCACCGAAATCAGCCGGTTCGCCGCTGATTTTTTAACCGAACAAGGTACCCTCACAGTGTTGCTACCGCCGCCCGAGATGCTGCATTTCGAGCAGGACGCGGCAGCCGAGGGCCTCTACCCTACCGCTCGGCTGGCCTTGCACCACCGCCCCGGCAGCCGGGCGCTGCGCCACATCACGGCGTTTGGGCGGCAGCCGCAGCCGGTGAACACGCAACTACTGCGACTGCATGATGTGGATGATTCGGTGTATTCGCCGGAGTTTCGGGCGCTGCTGGGAGAGTTCTATTTGCACTTGTAGCGCTATACCAATTGCCGAAGCCGGGTGAGTTTATCCTGATAAAATTCTTCGAGCAGATCGTTGCTGACCTGGTCGAACTCGGTGCGGGTATAGTGGCGGCGCACGGTGCCGGCAGCCAGGATAGTTAGCTCGTCGCAGATTTCGGTGAGAGTTCCCAGCAGGTGCGACGTCAGTAGAATGCCGGTGCCGCGCGCCCGCAGCCGCAGCAGTATCTCCTTCACCAGCAGATTGGTACCCAGATCGAGGCCGTTGAATGGCTCATCGAGAATCAGGTAGCGAAAGTCCTGCACCAGCACCGCCAGCAGGGCCAGCTTCTTTTTCATCCCGGCGGAATAGTCTTCGGCGTAAGCATCGAGCGGTAGTTCCAACAATGTATTCCACTCCGTGAAATCCGGCACCGCCCGGCCCCGCGTCTGCAAGCAAAAGGTGAGGTACTCGCGGCCGGTGAGGCGGGGGTAGAAGTAGGGTTCGTAAGGAAGCAGGCCCGTGTGCTGGCGCAGGCTGAAGCCAGTGGTTTCGCGCACCGTGCCGCGGTAGTCGGCTAGCAGTCCGTAGATGCAGTTCAGTAGCGTGGTTTTGCCGGCGCCGTTCACCCCTACCAACCCATGGATGGAGCCAGGCCGCAAATCGAGGCTGACGTGGTGCAGCACGGGCTGCGCGTCGTATGCTTTGTGTAGGTCGCGAACTTCAATCATAACGAAAAGTAGCCAAGCGCCGTCGGCTTTTGGTGAGCAAAACAGGAAATGCCGCCGCAAACAGCGCCTCGTACACGGTATTCAACACAATCAGCAAGCCCAGCGCCACCATGCCCACTTGCATGGTGCGGCTCAGAAAGGCATTGGGGTAGAAGGCGTATTTGGCGAGCAGCGCTCCGGTTAGTACAGCCAAGCTCCACAGCAGCATTCCCAGAGTGCTTACCCATGTGGCCGGGCCAAGGGCCATAACCACCAACAAAGGAGCGGCTGTGAGCACATAATAGATCCACAGGAGCCCTAAGCGCCTCCACAAAAACCCCTTCACCCCGCAGGCGGCCGCAAGCAGCATAGTAGCTGGCTCGGGGCCGTGCCATAGCAGCTCAGTACCCAGAGCAACCACAGCACCGCGGCGCCGGCTGCCACAATGGGTTGCTGCTGCCACACAGCTACGCCCAGCAGCCCCAGCCACACTACCGCGCCGCTGCCCTGTCGCCAGCCCCCTACCCACTCAAACGCCTCCGCCCGAAACAGGCTGCTCCTACCCTGCTTACGCACCCGCACGGCCGGCACCGGCAGCCACGGCACGGCGGCAGCGGCCAGCACCGTTGCTACCGCGGCGCCTACCCGGCCATGCGCCAGCAGGACCACCTCGGCTGGGCTTAGCAGCAACGCATACTCTACAGCCAGCCACTGCCGAAAGGCGGGGGCAACTGCTTGCAGAAATGCCAGGTCGTTGCGCCGCCAGTGGGCGCTGAGGCACAGCCACATACCCAATAGAGGCACTGCCCATTGGCCTGCCGCATGGTGGGCCGCCGTAAGTAGCACTTTGCTACTTACGGCCAGCAGCATCGCTCCCAACAGTAGCAACCGCCACCATCCTAGCTCCAGCAGGTGCCGCCCTACTATCCGCAGGCGCAATAGAAGATACGCGTTCATGCGCAGTACAACGGTAGATAGAGGTTCATCTATATAGAATCAGTTTTTATTATGTGCTATACTATTATGTCTGTTTAGGAATGTTAAACTCCGAAAAGGAACCAACATACCCACAATACTTGTATACATGAACAACTATTCATAAGTTTGCATACCCCGATGACTCCTTCGCCTACCCCCGACGCTGAACTGAACCTCACCACCGAGAAGATGGAGAAGGTGGCATTTATTCTCAAAACCACGGCGCACCCTACCCGCATTGCCATCGTGCAGCTGCTTTCCAACCACGAGAATCTGTCGGTGACGGACATCAGCGAGCAGCTGGGGGTAGAGCAAAGCCTGCTTTCGCACCATTTGTCGGGCATGAAGCTGAAAGGCATCTTAAGCTCTCACCGCGAGGGCAAAAACATTTATTACGCGCTGAAAATGCGGGAAGTGGTAGACGTTATTCAGTGCTTGGCCGCCTGCACGTTTCTGTAGGGACGGTCGTTTTTTTGCTTTAACACATGAACACTTTATCATAAATTCATTCGTTCACTTGTTTCTCATGCTTTCACTTCTGGGCTATTTCGCGGCAGTTTTTATCGGCCTTTCGCTAGGCATACTGGGCGGAGGCGGCTCTATTCTGACTGTGCCCGTGCTGGTGTACCTGATGGGTGTGAGTCCGGTGTTGAGCACGGCGTATTCGCTGTTTGTGGTGGGCTCTACCTCGGTGGTGGGCGCCTCGGGGTATTTCCGCCGCGGGCTGGTGTCGTTAAAAACGGCAGTGGTATTTCTGCTCCCCTCTTTGCTGGCCGTATTTGTGGTGCGCAAGCTGCTGCTGCCCGCCATCCCGCAGGTGCTGTTTACGGTGGGCAGCGTGGTGTTCACTAAGGATTTGCTGGTGCTGGTGGCTTTTGCGGTGCTGATGGTAGGAGCCGCCCTATCCATGATTCGCGCCAAGCAAGCCGAACAACTACTAGATGAAGAGCTGCACCACGCGCCCACCTTCAACTTCCCCCTGATTTTGGGCATTGGCTTGGTAGTGGGGCTGCTCACAGGCTTTGTGGGAGCCGGCGGCGGCTTTCTGATTATTCCGGCGCTGGTGCTGGGCGCCCGCCTACCCATGAAGCTGGCCGTGGGTACGTCGCTGGCCATCATTGCCCTCAATTCGCTTATCGGTTTCAGCGGCGATATAAGCGCGGGCACCCCTATCGCCTGGACGTTTTTACTTGGCTTTCTGGCTTTTACGCTGATAGGCACTGTGCTGGGTATTTACCTGGCCCGTTTCATTCCCGGCACCAAGCTCAAGCCCGCTTTTGGCTGGTTTACCCTAGCTATGGGCTTATTTATTCTGCTGCGCGAATTGGTTTTTGGGCCCTAAACCGCACGGCCCTACCCTCCGAGCCTTCCTACCCCTGCTGTTTCTCCCACTTACTTCGACCTACCCCATGAAAATCGAACAATTTGAAGACAAAGGCCTGGCGCATTTTTCCTACGCCGTCCTGAGCGAGTGCGCCCGCGAAATAGTGCTGATTGACCCGGCCCGCAATCCGCAGCCTTACTACGACTATGCGCAGGCCCACGACGCCACCATCGTGAGCATCATCGAAACCCATCCGCACGCCGATTTTGTCTCCTCGCACCTGGAAATTGCCCGGCACACCGGCGCCGTCATTCGCGTGAGCCGGCTGTTGGGGGCCGAGTATACGCACGCAGCCTTCGACGAGGGCGACGCTTTCACCGTGGGCAAGCTCACCTTCCACGCCCTCAACACGCCCGGCCACTCGCCCGACTCCATCAGCGTGGTGCTCAGCCGCGAGGGCCAGGACCAAGCCGTATTCACCGGCGACACCCTGTTTATCGGCGACGTGGGCCGCCCCGACCTGCGCGAACAGGCCGGTCACCTGACGGCCAAGCGCGAGGCCCTGGCCCGGCAGCTGCACCACTCGCTCCGCCACAAGCTCATGCCCCTGGCCGATGAGGTGCTGGTGTATCCGGCCCACGGCGCGGGCTCGCTCTGCGGTAAGGCCCTGAGCGGAGCCAGCAGCAGTACCATAGCCGACGAGAAGCGCAGCAACCCCATGCTGCGCGCCCTGAGTGAAGATGAATTTGTAGAAGAACTGCTTGCCGATCAGCCCTTCATTCCCAAATATTTCGGCTACGATGTGGCCCTGAATAAATCTGGAGCCCCCGCCTACGCCCCAAGCGTGCAGCAGGTAGCCCGCCTGGCAGCCGACGCCCCGCTGCAACCGGGCGTGCTGGTCGTAGATGCCCGCCCCGAAGCCGCGTTCAAAACGGCGCACATTGCCGGCGCCTTCAACATCCAGCAGGGCGGCAAATTTGAGACTTGGCTGGGCTCTATTGTGGGGCCAGAAGAGGCGTTTTACCTGATGGCCGCCGATGAGGCCAGCCGGGAGGACCTCCTGCATAAAACCGCCAAAATCGGCTACGAAACCCTGCTGCAAGGGGCGCTGGTGGGTAGGCCCGTTACGGCAAAAGCTTCGCTGCCGCCGCTAGATGTAGAGCAGTTCCGCCAGCACCCGGAGGCGTATACAATTGTTGATATCCGCGCTGCTTCCGAAGCGCGGGCCGAGCCGTTGTTTGCGGAGGCACTCAACATCCCGCTGCCCGAGCTGCGGGAGCGGGTAGGCGAAATCCCTCAGGATAAGCCCGTGGTGGTGCACTGCGCGGGCGGGTATCGCTCGGCCATTGGGGCCAGCATCGTGGCGCCGGCCCTACTCGGCACTGCCGTCTTCGATTTGGGAGAGGCCGTAAAATCCTTTCAGGTGGCTCTGGCTAGTCATTAGGATTAGTTTCCGAATAGCGCCCGGTCATGCTTCATCTGGCGTCCACTTGTCGAATCATGACAACCTTTCTGCATTAAACCGACTTTCTAAACATCTTCTTCAGCACATCATCACCTTCATGCTTGATTTTCTTCGCCAACCCTGGCCCTGGTACGTGGCCGGTCCACTCATTGGGCTGACCGTACCGGCGCTCCTGCTCGTTGGCAATAAAGCCCTGGGCATCAGCTCCTCGCTGCGCCACATGTGCGCGGCCTGCGTGCCCGCCGGCATTCCCTTCCTGAACTACAACTGGCGCGCCGAGCGGTGGAATCTGTTTTTCGTGCTTGGTATTACCATCGGTGGCTTTCTGGGCTATCGGGTGCTGGGCCACCCCGATACCATTGCCATTTCGGCCGAAACCGTGCGCGACCTGCAAGCCCAACTGCACCTGACCGACTTCACGGGCCTGCTGCCCCGTGAGCTTTTCGCCCTCGAAAACCTGTTGAATTGGAAAGGCTGGGTGTTTCTGGTGCTGGGCGGCTTTCTGGTGGGCTTCGGCACGCGCTACGCCGGGGGCTGTACATCGGGCCACGCCATTTCGGGGCTGTCCAATTTGCAGTGGGTGTCGCTAGTAGCCGTTATCGGCTTCTTTGTGGGGGGGCTGCTGATGACGTGGGTTATTTATCCACTGCTGTTTTAACATCTGCACATGAAAAACCTGAAATACCTGGTCCTGGGCGTGTTATTTGGCGTGATTCTCACGAAAAGCGAGGTAGTGAGTTGGTGGCGCATTCAGGAAATGTTCCGCTTCCAGAGCTTCCACATGTACGGGGTTATCGGCTCGGCTATTCTGGTGGGTATGGTGTCTATCCAGCTCATCAAGCGCAACCGCCTGAAGACCATCAACGGAGAAGAAATCAGTCTGACTGATAAGAAATACACGCACGGCACCTGGATTGGGGGCCTCATTTTCGGGTTGGGCTGGGCCCTGACGGGTGCTTGCCCCGGCCCCATCTTTGCCCAGCTGGGTAGCGGCGTGGCCGGCGCGACCGTGCTGCTGCTGGCCGCGCTGGCCGGCACCTGGACCTACAGCGCCCTGCGCGACAAGCTCCCGCATTAGTGCGTCTCCTCGGCCCGCCCTACCCACTACCGCCTTCTTACCTATCATGGTGGAGGAAGAAAGTTGACAGGCAGTAGACGAGCCTTTGTCCCCAGGCGAAATATACCCTATGCCATCAGACACCTTTCCTCCCCCTCTATAAACCGGATATCGTATTCCGCTACCAGCTCGTGCAAAATCGGCTCGTAGATATCGGCCTGGATGGGAAGCACGATGCCGTATGAGGCCACATGCCCGCCGGCCAGCCGCCGCACAGCCATGCCCAGCGGTAGCCCTACCGTCTTGGCCATGGCGGTGTGCGTGGCGTCATCACCTAGCACCACCAACGAGGCGGTGTTCGCATACACCAATCCTGCTAGTTCATATTCAAACTGATGCTGCATCACCACCATGTCGCGGTCTTGCGGCTGGAGCGCCCATTTGCGCAGCAATAGGTGTTCCAGCAGCTGGGCCGGCGTGGCGTTGGCGAGGCCTACCGGTTCCAGCGAGAAGATGCCCAGCCACGTCAGCAGCTGCATTTCGGGGCTATTGGGTGCGAGCTTTAGGTAGTCCGACACCCACCCCACAGGCGACCAGTGCGGTGTTGGTAGCCGCGGCAGACAGCCGGCTACCAACTCGCTCCACGGCAGGCTGGCGGCGTTGTCCAGGCGCACCGAGTCGTCGGTGAGGCCCAGCTGGACGAGGGCGTGCCAGGCGGCGCAATAGCCGGGGCGGCGCAGGGTGCCGCGCAGCATGGTCGGGATGCCATCGAGGCCGTAGAGGGGACGGTAGCTAAGCGAGTCGCGGTTGGGGTAGCCCTCGAAGTCGCCGTAGTCGGGTACGCTGAGGGGCTCGGCGCGGGCAAATAGCTGGTGGTAGGGCACCAGCCGCGGGCGGCCATCTTCCAGGTACTGCGCCGTGCTCTGGCCGGCCAGCACCACGTTGCGCGGGTTCCAGGTGAACTTGTAGCGCCAGGGGTTGTCGCCCTCCGAATCGGGAGCCAGCAGGCCGCCGCAGTAGGATTTGAAGCTGGTGAGCCGACCACCCCGCGCCCGAATGGCGTGGATAGCCCGCATGGCCGACATATGGTCCAGGCCAGGGTCGAGGCCGCACTCCATGAGCAGCGTGACGCCCGCGGCGCGGGCCTCGGCATCCAGGGCGCGCAGCTCGGGCGTGGCGTAGCTGGCCGTGGCCAGGTGGCGGCGGTGGCGCACGCATGCCCGCGCTACTACGGGGTGCAGAAACGCGGGCAGCATCGAAATAACGACGTCGTGCGCTTGCACCAGCTCGTCGAGGCGGGCGGTATCGTCGGTGGAAAAGGGCACGGCGCGGGCGTAGGCGGCGTGCGCGGCCAGTACGGGCGCCAGGGGCGTGGGGTCGAGGTCGGCAATGGTGAGCTGCCAGTTCTCCGCGGGCGCGTGGCGTAGCAGGTAGGCAATGAGCGCGGAAGCCGAGCGGCCGGCACCGAGCAGCAGCAGGCGGGTGGGGTGGATCATGGCGGAAAGGTAGGCGTGTCATCAAAGCTAACAACTCCGGGAAATTCCGTTGGCGTACTCGATGGGCAGCCTACCGTTCGCCCTACCCCTAGCGCAGTTCAGCCGGTTGCGGTACCGTTCGCTGAAAAACGATTTTCTTCCGCGGATAGCTGAGCTAGGTTTGAGGCATCAATCGCACCACAAGCCTCCCCTACTCCTGCTACCATGAACCTCACTGCCTACCTCCGTCCCTTTTGCGCCGCTTTGCTGACCGGCGCTACGCTTCTCACGGCCGCTCCCGCTTCCACCGCCTCGGCTCCTACCCTTCTGGTAGCCGATAGCCCGGCCGCCGCGCACCCCAACTTCACGGTGCGCGTGGTGGGCAAAGGCCAACCTATGCTGCTGATTCCGGGCCTGACCTGTCCCGGCGCGGTGTGGGACGAGACGGTGGCACACTACCAAAAGCAGTATCAGTGCCACATCATTTCCATCAATGGATTCGGCGGCACGCCGGCCCCGGCCAGCACCGAGCACCTGCTCCAAAACGTGCGCGACCAGCTCCTGACCTACGTCAAAACTCAGAAGCTTAATAAACCTGTAGTGGTAGGGCACAGCCTAGGTGGCTTTATGGCCCTCTGGATGAGCGCCACCCAGCCCGACGCCGTGGGGCCGCTGGTGATTGTGGACTCCCTACCTTTCCTGTCGGCGGTGCAAAACCCTATGCTGACCGCCGAAGCCGCCAAGCCCATGGCCGAGGGCGTGCGGCAGCAGGTGAGCCGCGGCCACATAGATGCCGCCACCGCCCGCCAGAACTCGGCCAGCCTGATGACCGATACGGCTCGCATCCGGCAGGCCACCGCCTGGAGCGTAGCCTCCGACCCCGCCACCGTGGGCCAGGCCATGTACGATATGTACACCACCGACCTGCGCCCCGACGTGGCTCGTATTCAACAGCCGGTGCTGGTACTAGGTGCCTGGGCCGCCTACAAGGCCTACGGCTCAACCAAGGAAAGCACCCGCGCTATTTTCGAGCAGCAGTACGCCAAGCTGCCCCAGCACCAAATTGAGATGTCGGAAGCCGGCAAGCACTTTCTGATGTGGGACGACACGCAGTGGTTCCTGGCGCAGTCGGACGCTTTTTTGAAGCAGCACGCAGTGGCTAAGAAATAGAAAACCGTCATGCTGAGCGGAGTCGAAGCATCTCGCGTTCTGACGGTAGATAGTAACCTAGTGTCAGCACGCGAGATGCTTCGACTCCACTCAGCATGACGACCTCACTCCCAGCCCTACTGCAACTATCTAAAAATCAGAATACGCCACTGGGTGCAGGAATTGCATATCAATATGCGACACGTTGTTTTGGTATTCGGGCCGGGCCGAGAGCTTCTTCCAGTCAGCCGACTCCCCGAACTGCTTCCAATGGGCGTCGCGGGCGGCTTTGTTGTCGAAGGTGGTCATGTACATCAGGTTGGGCATGTGGCTGCCAGCCAGCACCCGGCCATAGAACACGGCGTTGAAGCCCAGACGCTTGAACAGGCCTACCTCGTCGCCCTGCACAAACATCTGCACTTTGTTGAGGTGCTGGGCCTGGGTAGCGCTTTCGTAGCTGCGCAGCTCGTAGATACGCTCCGGCCGCGGGCCGGTGAGGGGTGGCGTCTGGAGCTTGAGTTGATCGGCAAACGACTCTAGTAGAATGGTTTCCAGGCGAGTATAAGGCGCCTGGTCGTGGGCTGACGCCCAATACTGCTGGCCGGCGGCGCCGTATACTTTCGGGTCTTCTAATTGTGCCGTTACGCGCTGCCACTGCTGCAAGGACTGGTAGGGCACCAGCACCAACAGGCGCCGGTCGGCGGCCGTGTCGTTGCCAACCGGCTCAAACACACCCACTTTCGGCACGCCTAGCTTGTGCAACGCCGGCAGGTAGGCGTCTTTTAGAAAGGCCTCTACCTGCTGCTGTTGCTGCTGATTGCGCAGATGGTAGACTTGCACTTGATAGTACTCGCGGCCGGCAGCGCGCGTGGCTGTGGCGCCCAGTAGCATAGTGGCCAGGAGCAGCAATGGGTAGAGTGTGGTGCGGAAACGTGGAGGGGAAGAAGCTTTCATAGAAACAAATCAGGGTACATTGATTCCCTAAACATACCGCAAATTCAGCAACGGCCCGTTACCGGCGCTTTCACTTCCTACCATCCTTTTTTACCATGACAACTCCTAGCTCCTCCTTAGAACAGCAACGGGCGCAGTTTGCCGCCCGGCGCCTGCTGGCCATGCCGCTGGCGGGCACCTTGGCCTGGGCTGTGGTGGGCGTGGCCGGACTCACGCTGTCGCCCACGCAGCTGGTGTGGGTGCTCTTTCTCAGCACCGGCAGCATTGTATACCTAGGGATGTTTTTTTCACGGTTCACAGGCGAGCATTTCCTGAACCGCACCAACCCTAAAAACGAGTTCGACACCCTGTTTTTCAGTGCCATGGCCATGTCGCTGCTGGTGTATGCCATTGCTATTCCCTTTTTCCAGGCCGATTATACGTCGCTACCCCTTACCGTGGGCATCCTCACGGGACTGATGTGACTGCCGCTGTCCTGAATTATCCGGCACTGGGTAGGCGTGTTTCATGCCGTGGCGCGCACGGTGCTGGTGCTGGCGGCTTGGTACGCGTTTCCAGCCCAGCGGTTTGTGGTTATTCCTTTTCTCATTGTGGGGCTGTATGTTGCAACGATACTAATCCTAGAATACCGCTGGCGGGCTATCCGGCAGCCCGCGGCGCTATCGGCTTGATTGCATGACTTCTTTGTTTTTCCGTAGCCCTACCCCTGCGCCCGTTGTACCGGTTCCTACCCACCGCCGCCGCTGGTATTGGGGGTTGCAAGTGGTGGGCTGGCTGCTCTACGCGGGCCTCGGCTTGTTGCTGATTCGGCTATTTGCGATGCGCGTGGTCATTGGTTGGCATATACTGGCCATTCAGCTGGCTATGGCCGTGGTGCTGCTCTTTGCCAGCCACGGCGTGCGGGCCTGGGTGAAACGGTACCACTGGAAGCAGTTGGCCTTTGGGGCGCTGCTGTGGCGGCTGCTGGTCGTCAATGGGGTGGTGGCCGTGCTGAGCCAGTTGGTGTTGGGCGCTATCATCGCCTTCCTGATTCGGCCACCCGCCAGCCTGGGAGCCCCATCGGGCGGCCCTCAGTTTGTGGGCTACATCCTGCAAACTTACTTTGTGCTTTGGCTTTGGACGGCCTGCTATTTCGGTCTGCACTACCTCGACCGTTACCGGCAGGCCGAAGTAGACAAATGGAAGCTGCACGCGGCCGTGCGGGAGGCCGAAATGAGTACCCTAAAAGCCCAGATCAACCCGCACTTCCTGTTCAATGGCCTGAATAACATCCGAGCCTTGGTGATGGAAGACCCCGCCCGCGCCCGCGCCATGATGACGCACCTCTCCGACCTGCTGCGCTACTCCATCCAGCTCAACGGCACCGAGCAAGTACCACTAGCCCGCGAGCTGGAAATTGTGGAGCATTACCTTCAGCTGGAAGCCATGCAGCTGGAAGAACGCCTGACCTACACGCTCGACATCGACCCCGCTACCCTGGCCGTGCCCGTACCGCCCATGACCCTGCAATTGCTGGTCGAAAACGCCATTAAGCACGGCATTGCGCCCCGGCCCAAAGGTGGCACCGTCGCTGTTTCGGCCCAATTGGCGACCGATGGCGCACAGCTGCACGTGGTAGTCCGTAACACCGGTCGCTACCAACCGCCCACGCCGGACCACACGGGTATTGGGCTGCGCAATGCCCGCGAGCGGCTCGCGCTGCTCTTCGGCCCCGCCGCTACACTCACGCTCACCAACGACCCAAACGCGCCTAACCAGGTATTGGCCCACGTGCAGCTGCCCGTAGCTGCCGCCCTACCCTCCCTCTCTACACCTGTTTCGGCAGCCAGTGTCTAGCTAGTTTTTGCGCTATGAATATTCTGTTAGTTGATGATTCGCGCCTGGCACGCCAGGAACTGCGCCACCTGTTGCAAGCTCATCCCGAGGTGCGGGTAGTAGGCGAAGCCCGCCACGCCACCGAAGCCCGCCAGCTCCTACCCACGCTCCGCCCCGATGTGCTGCTGCTCGATATTCACATGCCCGGCGAAACTGGCTTCGATCTGCTGGCCTCGCTGGACACGGCGCCGCACGTCATCTTCACCACCGCCTATGATGAGTACGCCCTGCGTGCCTTTGAGGTGAATGCATTGGACTACCTGCTGAAGCCCGTGCAGGAACACCGCCTCGCCGCGGCGCTGGCCAAAGCCCGCACCGCCCTCACGCCTCCCAACGAAACGCCGCTTATCCCAACGCTCGAGCCGGCTCCTACCCTGCTCGCCGAGCACGACCAGGTGTTTGTGAAAGACGGTGAGCGGTGCTGGTTCGTCCGCCTGGCTGATATCCGCCTGTTTGAAATCAACGGCAGCTACACCCAAATCTACTTCGATCAGCAGCATCCCCTCATCCCGCGCACCTTGCAGTACTTGGAGCAGCGCCTCGACCCGCGGGTATTTTTCCGGGTAAACCGGCAGCAGATTATCAACCTAAAGTGGATTGCTGGCATCGAACCCTGGTTCAGCAATACCCTTAAAATCCAGCTGCGCGAAGGACCGGAGGTGGAAGTATCGCGCCAGCAGTCGGCCCGTTTCCGGGAGCTAATGAGTTTATAGAGGGTTTTTTCAACCAGAACGTCATGCTGAGCGGAGCCAGAGGCGGAGGCGAAGCATCTCGCGTGCTGATGTGGGGTAGTGATTCTAGAAGCTGAAATTCCCAGGAGCAGGCGAGATGCTTCGCCTCCGCCTCTGGCTCCGCTCAGCATGACCATCCAACAAGTCCAAACCAATTTATCGGCAGATAATTGTATTTTCGCCGCCCCTCCTCACAACCGGGGCCGCACTTCGGCGCCGTCACTTCTATTGCCCTGCCGATGGCTCACCCCCTGCATCTCACCATCACCGTCGACGTACTAGCATCGGAAGCGGAACTGACGCCTGCCGAAGCCACCATGTGGCAGGCTGCCCGCGCCGCCACCGACCACGCCTACGCGCCCTACTCGCATTTTCACGTGGGTGCGGCACTGCTGCTGGAAGATGGGAGTATATTTCGGGGTAATAACCAGGAGAATGCGGCCTACCCTTCGGGTCTGTGTGCCGAGCGCACGGCCCTGTTTGGCTGGGCGGCCAGCCAGCCGGCCCAGCGTATTGTGGGCATGGCCGTAGCCGCCCGTCCCGCCCACGGCGAGTTTACGCTGGCCTGGCCCTGCGGCGCCTGCCGCCAAGTGATGACCGAGTACGAGCACCGCCAGCAGCATCCCATTCCGCTGCTGCTTCCCGGCCCCGATGGCACCATCTACCGCTACCGCAGTGTAGGCGACCTGCTGCCGTTCAGCTTTTCGGCCAACAACCTGCCCAACCCGCATTCTATTGTTTAACGCACTGCCAGTGGCTGCACAGGAACATCATCTGCACGTCCAACGCACGGCGCGTTACTACCAGCTGGGCACTCCTGGCCCTAACACGCGCCGCGTATGGGTGGTGTGCCACGGCTACGGACAGCTGGCGGCCTACTTCATCCGGCACTTTGCCTTCCTCGCTGAGGATGATCTAAACACGGTAGTGCTGGCCCCCGAAGGACTTTCCCGTTTCTACCTTCAGGGCACGAGTGGCCGCGTAGGCGCTACTTGGATGACGCGCGAAGACCGCCTCACCGAAATCGAGGACTACGTAACCTACCTTAATCAGCTGTCGGATACCATTCTAGCCCAGTGCTCACCCGATGTGCAGATACTGGTGCTAGGCTTCTCGCAGGGCGCCGCCACCGTCAGCCGGTGGCTGGCCCACGCCCCGTTTCGGGCGGCGCGGCTGGTGCTGTGGGCCGGCGCCTTCCCCCCCGATATGGACCTGGCCGTGGCTGCCCGCCTGCTGCGGCAGGTGCCCGTCACGCTGGTGTGCGGCACTCAAGATGAGTATGTAACTGCCGAAGCCGTAGCGCAGCAGCAGGCGGCACTGCTTGGATTAGGCGTGGACCCCGAAATTATCTGGTTCGAGGGTAGGCATCAGTTGGATAGAGCGGTGTTGCAGCGGCTTAAGGAAATAATGTAAACGTCTGTCATCCTGAGCGCAGCGAAGGACCTTCTCACGCGTGAACGACAGACATCACAACGACTCGTTCTACCATGATAAGGTCCTTCGCTGCGCTCAGGATGACAGACGTTTACATTACTTCCCTACCCTTTCTGAATTGCAGTAGCCGCGCCTTGCGCGGTAGGCAGCAGCAGTACTTCGGCTACGTTCACGTGCGGCGGGCGCGTCACCATAAACCGGATAACATCGGCCACATCTTCGGCGCGCAACGGCTCGAAGCCCTGGTATACCTTATCGGCACGCTCTTGGTCGCCTTTGAAGCGCACCTGCGAAAACTCCGTTTCCACGGCGCCGGGGTTCACTTCGGCCACCCGAATGCCATGGGGTAGTAAGTCCAGCCGCATGCCTTTGGTGAGCGAGTCTACGGCAGCTTTGGAGGCGCAGTAAACGTTGCCGTTGGCGTAGGCTTCCTTGCCTGCGATAGAACCTACGTTCACGATATGGCCTTGCCGGCGGCGCGTCATGGTGGGTAGCACGGCGCGGGTCACGTAGAGCAACCCTTTCACGTTACCATCCAGCATGGCGTCCCAATCCGCAGGGTCACCTTCCTGAATGGGAGCCAGGCCGTGCGCATTGCCGGCGTTGTTGAGTAGCACATCAATTTCCTGAAACTCGGCGGGTAAGCTGCCAATGGCTGCTTCCGTAGCGGCCCGGTCGCGTACATCGAAGGTGAGCAGGTAGGTAGGCGCAGGCGCTAGCTGCTGCGCCAGTTCCTCTAGCTTCTCGCGCCGACGCCCCGTAAGCACCAGTCGGAAGCCAGCCTCTGCCAGCGCCACCGCCGTAGCCCGACCAATCCCCGACGAAGCGCCTGTGATTAAAGCAGTTTTCATGGTATAAGTGGGTAGATGGCTGCATGGTTAAATGGTTGGTCGTGCTGGTGGTCATTAAAAACTAACCATTTACCCATACCGCCATCTAACCATTCAACCTATTCAAAATTCAGATACAGCGTCACGGTGTGGCTGCTCATGCGTTGCAGGCTGCTGTTGTACACGTCCGTCTGGCCTTCTTTCTGCTGAATGTTGCGCAGGCCGTGCGAGAAGCGCAATTCCGGCGCAAACTTAAACAGTGGGTAAAACAGGTCTAGCCCTACCCCGTACTCAATGGCAAGGTCGGTTTTATTGACGCGCAGCAGGTTGTTTTCCGGGTCTTTGATGCGGTTGCCCACGTTCACGCTCGGCTTGATGCCGCCCACCATGTACACACGTGTATTACGCCGCCGCTGCGAATGAAACTTCAGCAGAATTGGAAAATCCACTTGCGTGGTTTCCACCTCCTGATTCTGGATTTCGCTAGGCATGTCTGGCACATTGGGGTCGGGCGTATAGCCATAGGGCTTAAACTCTACCCGGCGCGTCATAAAGCTCACGCCCGGCGCAAAGCGCAGGCTCAAAAACTCCAACAAGCGCGCGTCGCCCACAAACCCCACCGAGAAACCGGGGCTGTTGATGGTGTTTGCCGTAACGCCTAAGCCGCTACCTCGCCGGTCGATGTAAGTCTGCGTGCGTTGGATGCGGTAGCCAGAGAAATTCGGTGCGATATAAAAACCAGGATGAAACCACCGGTCGTCGTAGCCTGGCAGGTTGTTGCTGGTCACCGATTTCACTTGACCACGCCGGCCGCGGCTAGCTTTAGTAAGGCTTTTTTTCTGGGCGTGGGCTCCAAAGGGAACCACAACGGCAAGGGCGGCCACCACGGCCACCCGACCTATTTGTGCGCAGTATAAATGGAGCTGATGCCGAAAGTGAGTGGCTGCCATGCGGGGGTAGTAAATCCAACCTGTGAAAGAATTGCCAGAAAATCAGGACCGTCGGGAAACGCCTGCACCGATTCGGGCAGGTAGGTATAGGCCGCTTGATCCTTGGAAATCAGCTTGCCAAACACGGGCAGAATGTGCTGAAAATAGAAATTGTACGCCTGCTTCATGGGGAAAGCCGTGGGCTTGGAAAACTCCAGAATCACAAGCTTACCGCCAGGCCGCAGCACCCGCCGCATCTCCGTCAGGCCCTGCTTGAGGTTCTCGAAGTTGCGTACGCCAAAGGAAGCTGTTACGGCATCGAAGTGGTTGTCCGGAAAGGGTAGGTTTTCGGAGTCGCCCAGCTCCAATTTGATACGATTGGTAAGGCCTTTAGCCTGGAGCTTGCGCCGCCCTACCTCCAACATGCCTTCCGAAATATCTACACCCGTTACGTGCGCGTCGGGCGTGGCAGCGCGCAATGTTTCGATGGCAAAGTCGGCAGTACCCGTGGCAATGTCCAAAATGCGGGCCGGGCGCAGTTGCTTCAGCTCACCCACTGCTTTGCGGCGCCAGTAGATATCGGTGCCAACGCTCAGGAAGTGGTTCAGAAAGTCATACTTGCCAGCAATGCTGTTAAACATGGTGGCTACCTGCGATTTTTTGCCGGCAGCGTCGTCTTTGTAGGGAACAACGGACATATAGTGCAGAAACGAAGTAAGAGGCGCTGAATTGCTCAAACATAACGCCCCAGCGCGGATAAAGTTAGGGTGCGGCCTGACAACTACCGTAGTAGGCGTCTGTAAACCAAACGGGCCGGGCATGATGCCCGGCCCGCGTCGTTGGCAGACAATGACTTACTAATTGTCAGTCTTCACTTTGGTTTTCTCGCCGCTAGCAGTTTTTGCTTTTGCGTCGATGGTACCGTTCTGCGTAACCGTTTTCGACTTGGAGCCTTCCGGACCTTTGGTTTTGATTTTCACCTTGTCCGAATCCTCGTCTACTTTCACCTTCACTTTGGTGCCATCATCGAGCTTCACTGTGTTCTTGCCGGGCTCCAGCGTGGCGCTGGTTCCACCAGGAGCGGCATTCATGGGCCGGGTTGTGCGGGGCTGTGAGCTGGGGCTCATCATGGCGCCTCCGCCTGAGTTAGTGCTCGTGCCGCCACCGTTCATGCGCGGCATAGTTTCACCCTCGCCCAGAATCACGCGGAACTCCGTACGGCGGTTCAGCTGCATGTTCTCTGGCGAATCGTTCGGGGCTGCCGGACGACGCTCACCGTAGCTTACCGTTACCATGCGGGTTTCGGCTACACCTTGCTTCTTCAGGTAGTTGTAGGCCGCATTGGCGCGGTTCTGACCCAGTACCATGTTGTACTCGTCGGTGTTGCGCGAGTCGCAGTTACCTTCCACCGAGATATTGATACCGGGATTTGCCTTCAGAATGCGGGCGATGTTGTCCAGTTCCGTAATCGACTCCGGCCGCAGGTTATACTTGTCGGTATCGAAGTAGATGTTATTCAGGGCCACTTGCGACGTGGTATCTACGTAGGGCACGTAGAAATTCTTCACAATAGTGGTAGAGTCGTTGGTAGAGATAGGTACCTCAAACTCCTGCGTTTCAATATTCTTACCGTCTTTCGATACGGCTACCTGGTAGGTACGGCCCGACAGCAGGCTTACTTGGTAGTCACCAGTAGTAGGCTTGGTCACGTCGCGGTAGCTTAGGGCGGTGTTATCGGCCTGCTTACCGCTGAACACCAGCTCCACACCCGGAATTACCGTGGCGCTGTCGCGGGCTGAGAACACCTGACCGCGAATCGTCACGTTCTTGATGTAGTTGATGGTATAGATGTCCTTCTCGCCGTAGCCCCCAATGCGGTAGCTGGAGAGGTAGGCATAGCTGCCATCGGGGCTGAGACGATAGTAGGTATCGTCGTCGGGCGTGTTGATGGGGTAGCCCATGTTCTCGGCCCGACCCCACTTACGACCTACCTCATCCCACTCGGATTTGAAGATGTCGTAGCCACCCATGGTGTTGTGGCCGCGCGAAGCGAAGTATAATGTCTTGCCATCGCGGCTCAGGTAGGGGCTATCGTCGTCGTAGGGCGTATTAATGGCGCTGCCAATCGACTTGGCTGGTCCCCAGTCGCCACCCGGCTGGCGGGTAGAGTAGTAGATATCCAGCGTACCATCTTCCGAATACTTCGAGGTAGAGAAGTAAATCGTCTGGCCATCGGGCGTGATATAAGCGTCCGACTCGTACGACTTGGAGTTGATGTTGCCGTTCAGCTTCTTCGCCTCCGTCCAGTCGCTTCCTACCTTCTCCGAGTAGAAGATGTCGCCATCTTCGTCGTTGCGATACATCAGTAGCTTGGTGTCGTTGTCGAATACCTGAATAGAGGCATCGTGGCCCTTGCCGTTGAGCACAGTGCTCAGCGAGCGGGGCTTTTCCCACTCCTCATCGTTGATGCGCTTGGCTTCGTAGATGTTCTCGTAGTACTGTCCGTCGGCGGCCAGCTTTTTGTCTTTTACTTTGCTCTTGTTTTTCTCCGTTACTACCGGCGTCTCATTCATGTTGTCCGAGCGCGAGGTGAACAGCAGTACCTGGTCGTCCTGCGAAATAACCGGGCTGTGCTCCGACCATTGGGTGTTGATGGTCGGCCCCAGGTTTTTCACGAAGATATCCTTGGGCGTATTGAACTGCACCTTGGCATTTTTGCTGTGCTGAATCAGCTGGGCCAGTTCTTTTTTGCGGGTATCCTTGGCTTTCAGGGTGGTGTTGTAGGCCTGAAAGTGGGCAATAGCTTCGTCGAAGTTATAGTTGAGGTGGTCCACACGGCCCAACCAATACTCCACATCACGCGACACACGTGGTTTCAGCTTCTGTGCCTTATAGATGTAGTCGCTGGCCTTTTCCTTATCAAACGACATATAGGCAATACCGGCCCGGAACAGTGCCAGTGCATTGTTGGGATCCTGCGCCAACACCTGCTCATAGTAAGGAATAGAAGCCCGATAGTTCTCCTGCTCGAAAAACTTATTAGCGGTCTTCAGCTGCTTGCGGGTACCTTGAGCCAGCGCAGGCTGGGCCATGGCAGTAGCAAGGGCAAAAGCACAAGAGGCCTTTAATAAGCTTTTGACTACGTTGTCCATTGGGGGAGATGTTTGAGAAATAAAGCGGTGCGGTAGCTCGTTGGTAGAGCAGCTTCGCCCTGCAAACTTAGTTTTTATTAGGCTGCCTCTTATACTTAAAACCTGCTACAGGGTTAAGGGCAAGCAAATAATTTAGTAGCGCTGGTACGACGAAGTGGAACTAATGGTTAGTAACAGTCTGTTGTAGAGCTTCCCCAACAAGCACGTTTGCGGGCAAAGATAGAAATTTTATAATACGCCCTTACTCTTATCCTATTCATTCAAAATTATTAAGGTAATACTCATTGTCTGTTCATTTTGGCCTTCCAAAAAGTATACCTGATATTCCAAAATTTTGCACAAATATAGGATTATAACATTATTCAAAAGGAAATAGCGGAGTTTTTTCTTGTCGCTCTATACCAGCGTCTCGTTGTACCTTTGTGATTTCGCTTAGCTGCCTATGCAAATTCACGATGCTGCCTTTCTGGCCAGCAATACTCGCCTCGACGCCTGCCCGCCGCCTACCCTACCGGAATACGCTTTCATTGGGCGCTCCAACGTAGGCAAATCCTCCCTCATTAATATGCTAACCGGGCAGAAGGCGTTGGCCAAAACATCGTCCACGCCTGGCAAAACTCAGTTGATCAACCATTTCTTGATCAACAAAAACTGGTATTTGGTCGATTTGCCAGGCTATGGCTACGCTAAAGTGAGCAAGGTGGCGCGTGCACAGTGGGGTAAGATGATCAATTTTTACCTGCGCAACCGCGAAAACCTGACGTGCCTGTTTGTGCTGCTCGACTCGCGCCTACCCCCGCAGGCTGTGGACCTGGAGTTTATGGAAATGCTAGGCACGCAGGGCATTCCCTTTGCCATGGTGTTCACCAAGGCTGACAAGCAGTCGGCCACGCGTACACGCCAGCTGATTGATGCGTACCTGGAAAAGATGAGCGCGATTTGGGACGAGCTGCCGCGCCACTTTGTTACCTCCGCCGAGTCGAAAGAAGGGCGTGAGGAGCTACTTGGCTTTATTGGCGAAATCAATCAGCAGCTAGCCGAAACGCCTGAGAATTCATAATCTGGCTTCTTTCTTGACGTTAGGGGTAGGCGACGCGGCCATTTGGTCTGCTTTTTTAGATGGCTCATCAGCCGCCCTGCTCTTCTCATTCACTGAAACGACCAGTTAATAACTCGTTTACGTTTAAACGATTACTTGATTCCCATGAAAAAAATCGCTTTCCTCCTAAGCTGTGGATTACTGGTAGGCGCAACTTCTGCAGTTGCCCAAACCAAGTCTGCTGCCCCCGCACCTGCTGCCACCCAAACGGCTCCGGCTGGTGGCGTGGCCAAAGCCATTCCGGTGGCTGAGTACTACGAGGGTGGGCAGGAGGCTATGTATGCCTTTATTGAAAAGGAGATGAAATACCCGGTGCTGGCCAAGCGCAACCGCATTCAGGGCACTTGCATTGTGAGCTTTACATTAAATACCGACGGCACTACCAGCGGCTTTAAGCTGGTAAAAGGCGCAGGAGGTGGTCTTGGCGACGAGGCCATGCGTATAGCCAAGCTCCTACAATTCAAGAAGCCCGACTACGCGGTGCTTACCAGCCTGCCCATCGTTTTCAAGCTCTAATCGAATCTTGTGAGCGGCTACCCGGCACCAACTCGCCGGGAATGCTACCTTTGCCGCCTCCTACACCAACCGACTTTACTCTTATGCCCTACGACCTGAAGGAAATTGCCGCCATTAGCGGGATGCCCGGTCTGTACCGCCTCGTGAGCCCTACCCGCACCGGCGTGATTATCGAAGCCCTGGATGGCCGCGGCACGCGCTCCATCGCTTCGGCCCGCAACAAAGTGTCGCTGCTCCAGGAAATTTCCATCTACACCCAGGACTACGACCAGACCGTGCCTCTGACGGAGGTATTCGACCGGATTCATCAGCAGTTTGGTGCCGAATTGGAGTTGACCAGCAAATCGGATGACCGCGACCTGACAGCCTTCATGGGCCAGGTAATTCCAGACTATGACCGTGACCGGGTGTATATGTCCGACATCAAGAAGCTGGTGACCTGGTACGGCATCGTGAGCAAAAACCTGGAGTACCAAGCCCCGGCTACCGACGAGGACGACGCTACCCCCGCCACCGACGAGCCCCTGAGCACCGGTGGTGAGATTTCGGCTGATGCAACGGCTACGGACGACGCGGCGGCTGCCAACCCAGAGGCGGCTACGGAAGCACCCAAGAAGGGTAAAAAGAAAGCTGAGTAGTCAGCTTCGACTACAACTACACATATAAAAGCCCACTCAGGCATTTCCTGAGTGGGCTTTTACGTGAACAACATGCGTTTTAAGTAGGCACCTAATAATTAGGCAATTGCTAGGTGTCTACTTTTCTTCCGCAGCAGCCAGCAGTTCTTCTGCTTTGCCCACTAGTTCAGATGAGCCAACGAAGAACGGGCACCGCTCATGCAGGCTTTGCGGTTGAATTTCCAGTGTACGCTGGTGGCCGTTGCTAGCCTTACCACCTGCCTGTTCTACAATGAAAGCCAATGCGTTGCACTCATATAACAAACGCAGCTTGCCTGTGGGTGTCTTACTGGTGGCCGGATACATATAGATACCGCCCTTGAGAAGATTACGGTGAAAATCGGCGACTAGGGAACCGATGTAACGGGCTGAAAACTCCTGCTCTTTGAAATACGCCACTACCGCCGCCATTCCAGCACCGTAGTGCCGCGCAATGCCCTCATTTACGGAATAGATGGTGCCGGTGGCAGGCGTCATAATGGTAGGGTGCGAGAGCACAAATTCACCCAGCGAGTTTTCGTAGGTGAAGCCATTAACGCCATTGCCTGTGGTGTAGACCAGCATGGTGCTGGAACCGTAGATAACATAGCCTGCCGCTACCTGATGCGTGCCGCGTTGTAGGCAGTCTTGCTCGTTGCCGGCGCTGCCAGTGGGCGAAATGCGGCGGTAGATGCTGAACACGGTGCCAATGCTCACATTGACATCAATGTTGGAGGAACCGTCCAGCGGATCGATAGCTACAACGTATTTCCCTTTTACATTACCGGTTTGGATCATTCCCTCCTCCTCTTCCGAGACAATGGTGCACACCTCACCACCGTTGCGCAGGGCCCGGATAAAGCGCACGTTGGCAATAACGTCTAGTTTCTGCTGGTCTTCGCCCTGCACATTGCGGTTGCCGTAGGCCCCGGCAATATCAATCAGGCCAGAGCGGTTTATTTCTCGGTTCACGATTTTAGCGGCCAATGCAATATCCCGTAGCAGCTGCGACAGCTCGCCGGTGGCGTACGGAAAATCTTCCTGCTTGCGCATGATGAAGCGGTCGAGGGTAGTGCCGACCGGCAAAGCGAGCTTATCGTGATGATCCATAAGAGCGGATAAATCGAAAGAAAACAGGCAAAAAGAGAAAGAAAACGATAGGCTCAAAAGTACACGTTTTCGCCTAGCAATGCCTATTTGCAGCCTGTTATCTGCGAATTCAATTCTGGAGCCGCTACTTTTGAGCCATGCAGCCACTACCCACCCTGAAGGTTTTCAAGTTTGGGGGTGCTTCCGTGAAGGATGCCCCCGCTATTCGCAATCTGGCCGCCATTGTGCAGATGCACCAAAGCCAAGGGCCACTGCTGATTGTAGTATCGGCGATGGGCAAAACCACCAACGCGCTGGAAGACATTTTTCAGCGCGCTTATACCGGAAAGCCGTATGCGGAGGCCTTACAGGCGCTGGAAGACTACCATCTGCAAACGGCTCGGGAGTTGGCTGAGCCTACCCGCCAAGATGCGCAACCCATTCTGAATGAAGTCTTCGCCCAACTCCGGCAGCAACTGAATGCCCTCGCGCCTGCCCATTACGATCAGCAGTATGACCAGGTAGTCAGCTTTGGGGAACTGCTGGCTACGCGGCTGGTAGCCCACACGCTGGCGGCCCAGTGGCTCGACTGCCGCCCCCTGCTCCGCACCGACAGCACGTGGCGCGAGGCGCGTGTGGATTGGACCACCACCGAGCAGCAGTTACAAGCTTCCCTACCTTCGCTGCTGGCCCAGGGCTTAGTGGTAACCCAAGGTTTTTTGGGCGGTACTGCCGACGGGCACACCACCACGCTCGGGCGTGAGGGCTCCGACTATACGGCTGCTATTCTGGCGTATTGCCTGGAGGCCGAGTCCGTGACCATCTGGAAAGATGTGGCGGGCCTGTTGAATGCCGACCCCAAGTTCTTTGCCGACACGGTGCGCTACCCGGAAATCAGCTACCAGGAAACCATCGAAATGGCGTATTACGGCGCGTCGGTGATTCACCCCAAGACGATTAAGCCGCTGGCTGTGCGTGGGATTCCGTTGCTGGTGAAGTCGTTTTTAGACCCTACCGCTGAGGGTACGCGCGTGCACGACTGCCAGCACGGGCTACTGGCGCCGGCTTATATTCGCAAGGCCGGTCAGTGCTTGATTTCCTTTGAATCAAAGGACCTCGCGTTTATATCGGAGGAAAATCTGGAGGTGATTTTTGGGGCGCTGGCGCAGGTGCGGCTCAAGATTCATGTAATGCAGAATTCGGCCATTAGCTTCTCGGTGTGCACCGATTTTTCGACCTACCGCCTAGAGCAATTATTGAGTTTGCTGCGCGACCAGTTTACGGTGCATTACAACACGGAGTTAGTACTATACACCATCAAAAACTACACTCCTGACAGCCTGGAGCGCCTTATGGCAGGCCGCACCTTACTGCTGGAGCAGCGCACTCGACAAACCTTTCAGATGGTGTGCCGTGAGAAGGCGTAGCCAGGGTAGTGGGGCCGGGCTGACCGAAACAATGTACCGCTCCCTGCGCTTTTCACCTTATCTTTGCGGTTCCTATTTCCTGACCAGTGCCGGTTTCTGCGCCTTCTGCTACCTCTTCGCCTACCCCTGCGCATGTGCGCGACCTGCTGACGCGGGCCGGACTGCGCGCCACCCAACAGCGCATGCTGATTCTGGGCGGATTGCTGGCCTTGCGCGACCACCCCACGGCTGAGCAAGTGCACCGTCAGGTAGCCGCCAAGGCCCCTACCCTATCACTGGGCACGGTATATAAGGCGCTGGATAGTTTTGTGGTGGCCGGCCTGGTGAAGCGCGTAGCCGTGGCCGATGGCGCGGCCCGGCGCTACGATGCCGACTGCTCGCCTCACCACCACTTGTTCTGCACGGCCACTCAGGAAATTCTGGACTACCGCGACCCGCAGCTGGACCAGCTGATTCAGGAGTTTCTGGCGGCGCGGGGGTTCGAGAACTTCCAGCCGCACTCTTTCTCGCTGCACATCATCGGCGAGAAAATTATCCGCTCTGCCTGACCCATCCCGCCCAACGATTCCCTGACTTTTTCATTTCCTTTTACCCCCAATCTCCTAACAACATGGCAGTTCTCGTTGGCAAACGTGCTCCTTCTTTCAAGGCTACGGCCGTTATCGACGGCGAATTCGAGGAAGATTATTCCCTCGACCGTTACCTGGGCAAGAAGCACGTGCTGTTCTACTTCTACCCTTCCGATTTCACCTTTGTGTGCCCCACCGAAATCCTGGCGTTCCAGGAGCGCCTGGCCGATTTCGAGAAAAAAGGCGTGGCCGTGGTAGGCTGCTCCACCGACTCGCATTTCTCGCACTTTGCCTGGCTAAATACGCCCCACGACCGGGGCGGCATCGAAGGCGTGACCTACCCGCTGGTAGCCGACGCCACCAAAACCATTGCTGCCAACTACGACGTGCTGGGCGGCCACTACGACTATAACGAAGCTGGCGAAATGATTTTCGTAGGCTCGCCGGTAGCCTACCGCGGCCTGTTCCTGATTGACAAAGACGGCATTGTGCGTCACCAGCTCGTGAACGACGGCCCCCTGGGTCGTTCTATCGACGAGGCCATGCGTATGGTAGACGCCCTGCAACACTTCGAGAAGTTTGGCGAGGTATGCCCCGCCGACTGGGAAGAAGGCAAGCAAGGCATGCAAGCCACGCAGGAAGGCGTATCGAATTACCTGGGCCAGCAAGGCCGCTAATTCGCTTCTTGCAGATTGCATTCGGCAACGCCCCGGTCCGGCAGGACTGGGGCTTTTTCGTGGGGTAGCCGGAACCCGCTACTTTTGCAGGACGATTAGTGCCTTGCTGGTTGTTCTTCCCTGTACTTTCTGCTTCTACTGTTGAGTTTTCTATATTCTGTTGCCATTTATCTGTACGGCTTGCTGCTGCGGCTAGCCGCGCCCTTTGTGCCCAAGGCGGCCCAGTGGGTAGGCGGCCGCAAGGCTTGGCGTACTCGCCTGCGCGAGGCGCTCCAACACGAAACGGCGCCATTGGCATGGTTTCACTGCGCTTCGCTGGGTGAGTTTGAGCAAGGCCGGCCGCTGATGGAGGCCTACGCCCGCCAGTACCCCACCCACAAAATCGTGCTAACGTTTTTCTCGCCCTCAGGCTATGAAGTGCGCAAAAACTGGCCCGGCGCGGCCTACATCCTGTATTTGCCGCTGGACACGGCCGCCAACGCCTGCGCCTTTCTGGACCTGGTGCGGCCCCGGCTGGCGGTATTTGTGAAGTACGAATTCTGGCATCACTTCCTGCGGCAGCTACAACGTCGCCAAGTGCCTACCCTGTGCGTATCGGCTATTTTTCGGCCTGAGCAAATTTTCTTTAAGCCTTGGGGTGGCTTCTTTCGTGGTATTCTGAGCCGATTTACACACATTTTCACGCAGAACGACGCTTCAATTGAACTGCTCCACCAAGCTGGCATCCGGCAAGCCAGCGTAGCCGGCGACACTCGTTTTGATACGGTAGCCCACACGGCGGCGCAGCACCCCGCTTCCCTACCCCTGGTAGAGGCCTTTCGGGCCGATGGGGTACCGGTGATGATTGTGGGAAGTAGCTGGCCCGAAGACCTGCCTACCCTCACACCACTCTTTCAGGACTATCACCAGGAAATGCGCTTCATCGTGGCGCCGCACGAAATTGGCGAGGCCAACCTGCGGCAGGTGGAGGCGGCGCTGCCGGGCCAGGTGGTGCGCTACTCCACCGCCACGCCGGCCACTGTGGCGCAGGCCCGCGTGCTGCTCATCGACAACGTGGGGTTGCTCTCCCAGCTCTACCGTTTCGGGCAGTTTGCCTACGTGGGTGGGGCCTTTGGTAAAGGCCTGCACAATACACTGGAAGCAGCGGCGTTTGGCTTGCCGGTGTTTTTTGGGCCTACCTACCACAAGTTTCAGGAAGCGGTGGAGTTGGTGGCGCTAGGTGGCGCGTTTCCCGTGCACTCGGCGCAGGAGCTGGAAACAGCCCTGCTACCCCTACTGCGCAATGAAGCCGCCTGCCTGCTCGTGCAAGACCTCAACCTGGACTACGTATTTCAACACGCCGGCGCCACCCAGCGCATCATGGCGTGGCTTGGTGGTGAGATGGTGAAGTGATGAAATGGTGAGTTTGACGTTCCGGTGGCGCAGTTTGCGCAAGCGGCGCAGGGAGAACGTCAAACTCACCATCTCACCACTTCACCATCTCACCACTGAGACACTCACAATTTCACAACTTCACAATTTCACCGAATGGTAGGTATTGTTGTTAAATCGACGGGCTCTTGGTATGTGGTGCGCGACGCGGAGGCGGGGGCGTTGCACCGCTGCCGGCTGCGGGGCAAGTTCAAGCAGAAGGGCCTGAAGGTGAGCAACCCGCTGGCCGTGGGCGACCAGGTGGAGTTTATGGTGGAGGAGCAGACCGAGGGCGCAGGCGTGATTCACCACATCGAGCCGCGCCGCAACTACATTATCCGGCGCTCGGTGCACAAAACGGAGCACTCCCACATTGTGGCCGCCAACCTCGACCAAGCGCTGCTGGTGGTCACGCTGGTGTCGCCGGCCACGTCGTTCGGGTTTATCGACCGATTTTTGGTTACAGCGGAGGCGTACGGCATTCCGGTCACGCTCATCTTTAATAAAGCTGATTTGCATGATGAAGACCTGGCCGACTATCAGCAGCAGATTGCCAAGATGTATCAGCGCGTGGGCTACCCCAGCCTGCTCACCTCAGCCCAAAGTGGGGTAGGCGTGGCGGAGGTAGACGCCTTACTCGACAGCAAAACCACGCTGCTCTCGGGCCACTCCGGGGTAGGCAAAAGCACGCTCATCAACGCCTTGGTGCCCGATCTGGACCTGAAGACGGCCGAAATCAGCCAGTTTTCTGATAAAGGCGTGCACACCACCACCTACGCCGAAATGCTGGAAGTACGCCCTGGCACCTACCTCATCGACACGCCCGGCATCAAGGAGCTGGGGCTGGTAGATGTGCAGCCGGGCGAGCTGGCCCACTTTTTCCCGGAGATGCGCGCCCTGCTCAATCAGTGCCGCTACCACAATTGCCGCCACGTGCAGGAGCCCGGCTGCGCCGTTATCGAAGCCGTAGAGAAAGGCCGCATTGCCCTACCCCGTTATGATAGTTACCTGAGTATGCTGCACGACGAAGACAATAGACATTGAGCCGTAGAGACGCATAGTTGCGTCTGGTCGTTGAAAGATTCAGGCGAGGTCGTCCAACGACGAGACGCAACTATGCGTCTCTACGCCTGCTCGTACTCTAATGGAAAAACTGAACAGCTAATAGCTCTAATAACATGGCTCACTGCTTCTTATTTGCACCTTTTGCGAATGCCGCCCGGCAGCGGCAATACGAGGCAGTATGTGAGGTATTGGAAGCTGAAGTAGCCGCTCCTACCACGTTGCTACTGGGCAATTTAGATGCCGCGGGCATTGCGCTGGATGCCGTGGTGGTGCGGCCACGCAGCATCACAGCGCTAGTACTGGAGCCCGGGAGCGGCCACCTGAGCGTGCCTACCCTGGAGTACGGCGCCTGGAAGCTAAACGGCCAGCCCTTACCCGGCCGGCCGGCAGCCGATAATCCGTTTGACCAGTACCAGCAGCACCAAGCAGCGCTGGCGGCTTGGTTGAGCCAAGAGCTGCATCGACCAGTGGCCGAACTGCCGCCTCTCACGGGCCTAGTGCTGTTTGAGGCGCCATTGTCGTTTGGGCCGGAGGTGGAACGACAGTTGCGCCACTACCCCGGCGCTGGGGACTTTCAGCTCCTGAGCAACCCGCAGCTGCTCCCGCGTCGCCTGTGGCAACTGGCCCAGCCAGAACTGCTCCTGGCCGAACATGAGTTGCTGGCCTGGGCCGACCGCCTTGCAACGCTTTATCAAGCCGAAAGCCCCGACGACGAGGCTACCTCAACAGCGGTTGAAGAAACCGATGGTTACTGGACACGCAAGCTGCGGCAGCTTTGGGGCTGGTTGGGCGCCGAAGACGTACCCGCCGATCCGCCCTACGGAGTGCCTTCGGCTACCTCACCAGCCGAGCAACAGCAGGAACAAGTACGGCTGGAGCAGCTGCGGCGAGAGTTGCAGCAGCAGCTTGCGCAGCAGCAGCAAACCGCTGCCGCCCGCGAATTGGTGCAGGCGCAGGAGTTGGAGCGGCTACGGCAGCAGGTAGCGCAAGCCGGGCAATCGGATGCAGTGCGGCGGGCCGAGCAGCAGGAGCAGGCCCTGGAAGAAGCCTTGCGTACGGTGCGCGCCGAAGCCGCTGCGCGCAACCAAGAATTGGATGCCCGTATTCAGCAGCTCGGGCAACTCCTTGAACAGCTGCGACATTCGGCCTCAGCTCCTACCCCAGCCATCCAAGCACCGCCAACGGTTCTGGCTCAGCCCCAACGCCCTGCTGCCGCACGCACATCGCTGCCACCGGGGCGTGTGGCTAAATCACAGAACCTGGTTCGTCTTGAACGGGGTGCACTACTGGTGCTCGTTCTGCTGCTAGGGCTGGTAGCGGGCATCTGGGGAGTGAAATACTTTACCCGCCCTACCACCCGGCCGCATGCTCCTACCAGGTCGGTTCAGCATGCTATACCTCCTGCGGAGGACGATATGCTGATGGAGCTTGATTCCGTCGAAACAGCTGATTCCGTTGAAACAGCACCGGCTTTGCCCGAAACGGATATACTGGAAGAGGAGGAGTTGGAACCGCAAGACCCCGCCCAGATCATGCACACGCCTTCCGACAGTGCTGCCCGCGCCATCGAAAACCAGTAGCTGCCGGCCGCTTCTTTGGGTTCCTGCGTATACCCAGCCATTTGCACGTTCAATTTCACAAACCAAATGGCTGAAAAGATTGCCTTTTTGGGCCTGGGCAGCATGGGCGCCGCCATGGCCGCTAACCTGCTGAAAGCCGGTTTTCCGCTCACTGTATACAACCGCACGGCCAGCAAAGCCGAGCCGCTCCGGCAACAGGGCGCTACCGTCGCCGCTACTCCTGCCGAAGCCGTCCGTGAAGCCACAGTGGTGTTTACGATGGTAACGGATGATAAGGCGCTGGAAGAACTCACCATCGGTTCCGAGGGCTTTCTGCCGGCCCTACCCCAGGGCGCCATCCACGCCTCGTGCAGTACGGTGGCCCCCGATACCAACCGCCGCCTGGCCGAGGCACACCAGCAACACGGCTCTACCCTGGTGGCCTCGCCCGTATTTGGCAAGCCCGATGTGGCCCAGGCCGGCAAGCTATGGGTAGGCAGCTCCGGCCCCACCGAAGCACGGCAACGACTGGAGCCCCTACAAGCGGCTTTCGGCCAAGGCACCTACGCATTTGGCGACGATGCCGGCGCGGCCAGCGTGGCCAAGCTATGCGGCAACTTCCTGCTCGGCACCGTGATTGAAGGCATGGCTGAAGCGCTGACGCTGGCCGAAAAAGCCGGCCTCGATCGGGTAGCCTTCTACGAGATGCTCACCAGCACGCTGTTTAATAACCCTATTTACAAAAGCTACGGCAAGCTGATAGCCGAACGCCACTACCAGCCCGTGGGCGCCCCGCCTGCCATCATCCGCAAGGATATGAACCTGGTGGTGCAGGAAGCCTACAAGCAAGGAGTACCCATGCCCTTTGCCAACATCATCCGCGACCAGCTCACAGCTACCGTGGCCCTCAACAAACAGGATGTCGATTGGGCCAGCTTTGCGGAGCGCGTGGCCCAAGGAGCTGGGCTGTAGGGGCGCGTTGCACGCGCCCGTTGTTGGCCGCGCCCATTTCTGGCTCTATGTGTCATGTCATCCTGAGCTTGCGAAGGACCTTCTCACGCAAGAACGAGTCGTTGTTATGACAATCGTTCTTGCGTGAGAAGGTCCTTCGCAAGCTCAGGATGACAGGCGTGGGGTAGGCGACCCGTAACAACAAAAAAAAGCCCAGCTGAAACAGCTGGGCCTTTTCAACCAATCAGGAAATCGTTGATATTATTGAGCGGTGGGCAGCAGCACACCGTCGATGACGTGGGTTACACCGTTGTTGGAAACCACATCGGCAATCTGCACTGTGGCAGGAGCATCTTTGCCGTTGCTGATCATCACTTTACCACCTTGCACCGAAATTTTTACCTTCTCGCCGTTCATAGTGGTTAGTTCCTGACCATCTTTCAGGTCGGCGGCCAGCAGGCGACCCTGGATAACGTGGTAGGTGAGCACACCCTTCAGCTTCTCTTTGCTTTCGGGCTTCATCAGGCCAGCCAGCGCGCCTTTGGGCAGCTTATCGAAGGCGGCGTTGGTGGGCGCAAATACGGTGAAGGGGCCGGTGCCGCTCAGGGTACCATCGAGGCCGGCGGCTTGCACGGCCTTCACCAGTGTGCTCACGCTGGGCGCCAGCACAGCATTCTGCACAATGGATTTATCGGGCGTCATGGGCACGCCATC
Organism: Hymenobacter citatus; assembly: GCF_014333615.1. GTDB lineage: Bacteria > Bacteroidota > Bacteroidia > Cytophagales > Hymenobacteraceae > Hymenobacter > Hymenobacter citatus. Next base: position 293,520 of record NZ_JACSCY010000001.1, on the reverse strand, counting down.
TACCAGCACACCCTCGGGCTTGCCCATGCGCGATGAGTCGTTGGGCATGGTGGCTACTGTGTCGGTCATGGCCGATTCGGTGCCGGGGGCTTCGGTGGTGGTGTCGGCGCCCTTGTTGTTGTCGCAGCTGGTCAGGCCAAACCCTACCGAGGCAACCGCGCAAAGCGCCAGGAAAGAAGTACGGAACGTCTTTTTCATAAAGACAGCAAATAAAAAATGAGGGTTGAAGAAGGAAGCTGTTTGGCCCGAAAGCCACCGCAAGCTCGGCTACGGCGGCCGTTCTACCAAATACCTACGACGCGGAAGTTGTCACCGGATTTCCTACCCCCGCAATTTGGTTACTTTTGCAGGGCTGCTACTCGCGTGGCAGGCATTATTTCCACCCATCTCACCTTCCAAGTTTCTTATGAAAACCGCTGAAATTCACACCAATAAAGGCGTTATGAAAGTAGAATTCTACGAGCAGGACGCCCCCAAAACCGTGAAAAACTTCACCGACCTGGCCCAAAAGGGTTTCTACGACGGCCTGAAGTTTCACCGCGTTATTCCCAACTTCGTGATTCAGGGCGGCTGCCCCAACTCGCGCGATGGCGCCAAGGGCACGCCCGGCACCGGCGGCCCCGGCTACAAAATCGACTGCGAGCTGACCGGCGACCATCAGTACCATGAGCGCGGCGCCCTGAGCATGGCCCACGCCGGCCGCAACACGGGGGGTAGCCAGTTCTTCATCGTGCACGACCGCCAGAACACCGCCCACCTCGACCGCAACCACACCGTGTTCGGTAAAGTGGTAGAAGGCGTGGACGTAATCGACCAGATTCGCGCCAACGATACCATCGAGAAAATTGTGGTGAACGAGGCCTAAACGCTGAGTACCAGCCTACCCCAAAAAGACCTACCAGCCTGCTGCTGGCAGGTCTTTTTTATTTCATTCAGCGCTCAACTAGCTCGTTAGTTTCGCGTATATATCAGTATAACAATGCTTTTCACTTATGAAATTTCTTTCTAAAACGATTCTTTTTGCTTTCCTGTCGGTTGCCTCACTAAGCAGCTGTTCTGTTTTTCGGTCCGACGTTAATTCCAATAACCCCGTTGTAGCGGAGCAGGCAGTACGGGTGCAAAGCCTGGAACGGGACATCGATAGCCAAGAGCGTATTGTGGATGCCGAAAAAGCAAAGCTGAAATCAATGGAGTACCAATTGAAAGCAGCTAAACAGGAGTTAAAGGCTCGTAAACTGTAATTCTTCTCTTTTTTCTATACGATACCAAATGCAAAAGCCCCCCGCTTCTTATTGGAACGGGGGGCTTTCTGTGTCTATACCAAATGGTATTTACTTACCGGCGCTTGCGCTTGCGGGAAGACTGGTAGTCCTCGTCGTCATCGTCGTCGTCGCCGAAGTTGGGCATGGTAAACATGCTGCTGAGCAGGTCCTTGAACTGCGCGCCGGCCGTAAGGCGGTTGCGCGAAATCAGGCTATGCTCGGCCATGCCGTGCAGGGCGAACTCCATCCAGAAGTGGCGGTTTTCCTTGCTTAGCTCGCTGGGTACGCTCTGCTGCACCAGGTCTTGCAGGCCGGGCACCACGTCGAGCACCTTGCGATAGTCCTCATCGGAGGCGTCGTGCAGCAGGTCGATGGTGCGCGAGCCGAACCAGTCCTGGATGGCCTTGTACGGGTTGGGCTTGTCCTTCTGCTTCTTGGTTTTCTCGGGGTCGGGGAAGTAGTTGAGGAACTGCGTGCGCAGGGCCTTGCCCATCAGCTTCTCGGCCACAATGCCGGCGCCTTCCTGCTCGCCTTCATACACCAGCTCTACCTTGCCCGTTACGGCCGGCACAGCGCCGATGAAGTCGGCAATGCGGACGTAGGTGTTTTTCTCGCCGTTGATGAGCGCCCGGCGCTCGGCGGCGGCAATCACCTGCTCGTAGGCCGAGATGGTGAGGCGAGCCGACACGCCCGACTTGGCATCCACGTACTCCGAGCCGCGGGCCTCAATGGCCACTTGCTCTACCAGGTCGTGCACGATTTCGTTGGTAGTCACCAGGCCGCGCTGCTCTTCTTTGATGCGAGCTTCTTGCTTGGTGATGCGCTTGCCAATTTCGATGCTCTTGGGGTAGTGCGTGATAATCTGCGCGTCGATGCGGTCCTTCAGCGGCGTCACAATGCTGCCGCGGTTGGTGTAGTCCTCGGGGTTGGCCGTGAACACAAACTGAATATCCAAGGGTAGGCGCACCTTGAAGCCGCGGATTTGAATGTCGCCTTCCTGCAAAATGTTAAACAGCGACACCTGAATGCGGGCCTGTAAGTCTGGCAGCTCGTTGATAACGAAGATGCCGCGGTGCGCCCTTGGAATCAGGCCGAAGTGGATTACCCGCTCGTCGGAGTAGGGCAGTTTCAGGGTAGCGGCTTTGATGGGGTCGGCGTCGCCGATAAGGTCGGCTACCGAAACGTCGGGGGTAGCCAGCTTCTCGGTGTAACGCTCGTCGCGGTGCAGCCAGGAGATGGGCGTGTCGTCGCCTTTTTCCTCAATGAGGTTGCGGGCGAATACCGACAGCGGCTGCAAGGGGTCGTCATTCAGCTCCGAGCCTTCCACCACAGGAATGTACTCGTCGAGCAAGCCTACCAACAGGCGGGCAATACGGGTTTTGGCCTGCCCGCGCAGGCCCAGCATGTTGATGTGGTGCCCGGCCAGAATAGCGCGTTGCAGATCAGGAATAACGGTTTCCTCGTAGCCGTAGATACCGGGAAACACTTCTTCTTTGGAGCGGAGCTTGGCAATCAGGTTGTCACGCAGCTCTTGCTTCACGGAGCGGGGCTGGTAACCCGATTTCTTCAGTTCGCCGAGGGTCTTAAGGGTAGGTTGAGTCATATAGTAGGATGCATTGCGGGCACCCGGCTTTAGTGGAGGTAGGGGTGCGTAGCACGCGCCCCTCGTGACAGATAAATACTGATTTTCAATGCGTGCGTCGTTCGGCGTCAAGACGCAATTCAACGACGAGACGCAGGAATGCGTCTTTACAGCGTTTTGCGGCGGTTTTTTTTGTAATCCTCAAACACCAAGTGTCCCAAGCCTTTCAGACCGCTGTAGTAAGCTTTGCCCTGGTTCACCTCCGTAAACTCTTCCACAAACTGCCGCAGGTAGGGATCCTGGGCAATCATGAAGGTAGTAATAGGAATTTTGAGGCGGCGGGCCGCGGCGGCCAAGTTTAAGGTCTTGTTGACCACTTTGCGGTCCAGACCAAAGCTGTTCTTGTAGTAGCCAGTGGGCTCCTTCAGGCAGGTAGGCTTGCCGTCCGTAATCATGAAAATCTGCTTGTTAGCGGTTTTACGCTTGCGCAGCAGATCCATGGCCAGCTCCAGCCCGGCCACGGTGTTGGTGTGGTAGGGGCCTACTTGCAGGTAGGGCAAGTCCTTCACCTTGATTTCCCAGGCGTCGTTGCCGAACACAATCACGTCGAGGAAATCTTTTGGGTATTTCTGCTTCACCAGCTCGGCCAGGGCCATGGCTACCTTCTTGGCGGGCGTGATACGGTCCTCGCCATACAGGATCATGGAGTGCGAGATGTCAATCATCAATACCGTGCTGGTCTGGGTTTTGTGCTCGGTGTCGCGCACTTCCAGGTCGCCTTCGGTAAGCATGAAGTCGCCACTGAGGCCGTGATTGAGCTGGGCATTGCGCAGGGATTCGGTCATCTGAATCTGCTCCAGCGTGTCGCCGAACTGGTAGTCACGCATGTCGGTGCCCATTTCGTCGCCCTGGCCCGAGTGCGGCGTGCGGTGGTTGCCGCTGTTACCCTTCTTAAGCTTGCCGAATATTTCTTCCAGCGCCGATTTACGGATGTTCTGCTCGCTCTTGGCCGTGATGTTGAATGCTCCCGGCTCTTGCGGGTTCTCGTCGATATACCCTTTTTTCTTTAGGTCTTCGATGAAATCGCCCATGCCGTAGTCGTCGTCGGTGAGGCCGTATTGCTTGTCCAGCTCATTCAGCCATTGCAGGGCCTCGCCCACATCGCCGGACGTGATGGTGACCAGCTGCATAAATAGTTTGAAAAGCGTGTCGAAGCCTTTCTCGCCCGATTCCTCGGGCACAAAATCTTGGAAACGAAAACCAACAGCCATATAATCAGATCAGAGGGAAGTAGTACTCTTAGAACAACAGACGAATGAACTTGGTTTAGTATGATTAATTTATGTACGAAAGTCTACGCTACCTGCCACCCTGGTTTCGACTCAACCAACGGTATAAGTGCATCCGAGTGGACTTTATCAGTTGTACTGGCCAGGGCAACTGGTCATAGGAAACACTGAAATAGGGTACTGCTGTTGAGCCGAAACTGCTGTAAAACTGTACTAAACTAGGGACCTCAGGAGCTTCAAAATCAAAAACCAGATCGGTACCCGCGTACGCAATAAAAAAGGCATCGATGAGCAGAGAAATGGCACGAGTTGCTTTTCCTTTCTCTGACGAAGAGTTGAATAAGTAGATTACCTTATTCTTGTACTCCAATAGCAGCATGCTTGCTACTACGCTTCCATCAGTGGTTTTGGCCTGCCATATAGATGCCAGGCCACGCTGCTTTGCCTCGTAGTACAGCCTACGCAACATAGGGTAAGTGTGTCCTTCACCTATGAGGCCATAGATTCTGGGAGCAGTATTTTGGTCGAACAAATGAATTAATTGCTCGATATCAGTTGTGGGCTCAATTACCAAGTTATGCTTACGCGCCTGCTGAAGTTGGCGCTTGCGACTAGATGTATACCCATTTACTATCTGTGCATACGGCACTTGCAACGCTATATGATAAGTAGTACGAATTGTACCAGGTAGCGCCACGCCATCGGCAGGTACAGGCAATAAGTTATCTGTATTGAAAGCGTAGTGAGTGATGAGTCGAAAATGCTGCCTGAGTAAGCTACATATTTCCTCCCAGTCCCTTGCAGAAACAGGTGCTACGGAAAACACACCCAGTTGCTGCACAAACAGCGGCTGTTGGAGGTAGCGAAAGCCAAATTTCCGGCGTACCGGTAGTGGCATCACAACTACATAGCGTCCCTGCTCCTCTTTCACCAACGCCTCCCAACCCGGTGATACAATATCGAGGTACCAGGTAAGAGCATAGATGAGCCCGTTGGGCGCTTGCTCAATCAGCGCATCCCACTGCACTCGGTTTACTTTATCATGCCTAATGTAACGCATCATATGCCTTGTTCTACTCGATGAGAATAGCGGAGATGCTAAAAGTAGCAACGAAAGTTAGATGCACTTCTTCGGCGGCCACACAGTGCTGCTGACAGTCCCAAAACTTCACCTACCCTCAGGTAGTTGTGCTAGTTGAAACTCATCCGCAACACTCCTAAAAAACATCTTCCATGAAAGCTATCTGGAACAACGCCGTACTGGCTGAAAGCGACGACACCGTGGTAGTGGAAAACAACCACTACTTCCCGGCCGACTCTCTCAACCGCGAGTATTTTGAGGACAGCATTGCGGGTACTACCTGCCCCTGGAAAGGGCGCGCCAGCTACTACTCTGTGCGGGTAGATGGTGAGCTGAACAAGGACGCGGCCTGGTATTATCCCGAGCCCAAAGAAGCTGCACAGCAGATCAAAGGGCGTGTGGCTTTCTGGAAAGGCGTGCAAGTGACTTCCTAACGGGCGTAACCCTCTGGGCGGGCCGGCGTTTGTAGAAAGATGCAGCCGTGGCTGATACCCTTTTTCTACCTACTCTCCTGCTCCGACGAAGCCTATGCCTGCTTTTTCCTTACCCCGTTTTTTGCTACCCTTGCTGGGCGCCACATTGGTGCTCAATGCCTGTGACTCGCAACGCTCTACTACCGAAACGGCCGACCCGGCTACCATGCGCTCGGTGCCTACCGAGGCCGTGAGCTTCCGCAAGGAAGTAACCGACGGCGACCATCGCTTTGTGGTGCAGACCACCGGCGAGGGCAGCCAACGTCAGCTTATGCTTCGGGCCGAGAAAAACGGCCGCGAACTGACGACCACCCGGCAACCACTTAACGGGCAGGTGTCCGATGTGATGGTAACCAACCTCAACGAAGATGGCTTTCCCGAGCTGCTGATCTTTGTGGCCGACGCGGGCAGCGGCTCTTACGGGCAGCTGTTAGGATACGAATTTATGAACCAGGGCCGCCGCCCAGTAGACCTACCCGACCTGAGCGGCCCTGCTGCCCAAGGCTACCAAGGGCACGACGAGTTCAAAGTAGTGGGCCACGAAGTGCAGCGCATGTTTCCCATCTACCAGCCTGCCGATGCCAATTGCTGCCCCTCCGGCGGCACCCGCACCGTGCGCTACACCCTACCCCCCGAAGGCCTCACGCTACAGCAGGTAGCATTTGCCGATCAGAAGTAAGCCTTGTAAGATTTACGTCACAAAAAGGCCGTCCTGCTGAGCGGAGCCGAAGCATTTCTACTGCTAGTAATTTGATTACTCACGGTAGAGATGCTTCGGCTCCGCTCAGCAGGACGGCCTTTTACTATTTGTCTAAGCCTATGATGGGCTTAGTCAATCCACTTGAATTTATACTCCAGCTTAGGGACGGGCATACGGTCGGCCACGCGGCGCAGGCGGGCGGGTAGGGCCATCACATAGTCGCGGGCTTTCTCGGCGGCGGCGTTCAGGTCGGTGCGGTCGGCAATTTTCCAATCAACCAGCAGCGTGTCCAGAATGTCGGTGTAGTCGGCGCTGGTGTACACACCGATGCGCTGGGCAGCGTCGGTGAAGTGGCCGAAGGTTTTGCCCATTTCGATGCCCAACTCGCGCATGTAGTGCGCCGGCATCACGATTTTCTTGCGCATCATGTCCTCAAAAGCCAGCATCATTTCTGAGGGGTCTACCTCAAAAATCTTGTCGACGAAGGTTTTGTAGACGCGGGCGTGGCGGGTTTCGTCGCCGGCAATCATGCCGCAGATTTTGGACAGTTGGTCGTCGCCGGCTTTGCGGGCAAACTGGCCCACGCGGCGGTGCGAGATGTTGGTGGCCATTTCCTGGTAGCTGGTATACACAAACGCCCGGTAGGGGTCGTGCGCCGTGCCTAGGTCGAAGCCATCGGCAATCAGGTGCTGGGTAGAAGCCTCAAACTCGCGCATGTTCACGCGGCCCGAGAGGTAGAGGTAGCGGTTGAGCAGGTCGCCGTGGCGGTTTTCCTCGGCCGTCCAGCCCCGAATCCACTGCGCCCACCCGTTGTCCCGGTCGCGGTTCAGGTCGTCCAGCTCGTGAAACCAGGCCTCATAGTTGGGTAGGGCTTCTTCGGTGATGGTGTCGCCTACCAACACGGCCAGCAGATCATAGCTAAGGCCGGCAGCCCGCTCACGGAGCAGCTTCACCTCATCAAAAAACGTATCGAGGCGCGAATCAGGAATATAGTCAGATGGCTGCCAGCTGTCTTCTACGGTACGGAGAAAGGTGCCAATATTTTCCTTGACGAACGATTCGAGGTGCATCAGCACTTCGGCGCGGGAGATGGCAGTAGAAAGCATAGCAGGAGAAGCAAAAAAAGAGAAAAAAGCAATTACGCGTCAAATGTATGTATTCACTACCCCGTATTGGGCAGAATAAGTCCATTTGTCTCCTAAAAAATTTTGGCTTTACTAGGTTACTTCACGGGATGTACATCCGGTGCGTACGGCTGCGGTTGGCTAGCAAGGCGGGTAGAATCGGGCGCCAACACGCGTAGCTCCACCGCTGGTTGGGTGGCTGACCTGGTGCGTTTCAGCTGATTGTTAATTACTTCTGCCCCGGCTGGGGTTAGCACCCATTGCACGCCCTGCTGCGTAGCCAGATGCCGCAGCGCATCGGGAACAGCCCGCGTGCCGGTGTGGGCTGCCCGTAGGGTTGCCTGCTCGGGGCTAAGGGACTGCCAACCCGAAAGCGACACAATACGCCCTGGCAGCGGCCATGTTGCGTCGAATGGGCTGCGGGATTTGTAATATGTTTCCAGGCCATCGGCTACGAGCAAGGTGGTGGCTGGCTGTGCCAGGCTGCGCAGCATGTGGCTATTGGCGCGCTGCTCGGCATGAAGCACCTGCCGCCGGTGCACGGTTTTGTAGCCATACAGGCCCATCACTACCACCAACCCTACCACCACCGGCCACGGGCGGCGCGGTAGCCGCTCGGCGCGCTTCAGCATAAAGACGCCATTGGCCAGAACCCAGGCATCGAGATAGGGCAACGCCAGGCGAGGGGGCAGCTTGAGGATGCCCGCCAGTAGCAGCAGCCCTACCCCAAAGGCCAGCTGCACCAGCACAAACTCGCGCCGCCCAATGTGCCTGGCGCGGCGCGCCACCCACACCCAGGACAGCAGCAGCAGCACAAGCAGCGGAAAATAGTTCTGCACCAGCAACTGCGCGGTTTCCCGGAGTTTGGCCGGTAGCGTCTGCTGCACAAAGTATGTCGCATCCAACGGCAGTGCCCGCTCGAACAGTGCCTCGTTAACCAGGGTAGAATCGGCCAGCAGCCAGTGCTGCACGGCGCGCACGCCCAGGCTATCGGGGGCGGTGCGGGGGGTAGGGCGCAGCAGCTGGTAGTCGTTGAGGCTGGACTTAAGCACGTCGAGGCGGCGGTAGGTGGCGGCCGCGGGCGAGCGGGTGAGACTAATGGCCAGCGCGCCTACCAGTGCCAGCGTAGCCGCACTGGCTACTACCCGCCAGCTACGCCGCCCACCTAGCCACCAGGCGCCCGGCACGGCCAGCAGCAGCCCCAGCACCGCCGCGCTCGGCCGAATCAGCCACGCTAGGCCAAAGGCCAGTATCCCTACCGTTAGCGCGGTATTTCGCGCTGGCCGCGCTGCCGCGTACCACACGCCCGCCGCGGCCAGTAGCAACGGTACCCGCATGTAGTTGAACCACATAGCATGTTCCAGCCATCCTATCAGGAAAAACAGCGCCAGGGCCAACACCGTTTCGCCCGGCCGCAGCCAGGCACGCAGTAGCCTGTATAGCACTCTAAAAAGCAAGGCAGTAGCCAGGTAGAGCAGGCCGTACAGCAGCAAGCCGTACCAGGGCACGGCGGGCCATTGCTGATAGAGATACGCCAGCGGCGCGGCTACCCCGTGGAAATAGAGGTGCAGGCTGGTGATAGGTGCGGCGCTCATACGGCCCTGTAGAAACAGGGTCAGCACGGTGTCGTCGTTGGTTTCGTAGTAGCTACCGAGCCCCACTACGGTAGCCAGCAGCAGCAACGCGGGCAACAGCCAGACAAAAAGCCAGCGCCGGGATTTGCGGTATACCATAGCCCGCAAAGAACGGGGATTTAGGGTAGTGTTAGCGCCGGACTGATTTTTATGCTGCTCCCCAGCGGCTCGGCTGCTTAACTTGCCGCGTGAACTTCTCTGCCTCTCGCCTACCCTTGCTCACGCTGCTGTTTGTTGGGGTGATGACCGTCGCGTTTTTCGTCTTCGCCCACGAAGGGTTGTATGCGCCATCGGCACATGAGTAACTACCCTCAGCAACGACGAGCTGACCCGCACGCTCATCCGCTACTCCCCCGACTCTGTCCTGAGCTGGTTTCCGCGCCGGCAGCTAGTGGCGCAGGACGGCCCAGTGGAGTTGTATAGGATAAACAACCTTAAATCAACCAATTAGAGCTATAAGACTTTTGTATAGGTTTCTACCACTTCTGCTCTGGCGCCGAATCCCTCTTTATAACTGAGCAGTCCATAATTAACATCTCCTTTCACAGTGGATATACCAAATGAAAACCGTCGATAATCAGCTTGCGCCAGCTGCATAATGTGAAATAGAATAGCGTCAACGGCACCAACCAGCTTACCCTCTGCATTTGCAGAAATATACTGACTATGTATATAGCCTTTATTTATTTCCTTAAATACTACTACCCCTCCTACTATCCTATTTTCAATGTGAGCCACATACAGCGCTATGTTGTCGGGATGTTTCTTTGCCAGATATTCTATTTCGGCTAGCGTATGCACTGGCTTCACGCCGTGCGCCTGCCAAAGATTATCGGTTAATAGTTGCCAAAATACATCAAATTGTTCTGAAAGCTCCACTTGCACAGCACTCTTACGTGCTTTACGAAGATTATTTTTCTGCCGGGAGCCCATCTTGAAATCCTGCGTTAAATCAACAACAGAATTCAATTCTCTATCTTTTAATTCAAAACTATTTTTATGAAGTACAAATAAACTATTATCGGAGTATCGCTTACAAAATACTTTTGGTATTAGCTTTATTGTCAGCTGAGCAAATCCGTTATTTTTTAGGAAGCTAAACAAGGCCCGATATACTTCTTCCAGCGCTGCATATTGTAAATCAACAGCTGTAGCTAATCCGCCATACGTTAGGCCTGGATGCGCTATAAGCATCCCATCATGTTCTCGTTGCCGTGGCATAGCCGCCGCAAACACAGCGACTAGTTTGTTATTATTCCATAGCAAAAACGAAAAATCATCAAATCTATCTTGATGATATTCCATAAATGAACGCTTCAGGATGAAGCCACCGTTAACGGATTGTTCAATTAGCTCATCCCAACTAAGCGCAAATTCTGAAGTGTATCGCTTGATTTGATAAGCAGCAGCCATAGCACTACAACAAGATGTATTTAAACTAACCTATAGTGGACCATTCCTTATTTATTAGCTAATGATTTAAAATCCTCAAAGTTTCTGATGTAATCCTCTTCATTGTATTCAGTGGAAGCCAAACAGAGCAGAACGGCATCATGAGAGAAATTAATGGTTCGCCAGTGCATTTCAGGAATAAACAATCCAGTATCTGGTTTCTCCAAACGGAATGTTGTTTTTTCTCCCCCTATGTTCTCCAATATAAATTCAATGCTCCCATGCACAGCAATAACTACTTGTTGTAGCTTGTGGTGCGCGTGGTGTCCTCTGGCTACCGTTTCAGGCGTACAATAAATCCAGTAGGTTCGCTGTATCTGAAAAGGCAATGCACTGTTTCCAGCTACAGCTATATAGCCTAAATCGGGCGCACCTATTGTATCGAAAGTAAGCAAATACGGTTTTTGCACGTTCATTATTCTGTTCAAAAAGCATTGCGCAGCGTATCCATGCTGGCGGGGTGGGCGGCACTGTACAGCGCCAATTGATAGCTACGCAAAAGACTGGTTTAGCAGGCGTACTACCTTCGGAGCCAGGCGATACGTCAGCCAGTCGAGCGGGCGTACGGCGCGCAGTTGCCGGAGCAGCCGGTACAGGTCGTGAATTTCCACCTGGTTGCCCCAACGTACGGCCTGGCGCAGCTCCCAGCGTACGCGCACCGCCAGCGCAGCCCGTTCGGCGGGCGTGCGACACAGCGCTAATCCTTTGTAACACACCTGGATAGTGGACGCCAGGTAGGGGTCGTGCGGACGGTAGGCCACACTCGACTTACTACCAGGGTGCAGTCGCTTGCGGGTAGAAACGACGTCGAGAAAGCGAAATTGCCACGAGCGCGCAGCCCGTACCCAGAAGTCGAAATCCTCGTACGTCAGCGTTTCGTCGTAGCCGCCGAGGCTGAGCAGCGTGGTGCGGCGCATCATCATGGTGGGGGTACTGATGAAGTAGCGGCACAGCACATCGGCAAATATCCAGCCCTCGGCGGGGCGGGGATGCAGCCGGCCGCGGGCGTCGCGGCGGTGGTGTAGGCGTACAGGGCGCGAGGCTTCGTCAATCAACTCCGCATCGGTATACACAACGCCGTATTCGGCTGGTAGCTCCTGAAAAGCTGCTACTTGCTGCATTATCCGCGTGGGGAGCAGCACGTCGTCGGTGGCAAAATCGATGATGAATTCGCCCTGCGACTGACGAAAGGCGGCGTTGAAGGCGGCGCAGTTGCCCACATTGTGAGGTAGAAACAGGGTTTTCCAGCGCGGGTTGGCCTGCGCATAGCGGGCCAATACGGCTTGGCTGTTGTCGGTGCTGGCATCGTCTACCAGTATCACCTCCAGATGCGGGTAGGTCTGTGCCAGAATTGAATCCAGGGCCTCGATCAGGAAAGGCGCATGGTTGTAGCACAGCGCCACAATGGACACCAACGGCATTGCCTCTACCTGGTGGGCAGACGGTGCAGCGGGGCGGAGGTTGGCATCGGTAGTACTCATGCGGAAGGGCGCCAATCGGCCCGGAAATATACGGCGCACGCCACTAGCAGCAGGCAGTAGTGCACGGCGTGGGTCAGGGTGGCGCCCAGCAGTTGGTAGCGCGGCAGCAAGATGGCCAATATGCTTACGTAGAGTGCAGCGGCCCCCATCTGCACCACCACGTAGCGCCCTACCTGGGCGCGGGCCGTGAGCTGATACAGCAGTAGCCAGCTCAGAAATTTGGCCCAGTCGCCAAGCAGTTGGGGCGCAAGCAAGGGCCGGGCCGCCAGAAAGCGCGGCTCGAACAGCAACGGCAGCAGCCAGCTTTGCAGCAGGTAGATAAGGCTGAGGCACACGGCCAGCACCGGAGCCAACAGAAAGAGCACCGTGCGCACATAGCGCCGCATGGCAGCGGGCTGGCCTACCAGCGCCGCCAGCCGGGGGTAGTACACACTGCTTATCACCGCCGAAAACACCATCGTGTAGTTATCAGACAGCTTCGCTACGGCCTGCCACAAATCGGTACGAGCCAGGCCGTAGCGTGCTATTAGTAGGTCGCGCACGGCAAAGTCTACGGCTTTGCCGAAGAGCAGTAGGCTCACGGCCATCAGCAGAAACCGCCCCAGCCCCCGCAATGCCGCTGCACTCATCCGGCCCCGCCAACGATGCACCAGCCCACCCCGAAATGCCAGCGCCAGCGCCGGCACAGCCATGCTGCCCTGGGCCAGCTGATAGGTCAGCAGCGCCTCACCTGCCGAGCCGCCCCGTAGCAATACCACTGCCACGGCGGCTACGCTCATTGCGCTCAGCAGTACCGTGAGCAGCACGTAGTTGCGCAACCGGCCGGCAGCCAACAGTAGCGTTTGCAGCAGCGCATAACTCACCAACAGCACTACCCCTACCCCAAAACCCAGCCGCAGCTTGAGCCCCGTCCCCAACAGCTCTGTAAGCAGAGCAGGACGCAGCAGCAGCAGGGCCATACCCAGTAGCAACGTGCCCGCATTCAGCAGCACTCCGGCGCCCAGCCACGCCCGGTAGCGCCCCGAGCCGGCCCGCAACGGCGCCAGGTATTTGGTGATGCCCACGTTCACGCCCTCACCGGGCAGGGTAGTGAATAGACTCAGCAGATTCTGGAAGTGTGCCAGCAGCGTCAGCCCACCGGGGCCGCCGTACACTGCCAACAATTTGTTGAGCACCACGGCTCCTACCCCCCGCGCTGCCACAGCCACGCCTGCCCCCGCCGAGCCTCTCAGAAACCGTTGTAGCGTAGACATGGTGATATGGTGAGTGGTGAAATGGTGAGTTTGATGTTCTCACCGCGTCAATGGCGCAAGTTGCGCAGTTTACGCCAGTAGAACGTCAAAAGCACCATCTCGCCACTCCAACGTCGGGCGCGGGCTAAGTACGCCGCCGAGGTGGCGCCGGAAGGTCAGCAGCGACTCATCGGGGCCGGTAGGGAGCGTGGCAATGCCTAAGTCCAGCAGGCGGTAGCCGCTGGCTTGCCCAAAGGCGTGTAGGCCTTGGGTAAGGAGAATGACTGGACTAAACGTATTCCAACTGAGTGGGCTGGCTGGGGGAATGCAGTAAAGTACTTCGTCGTTGACGCGGATGAGTACCGCCATGGCGGCCCAGGCACCGGCTGTGTCGCGCACAGAGAACAGAAAATAGTCGTTGGGAAATGCGCGAAACTGCGCCTGCAACCGCTCCAATGGCACCGACAAGCTTTGCCCTTTTTCTTGCTGACACTGCTGCATAAACTCGTACGCCAAGGGTAGGAACAGCGGCGTTTCCTGCTCAACGCGCAGCCCGTGGCGGTGACATTTGCGTAAGCGTCGCCGCGCCGAGGGATGCAATCCTTCCTCGAAATTCTGCGCTAACGGAAGGATGTGATTGGTTTCAGTCAGCGTGATGCGGTATCCTGATTCTTCCAATACGGATAGCAGCACATTGCTCGCGGCCTCATCGTAACTCGTAGGGTAGGCGCGCACATGCACCTGTGCTACCCCGTTTGCAACTAGGGTTTGGTGCACCGTCGTTACAAAGGCCTGTACTATAGCCGCAGGTACGTCAGGTGCTATTTGCCAACCCCCAAACGGTGCCTGCCAGGGGCTGTAGGCTTGGTGCTCTACTACGGTCAGCGGCCATTGCCCTACCGTTTGCCCCTGCTGGTGGTCTTCGAGGTAAAAGAATAGCGCTTCGCTAGGGGCGTGTTGCAAGGCTACGTACGCCGGCCGCAGATATAGATAAGGCTCATAAGCCAGCGGCAGCGTGACATCGGGCGCAGGTGGCACCGCGCACCGCAGTTGGTAGCGGTTATCGGATGAAGAAAGTGGCGTGATGGTAGGAAGCAAGGCAGCAGGGCGAATACTACTCAAAAGTACGGCAGATTTCGCGTCTATTGAAAAGAGCATTTGCACTCGCTCGGCTGTGCCGAGTGCTGGAAAAGACTATCTACCAACGACTCGTTCTATCGTGAGAAAGTCCTTCGCAAGCTCAGGATGACAAACTTCCTACCCTACCCTACCCTACCCTACCCTACCCTACCCTACCCTACCCTCGACTCACTCACTCACTCACTCACTCACTCACTCACTCAACCAAATAGTAAACACCGTGCGGCCGGGGGCCACAGTTTCCAGCCGGAACGGAAAGCCGTGCTGTAGCAGGATGTCGCGCACCAGCGTGAGGCCGATGCCCTGGCCGTCGCGCTTGGTGCTGAAAAAGGGCGTGAATAAGCGCTGCTGCACGTGCGGCGGAATAGCCGGGCCGTTGTTTTCCAGTTCGATGAGTAGCGGATCGAGTTGGGTGCGCACTGTGAGGGTACCGCCGTCGGGAAGGGCTTCCAGGGCGTTTTTGGCGATGTTGAGCAGGGCCTGCTCCAGTTGCTGCTGGTCCAGAGAGGCCCACAGCGGCGCGTCGGTCAACTGCCAGCGCCACGTGATGTGGCGCCGCTCGCTCACCACGTGCAGCAGGCGCGCCAGTTGGTGCAGCAGGGCATGTACATCGGTGGGGTAGCGGGTAGGTGGGGGTAGGCGCACCAGGTTGGCAAAGCCGCCCACAAAGTTGCTCAGGTTGGTGTTGCGCTGAATGGATACGTCGAGGGCCTCGCGGAAGTCGGGCTGGTCGGTGGGGCTGAGCTGGGGCGCGTAGTGGTGAAAGCTTTGCAGGATGGAGTTGATGGCCCCGATGGAGTTGTTGATTTCGTGGGTCATCATCCGAATCAGCTGCTCGTAGGCCTGCTTTTCCTGCCGGATCAGCTCCTGCGTCAGCTCTTCCAGCAAAATAAAATAGCGCGTGAAGCCCCGGTCGAGGAAGTGGGCGCGGTGGGCGCGGTAGGTTTGCACGCCTGAGAGGCGCACCACCTTGGGCGCGTCGGGTGGCAGCTTGCTCAAAGTAGCACCCCACACGCCGGGGAGGGTAGCCAGCGGCTGCCCCAGCAGCGCGGCGGCGGGGAGCTGCAGCATCCGCTCGGCGGCAGGGTTGGCGCTTTCAATGGCACCCTCGAAGCTCAACAACAGCACTCCGGCGGGCGAGGCGCGCAGCAGGCTATCCAGCAGAAAGCTCTTCTCGTGCTGCGTTACCCGCTCCCGGCGCAGCTCGTCTATCATGTGGTTGTACACGCCGATGAGCTGGTCCATTTCGCGCTGACCAACGGGCACAAACTTCAGCGAGAAGTCCTGGGCCTGCATGGCCTCGGTACCGGCCGCAATCAGCTGAAACGGCCGCACGAAGCCCCGGTACAGCTGCACTGCTAGCCCAATGCTTATCAGCAGCAGCACTTCCGCACCGATAAACAACGGCACGTTGGTGTGCCGTAGCTGCGCCGCCAGCACCAGCAGCACCGCGTGGATCAGTGTGACAAATAGCAGGAATTGCAGGCGCAGGGACATGGTGAACGGTGTAGAGGCGCCTTGCAGGCGCTCGGCATGATGGGCGTTTAATCGGTAGACCGCAGGAACTCAGGCTGCAAGAACGTCAGACCGCAAGAACGTCATTTCGACTAGCAGGAGAAATTTCGCGTGCTGATGCTAGCAGGTTGGTCATTTCCGCTGTCGGGTGCCGGTCCGACGCCGTAGGCGTCCGACCGGTTGCCGGCTGCTGCCGCTCGCGCCGCATGGCAACCATCAGCACGAAGCTTGTTCAACGGCAACCGGTCGGACGCCTGCGGCGTCGGACCGGCACCCGACAACTTGCCTGAATTCATCTACCAGATACTATTCTACATCAGCACGCGAGATTTCTCCCGCTGGTCGAAATGACGTTCCATTTTAGCAACGATGGGCGCCTGCAAGGCGCCCCTACCCGTCCCTACTCGTAGGGAATCTCGTATTTCTCCAGTCTCCGATACAATGCCGGGCGACTCAGACCTAAGGCTTTAGCTACCCGGCTGATGTTGCCCTGATAATGTTCCAGGGTATTCCGAATCATCTGGGCTTCCAGCTCGTCCAGCGTCATGGTGCCGGGGGCAGGCAGCTCGCCGGGCTCGGGGGCACGGTTGGGGAGGGACTGTGCCTGGGCTTGGAAGTCTTCGGGCAGCAGCTCGTCGTGGCCGGAAACCAGGACGGCGCGCTCTACCAGGTTTTTCAGCTCGCGGATGTTGCCGGGTAGCGGCTGTTCTTGCAGCCAGTGCAGGGCCCGCACGCCTACCTTCAGGGCGGGGCGGGCGTAGGTGGTGCGCAGGCCGGCCACAAAGTGCTGCACCAGCAAGGGAATATCCTGGGGTCGTTCGCGCAGGGCGGGTAGGCGCACGGTAATCAGGTTGATGCGGTAGAATAGGTCTTCGCGGAAGCGGCCGGCGCGCACTTCTTCGGCCAGCGTGCGGTTGGTGGCGCAAATCACCCGGATATCGAGGCGGCGGGGCTTACTGTCGCCCAGCACCTCGTAGGTGCGGTCTTGCAATACGCGCAGCAGCTTTACTTGGGAGGACAGGTCCAGCTCACCTATTTCGTCCAGGAAAATGGTGCCGCCGTTGGCCAGCTCGAAGCGCCCTACCCTATCCGTCTTGGCATCGGTGAAGGCCCCGCGCCGGTGGCCAAACAGCTCACTTTCAAACAACGACGCCGAGATACCGCCCAGATTCACCTTCACAAACGCCTTGCCGCGGCGCGGACTATTGCGGTGCACAGCCTCGGCAATCAGCTCCTTGCCCGTTCCCGACTCACCCTCAATCAGCACCGAGGCGTCGGTGGCGGCCACCTGCCCTACTTGGCGCAGCATGTGCAGCAGGCCGGAATCTTGCCCCACAATATCCCGGAAATCGTACTGCTGATCGAGCTGGCGGCGGGTGGGCGTCAGCGTCTTTGCTTCCTCAAGGGGTAGGCTGAGCAGCGTGCGGATGGTCTGAAGCAGGGCGTCGTTGTTCCAGGGTTTGGTTATGAACTCGGCGGCCCCGGCCTTCATACCTTCCACGGCCAGCGCAATACTGCCCCAACCAGTGATGAGCACCACGGGCACTTGCGGGGCCAGCTGTTTCACTTGGGCCAGCAGGTGCAGACCGTCCTGGCCGGTGGTGTCGAGGGAGAAGTTCATGTCCATGAGCACCAGTTGGGGCGTGGTTTCGCGCACTATCCGCAGGGCAGCCTCCGGATCTGCAACGGCCTGCGCAGAGTAGCCCGCTTGCTTCAGCAGCAGACTAAGGGAGATGCGAATGGCGGGGTCGTCGTCGATGATCAGGAGCATGTTGTCTGGTTGTTCCGGTGTTGTTTCTCGCAGAGATTCGCGGTGGTTGAGTGGGTAGGGTTGGCCGCTCGACCGCCAATCCGGCCGAGCGTCTTCGGTGGTTTTGCCTACTCTTCCCGCAGCGCCACGGCGGGCTGAATGCCGGCCGCCAGGCGGCTGGGGTAGAGCGCGCACACGGTAGCCAGCAGGTAGAGCAACCCCGCCGCCAGCACCATGGCCGTGAGGTAGACGCTGGTTTGCACGCTGAATACCCCGAGCAGCGGAAACTGCGCCGCCACCAGCAAGCCCAACCCCAGCCCGAAGGTAGTGAGCACCAAGATTTCGCCCAGTACCTGCCGGCTGATGTTGCCGGCCGTGGCGCCCATGGCGCGGCGCACGCCTATTTCGCCGCGGCGGCGGCTGATGTTGAGCCAGAGCACGCCAAACAGGCCCAGGGCCACGTTCAGCAGCAGAAAGAAACTCATGCTACCTAGCAAAATAGGCCGGGTCAACAACTGCTTCATCTGGCTCTGGTGCATTTCAGCGAGTGGCTTAATGGTACTCGACCAGCCCGGCCCAATGCGCCGGACATCGTCGGCCAGCTGTTTTTCGAGGGCGGCGCCACTGCCGGGGCGCACCTTCAGCAGGATCGACTGTGGCAGAAAGATGGTATCCGTAGGCAGAATCTGCCAAAGCACAGATGACAATGGTTCCTGCAGTTCACCGTCGGTACGATAGGCGCTGACTACGCCGATAATACGCTGCTCTTTCTTGTCGAAAGGAAACATTTTGCCCACCGCAGACTCGCCATCGGGGTACATGGCGCGCTGCATCCGCTCGTCGATAACCACGGGCGGGTTAGCGCCCGATGCTACGTCGCTCCTATCAAACCACCGACCCGCTACCACCTTTAGGCCCAGCACCTTGGGCAGCTCTGGCCCCACGTTGTAGACGTTTACATTGTTGATGGAGCGCTTCGTTTTGCCCTTTTCATCCTTCATCTCAATGGAACTCCGACTGTCATTGAACGAGAACGGCGTATTGGAAGCCGAAAGCGCTACCTCCTCCACACCCGGCGTAGAGCGGAGCCGGGCCAGCAATTGCTGCAAGGTGCCAAACTGCTCGGCGCGGGGCTGCTGCCCGGTGGTAAAGTTCAGCTGCCACACATCGGTGTAGGTGAAGCCCAACGGCTGGCGGTAGTTGCGCCAGAGTGTGGTACCAATGCTGCCCACCGCAAACAGCACTACAAAGGCCAGAAACATCTCCACAATCAGCAGGGCGTTGGCCCGGCGGCGGTTCCACATCAGAGTAAACAAATGGCGTATCATACGGCAGCTCCTCCTTTTAAAGCCTGATTGGCAGGCAGTTTCGACATCTTATAAGCCGGGTAAGCGCCCGACAACAACCCAAAAACCAGGGCCAGCAGCAGGCCTACCCCGAACACGCGGACGTTTAGCCCCAGCTCCGCGTAGGGCAAGAAGTGGCTGCTATTGATCAAGGCTAGCACAGCGGCGGCCAGCAGCAGACCCAGCACGCCGCCCAGCAGCGTCAACAGCATATTTTCGATTAGAAACTGCCCTACCAAGCGCCGGGCCGTGGCCCCGAAGGCCTTGCGCACGCCTATTTCGGCGGCGCGCTCCAGGGTGCGGCTCACGTTGATGTTGATGAGGTTGAGGGCGGGCAGCAGCATAAACAACAGCCCCAGACCTATCCACTGCCGCCAGAAATGCGCCGCGTCGCCATCCTGGCCGGCGTCGTTGTTGTGGTTGGTCATGTAGTGCGCCAGCAGCGTGCGGGCGTAGGAGCGTATTTCCTGAAATTGTTTGGGGTCGGGGATGGGTAGGCGGTGCAGCATCTGCTGGTACTCTTCCTGCACGGCTGGTACGTCGGCCGCCTGCCGGGCCAGTACAATTGCCTGAAAATCGCCCAGATAGTTAGGGTCGCGCAGGTCGGCCATGGTGGTGGTCACGGGTAGCCAGCATTCGGCGTAGGTTAGCTCCCGTACGGTGGGCACGTCGCGCACCACGCCCACTACCCGGTAGGGCTTGCCATCTACCTGCACGGCCTGCGTTACGGCCGCGGCGGCTGTGCCGAAACAACGGCGGGCAATGGTTTCGTTGAGCACCACCACGTGCGCGGCGTCGCGCACTTCGGCCACGCTGTATGGCCGCCCGGCCACAAAGTCAAAGTCCAATACCTGCCACAGGTTGCCATCCGTGTAGCGGCGGTCTGCTTTCACAGCCTGTTGCCCCACGTAAAGTGTTATACTGATTGGGTAAGCCTCGCTGATAGACACCTTCTCCGGCATGCGTAAGGTACTGACGTGCTGTTTCAAAAACGAATAGCCTACGCCGGAAGAGCTCATCGACCCATCGCCCCGCAATATCATGCGGTTGATGAATAGTAGCCGATCAGTGTGGAGCTCAGGCCGCCGCGCCCCCACGGCGTGGTCAAATAGGGCATACACCACCAGCAAAATCATCAGCGTAAAGCTGATGCCAAACAAGCTGATGAAGGTGAAGAACTTGCGCCGAAGCAAGACCTTCCAGGCTATTTTAAGGTAGTTGAGAAGCATAGAGAAGCGGTGAGATGGTGAGTGGTGAAATGGTGAGTTGCTGGAATAACGGCGCGGCTTGAACTTCAAACTCACCATTTCACCACTCACCATCTCATCATTTAATTGACCTGGCTGCCGTCGAAAAAGCGGATGATGCGCTCGGTTTTGAGGGCCTGTTGCTCGTCGTGGGTCACCATCACGATGGTGGCGCCCTGCTGGCGGTTCAGGGTCAGCAGCAGGTCCATAATTTCCTCGCCCATCACCGAGTCGAGGTTGCCGGTAGGCTCGTCGGCGAGGATGATTTCGGGCCGGCCGGCCAAGGCGCGGGCAATGGCTACGCGCTGGCGCTGCCCGCCCGAAAGCTGGCTGGGGAAGTGCCGGGTGCGGGCGCCCAGCCCCACCGTATCGAGGGCGGCCAAGGCGCGCTGGCGGCGCTCCTTGCCACTCACACCACTGCGGTAGAGCAGGGGCAGCTCCACGTTGTCGAGCACCGAGAGGTCGTTGATGAGGTGGTAACTCTGGAACACGAAGCCGATTTTGTGGTTGCGCAAGTGGGCCAGCTCCCGGTCGGAGTAGCTGGTCACGGCGCGGCCGTCGATGGCTACGGTGCCGCTGGTGGGCTCATCCAGCAGCCCCATGATGCTGAGCAAGGTAGACTTGCCGCACCCGCTCGGCCCCATCACCGACACAAACTCCCCGCGCTGAATCGACAGGTTCACGTGGTTCAGGGCCACCGTTTCGATGGTTTTGGTCTGATATATCTTTTCGATGCCCGTGAGCTGGATAACGGCCTCGGCAGCGGCCACCACTGGGGCTGGCTGGGTGGCAGGGGTAGGAAACTGGTTCATAGGGGGTAGGCGAAAGTGGAAGAAGTGTCCGGTTGTATGCGGCGCAACGCTGGTTTCTAGTAACTATAGCCAAGCCATGTGCCATTCAATCAAATATCTATTTATCAACTAATTACGATTAATTGCCGTGAGACGCGCTTGCTAAAATATGTCCGCAAACGAACACGTTGTTCGGATTCATCAAACCAGCATCCGTAATAGCCTTACCTTTTTAGATTGTCATCCTGAGCAGAGCGAGGGACCTTCTCACGGCAAGATTATTACCAAACGCTTGTTGTTCTGGCGTGAGAAGGTCCTTCGCTCCGCTCAGGATGACAAGAGTTGTGGACAATCTCCATCCTACTCCTGCCCCAGCGGCTGCTCCTGCTCGAAATCGTACAGCGTAAGGGCTCGCAGGCGGTAGTGGGCTACCCAGGCGGCGCGCAGGGCGGCAATGTAGGCGCGCTTGGCCTGGTCTTTTTCGGCGAGGGCAATGTTGAGGTCGGTGAGGCTGATGCGGCCTACCTTGTAGGTTGCCTGGGCAATGTCGTAGCGCTGCTGGGCCAGGGTGTCGGCTTGGGCGGCTAGGGCTAGCTGCTCGTGCAGGCCACCGAGCTGGGCCGCCTGCGTGGTCACGCTTTGCTCGAAAGTCAGCTCTTCCTGGGCCACCGTTAGGGCCACTTGCTGACGACTCAGCTCGGCCGTTTTCCGCACCGAGCGTTGCCGACCCCAGTCCACCACCGGCAGCGCAAACCCCAGGCTTACTTGCTGTTGCTGCTGGGGTTGATGGTAGGTACGCCAGAAGTCCTGTGCACTGTTTGTATAGCCTACGTTGGCCTGGAGCGTCGCCAGAAAGCCGGTGGTGCCGCGGGCTTGCGCTACGGCGCTTTCGGCTTCCAGCAGGCGCCGCCGGAAAGCCAGCGGTGCGGCGCGGTACTGCCGGGCGTAAGCCAATGCTTGGGTAGGCGCTACTACCGGGCGCGGGGCCACGTCGGGCACCGCGAGCAGCAGCGTATCGGCGCGCAGGCCGGTGTAGCTTTGCAGGCCCACGGCGGCTTGCTGGGCATCAAGGCGGGCCTGCACCAGGGCCTGGCGCGAGCGGAGCAGGTTCAGCTCCAGCAGCAGCAAATCGTTTTGGGAAAGGCGGCCCAGCTGTTGCCGCTCCCTACCCAGTCGCAGCAGCTCGGCGTTGGCCTGAGCATTTTGGGTAGCCACGCGGGCATTCACCTGTTGCAGCAGCACATCAAAATACAGCTCCGTGATGCGCTGGGCAATGACTTCGCGCTCCTCCACAAACTGCCGGCCGGCTTCCTGATAGCGCAGCGGCTCGATGCGACGCGCCCAGCGCAGCGCATTGTAGCGTCCCAACGGCTGCGTCAGACCCAGGCTAAAGGGCTGATTATTATAAAGGCGGGTGCTGCGGTTGAAATCGTCGAAGCGCTGGGCCTCGGAGGTGACGTACACCGAGCCGCCCGTCACGCCAATGGCCTGGCTCAGGGTGAGGCCCAGGGTAGAGTAGTTCTGGCGCACCGCCTGAAACTCAATGGTACCATCAGGCTGCACCACGGGCGTAATCACGCGGCTGAAGTTGGGCACCGTGCCCTGCAAAGCCAGCTGCGGCCGGTAGTTCGACTGGTAGGTGCGGTACTGCCAGTAGCTGGTTTCGCGGGTGGTAGCCGCCTGCCCCGCCACCGCCGATTCCTTCAGCGCCGCGCTGATAACGCCGGGCAGCGTGAGAGTTTGGGCGCGTAGGGGTAGGGAGACGAATAACAGGAGAAGCAATGTCAGCAGGTGGAGCACCCCACCCCCCGGCCCCACACTCGCTTCATGCGCGACATCCTCCGGGAGAGGGGGAGCCATGGTGGCGCGGACTTTTGCTACTGTTTGCTGATGTTTGGCTCCCCCTCCCCCTTTGGGGAGGGGGCTGGGGGGTGGGGTCAATCGTTGCATCATCCTATTCCGTTAGCCGCAGACGCGGGGTGTCCTGGTGGTCTTTCATGTCGCTGAGAACGATTTGCTCGCCGGGGCGCAGGCCGTTCAGCACTTCCACGTAGTCGAAGTTGCTGTCGCCGAAGCGCACGGTGCGGCGCTCGGCCCAGCCGTCTTTCACCACAAATACCGGCTGCTCGCGGCCGCCTTGGTAGAAGGGGCCATTTTTCACGCGCACGGCCTTGGGGTGGGCCTTGGTCACCACAAACACGTCGGTGCGCAGGTTGGGGCGCAGGTCGGGGTGGTGGTCCTGGGCCAGCTGGGCGTAGAAGGTCACTACGCCCTTGTCGGCGGCGGGGCTGATGGTGCCGATGGTGCCGCGCAGGTCGGTGTCGTTGTTGAGGCGTACTATTACATCGCCGCCGGGGCTCAGCTGGCCGGCGTAAGTATCAGCAATGGTGGCGCGCACCCGGAAGCTGCTCAGGTCGGCCACGCGGGCCAGCACGTCGCCCTGGCGCACGGTGCTACCCAGATCCTCATTCACCCAGGTCAGCACGCCGGGCCGGGGGCTGCTGATGTCGGCCTGGGTGAGCTTACCGGCCAGCTCCGCAATGCTGCGCTGCTGCATCTGCATGGTATAGCCCAGCTCGCGCACGTCGGCGGCGTTGGCGCGGCGCTGGTTGCCGATCTGCTCTTGTAGGCGGCGCAGCTCCAGCTGGGCTACTTTTAGATTCAGCTCGGCTTGGCGCACGCTTTCGGCGGTGCCGCCGCCGATTTTTAGTAGGTACTGCTCGTCGCGCAGGGTGGATTGCAGGCTGCCTACCTTGGCGCGCTGCACCTGCTCCTGGGACTGCAAATCGTTGAGGGCGCGCTCCAGCGTGAGGCGCAGCTGGTCGCCTTTATTGCGGTTTTGCTGCTGGGCGTCTTCCAGCTTGGCCAGCTCCGTGGCGGTCAGGTCCTTATCCAGCTCCAGAATAGGCTGGCCCGGCTGTACGCGCTGCCCTACCTGCCGCACCACGCGGCGCACGGTACTGGCAATGGGGCTGGTGAGCACGGCCTCGCGGGCCGGAATGACCAAGCCCGCGGCCGTCAGCGACGCCTCTACGGGGCCGGTATCCACGGTGGCGGTCAGGATTTCGGGGCGACGGATGCTGGGTTGCAGCACCGTGCGAAAGGCCACGAGTGCCGCGCCTACGGCTGCTAGCCCCAAGGTTAGCCACAGCCCCAGGCGTAGGTAGCGGCGGCGTTGTACCGTTGGCGAAATAGCTCTGTCCATTTTTGTACGGGAAGAAGATGGTTTCCCATATGCATTGCCAAGCGCCGCGCCAAATTCACAATCATTTATATGTCAAATAGTTAAACCATAACACTTCCTCGGTCACTGCACAAAAACTGTCCGCTTACGGACAGGCTGTTCGCTCCTGGCATTGCCAATAGCGGTTCCCTACCCACTCACCTTTTACCCGCCCAGCTACGTACTTTAGCGATACGCATTTCTTTTTTACCTTTTATGAATTCCACCACGGCCCCTCCCGTTGCTGTCCCTACCCCGCCCCTACCCCACCCCGATGACGAGGACCACGACCTGGAGGAGGCCAGCGGTATTTCGGACCGCGACGCTACCCGCGAAGCCCGCGACCAGGTAGTAGGGCAGCGGCCGGGTACGCTGGTGATTTCGCCCCGCGCCCTGCGCCCGCGCCTGTTTTTGTACTCCTACGACGAGCAGCACATGCTGGAAGAGGAATATGATACCTACGACGAGCTGATGCGCTATTTCCGGGCCCATCCCGAGCAGCGCCATTGGATAGACGTGCGTGGCTATGGCAACCTGCACCTGATGGAGCAGTTGATGGCCGATTTCGATATTCACCCGCTGCAAATGGAAGACGTGCTGGGCGACTACCAACGGGCCAAAGTGGAGCTGTTCGACGAAAACCGGCTGTTCCTGGTGTCGCGCATGACCGAGTTTACCGACTCCCGCGACATCGACGACGACCAGCTTTCCATCTTCACCGGCACCAACTACGTGCTCACGTTTCAGGACGACTATGAGGACTGCCTCGAGAGTGTGCGGCAGCGCCTGCGCTCGGGTTTCAGCAGCATCCGGCGACGGCCCCCGCTCTACCTTGCCTACGCCCTCACCGACGTGGTCCTCGACCACTACTACCCCACCATGGCCGCCATCGGCGACTACATTGAGACGCTGGAAGACCGCATCCTCGCCGACCGACCCTCGCGCCGCCTGCTCAGCCGCATCTTGCAGGTGAAGAAGGACATTGTGCGTTTCCGCCGCCTGGTGTACCCCGAGCGCGAGAAAATTGCCGAGGTACTGCGCATGCCCGACGAAGTAGTGCCCGAGGAAATGAAGGTGTTTTTCCGCGACTGCTACGACCACGCCATCCAGGCCATGGACCTGGCCGAGAGCTACCGCGAATCGGTGAGCAGCCTGGTAGACCTATACATGTCGAACCAGAGCAACCGCATGAACGAGGTGATGAAAGTACTCACCATCATCAGCAGCATTTTCATTCCCCTGAGCTTCGTAGTAGGCCTCTACGGTATGAACTTCCAGCGCGACGGCCCCAACGGCCGCATCAACTACCTCAACATGCCCGAACTCTACAGCCCCATCGGCTACCCCGTGCTGCTGGTAGTTCTCCTGCTCATTGTCATCGGCCAACTGGTATATTTTTACCGGAAAGGCTGGCTGTCGGATAAGTAGTAAGTGGTGAAGTGGTGAAGTTGTGAAGTAGAAAAACGTCTGTCATCCTGAGTACAGCGAAGGACCCTATCACATTAGGACGAGTCGTTGTAACGCTTGTCGTTCATGCGTGAGAAGGTCCTTCGCTGCGCTCAGGATGACAGACGTTTTTCTACTTCACAAACTCACAACTTCACAACTTCACCTTTTACCACGGTACCAACGTGCGGTGCAGCTCGGGGCCGGCTACGCGGTAGAGCTGGTAGGCGCGGCGGGTAGCGTCGTAATCGAGGGCAATGGTGGGGGCGCTGCTGGCGAAGGGGCGGCCGCCGATGAGGCGGCCTTCTGCGTCGTAGAGATACACGTTGCCGGGGCCGGGTTCGGTGAGCGTGACCACCTGGTGCTTCTCGCCGAAATTGAAATACTGCACCGGCTTGATGCCTGAGGTGAGGAAACGGCGACTGAGCAGTTGCTGGCCCGCAGGGCTAAACACCGCAAGCTGGCCGTGGTCGTCTTCCCGCACCACCACGTAGGAGGTGTTGTTTTGATCCGGGATTAGGCGGAAAACGGAGTTGCGGCTCCAGGTAGCTACCCGGCCTCGGCTCACAATCTCGCCGCTGAGCGCAAACGTCACCCGCTCGCCGTGCTGGGTTACCATGGTGAGGCGAGTGCGGCGCAGGGTAGGGCCGCGTTCTACCAGCACCCCGCTTTGCAGCCGCGCCCCCAGGCTAATGGGGAAGCCGGGGTAGAGTCCGCCCTGGGCATCGTAGGCGTACACGTAGCCGTTTTCCAGTGGCACCACGATGATGTCGCGGCCGTTTACGCTCAGGTACTGCGGCTCGCCGGCCAGGCTGAACTCCACGCGCTTGGGTTGCCAGCCGGCGTAGGGCTGACCATTGGTATCGTACAGAAACAAATTGTTGCCGCCCCCCAGCACTAGCAGGCGCGTGGCGGCATTGCCTGCTGTAGGCGAGGCTACTAGCCCCGTAGCCCGCACCGTATCGGGTAGGTTGAAGGGAAAATTAGGCACTTCTGCCCCACGTTCGTTCAGCAAGTGCAATTGGGTAGGCGTTAGCAGCAGGTGCTGATTGTTGCCGTCGCGCCGCAGCCGCTGAATAGGCTGCACCAGCGGCCCCGGCAGCGAGTCGGACCAAGCCACTATGTTTTCGGGTGTCACGTAGTGCAACACCTGGGCCGCGTCCTGCACCAGTACGCCGGCGTTACGGGTTCCGGCCACGGACACCAGGGCCGGTCCCGAGGTCAGGGCGGTTTTGAAGGTCAGCACGGCGTCGTTGCCGTTGGCGCCCTGCGCCTGCGCCACGGCCGGCCCAATAGCCGGATGGCGCAATAGAAACTGCGTGAAGTACTGCGCGGTCGTGTCGTTTTCGTTGGTAGCGGGCACCCACTGAAAAGCCATCTGGGGAAAGCGCTTGAACAGGTTTTCATTGCGCAGCAGGCCCGCCCGACGGTCTTCCACGGCGGCGCGCAGCAGTAAATTCCAGGCGTTGCGCACATCCAGCAGCACACTTAGGCGGGCCAGCGGAGCAGTTTCCTGCAAAAAGGCTACCTGCACCGGCGAGCGGCTCCACACCTCCCGGGCGGCTATATCTGTGAGCCAGGTGCGCAGGGTAGCCGCATCGGTTCCAAAGGCCACGTAGTTGCCTACTTGCGTTACCACGGGCTGCCCAAAATTGGCAAACTGCGGCCCCAGCAACCGAGCCGGCAACTCGGGCACACCGGTTTGATACAGCTGGTACGGCCCTACCCGCTCAAACGACGGCGTAGTGCCCGTGGCTCGGCGCAGTTGCCCCAGCAAAATACCGGCGCGGTCGGGGGTAGCGCAGTAGGCCAGCGCCAGCTTGCCCGGCACTGCCCGCGCCGACGGGGCTGCCAGGTAGCACAAGGCCACCTCGCGCGAGAACTGCCCCGCCAGGCTATCCAGCAGCGGCTGCGTGAGTTGACTCAGCGAATCGGTGGCGGCGGGGCGGGGTTCGCGCAGAATGCCAGCCGGCCCTACCCCCATATGCACCAACAGCGCCGTGCGCAGCGAAAGTACCTCGGCCATTTGCAAGCGTTGCACTGGCTGACCACGGAGGCGCTGGTGTAAGGAGCCGCGGGCAGTTTCGGGGTTGCTGAAACCGCTTAATACCAACTTATTACCCGCCAACCGGATTCCCAGCATACCATTACGGCTCAGGCTGGTGAGGGCCGTCAGGTCGCCTTCCAGCTCCGACCTGAAAAACACGCCCAGTAACTGTGGCAACCGCCGGTAGTTCACCAGCAGGGTAGCATCGGTATCGGGCATGTTCAGGTAGTCGGTATTCTGAAAATCGGCGGCTACCGTGGGAGCCTCGGGGTGTTCCAGGCGCAGCACCACGGCTTCTATCAGCGCTGGGTTGGCGCTAATCAGCAGTTGATTACGGTAGTTGAAGTAGGTGAGGCTGGCCCCTTTACCACGCTGCTCAATGGTCACCAGCTGGTTGTCGTGAAAGGTGCGCGTGCTAACCTGGTAGCGCGCATCGCGGCGCAGGGCATCCTCTAGGGCCCGCACCTGCCGGTACTCGCGCACGGTGGCTACGGGCACCTGAAACAGTACATCAAACGTGCCCGGCGCCGTGACGTGCACAGAGGTAAATACCCGTTTGCGGCCCAGGAAACGCAGCACCACATCGCGCCCCCCCACCAGGCTATCGGCCAGCGTCAGGTTGTCCTCTACCTGCTGGAAATAGCGCACGGCCGTGAGGTTGTCCCAGAGCTGGCTTTCCTGCAAGTGGCGCACCAGTGTGGGGTGGTCGTCGGTGGTGAGCACCAGCGCCGCGTCGTCGGGTACCAGCGTCCAGGGGTCTACGGGCACGGCCGCCACGGTATGGCGATAATACACATAGGAGCCCAGGGCCGAAACCAGGAGCAGCCCTACCAGAAAGACGAGTAGCTTGTGCGACATGCAACCGCAAAAGTAGCTATTCGTGATTGGGCACGACAAAGTTGTGACGGCAGGTTGCTGGTTTCGCTAGCTGGCTACCCGACAGAATCTAATTATCTTCCGCCTCTGAACACACTCCTACTCCCTCTTTATGTCTGAAAAACAAGGCCACTTTCAGCGGGCCATTACGCTGTTTGATGCCGTCATGATTGTGACCGGCGGCATGATTGGCTCCGGTATCTTCATCGTTTCCACCAGCATTGCCCGGCAGGTGGGCTCGGCGGGCTGGCTGCTGGTGGTCTGGGTTATCACGGGCCTTATCACGCTGGCCGGGGCCGTGAGCTATGGCGAGCTATCGGCCATGTTCCCGAAGGTAGGCGGGCAGTACGTGTACCTGCGCGAGGCCTACAACAAGCTGGTGGCGTTTCTTTATGGCTGGTCGCTGTTTACGGTCATCCAAACCGGCGTTATTGCGGCTGTGGGTGTGGCCTTTGCCCGCTTCACGGGCGTACTGGTGCCGTGGTTCAGCGAGCAGCATGTGCTATTCAACGTTGGGCCGCTGGCCTTTACCACGGTGCAGCTGCTGGCTATTCTGATGATTGTGGCCCTCACTTGGATCAACGCCAACGGCGTGCGCAGCGGCAAGCTGATTTCCAACGTGTTCGGCAGCACCAAGCTGATAGCCCTGGCCCTGCTCATCTTGTTCGGCCTAATCTTGGGTATCAACCACGAAGCCGTCGAACTCAACTTCACCAATATGTGGCAGGCAGCCAGCTTCGACGACCTGGGCCAGGCTACCCCCCTGGATACCTGGGGCCTGGTAGGCGCCATCGGCCTAGCCATGACCGGCTCCCTGTTCAGCTCCGACTGCTGGAACAACATCGGGTTTTCGGGCGATGAGATTGTGCGGCCCGAGCGCACCATTGTGCTCAGCATGGCTATCGGCACGGCCATCGTCACGGCGCTCTACCTGCTCATCAACGTGGTGTATCTGCTGGTGCTACCCATCCCCGGCAACCCCACCGCCGCCGCCACCGATGTGGTAGGGCGCGGCATTATGTACGCCACCAACGACCGGGTAGCCACCGCCGTGGCCGAAAGCATGCTGGGCCGCACCGGCGCCTATGTCATGGCCGTGCTCATCATGATCAGCACCTTCGGGGCCAACAACGGCATCATCCTCAGCGGCGCCCGCGCCTACTACGCCATGGCCAAAGACGGCCTGTTTTTCCCGCCCCTAGCCCGCCTCAACCGTGCCGGCGTGCCTGGCGTGGCCCTCTGGACCCAATGCGCTTGGGCGTGCCTACTCTGCCTCACGGGCTCCTACGGCGAGCTGCTTAACTATGTGATGTTCTCGGTGATTTTGTTCTACGTCATCACCATCATTGGCATCTTTGTGCTGCGTCGCACCCGCCCCAACGCTTCCCGGCCCTACAGGGCCTTTGGCTACCCGCTGGTGCCGTTGTTCTACATTGTGCTGGCCTCGGCCTTCTGCGCCATTCTGCTGTTCAGCCCCGCCACGGCTACTTTCTCGCAGCGCGGGCTGCTGCTGCTGGCCCTGGGCGTGCCGGTGTATTTTCTACTGGGTCGGCGGTTCAACAAACCCCTACCCGAAGACCAGTAAGCGGCGGCTGCATGGCCGTCCGCCCTCCAACAACAACGCCCCGTCAGCACTGACGGGGCGTTGTTGTTAAGGGATATTCTATTACCGTTTGATGCGCTTGAAAGCATCCGGCCGGTATTTCAGTACCACGGTTTGGTTGGTAGCTGTCGGGCGGGCGGATACTTCATCGTCGTAGTAGCCCGCAGAGCCGCAACGGAGCGTGTAGCTACCTACCGGAACCGTGAGCTTATAGCAGCCGTCGGCGTCGGTAATAGCCATTAGGCGGGTGCCCTGCACCAGAATGGTAGCTCCCACCAGTGGGTCTTTGTCCACATCAATCACGCGTCCCTGTATCGTCATCATTGGCACGCGGGCGCTAGCAGTTGTTGTTACACGGGGCGCCTCTACCTCTTTTTCATCCTCCTCTACAGTTCCCGCAACGGTAGTGCTAGCTAGCAAAGCGTCATCTGCATGTCCTTGAGCGTAGCCACTCACGCGTACTACAAGCAGCATCAGAACAAGAACGAGCGTGGGTAGCAGTGACTTCATCTGGTAATGACTTGATAATGCTCTCAATAACAGTATCGCCCGGTTGCATAATAGGTAAAGTTCAACTTCTTAAACTTTACCAATCTCCCGATCAGGCATACAAATATATTGCACTATTATTATAAATCCATATCACTTTAAAAATTTTTATTCCAATATTGACTAAAATTATTCTAATAATGAATCAGCACACTTTCACTAAACACTCTATATTCAATACAAGGCTGCATTTCTAAATTCAAAATGGGTTCCAGTATACTATTCTACCACTCAGACTATTTGTGTATAAAAACAGGGCTTTACTGATAACGTCTGTGTATGCACCATTACATCAGCCACGGTCGTTACCTTGGCAATGCCACATTATAAGAGCAGTTAGCTTCCCTTGTAAAGCAAGAATCCCGCACGTTGCCGTGCGGGATTCTTATCAAACGCTGTAATCGCAGAAACGAAAACATTAGTCGTGCGCAGGACGCGCAGGGCCGCTGGGCGAATCTTCGCCAAAGTCCTGGTCCTGCGTGCGAATGCTGTTACCCATTTCGTAGCTACCTTCTTTGGTGAAACCAGGGCCCTGGGCCGTTTCGCCCTCTGCGTGGTGCTCGTTGCCGCCTTGTGGGTGAGTTTCGTCGCCGCCAATGTGCAGGTTTTCGAGCTGGTCTTTCTGGTTGCTGCGCTGTTTGTAGCCATTAGCACCAGTATAACGAGCTGCCGAAGGGTCGCTCATCTCTTTGCCGTTGCTTTGGCTTTCGTCAAACTCTTTTTCGTTTTCGAGCTGCTCGTTTTTCGGAATGATGTTTTCCTGATCGGTGATGCTACCGTCTTTATCTGTGGCCATATGCTAGGGATGAATTGCGTGGAAAAATACTCTTTAGCAATACGTACCTAGGCGGGCATAGTTGGGATACAGCCTCCTTGCAACCTGGCCGCAACAGATAAACCTGCGTACTGAGAATGTTTTCGGATTTTTGCTCGCTCTTTCAGCCGGTAGCATCCTTCTGCTTACCCTTAGCTCTCTCCTACCCGTGGATTTCTCTAAACTCTACCACCCCAGCGCCCTCAACAGCTACCAGTTCATTGCCCTTACGGGTCTTATCATGAGTGGTGGGGCGCACTTGCTGCTACATTTTGTGTTTCATCACACAGTGCAGGGCTTCAATTGGCTCTACGTGTGCTGGGCGGCCTTATATATAATAGGTACGCTGCGTAACCTCTTCGGAAAGCCCGATGCGGGCCACGGCCATCATCACCACTAATAAATGGTGAAATTGTGAGTAGTGAAATTGTGAATTGCTATTAATCGTAGTAAGGTGCAGGATCGGCGCACAAGCGAAGAACTCGTCTTCGCTTGTGCGCCGATCCTGCACCTTACCTTGGGTGCTTGGTTGCCCTAGCACCCTCACATGCTCTAATTGTTCTTCAGGTAGATTTGGGCCTCACGGCACATATCCGATTTGCGCTCGGCGCGTTCCGCTACCACGGCATAATACTGCTTGGCGCGGCGCACATCTTTTTCGCCGTTTGCTAGGTGTGCTAGGTTTAGGTTGGCGTAGAGATAGAAGCCGCTTTGGGTTTCGCTGGTGCTTTCGGCAAACACGATGCAGCGCTGATAGTATTCTTTCGCCTTGGCCAGATTACGCACTTTGTTCTGCATAATCCAGCCCATAAAGTAGGTAGCGTAGCGGCCGCTGGTACCCTCGTAGCCGGGTAGGCCCCGGTTTAGCTTATCCAGAATATCCTTGCTGATTTTCTCGCACTCCCAAAATTCGCCCTCATTGAAACACAGCATGGCGTACAGTCGCTCGAAGTAGGCATTATCAGGATAGGTTTGGTGCAATTGCTGGGCAACGGCTAAAGCTTCTTGGGCCGAATTTTTCTGCTCAGACAGCACTTTCATCAGAAAGTACTTAGCTTCCGGCGCGGCGTAAAAGCCGTTGTTGGCTACCATGCGCAACTGCTCGATGCCTAGTTGCTGGTTGCCCTTTGGGAAGAACAACAGTATCGGTTTCAGTAGCTTGTAGGTTTCAGACAACCACACCGAGTAATAGTTGATCAGGGCCTGGCCGCACAGAAACTCGGGGCTGAGGTCGTTGGCCTGCTTGCTAATTTCGAGGTAATCGAGGGCGCGCTTGCTGCTCACGGTTACGCGGCGCCAGTTGTGCCGCTCCCCGTTCAAACGGGCATCAAACCCGTAGGCGGCAGCCAGAAAAAAACAGGCTTCGTAGTTTTTGTTATCGGCTTCGTAGAGGCGGGTGGCGTAGGTGATGGCCGTATCCATGTAGGCAAACAGCAGATTATCGTACTGCTTGGTTTGCGCAATGTTGGGCATAATCTTCCACCAAGTAGTCAGGCCCATCAGGAAGTAGGGCATGGGATGCTGGGGATAGCGCCGCCGCAACGACCGGAACTGCTTCTCGGCCTTGTCGTATTTGAAATTGTAGAGGTTGTGCATAGCCCCATCCAGCTCCGTCTGAATGTCCTTGTCCAGCAGCAGCCACCCATCGATGTCCACCGCGCTGGGCAATATGTCTACATTCTCGATGTCAATGTTACGGATGGGTGCCTCTTGCCGACTGGTCGTATCTGGCTGCTGCTGTGCGTGTAGCAGCAGAGGTAGTAGCAGAAGTAATAGAAAGGAGTAAAACGTTTTGCTCATACACGAATGGTTGGGGCGGGCGTGGCAACCAATAGTACCGTTGGCTGTTGGCTACTTGCGTGGCCAATAGTCATTTCATTTTATATAAAAAGTGATGCTATCAGCCGTGTACTACCATCAATAGTTAGCTGCATTCACCTACATACATGATACAACAACTTTCGCTCAGCAATATTAATGCTGTTTTTGCACTTCAATCATATTGAAACGTTTCAATATAGATAAAACCATCTTTTAACAACAATTAAACTGCACTTTTACATGATAAGGCTATACTTATAGGTGAAGTATATTCTTGTTTATATACTGTGATTCTCAAAAAAACACTCCTAATACAAAAAGGAGAAGCCTTTTGGGCCTCTCCTCTTTATATACTAAATTTTCAGCTAGGCAGTTTTACAAAAGGCAACTAGGATTTTGTAGAACTACTCTACTACTCGCCCCTGTGGAATGTGCCCTACCTCGGCCGATGGCCTGACCGACAGACACGATAGTCACAGCGCCATGGAAAGGCAAGTTGATCGTAAAACCATCGCCCCCCTACACCAGATGCAGTACGCCCCGGTAATACAGCCGTAGGGCCATGCTACCGGGGCGTGTGCTAGTAAACTTATCAGACTACCGCATCGATGACTCGCGGATGTGTAGCTGCGGCTTTAGTACCACGCGGTGAGGCGCAAAATTGTCGCTACGCTTGAGCATTTGCAGAAACAGCTGCACGGCCGAATGGCCCATCTGCTCGCCGCGCTGGTCTACCGAGGTCAGCTTGGGCGTGGTGAGGGTAGTGAAGGGCTCATTGCTGAAGCCGGCAAGGGCAATATCCTGAGGCACCCGAATGCCTTGAGCGTGCAGCACTTCCAGCGCGCCGGCCACAGGAATATCACCAGAGCCGAA
Source organism: Hymenobacter citatus (assembly GCF_014333615.1). Lineage (GTDB taxonomy): Bacteria > Bacteroidota > Bacteroidia > Cytophagales > Hymenobacteraceae > Hymenobacter > Hymenobacter citatus. The sequence goes on along the minus strand of NZ_JACSCY010000001.1, from coordinate 259,169 downwards.
GATAGCGTCGGGTGGCTCGGGCAGTTGCAGCAGCTCCCGCATAGCCTGCTCGCCGGCATTCTGCTGCAGTTTGGGTAAGAAGTGCATCAGCTGCTCGTCGTGGGGTAGGCCAAACGCTTGTAAGGCGTTGAGGTAGCCTTTGTGCCGGTTGCTGTAAATGTTCAGGTGCTGCGGGCCGGCAAAGTGGGCAATGCGGCGGCAACCCTGCTCCAGCAGATGACGCACGGCCATATAGGCGCCTTGGTGGTCGTCGAGGACCACGCCGCTCACGTTAGACACCTCCGGCATCCGGTCGAAGAATACCAGCGGAATGTTCTGCTGGCGCACTTTCTCAAAGTGCTGAAAATCGTGCGTGGTGCGGGCCAACGACACCAAAATGCCTTCTACCTGCGCATTCAGCAGCGCGTCGATATTGTTCTTTTCGCGCTGCACGTCCTCGTTCGACTGGCAGATCATCACGTTGAAGCCTGCCTTGCTGGCTACCGTTTCGATGCCGTGCATAATCGACGGAAAAAAATGCCCGTTGATATGGGGCACTATCACACCCAGCATGTTGCTGCGGCCCCGGCGCAGGGCCGCAGCAAGGTGGTTGGGCTGGTAGTTCAGTTCCTTGGCTACTTCCCATACGCGCTGTTTCGTTGCCTCGCTGATGTCGGCGTGGCCGTTGAGTGCCCGTGAGATGGTAGAAGGCGACAGATTCAGGATCTTTGCCAGATCCGTGATGGAAGCGCGTTTGTTGAGTTTTTGTGCCACGGCGTGATGCGTATGCGGTAAGGTAAGCATACGGAGGATACCCGCATACCTATTTCCGCTCGTTGTTCAGAAAAGAAGCCAGTGCCAGCCATGCAGGCACCCATCCAAGGGCACCCATCACTGACTACTTACTGGCTTAATCAGCAAATTACCGGCATAAATGCAAATGCAAGCAACGTCAGTAGGTTATTTCTTATTTAATTTTTTTCGGTATTACTCCGAAAACAGCTACGTCGTTGGTAGCACACCTCCTGAAATGGAAGACCAGTTGCACCAGACTAACCGGGCAACGTTGCTGCTTGTTTGAGGGGGCCTACCCTACTGCGCACCGTACGGCACACGGGCTACGGATTTCAATCGGCGCAGGCGGCCGTTCCACGTAGTCTGGCGCAACAACAAATGCGGGTAGTCGTGGGCAAACCAATACACGTTTTTTCTTTGCGAATTGAGGTCTATAGTCACGCGCCAGCTGGCGGCCAGGGTATCGGTGGCCACCTGGTCGGCTACCGTCACGTGAGCCTGGTAGAGAATCGGCGGCGCGGCGCTACTGGTTTGCTGCTGCCCAGCAATGGTTGCATCAAACGAGGGTCGGTTAGCAAATTTCAGGCTACGCAGGCAGTAGCTTAAGGCATCCTCAAACAGTACCTCGTGGCGCAACAGGCGCCAACCGGCACCTTGACCATCCTGATAAGAGTTGTAGGTTTCTACGTACTGCAAGTCATCATCCACAAACGCCTTAAACGTATTGCCGGCGGGCTCTTGCAGGGTAGTGGTGAGCTTGTGCAACACCGTGGGCCGGTCGCGCCGAAAGAATAGGGTAGTCAGAAAATGAAACGGCGGCGTATCAGTGGGCAGCGAGCCAAACTGGCTGATGTGCATCACCGGAAAAATATCGTTGCGCTGGAGGCTATCCGTCCGTACGTCGAACTGCTGGTTGAACTCTTCCAGCTGTGTCACCTGCGTCAGCTCATAGGATAGCACTTCGCCGTTGACGACTCGTTGGGCGTCGTAGCGCGCTACTTCGGCGCGGCCATCTTCCCACAGCGGGCGCATGGCCCAGTCACTATCAAAATATGCGTCAAAGTGTTGCCGCCGCAGGGTCTGCGCGGGCTCGCCTCTCTCCTCGTTGGAGTCGGCGGGGGCTGAGGAGCAGCCAGCCAGCAGCAACGAGGCGCCAATGCAAGTCATTATCCCTTTCCAGTGCACTGTTCTACTCATAAGCAATGTGCGCGTTAGCTCTTGCTACCACCTCTACATGCGCGTTTGTTCACTACTTTACTAAGCAAGCAGGCGCACCCGCATTTGTACCCGCTCGCCATTCTCGCTGGTAAGCGGTTCTACTACAATACGATCTTCCTCATCGAAATAGCGCGCCAGCCCGCGCACGATGCCTACCGCCAGCGCCCCCATGCGCCGGGGCGATACATACTCGATAAATACCTCATCAGGAGCGACGCGTCGCACGTCGAGCACAGGTGGCCTGTTGCCTGCATGCGCGGCGCGTACTCGCGTGTGCATGGCCATTTCGGTGTGTTCCAGCATGTCCAGCGTCCGCCACTCCGGCTGAATATACTTTTGGTACATATACAGCAAGTCTGGCACCAAGTACTCACCAAATCTTTCGTGCAACTCATCTGCCGAAACTCCAGCCATTTGGGCCGCCTGCCATACCAGAGTATACATGTGCTCGTCGGGGTACACGTTGCGGTGGTCGAAGTCGACCTCTGTAAGACCAGAGCGCTCTATCAGACGCACCCAGGTACTATGGTCATACTGCGTCTGCACATAGCGTTTCAGCAGCGAAAAGATGGTTCCGTGCACGGAATAAAGGCGAAATAGATAAAGTTTAGCCTATATACGCAAAAAAGCGCTTCGCAGCCAATAGTTCAGCTACGAAGCGCTCAAGAACACCGAACTGCGGTTTTTACTTCTCAGTGAAGCCGCTGCCTGTTACGGTTAAATATTGCCTACCACCGTCATGGTCGATAGTGTGGGGGTAGGGCTGCCGCCGGCGTCCTCTACCGTCATGGCGAAAGCCTGGGCACTGGCAATGTCCTTCATATGTTGCAGGCTTTCGCCAGAGGCCGTGGCATAATCCAACACACCGGCGTCTACAGGCTTACCATTGTCGAGAGCCCATAGCTGGTATTGCTTGCCTGCAGGCGGTTCGGGCAGGCTCCGTACATCTACGTATACGGTGCGGGTGTTGGGGTTGTAGAGCACCTTGGCGCTGGCCTTGGGCGCGGCAGGCGTGCCGTTCAGGGCTACTGTCCGGAACTCGTCGCTGCGCAGCACCGACAGCTCGTTGGTTTGCTCACCCAATCGTTTCTCTACTGCCATGTGCGAGGCTGCCAGCAACGACCGGTCGCTTTCCACAGCAGCCAGGCTGGTTTCGGCGTTCTGCCATTTCGAATAGAGCACAAAGTTGATGCCCACGCTCAGCAGCAGAAACGCAATGGAAGCGGCCATCACCCAGTTGAAGCGGGGCGCAGCCGGTGCAGCCTCTTCTACCGGCGCCGAGGTGATGGAGCGCACCACCGGCTCGGGTGCAGCCACAGGTGCCGACGCAGTTTCGTCGGCGTCGATGGCCGCTTTCCAGCCGGCCAGCACCCGGTCGCGCATGTCGGCGGGTGGTGTTTGGGCATACAGAGCCGCATAGCCGCTGAGAGCTTCTATCACGCTATCCAGCTCCTGCCGGATAGCGGGGTGCATGGCAGCCAGGCGTTCTACCTCTGCCTGTTCTACCGTTGGTAGCTCGCCGAGGGCGTACTGCTCCAGAATGCCTGATTCGATGTATTCCTGAATGTCCACGGCTATCGAATCAGTTTTGATAATACCTTAATTGCTGCCCGGGCCCGAGTTTTTACGGTGCCCAACGGCAAGTCGAGTTCTTCTGCCACTTCGCTTTGAGTAAAACCGCCAAAGTATAACAGGTCAATCACTTGTTTCTGTTCAGGGTTGAGCTGATTTGTGATTTCCTGCAGTCCGATATGCTCAGGCTGAAACCCGGAGGAGGCCGCCTGGCGCATGACACCACTATCCTCCAATGGTGTCATGCGAGTACCTACGCGGTACTGCCGGGACCGGATTTTATCGATGGCTAAATTGCGGCAAATATTCAGTACCCACGTAAAAAGTCGCCCTTTGGACGAATCGTAGAACTGAAAGGAATGCCAGATTTTGACCAGACCTTCTTGCAACACGTCCTCGGCTATTTCTTCCTTTTTCACGATGCGCAGGATGACCCCGTACAGCGCCGCCGAATATTTGTCATAAAACAAGGTCATGGCCGACTCGTCGCGGTCACGCAAGCGCTGCACGAGTAGGTCCTCCGGGTAGGAGGTCGATGACTCTAGGATAGTAGCTGACACAGATTAGTACAATAAATGGGCGAGTGAAGCAGCGGTGGGGAGGGCCCGATAGGCTGGCAAAATACGGGATAAAGTTTTATTCGCGTAGTGCAGCTCATTTTCCCTGGTATGCCCCTCCCCTACCGAGCCTTCTACGTGCGGGCGGGCAACGGTTGTGTTACAAGTTTTCGGGTATAGCAGACGCTGGCAATAGTGGCTGCGTAACCATAAGCTTCCCACCCTTGTTGTTCTGTAATGGCTATCATCTCCATCAACCCCTACACTGGGCAGGTGCTGCAAGAGTTTGCGCCCTTTACCTGGCCCGAAACCGAAGATATTTTACGGCAGGCACACGAGGCCGCTGCCGCGTGGCGCACCACCTCTTTTGCCCACCGCGCCGAGCGCATGCGCCACGCCGCCGCCCTGCTGCGCGAGCGGGAGCAGGAGCTGGCCCGCCTGATGAGCCTCGAAATGGGCAAGCCCATTGCCGACGGTCGCGCCGAGGCGCAAAAATGCGCCACCACTTGCGACTATTACGCCGAGCACGCCGAGCAATTCTTAGCAGATGAGGACATCCGGACGGCGGCCCGGCGCAGCTTCATTGCCCACGAGCCGCTGGGGGTAGTGCTGGCCATCATGCCCTGGAACTTCCCGCTGTGGCAGGTGATTCGCTTCGCCGCGCCTGCCCTGATGGCCGGCAACGTGGGCCTGCTGAAGCACGCGCCCAACGTACCGCAGTGTGCGCTGGCCCTGGAAAAGATTTTTCATGATGCCGGTTTTCCGCCGGCTACCTTCCGCACCCTGCTCATCGATACGGGCCATGTGGAACCGTTGCTGGCCGACAACCGGGTGCGGGCCGTGACCCTCACGGGCAGCACCCGCGCCGGCGCCAGCGTGGCCGCGCTGGCTGGCAAATACCTCAAAAAGAGTGTACTAGAGCTAGGCGGCTCCGATGCGTTTATTGTGCTGGCCGATGCTGACCTGGACGTGGCGGCCAAGAATGCCACTCAGGCCCGCATGATCAATGCCGGGCAGAGCTGCATTGCCGCCAAACGCTTCATTGTGGAGCAGCCGGTAGTAGCCAAGTTTACCCAGAAGCTGAAAGAGCATATGGCAGCTTTTCAGACCGGCGACCCGCTCGACGAGACTACGCAATACGGTCCCCTCGCCCGCCCCGACCTGGCCGATACGCTGACCCAGCAAGTGCAGGATTCTGTAGCCAAAGGTGCCCACGTGGCGCTAGATGGCGGCCAGGACGCGCCCGGCGCTACCCTGTTCCGGCCCATGATTCTGACCAACGTGCAGCCCGGCCAGCCGGCCTACCACGAGGAGTTCTTTGGCCCCGTAGCGCTGGTGCTGGAAGCCCGCGACGCCGACGATGCTGTGCGCCTCGCCAACGACTCGCCCTACGGCTTGGGTGGCTCTATCTGGACGCGCGACGTGGCCCGCGGCGAAGCCCTGGCCCGCCGCGTGGAAGCCGGCGCCGTTTTCGTCAACGCTATTGTGAAATCATCGCCGGAAATGCCGTTTGGCGGCGTGAAGCAGTCGGGCTACGGACGGGAACTTTCCTACCTCGGCATCCGTGAGTTTGTCAATCAGAAGAGCCTCTGGATTGCGGCGGACGAGAAGCCGGAGGAAAAGAAAACGGAGTGAGTCGATATAAAGACGCTTGTCATCCTGAGCCTGCGAAGGACCTTATGCCCGTAGAACGAGTCGTCGTTACGCCTGTCGTTCAGCTAACAGAAGGTCCTTCGCGCTGCTTAGTATGACACACTTCTTTTTTACTCACAACTTCAACAATACCCCAGCACCTTATACACCACGTAGCCGGCTAACTCGTGTAGCAGGATGCTCCAGTCGGCCAGGGCTTTGGCATCGGGTAGGAGCCAGTAGACGGGTGCTAATTGGCGATTGACGGAATAGTAGCCCGCCGGAAAAGGTGTTGGGTGCAGCCCTACCCGTCGAAAACAACCCAGTGCCCGGCGCTGATGAAACGCGGAGGTGACCAGCACCAGCGACTTAATTTCTGGATGTTGAGCGAGAAGCTGCTTGGTATACAGAGCATTCTCGTGGGTGTTGCGGCTGCGCTTCTCCAATAAAATATCTTGTGCTGGCACACCCGCAAGGCGTAGCAGCGTAGCGAGTTGAGCCGCCTCGGAGCGCCCGGTTTTGCTGCCCCCTACCTCCCCCGAGCCCCCTGACACAATGATGCGCCGGATGCGGCCGGCACGGTACAACCACAACGCATTGGTAAGGCGGTCGGCGCCGGTGTTGAGGTATACCCGGTCGTGGGGCGACTTGCTACCTTTGGTGATGCCAGTGAGCAGCACACCGGCATCGGACTGGGCGGGTAGCTGCGCGGGCCGCACCGGCGGTAGCTCCCAGGCAAGTAGGGCCTCGTTGATGAGGGCACCGTTGGTGAGTAGCACAAACAACACAGCACACGCCATCAACAACCGGCGCTGCCACCTCGGCTGGCGCACTACTATGGCCGCCAGCAGCAGCCCCAGCAGCCACACGGCCGGCATGATGGCGTAGAAGAGAATTTTGGAAAGCAGAAAAAACACGCCCGCAAAGCTACGCAGACCGTAGCAGTGCGGGCGTGCCCTCGCAATTATTGGCCAGTGCCTTATACCACAGGAGCCGGCGTATAGACCAACAGCTGTGTCAGGTAAGCCTTCACTTCTTCTTCTGTTTTCAGCGTATCACACTCTAGCATACGGCCTTTGTAGTAGATCACAAAAAACGGCGCAATACGCTCGTCCATCATCTTTTTGGCTACCGGGTTCTGGTCCGAATCGAGGCGCAGAAAGGCAATACCCTGGTACACCGGTTCGGCCGCAAACTTCTCGAACGGCGGCGCCAGCAAGTCGCAGATAGCGCAGTTAGCCGACGTGAACTTGGCAATTACTTTGGGGTAATCATGAATCAGCGTACGCAGGCCTTCGTCGTTCGTATCGATTATTTTCATGGACAGCATGTTTCGGGCGGCAAAGATAGGGGTTGGATGGGTGTATGTCCTGCGCAGACGCAAAAATGAACCCATTAATTCCCATATTGAAATATTGAGACGTAAAACGCTTATTATAAGCACCGTATAGTCTAGCCTGATTCCTAAATAATAAGGATTGAAAAACGTTTGTCCTGCTGAGCGGAGCTGAAGCATCTCGCGTGCTGATGTGAGATACTATCTTTCGTCAGCACGCGAGATGCTTCGGCAAGCTCAGCAGGACGTTCTTTTTTGCGCGGATTTTAACCTAGGGGCAAATTTCCTGACTAAAAAAGCCCGGCAACGGTACCCTAACGGGCCGTTGCCGGGCTTTTCCGCAACCTATTTTATTTATGTAACGGAGGCAGTGCTACTCCGCTTTCTTCAGCATGAGCTGCCGGATGTATTTCACTGGGGCATTGCCATAGCTCAAAAATTGCTCATTGAACTGCTTCACGCTGAAATCCTTACCCTCGCGTTTCTTCACTTCCTCACGCAGGCCGTAGATATCGGTGTAGCCGCTGAAGTAGCTGCTGAGCTGCACCTGGCTGAGGGTAGCGCGGCGCCACTTGTTGCGGGCCTCGGTTTCCTCCTGGAACCCGTCGCGGCGCAGCAGGGCCACGGCCTGGGCCTCGGTGATGTTACCAGCGTGCACTTCGTGGTCGAGGATGGCGTTCAGGGTCACGCGCATGTTCCACTTGTCCCACATCAGCCAGATTTCGTCGGAGCCGCCGGCGTAGCCGTTTTCCAGCATCATGCGCTCCGAGTACACGGCCCAACCCTCAATCATGGCGCCGTTGCCGAAGATGGATTTGATGAGCGAGGGCGCACGGTTGGCGTACACCAGCTGCGTATAGTGCCCCGGAATGGCCTCGTGAATATTCAGGATTTGCAGCGTGTAGTCGTTGTACTCGCGCAGGTAGCTTTCGGCCTGGGCGTCGGTGAGGTTGTCCAGGGGCTCCACGTTGTAGTAGGTATCGGCGCCCTTGTCGTAGGGGCCGGGGGCCGATACGCTGGCGCCCGCCCCGCCGCCGCGCATGTACTTGGGCGTTTCGCGCACCACCAGCGGCTTGGTGGGGTCCTGGGTGAGCAGCTTCTTATCGTCTACGAACTTGGTGAGGGTAGGAATCTGCGCCTTCACCGCCGCCACAAAACCGTTTTTTGAAGCGTGTTTTCTTGACAAAACATTTATTACGTCTTTGACTATTTGGGTGCTATCCTTAGGCATTACCTCATATTCTATGTATTTACGATAAATACGATGAGCCCGCACCTGCATATCGCGCAGCAGGTCCTGCTTGTGCGCCAGCGCTTTTTGGTACACCTGCTCGGCCGTGTAGCTCGACTGAATATCATAGGCAAATTTCCGATCAAACAGCGCCTGGCCCAATCGGAAGCTACGAAAGTCTTTTTTCGGCAATACTTCCTCTTTCAGAAAGCGTATGTACTCCTGCATGGCTAGGCGCGTCACGCCAATGCGCGTAGTGAGCTGCTGCTTTTCCGGCTCCGACAGCCCCGAGCGCGCTACCGAGTCGGCCAGCGCCTTCCCAAATACGTCCATCCCGCCCTGCGTTTGCAGAATCGCCAGTTCGGTGTGCTCTCGAGTGGGCCGGTTGACGTTGGATTTGGCCGCTTCGTAGTACTCAGTGGAGCGGTTAATTTTGAGGGAAATATTGCGCAGGCGACGGTCTAGGGGCTGGTAGCGGCCGTTCAGGATTTCGGCTACTCCGCCGCTGATGTTGTAGTTGGAGGGGTCCCACTGCCAGGCTTGCAGCGTGTCGTTGTACCAGCGGGCGCCGTGCAGGTAGTTCTGCATCAGCTGGTAGTCGATCTGGTTGTCGGTTGATAGCTCGTTGAGCTGCCAGGTCTGCATCTCCTTGATGCGGCGCGCCACAAAGGCGGCCTCCACCTGCCGCCGCCCGGCCGAGGGAATAGTTAGCAGCGAATCATAGCGGTGGTAGCCCGCACCCGAAGCCCATTCGGGATTGTAGTACCACAGCGAATCAATGAACTGGGTTTTATAGCGGCCGAAAGCAGCATCGGGCTTGGCTTCGGTCTCGGCTATTTTGCGGCTTTCAGATTCGCCGCCGCAGTTGGCCAATAACGAGGTAGCAGCCAGTAAGGTAGGTAGGATGAGTTTTGAGGAGAAAAGGTGTGGCATAGGGGGTGGTTGAATAGAAAGGCAAGGTAGGAGGAAAAAGTCTGTCATTTGGAACAAAATCCGCATGTCATCCTGAACGCAGTGAAGGACTTTATCACGTCTGAATAAGTCGTTGATTCGCCCGTCATTCCTGCGTGATAAGGTCCTTCACTCCGTTGCGCTGCGTTCAGGATGACATGCTTTTTGCTCGCCCCAACCTATATAACGGGCGGCTGCAAGCCGCCCCTACCCCACCATTCTCCTACCCTCCCAGCAACCCTACCAGCTTCTCCAGGCTCAGGCCGCGGCGCTGGAACTCGGTGCCGAGCTTGAGCAGGTGCAGCAACGGGCCGGTGGTGCGCGTGAGTAGGGCGTGGGCATGTGGGTCGGGGGTGAGGGGGATTTCCAGTTCCTCCAGCACGTCGGCGTAGAAAGTAGCGGCCACGCGGGCGTCGAGGATGACGAAGGCACCCCGGTCCTTCTCGCGGCGCACGAGACGCCCGAAACCCTGGCGCAGCTTCAGGCGGGCTGCTGGGCGGTAGAACTGATTCCAGAACACGTCGTCGGCCTCGTAGCGCTTGCGGTGGCTGATGAGTACGTCGCCGAGCGAGGGGAACGGCAGGCGCCACACAATCACCTGCGAGAGGGTAGGCCCGGCGAAGTCCACGCCCGTCCACATGCGGTCTACCCCCAGCAGCACCGATTGCGCCACCCGCCGAAACCGCCGGATTTCCCATTGGCTGGCCCCGCGCTGGCAGATCAGCTCGATGTCGTGCGCGGCCAGTGGGGCGGCCAGCCACTCGGCGGCAAAGCGCAGGTCTTCTACCGATGTGAACAGCACCAGCGTGCGGCCTTCCAGCGCTACCAGCAGCGGCAGCAGGGTGTGCAGCTGGGCCACACGCCAGCTTTCCAGCGCCGCCGGTGTCAGCCCCGCCCGAAACGGCGGCAGGTAGGCCGGCACGCTGCCCAGCACCGGCTCGCGTTCCTCATCCTTGAAATCGAACACCGAGGTAATGCGCTCCTCGGCCACAAACGGCACCCGCTGGTCGAGCTGGCGGCGGAAGTAGTCGAGCTTGTTTTCGACGTACAGCGTGGCCGAGGTGAAGATGACGGTCCGAAACAGGTCGAACAGCGGCGTGGCGGGCTCGTTGGCCAGGCGGCCGGCGGCCTGTCGGGCCACGGCCTGGCGCTCGGCAAAGGTTGCGGCGGGCTCATCTTCCAACTGCTCCAACACGGCCAGAGAGGTAGGGTCGTGGGTGGTGAGGTAGGGCCAGAGGTCGTAGGGCTTGCGGATGAGGTTCCAGCCCAGCTCGTCGTGGTCGCGGGTGCGCTCCAGCACCGGCACGAAACCGCGGCACGGGAATTCTCCTAGCAAGCGCGTGAGCACTTCCACCTGGCTCAGGGCCGTATCTACCAGGCGCACGGTGCGCAGGCGCAGGCGCTCGTCGTGGTCGGGGGGCGAGTCGAATTCTTCCTCGTCCATGTCCACGGCGTTGCCCAGGTTGAGGGCCGTGCCCAGCTGCCGGGCAATGAGGCCCAGTTCGCGGGCAGCGGCGGTGAGGGGCGCCAACAAGGGACGCAGGGCGGCTTGCAGGGGCTCGGCCAGGGCCAGGCGCCCTCCCCTACCCCCGTAGGCCGGGCGCACCCATACCTCGTCCTGCCAGTGCGTTTCGCCCACCGGGAACGGCAGCCGCGCCGCCTCCCTACCCCGCGCCAGGAAATGTTGCCCTACCTCCTGCAAGACATTGCGGCTCGCTAGCAGCGGCTCGCGCACGGCTTCTACGGCCTGCCGCACCGTGCGCAACGCCCGCCGGCGGCGCAATGGGTCAGCCGCGGCGGCAGCGGCGGCGGCGGCCAGGTGGGCAGTATGGAGGGCATCGGCGGCGGCGGGGGTTTCGTGCATGGCCTCGGCTACCTGGTGCAACAGGGCGGCCTGGTCCACGAGGTCGTGGAGGCGAGCTTCATCCCAGGCTTCGTAGGCGCGCTGCTCGGCGTCGGTGGCGCCGGGGCGCTCATCCAGCGGAATCTTGCTCCACAGGGCGTATTCTTCGTCGCTGAAACGGGCGTCCAGCTCGCGTAGCAGGCCTTCGGGCGGACGGCGCGTGCGCTCCTTTTCCGTAGGCGGGGTTTCCTCCGGCCGGCGCGGCACGGCCGACGGACCACCCAGCAGCGGCTCCACGATTTCCTCCACCAGCTCCCGCGCATTAAACGTGCGGGCCAGCGCCGAGCGGAAGTTGTCGGGAAAACGGTCGGCTTCGTCCACAATGCACACCTTAGCCCGCTCCAGCAGCTGCGGGGGTAGGAGCGCCAGCTTGTGATGATTTACGATAATTAGGTTGGCTTCCTCGGCGCGCTTGCGGTGGGCGGGATACACGCAGGCGGTACGGTCGGGTAGCTTCCCGTGGCGGCAGGCGCGGTCGGCCGTCACGCGGCGCAGTAGACCAAACAAGGCGCCACCGAGGCGGTCAGCTACCTGGGGCGCAATGTTCTCCACCTCGCCGTGGGTGTCGCGCAGGCGCAGGGCCAGGTATAGCCAGGCCAAGCGCTCGGCCCAGTCGGCGGTACGCTCAAAGCTGGCCTCGAAGTTCCTACCCAACGCCTCGGCGCAGAGGTAGCAATTTTTGCCCTTCAGCATGGCCGTGCGAATGGCGGCGTAGCGGGGCACGCGTTTGCCATCGGGCTGGCGCAGCAGAGCGGGCAGCTCGCCGTGCTGCATCTGCTCCTGGAGGTTTTTGGTGGAGGTAGCCACAATCACGGCCGCGCCGGGCGCAATACGCAGGTATTCCAACGCGGGCACCAGGTAGCCGAAGGTTTTGCCGGTACCAGTGCCGGCTTCCAGGGCATAGGGTCCCTCCTCGCCCGCAATGGCCCGCGCCACGAAACGGGCGTAGCGCAGCTGGGGTTCACGCACTTTCAGCTCGTCGGCGCCTACCTGCTTGCGCAGCTCGGCAAAGGCTTCGGTTACGTGTTCTTCTTTTAATACCTGGTTGATACCCAGGCCGGGCGTGGTGGCATCGTCGGGCTGGTCGCGCCAACGGGCCAGCCAGTCCAGCAGCAGCTGTTGCGCCTGTTGGGCCTGAGGGCGCTCGGGGAAGGGCGCGGGCCGGGGCATCCGGCGCTGGGTAGCCTCGCGAGTGGTTTCGGTGGGGGCCGGGGCATCGTCGCAGCAGTCGGGCTGCTGGGCCAGGGCGCGCAGCAGCCGGAAGCCGCGCAGGGCCACCGGCCGGCGCACGGCATCGGCTACGATGCTGTGTAGCAACGCGTAGGCGGGTAGCCAGGAGCCGCTACCAGCACCCTGCACGCGCAGCAGACTGGCCAGCACCCAGCGCACGCTTCGGCGCATGGCATGCAGTACGAAGGGCAATTGGGGTAGGCTCTTCTCGTAGCCCACCCGCTCGCGCCAGGCTTTGTCGGCGAGAAGCTTTTCCTTGAGGTCATCGGCATCGTCGAGTACCTCCTGGGGTAGGAAGAAGGCCAGCAGCTCATCCAGGGCCGCGCAAATGGGTGGTTTGGGGAGGTCAGCCAATACCACTTGCTCCAGCCACAGGCGCTCGGGTGAGGGCTGCCCGGCGCGGTCCAGAATCAGCAGTGCATCAAACTGGGCAAAGGCGGCCTGCACCTCCGCTTTGCTTTCCAGCCAGGTAGGGGCTTCGGCGGCTTTTTCGTTGCTGATGCGGCAGGCCTGAAACACGGCCGCCGAATGCTCCCGCTCGGGGTTCAACAGCCACGCTTGCACCTGGGCATCGGGCACCAGCGGCAGCAGGCCCACGTGCAATAGGCCGTGGCCGTTGCCGGGGTGGTAGGGGCCGGTGGCAAACACGTGCACCACGGCCGCCCGCACGGGTTTCGCCGCCGAATCGAATAAGCTCATACTTCTTTAATCCGGCGCGAAGAGGGTGATGGCGCGCCGGGGGAAGCTTCAAAGATACGGTACATGCGTCGGTACTACACATGGCCATTACACGACGCTACACTGTTACTTGGTAGTTTCTGTGTCACCGTTAGCTGTACCGTTCAGGACTTCCGCTTTAAACAGGAATGACTCACGGCACTACAACTATAGCATCTCATACTTCTTGCAAATTTTATAAAAAATATTATATCAAAATAAATAAAGTACTATTACAATCTGCTTTTATTAAAAAAAGCTAACCAAGATTTAAGATTCATTGAATTAAATGGTATTTATGGGTTGGTATAGTAGGCTCTACTATATCATACGGCTCCATTCATTACATAAGTTTTATTTCTGATTCTACTAATCTCTCATGCCTTCCCCTGAAGAAGTATTGGTGTTATGGAATCTTTTTAAGCAAGGTGACTGGAGCGCTTATACTGCTTTGTATGATCAGCATTTTACCCCATTGAATAACTACGGCTATAAATTCACTAAGAATGTTACTCTAATTGAAGATGCTATACAAGATTTATTTATTGGTTTATGGACCAATAGACAAAACCTAAGCACTCCTGTATCAGTCAAAAATTATTTATACAAATCCTTACGCAATATCTTACTTCGGAAAGCGCAGAATCAATCCCGATTTGTGGAAATTTCCGATGACAATTCAATACCGTTTGAAGTTTCCTTCGATCAATACATAATAGTAGGAGAAGAAGAAAAAGAGCTACGAACTAAGGTTAATTTTTTTCTTACTAAGCTTCCGCCCCGGCAGCAAGAAATTATTTTTCTTCGTTTTTACGAAGACTTTGATTATCAAGAAATTGCCGATATCATGGGTATAACGGTATCCTCAGCCTATAAACTCCTTTACAAAGCGTTGCATAGCATGGAAGTAGCCTTGAACAAGTAACGCCACAGTTTGAGTGCTTTCACGCGGCTGGTAATCCAGCACTTCCTTACAACACATAATGCGTTGATATTCAATTTATTTGGCAAATAAATTTCTATTGTCGTTACGTCATCGTTATGTTTTTCTTATTTTTTTCTTCTGGGGGAGGGATAATTCAGTACCCCCAAGTCTATAGGAAGTGTACAGTTCGTGCGCTTCTATGGATTTTGCCAAATACGCTTCCTTCACCACAACCGACCTATTGGCAGACGATGACTTCGTCGCTGCGGTGCTTCGTCCCACAGCCGAGTCTACCTACTTCTGGCAGCAGGTAGCAGAGCGCTACCCAGTTGTACAGGTGGCCATGACGGAGGCAACCAGTGTTATTCGCGCTTACCGAACGCAGGACACGTTTTCCAACCAGGCACGGCAAGCAGCTGTCTGGCAGCGCATTGCGGCGGAGGCAGGGCCAGTAGCCCGCCCTACCCGGCAGCTTCCCCTACCCATGCCCAGACGCCGATTGGCGAGGGTGCTGCGCGCCGCGGCCGTGGCCCTACCCGTGGGTTTGGGCTCTCTCGCACTCTGGTACAACCAGGAGCAGCGTTTTCAAACGGCTTTTGGCGAGCTGAAAACCGTGGTGCTGCCCGACGGCACGAGCGTATTGCTAAACGGCAACTCGGTGCTGACTTACCAGCGGGGCTGGGGGAAAAACAGCCGCGAAGTATGGCTGCAAGGAGAAGGCTTTTTTCGAGTAGTACACCTCAATACGGACCCTGCGCACATTAAGCCCACCGAACGTTTTGTAGTGCATTGCCACGATTTATCCATTGAGGTACTAGGAACTACATTCAATGTGCACAATCGTCGCAAAAAAGTTGATGTGGGATTAGTATCGGGCAAAATTAAATTAACCGATACAGCAGCAATTGCACCTACCTCGCTGGTTTTAGCACCAGGCGACTATGTAGAATATGCCGCCCATACCATTACAGCTAAACAAAAATTAGCTCATCCCGAAAAATTAACTACGTGGTCGAAACGGCAATTTGTTTTTACCAATGCTAGGTTAGTAGATATTTTACAGACGTTAGAGGATTCTTATGGCTACCAAATTAAATATGCAGATAATGCCATTAAGCAGTTAAAAATCGAAGGAGAAATACAGGTTACGGGGGTAGCGCCCTTATTAGAAATTATTTCAACCTCCTTACACGTGAACATCTACCAAAACGGAAAACAAATAATTGTTCACTAACTCTTTCAATTTAACTGCATGAGAAAACTTGACTCTACGAGTTCCGGTAAGTGGTGCGTTCCATTGCTGGTCGTTTTATTGAAGAGTGTTCCTACCCACGCGCAAGTGGCGTTTGCGGCACACACAACACCTCAAAAATCGTCCTATGATCAGCAGGCGCAATACCCCGCCGAAACCGCAAAAAAGCCGTTGCGGGAGGCTATCGACGAGCTGAAGTCCCGCTATCAGATTCAGGTGGCTTTCCAACAGGGCCTACTGGATGATAAATACGTAGTGGCAGCGGCTGTTGCAGACCTTAGCAGTTCAAAACTAACCGCAGAAAATAGCCTGGCCCAGTTGCTGGTTGCGGTGCATTTGCAGTTCAAGCGCATTGGTGCCAAGCAGTATGTTATCTACTCCTCAACCAACGCCCAGCTCGCCGATGACGTGGTGAAGGGAAAGGTGGTGCTAGAAGATGGATCGGGCGTGCCGGGCGCCACGGTGGTGGTGAAAGGCACGCAAATTGGCACTGGCACCGACGCCGAGGGCAACTTTGAGTTGAAGCTCCCCCCTACCTCCCAGGGCCAACCCGTGGTGCTGGTGGCCTCCTTTATTGGGTACGCCAAAATGGAGGTGACGGTGACAAATCGGGCGGCTCCCCTCACCATCAAGCTCGCCAAGAGCGACCAGACCCTGGATGAAGTGGTGGTAACGGCACTGGGCATTGCCAAGCAAAAGCGCGATTTGGGCTACGCCGTGGCTGAAGTGAAGGGTGAAGACCTGGTGCAGGCCCGCGAAAACAACGTGGCCAACGCCTTGACCGGCAAGGTGGCGGGCGTGAACGTAGCGGGCCTTTCCACGGGGCCGGGCGGCTCCAGCCGGGTGATTATTCGCGGCAACGGTTCGTTGTCGGGCTCGGCCAACAACCAGCCACTGTACGTGCTGAACGGTATGCCCATGGACAACTCGGTGCCGGGGCAGGCGCCTACCGCCAACGGCGGGGGCACCAACGTGGACCGCGGCGACGGCATTGCCAGCATCAACCCCGATGATATTGAATCGATTACGGTGCTGAAGGGCGGTACTGCGGCGGCCCTGTACGGCTCGCGCGGCGGCAATGGCGTTATCTTGATTACTACCAAAAAGGGTAGAGCGCAGAAGGGCATCGGGGTAGAATTTAATTCGACCTCTACCATCGAATCCATTTCCGTTATTCCTGAGTTTCAGTACGAGTATGGGCAGGGCGATGGGGGCGTGAAGCCGACTACCCTGGCCGCTGCCCAATCGACGGGGCGCCGGTCGTGGGGCGCGCGGCTCGACGGTTCCACCGACTACGTGGGCGTAGACGGGCAGACGCACCCCTACGTGGCGCAGAAGGACAACCTTAAGCACTTCTACCAGCTGGGGCGCACCTTTACCAACACGCTGGCCTTATCAGGTGGTAATGAGGGTATTGCCTACCGCTTTTCGCTGTCGAATCTGGACAGCGAGGGCTTGCTGCCAGGCAGCACCTACAACCGCAAAACCGGCAACCTGAACCTGAGCGGGAAGCTGAGCCCACGGCTCAGCTACGAGGCCTTGGCCCAGTACAACATCGAAACGGCGAACAAACGCCCCAGCGCCGGCGACGCCCTGGCGAACCCCAACTGGTCGCCCTACATGATTGCCAACACCGCCGACGTGCGCTGGCTGAAGCCGGGCTATGATGCGAATGGCTACGAAACCGTGTGGAACGACGCCAGCGTGGCTACCAACGGCTATTTCGTGGTCAACAAATTCCAACAAGACGACCGCAAAAACCGCTTTATCGGGCAGGCCTCGCTGAGCTACGAGCTGGCGAAAAACCTGGTGCTGAAGGGCACCGTGAGCCAGGACCACTACGATTACAACTACCGCAATATCACGCCCACGGGCACGCTCTACGCGCTTACGGGGCAATACGCGGGCATCAAATCGGACGTGAGCGAAACCAACGCTTTGGCTACCCTTACCTATACTAAGCAGATTAAGGAGGTAGGGCTGTCGTTTTTGGCCGGGGCTAACAAGCGGCGCTCGTCGCTGAACGAGCTAGACCAAGCGGGCACGGGCTTCACCATTCCGTTTTTCTACAGCTACAACAACCTGGCAACGGGCACCACGCTGGCACTGGCTCAGCGCCAGGATGTGAACTCGATTTTTGGCTCTGCCGATTTCAACTACAAGAGCTTGTTTTTCCTGACTGTGACTGGCCGCAACGACTGGTATTCCACGCTCAGCCCCAGCAACAACAGCAAGTTCTACCCTAGCATCAACGGCAGCTTTATCGTGTCGGATGTGGTGTACATGCCGCGCGCCGTGAACCTGGTGAAGCTGCGCGGCGCCTACGCCCAGGTGGGGCAGGGCGCGCCCGAGCCCTACGCCGTGAACCTGACGTACAGCAACGTGCCCAGCTCGGGTAGGCCGTTGCAAAACGTGAGTAGCAACGTGCCCGGCTCCGGCCTGGCGGGCATCACCAACGCCAACCTGGGCCCGGTGCTGTCGACTACCGCCGAGGGTGGCCTGGAAGCCCAATTGCTGGACAACCGCCTCAGCCTCGACCTAACGTACTACAACCGCCTGACGGACAACGATATTGTGAATACCACCATCAGTCCTACCTCGGGCTACAACAGCGTGTATCTGAACGCGGGCAAAGTGCGCAACCGCGGCATTGAGGCCCTGGTGAGCGGCACGCCTATTCGGACGGCTAATTTTTCGTGGAACACCAGCTACAACCTGGCCTACAACGACAACAAGGTATTGCAGTTGGTGGAGGGCATCAACTCCATCAACCTGGCCTCGACGGTGGGCAACTGGGCCTACATCAACAACACAGTGGGGCAATCAGCCTTCGAGATTGTGGGAACCCGCATTCAGAAAGACGAAAACGGCAACACCGTGTTCGACGCGGCCAGCGGCTACCCGGTGGCTACGGCCCTGCAACCGCTGGGCAAGAGCGTGGCCCCGCTGACGATGGGCTTCAGTAACGATTTTCGCTACAAGCGCTTGTCGCTGAACGTGTTGCTCGATGGTAAGTTTGGCAACAAAGTCTTCTCCATCAGTGAGGTGTATGAAACGCGCCTGGGCCTGCTGAAATCGACGCTGCCGGGCCGGGAAAACGGGTTGCAGCTCACGGGCGTGACGCGCTCCGGCGACCCCTACTCCCGCCTGGTGCCGGTGAGCGGCTTGCGCAACTACTACGACAACTACAAGAACTACTCGGAGCTATTCCTGCACGATGGCGGCTTTATCAAGCTGCGCCAGGTGATTCTGGCCTACAACCTGCCGGCGTTTCAGATCAGCAGCTTCAAGCTGCAATCGGCCACCATTGCCTTTGTGGCGCGCAACCTGCTGATTCTGATGAAGCACACCAACTTCGACCCGGAGCAGAGCTTCAGCAACAGCAACTACCAGGGTTTGGAGTCCATTGGCCTACCCCGCACCCGCTCGTACGGCCTGAACCTGTCCGTGAAATTCTAACTCTCAGTCTCCACAACGATGCATAGATTTTTCCTTAAGTGTGTTCTACTGGTCGGGGTTGGTGTGCTGACGCTGACCGCGTGTACCAAGGATTTCGAGGAAATCAACACCAACCCCAATGCCGTGGGTACCATCACCCCGGAGTATGTCTTCACCAAGGCGCAGTACGATGGGGTAGCCAACATGCTGTACTTGCTACTGGGCACCATGCAGTACACCACCAGCTTCAACGACGTGGCCGGGTTTGGCTCCAAGTATATTGCCAGCCAGGTGAACTCGTCGTCGGCGGCCTTTAGCACCGCCTACCCCAATGCGCTGAACGAAATAAACCTGGTCATCAATGCCGTGCGGGACGACCCTGCCAAGGTGAACATGCTGGCCGCGGCGCGCATCTGGCGCGTGTACTGCTACAGCCGCCTCACCGATGTGTATGGCGATGTGCCCTACTTCCAGGCCAACCAGGGCTACACCGATGCGCAGTACACGCCTGCCTACGACCCGCAGAAGGACATATACGCCGATATGCTGAAGGAGCTGGACGAAGCCGCCACAAGTCTAGACCCTGCCAAGCCGACCTTCGGCGCCGCCGACCTGCTTTATAATGGCAATACGGCCCAGTGGAAAAAGTTTGCTTACTCCCTGATGCTGCGCCTGGGTATGCGCCTGACCAAGGTAGACATTGCCGCCGCCCAAACCTGGGCTACCAAGGCCCTGGCGGGCGGTGTGATTACCGAAGATGCCGACATTGCGAAGGTTAACTACTTGGCTAGTGGGCAGATTATCAACCAGAACCCGCTGGCCTACAACCTGCTCATCAACGACTACATTGCCGCCAACGGCAGCACCAACCAGGAGGGCGGCAAGTACCAGAAGGTATTTATCGACTACCTCAAGCAAACCCGCGACCCGCGCCTGGGTATCATCTCGGTGGTGTATACTGGCGGCACGCCCAACCAGACCGACACGGCCTTTGCCAAGCAGCAGGGTATGCCGGCCAACCTGAGCGCCAAACCCGCCAACTTTGCCCAGCTGAGCGAACCAAATCCTAAAACGGTCTTGCTCCTGAACTCTCCCCGCCTGGTTTTCACGGCGGCCGAGTCGTATTTCCTGCAAACCGAAGCTGCCCTGCGGGGATGGTCGGGCGGGGCAGCCCCTACCCTGTACAGCAACGGCGTGCGGGCGGCCCTGCGGCAGTGGGCCATCATCAGTCCTACGGATGGGGCACTCTCAGCCCAACGCATTACGGGGTATGTGAACAACAACCAGCTGGTGGCTGGCAGCTTCGACGATAAGATGAAGCAGATCTATACGCAGTTTTGGGTGAGCATTTTCCCGGATGCGCAGGAGGCCTTTGCCAGCTATCGACGCACGGGCGACCCTACCCTCACGCCCAACAACTACCCCGGCAATGCCACCGGCGGCCAGTTTCCGCGCCGGTTCCTGTACCCAGTATCTGAGCAGAACCTGAACACGGCGGCCTACAACGCGGCCATTGCCCGCCAGGGCCCTAATACCTTGCTCACGCGGGTGTATTGGGATAAGTAGACGGTACCCCAGCCCCCGGCCCCCTTTCCCGGAGGGGGCCGGGGGCTGGGGTAACCACCAGACCGATCAACAGAACCTTACGCTTTCAGAATGAATAGAATACTAAGTATCTGTTTACTCCTACTTCTCGGCGGCCGGGCCGCGCTGGCCCAGAACGATGTGGTGAACGACGACGAGAAAAGCAGCTACAACCTGAACAAGCCCGAGCGCGAGCAGTGGCTGAAAAACACCGCCGCCGGCTTGTTTATCCACTTCAGTGTGGATGCGCAGCTGGGCGTGGTAATTAGCCACTCGCTGGTAGGCGCTTCGGATGAGTACGCCGACCGGTTTTTCAACGAGCTACCCAAAACCTTCAATCCCAGCCAGTTCGACCCCTACCAGATAGCGGTACTGGCCAAGCTGGCGGGTATGAAGTACATTGTGTTCACCACCAAGCACCACGCGGGCTTTTGCATGTGGGACACCAAAACCACGGATTTTAACATCACCAAAACCCCTTATAAAAAGGACCTGCTGAAGGAGTTTGTGACGGCCACCCGTGCCGCGGGCTTGGATGTGGGCTTCTACTTCTCGCCCGAGGACTTTTACTTTCTGCACACCAACCACCTGCCCATCAGCCGCGACAACGTGAAGATGGACGCGGTCCTCACCAAAAAGTACGAGGACTACAACCGTCGGCAGTGCGAGGAGCTGATGACCAACTACGGCAAAATCGACGTGTTTTTTATTGATGGCGAACCGAAGGAAGTGGTGAAGGAAACCTGCTGGCGCTTGCAGCCCAACATTCTGATTACACGCGGGGCCATCAAGACGCCCGAGCAAACCCTACCCGGCACGCCTATCACGCAGCCGTGGTTGTCGCCTATCACCATTGGCACGGCGTGGCAGTATCAGCCTACGAATGAGCGGTATAAGTCAGGCACACAACTCATTGACTTGCTGATAGAAGCCCGCTCGAAGGGCGGCTCCTTGCTGCTGAACGTGGGACCCAAGCCCAACGGCGCCCTACCCCAGGAGCAGGAAGACCGCCTGCGCGAAATGGCCGCTTGGTACTTCCTCAACCACGAGGCCATCGACAGCACCCGGGCCTGGGTGGTGAACAAGGAAAACAACGTGCTCTTCACGGCCAAGGGCGACGCCCTCTACGCCATCGTGACGGAAGTGGCCGACTGGAAGGAGGGCGAGCGACGCACCTTCACGCTGCACTCGGTGAAGGCCCAGCCCAATACGGTGGTGAGCGTGCTGGGGCAGAACAGCAAAATCATGGAGTACAAGCCCAACCTCGACGTGAGCTGCCGCTACAAGCAAACCGCCAACGGCCTGGAGGTGTCGGTGGTGAAGGCCCAGCGCATCTACGACGACCACCGCTGGCCCAACGCCGTAGTCATCAAGCTCGACCACGTAGCGCCCGCCATGGCCGCGGCCGTGACCGTGGAAACCGGCGCCGCCAAAGCTGCCACCGCCGGCCACGCCCTCAACGGCCGCCTCTACAACTACCAAGGCAAACAGGTGACGCGCGCCCGCTTCGCCTATCGCGCCTACCGCGGCCGCGTGGAAACCCTCTACGCCGACCCGTGGAAATATTCTGATTGGGTGAAGGTAGGGCCCGATGGCCGTTTCGTGGGCACCGTAAAATCGCCCAAAGGCGCCTTCGAGTACAAGGCCGAAGCCGAGCAAAGCGGCGTGAATGTGGAAGGGGATACCAAGCTGGTGAATTAGGTCGAAGTACCGCGAAGCTCTGCTTCGCGACCGTGTGACCGACGCGGTAGAACCTATTCTGCGCGTCCGGTCGCGAAGCAGAGCTTCGCGGTACTTCCACTACCTTCCGCGTATTGAGCGCAACGCCACCCCTCCCTGGGTGTCTCTACCCTACCCTAACCTCTTCCTGAACCTCCTATCTTTCCGTTTTGCACCCTACCCGCCTTGCCACCTACAACCGCTGGATTCTGTTACTGCTTGTGCTGCTGGGAGGAGTAGGAATGGCGCCAATGGGCTGGGCACAGGCGGCGCTACCCATTATTCCGCGGCCGGTGCAGGCTACCACCACCGGACAGGGGTTTACCCTCAGTTCGCACACTCGGCTGGTGGTAGGACAAGGCCTACCCGACCACCAAGCTGCCAGCTTCCGGCAGTACGTACGCCAAACCACGGGCCTCACAATAGAAGAAAAGCCCACGAAGCGCCGCACCGACGTAGTGCTGTTGCAACTAGACAGCGCTGCCGTGCCGCAGCCCGAAGGCTACACACTGACCATCGACCGCCGCCGCGTGACGATAACCGGCCACGACGCGGCGGGCGTGTTCTACGGCTTGCAGACGCTGAGTCAGCTGATTCCAACGAAACCAGCTGACCGCGTAATGCTACCCGGCTGCACCATTACTGACTATCCGCGCTTTGCCTACCGCGGCATGCACCTCGATGTGAGCCGGCATATGTTCCCGGTGGATACGCTCAAGAAGTGGCTGGATGTGCTGGCGTTTTACAAGATCAACACCTTTCACTGGCACCTCACCGACGACCAGGGCTGGCGCATCGAAATAAAGAAGTACCCGCGCCTGCAAACCGTGGCCGCTTTCCGCGACGAAACCCTGATCGGCCACAAGCGCGACCTACCCCATCGGTTCGACGGGCAGCGCTACGGCGGCTACTACTCCCAGGACGACGTGCGCGACTTGGTGCGCTACGCCGCCCAGCGTCACATCACCATCATTCCCGAAATTGAGCTGCCCGGTCACGCCTCGGCGGCGCTGGCGGCCTACCCCGAGCTGGGCTGCACGGGCGGCCCCTACCATACTGCCACTTTTTGGGGCGTGTTTGACGACGTGTATTGCGCCGGCAACGAGGCCACGTTTGCCTTTCTCACCGATGTGCTGGACGAGGTAGCGGCCCTGTTTCCGGGCCAGTACCTGCACATCGGCGGCGACGAATGCCCCAAAACCCGCTGGAAAGTGTGCCCCAAGTGCCAGCGCCGCATCCAAGAGGAGCACCTGCGCGACGAGCGAGAGTTGCAGAGCTACTTCGTGCGGCGCATCAGCAAGCACCTAGCTACGCTGAACAAGCGCCTGCTGGGCTGGGACGAAATCCTGGAGGGCGGCCTACCCCCCGCCGCCACTGTGATGAGCTGGACCGGCGAGCAAGCCGGCATTGAGGCGGCGCGCCTGGGCCACGACGTGGTGATGACGCCCGAAAAGCAAGTCTACCTCGACTACTTCCAAACCCTCTACCCCACCGACTCGCTGGCGGCCGGCGGCTACACGCCCCTAAGCCAACTCTACCGCTACGAGCCAGTACCGGCCGAGCTGACGCCCGCCCAGGCCCGCCACGTGCGCGGCGTGCAGGCCAACGTCTGGACTGAGTATATGCCCACGGCCGGCAAACTGGAATACATGGTATTTCCGCGCCTGCTGGCCCTGGCCGAAATTGCGTGGTCGCCGCCAAGCGGGCGCGACTACCCCGCGTTTTTACAGCGCGTGCGCACCCACGACAGTGTACTGCGCCACCGAGGCGTGGCGCCCTCGCGCACCTACGACTGGGTGACTGACTCGCTCTGGGCCGGTCCACGAAACCTACCTCAGCTACAACTGCGCACCACCGCCCCTGCCGGCGTATTGCGCTTCACCACCGATGGCAGCGCGCCTACCCCGCAAAGCCCGGTGTACCAAGCGCCTCTGTCCATCGCCCGGAGCTGCGTGGTGCAGGCGGCTGTGTTTGAGGGCGCTACCCCGGTGCAGCCCGTCTACCGCCGGGAATTTACGGTGGGCCTGTCCACCGGTAAGCCCGTCACGCTGGCCCACCCGCCGGCGGGCAGCTACCACCAGGGCCGCTCGTTGTGGGGCATGGTGGATGGCGCGGCGGGCAGCCCCCGCTACAACGAGGGGCAGTGGTACGGCTTCAGCGGCACCGACCTGGAAGCCACCCTCGACCTGGGCGCTGTGCAGCAGATTCGTACCTTGGGCACCCACGTGCTCAACTACCACTGGCAGAAAATGTGGCCCCCTACCGCGCTGGTCTTCGCCGTCTCCACCGATGGCGTGCACTACCGCGAGGTGTACCGGCAGACCGATTTTCCCAAGAACGGCATCAACCCGGTGCGTGCTACGATTGTGCCGGTTTCGGCGCGCTACGTGCGCCTTACGGCTCAAAACCAAGGCGTTGTTCCGGCCGGGGAGTATGGGGCGGGCGGCAAGGCTTGGCTGCTGGTAGATGAGCTGTTCGTAAACTAAGACCGCATGACCATCACAATTGTTCTGCTCTGCATCGTAGGCCTGGTGCTGCTGATTGCGCTCGGCAAAATCAACGCCTTTGTGGCCTTTCTGCTGATTTCGGTGGTAGCCGGCGTGCTGCTGGGCATGCCCCTGGCTGATATCCCGAAATCCATCGAAAAGGGCATCGGCGACACGCTAGGGTCGTTGGTGATTATCCTGTGTTTCGGGGCCATGCTGGGCAAACTACTGGCCGAAAGCGGGGCCGCCGAGAAGCTGGCCGCTGCCCTGATGCGCGCCTTCGGCCCGCGCTACATTCAGTGGGCCATGGTGGTGACCGGCTTTGTGATTGGCATTCCGCTGTTCTACGGCATCGGGTTTGTGCTGCTGGTGCCGCTCATTTTTTCGGTAGCCTACCAATACAAGCTGCCCGCCATCTACATCGGCCTGCCCATGCTGGCGGCGTTGTCGGTGACGCACGGCTTTTTGCCCCCACACCCTTCGCCTACTGCTTTGGTGGTGCAGTTTGAGGCGAACATGGGCCAGACCCTGCTCTACGGCTTGGCCGTGGCTATTCCGACCATCATCATTGCCGGGCCGCTGTTTGCCCGTACGCTCACGGGCATTGTATCGCGGCCGTTGCAGGCGTTTGCCGCAACCGAGCCCGCCGCCAATCCGCCCGGCACGGCCAACAGCTTTTTCACGGCCCTGCTGCCGGTGCTGCTGCTGATGCTGGCCGCCGGCTACCCCTTCCTCACCGGCCTACCCTTCCAGCGCGTGATGGCCCTGCTGGGCCAACCCTCCATCGTGATGCTGCTGGCCGTGGCCTACGCCACCTACTCGCTGGGCCTGAAGCAGGGCCGCACCATGCCGCAGATCATGGTCATCTACGCCGATGCCGTGAAGGACATCAGCATGATCTTGCTCATCATTGGGGCGTCCGGGGCCCTCAAACAAGTGCTCACCGACAGCGGCGCCAGCTTGGCCATTGCCGAGCAGCTCCGGCACGTGGCCCTACCCCCGCTGGTGCTGGGCTGGCTGATGGCGGCCATCATTCGGGCCTGCGTGGGCTCGGCCACCGTGGCGGGCCTCACTACCGCCGGCCTCATTGCCCCGCTGCTTCAGCAAACCCACACCAACCCCAACCTGATGGTGCTGGCCGTGGGTGCGGGCAGCCTAATGTTCTCCCACGTCAACGACTCGGGCTTCTGGCTGTTCAAAGAATACTTCAACGTGAGCGTAAAAGACACGCTCCGCTCCTGGTCGGTGATGGAAGCCCTGGTGGGCGGCCTGGGCCTGGTAGGTGTGCTGGTGCTGGATGCGCTGGTGTAGAGACACAATATTTTGTGTCTCTACGTTGCTGATGTTGTTCAGCCGGCGCGGCTTCAATCGTTCAATAAACAGACACAAGACGTCGGTCGTGTCTTTACTGCATTCAGCCGGCGCGGTGCCGGTTGTTCAACGACGAGACACAAAATATTGTGTCTCTACTTCCTTACTTACATGTCAACTCCTTCCGAAAACTTTGCCGCCACCGGCCTGAACCTGCCGCCCGCCCCTACCCCCCTGGGCGTGTACAAACCCTACCTCATCGACGGCAAGTACCTCTACGTATCCGGCCACGGCCCCGTGCAGGATGATAAGAGCCTGATTATCGGCCGTATCGGCGACGCCCTGGATATGGAACAAGGCAAGCTGGCCGCCCGGCAGGTAGGCCTCACCATCCTCTCTACCATCGCCACGCACGTGGGCAGCTTGGATAAGGTGAAGCGCGTGATTAAAGTGCTGGGCATGGTGAACTGCACCTCCGATTTCGAGCGCCACCCCTACATCATCAACGGGTGCAGCGAGCTATTCGCTCAGGTGTGGGGTCCCGAAAACGGTATTGGCGTACGCAGCGCCGTGGGCTTCGGGTCGCTGCCGGATAATATTCCGGTGGAGATTGAGGCGTTGTTTGAGTTGGCGTAATACTCTAACGGATAGGCGGTCATGCTGAGCGAAAGCGCAGCCGTAGTCGAAGCATCTCTACCGCTTCGTTCGCACGATGTAGAGACGCATACTTGCATCTCGTCGTCCGGCCACGTGGCTGATATCGTTCAACGACGAGACGCAAGTATGCGCTTCTACACCGTTCAAACGGCTTTCAGAGGCTTCGACCAACTCAACATGACGATTTCTACATAACGCCAATTTGCTTGACGCCCTGCCTCCCGCTTTTCCCCTACCCTCTCCCCGCCATGGATAAGGAAGAAAACTGGTTTACCCTCCAAAACCCCGACCAGCTGGACACCCCCGCGCTGGTGGTCTACCCCGAGCGGGTGCGCCGCAATCTGGACCAGCTCACCGCCAGCATCGACGATATGGACCGGCTGCGGCCCCACATCAAAACGCACAAGAGCGCAGAGGCCACCCAGTTGATGCTAGACGCCGGCATTCGCAAGTTTAAGTGCGCCACTATTGCCGAGGCCGAGTTGCTAGGCCAGTGCTGGGCTCCCAACGTGCTGCTGGCCTACCAGCCGGTAGGGCCCAAAGCCACACGCTTCGTGGAGCTGGTGCAGCGCTACCCTCATACGGCGTTTTCGTGCCTGATTGACAACTACCCAGCGGCGCAATACTTGCACCAACTGGCCGGTGCCGCCGGGCTTACTGTATCCATATTCATTGACCTAAACGTGGGCATGAACCGCTCGGGCATTGCGCCGGCGGCCGCCTTTGAACTTTACCAGCAGTGCGCGGCCCTACCTCATTTGCACGTGGTGGGCCTGCACGCTTACGACGGCCATATTCACGAGCCCGACCTGGCGGAGCGCACGGCCCGCTGCCACGCGGCCTTTGCCCCGGTGCAGGCGCTGGCCGAGCAGCTGCGCGGGGTAGGACACGCGCCGGTTATCGTGGCGGGTGGTACGCCTACCTACCCCATCCATGCGGCGCGACCGGAGGTGGAGTGCAGCCCCGGCACGTTTATCTACTGGGACGGGGGCTACGGCCAGGCGTTTGCGGAGCAACCGTTTGAGCCGGCGGCGCTGGTGCTCACGCGGGTGGTGTCGCTGCCTACCCCTACCACCCTGTGCGTGGATTTGGGGCACAAGGCCATTGCCTCCGAAAGCCCATTAGACAAGCGCGTGACCTTTCTAAACGGCCCTGAACTGCGACCGGTTGGGCACAGCGAAGAGCATTTGGTACTAGAGGCCGGCCCCGGCCACCCGTACCGGGTAGGCGACCTGCTTTACGGCCTGCCCCACCACATTTGCCCCACCGTGGCGCTTCACGCGCAAGCCTATACCATCGACGACTATCATCTGACCGGCACGTGGCTTACCGTGGCCCGCAACCGCACCATAACCATTTAAACGCATGCTGATTGTAGACGCTCACCTGGATCTGAGCATGAACGCGCTGGAGTGGAACCGCGACCTGACTCAGCCCGTGGCTGCCCTCAACGCCCGCGAAGCCGGCCTCACCGACAAGCCCGACCGGGGCAATGCCGTGGTGAGCCTTCCCGAGCTGCGCCGGGGCCAGATTGGGCTGGTAGTAGCCACCCAGATTGCCCGCTTCGTGGCGCCCGAGAACCCGCTACCTGGCTGGCACTCGCCGGCCCAGGCGTGGGCTCAAACCCAAGGTCAGCTGGCATGGTACCAGGCCATGGAAGCCGCTGGCGAGATGGTGCAGGTGCACAACCTGCCTACCCTGGAGCAACACCTGGCCCTGTGGACCGATGATAGTACGCCCGCCGAGCGCAAGCCCATTGGCTACATCCTGAGCCTGGAAGGTGCCGACTCGCTGATAACAGTTGAGTATCTGGAGCAGGCTTACCGCTCCGGCTTGCGGGCTGTGGGGCCCGCCCACTACGGCCCCGGCCGCTACGCCCAGGGCACCGACGCCACCGGCCGCATGGGGCCGGAAGGCCACGCGCTGCTACGCGAGATGGAACGCCTCAACATCATTCTGGATGCGACTCACTTATGCGACGACAGTTTCTGGGATGCGCTTGACCATTTCAATGGCCCCGTGTGGGCCAGCCACAACAACTGCCGCGCCCTGGTCGACCACAACCGCCAGTACAGCGACGCGCAACTCAAGGCTCTAATAGCCCACGGTGCCGTAATTGGCGGCGCCTTGGATGCCTGGATGATGGTACCCAACTGGGTGCGGGGTGAGTCGACGCCGGTAGGTATGCAATGCAATCTGGAGGTGCTAGTCGACCATCTGGACCACATCTGCCAGCTGGCCGGCAACACGCTGCACGTGGGCATCGGCTCCGACCTAGACGGCGCCTTTGGCCGCGAGCAGTGCCCCTACGACCTAGAAACCATTGCCGACCTGCAACATCTCCCCGATCTGCTGGCCAAGCGCGGCTATACTGCCCAAGACGTTGAAAATCTATTGCACGGCAATTGGCTGCGGTTTCTGCGCCGGGCGTGGGCGTAAGTTCTTTTATACTCAAGCTGTTGCAATCCCTCTTTACTCCACTAGCACCAGTTCCGCATACAGCGGAAAATGGTCGGAGTCGATGCTGGGCAGGCGTTTCAGCTCCACCAGGCGAAATTCCTTGGTTACGAACAGATGGTCTAGGGACCAGCGGATGGGGAGCCAGTGGGCATCGAAGGTATTAAACAGACCTCGTCCCAGGTTCACGTTGTACAACTCGCCATCGACCCCAAACATGCGGGTGGTGTGCGACCAAGACACGTCATTGAAGTCGCCGCAGACCAGGGCGGGGCGGGTTTCCTGTTTCACCATGCGTCCTAATTTGCGCAAGGCCACGTCCTTCATGCCCACGCTGTTGGGGTAGTTGTCGGGAAAAGGCGGGGTAGGATGCACGCCGTACAACGTGACCACGCGGCCATTGGGCAGGCGCAGACCAGTGCGGATGGAGGGCACATTTTTCTGTTGCAGCATGTGCTCTTGTGGGTCTACCAGCGGCAAGCGCGAGTATAGCACCAAGCCATAGGTATTGTCGTGGGGCAGCTCCAGGCGGTAGGGATAGTGCGGTTGCAGGGGGCCCAGGGCCTGCACCCACCATTGGTCGGTTTCTACAGCCAACAGCACATCGGGCTGCACGTCGCGCACCAGCTGAAGCAGCGGCGCAGCCTTGCGGTTTTTCATGTACACGTTGATTTCGAGCAGACGCAGGCGGCCGGCGAGGTCGGCCGCCTGAGCGGGCGTGGCGTCGGGTACGGGCCGGGCGGCCAGCGGGGCGTAGGGCAGCAGCAAATGCGCCTGCAATGCCAATCCTGCCACCGTACCTGCCAGCAGCAGCAGGCGCGCTATTTTATGCCTCTGCCAGCCTAGTAGCACCAGCCCTAGTAGTACTAACGCATGCAGAATAAGGGCTTGAAACCGAAAAAAATCGAGTACCTGTAACCACCATACCGACACCGTAAACAGCGAAAGCAGGGTAACCAGCAAGACCAACGTGCCTACTACCGCCACTAGGTAGCTGGCAATCCGTTTAAACAAGGGCATGTAAGACAAAGAAGCCGTTTGGGTAAGACAACGTAAAGCAAAATGAACTGTCCCGTTGCGTTTGTCGAAGCAAAACAGCCTGCATACTAGACTTGCTCCTACATTAGCATTCGCTCAAAAAAAAATGTCATGCTTGATCTGTCAGATGCTTCGACGAGCGGATGCCAGGTCAAGCATGACAGGCGTTTTTTCGATTCTTATTATTCAGGAACAAGTCTACCTTATAGATAGGCTTGAAGCAGCAAGGCGCAAGCACAATACTACGTTACGCTGTCGTATCTACGGATACGCAAAGCCCCCGGCCCAACAAAACCGTAGTTTCATCGGCGCCGGGGGCTTGTTGTACCTGCGCGGGGCCCTACTTTCCTACCACTTTATACAACATGCCCGCGCTGAGCTTATCGGTGGTTTTCATACCGTTCAGGATGGCCAACTCCTCGTAGCGCTTGCTGGGAATGCCGTTGGCCGCAAAGGCCTGCGCAAGCGTTTGGCCGGCTTTGGCGGTCTTGATGCGGATTTTCTCCGACTGACGGTTCAGCTTGTTGGCGTCGGTAAGGCGGGCAAAGCCTTGGGCTGTGCGCTGAAAGCTGGGGCCATAGGTGCCGAGCGTGTTGGGCGCGCACAGACCAATGAACGCGTAGAGCGTTTTGCCATCCTGAATCACGTAGGAAAGCGTGCTGGCCGTGATGCCCTGTCGGCCGGTTTGCTGGTCCTGCCCTACCTGGCTGCCCTGGATAGCCACCGCCGGAAAGCCATTGATGGTGGTGCGCGAAGCCTGCGGCGACTGCAATTTTAGCTGCTCGGCCAGGCTTTGGGCGGCGCTTTCGAGGGTACCGTTGCCGGCCGTGGTCAGGATTTGCACGGCTTTGCCATTGGGCTCGGCCATCTGGAATTGCGAAGGCGAGTTCTGCGACTTCCAGCCAGAAGGAATAGGGAAGCGAAACTTCAGATCGGGATGATAAAACACCCCGCCTTCCACGAAACCCTGACGCGGGTCTTCACCGTAGGGCAGGCCCTCGATCAGGCGCAGGTAGGAGTTGCGGTTCACAGTGAGGGCACGGCCACCCGTTTGTTGTTTGGCCTGGGCAGCCAGCTTTTTCACCGTGGCGTAGCGGTCGGCCGAATTGGGGTGCGACGACAGAAAATCCGGCACGGCATCGGCCCCGGTGGCGGCTTGCTCGCGTTGTAGGGTCTGGAAGAAATCGGCCATGTAGCTGGCGTCGTAGCCGATTTTGGTGCTGTAGGCCACGCCCAGCTCATCCGATTCGCGCTCATCGTCGCGGCCGTATTTCAGAAACAACAGCCCTACCCCCTGCGACAACGGCTGGGCAAGCTGGGCTATCCGGCTCGAAAAGATGGACCCCAGCAGCAGTGCCCCGGTGGCCAGGGTAGAGCGCGTTTGCTGCTTCTGCCCATGCCGGGCCGTGATGTGCCCAATCTCGTGGCCCAGCACGCCGGCAAATTGCGCTTCATTATTAAAGTGCGCCATAATGCCGCGGGTGAAATACACGTTGCCATCGGGTGCAGCAAAGGCGTTGATGATGGGCGAATCGACGATGGTGAAGTTATAGCCGTAATCGGCGCGGTTGGATACGGCGGCCATCTGCTGGCCTTTCACATCGATGAACTTCTGCAAAGCCGGATTATCGAGCAGGCCAAATTGCGCAATCACCTGCGGATCGGGCTGCTTGGTTTGCTTGGCCTGCTGGGGCGAGCGGAAAGCCGTGGTGCCGGCCAGGGGCAGCAGCAGGGCCAGCGCGCCCAGGCGGGCGTGGCGGGCAGAGAATGAGACAAATGACATAGCAGACGAGGAGAGAGGGTGGGAAAACAGAACAAGTGCACCGGCTTCAATACAGAGAAACAAGTGGCTAGCCTACTCTAGGCGAAAGTTGTACCAATCGTGGCAAAAGTAGGACAACAGCCGGTTTATTGTACCCATACTGTTCAACTTCACTATTGGTTGCCCAGCCAGTGGCCAGAGCACTGTGCAGCTGCTGGAGGCGACTTGCCGGGTACAGGAAGCGTATTCACTACGCCCACCGGCACCGGTTTTTGGACAGAATGCCGTGCGCGTCAGCGGAGCCAGAGAATTGTCTGGCGCCGTTGTGGGCAGCACCGTCGAGGTACTCTGCCATCGGCCTCGTACTTTCGCACTATGGCCCGACTTTTCCTGCTCCTGCCCCTGGCACTGCTTGCCTGCTCCCAGCAGTCTGCCGAAACGCACACGGCGGCCGTGGTGCTCCCTACCCCCGCCCAAACCACAACAGCCCAGGCGGCCCCGCCCCTCACCGAAACCTTCGAAACGGGTAGCAAAGGCGCCTACGCCACCGCCGACGAAGCCCTACCCTCCGGCTCCTGGCACTTTGTGGAAGCCCTGATTGGCACATCGGACCAGGACCACAAGGACGGCCTGCGCGCCGCGCGCCTGCGCGCAGGGGGCCGCTTGGGCATGAATTTCGACGCGCCGACTGGCGTGCGCACCATCCGCATCAGCAGCGCCAGCTACGGCACCGACCCCGCCAGCACCTGGGAGCTATGGCTGAGCCAAGACGGCGGCCGGCGCTACGCGCGGGTAGGCCAACCCGTGCGCACCGCCGGCGCGGGCTTGCTGACCACCACCTTCACGGTGCCGCAGGCGGCTCTCGTGCGCCTGGAAATCAGGAAAGTAGACACTGGCAAAGGCCGCCTGAACATCGACGACATCGAGCTGCTCTCGACCAGCAGCGGGACTACTGCTCCCCCGCCGTCCCCCACAACCCAGTCCCCCAGTCCCTCGGTCCCTACCCAAACTCCCAAGCCCCCAAGGCCCCAAGACCCTACTTCAGATCCTAATTTGCTTCTCGGCAACCCCAGCGGCGCCACAACCAGCCTGAGTACGCCCAGCAACTACCTGATGACGAAGCCCCAGTACACGCTGGGCTACAACGCCCAGCGCGGTACGCCTACCTGGGTGAGCTGGCACCTGAGCAAAGCCGAAATGGGCTCGGCTCCGCGTCAGGATGACTTTCGCCCCGACCCCGCCCTACCCCGGCAGTTCTACCAGGTAACGCCGAAAAGCTACTCCGGCTCGGGCTTCGACAAAGGCCACAACTGCCCTTCCGCCGACCGCACCTACACGCTGGACGACAACTCGGCTACCTTCCTGATGACCAACATGATACCCCAAGCACCCAACAACAACCAGCGCACGTGGTCGGCGCTGGAAGAGTATGGCCGCAGCTTGGTGAAGCAGGGCAAGGAAATCTATATCGTGATGGGTAGCTACGGCCGGGGCGGGGTAGGCGCCAACGGCCCCGCCACCACCATCGACCAGGGCCGCGTAACCGTGCCCAAGCGTGTGTGGAAAGTGCTGGTAGTATTGCCTGAGGGCGCCAACGACCTCCAGCGCATTGCCGCCGGGCAGGCCCGCATCATTGCCATCGACACGCCCAACGACAACAGTGTGAGCCCCAACTGGGGCCAGTACCGCGTGAGCCTTGATGCGCTGGAAGCTGCCACCGGCCTGGACATGCTGAGTGCCCTGCCCGTGGCCGCGCAAACGCGCCTGCAAGCCGGCGTCGACGCCGGCCCTACCCGCTAAAACTAGGGCTTTCTGCATCACCTGAACAATATGCTACGTAGAATTTGCGGGTTGCTTCGTGGCGGCTGCCTACTTTTGCTTTCTATACTGTTACCAATTCGGTAATAGTGATACCACGCGCAGTTTTACAGCCATATGAGTGCAGATATCTTATTTACGGGAGGGGGAGAAATGGGCGAGCGAATCAGGACGCTGGACTGGTCCCGCACCAAGCTGGGGCCCGTAGCTGGCTGGCCGCAAAGCCTGATTACGTCTGTGCAGATTATGCTCGGCTCGCGCTTCCCGATGATGGTGCATTGGGGACCAGAACTGATTCACTTCTACAACGATGGCTACGCTACCATCTTGCAGACTAAGCATCCCGGCGCGCTGGGCCAGCCGGCTCGGGCCTGGTGGAACGAGATGTGGCCTTTCCTGACGTCTATCTTCGATCAGGTATGGGAGGGTCATAGCACGCACTTCGAAAACCAGCTGGTGCTACCCAATCGCCAGGGGTTTGTGGAGGAAACGTATTTCACCTTCAGCCATAGCCCCATCCGCAACGAAGACGGCCACGTAGCCGGCATCTTTGTAACGGCCATCGAAACCACCATGACTGTGCTGAATCAGCGGCGGCTGGCCATGTTTAGCTCCCTAATGGCGCACGCGGCCCTGGCCACCCGCCCCGTGGAAGCGGCGCAGCACCTAGTAGCCTCCCTGGCCACCGACGCAGACGATATTCCGTTTGCGCTGTTGTACAGCATCGACCACCCGGCACGGCTGGCGCGCCTCACGGGCTGGTTTGGCCTGCCCGCCGGCGAGCCAACGGCCCCCAGCGAGCTACCCCTTACCACCAGCCGGTACTGGCCGATAGCCGAAACGCTGTCGGCCCGCCAGCCTCTACTGGTAGACGACCTCCCTACCCGTTTTGGTAGCTGGCCAGCCCAAAACTGGCCCGCAGTGCCCACACAGGCCCTGCTGCTTCCCCTGCGCCTGCACGAAACTGATGCCGTGGCAGACAAGGTTCTAATTGTGGGCTTGAGTCCCCGCCGCCCGCTAGACGCCAATTATTACGCTTTCTTCTCCCTGGTAGCCGATTACGCCGGGCGGGCCCTGAATCATGCTGCGGCCACTTACGAGGCCAACCGCCTCAACCAGGCCTTGCAGGAAGCCAACAACTCGCTGGACACCTTTGTGCACATTGCAGCCCACGACCTGAAAGGCCCGGCCAACAACCTGCAAAGCCTGGTGGAGGTGTACCGCGAGGAGCCGGCTGGCGCGGCTCAGGAGCACGTTATGGCCCTTCTAACCAAGGAAGTGCACCGGCTCACGAGCACCGTATCGGGCCTGCTGGAGATACTGCGCAGCCAGCACACGGCAGCGCCACCAGCCGAAAAGCTGGAGCTGGCTGGCGTGTTTGGCCGCGTATACGCCGATCTGCTGGCCTACATGCACGCGCAGGGCGGGGCCATCACGACCGATTTCAGCCGGGCGCCGGTGGTGGTATCTCCCCCGGCCTACCTCGAAAGCATTCTGAAAAACCTGCTGCATAATGCCCTTAAGTACCGTGCGCCCGACCGCGCGCCCGTAGTGCACGTGAGCAGCCGCACCCGCGACAACAACGTGGTGCTCACCATTGCCGACAATGGCGTCGGCATTGACCTGTCGCGGGACCGGGACCGACTGTTCAGCCCCTTTACGCGCCTCACGGCCGAGGGTGAGGGCGCCGGGCTGGGCCTGTATATGGTTCGCTCGCTAGTACAGCAGCAGGGCGGCGCCCTGGAAGCCAGCAGTACCCTGGGCGTGGGTACCACCTTCACCGTTGTGCTGCCCTCTACCCGCTCTGAGGATTAGATTAGGCTTACACAACAAACAGCAAGGGCGCAACAAGTACTTGTCGCGCCCTTGCTGTTGGGGTAGTAGCTGATAGAGTATGTAGCCAAACGCTGCTGTAAGTTGTTCAACGATGCGACACAAGATAGTGTGTCTCTACTTCAGTAAGCCAGCAATCTGCGCTATGTTATTGTAGCCGGAAGCTGGCCATTTGCACGTCGCGGGAGTTGCCGCCTACCATCACTTGGAAGTCGCCGGGCTCGGCCACAAAGTTCAGATCGTTGTTGTAGAACTTGAGGGCGTCGGGCGCAAGGCGGAAGGTAAGCGTGCGGCTTTCACCCTTTTTCAGCATCACTTTCTGGAAGCTTTTTAGCTCTTGCACGGGGCGCGAGAGGCTGCCTATCATATCCCGCAGGTAGAGCTGGGCCACCTCCTCACCGTCGTAGTTGCCGGTGTTGCGCACGGTTACTTTCACTTCCAGCGGCTGGTTTTGGCCCAGCGTGGTGGTGCTCAGCTCGGGCTTGCCGTACTCAAACGTGGTGTAGCTCAGGCCGAAACCGAAGGGGTAGAGCGGCTCGTTCACCTCATCCAGGTAGCGCGACTTGTACTTGTCCATCGGGTCGGTGCCGGCGTAGGGGCGGCCGGTGCTCTTGTGGTTGTAGTACAGCGGAATCTGCCCCACCGAGCGCGGGAACGTCATCGTGATTTTGCCCGAGGGGTTGTAATTGCCGAACAGCACGTCGGCCATGGCGTTGCCGGCCTGAGTGCCGCCAAACCACGTTTCCAGAATAGCCGAGGCGTTTTGGTCTTCCCAGGTGAGCGTGAGCGGGCGGCCGTTCATGAGCACTAGCACCAGCGGTTTACCGGTTTGCTTGAGGGCTTTGAGCAGGGCCAGCTGCTGGCCGGGTAGGCCGATGTCGGCGCGGCTGGCGGCTTCGCCGGTCATGCCCTGACTTTCGCCCACGGCGGCCACAATCACGTCGGCCTGCTGGGCTACCTGCACGGCTTCTTTGATCATTTCTTCCGACGAGCGTTTGTCCAGCTCCAGGTTGCCGCCGTGGTGGTTGAGGCGGTCGAGCATCTGCTGATCGTCGGCAATGTTGGCGCCTTTGGCGTACACGATTTTCACCGATTTGCCGGCCACGTTTTGGATGCCCTGCTCCAGCGACACGGCCTGTTTCCAGTCGCCGGCGCCGCTCCAGTTGCCAATCATGTCGCGCTGGCTCTGGGCCAGCGGGCCGATCAGGGCAATAGTGCCCGACTTTTTGAGGGGTAGGGTTTGGTTTTCGTTTTTCAGCAGCACCATGCTCTTACGGGCAATGTCGCGGGCATCGGCTAGGAAGTCCTTGTTCATGATGACCTTCTTGGCCCGCTTCTCCGACACACCGTGGTAGGGGTCTTTGAACAAGCCCAGACGGTACTTGCCTTCCAGCACGCGGCGGCACGCCAGGTCGATATCGGCTTGCTTTACAAGGCCGTTTTTCAGGTCTTCGCCCAGGTGCTTCAGAAACAGCTCCCCTACCATGTCCATATCGGCACCGGCTTTCAAGGCCAGGGCTGCCACCTCTTTCTCGTCGCCCATGCCGTGCGCTACCAGCTCGTTGATGGCCGTGTAGTCGGTGGCCACGAAGCCTTTAAAGCCCCATTTCTCGCGCAGCAAATCCGTGAGCAGCCAGCGGTTGGCGGTGGCGGGAATGCCGTTCACGTCGTTGAATGACGACATCACGGATCCTACCCCGGCATCGACGGCGGCTTTGTAGGGCGGCAGGTACTCGTTGTACATGCGCACCTTGCTCATGTCGGTGGTGTTGTAGTCGCGGCCGGCTTCGGCGGCG
This sequence comes from Hymenobacter citatus, assembly GCF_014333615.1. GTDB lineage: Bacteria > Bacteroidota > Bacteroidia > Cytophagales > Hymenobacteraceae > Hymenobacter > Hymenobacter citatus. The sequence goes on along the minus strand of NZ_JACSCY010000001.1, from coordinate 221,972 downwards.
CCGTAGAGGGCAAAGTGCTTGAGGCAGGCCATCACGGCGTTTTCCTTGGTGAGGTCGGAGCCCTGGTAGCCGCGCACCATGGCTTCGGCCATGCGCGAACCAAGGTAGGGGTCTTCGCCGGCACCCTCGGCCACGCGGCCCCAGCGCGGGTCGCGGGCAATGTCCACCATGGGCGAGTACACCCAGTGCAGGCCGTCGGCCGAGGCTTCTTCGGCGGCAATGCGGGCGCTGCGCTCCACGGCCTGCACATCCCAGCTGGCAGCCAGCCCCAGCGGAATCGGGAAGATGGTGCGGTGACCGTGGATGACGTCGTAGCCAAAAATCAGCGGGATCTTCAGGCGGGTTTGCTTCAGGGCCAGCTCTTGCAGCTTGCGGGCCGCAATGGGCGTGTAGGTGTTAAACACGCCGCCCACGTTGCCCTTCGAGATGTTCTCGTTCACGTTCTTGCTCACCACCGGCCCGGTCACATCAAAGCCCACCGACACCAAATTCAGCTGGCCGATTTTCTCTTCCAGCGTCATTTTCTGCATTAGGTTGTCGATGAACGCCTTCATCTTGGGGTCGTCCTGCATCACTTGGGGGGTAGGCGCTGGTTGCTGTTGGGCGTGCAGCGGCGCCGTGAACGTGAGGCCCAGCGTGAGCAGCAGGGCAGCGCGGGAAAGTGTATTCATGGGTATTCTGTGTGGGAAATTTGAGTTCACTAAATCGGTTTGGGTAGGCAGTTGGTGGAACCCAGGTCGTTGATGGAGTCAGCGAAAACCGGGGTGCCCCTACCCTACTTGTGTTGGCTGAACAGCCAGGGTAGCAGCTCCGGCTCGGCAAAGGCACTGTCCCAGCTGTTGTGGTTCACGCCGGGGTATTCCGTGTATTTCACCTGAGCGCCAGCTTGTTTTATGGCGGCTACCATCTCGTGGGAGTATTTGGGCGCCACCACGTCGTCGACAGAACCGTGAAACACCCACAGCGGCAGGCGCTTGGCGTAGCGCTTCACCGAGCTTGGTTCGCCGCCGCCACAAATGGGAGTAGCCGCCGCAAACAGCTTCGGCTCGCGGTACAGGGCTTCGAACGTACCCATCCCACCCATCGACAAGCCCATGATGTACACCCGCTTTTTATCGACGTGCTCCTGGCGGCGTAGCTGCTGCACCAGGTCCAGGGCGGCGCGCAGGGGCCAATTGGGGCCATCGGCGTAGCGAAACTGGATGTCGAGCGGGTGCTGGGTGCGGTCGATTTTCGTGGCGGCCCAGTAGCTGTCCTCGGGGCACTGCGGAAACACCACAATGGCCGGAAAGCGCTGCCGGTTCTCGGGGTTCAGGAACAGCTTGCTGCCGTGCGTGAGCTGCTTTTCATTGTCGGAGCCCCGCTCGCCTGCCCCGTGCAGCACCAGTATCAAAGGGTACTTTTTGGCGGGGTCGTAGTTTTCGGGGTATAGGATGCGGTAGGGCAGCGTGTGGCCGCCCTTGGCGGCGTAGGTGCGGGGCTGGAAACCGGGCTCTTGCTGAGCGTAAGCGACGGTAGCGGCGCAGGCGAATGTCAGCAGGGTAATGAGTAGGTAGCGGAAGAGGGAGTTTTGCATGGGATGTTGAGCAAATACTAGAGCTAGAAAACAAGAAAGCTAGTTCCCCTCCTCAGATGAGGAGGGGCTAGGGGTGGTTGACCGGAGCCGAAGGACGTTTTTTAATGCTAGATTCTAGAGGTCGTTAAACGGCTGTCAACCACTCCTAGCCCCTCCTCATCTGAGGAGGGGAACTAGCTTTCTAGCCTCTAGCTTTAGTTCTCCCTCCTACCCTCACTTCAACTGCGGACTTTCCAACCCCAGCTTTTTCAGGCCTTTCTGCACATCAGGGCTGCTCATGAAGAGTTTCCACAAGAGGCCCGTGCGGTGGTTTTCAATCATGCCCACAATCGGCCCCTGGTCGATGGCGAGGTAGGACTTGGCGTACCAGTTGTGCTCCTGGCTGAAGGCATCCACGAAGCCATATTCGCCCCAGATTTTGTCGCCCAAGTCGTTGTAGAAATGCTTCAGCGCCGCCATCGATTCCTTGGGCGCGTAGGGCATGGCCGACAGCGCCGCGGTGGGCGAAATCACGCCCAGGTCCTCGGTGGGCGAGTGGGCGGCGTAGCCTTTGTAGCTGTCCGAGGCGGTGAGGCCCCAGGTGTCTTTGCCGTAGCCCTTGTACTTCTTGGAGTTCTGCACGCAGTAGTCGTAGTTGATGCGCGTGTGGGCCTGGTTTTGCTGCCAGTAGTCGGCGTACTGGTCTTTGAGGCCGCGGGGGTCGATGCCCAGGAAAGAGTAGTGCGAGAAAAACAGCGGCCCGCCGTAGTCGAAGCCCAGCGGCAGGGTAGTGCCCAGGTATTTCTTGCCGTTTTTGAAGTAGTTGCCGGTGGCCCAGCCTTCGTCGTACACTTTCTTATCAATGCTGTAGCGGGGCGACGACGCGGCCAGCACGTAGGTCACGAAGCACTCGTTCCAGCCGTGTATCTGGTGGTTCATGCTCCAGTCGTTGTTGGGGCTCCAGTGCCAGTACAGCACGTTTTGGTTCTGAGTGTACCAGCTCCACTCCACCCCTTCCCACATCCACAGCACCTTGTTGCGCAGGTTGCTTTCGGTGGGCGTGTCTTTGGTGAAGTACTGGCGGGCGCAAATCAGCCCCTCAAACAGAAACGACGTTTCCACGATGTCGCCGCCGTCGTCTTTGGGGCTGAAGCGGATGGTTTTGCCCGTCTCGCCGTTCAGCCAGTGCGGAAACGCGCCGTGAAACATATCAGCCTTCCACAGAAAGTTGACAATCTTCCCTACCCGCTCGGCGGCCTGCTCCCGCGTAATCCACTTGCGCTCGGCGGCCACAATAATGGCCATGATGCCGAAGCCCGTGCCGCCGGTCGTCACCACCTCGTCGCCATAGTCGAAGCTCACGTTGCTCCGTTCCCGCGCCATGCCCGACACGGGGTGCCCAAAGTCCCAGAAGTACCGGAACGTCTGGCGCTGCACCTCATCCAGCAACTGCTCGTCGGAGAGGTTTTTCTGGCGCGGGGCGGTGTAGGTGAGTTTGGGCGCAGTGGGAGCGGTTTGGGCCTGAGTGCTGAGCGGTAGCAGACTTGCCGCGCCCAGGCAGGTAGCAAGTAGATAGGAAAAGGGCTTCGAATTGTTCATAAACAAAGGTGTAGGGTAGGAAAAGCGCGGGGTAGGAAAACGAAAGAACGTCATGCTGGGCTTGTTGAAGCGTCTCTACTGCTTCGTTAGGTAGTATTCAACGAAGCGGTAGAGATGCTTCGACAAGCTCAGCATGACGTTCTTTTCAATCTATTAGATCAATATTCTAGTAGCCAGGATTTTGGGTAATCAACCCACCACTGATGTCGATGCGGTTTTGCGGAATCGGGAATACCTCATTTTTGCCATCCACAAAATTCTTACCCACGGCTCGCAGCACGGTGCCGGCACGGCCCTGGCGCACCAGGTCCCAGAAACGGTCGTGCTCCATGGCCAGCTCCACGCGTCGCTCGCGCCAGATGGCTTGGCGTAGTTCCAACTGGTCGGTGGTCGTCACGTCGGGCAGCACGGTGGTGCTGGTGCCACGGGCGCGTTTGCGCACCAAGTTCAGGTCGGTGAGGGCCTTGGCTGAGTTACCCTGTTGGTTGGCGGCTTCGGCATTCATCAACAGCACATCGGCGTAGCGCAGAATGCGGATGTTCTTGCCCGAGTCGCCCATGCCGTTGGGCGAGCGAGGGTCGGTAGCGCGCACATAAGCCTTCTGATTGTAGCGCGGGTTATCAATCACCGTCGGAATGGTTACACCATCCCCCAAGTTTTCGCCGGCGTAGATGATGGTTGCCTGGCGGCGTGGGTCACCCTCTTCATAGGCGCTGTTCAGGTTTTCAGAAGGCGAGTTGAAGCCCCAGCCACCCGTCGGGATGGGTGCACGCGGGCTTTGCACCTCGGCGTACTGCGAGCCGCCCCCACCCTGCGGCAGGGTAGCACACTGCACTTCAAAGATCGACTCGCTGGAGTTTTCGCCTTCCAGATTGAACAGAAGCGCGTAGTTGTTGTAGAGGCTGTACTCGCCGGAGGCAATTACGGCATCGGTGAGGGAAAGCACTTGCCCCCAGTTATTCTGGTACATATACACTTTGGCCAGCATGCCTTGCGCAGCTCCCTTGGTGATGCGGCCCAGGTCGGCGGCGGGATAAGCAGAGCGTACAGGTAGAGCCGCCACGGCCGCATTCAGATCGTCAATGATGAACTGATAGGTCTGCTCGCGGGTGGCGCGGGGCTTCGAGGAATTGCTCCCGTCGCGGGGTGGTAGCTCATCAATAATTGGTACGCCGCCGTAGGTGCGCACCAGGTTGAAGTAGAAGTAGGCACGCAGGAAACGGGCCTCGCCAATTAGGCGGGCTTTCAACGCATCGTCCATCTGAATATCGGGCACGCGCAGAATTACCTGGTTGGCGCGGGCAATACCCAGGTAGTGGCCCTGCCAGAACCCGTCGAGCAGACCGTTGGCGGCCGTGGCCGTAAAGTTATCCAGCTCGCCCATGGCGGGTGCGTCACCGGGGGTGCTACCCTTGTCGGCATCGTCAGAAGCCACGCTGGCAATGCCGATGAAGGAGAAGGTGTGCACGGAGAAGTCGCGCAGCTGGTTGTATATGGCGTTGGTGGCCTGCACGGCGCCGTCGGAGGTAGCAAAGAAGTTTTCGCTCAGCTCCTCGCCCAGCGGCTGGGTGTCCAGAAAATCCTGGCAGCTGCTAACGGCCATGCTCAACGAGAGACTAGCCAGGGCAATGATATAGTGTTTCGCTTTCATGATGCGATGTGCTTAGCAGGTTCTGAATTACAGAGAAATGTTTACCCCGGCGTTGTAGGAGCGCGTCACGGGCACCACGTTCAGCTCGATGCCGCGGCCGGCATCGTTGCCGCCTACCTCCGGCGAGAAGCCCGAGTAGTTGGTGAAGGTGAAGGGGTTGAGCGCATTGACGTAGAAGCGGATGCCGCCTACCCCGAACGACTCGGTAATGGCCCGCGGGATGGTGTAGCCCAGCTGAATGGTGCGGAAGCGCAGGAAAGCGCCCGACTCAATGAAGTAACTGGAAACCTGCGGAATAACGTTCGATACGCGCGGCTCGGAGGTAGAGGGGTTGGTGGGCGTCCAACGGTCCAGGCGCGAGGCCTCGAAGTTTTCGTTGGTGAAGCGCACGGCCTTTTTACCGTTGTAGATCTTGTTGCCCGATACGCCTTGCAGGTCCACCGCAATATCGAAGCCTTTGTAGGCCGCGTTGGTGTTCAGCGCGTAGGTGAGGTTGGGGATGGGCGAGCCCAGGCTTACGCGGTCGTTCTGGTCGATTACACCGTCGCCGTTCACGTCGCGGAAGCGCAGCTCACCGGGAGCCTTGCCGCCGGGCTGATTGGGCGCGGCCGCTACCTCGTCGGCGGTCTGGAAAATACCGATTACGTCGTAGCCGTAGAACTCGCCGATGGAAGTTCCTACCCCGGTGCGCGTTACCACGTTGCCATTGCCCAGGCTACCCCCAATGATGGGCTGCCCGCCGTTGCCCAACGACACAATGTTGTTGCGCAGGGTAGACAGGTTGGCATTCACGCCATAGGTGAATGCCTCCTTCACATCACCACGCCAGCCCAAAGTAAACTCGAAGCCTTTGTTGTCGACGGTACCAATGTTGCGGTACAGCGACCCTACCGATACCGGCACCTGCGTTACCAGGTCGTTGGTGCGGCGGTCGAAGTAGTCAGCCTCAAAAGTCAGGCGGTCATCCAGGAAGCCGGTTTCGAAGCCGATGTCCAGCTGGTTGATCTTTTCCCAGCGAATTTGCGACACGGTAGGGTTAGTCTCGGTTTTGCCGATGTTCAGCGACTCGCCGGGGCCGAAGATGGCGTTCAGGCCGTTGTTGATGCGGGCGTAGTACTGGTAGCTGGGCACGTTCACGTTACCCACCACGCCATAGCTAGCGCGCAGCTTCAAGTTATCAAATACGCCGAGGTCCTTGATGAAATCTTCCTCCGATAAACGCCAGCCGGCGCCAATGGCCGGGAAATACCCCCACCGGTCGCCCTGCGAGAAGCGCGAGGAACCGTCGGCACGGAACGTAGCCGTGAGCAGGTAACGGTCCTTGAAGGCGTAGTTGGCGCGTGCCAGGCCCGACTGGAAAGCGTATTCGCTGGCCGAGTTGTTGGCGATGTTGCCTTGGGCGTTGCCCACGTTCAGGTACCACAGGTCCTCGTCGTAGCCGGGCACATCGTTGCGCTGGCCGAAAAGTTCTTCGTTCTGGTCGCGCTGCATGGTATAGCCGGCCAGCAGGGTCAGTCGGTGGTCGTCGCCAAACTGCGTGTCATAGGTTAGCGTGTTTTCCCAGAGCCAGGTGGAGTTGGTATTGGTCCGGCGACCCAGGCGGCTACGGTCGTTGCGCTGGTTCTGCGACACGAAGTACACGGGCGCATACACGCGGTTTTCAGTGTAGCCCAGATCGGTACCGAAGCTGGTGCGGAAGGTCAGGTTTTTCAGCAGGTTGGCTTCGCCGAACACGTTGCCAATCAGGCGGCCACCTTTGTTCCGCTCGTTGTTATAAGCCAGCTGCGCTACCGGGTTGGCTACGTTCTGGTTGAGCGAGTAACTGTAGTTGCCGGTGGTAGGGTTGAAGACCTGCTGGGCCGGGTCGGCGTTGTAAGCGTTGCCGAACACTGAGCCCGGCGTGATATTCTCCTGAATGCGGCTGATGGCCACGTTGGCTCCTACCCGCACGCGGTCGGTCAGCTTATACTCGTTGTTGACACGGAAGTTGATACGCTCAAAATCCTGGCCTTTCACGATGCCTTGCTGCTTGTTGTAGCCGCCGCTGATACTATACGTCGACTTCTCCGAGCCACCCGAAGCGCTCAGCTGGTAGTCCTGAATGAAGCCTTTTTGCAGAATCTGGTCGAACCAGTTCACGCCGTTGCCATAGTCGTAACCGGGGCCGCGGAATAGGTTGGTGGCGTTGGGGGTAGTGTTCAGAATGGCCTCGTTCAGCAAGGTTTGGTACTCGCTGGCATTAGCCATTTTCACCTGCTTGGCAATTTCCTGGTAGCCGGCGTAGGCGTTCAGCGAAATGCGCGCCTTACCTGATTTGCCCTTTTTCGTGGTTACGATGATTACGCCGTTGGCGCCCCGCACCCCGTAAATAGCCAGCGAAGAAGCATCTTTCAGCACTTCAATGGACGCAATGTCGTAGGGGCTCAGAAACTGAATGTTGTTGGTGAACATGCCATCCACCACAAACAGCGGCTGGTTGGCGGCGTTGTTGTCGTCGCCAGCCGTGCGCACCGATGTCACACCGCGAATGCGAATATTCGGTGCGGCGCCGGGTGCGCCGGAGGTAGAGGTGATGTTTACGCCGGCAATTTTGCCTTGCAACGCCTGCTCGGCGTTAGCTACCGGACGGTTGGCAATTTCCTCAGCTTTCACCGAGCCAATAGCGCCCGTTACGTCTGCTTTGCGCTGTGTGCCGTAGCCCACCACCACTACCTCGTTCAGGGTTTTGGTGTCGGCGCCCATTGTGATGCTGATGGCCGTACGACCGTCGACGGGCACTTCCTGGGTGTTGTAACCGATGAAGGAGAACGTGAGGATAGCGTTGTCAGACACGGTAAGGGAGTAGTTGCCCTCCGCGTCGGTCTGGGTGCCGTTAGTGGTGCCTTTCGCTACTACGTTAACACCGGGTAGGCCACCACCCTTTTCGTCCAGCACGCGGCCGGTTACGGTGATGTCGGCTTGCGTAGCAGGCTGCAACACGATACCGTTGTCCACTACTTCGTACTTCACCGCTACCGGCGACAAAATGGTACGCAGCACCTCTACCAACGGCTGGTTCACGGCTTTCACCGACACCCGCCGGGTGGCCTTAATCACCTGCGGGCTGTACATGAAGTGCGTGTTGGTCTGCGCTTCCAGCTGCCCGAGCAGGTCCTTCACGGTTTCGTTGTTTGCCTGCACCGTCACGGGTTGGTTCAGGATTTCCTGGGCTAGCGCTGGTCGGCCCCAGGCAATGCTGGTGCAAAGCATTAAGCCAAATAGTTGCAGTAGCAGCACGCTCTTGAAGCGTTTGCCTAGCGGTGGGATTTGTAGAAGAGGACTCATACAGCTTGTTAGGGTTGGTGAGAAGGGTTTGGGAATTAAGCGAAGCAGTAAAAAGCGTTAAACACAGTCGCAATCGTTTGCGGAAAGTTCAGTGGAAGGAGGTTGGTAAAAAGTGGTGGAACCGTATTAGGATTTGCAGCCCTGGCTATACAGCTGCACGTGCGTGTCTACCGACTTGTAAGTGGCGCCCAGGGTCTTACACAGCAAACCTAAGTTGCTGAATAACTGATCTTTTTGCAGCACAACGCTTACTGTGCAGTTTGCTAATGCTACCTTATCGTAGAGAATTTCTACCCCGTAGGCCCGTTCCAGGGTGGCAATCACGTCGGCCACGGGCTGGTCGTCGAAGGAAAGGGTAGACGGCGGCGTGAGCAAGGCGGGCTGCGCCACCAAATCCTTGTGCAGCTCGTGCGCCGTTGGCGAATACACTGCCTGCTGATTAGGCAGCAGCTCCACGGCGGCGGGTACGGCCGCCACGGTGGCTGTTGCCAGCTTACGGGGCTCCACGCGTACTTTGCCACGCAACACCTGCACCCGCGTATTGGGCTGGTCAGCGTAGGCTTGCACCGTGAAGCTGGTACCCAGCACGGTGGTCAGCATTTGCTCGGTGTATACCTCAAACGGCTGCTGCGGATTATGAAACACATCAAACGTAGCCTCGCCCGACAAAAACACCTGCCGACGGGCCGCCACAAAACGGCGCGGGTAACGCAAGCGGCTGCCTGAGGCTAGCACCACGGTGCTGCCATCGGGTAGGGTAAGCCGGCCGGGCGCGGTGCGTACGGTCCACTCCGTTTGGGCAGTGGCCACCTCCGGCGCGGTAGGCGCAACCCAGGAGTTAGGGAGCTGTTGGAGTGCTGCCAGACCTATGCCCAGGGCCACAACGGCCGCCGCGGCCCAGCGGGCGGGGGCGCACACGTACCATGGTTTGGGGGCAGCAGTTAGTGGGATGACCGGCGTTTCTAGGCCGGTTTGCTGGGCAATGCGGGCCCATAATGCACGCTGCACTGCTTCCCGCTCCTGCACAGTTAGGGGGGAGCTGGGGGGCACGTGCTGTTCCAGGGCAGCGTACCAGTGCTCTACTTCGCGCTGCTCGGCGGGCGTGCATTCGCCACGCTGGTACCGCTGCAATAAGGTTTGAAAGTACGCGTCTGGCATAAAAGGAGCCTTGGTTTGCTCCTATAGTCGAACAACCGCGCTTTTACCCTGGTGCCGACATAAAAAAACCTGATGCTTCAACACGCATCAGGCGGTAGATCAACAAATAACCAGCTGATTATCAGTATAAACTATTCAATAAAAATTTTTACTTTATCAACCAAAAAAAAGGAAACAAGGCCAAAAAATCTTTCAACCGAACGCGCAATAGCTTTAGGGCGCGTGTTAGATGATACTCCACCGTTTTGGGCGACAAGTGCAATTGATCAGCAATTTCTGCTACGCTCTGGTGCTCCAGCCGGCTCAACCGAAATACCTCCCGCGTCGACTCGGGCAATTGGGTGATGCTTTCTTCCAGGGCCATTGACAGGTCGTCGGCCGCTACCAGCTCCTCAGTGCTTCTGTCCAGCGATAGCGGCTGCATCTGCCGGTAGCTCAGGTAGCCCGCATGGGTGGTGCGCACCCGTAGGTAGTCGATAATCCGGTATTGCAGGGCTTTGGTTAGATAATGAGGTAGCTTTTCGATGTGGCTGCTGGCGCGCTTGTGCCACAGTGCCGTAAACAGGTCCTGCACCAGTTCCTCGGCGGCCTCGCGCGAGCCCAGCTTGCGCTGCGCGGTGCTAAACAGGGGCCACCAATACCGCTCGTATATCTCTGCAAACGCCCGCGCGTCCCCGTCGCGCAGCGCCTGCACCAGGGCTGCGTCGTCGGATGTAGCGTGGGAGTTTGGGAGCATAGGGCAGTGAAAAATGGGAGGATGATCCTGGGGTAAGCATCAGATTTACAGCGCATAGCTCATAATCGGCCATGTAAATGTATTGTTGATAACAGCACACCCATAAAAAAGATACCCGCGCCGGGTGCCGGCGCGGGCCTGTAATCTTAGGTTTCGCTAAGGTAGGTTTTGAAGCCTATCAGCTGTCCGTCGGCCGTCTTACCCAGCGCGTACACCGTGATGCGTGGTCCCTTGCCCAGGCGGTACACCTGCGTGTCATCCAGCTCCTGCTTCAAAAACATCTGCAATGCTTTGAAGCGGTTGGCGGCTTTTACCGAACCCTGTGGGCCATTGTCAGCAGTTTGCTGACGCAAAAAGACCGTCAGTTCCTGCGTTTCTACGGGCTCCTCGGCGGGGGCGCCTACCAGCTCGCGCACGGTTTCCGGTGTTAGTTCGGCCTCGGGCGCAGGGTAGCGCACAGGTTCCAGAGGGGCTTCGGTTTCGGCTACGTAGCGCAGGCCCTGCATGAGCTGGCGTAGCTGCGCGAAGGGCCCTTCGTTATCGGAGGCCGGAGCTGCCGCGGCTACGTTGCTGCCCACCGTTTCACGCTCGGCCTTGCTTTCCAGGGGCGGGGTGTGCGCTTCGCCTACCCCGCTGGCTTCGGCGGCCGGTACCTGGGCGGCAATGGCAGCGGCCAGCTCTTGCATACGCTCCTCGGGTACTTTAATCTTGGGGTTGGCGAAGTTCATATCCGCCACCTGGTTCATCGGAATCAGGTGGATGTGGGCGTGGGGCACTTCCAGCCCAATCACGGCTACCCCGATGCGCTTGCACGGCACCGCAGCCCGCACGCCCTTCGCCACGCGCTGGGCAAACAGGTGTAGCGCGGCCAGCTCCTGTGGGGGCAGATCAAAAATGTAGTCGGTTTCCTTTTTCGGAATCACCAGCGTATGGCCTTCCACCAGGGGCGTGATGTCGAGAAAAGCCAGGTGCGCGTCGTCCTCGGCTACTTTATAAGCCGGCAGCTCGCCGGCCACGATACGGGAGAAAATAGAAGGCATGTGGTGAAATGGTGAAATAGTGAGATGGTGAGTTGATGTGTACTATGCGCTTGCGGCACCTGTAGGACAGGTAAAACACCATGTCCAAAGTACGTGGGGAAACGCAAAAGGGCGAAGTCGGTGACTTCGCCCTCTTCTTCAAAAAACAGTAAGATAACGATACCATTAACTCACTATTTCACAAGTTCACCATCTCACCGCCTACCGGCTGATTTCCAGAATCTCGAATTGCAGCTTGCCAGCGGGCACGGTAATCTCGGCCGTATCGCCGGCCGACTTGCCCAACAGGCCTTTGCCGATGGGCGACTTCACGGAGATTTTGCCGGCGGCCAGGTTGGCTTCTTCCTCGGCTACCAGCGTGTAGTCGAGCACCATGCCGTTTTTCAGGTTTTTCAGCTTCACTTTGCTCATGATGAGCACTTTGCTGGTGTCGAGGTTGCTCTCGTCGAGCAGGCGGGCGTTGCCCACAATTTCTTCCAGCTTGGCTATTTTCAGCTCCAGCAAACCCTGGGCTTCCTTGGCGGCATCATATTCGGCGTTTTCGCTCAGGTCACCCTTGTCGCGGGCTTCGCGCAGGTCGTCGGCCGCTTTAGCCCGACCACGAATTTTCAGGTCTTGCAACTCGTCTTTGAGTTTCTGCAAGCCTTCGGGGGTATAATAATTAACAGTAGCCATGTCGGGTTGGTGGATTAGCTAAAAAAACAAGGAGAACGGTCAGCAGCGCCGACCGTTCTCCGAAACAGGTTTCCTGCAAATATACACATTCGCCGCAAACCAAGCACGGGCGCCGGCCCGGTGCGGTAGCAGCGGCTCCTTGCTCCTACCCCGCGTGCCGGCGCAGAAAATCGTGGATTTTGCGCGTCAGCACCTCGTTGATGCGGTGGTAGGACTGATGCGTCCAGCCGCCGATGTGGGGCGTAAATACCACATTGGGGTCGGCCTCCAGGGCATCGAGGGTAGCGCGCTGGGCGGGCGTGAGGGTGGCGAGCTTTTCGTTTTCGAGCACGTCGAGGCCGGCGCCGCGCACGTGGCCGGTAGCCAGTTGGCGCACCAGAGCGGCGTGGTCCAGCACCTCGCCCCGCGCCGTGTTCAGCAGCCAGATCGGGTGTTGAAAACCGACCAATAACGCTTCGTTCACAAAATGATGATTGGCCGCCGAGTAGGGAATGTGCAGGCTCAGCACCTCGGCGCGTTGCTGCAACTCGGTTAGCGACACGAGGGTAGCATACTGGTCGGGGGCACAGTTGGGGTCGTGGTCGTAGGCCAGCACGGTGCAGCCGAAGCCCGACAGGCGCCGGGCAAAGGCCTTGCCCATATGGCCGTAGCCAATCAGGCCGATAACCTTGCCGCCTACCTCCTCGCCGCGGTTGGCCTCGCGCCGCCACTGCCCAGCGCGCACCTCACGGTCGGCCCGCCCGATGTTGCGCAGCACACTCAGCAGCAGCCCCACGGCAAACTCGCCCACGGCATCCTGGTTGCCCTCGGGGGCGTTCAGCAGCGTTACGTTGACCGCGGCCAGGGCTTCCTCATCAATATTATCGACGCCGGCACCGGCGCGGGCCACCCAGCGCAGGGCCGGGCCATGCGCCAGCAGCGCCGCCGTAACGCGCAGCTTGGAGCGCACCATCAGGCCGTCATAAGGGTGCGCAGCCAGGGCGGCGGGCACCTCAGCGGCGGTGAGGTCGGGGCGGTAGTGCAGCTGCACCCCAATTTCTGCCAGCATGTCGGGCAGACTGGGGTGCATTTCGTCGATGCAGAGGCAGGTTTTCAATTAAGAAATGAAAATTAAAAATGGAGGATGCTTTACGTAGAGGCGGGGCTATTTATACGCTTGTCATCCTGAGCGGAGCGAAGGACCTTCTCACGTTAGCACGAATCGTTGTGACGCCTGTCGTTCTCACGTCATAAGGTCCTTCGCGCTGCTCAGGATGACAGATTGCAGGGTTTACTGCTTGTGCTGCTCCACCCACTTCGTCAGTTCCACGAACTGCTCTACCCCCAGCTGCTCGGCGCGCTTGTCGAACACGGCGTCTGTAGTAGCTTCGGCAGGCATACCAAAAGGTTTGAGGGCGTTGCGCAGGGTTTTGCGGCGGGTCTGAAAAGCCTGCTTCACAACTTGGAAAAAAAGCTTTTCGTCGCAGCCGAGGTGCTCGGTGGCGTTGCGGGTGAGGCGAATCACGGCCGACTGCACTTTAGGCGGTGGGTTGAACACGTGCGGCGGCACCGTGAACAGGTATTCCACTTCGTAAAACGCCTGCAACAGCACGCTCAGGATGCCGTAGGTTTTGGTGCCAGGGCCTTCGGCCAGGCGGTCGGCCACTTCCTTCTGAATCATGCCCACTACCTCGCGCACCTGCTGCCGGTGGGCCAGCACCTGGAAGAAAATCTGGCTGCTGATGTTGTAGGGAAAGTTGCCAATGATGCTCAGCGGCTCGCCGGGGAACAACTCCTGTAGGTCCTGGCGCAGGAAGTCGGCGGAGATGATGCGGTTTTCCAGCGTCGGAAAGTGCTGCTGTAGGTAGGCCACCGATTCGCGGTCAATTTCCACTACCGAGGTGCGGTAGGCGGGGTTTTGTAGCAGCGTGCCGGTGAGCACGCCCATACCGGGGCCAATTTCGAGTACCTCGCGCACGCCGTCGGGTAGGCGGAGCGCCTCCACGATGCGCCGGGCAATGTTGGGGTCGGCCAAAAAATGCTGACCTAAGTGTTTTTTGGCTCTAACAGAATCCACGGGCGGAGCGTTTAGGGAAAAGGCCGGGCAAAGTGCCTACCTTGCGAATCGCCAAAGATACGCCCGAAACCGCCGTTTTGCGCGGCTCTGCTGTTCTGGCTTTCGACTTTCAGTACTTCTCCTACTGTCTTTATGTCTCTCCAACTCGCCTACGCCTCCACGGCGCCCAACGCTTCCGACACCGTTTTCATCCTGCCGGCTGGCACCACCACGCTGCCCGATGCCGCCGCTACCGACCTGCCCGAGGCCGCCCGGCAGTACGTCAACGACCAGCTGGCCGTCGACAGCAAGCTCATCAGCGTCAACCACTTCACGCACCAACACTATTTTGTGGTGGTGGCCAACAAGCCCACGCCAACCCTCACGGCCGAGGCCCTACGCAAAAGCGGTCATCAGCTGCACGCCCGCCTGAAAACCGATAAGGTAGCCACGCTCTACGTGCAGGACCTGACCGCCGACACCACCGGCGCCCTACCCCTCGCGGAGGGCATCGCTCTGAGCGCCTACCAGTTTGCGGGCTATAAGACCGACGAGAAGTCGCAGCAAGCGCCTACCCTGACGCAGCTCTACCTTACTGGTTCAGCCTTCACGACTCAGCTGGTCCAGGAGCTGCAAGCGGTAGTCGAAGGCGTGTTCCTGGCCCGCGACCTAGTGAACGCACCGTATAATAAGCTCAACGCTACGCAGTTTGCTGAACGCATGGCCGCGGCGGGCGAAGAAGCCGGTTTCCAGACCGAAATCCTGGATTTGGTGCGCATTGAAGCCTTGCGTATGGGCGGCCTGTTGGGCGTGAACCAAGGTTCGCCCGAGCCGCCTACCTTCACTATTATGGAGTACAAGCCCGAGGGTGCTACCAACAACAAGCCGTTTGTGCTGGTGGGCAAGGGCGTGGTGTACGACACGGGCGGCCTCAGCCTGAAGCCTACCCCCAACAGTATGGATATGATGAAGTGCGACATGGCCGGCGGCGCGGCCGTGGTGGGCACGCTCTACGCCCTGGCCAAAAACCAGGTGCCGCTGCACGTCATCGGGCTGGTGCCGGCCACCGACAACCGCCCCGGCGGCCCCGCCTTCGCCCCCGGCGACGTGCTAACCATGTACAGCGGCCTAACCGTGGAAGTGCTGAACACCGACGCCGAAGGCCGCCTGATTTTGGCTGATGCCCTGGCCTTCGCCAAGAAATACGACCCCGCCCTGGTCATCGACATGGCCACCCTCACCGGGGCCGCCGCCCGCGCCATTGGTCAGGAGGGCATTGTGGGTATGGGTACCACCGACGACTACATGCAGCAGCTCCAGCAGTCGGGCCGCCGCGTGCACGAGCGCGTGGTGGAGTTTCCGCTGTGGGAGGAGTACGCCGAGCATATCAAGTCTGATATTGCCGATATCAAAAACCTGGGCCGCGCCGAGGCAGGAGCCATTTCGGCGGGCAAGTTCCTGGAGCGCTTCGCCGAGGGCTACCCCTGGATTCACCTCGACATTGCCGCCCCCGCCTACCTCATGGCCCCCGACAGCTACCGCGGCAAGGGTGGCACCGGCACCACCGTGCGCCTGCTCTACGATTTCCTGAAAGCGCAGGCGTAAGCAGCTTTCTAGTAGTTAGTCATTGAAAATCGTCTGTCATCCTGAGCGGAGCGAAGGACCTTATCACGTTTGCACGACTGACGTAACAACGTCCTGTTCTCGTGTGATAAGGTCCTTCGCAAGCTCAGGATAACAGACGATTGGTTAACCCACGGAAATCAAAAACTCACAACTTCACTCCTCACAACTTCACCATTTCCATGAGCCACCTACCCCGCATCGGCATTTCCGTTGGCGATTTGGCCGGCATCGGGCCGGAAATTATTTATAAGACCTTCCTCGATACGCGCCTGCTGAAGTTCTGCACGCCCGTGGTGTATGGCATGGCCACGTCGCTGTTCGACGATTTTCCGGTGGATGAGCAGGTAGGACCGCTCACGTTCCGGCAGGTGCGCTCGGCCGCTGACATCGACCCAGGCAAGCTCAACGCCGTGACGTGCTGGGACGAAGACTTCGTGCTCACGCCCGGCCAGCCTACCCAGGCCAGCGGCACGGCCGCCCGCGAGTCGCTGGTGGCTGCCTGCCGCGACCTGAAAGCCGGCCTGCTCGATGGCCTCGTGACGGCGCCCATCAGCAAGGAAAACACGCAGTCCGACAAGTTCCGCTACCCCGGCCACACCGAGTTCCTCACCAGCTTCTTCGGGGCGCCCGAGAGCCTGATGCTGCTCGCCAGCGACGACCTGCGCGTGGCTACCCTCACGGGGCATATCCCATTGAAAGACGTGGCTACCCGCGTCACGCCCGAGCTGCTGCGTACCAAACTGCAAATCCTGCTGAACTCGTTGCGGCAGGATTTCGGGATTGAGAAACCACGTGTGGCGGTGCTCGGCCTGAATCCGCACGCTGGCGAAAATGGCCTGCTGGGCACCGAGGAAGGCAAAATCGTAGCGCCCGTTATTCAGCATTTTTTGCAGGAAGGCCACCTCGTGTACGGCCCCTACCCTGCCGATGGCTACTTCGGCACGGGGCAGTACCACCAGTTTGATGCTACGTTGGCGCTGTATCACGATCAGGGTTTGATTCCGTTTAAAACGCTGGCCTTCGAGCGGGGCGTGAACTACACCGCCGGCCTACCCATTGTGCGCACCTCCCCCGACCACGGCACGGCCTATGGCCTGGCCGGTCAGTTCCGCGCCGACCCTACCTCCTTCCGCGAAGCCTTATATATGGCCTGCAACCTGGTGCGCCAACGCGCCGGGCAAGTAGTGGTGTGGTAGCCGCCGCCAGATACAGGACACTACCGGATAGTTTGTGCCCGGCCGATTAGGTACTTTACCTAATCGGCCGGGCACGGCTTTTTCACTCATTTCTCTGCTATTTCCAGTGAAGTTATTCCTCGTATTGCTCCTGCTCCTGAGCAAATTCTGCGCGCCGCTCGCCTTGGCCCAAACAGCACCGCAGAAGCAGATCCAGTACCTCTCCGGTCGCGACAACCGCCCCACCGTGCAGTGGAATTTTTACTGCACCGGCGGGCGCAAAAGCGGTTTTTGGACCAAAATAGCGGTGCCCTCGTGCTGGGAGCAGCAGGGTTTTGGCGCCTATAACTACGGCCGCGACTACAAAACCTACGGCAAGAACTTCCGCTTCGCCGACGAGCAGGGCAAGTACAAGCACACCTTCCGGGTGCCAGCCGGCTGGCAGCAGAAGCGGGTGTTTATCGTATTCGAAGGCTCGATGACCGATACCGAAGTCAAATTAAACGGGCAGCTGGCCGGCCCTATTCACCAGGGCGCGTTTTACGAGTTCAAGTACGACATCACCGACAAACTGCGCCTCGCCGGCCAGGAAAACCTGCTGGAAGTGACGGTGAGCAAGATGTCGGCCGATCAATCCGTAAACAACGCCGAGCGGCTGGCCGACTACTGGGTGTTCGGCGGGATTTTCCGGCCCGTATATCTGGAGGCCTACCCCCAGCAGTTCGTCACGCGCACGTCCATTGATGGGCAGGCCGACGGCCGCTTCGGGATGCAGGCCTACCTGCGCAACGTGCCGGCCAACACGCAGGTGCAGGCCGAAATTCTGGACGCGTCGAGCAACGTTGTGGGTACGGCGCAAGCCACCACGGCTGCCAACGATACGGTGGTGACGCTCCGCACCACCGTGCGCAAACCCTTGCAGTGGACCTCAGAAACGCCCCATCTGTACCACGTACGCACCACGCTGAAATCGAACGGCAACACGCTGTACCAGACCACCGACAAGTTTGGGTTTCGCACCATTGAAATCCGGCGGGTCAAGGGCATCTTCGTGAACGGCACGCAGGTGAAGCTGAAGGGCACCAACCGCCACAGCTGGTGGCCCGAAACCGGCCGCACCCTCAACGACTCCATTCAGCTGGCCGATGTGCGTCTCATCAAGCAGATGAACATGAACGCCGTGCGCATGTCGCACTACCCGCCCGACGTGAAGTTCCTGGACCTCTGCGACTCGCTGGGCCTCTACGTGCTCGACGAGCTGGCCGGCTGGCAGAAGGCGTACAGCACCAAAGCCGGCACGCCGCTGGTGCGCGAAATGGTGACCCGCGACGCCAACCACCCCAGCATCATCTTCTGGAGCAACGGCAACGAGGGCGGCACCAACAAGGAGCTGGACGATGATTTTGCCTTCTACGACTTCTCCCGCCGGCCCGTCATCCACGCCCACCACCGCCCCGGCAATGAACACAACGGCATCGACACCAACCACTACGAGAACTACTACAGCACCGAGAAAATCCTTCAGGACTCCCTCATTTACATGCCCACCGAGTTTCTGCACTCGCAGGACGACGGCGGCGGTGGCACCGCCCTGGCCGATTTTTGGGAGCTGCACTGGAAGTCGGCGCGCTCGGGCGGGGGGTTTCTGTGGGCACTGGTAGATGAGGGCATCGTGCGCACCGACCAGCGCGGCATCATCGACGTGAACGGCGTGAACGCGCCCGACGGCGTGGTGGGGCCGCACCGCGAGAAGGAAGGCAGCTTTTACGCTATTCGCGACATCTACTCGCCTATCAAAATCAACCTAACGGAGCTGCCGGCCAAGTTCAAAGGCACCGTGCCGGTAGAAAACCGCTACCATTTCCTGAACCTGAGCCAGTGCGCGTTCCGGTGGGAACTGGTGAATTTCCGCAAGCCCACAGACCCCTTCACGGGATATATAAGCCAGCAGAAAGGCACTACTAAGAGCCCTGCCGTGGCGCCACTGGCTACTGGCCAGCTCCGGCTGGACTTACCCAAAAACTGGCAGCAGTACGACGCCTTGGTGCTTTCGGCCTATGACCCGCAGCAAAACCTGGTGCAGCGCTGGACCTGGAAAACCGGCTCCAACATGCAGCTGCTTATGGGCGTGCTCCCTACCCCCGCCAAGGGCGCGGTACAAGCCACCGAAACCGACTCGACGCTGACGCTGACGGCCAGCAACATCAGCGTGACCTTCAACAAAACCAACGGCCACGTGACGGGCATCAAGGGCAACAACGGCTCCACGCTCTCCTTCGCCAACGGCCCGGTGCTGGTGAGCGGCACGGCGGCCTTTCAGGGCCTCACGCACCGCCCCGAGGCCGACGGCGAAGTGGTGGAAACCCGCTACACCGGCGACCTGAAAGCCGTGCGCTGGAAAATGCATGGCTCTGGCTGGTTGCAGCTCGATTATGAATACGCCCTGCCGGCCGGCGACTATCCATTTGAGGGCATCACCTTCACCTACCCCGGAAACTACGTCCTTGGGGCCAAATGGCTGGGCAAAGGCCCCTACCGCGTCTGGAAAAACCGCTTGCAGGGTGTGGGCCTCAACGTGTGGGAAAACCCTTACAATGATACCCAAACCGGCGCCGCCCCCTGGATTTACCCCGAGTTTAAGGGCTATTTTGCCGATGTGGTGTGGCTGGAGATGAACACCGTGGAGGGTAAGTTCCTGGTTGCCAGTCCCGGCCCTGGCCTCTACGTACGCCGGTTCGAGTTCTATGGGCTGTCGGGTGTGAAGCCGTTTCCGGCGCTGCCCGTTGGCAATCTGTCGTTTCTGGATGCCATTCCGCCGCTCGGCACCAAGCTAGCCCTCAATATCGACACTAACACGTCCAACCTGGGCCCGAGTGGCGAGCTGAACCACGTACGCCCCGGCGATGCGTCAAAGAAACGCACGCTTTACTTCTACTTCGGCCTACCCCAAACCGACAGTAAGCCTCAGCCCTATACCGCTCCAGTGAAGGACGAGTTATTCTAAGCTCAGCCCATACTTATCTAATGAGGCGGTTTTCGCGTTGGAATTGCGAAATGAAACAACGGCGGTATCCGTTCGATAAGTGAGTTGCGTTGCTCTGCCGCAACTTTCTACCTTGTATTCGAATAAATATTTATTACACAACATTTTGCTTTATAGCGTGTTACAGCACCCACAACACATATAAATCTTTCCAAAATCGAAACTTTATTTCGCGTCTGAAATTTATTCACGACCTTTGCGCCAGCTTTTACAACCTGGTTGCTTTTCAGTCGCATGACCCTCTCCACTCCCGCTCAATATCGCCAAGCGCTACGCCGCCTGGATGCGCTGCTGGCGGTGGCCGATGCCGGGGAGGAAACGCAGGCACTGGTAACGGCACTGGCGCAGTACGAAACCCGACTACAACACCTGCCCAGCCTACCCGTTACGCTGGCCGAAATGATTGAGCTGAAGCGTCAGCATTTGCAGCTCAAGCAAAAGGAGCTGGCGCAGCTGCTGGAGGTACCGGCCGGCCGGTTGTCGCAGATTTTGAGCGGCAAGCGACGCGTGACGTTGGATTTGGCTAAAAAGCTCTACGAACGTTTGGGCATCAGTCCGGAATTCATTCTAAAAACTGCCTAAGCCACTTTCTGCGTCTACTGGCCCTTTTATAAACCGCAGAAATCTTTCTACTTTTGCCCCCTGCTATTTAGTCGACTGTGAAAAAAGACTCTCAATTTGACCTCAACATCGCCAAACTGGCGAATAAGATGCATCATTATGCATTTGAGTTGGGGCCGGACTTCTTCGCCCGATTCGATCAGCAGTTGATTCAGGAAGGCAACCTGCACGTAGACTTGGACCTACTCAAGACGGACCGTCTGCTGACCCTCGACTTTCACATCAAAGGCACCGTACAGGTTACCTGCGACCGGAGCTTGGACGATTTCGATCAGCCTATTGATGTGCAGCGGCAGTTGCTGGTGCGCTTCGGCGATACCTACGCTGATCTGGACGAGGACGTGTTGCAAATCACGCCTGACACGCAGGTATTACCCATTGCGCAGCACCTGTTTGACTATATCGGCTTGGCTATTCCAATGAAGAAGCTGCACCCACGCTTCCAAAACGAGCCCGACGAAAATCCTGATGCCGACAGCAAACTCATCTTCACAACCCGCACTGAGGGCGACGATGATGAGGATGACGACTTCACCGACCCCCGCTGGAACGCGTTGCGCAACCTGAATTAAGCGCTAGGTCATTCAACATTTAACACTTAACATTTAACATTTCAATACCATGGCTCATCCTAAGCGCCGCACCTCCTCCGCTGTACGCGACAAACGCCGCACCCACGACAAACTGACCCCCAAAGCCGTTACCGTTTGCCAGACCACCGGTGAGCTGCACCTGCGCCACAAGGCTTACGTAGTAGACGGCGACCTGTACCTGAACGGCAAAGTAGCTATTAAGGACTACGCTCCAGTAGCATCGGCTGCGGCCCCTACCGAAGACGAGGAATAGCCCACGCTACCCCTCGCCGCTGGCCCCTCCCGGCCGATTAACCTGACCTCTGACTTCCTTAACACCCGTTCATGAAGATAGCCCTGGACGCAATGGGGGGCGATTTTGCTCCCCAGGCTGCCGTCGATGGTGCCGTGCTGGCCGCGCAACAATTAGCCGGCAAAGCTCAAGTTGTGCTCATCGGCCAGGAAGAGGCTGTACGGCCGCTGCTCCAGCAACACGGTGCAGCGGCTGAAAGCCTGGCTTTTGTGCCAGCCACACAGGTCATTGCGATGGGTGAGCACCCGGCTAAGGCCTACCAGCAAAAGCAAGATTCGAGTATTGCTGTAGGCTACCGAATGCTGCATAGTGGTGAGGTAGATGCCTTTTGCTCGGCGGGTAGCACGGGCGCCATGCTGGTAGGTGCTATGTTTAGTGTAAAGGCCGTGCCAGGCGTGTTGCGCCCGGCCATTGCCAACTTTGTTCCGAAGCTGCACGGTGGCTACGGCATCTTTCTAGATGTAGGCGCCAATGCCGAATGCAAGCCCGAGATGCTGGAGCAATTTGGTGAATTGGGCTCTCTCTACGCACAATATGTATTAGGCATCACTACCCCTAAAGTGGGCCTGATGAATTTGGGCGAAGAAGAGGGCAAGGGCACTGCCCTGCTGCAAGCCGCTCACCAACTGCTGAAAGTCAACCCGCATATACACTTCATTGGCAATATAGAAGGGCGCGACCTGTTTAACGACAAGGCAGACGTGGTAGTATGCGACGGCTACACCGGCAACGTGATGCTGAAAATGGCCGAGTCGGTTTATGATATTCTGGTTGAGCGTCATATCGTAGATCCGTTCTTCGAGAAGTTCAACTACGAAGCCGCTGGCGGTAGCCCTATTCTAGGCATCAACGACAACGCGATTATTGGCCATGGCGTGAGCACACCCACTGCTATTTGTAGCATGCTGGTGCAAGGCTATCAAATGGCCCAATCTGGTATTTCTGATCAAATCAAAGCTACCTTCAAGTCTTAACAACAGCAGTCCGGCTCCGGCCGGACTTTGTGTTACCGCGCTTTCCTCACCCCACAGATGAAGATAACTGCCGCCATCACCGGAGTTGGGTCCTACGTACCCGATTATGTGCTTACGAACAAAGAACTCGAAACACTGGTAGACACAACGGACGAGTGGATTGTAAGCCGAACCGGGATTCAGGAGCGACACATTCTGAAGGGTGAAAACCAGGGCACGTCGGTTATGGCTATTAAAGCCGTAGAACAATTGCTGGCCAAAACCGGTACTCGCGCCGAGGAAATCGATCTACTGATTTGCGCTACCACCACGCCGGATCTGGTTTTTCCGGCTACTGCCAATATTATTTCGGCGGCTATTGGCACCACCAAAGCATTTAGCTTCGACATGCAGGCTGCGTGCTCGGGCTTTTTGTATGCCCTCACCACAGGAGCGCAGTTTATCCAGACCGGTACGTACAAAAAGGTAGTGGTAGTAGGAGCAGATAAAATGTCGAGCATCATCGATTATACAGACCGCTCTACCTGTATCATTTTTGGGGACGGCGCTGGCGCCGTACTCCTCGAACCCACTACCGACGGCCTAGGCTTATTAGACCACGAGCTGCATTCCGATGGCCGCGGCGAGCAGCACCTGCACCAGAAAGCCGGCGGTTCACGCCGTCCGCCCTCTGCCGAAACGGTAGCTAACCGCGAGCATTTTGTCTACCAAGAAGGTGCGGCTGTCTTCAAATTTGCCGTGAAAAACATGGCCGACGTAGCCGCTCAGGTAGCCGACCGCAACCACCTTTCTGCCGACGACATTGCCTGGCTGGTGCCACACCAGGCCAACAAGCGTATCATCGACGCTACCGCCCAGCGCGTGGGCATCGGTCCAGAGAAAGTGATGCTCACTATTCACAAGTACGGCAACACCACCAACGCCACCATCCCGCTTTGCCTAGCCGACTACGAGCAGCAGCTTCGTAAAGGCGACAACCTCATTTTTGCTGCCTTCGGGGGTGGCTTTACATGGGGCGCGCTATACCTGAAATGGGCATATGACGGCGCTTCGCGCAATTAGGGATTAACGATTGAAGTACTAACTGACTGTCCAAAGTAATTTTTACCTAACAGCAAGTCAGTTCTTGCTTCTTACTTTAATTCTTAATTTTTACTCCTTAATTCCTAATTAAAACCATGGCTACTACCGCAGACTTCCGCAACGGGCTCGTGCTGAACTACAACGGCGACCTGCACGTCATCACTGAGTTTCAGCACGTGAAACCCGGCAAAGGACCGGCTTTCGTGCGCACCAAAATGCGCAACATCAAAACCGGCAAAACGCTAGATAACACGTTTAATGCTGGAGTAAAGGTGGAAACTGCTCGTGTGGAGCAGCGCCCGCACCAGTACCTATTTCAGGACGACTACGGCTATACCTTCATGGACAATGCTTCATTTGAGCAGGTAGTACTGCCCGAGGCGATGGTGCCGTTTGCCGATTTGATGAAGGAAGGCCAAGAGGTAACTATCCTGTTTCATGCTGAAACCGAGCAACCTCTCACAGCCGAGCTACCTACTACGGTTGATTTGGTAGTAACTTACACCGAGCCTGGTTTGCGCGGTGATACAGCAACCAATACCCTCAAGCCGGCCACTGTAGAAACAGGTGCCCGCATTCAAGTACCGCTATTTATTGATACCGACACCAAAATCCGCATCAAGACCAGCGACTACAGCTACGTCGAGCGGGTTAAGTAATTCTGCCAGCAACTCCACCCTACCGTGCTCATGAAAGCCAAAGAACTACAAGACCTCATCGACTTCATTGCCAAATCGGGCCTGAACAAAGTCAACATTGAAACCGAGGAATTTAAAATCTCGGTTCAGCGCGAGCCCAGCTACAAGCCGGTAATTAGCAGCGCTGCTCCGGCGCCAGCGGCTCCGGCCGCCCCCGCTCCGGCAGCAGCCCTACCTACCGCTCCTGCTCCAGCAGCACCTGCAGCGGCGGCAGTTCCAGCCTCAGAAGCTGCGCCCGCCACGGGTGGCAACTACCAGTCGCTGAAGGCGCCCATGATTGGCACCTTCTACCGCAGCAGCAGCCCCGAAGCACCCATGTTTGTACAGGTAGGCGACCAAGTTGAGAAAGGCCAGGTAATCTGCATCATCGAAGCCATGAAGCTATTCAACGAGATTGAAGCCGAGCAGGCTGGCCGCGTGGTGAAGATTCTGGTCGACAACGCTACCCCCGTTGAATACGATCAGCCACTGTTCCTGATTGAGCCAATGTAATTGCTGGGGTCTTAGGGTCTTGGGGACTTAGAGTCTTGGTTTTGCTGCCAGCTCTAAGTCCGCAAGACCCTTTCTTTTTTCCAAGACCCCAAGCTCCTAAGACCCTAAGACCCCACTCATGTTTAAGAAAATCCTCATTGCGAACCGGGGCGAAATTGCCCTGCGAATTATTCGCACCTGTAAGGAAATGGGTATCAAGACGGTAGCCGTGTACTCGACTGCCGATAAAGACAGCCTGCACGTGCGCTTCGCCGATGAAGCTGTGTGCATCGGGCCGCCTACCTCGTCGCTATCCTACCTGAACATTCCAAGTCTGATTGCGGCCGCTGAGATTACCAATGCCGACGCCATTCACCCTGGCTACGGCTTTCTTTCAGAAAACGCGGAATTCTCGCGCATCTGCCAGGAAAACGGTATCAAGTTCATTGGGGCCTCGCCTGAAATGATCAATCAGATGGGTGATAAGGCCTCGGCTAAAGCGACCATGATCAAGGCTGGTGTGCCGTGCATTCCGGGCTCTGTAGGCCTGCTCGATTCACTGGAGCAGGGCAAAAAGGTTGCTACCAAGATTAAATACCCGGTTATTCTGAAGGCTACAGCCGGCGGCGGTGGACGCGGTATGCGTATCATCAACTCGGAAGAGGAGTTTGAAAAGGCCTGGAACGACGCTCGCACGGAGGCCAAAGCGGCCTTCGGCAACGATGGTGTGTACCTGGAGAAGTTTGTAGAAGAACCGCGTCACATCGAAATTCAGGTGTGCGGTGACCAGTACGGCCACGTGTGCCACCTCTCGGAGCGCGACTGCTCCATCCAGCGCCGTCACCAGAAGCTGGTGGAGGAAGCCCCCTCGCCCTTCATGACCGACGAGTTACGCGAGCGGATGGGCAAGGCAGCCATTGCTGGTGCCTCGGCTATTGGCTACGAAGGGGTAGGGACCATTGAGTTTCTGGTTGACAAAAACCGGGATTTCTACTTCATGGAGATGAACACCCGCATTCAGGTGGAGCACCCCGTGACGGAGGAAATCATCAACTACGACCTCATCAAGGAGCAAATCAAAGTAGCCGCCGGCATCTCAATTTCGGGTAACAATTACTACCCCCAGATGCACGCGATGGAGTGCCGCATCAATGCCGAGGACCCCACGAATGGCTTCCGCCCTTCGCCCGGCAAGATCACGACGCTGCACATTCCCGGCGGCCACGGCGTGCGCGTGGATACGCACGTATATGCGGGCTACACCATTCCGCCCAACTACGATTCGATGATTGCCAAGCTCATCACCACGGCCCAAACCCGCGAGGAGTGTATCGTGAAGATGAAGCGCGCCCTCTCGGAGTTTGTAGTGGAAGGCGTGAAAACGACTATTCCGTTTCACTTGGCCTTAATGGACAACCAGAACTTCCGGGACGGTGATTTCACCACGAAGTTCCTGGAAACGTCGTTCGACTTTTCGACCCTATAGGTCGTTTTGCAAGCCCGATAAAGAAGCGCCGAAGGAGTTCCTTCGGCGCTTCTTTGCGTTTAATCTGCGTATTTTACGCTGTATACCTTATTTCGCTTTATGCCTACCCTACCCGACTACACGCGCCGCTATACCGTGGAGGAATACTTTGCGCTGGAAGAAGTGTCGGATATCCGGCATGAGTACTACCACGGCGAAATTTTTCCGTTGGATGGTCCGCAGGCTATGGCGGGCGCTACCTTCGCGCATAACACCATCAAGCAGAACTGTGTGATTGCGCTACGGCTGGGATTACGCGGTAAGGGCTGCCGGGTATTTGACGAGAATGTTCGCCTGCGCATTAACGCCGACGACCATTTCACATATCCCGATGTAATGGTCACCTGCGCGGAAGAAGATCAGCTGGAAACTCGTATTGTACAACACCCTACTCTACTAATTGAGGTGCTATCGAACTCCACGGAACTGCGCGACCGAAGTTGGAAATTGCAACAGTATCAGCTTCTACCATCGTTGCGCCAATACGTGTTGATCTCTCAGAAGCGGGTGTTTGTAGAAAGTTATTTGCTAAATGAGCGAGGCGCCTGGGAGCTCACCATGTTGCGTCAGTCGCAGGAGATTCTATATTTCCCTTCTCTTCATTTGCGCATGACAGTAGCCGAAGTATACGAGGAAGTTGGGCTACCCCCACTGCATTTAGCTGAAACTATTTCTTAACCCTGCGCACTACCCTCAATCTCCTGCACCAGCTCGCCGTACCACGCCTCGCCATACTTCCGAATCAGCGGCTCTTTCAGGAACTGGTACACGCGCACGCCTAGCTCGCCGCCGAATGCGCAGGCCGGATTGCAAATGCCCCACCGGTCGTAGTTCAGCGCTTCAAAATCCTCGTATTTGCTGATACGGATGGGGTAGAGATGGCAGCTAATGGGCTTTTTGAACGTGGTAGCCCCAGCCAGGTAGGCCTGCTCGATGCCGCATTTCAGGATGCCGCGCTCGTCGTAGAGGGCGTAGGCACACTCCCGGTCGTTGATGGTAGTGGTGCTGAAGTCGCCTTCCCAATCTTTGATATAAAGGCCTTGTTGCTCAATGGCTTCGCGGCCGGCTTCGGTGAGGTAGGGCTTAATGGCCTCGTATTCCTGCTCCAGAATGCGCAGCTCGCCTTCTTCCAGGGGGGCGCCCAGGTCTCCCTCTACGCAGCAGGCACCCTTGCAGGCTTCCAGGTTGCACACGAAAAAGTTGTCGCGCACGTCGTCGGAGATGACGGTATTTTGAATGATGATCATGGCGTGGTGGCCGCTGAAGTTCCCGGAGGTAGGCGACGCGTGTAAACAGCACTACACTTGCGAAACGCGACGCAGAATTAAAAGACAAAGATAACTATTCGCCCGCGGCTTCGGGCTACAACAGGTGATGCAATGCGGCTTCGGTTAGCTCGCACTGGCGCTGGTAGGCGTAGGTGCGGACGGCCTCATGCTGGGCACGCTTCCCCATTTCCTGCGCTTCTTCTGGCTGTTGCAGGCACCAACCTACGGCTATAGTCCAGGCAGCGGTATCACCCAGCGGGTAGAGCAGGCCCGTTTCCTGTTCTGTCAGAATTTCGCGGGTGCCGCCGGTTGCAGCGGCCACAATGGGTAGCCCCGCCGCCATGGCCTCAATGGTGACCATACCGTAGGTTTCGTTGACCGAGGCCACCAAGAACACATCGAGGGCGCGGTATACTACCTGCGGTTGGTCGGTGAAGGCACGAAGATGCACGCAGGAAGTCAAACCCAATGCAGCTATTTGCTCTATCACGGCTACTCGGTAGTGACTGGCCGCTTCTTGGTTTCGGGTGGCCTCGCCCACCAACACTAAGTGCAGCTCTTGGTTCGGAAACTGTTGTCGCAGGTGGTGAAAAGCGTCTACTACGAACTGCTGCCCCTTGCCTTCATCGAAGCGACCAATCAGGCCGAGCAGTTGGCCTGTGGCCGGTAATTGAAGCTCTTCGCGCGCCTGCTGCGAAGTGAGACCCGGATGTAGAAAACGGTCTAGCTCAATCCCGAGCGGTACTACATGCACGCGGCGCATATCCATGTGGGTCTTCTCCCCTACCTGCTGGGCCAGACCAGGCAGCGGGGTCAGCCAAGCATCCAGCGCCCGGTAGCGCCAGGTGTGGATCAAGTCGCGTTTAGATAAGCCCAACTGCATGTGTTGCTGATACACCAACCGCACGTGCGGCGCCAGCCACCGCTTGCAAAGCACGGCCAGCGGCAGATCCTGGTTTTGCGTCACAATGAGCACGCGGGCACCGTGCCGTCGCAATGCGGTGCGCAACCGCCAGGCAGCGGGAACATCCACGGCGCGTAGGGGGTTGGATAGAAAGCAAACAGGTATTCTCTGCTGCTGTGCCTGCGCCGCCAGCGGCGTCCCTACCGACGCAATGAGCTGCACGGGCCAGCCACGTTCGAGCAACCAGCCGGCTAGCTTAACGGTGTTGATTTCCAGACCACCCCAACTGGCCGAAAGACACAGAATGGCCAGCGGAACCGGTGTGGGAGCGTTGGCAAGACCAGCAGCAGACATAGAGCGGAAAGGCAAGGGCACAAGCGAAAAAGAACCGCAAAGATACTTCGTTTCGTCTGCCGCCCGCAAAGCCGTATCTTTGCTAACCCGCCAAAACGCTTAGCTTTTCGCATGGCCTTAGATTATCTTTCTTTACTGAACCCTTCGCAGGGCGCCGCGGTGATGCAGACCGAGGGCCCGTGCATGATTATAGCCGGCGCCGGTTCCGGCAAAACGCGTGTGCTTACGTATCGCATCGCCAACCTGCTCGAAAAAGGCGTCGATTCGTTCAACATTTTAGCCCTCACCTTCACCAATAAAGCGGCCCGCGAGATGCGGGCGCGTATTGAGAAAGTGGTAGGCCCCGAGGCCAAAAACCTCTGGATGGGCACGTTTCACAGCATCTTCGCCCGTATTCTGCGCTCTGAGGCCGACAAGCTGGGCTTTCCGCGCAGCTTCACGATCTATGACACCCAGGACTCGAAAACGCTAGTAGGCCAAATCCTGAAAGAGCTGGAGCTGGACGACAAGCTCTACAAGCCTGGTATGGTACTGGGCCGAATTTCTGCCGCCAAAAACAAGCTGATTTCGGTGCAGCAGTACCTCAACGACCCGGCCATTCGGGCCGACGACGAGGCGGCATTGCGGCCCAAGATTGGCGTTATCTACCAGCAGTACCAGCAGCGCTGCTTCAAGGCTGGTGCTATGGACTTCGACGATTTGCTGTACCAGACCAACGTCCTGTTCAAAGACCACCCCGATGTGCTGAACAAGTACCAGAACATCTTCAAGTATGTGATGGTCGACGAGTATCAGGACACCAACTACTCGCAGTACCTCATCACACGGAAGCTGGCGGCCAAGGAGCGCAACATTTGCGTGGTAGGCGACGATGCCCAGAGTATTTACGCCTTCCGAGGTGCTGATATTCAGAATATTCTGAATTTCGAGAAAGACTACCCCGAGTTGCAGGTGTTTAAGCTGGAGCAGAACTACCGCTCTACCAAGAACATTGTGCGGGCGGCCAACTCGGTCATCAAAAACAACCAAGCCCAGCTGCGCAAAGACGTTTTCTCGGATAACGAAGAAGGCACGCTGATTGAGGTGCTCAAGGCGGCTTCTGATAACGAGGAAGGCAAGCTGGTGGCGCAAAGCATCTACGAGGACAAGATGAACCAGCATCTGTCCTACGACGATTTTGCCATCCTGTACCGCACCAACGCCCAGAGCCGCGCCATGGAAGAATCCCTGCGCAAGCTCAACATCAAGTACAAGATTGTGGGCGGCTTGAGCTTCTACCAGCGCAAGGAAATCAAGGACTTGGTAGCCTACCTGCGCCTCACGGTGAACCCCAACGACGAGCAGGCCCTGCGCCGCGTGATTAACTACCCCAAGCGCGGCATCGGCGACACCACCATTGCCAAGCTGGTGGAAGCGGCCGAGCAAAGCAACCACTCCTTGTGGGAAGTGGTGAGCAACGCCGACCAGTTCCTACCCGCGCGCGTGTCCAATCCGGTGGTGGGCTTCGGAGAAAAAATCAAGGAGTACACCGCCAAAGCGGCCATCCACGATGCGTACGAAGCCGCCAAGCAGATTGCCAAGGAGTCGGGCATGATTGAGGAATTGTACGCCGATAAAAGCATTGAGGGCTTGTCGCGCTACGAGAATATTCAGGAATTGCTGAACGGGATTAAAGCGTTTGTGGAAGACCCCGAGCGCGAGGAAAAGTCGCTGGGCGCGTTTTTGCAGGATATTGCGCTGGTGACGGACGCCGATACCAAGGACGCGCAAGCTGAAGGCGAGCAGGTGACGCTGATGACGATTCACTCGGCTAAGGGTTTGGAGTTTCGCAACGTGTACATCGTGGGCATGGAGGAAAACCTATTTCCCAGCCAGATGATGATTACCTCGCGGGCCGACCTGGAGGAGGAGCGCCGCCTGTTCTACGTGGCCATCACGCGGGCCGAAAAGAAGCTCACGCTCAGCTACGCTACCTCGCGCTACCAGTGGGGCAACCTGCGTAGCTGCGAGAAAAGTCGTTTCCTGGACGAAATCGACCCGCAGTTTGTTGACTTCAAGTTTGCCGCCACGCCGGCCGGACCAGGTGCGGGCGAGTCGTCGTTTGGGCACGTGTTTGAACGGCGCTCCAACCTTGTGCCACCCGCTCCGCGTAAAACCGTCGCTACCAAATACGTAGCGCCTTCCGATTTCAAACCTTCTGACACCAGCAGCCTGCAGCCGGGCCAACGCGTAGAACATCCTAAGTTCGGCTTTGGCACCGTAGCCAAACTCGAAAAGCAGGATGGCACTACCAAGGCAACTATCAAATTTGAGGAGGTAGGCGAGAAAACGCTACTCCTGAGTTTCGCGAAGCTGCGCGTGCACTAGGGAAATGTTGAGTTGAAAACTCAACATTTCCCTACCGTATATTTAACCTCGAATTGCACTAAATCGGAGTAGGGCATTTCTTGACTGGCGCACGGCAACCGCTGTGCGCTAGGTGTATTTCCTACCCTCCGGTTGTTTTCTTTCCTCATGACTATCCCTACCGAACATAATTTGCTGGTGCGCGAGTACGGCCAGAGCACCTATGAGCTGGTGCAACAGCTGCGTACTATTGAAGACCGCGACGAGCGCACCCGCCGCGCTCAGCAGTTGGTACAGCTGATGTTGCGCCTGCAACCCAGCTTGCGCGACCAGCAAGACGTGCAGCAAAAGCTTTGGAACCACCTCTACATCATGGCCGGCGAGGAGCTGGACGTGGACGCGCCCGTAACCCTGCAAGGCACGCTCAACCAGGCCAAACCCGCCCGCGTCCCCTACCCTGCCAAAGCTCCCAAACTCAAGACCTATGGCCGCGGCGTGGAGCTGATGATTGAACAGGCATCGGCGTTGGAAGACCCCACCGAGCGCGAGCAAGCGGCCATCACCATCGGGCGCACCATGAAGTTTCTATACCGCTCCTACAATAAGGAAAACGCCAAGGATGTGACCATCCTGAAGCACCTGAAGGAGTTATCGGGGGGCAAGCTCACGCTCGATCCGGCACAGGTAGATGCGCAAAACCTATTTGAATTTACCACCAACGGCCGCCCGGTACCCTTTATCGTACCGCAGCCCCGCAACGACCGTAACGACCGGCGCGGTGGTTCCGGCAACAACAACCGCCGCGATAAGCAGCGCGGCCGCGGTAAAAAAGGTCGTCAGGAGCCGCAACAGCCACCACAGTAAGCTTTATTGTTAGCTGTTGGCTAATGGCAGTTAGCTGTTAGCTTTGTTCCCTCAATTTCTCTCCCAACGCTTTAAAAAGCTAATAGCTGACAGCCATTAGCTACTAGCTCCTAGAACATGGCATCTTTTGAAGTAATCGGCGGCCAGCCCCTGAAAGGCGAAATCATCCCGCAGGGCGCCAAAAACGAAGCGCTCCAGATTTTGTGCGCCGTGCTGCTCACCGCTGAACCCGTTACCATTAGCAACATCCCCGACATCCGCGACGTGAACAAGCTCATTGAGCTGCTGCGCGATATGGGGGTGAAAGTGGGTAAGATTGGCGTTGACACCTACGTATTTCAGGCCGACGACGTGCACCTGGACTACCTCGATACCGAAGCCTTCGTGGCCCAGGGTAGGGCGCTGCGCGGCTCTGTAATGATTCTGGGACCCATGCTGGCCCGTTTCGGTAAGTGCCAGCTACCCCGCCCCGGCGGCGACAAAATTGGCCGTCGGCCGCTGGATACGCACTTTGTGGGTCTCGAAAAGTTGGGTGGTAAGCTCACACTGGAAAGCAACGACTTCTACCGCATCAGCACCGACGGCAAGCTGCAAGGCACCTATATGCTGCTGGATGAGGCCTCCGTAACGGGAACCGCTAACCTGGTAATGGCCGCTGTGCTGGCCGAAGGCACCACCACCATCTACAACGCTGCCTGTGAGCCCTACCTCCAACAGCTGTGCAAGATGCTAGTCCGCATGGGCGCCAAGATTAACGGCATCGGCTCCAACCTGCTCACCATCGAAGGTGTAGAAAGCCTCGGCGGCACCGAGCACCGCATGTTGCCCGATATGATCGAAATTGGCTCTTTCATTGGCTTAGCAGCCATGACGGGCTCCGAAATCACCATCAAGAACTGCCAGATTGCGGAGTTGGGTCTGATTCCGGACACGTTCCGCAAGCTGGGTATCAAGCTGGAATTTCGGGATGATGACATTTACATTCCGGCCCAGGAGCACTACGAAATCAACACCTACCTCGACGGTAGCATCCTGACCATCTCGGACCACACTTGGCCTGGCCTCACACCCGACCTGCTCAGCATCATTCTGGTAGTGGCAACCCAAGCCAAAGGCACGGTGCTGATTCACCAGAAAATGTTTGAGTCGCGCTTGTTCTTCGTGGATAAGCTCATCGATATGGGCGCGCAGATTATCCTCTGCGACCCGCACCGCGCCACCGTTATCGGGCTGGATAAGCGCACGCGTCTGCATGGCATTACCATGACCTCACCCGACATCCGGGCTGGGGTAGCGCTGCTTATTGCGGCCCTGTCGGCCGAAGGCCGCAGCGTGATTGAGAACGTGGAGCAAATTGACCGTGGCTACCAGAACATCGATAAACGCCTGACGGCGCTGGGCGCGCAACTGCGCCGGCTGTAAGGGTAGAGCCCTACCCATAACGCGCAAAAAAAGCCGGCTGCTCTATTTGAGCAGCCGGCTTTTTCGTTGTTGCTTACTGTGCAGTTAGTCAACTACTTTGTCCACTACCGTCGTTACCAACGAGAGCACAATGCTAAACAGCAGTGCTGCAAAGAATCCGCTGATTTCAAAACCGCTCAGCAAATAGCTGGCTAGCATTACAATCAGGGCATTGATAACCAACAGGAAGAGGCCCAGCGTGATGATTGTAATGGGTAGGCCAATCAGCTGTAGAATTGGTTTCACGAAAGCATTCAGCAAAGCCAATACGATAACCAACCAGATAGCTGAGCCAAATCCGTCGATGTGCGCGCCGGGCAAAAAGGAAGCTAGCAGGTACGTAAGAATGGCTGTCAGGAGGAGTTTGAGGATGAAGCCCATGATTTGGAGAGAGATGAGGGAGAAAGAAAAAGACCAGCTTGCAACCGCAAGCTGGTCTCTTCATACGAAAACGCAGCATTAGCGTTTAGCTATATAGTTTATTCTACCTTGCGCGCTTTCAAACGGCCCTGCGAAACGGCCATCCAGTTGCACAGGTTGTAGAGCAGACGGGCCCCTACAATAGCATTCCATTCGGTGTCGCCGGGGGCTACTTCGTTCAGGTCGAAGCCGATGATTTCGCGGCCCGAGCGCACAATTTGCCGCACCAAGTATACGGCTTCCTCAAACTCCAATCCGCCTGGTACGGGTGTACCAGTACCGGGGCACAGCTTAGGATCCAGTCCATCAATATCAAAACTGATGTATACTTTCTGGGGTAGCTGCGCGATGATCTTACCGCACTGCTTTTTCCACGATTTCTTGGCGTACATTTCATCGCGCAGGAAGCGGTTATGGAACATTACCACGCGCCCACCCGATTGGTCGATGGTTTCGGCTTCCTGCTGGCACAAATCGCGGATGCCTACCTGCACCAGCTTCTTCACCTGCGGCAGTTGCAGAGCATTATGCATGATGGAAGCGTGCGAGTACGTGAAGCCCTCATAGGCGGGGCGTAGGTCGCAATGCGCGTCAATTTGTAGAATACCGAATTCCTGGTGGCGCTCGGCCAGGGCGTGCAGGTAGCCCAACGGCGTGCTATGGTCGCCGCCCAGTACCACCACAGCTTTACCCGCGTCGAGGTAGGCGCCGGTCTTATCTTTCAGCCACGTGAGCAGCTCTTGGCCGCGTTGACTGATGGAACTGGCCGTGTTGGCAAAACGCGTGGCGTCGGCTTCAGGCTCACCAGCTTCCAGCCACCCGATATAGCTAGCGGCCTGCTCGCGGAGGGTGCGGCTTTCCTGGGCCCAGTGCTCATCTACTTCCTCCATGGCCAAACCCAGACGCCACGCGTCTGGAATGTCCGGGTCGTAGAGGTCCACTTGCAAAGAGGCGTCACGGATGGCTTCGGGGGCTTCGGCAGTGCCGGCACGGTAGGAAACCGTGACTTCCCACGGCACGGGCACAATTACCATCTGTGCTTCCTCCACCGTGAAGGGTAGGCCATATACACCGCCCGCCGTGTCGCCAAGGGCATTGGGGTCGAAATTAGCTAACTTTTGTTCCAGCGAAGAAGCAGCGGAATGTTCCATGAAAAAGCGGTAAAAACGAATACAAACAAAGCGCTGGCTATCATCTGGCTGCATATGCTAGTAGGCAACCAAATAATAGCCAGCGCGAAAATACTTCGCAAACGGCGTACTTAGGCCGATGCCTGCCCACCCATAAAGTTATAGGCGCGGATAATTTCCAGCATTTTGGCGAACGTCTCACGGTCAAAGAAAATCATCAGCGGCAGCTCCACGGAGTTGTCTTTGTCCGAAAACTGCGTGATAACGGAGAAGATGAGCGGCTGCACCATAGGCCGGTTGGTCATCAGGCTATTGAGCGAATCGGCAATGTTGCCGCGGGGCGCTACGGGTGGTGCCCCATAGATATTCGATTTTAGAATATTAGCCAGCTGCGTTACCAAAGCCCCCGTGATAATGTTGCTGATTTCCAGCAGCAACGATTCCTGCATCGCATCTATTTTGATGCTGTCGCTCACGTTCATACGCAGGCATACCTTGGAAAGCCGTTGCACATGCTGCCCTGAGAAGAACATGAGCGTGGTCCCGTTGAAGTCACCCTTGATATCCGACTGAATAATGACGTGCGTGCCTTCATACTCGTGCACGCGCCCCAGGATGTTGCTGCCCGGCACCAAGTCCAGGTTGGGCACCTCCAGTAGCACCCGCTCCTGCGCAATCACCGCGAAGGAGTCAGCTGCCCTGGCAAGGCCAATGTTCAGAATCTCGCGGATGATGTCCCGCTCTAGTTCTGTCATGTGCAAATCCATAGAAATGTATCAATTAAGCGAGCTCTCTCAACGGTTGAGATTGTCCGGTGTCTGCAAGTACGTGTTTTTATGGGCGCTTGGCTAAAAAAAGTCGGGTGAGAGCTGGTACATCCAGCACCAGGCAGACCTGGCCGCTTCCCAAAAGGGTCACTCCCCCAAACAAATCAATAGTATCAAGCGGTTTACTCATGGGTTTGATTACGATGCTCTGCTGACGCAGAAACCGGTCGATGATCAGGCCCAGCTTACGGTTGTTGTAGTTGACGATGATGATGTCCTGCCGGCCTTGCAATTCGTGGCGGTTGGCGGGGGGTAGTGGGCCGTCGCTATTGTGTAGCAAGCGGCGCAAGTCTACCACGGGTACGTTTTCGTCCTGCACTTCGGCCAGCAACAGGCCGCCTACCACGTGCAGGTCTTCTGGCTGCAACGACACCACCGAGTCGGTATGCATGAGCGGAATAGCGTAGCTGCGGGCATCCAATTCAAAAAGCAGGGCACCTTTCACCGCGATGGAGGTAGGCAGCACCAGCGTGAACGTGGTGCCCTTACCTAAGGTAGAGCTAACGCGCAACTGCCCGCCGAGCGAATCGATAGCCAGCTTCACCACATCCAGCCCTACTCCCCGACCCGAAATGTCGGTGATTTCTTTCGCCATGGAGAAACCTGGCTCAAACAGAAAGGCCCGCACGGCATCGTCGTCTAATTGCTGCGCGGCTTCAGCGCCAACTAAGCCGCGTTCCACGGCCTTGCGACGCACGCTGTCTACGTTGATACCAGCTCCGTCGTCGGATACCTGAATGAGTACGTTGTCGCGCTCCGTTTGGGCGGCCAGCGTCAACTGTCCTTGCGCTGGCTTGCCGGCTTTCTCGCGCACGTCGGGCGCCTCAATCCCGTGCCCAATGGCGTTGCGCACCAAGTGCAGCAGCGAATCGGTGATGATTTGTAAAATGTTGCGGTCAATCTGAATATCCTGCCCGTCTACCTCCAGCGCAATATCTTTTTTCTCGGCAGCGGCCACGTCGCGCACTACCCGCGGAAACTTGTTGAACAAGGAGCCTACGTTCACCAGGCGCACATCCATGATGCTGTACTGTAGCTCATCAGAAATACGGAACAAATGCGCCGCCGTGGCTTGCAAAGCTGGGCTGTCGCTTTCCTTGCTCAGTGTCAGAATCCGGTCGCGGTCAATAATCAGCTCCCCTACCAGATTCATCAAGTGGTCGAGCTTCTTGATCTGGATATACACCAGATCCGACAGCTCCAATTTGCGGTTGGCGTCGTCGTCATCGGCTTCTGGCTGATCTTCCAAGACGGGCTCCTCGCCATTCACTAACCGGTCGAGGTTCGCCAGCAGCGTGTCGGCCGAAGGGAGCTCATTACTAGCCCCCACTGCCCGAATCATTTCCCCGATGGTGTCTACCCCGGTGAACAGCACCGGCACCACGTTGCCCTCGAAGGTGCGCTCTTTGTCGCGAATGAGACCAAAAATGGTTTCCATCCGGTGCGCTACCTCGCTGATAGCAGGGTAGCCCATGGCCCGGGCATTGGCCTTCAGGTTGTGCATTAAGCGAAACAGCTCATTGAGCGCCGCCGAATCGGCTGGATTCCTCTCTAACTCACTGATATGGCGGCTCATGGCGTCGTAGTACTCGAGCGCCTCCACCATAAATATTTCGCGGTATTCTTCTTCTCTCGATTTCATAGCTGGGTAGCAGGAGAAAAGGAAGAAACCAACCGACGGCCGGGTCGGGCTCGCAACGCAAACTGATTGATATAGCCAGGAATATCTTTTAGCGATAGTTCCTGATCAGCATACCCCGCTTGCAATACCGATTGGGGCATAGCGGCTACAGCAGCCTCGCGCTGCACAATCACCTGCCCGCCGCGCTGCCGGATAGCACGGGCGCCTTGGGTACCATCGTTGCCCAGGCCGCTAAGAATAACCCCCAATGTAGGCCGACCCGTAGTTTGCACAACGGATTGCATCAACAAATCAATAGAGGGCAGATTGTTAGGTGCATGAAGCTCTGCCTCTATAAAGCTGGTTTGCCAGCTAATCCAAGGGGTGCCAGTGGCAGTTTTGATGGTGGTATTGCCGCCACCGGGCATCACTATTATTTTACCGGGCGTCAGGATGGTGCCGGCTTTACCATTCACTACGGGCAGCGACGTAACACGGCGCAGGCGGTCTACCAGTGTCTGGGTGAAAACAGCCGGCAAATGCACTGCCACTAGAATGGCACAGTTGGAAGGAAGTAATTGATGCACTACACTTTCCACAGCTGCCGAACCGCCTGTAGAACCACCTAGCACTACAATACCGCTAGGCAGCGAAGTAGGCCCTGCTTCCGGCAATGCTTGGGCAAAGGTCACAGGCTGAGCAACAACTGATTGTAGCTTCTGCAACAAATACAATCGCCAATCACTAAATGACGGACTTTCCTGCGGTATCCAAGGCCCAAAATAGTCGTGCACGTTCCAGCGGGTAGCCTGCCGGAGGCGGGCGCCACCCAGCGAAAAAGCACTATACAAAATCACGGGCACCGGATGCACCTGTGCCAGCTCAGCCAGTTCCATCATGCCACTTTCATCGGCAATCACCAGATCTACCTGGTACTGCCGAGCCATAGCGGCTATCCTCCCCCGTGCTGGTTGCACCGGCACCACTTGCCAGGCAGGCTCTCTACGCAACAGGCACACCAACTCCTCCCGCACCAGCGGTGGCAGATTGCCAATCAGGACAGAAACAGGGGTGGAGGGATTAGACACGGAATAGGTAATACAAGTGGCGGCACCGCATGCCGCACACAAATAAAACAGGCTTAGGCTTCGCTGGAACCGCTGGTTTGTAAAGCGCTACCCACAATTTCCAGCACTTTCTCCTCCGAGAAAGGTTTGACGATATAAGCTGTAGCTCCGCTTTCTAAGGCTTCGTTTACAATTACCTCTTGCCCCACGGCGCTGCACATCACCACTTTCACGTCTGGTTGATCTTCGCGGATGCCTTTCAGCACGTCGAGGCCCGTGTTGTCGGGTAGAATGACGTCGAGGGTGATGAGGTCGGGCCGGGTCGCAGCAGCCATTTCCAGGGCTTGCTGACCATTTGCGGCTTCGCCTACCACTTCATAGCCCGCGTCGGTGAGCATATTCTTGAGCATCGTGCGCATGTAGAAGGAATCGTCTACAATGAGAATGCGGTTTTTCATACGAAAAAAGTGCAGTAGTCTGAGTTTAGAGAAGAGGGAGCAGGACAGTGGGCCGCCCCGGCTCTTGTACGTAGAGGAACAGGCGAAGATTAGCTTTTTGCAGGTAGCTGCATGATTTCGGCGGGCGTTAGCAGCTTCAGCATATCCAACACCACGATAATACGCCCGTTTACCTTGGCAATGCCCTCGATGTATTTGTCGTGAATGTTGATATCCTGAATAAACTCGGGCGCTTTTTCGATGATGGATGCCGGAATGGACAACGGCTGCGGCACCTCACGCACCACAATCCCGATGGTGTACTCCTTGCCCTCAATAGCCATTGTATAGCTAACGGCAGGCATTTCTGTTCCAGCTGAGCGCAGCTGAAACCGCTCCTCCAGATCGATAATCGTGATGATATCACCCCGCAGGTTGGCAATACCCTTCACGAAATCAGGCGTTTTGGGCATGCGCGCTATTTCCGGCGTCAGCGTCACTTCCTTCACCTGCTCAATCCGAATCCCGTAGTCTTCGTCGCCCAAGCGAAATACAATTAGCTGAATAAGAGGCTCCTGCTTGGTAATTTTCTTGTCGTTGGTGGCGTTGTCAGAGTCTGCCATGCAGCAAATGCTTACGGATGTGGTAGGTAGGCCAGTCTACATGCAGACTGGCCTACTTCCTACCCCAGGAGGTTATTTATTTTGTGCGGGCCTTACGTGTCGGTTTGGCAGAAGTAGACGCTTCCGGCTTGGTGGCCTTGCCATCAGCCGACGGCTTCTCGGCACGAGCTTTCGCGCGGGTTGGTTTTTTTTGACCGTTGCTATTCTCGGTTGACTCGTCGAGTGCAGCAGGGGCCGTACCACGCCGAGCAGCAGGAGCTGCGGGCCTAGCCGGCCGTGGAGCAGCTGCCTGAGGCCGGGGGGGCGGCGTACTGCCATTCGTTGACAACGTAGCAGCAGCTTTTGCTTGTTCACGCCGCCGTAGGCCCAACCGTCGTTGTGGCTCCGGTTCGGGCTCAGGCTCTGGCTCTTCGTCCTCCATCAGCAGGAAGGCAGCTAGGCCGTCTTGCAGGTCGTCAGCAATATCTGTCAGGTTCTGGCTGGAGGTCGTCAACTCCTGCATGGAGGTAGAGAGCTGCTTGGCTGTGCTGGCTACCTGCTGGGTGCCCGAGGCCGTTTGCTCAGCAATGGCTACCACTTCCTCCACGTACTTCACCACATCACCGATAGAGGCTTTCTGCACTTCAGTGGCTGTGAGAATGTCGCGGGAGGTACGCAGGGTTTCGCCGCTGCTGGTGGCAATGTTTTTAAAGGCAGCACTGGCCTCGAAGGTGGCATTTTTACCCTTCATCACGCGGCCTTCCATGGTGGAAATAGCGGCGGCAGCGGTGGTAGTATCCTTCTTCACATCATCTACCAGCGTACTGATTTCGTTGGCCGAGCGGCGGGAGCTTTCCGCCAGCTTGCGAATTTCCTCCGCTACTACGGCAAAGCCACGGCCAGCCTCGCCGGCACGGGCGGCCTCAATGGCAGCATTCAACGCCAGCAGGTTGGTTTGGGCCGCAATGTCGGTGATAACGCCCAGCGACGTGCTAATCTCCTGTGAGCGGGTGCTCAGGACTTCGATCGTGCGCGAGGTTTGGGTAGCGGCGCTGGAAATCTCTTCCATATTTTTCACCACTTCCGCCACTGTTTTCAGGCCCAACTGCGAGGTTTGCTCACCTAGAATAGCGGCCTTGATGCCTACATCAGCTTTACCGGCGGTTTCCTTGGTGGCCTGCATAATCTCTTCGATCAGCTTGAAGGCCTGATCGGTTTTCAGGGCTTGGTTCTGTGCGCCCTCGGCCATTTGCTGCATGGCCAGGGCTACATCCACCGTCACGCGGCTCATTTCCTGGCCTTTCATGGCCATTTCGCCTGACGACTGTCCCACTACCTGCGCTGAGTCGTTGATTTCGCCTAGCAGCTCGTTCAGGTTTTCAACGGCCAGGTTCAAGGCGCTCGACATAGCTTCGATGTCGCCGGCAGTAGGTACTTCCACGTGCTGGGTCAGGTCGCCCTCGGAGATGCCCCGCACTACACGGCTTACTTCCAGCACCGGCGATGCAATGGATTCGAGTAGGTCGTTGAGGGTGTCGACTAGTTCTTTCCAGGAGCCGCTTACGCCGCCTACGGTAGCGCGCTCAGTGAGTTTGCCTTCTACCCCGGCTACCTTGGCTACACGGCTTACCTCCACCGCGAGACGGTTGAGGTCGGCTACCATGCGGTTGATGGTGTCGGCCAGCTCGGCTACTTCGCCTTTAGCGTCCAACTCCAGGCTCTGGGTCAGGTCGCCCTGCGATACGGCCGTTACTACCTTCACCAAGCCGCGTACTTGGGTGGTCAGGTTGGCGGCCATGGTATTTACGTTATCCGTCAGATCTTTCCATACGCCGCTCACGCCGGGTACGCTGGCCTGACCGCCCAGGCGGCCCTCGGTGCCTACCTCTTGCGCCACGCGCGTTACCTCACCAGCAAAGATGTTCAGCGAGTCAACCATGCGGTTGAGGTTTTCCTTGAGTTGGAGCAGCTCGCCTTTCACATCAACGGTTACTTTCTGGCTCAGGTCGCCACGGGCTACAGCGGTGGCCACGTTAGCAATGTCGCGCACCTGACTGGTCAGGTTCGAGGCCATCGTGTTCACGTTGTCCGTCAGCTCTTTCCACGTGCCGGCTACGTTCGGTACTACAGCTTGACCACCCAGGATACCCTCGGTGCCTACCTCGCGTGATACGCGCGTCACCTCGCCCGCAAACACATTCAAGGAGTCCACCATCTGGTCGAGAATATCTTTCAATTCCAGAATCTCGCCCCGCACGTTTACCGTCATTTTCTGGCTTAGGTCGCCCCGTGCTACGGCGGTAGCCACGTTGGCAATGTCGCGTACCTGGCTGGTCAGGTTCGAGGCCATTGTGTTCACGTTGTCGGTCAGCTCTTTCCACGTGCCGCTCACGTTGGGCACTACGGCTTGGCCGCCGAGTTTGCCCTCGGTGCCTACCTCCCGTGATACGCGCGTCACTTCGTCACCAAACGTATTCAAGGAGTCCACCATCTGGTTCAGAATGTCCTTCAGCTCCAGGATTTCTCCTTTTACATCCACGGTCATCTTCTGTGACAAGTCGCCGCGGGCTACCGCGGTAGCCACGTTGGCAATGTCGCGTACCTGGCTGGTCAGGTTCGAGGCCATCGTGTTCACGTTGTCGGTCAGCTCTTTCCACGTGCCGCTCACGTTGGGCACTACGGCTTGCCCGCCGAGCTTGCCCTCGGTGCCTACCTCCCGCGATACGCGCGTCACTTCGTCGCCAAACGTATTCAAGGAGTCCACCATCTGGTTCAGAATGTCCTTCAGCTCCAGAATCTCGCCCTTCACGTTCACCGTCATCTTCTGGCTTAGGTCGCCACGGGCTACGGCGGTGGCCACGTTGGCAATGTCGCGTACCTGGCTGGTCAGGTTGGCGGCCATGTTATTTACGTTGTCCGTCAGGTCTTTCCACACGCCAGCCACGCCGGGCACGCTGGCTTGGCCGCCTAGGCGGCCTTCGGTGCCTACCTCCTGCGCCACGCGCGTTACCTCGCCGGCAAACAGGTTCAGCGAGTCTACCATCTGGTTGAGGTTCTGCTTGAGCTGGAATAGCTCGCCTTTCACATCAACGGTGATTTTCTGGCTCAAGTCGCCTTTGGCTACGGCGGTGGCCACGTTGGCAATGTCGCGTACCTGACTGGTCAGGTTCGAGGCCATCGTGTTCACGTTGTCGGTGAGGTCCTTCCACACACCGCCCACGTTCGGCACGTTGGCTTGACCGCCCAGGCGGCCCTCGGTGCCTACCTCCTGTGCTACGCGGGTTACCTCGCCAGCAAATACGTTGAGGTTGTCGATGGTCTTGTTGATGGTTTCGGCCATCAGCTTGAAGTCACCTGACACCGGAATCTGGAACGTCTCGTCCAGATTGCCTTTCGAGATATTCTTCAGCACCTTGCCTACTTCCAACACCGGCACGGCAATGCTGTCTACCAGGCCATTGATGTTGTTGATCATATCGCGCCAGAAGCCGGAGGCATTCTCGGCCGAGGCGCGGGCCTTCAGGTTGCCTTCTACTCCCGCTACTTTGGAAATGCGCGACACCTCGCCCCCTACCCCGCTAATCATCTCCACCATGGAGTTGTAGGCCTCGGCAATATCGGCAAAGATGTCGTTGTTCTGCTTGGTTAGCCGCACCGATATGTCGCCTTTTTTAAAGGCGTCGAGGGCGTAGAGCACACGGTTGAGCTGGTCGTCGATATAAGCAGCTTCCTGGGCGCTGGTGGCTTGTCGTTGCAAGCCGCGGGTCTGGCCTACGCGTCGGGCCAGACCCGCGGCCTTCTTTTCATCAACGGGCTTCACCGCCTGATCGGACTCCGGTGCGGAAGGAGCAGGGTTGGTCGTCGGTTGGATATTCTTACCTGATGCCATATAATACGAGATGGACGGGCTGAGAGCAGTTCGATAAATCCTATCAGTTTGCGTGAGCACGACGGTTTTACCTGACTGGCAAAGGTAGTAAATACGTCGTTGGGGCGCGCAGGCTTTTTTTCGGGAACGGCTTTTGTCAAAATGAGCAACAGCTGAACTACTTACACCCCCGCAACTGTATTTATCAATGATACGCCGACCTTATGCAGACGACGGGTAGCACAGTACATGACGCGGCACACCGGATTATTCCAGCATCTTTGCCCCTAAATCAACTTTTACTGCGCCCACCCGTTTTCTTAGTTGATCCCCACCTCCAGTACCCCACCTCCGGGCTTTCTTCCTATGATTAAAAATCTAGTTATTGTTGAGTCTCCTGCCAAGGCAAAGACGATTGAAGGATACTTAGGCAAAGATTTCATTGTGAAATCTAGCTTTGGACATGTCCGCGACTTGCCGAAGGACAACAACGCTATTGATATTGCCAATGGCTTCAAGCCTACCTATGTAGTTTCGCCAGATAAACGCGAGTTGATTTCGGAGCTGAAAAAACTATCGAAAGAAGCTGAAACGGTGTGGTTGGCCAGTGACGACGACCGCGAAGGCGAAGCTATTTCGTGGCACTTGGCCGAAACGCTGAACCTGACCAACGCGAAAACCCGCCGCATCGTATTTCGCGAGATTACGAAGAACGCGATTCTCAACGCCATCGATTCGCCCCGCGAAATCGACCTGAACCTGGTGAATGCCCAGCAGGCCCGTCGCGTGCTCGACCGTTTGGTAGGCTTTGAGCTGAGCCCGGTGCTGTGGAAGAAAATTAAAGCAGGTTTGTCGGCTGGGCGGGT
This sequence comes from Hymenobacter citatus, assembly GCF_014333615.1. Classification (GTDB taxonomy): domain Bacteria; phylum Bacteroidota; class Bacteroidia; order Cytophagales; family Hymenobacteraceae; genus Hymenobacter; species Hymenobacter citatus. Next base: position 178,063 of record NZ_JACSCY010000001.1, on the reverse strand, counting down.
GCAATCCGTGGCGGTACGCCTGGTAGTAGAGCGCGAGCGGGAGATTCAGCAGTTTAGCGTGTCGTCGGCTTACCGTGTAGTAGCTCGCTTTGATGCTGGACAGGGTGCCGTGTTGGAAGCCGAACTGCCTACCCGCTTCAAAACCCGTGAGGAGGCCGATGCCTTTCTGGCGCGTTGCGCAGGCGCAGTTTATACCATTGAGAATCTAGAAAAAAAGCCCGGCAAACGCTCGCCGGCGCCGCCTTTCACTACCTCTACCCTGCAGCAGGAAGCCTCGCGTAAGCTGGGCTTCTCGGTGGCGCAGACCATGAGCGTGGCTCAGAAGCTGTACGAAGCCGGTAAAATCAGCTACATGCGCACGGACTCCGTGAACCTGTCGGCGGAGGCACTAGCTGGGGCACAGGCTGAAATCACGCGGGCCTACGGCGCAGAGTACGCGTTCCAACGGCATTTCAAAACCAAATCGGCCTCTGCGCAGGAAGCGCACGAAGCCATTCGTCCTACCGATTTCTCGTTGGCCAAAGCAGGCGGCGAATCAGCCGAGCAGCGGCTGTACGACCTAATCCGGAAGCGCGCTATGGCTTCGCAAATGGCCGACGCGCAGATTGAGCGCACAGTCGCTACCATTGGCATCAGCACCCAGCCGGGCGTGACGCTCACAGCCACAGGTGAGGTAATTACATTTGAGGGTTTTCTGAAAGCCTACGCCGAAAGCAAGGATGAAGGCGACGAAGATGCTGATGCAGAATCTTCGTTTTCGCGCGGCCTGCCTCCCCTGACAGTAGGCCAGCGCCTACCCTTGCAGTTGTTGCGGGCCAACGAGCGGTTTTCGCAGCCACCGGCGCGCTACACAGAGGCTTCGCTGGTGAAAAAGCTGGAAGAAATGGGCATTGGCCGCCCTTCTACCTACGCTCCTACCATCTCTACCATTCAGAAGCGCGGCTACGCCGAAAAAGACTCCCGCGAGGGCAAGGAGCGCAAGTTCCACGTGCTGACGCTGGACGGCGACGCAGTGAAAACAGAGGTAAAAACCGAAACCTACGGCGCCGATAAAGCCAAACTGTTCCCAACGGATACGGCGATGATTGTCAATGACTTCCTGGTAGACCACTTCCCAGTGATTGTGGACTATCAGTTCACGGCCAAGGTAGAAGACGAGTTCGACCAGATTGCCAACGGCCTGGAGCAGTGGGAGAAGATGATCGGCGACTTTTACGGCACCTTCCACGAAACCGTGGAGCGAGGGCAGGACATTGAGCGCAGCTCCCTGGGCTCCACCCGCGAGCTGGGCACCCATCCCGAAACCGGACAGAAGATTACGGCACGTCTGGGTCGTTTTGGCCCTTACGTGCAGATTGAGCCCCTAGAGGGCGCGCCCGAGGACGAAAAGCCGGTGTATGCCAGTTTGCGCAAAGGCCAGTTCATTGAGAACTTGACGATTGACGAGGCGCTGGAGCTGTTTAAGCTGCCGCGCATTGTGGGGCAGTACGAAGACAAGGACATGACTGCCGCTGTAGGCCGCTTCGGTCCGTATATCCGTCACAACAGCAAGTTCTACTCGCTGGGCAAAACGCAGGACCCACTGTCCATCAGCGCCGATGAGGCCATTGCGCTGATTGAAGCCAAGCGTAAAGCCGACGCGGAACGTCTGATTAAGGAATTCCCCGAAAACCCAGAGGTGCAGGTGCTCAATGGTCGGTTTGGGCCATACATTGTGGTAGGTAAGAAGAACGTGAAGATTCCGAAAGGAGAAGAACCCGCCGACCTCTCGCTGGAACGCTGCTTGGAGCTAGCCGCCGCCACCCCCGACAAGCCCGCCAAGGGCGGACGCTTCGGTAAGAAAGCCGCCCCGCCCGCTGACACTATCGAAACCGCCGACAAGCCGGCAAAGAAGGCGGCTGCGGCCAAAAAGCCTGCGGCTAAAAAAGCAGCCTCAAAGAAAACAGCTAGCGCTGCAAAAAAACCGACTGCTAAGGCTAAATAAGCTGCTCCTTTCTCCGTATACAAAAGGCCCCAAATGATTGGGGCCTTTTCGGTTTCAATGGGTTAATTATTCGATGAAAAAGAAAATTGTAGCCTTAACGGGCGCCGGAATTTCGGCCGAAAGCGGTCTGGCTACCTTCCGTGGGTCTGATGGGTTGTGGGAAGGGCACCGCGTGGAGGACGTAGCCACGCCCGAGGGCTTTGCTAAAGACCCTACCTTGGTGCTAGAGTTTTATAACCAGCGCCGCCGCGCCGCCCGCGAAGCTCAGCCCAATGCCGGCCATCTTGCGTTGGCCGAGTTGGAAAAGGACTTTGACGTGGTAGTGGTGACCCAGAATGTAGATAACCTGCACGAGCGGGCCGGGAGCAGCCACATCATCCACTTGCACGGGCAGCTATTTGAATCGCGCAGCACGCGCCACGAGGAACTGGTGTACCCCATGACGGGCGACCGGATTGAGCTGGGCGACCTGTGCGAACGGGGCCACCAACTGCGGCCAAACATTGTGTGGTTTGGAGAAGCTGTGCCGCTAATGGAGCAAGCCGCCGCCGAAGCGGCCATGGCCGACGCCTTTCTGGTGGTAGGCACCTCGCTGCAAGTGTACCCAGCGGCAGGCCTGGTCGATTACGCACCGCGCCACTGCCCGGTATACGTCATCGACCCGCACCAACCGCCCCTCACCAGCCGCCGCCACGTGCATTTTATTACAGAACCGGCTAGTACGGGTATGGTGAAGGTAGCCGCTGAATTGCGGGCCATGCTCTAATGAATTTCTAATCTACTTTTCAGTTGGTTTTTCGTAAGAATGGTTTCACCCTCCGTTCTATGCGAAAACTACTATCCTCCCTGTTGGCAGTTGTTTTACTGTCAACCAATCTTCTACATGCCCAATCTTCAGCTCTCCCTACTCATACGGTTTATCTGTTAGGCAACACGGCCACAGCTAAACTACCTACCAGTCACCTCCAGACGCTACGCCGCACGCTGGAGCAAACGCCGGGCACGTTTACGGTGGTGCATTTAGGTGACGTGGTGAGCAATAATGGCCTTGGTAGCAAGAAAGACTCGATGCGGGCCGGCGAGACCGAACGCGTCGACGCCCTGATTGGCCTGGTGAAAGATCTGCCGAAAGGCCGTATCTACTTCGTGCCCGGCGACAAAGACTGGGACAACTCCGGCCGCGACGGTTTGAAACGGGTGCGCCGGCTGGAAAAGTATATCGAGAAGCAATTGGGCGGTCAGGATGCCTTCCTACCCAGCAACGGCTGCCCCGGCCCCGACATCATCGACGTGGCACCCAACGTGCGCCTAGTAGCCATCAACTCGCCCTGGTGGACGCACCCCTACCACAAACCCGAAGCCCCCGATACAGACTGTAAGACCTTGACTCAGGATGAATTCCGAGAGGAGTTGCAGGACGCGCTGGAAGAAACCGACGGCCGTAATGTGCTGCTACTGGGGCACCAGCCGGTGATTAGCAACGGCATCTACGGCGGGCACATGCCCCTGAGCCGCCATTTACTACCCCCCGTGTTCGGCACGCTCTACGCTGCCTACCGCCAAAATGTAGGCGCCCCGCGCGACATGGCCAATCCGGCGTATAAGGAGTTCACCAAGCAAATGCTGGCTACGCTCCAGGAAAACCCCGGTGTGATTTATGCCGCCTCGCACGACTACAGCTTGCAGCTTAATCAGTTCCAAGGCAGCTACCACCTGATTTCGGGTAGCTTCGCAGAGAACAAGCACGTGGGCGTCAACGGTAAGTCCTTATTCAATAAGTCGGAAGAGGGCTTCTCGAAGCTGGAGTATTTCGCCGATGGCACGGTGAAAGCGTATTTCTACACGTTTGATGCGGCTGGCACTGCTGCCAAAGAGGCCTATGCTAATACCGTGTTTCAGTCGGCGTGCCAGGAGCCGCGCCTACCCAACGTGCCCGTGAATGCCTACATTCCGGAGTGCCCATCGGCCCCCAAGGGGGTAGCCGCACCCAAGCCCGATGCCCCTACCCAAGCCACCGTGACGGTAGCACCTGGCCCGCAGTACGCGGCTGGCGCGTGGCGACGCTTCTGGATGGGGCCTCTCTACCGCACCTCCTGGACCCAGCCGGTGAAGGTGAAAACACTGGATTTAGCTACCGAAAAAGGCGGTTTGCGGCCTTTTGGGCGTGGGGGCGGACGCCAGACCACGTCGCTTAAACTCATTGCCGCCGACTCGTCGGAGTACGTGTTTCGGTCGGTGGATAAGGACGTGACGCGCATTCTCCCACCGGAGCTGCGCAACTCTGTGGCCGCTGATGTGCTGCGCGACATCACGCCCACAGCCCACCCCTACTCGGCGCTGGTCATCAGCTCGATGCTGGACAAGACGGACATCTTGCACGCCCGGCCGCGCCTGTTCATCCTCCCCGACAACCAGCAGCTCGGTCCCTACCGCGAGGATTACGCCGGCCTGCTGGGTACGCTGGAAGACCGCCCCAAAGACCCCAAACCCAACCTACCCGGCTTCGGCAACTCCGATAATGTGCGGCGCTCGGGCAGCTTCTTCCGCCAACTCTACAAAGACAACGACAACCGCATCGACGCCTACCAACTGGGCAAAGCGCGCGCCTTTGATATGCTGGTGGCCGACTTCGGCAAGCACCAGGACAACTGGAAGTGGGCCGGCTACGACAAGGGCAAAAAGACCATTTACGAGCCCATTCCGCGCGACCGGGACCAAGCCTTCACTAAGTGGAACGGCGTGCTCACCTACCTCGCCAACCGCCAGTGGGCCGTACCCAGCATCGAGGATTTTCAGGCGGAGTTTCATGATCTGAAAAGCCTGAACTGGCCCGCTCGCCACCTCGACCGGTTCTTGTTGCAGTCACTCAGTAGGCAGGACTGGCAGCAGATTGGGCAGTATATGCAGCAAACCATGACGCCTGCCGTCATCGACGAGGCCACTGCCACCCTCCCCCCCGAGCTGAAGGATATTTCGACCAATGAGCTGAACCGCAAGCTGAAAGCCCGCGTGCAGGAATTGCCCAAAGCCCTGGACGAGTACTACCTGCTGCTGGCTAAGCGCGTGGACGTGGTAGGCTCCAACAAAGCCGAGGTGTTTTTGGCCGACCGCCTACCCGACGGCACCCTACGCGTGCGCATGTACGATAAGGACACCGACAAACCCGACCAACTCGGTGAACTGCTATTTGACCGCACTTTCTCCCCCCGCGAAACCGACGAGGTAAGCCTCTACGGCCTCGATGGCAAAGACGTTTTCCGGGTGACGGGCGAGGTGCGCAAGAGTGTTCTGCTGCGCATTATTGGCGGGGAAGGTAAAGACCAGATCGTGGACAACTCCCATGTGGCGGGCCTGCGTGCGCTCACTAAAGTGTACGATGTGCCCGATACCGATCTGCAACTAGGCAGGGAGAGCGACAACCGCACCTCTACCCGCCCCGGCGTGAACCGCTACGACCGGGAGGACTTTGAGTACGACTCCTACCGCCCCAGTGCCACGCTGGGCTACAACCGCAACGACGGTTTTATCATCGGGGCGGGCATCAACTTTATGCAACAGGGTTTTCGTAAGCCCGGTTTCAAGAATATGTATACGTTGGATGTGCGTGGCTCCAGCAATGGCAACTTCCAGGTGGGGCTGGGCACGCGCTACCGCCATGCTATTGGCAACTGGGATATTGGCGCCCGCACTGAGTACGGCAACTACTTTCCCTACTACAACTTCTTCGGGCTGGGCAACAACTCAGTGAAGGATGAAGGCCTGTACGACGCGAAGTATTATAAGGCGCGCTACAAAGGCTTCACCCTCAATGGCTTTCTGGAGCGCACCTTCTTCAACAACAAGAGCACGTTCCGCATTGGCCCTACCTACGAACAGTACACTAGCAGCTTCGCTGGCAATAGCTATTTAGGCGACTTGCTCCGCAACCCGCCCACCGATGCGCTGGTACCGAACACCGACTTTCAGCGCCTGCTCGGGCTGAATGCCTTGTTTGATCTGGATTTGCGCGACCGGCAGACGTTTGCCCAGCGCGGCGTACGCCTGCTGGTGCAGCACGACAGCTACCATCAGCTCAACCGCGCCAAGGGTAACTTCGGCCTCACCCAAGGTTTTGCCGAGTATTACGGCACGGCCCGCATCGGCATCCCCGTCACGCTGGTAGTGAAAGGCGGCGGCGCCAAAAACTACGGCGACCGGGACGAAATTCCCTTCTACAAATACACCAGCCTGGGCCTGGCCGAAAACCTGCGCGGCTATTACCGCAACCGCTTCACCGGCGACGCCAGTCTGTACCTGAACACGGAATTGCGCCTGGCGCTGGGCCACGTCCAAACGTCGTTCCTACCCTTCTCCTACGGCATCTTCGGGTTCTACGACCAGGGCCGGGTATACTACCGCGGCAGCTCGCCCGATGGCTGGCACCGCGGCACCGGCGCGGGCTTCTACATCGCGCCCGTTACCGATCAGCTGGCATTGTCCATCTCGTTTCAGCATTCCAAGGAGCAGAACGTGCTGTTCCGGTTTGGGGTAGGCTTTCGTATTGATAAGTAGCGCGTGTGAGCATACCGTCCTGCTGAGCGGAGCCGAAGCATCTGGCGTGCCTTACTAGGCCGTCATTTCGACCAGCGGGAGAAATCTCGCGTGCTGATGGTAGATAGTAATCCAACATCAGCACGCGAGATTTCTCCCGCTGGTCGAAATGACAATCACTTCCCAACTCACAGCCAACAGCGCCAACGACGAGACACAAAATATTGTGTCTCTACTTCGTCCGGCTATATTTGAGCACTTTTCTCTCACGTTTCCCCTTCCTTATGGAATATCCGCTGCTGAAACTGGCCGCTATTGATATTGGCTCCAACGCCGTCCGTTGCCAGATTTCGGCAGTTTTGCTCTACGAAGGCCAGTTTCGGCTGAAGCGCGTGGAGTATGTGCGCTACCCCATGCGCTTGGGGGAGGACGTATTTGCCACCGGCCAGATTTCGGCGCCCAAGGAGGAGAAGTTCGTGAAGTTTCTGCACTCGTTGAAGCTGCTGATGGAGGTGCACGACGTCAACCACCACCTTATTTGCGCCACCTCAGCCATGCGTACTGCCACCAACGCCCCCGGCATTGTGGAGCGGGTGCGTCAGGAGCTGGGGCTCGAAATACAGGTGATTGACGGTCAGGCCGAAGCCGCCTACATCAACCGTGTAATGGAGCACCTGCTGGAGGACAAAAAGCACTACCTGCACATTGATGTAGGTGGCGGCAGCACCGAGTTCAACATCTACCACGACCGCCACAAGGTAGCTTCGCAGTCCTTTGAAGTAGGCTCGATCCGGCGCATGCAGCAGGCCGAGCAAGGCGCCGATGGTACCGCTTTGGAAAGCACTTGGGACCGGATGGAAGCCTGGGTACGCGAGAATGCACGGCGCTACCACGTAACGCGGGCTATTGGCACGGGCGGCAACATTGGCAAGATCTACAACATGAGCAAGCCCGCGCCTGGCACGCCCATCACTCGCAAAACTATTGCCGCTACCCTGCGCGGCCTCGAAGCCATGACCATGGACCAACGCGTGAACGTGGCCATGCTCAATCCCGACCGCGCCGACGTTATCCTACCCGCCGGCAACATCTACCTCTCGGCCATGGAATGGGCCAATATCAAGACCATGCAGGTACCTGACATTGGCCTAAAAGACGGCATGATGCAGACGCTCTTTGAGGACCACTTCGAGGAAATCCGCCCCGCCGCCAACCATTCCGGCCGCATGCCCTTCCCCAACTTACAGAACAATCCGACGACGGAGTAAGTGGTGAGATGGTGAGTGGTGAGATGGTGAGTGGTGAGATGGTGAGTGGTGAGATGGTGAGTTTATGAATGCAAAAGCGTCTGTCATCTTGAGCTTGCGAAGGGCCTTATCCCGTTTGAACGATAGGCGTAGCAACGACTCGTTCTGCGGGCATAAGGTCCTTCGCAAGCTCAAGATGACAGACGCTTTTGCATTCACAAACTCACCATCTCACCACTCACCATCTCACCACCTAGTCCTTACTTGGCCCCAGGTGGTGGTTGGGCGTTTCCAGCATTTCTTCCGATTCCTCAGCATCACACTCTTCTTCGCCCAGGGCGGCTACGGCCAAGGGGTCGAGTAGCTCGTCGGCGGGTACCTCAGGGGCTGTGCCAGCCACAGCAGCTTGTTGAGCGGCAGCCACAGCTTGCTCCGTGCGGCGACGCTGGTGGTCCAGTAGCTCCAGCAGGCCTTCGGGCGTGGCGTTGGCGAGCAACTCTACGTCGGGTTGGTAGAAGGCGCGGTGAATGTCGATGGCTGCTTCGTCTGGGCCGGGTTTGAGGCGGATGTAGGCCCCGTCCTCGCGCATGAGGTAGGAGTTCTGGTTGTCCAACAGGTTCATCATCAAAATGCTGATGGCCTCGCGCTTGAGCTGCGGATTCACAATCAGGAACAGTGCCTCAATACGCCGATCGAAGGAGCGGACCATAATATCGGCCGAGCCAGCATACACTTTGGGTTGCCCGGCCTGGTGGAAGTAGAACAGGCGCGAGTGCTCCAGGTAGTCACCCACAATGCTGCGCACCTCAATGTTCTCGCTCAGCCCTACCCTACCCGGCCGCAGGCAGCAGATGCCACGCACGATGAAGCGAATGGGCACGCCGGCCTTGCTGGCCTTATAGAATTCATCTATTATCTCCTTGTCTTCCAAGGAGTTCATTTTCATGACAATGCCGCTGGGTAGGCCCTTCTTGGCGTTCTTCACCTCTTCCCGAATCAGGTGGATGAGCTGCTGGCGCATGTCTTTAGGCGCCGTGATGAGGTACTCGTAGTCGTCGGGCTGGGAGTGGCCGGTGATGACGTTGAAGAATTCCGACACGTCGTGGCCGTACACGTCGTTGGTAGTCAGCATGCTCACGTCGGTGTACAGGCGCGAGGTTTGCTCGTTGTAGTTGCCTGAGCCGATGTGCACGTAGCGCGTTACCTTTTCGCCCTCTTTGCGGATGATTTGCAGCATCTTGGTGTGGGTCTTGTACTTCCCTACCCCATAAATCACGAAGCAACCGGCCTTTTCCAGCTTGGCGCCCTCGCGGATGTTGCGCTCCTCATCGAAGCGCGCCTTCACCTCAAACAGCACCGACACGTGCTTGCCGTTCTCGGCCGCCTTCAGCAGGGCTGCCGACACCCGCGAATCCTCGGCCAGGCGGTAGATGGTTTGCTTGATACCCAGCACGTAGGGGTCCTCGGCCGCCTGCTCCAGCAGCCGCACCATCGGCTCGATGCTGTTGTAGGGGTGGTGCAGCAGCACGTCGTAGTGCTTAAGGTACTCAAACAGGTTTTCCTCGGCGCCTTCGGGTAGGCTGAGTGGGGGCACCGCCGCCGGCATGCGGGCCGCCTTGCCACGGAAGTTGGGGTGCTTCAGAATCTGAAACAGGCCCTTCATATCCATCATCGAATTGATAACGAACACGTTGCCGTTGTCAATCTTCCAGCGCTCCTTCAGCACGTTCAGGAGCACCGGCGAGGCGTTCTGCTCAATTTCCAGGCGCACCACCCTACCCTTCTTGCGCGTCTTCAGGCCCGACTGAATTTCTTTGATGAAGTCCACGTCGATGTCGTCTGACTCTTCCAGGGTAAAGTCGCCATTGCGGGTGATGCGGAACAGGCTGGCTGCCAGAATATCTACGTTGCGAAACAGTTTGGGCAGGTTGGCCCGCACAATCTCCTCGATGGGTACAAACAGCACCTTATCCTTGCGCGACAGCTCGAAGAAGCGCGCCAGGTTCTGCGGAATCTGCACGAAAGTGAGGCGCTCCTGGCCTTTTTCCAGGTCGCCGTCGCCCAGACTGCCGCTGCCCGCCCGCGTCACTACTCCGAAGATGAGCATCTGGTTCATCATCATCGGGAAGCCGTGGTAGGAGTCGTACACCATGGGCGTGAGCAGCGGAAACACCGTGTTTTTGAAGTAGCCCTCGGCCTTCTTCAACTCGGTTTCCGTCAGGTCCTCCATTTTCAGAATGCTGAACCCATTTTTGTCGAACAGGGGCTTCAGCTCATTCAAGAAAGTGAGCGACTGGTCGTTCACGAAGCGGTGGGCAAAGTCCAACAGCTTGCGCCGAAACGGTAGCTCGCGCAGACCCGAGTAGTCGATGCGCTCCTTGCCGTAATCAAGGTAGTTATACAGCGACCCTACCCGGATCATGAAGAATTCGTCGAGGTTGCTGGACGTGATAGCCAGGAATTTCAGGCGGTCGAAGAGCGTGCGTGACGTATCCTTAGCTTGATCGAGCACGCGGTAATTGAAGCGCAGCCAGCTCAGGTCGCGGCTAATGTACTTGCTTTTGCGGATGAGGTCGGAAGATTTGAAGAGTTTCATAGGAACACGGATGGGCGCGGAATGTGGCGGATTGCACGGATTTCGTGAACGATATCCGCTGCGCGGCCTGCGGTTTGGCAAGTTAGCGGCTTCTACTCGTTCCGCTAGAACTAGAAACGAAAAGAAAATATCCCTGTTGCGCCAAAACGACACGGTTTGACGCCTTGGTGCCGCACTTTTACGCCAACCAACCGCTACGCCGACGCAGCCCTACCCCACCATTACCGCCAAAACCCTGTTACACGACTGGGAAATCCTGGCCCGCCCTACCCCTACCCCTACCCCTACCCCTACCCCTACCCCTACCCCTACCCCCGCCTACTAAGCCGCCCGCGCCGTCATGCACACCGTGCTACACGCACTCTTATCTTACATTGACTTAGATGACAATATAAGTATAGCCTCCTGAGGATCTACGCTACCTACTGCACTGTGTTAGTGGGTTTCTGGGCGGAACGGCTGCGGCCACTAGCCCCCGCCGTACCAAGGAAGCCGCGCATCCTGCCAAAGAAAAACGCCGCCCAAAATTGGGCGGCGTTTTCATAAGGAATAAGGTAGAATCGTCTACAAAATCCGTGTAATCCGCTACAATCCGAGCGAATCTGTGGTCCTAGACGTCCAGCTTGGCGTACTTGGCGTTCTTTTCGATGAACTCGCGGCGGGGGCCTACCTCGTCGCCCATCAGCATGGAGAACAGGTGGTCGGCCTCAGCGGCCGACTCCACGGTTACCTGCTTCAGAGAACGGGTTTCGGGCTGCATGGTGGTTTCCCAGAGCTGCTCGGCGTTCATCTCGCCCAAGCCCTTGTAGCGCTGCACGTTCACCGATTCGGGTTTGCCTTTGCCCATTTCTTCCTGGGCATCCATGCGTTCCTGCTCGGTCCAGCAGTAGCGCTCTTCCTTGCCTTTCTTCACGAGGTAGAGTGGGGGCAGGGCAATGTAGATGTAGCCGCGGTCCACCAGCTCGCGCATGTAGCGGAAGAAGAACGTCAGGATCAGCGTGCGGATGTGCGAGCCGTCGATGTCGGCGTCGGTCATGATGATGACCTTGTGGTAGCGCAGCTTGTCGGTGTTCAAGGAGCTGTTGGTGGTGCCGTCGTCTTCGCTCACCTTCTTCTCCATGCTCACGCCCAGGGCCGTAATCATGTTCCGGATTTCCTGGTTTTCGTAGATGTGGTGCTCCTGCGCCTTCTCCACGTTCAGGATTTTACCGCGCAGCGGCAGAATAGCCTGGAAGCCCCGGTTGCGGCCCTGCTTGGCGGTGCCGCCAGCCGAGTCGCCCTCCACCAAATACAGTTCGCAGATAGCAGGATCCGTCTCAGAGCAGTCGGCCAGCTTGCCGGGTAGAGCCGTAGAGCCCAGCACGGTTTTGCGCTGCACCATTTCGCGGGCCTTACGGGCCGCAATGCGCGCCTTAGCCGCCAGAATCACCTTTTCGATGATGATGCGGGCTTCCTTGGGGTTTTCTTCCAGAAACTGGTTCAGAATTTCGCCTACCACCGTGTTCACGGCGCCGCTCACATCGGAGTTGCCAAGCTTGGTTTTGGTCTGACCCTCGAACTGCGGCTCCTGCACTTTCACGGAAATCACGGCCGTGAGGCCCTCGCGGAAGTCGTCGCCCTGAATCTCCACCTTGGCCTTCTCCAGCATACCCGATTTATCGGCGTACGCTTTGAGCGTGCGCGTGAGAGCCGCCCGGAAGCCGGCCACGTGCGTGCCACCCTCGTGGGTGTTGATGTTGTTGACGTAGCTGAAGATGTGCTCCTGGTAGGAATCGTTGTACTGCAACGCTACTTCTACCGGGGTGCCACCCTTCTCGCTTTCCACGTGAATGGGGCGGGGCATAAGCACGGTCCGGCCGTTGTCGAGGTACTGCACAAACTCGCTCAGGCCGCCTTCAGAGAAAAACTCCTCACCCAAGAAGCTGCCATCTTCCTGCGGCTCGCGGCGGTCCGTCAGTACAATGCGGATGCCTTTGTTGAGGTAGGCCAGCTCACGCAGACGGCCAGCAATAGTTTCGTACTTGTAGACCGACTCGGTGAAAATGGTGTTATCGGGTAGGAAGTCTACCTGGGTGCCGTGCTCGTCGGTTTCGCCTACCTCCTTCACAGGGTATTGCGGGAAGCCGATTTTATACTCCTGCTCGTATACCTTGCCCTTGCGGCGCACGGTCACTTTCAGGTCCTGGCTGAGTGCGTTCACGCAGCTTACCCCTACCCCGTGCAAACCACCCGACACCTTGTAGCTGTCCTTGTCGAACTTGCCGCCGGCGTGCAGCACGGTCATTACCACCTCCAGGGCCGAGCGGCCTTCTTTCTGGTGAAAATCCACCGGAATACCGCGGCCGTTGTCGCGCACGGTGATGGAGTTGTTTTCGTTGATGGTTACCTCAATCCGGTCGCAATAGCCGGCCAGGGCCTCATCAATAGAGTTATCTACTACCTCCCACACCAAATGGTGCAGGCCTTTTATACCAATATCGCCAATGTACATGGCCGGGCGCTTGCGCACGGCTTCGAGTCCTTCGAGTACTTGAATGCTATCCGCGGAGTACTCGGCGGGGACTTTATTTTCGGTGGTTTCGCTCATGTGTCGCTTGTTATTTCAGCGCAAAATTTAGTATACAAAGATACCGATTTTATCCGGTTTTTGCCAGTTTTCGCCCGGTTTGCGGCCCACAAACGTGGCCATTAAATTCAGCATTTCCAGGGCTACCTACTGTCGACTTTTTTTGAGGAAGAGCAGTGCTTCGCAGTACCTAGCAATGGGTAAGAACGCACCATACGGCTTGCAATTATAAATCTATAGCACTATATTAAGCATCTCACCAAGCTCCAACTGCCATGGCTACTCTACTCGCGCTTGCTGGCCGACCCACAAAGGTTCGGCGCATTCTGTCCCTGAAATGGCATCGCTCGTCGCTGCTCACCACGGTGCACCAGCTCCACAAAGCAGAGCGCCTACGAAAGCAGCAGGCATTGCAGGCGCAGGAAGAATCGCGCTGCTATGGCTATGCCTGGGTGAGTGCCTGCCAGGGCTTTGCCTCTATTTTCTAATTCCCTACCCTCTCGCAAACGAGAAGCCCCGTTGCTACATAAGGTAGCAACGGGGCTTCTCGTTTATATGTGCTGGCTTACAACTGCGCCAAGCGGCCACCATCTACGCGGAGCAGGGCACCTTGTATAAATGCGGAATCGTCGGAGGCGAGGTAGGCAATGGCGGCGGCCACGTCTTCGGGCTTGCCTACATTAGCTTTGTCGATTTTTTCTACCCCACTCTTGATGTTGGGATTGTCCCAGAGCATGGGCGTATCGATAGCGCCCGGCAGCACGGAATTTACCCGGATGTTCTTGGGCTGTCCTTCCAGCGCCGAGGAGCGCGTGAGCGACAGCACCGCCGCCTTAGCCGCCGCATAAGGTGCCACTAACGGACTGGTTTCGATGGCGTGAATGCTGGATACATTGACAATGGCACCGCCCCGAGGCATGTGCAAAAAGGCCTGTTTAGTGAAGTAAAACGTGCCGAGCAGGTCCACATTCAATACGCGCATCCAGTCGGCACCAGTGAGTTCTTCCAGGGGCTTGAAGTCCATCAGGCCAGCGTTATTCACGACAATATCCAGCCTTCCGAAGTGCTTCAGTGTACCGGCTACTGTGGCTTCTACCTTCTTTTCCTTGGCTACATCGCATACGCTGGTCCACACATCGGGGGCACCGGCATCCGTCACCAGCTTCGCGGCAGCTTTTAGCTTCTTATTGTCAAGACCTACCAGCACCAGGCAGGCGCCTTCCGAAGCCAGACGCTTGGCCACGGCCAGCCCAATGCCGCCGTCGCCGCCGGTTACCAGCGCTACTTTATTTTCAAATCGCATACTGTACTAAGTTCGTATCTAGGAAGAAACAGGAGGGGAAACTCAACAGTACTACGGTTCCGCGGAAGGTGTGTTGGCTGGCGCGGCCGATTTATCTTGTTGTGCTTGTCTGGCCTGTTTTTTCTTTTTGTTGGCCCATTGCTCGTTGCTTTCGCTGGGCATGATGATAGGCACCTGCAAGCACACGCTTTGGGCAGGTAGCACCTGGCGCCAGTCGTGGATGAGCTGCTTGTAGGCCTCCCCTACCGGTCGGATGTTGCGGTCCAGGTCGTAGAGGCCCAACGGGTTCACGTGGCCGTTGTTTTCGCGCAGGGCAGTGTCCCAGTCTACCTGATCGGTGAGGGAGTACCAAGTGAAGCCCACAATAGGCACGCCGTCGTTGCGCACGCGCAGCACGTTGGCCCACTCCTTCCAGAGCCAGTGCACGGCTTCGTCGCCGTTGGGACCCTGCCACAGGTTGGTTTCGGTGTGCATGACGGGGAGACGGTACCGGTCGTGGTACTGCCGAGTGATGACGTGGTAGCCAAATACCTCCCCCGATGCGGTGGTGCTACCATCGGCGCGCACGCGGTGCTCGTTGGTTTTGTAGTAGTCGTTGCCCATAATGCAATGGTGCTTGAGGTTGTTCTTCAAAAAGAAGTGGTATTCCTCTCGCGTCATGCCGTTGTCGAGCAGGTATTCGTACATCTCGGAGTCTACCCGCCGCCCATAGTTCAAATCCAGCGATAAAAACCGTTTGGCGTTCAATAGCTCGGCGGGTTTGATGGCGGCAGGGTTTTCGGCGTGGAAATATTCCGACGACTCGCTCTGGACAAACAGCGCATCGGGGCGCACTTCCAGAATGGCCTGCATCGCCAGCACATTAGCTTTCACAATGTATTTGAGAGCTGTTACGAAAGCTTGGTCGCTGGCCAGCTGCTCGTTCCACCACCCGTAGAGGGCCGAAAACTCGGCGCAGATATACATTTCGTTTACCGGCGTGTAGAGTTGCACCCACGGAAAACGCTCGGCAAAGGCCCGCGCATACTGCGCGAAAAGGGATGGAAAATCCTGGTTCTGAAAATTCCCTACCCAGTCGGGCACACCGAAGTGACACAGGTCTACGATGGGCACAATATCGCGCCGCCGCAGCTCCCCAAAAGTTTCATCCGCAAACGACCAGTCGTACTTGCCTGGCCCTAGAAACGTGGTGTGAATGGGTGGGCCATAGCGCAGAAATGAAATACCCAGCTCCTGCACCAAGTCAAAATCGGTGCGCCAATGCTTGTAGTGGCCGCATTTTTCCAGCTCATCTACTCGTTCTTTTCCATTCTGGATAGTGGGGTTGCTGTTTTCAATGCCAGTGGCGAAGAGAAATGGGGAGGACATGGGCGGGAGTAAATCGTGATGAGAAAGGGTAGGCAGTTATCGGATACGTATTACTACCAGCCATTTCCTGAGCGAATACTGCTTTTTTGTTGGTCACGCTAGCTTGCCAAACGCAGTTTCCTACTGCCGTGTGTTTTGGCTGCTTGGTATCATAGCCGACTTTCAGCTACGAGGCGTTACCCTACCTGTTTTCGCAAGAAATAATAGTAAATCCGGTTAGGGGCTCAACAATAAGTGGTATCTATGGGTTTTCAAGCAATACACTGCCTACCCTTGGTAGTCATTACATCCCTCCTATCTCAATGATCCGATCCATCATTGCAGCAACGGGCAGCTATATCCCGGACACGGTCGTTGACAACCAGGATTTCCTAGCAACTCGTTTTTTTTCGGCCGAAGGCACCGAAATACAGCAGGCCCCAGCCACTATTCTGGAAAAATTCAGCGCCATTACTGGCATCCAGGCCCGGCGCTACGCTCATTCCGACCACACGGCATCTGACCTGGGCTTTCTAGCTGCGCAGGATGCTCTCACCAGCTCCGGCATCGACCCAGAAACGCTTGACTACATCATTGTTGCCCACAATTTTGGGGATGTAGTAGCGGGCAGCAACCGCGTAGATATGGTGCCGTCACTGGCTTCACGCATCAAGGCCCGGCTGACCATTCGCAACCCCGATTGCGTGGCCTACGATATGGCCTTTGGTTGCCCCGGCTGGCTGGAAGCCCTGGTGCAAGCCAGCTACTATATCCGTTCAGGTGATGCCCGCCGCTGCTTGGTTATTGGCACTGAAACCCTGTCCCGCATCGTAGATCCGCACGATCGGGATACTATGCTCTTCAGCGACGGTAGCGGAGCGGTTATTCTGGAAGCCACTGCGCAGGAAGGTGTTGGTATTTTGGCCCATCACACCCAAACGCACGCCCATGAGTACGCTAGCCTACTGCAAATGGGCAAATCCTATAACCCGGAAAAAGCCACCGACCCGGACCGTTATATGAAAATGAACGGCCGGCGGCTCTACGAGTTTGCGCTGCAACACGTGCCGCTGGTTATTCAAACTGCCCTGCAGAAAGCCAATGTACCCCTCAGCCGGGTACGCAAGGTGCTCATCCATCAGGCCAACGAGAAGATGGACGTGGCCATTTTGCAGCGCCTCTTCAAGCTATACGGAGAAGAATGCACCAATCAGGAACTGATGCCCATGACCATTAGCTGGCTAGGCAATAGCTCGGTGGCCACCGTCCCTACCTTACTCGATTTGCTGCAAAAAGGCCAGCTACCCGGCCACCGCATCGACGCGGGTGATGTGGTGCTGTTTGCTTCCGTGGGAGCCGGTATGAATATTAATGCGCTGGTGTATCAGTTTTAATGGGCTTTTCATAAAGCCTACTCACGGTAAAACGACAAGGCCCTTAGCAGCAAGCTAAGGGCCTTGTCGTTTTACCGTGACCCCGATGTGATTCGAACACATGACCGGCTGCTTAGAAGGCAGCTGCTCTATCCAGCTGAGCTACGGGACCAAAAACAAAAAGCCGGCCGTCCGGCTAGGCGGACGGCCGGCTTTTGCACGGGTCGGGGTGGCAGGATTCGAACCTGCGGCCTCCTGCTCCCAAAGCAGGCGCGATACCGGGCTACGCTACACCCCGAAAAACAATTAAGAATTATGAATTAATAATTAGAAATTAAAATCGACTCTGACAGACCAGATGACTTTTAATCATTAATTCATAATCAACCTGCGGAGAGAGGGGTACCCGATAGTACATCTGCCCCGCCGTTGAATTCGATGCAAAAGTAGCGGAAAAAATGAAGCCCGCAACTTTTCAAAAGAAATAACGCTAGCTGGAGCGGACATTTCTACGCACATACGCACATACTCAGGCTGGTATGTGCGAATTAAATTTTACTGGAATTGAGATTGTCCCACCCTTCCAGCATCTGCTGCTCGGTCTGCTCATGCTCCAGGCGGGTATACTTCATAGATGAACTTATATTTTTGTGACCCATCTTTTCTATGATTTGCAGCAGGTGCAGTTACATGCGCGCCAGCAACGCCCCGTACATGTGGCGCGGTGTGGATCGAAGCGGCCCGCCATTTGGACAAAACTGTCTTGTGCTTTTCCGTGACCTTCGCTATTCTTCGCGCGGCCACCTTGCTCCTAATTACTTTAAAAGTCATCTTCAAACCACATCCTAACTCTGTTCGGCTTAGCTAAGACTATCTCAATGGGGTAGTAGCTCCGTATAATTGTGAATCGAAGTACATAGTGACAAGATAATCATCTATCACGTCGGCGAAATGAATTCGCTCTACACGTGGCTGAATGCACTATGCTTCTCTTGCCGCTTCTCACTCATACTAGGGTGTGGGCAATCAGCGACCTTCGGGTCGTGCGACGTACATGTACTCAAAAATGCTGACTGGGTGCGCTTAGCACCCATAATTACTGGGCAAAGTTGGGGACGCGGGCTGCTCAGCGGCCGACAACCGCTTACTTATTAACGCCGTGCTGTGGATAGCACGCAGTGGGGCACTATGGTGCGATTTGCCTGAGCGGTTCGCCCCTTGGAATACGGTCTACCGGCGTTTCGGCCGCTGGGCGCAAAAAGGCGTGTGGCAGCGCGTACTCGAGGCCGTACAAGACCCCGGCATAGCCTGGCCCATGCTCGACTCAACCGGTGTGCGGGCACACCAACACGCGGCTGGGCAAAAAAAGCAACGGCCTGACCGAAGCCCTCGGCCGTTCCCGTTGCGCTTGGCCCTGACGCCGGGCTAGCAGGTTGATTGTAACGTGGCCGCCGACTTGCTAGCGGGCTTAGCTTTCAGCGTCGTGTTGGCCATTATCAACCAGGCACGGGCTGTAGCCGTCGTGCCCAGTAAACGCAACTAGCGCATCGCCCGCGAGTCGGACCGCAACAGGGTGAAACGCTTTTTAACCGCCGCAAACATTACCGCCGATTAGCTACTCGATGCGACAAAACCGCCTCCTCTTTCCTGTCCTTCGCCCAATACACAGCTACCTTCGTCTGGCCGCTCTAATTGTCAACACGCCCTGATAGCGGATTTTTCAAGCCTGTTTCTACAATATATGGGAATGGTGATACTGTTTAAATTGGGGTGGTCTATTGGAAACGGACAGTTCGCTAAGGTAGGTGTTGAAACAGGTCAGCTTCAAACTGGTGGGGCGAGCGGTACCCCAGGGCCGAGTGGCGGCGGTCAAGGTTGAAGTAGGTGTCCAGGTAATAGGCCACTTTAGTCGAGCCTCTTCGAGGCTGGCAAAGGCCCCGCCGTAGGGCAGCAACTCTGTTTTCAGGGTGCTCCAGCCGGCTTCGGCTTGGGCGTTGTCATAGGGGTTACCCGGCCGGGCATAGCTGGCCAGCGCCCCCGCGTCTTCGATGCGCTGGCGACAAGCGTGACTGGTGTACTGGCTGCCGCGGTCGGCGTGAATGACGAGGCCAGGGCCGGGCTGGCGCAGCGTCAAGGCTTGTTCCAGGGCCGTGAGTACCAGTTCGGTGGGCATGTGCGCAGCCAGGTGCCAGCCCACGACCCGACGGGAGCAGGCATCGCGCCACGTGGCCAGGTAGCACCAGCGCCCGCCCACCAACGGCAGGTAGGTGATGTCGCCCACCCACACCTGATTGGGGGCAGTGGGGGCGGGCTGACCCAGGAGCCGGTTTTCGGCCACCACGGCGGCCGGGTCGGCCTGGGTGGTACGCGGGCGCTGGGGCCGGGTGCTGAGCGCCCGCTGCCCGCTGGCCCGCAGCCAACTACGAACTACGCAGCGCGTAACGCCCTACCTAATGGCCCTCGGCCCGTAACTCGGACCGCAGGCGGCGGGTGCCATACCGCTTGGCATGGCGCATAAACGCCTGCTGGGCGGCGGGCTGCTAGGTGGGGGCTAGTGGCGGACTGGCTGCCCGCCACTGGTGGTAGCCATTGCGGCTCACGCCTAGTACCCAGCACAGGTCAGTAAGCGTCCAGGTGTCTAGCTGTGTGCTGATAAACACGTACTTGCTCATAGTTGAGGCTGTGCAAAGATGGTCACCGCTTCGCGCTCAATTTCCACGCGCTTGAGTTCGGCACGTAAGCGCTGGATTTCCTCCCGCTCGGTGCTGCTGGGTACGGCTTGCTCCAAGGCCGACCGCTGCCAGCGGCCCAGGAGGGCGGGCGAGATGCCCTGGGCACGGGCTACATCCGTTTGCCGCGCGCCGGCGGCTACTTAATGAACGCACTCAGCTTTGAAAGCGGGCGTGTATTTCTTGCGAGTGACGGATTGGCCGTCAACTGGTTTCTTCTCGGGCATGGGCAGGGGAAGTTAAGACTTCTCGCTGTCCGTTTCTGCTAGACCACCTCAAATAATATACTCAAATACTAAACGAATCCGGTTTATGACCAGCAACTGACGCAAGAAAAAGAAAGCAATTGCCTACATGCGGGGAGCTTACGCAGGATGTGCCCTTAACAGAATGTATAACGCCTGAGAGATTGAGTTCCCCTTTCTATGGGCAAAAAAGGCTACTGTTATTCACAGGTAGCTTATACATCGAAATAGGTAAGCAACTTCGCTACCTGTGTTCCTAATTTCTTACTATAGCGCTTTTCTATTAATACATGGATTAGATATGCAACCATTAGCATAAGCCCTAGGGTCGCTACAAGCAGTATATATTTATTCATCAAATGCCCTACTCGATGAAAGATGATGAAGCCAATACTACCGTGCACCAAGTACAGCGGGTACGTGAGGGAACCAAGCCAACTCAACCAAGTAAGGCGACTTAAATCAGTTTTACCTAGCGTAATCAATAGAAACAGCAGAAAAAAACATGTAATAACTGTTATGACTACTCCTCGCGATAATACCCCATGATAGGTAGTAGTTAATACTGCTGCTTTGCTGAAACCGGTTCGGATTGCTAGGATGTACGCTACACCTAAGAGCACGTAACGAAACCAAGTACGCCCACCGGGTTGCTGTATCAGGTAAAATAACATACCTGCTATGAAGTAGGGCGCGTAGCCAATGATAAATAGAAAGGCAAAAGGTCCAAAACCTTTGTTCCAGCCTGGCAACATTACTAACCCTAACCAAGCTATTAAAACAAAATCAATACGGTGTACCAGCTTATAGCTTATTAAAAGCGAAACTAAAAAATAGAACGTTATCTCCGTAGTTAATGACCAGTACGAACCATCCAGTGCAGGTATCCCAAAAAAATCATATAACATAGTCATGTTATAAAGATAGTGGGATATATTAGCAGTAAGGAGAGGTGACATATGGATGTCGGTCGGTCCAGGGCCCCAAATTTTTTGAACTACAAACGTGAGGGTACAGGCTACCCAGAAGGCAGGAAAAAGGCGTATGATACGGGAAAGAAAAAACTGCCGTACCGTCTTACCTTGCGCACTGAGTAAAACAACGTAGCCGCTTATAATGAAGAAAAGTTCTACGCCTAGATAACCGTATTTCGTAATAGGGGATAGTTCCAGAAAAGGAATAGGACTAAGGTTTCCCTCCTCGTAACCGCAATGTGTATAGTGAAAGAAAACAACAGCCAATGCAGCAAGAAAGCGCAACAAGTCTATTTCGTATAACCGGACTGAAACCTTGCGGTGTTGTTGCTCCATAAAATTAAGTAAGAGTGATAGCAGGGTCAAATTTAGCCACTAGATGCGCTCCTTTCCACGCACAAGTAGTTTACTTTCTCACATAAGTTCTAAGTCGCTTAGCATTGGTAAGTTATTTTCTTGGGGTGGTCGAGTAAAAACAGACAGTGGGAAGTTTCGCCTTCCACTGCCCATGCCCGACAACGACAAAATACTTCCGAGCGGCTTGCCACTGACCCGCAAAAAATATACGCCTGCCTTTAAAGCTGAGTGCGTACGCCAGGTGGCCGCTATTACCCGGCAGACCGACGTGGCCCGCACTTAGGGCCTGTCACCCTCCTTGATGGGCTTCTGACAGCGGCAGGCCTTAGCCGAAGCCGTGCCTATTAGTGCGTAGCGCGAAGGAATTAAGCGCTTGCGCGCCGAGCTCAAACGTATGGAGCAAGAACATAATATTTTAAAAGTCATGACCATCTTTGCGCAACCGCCTCATTCATGAGCCGTTACCAATTCATCAAGCAAGCATCGGCTACCGAGCCGGTGCTCTGTCGCGGGCTAGAAGCCAGTGTCGCAGACTATTGTCAGTGGCGGTGCCGAGCAGCGTGCCCACTGCCTAGTTGGGAGTCGGCGGCCACCGCCACCTTTTTACGCTACGTCTAGCGCTAAAACACCCGCTGCTTGTGGGCAGAATTACGCTCTGAAGGATACGCCGTCGGGCGTTATTCCTTGCGCACCTAGCTGCGCCGGCGTGGCTTGCGCGCTCAACACACGGCTATAGCGCCTCCGTACCACCGTGGCCGACCCAGCAGCTACCGCGGCGGAAAGCATGCGGCTCGGTGAACCTGCCCCTACCACCCCGAATTAAGTATGGGTGGGGACATCACTTACCTGCCTCTGGTGGGCGGATGCTAGTGTTATCTGGCAACTTGGCGTGATACCTATTTGCGGCGCGTAGTCGGCTGGCACCTCAACTAGCAGATATGCTCACTGAATTAGTGCTCACCGCCCTGCAGCAGGCTCTGACGTTGCGCCAACCGGCTCCGGGCCTCATTGTCTACGCCGACTGCGGCAGCCAATACACCAGCGCGGTGTGCATCGAAAAAGCCCAGAAACTGGCTAGGAAGTGTTAACAATCGCGCAACCAGAGGACGGTTGCTGCTAAATGAATAAACGCTAGAAAATGCCTGTCCAACTTGTCGTAGCGCGTGGCCACGCGGCGAAACTGCTTGAGGCGGCTGAAAAGCCGTTCGACCGGGTGACGCTGGGCGTAACGGGCCGCGTGGTAGGCCCGCGGGTGGTGGCGCTTGCGCCGGGGCGGAATCACGGCGCAGGTGCCGCGGGCGGCCACCAACGGGTCGGAATCGTAGCCCCGGTCGGCCACCAGGTACGCCGGGGCCAATCCCTCGAGCAGCGGCAAGGCCTGTGGCGCATCGTGGCGGTGGCCGGCGGTCAGGCGGCAGCGCACGGGCCGGCCGCGGGCATCGGCGGCCACGTGCAGCTTGCACGTCAGCCCGCCGCGGCTGCGGCCGAGGGCCTGCGGTCCGTTTTTTTGCGCGCGCCGCTCGCGTGCTGGTGTACCCGCACCGTAGTGGAATTGACCAAGAGCGTGTGCAGGGCGGCTTCCTCCTGCACGGCGTCGAACACGCGTTGCCACACGCCCGAGGCGGCCCAGCGCTGGAAGCGGGTGTACGTCGTGTGCCAGTTACCCCGCTCCGTGGGCAGGGCCCGCCACCGTGCCCCGTTGCGGGCCAGCCAGAGCACCGCTTCCACGAACTGGCGGTTGTCGCGCCCGCGCCCACCGCTCGTGCCCGGCCGCCCCGGCAACAGTGGCGCAATCCGCGCCCATTGTGCATCGGTGAGCATCGTTTCCATGCCCCAAATTAATACCCACTGTTAACAAGTCCTAGCTATAGCCAGCCGGGCAACCCTTGCGTATGATGCTCAATCCAAGGCTGAGTGGAGCATATCCAAAATGGAATTGTTGCCTCACGGCGGCGCGTTTGCTAGTATCGAAGAGGCCCAGCTAGAGTTCACTTACTACCTCGATACCTAATTTTAATATTGACCGGCGCCATTCCGCGCTGGCTACTGCTCCCTGCACCAATTTGAACGCGACTTCCAATTCGGCTTATCTTTAGCGCACTATCTGTTTTTACTCAACTACCCCGAATTGTCAACACGCTCTGGTAGCGGCTTCCTTACTCTATGCAATATAGTGGGGCGCAGCGTTTCTAGGAGCAGCCGAGGTAAGCATCACTGGCGAGGCGTACTTCTTTATCTATTTCAGCCCAGTGCTCAACGTAGCTGCATGCCGGACCACGTTGGCCGCTACCACGTCAGTTAAAACTCGAGGGCGGCTTACTTTGCTGACCGTCTAATCTGGCAGGCAGCCGAAAAACGATACCCTTGGCTAGATGAGTTGGTTCCAGAGTTTCAGCACCGCAAGTGGGTAAAGCTTGTCGCCTACACGCTGCATAGTCTACTCGTAGTCGTGCTGCTCGTAGGGTGCAGTATTGACGAATGCATTACTATTAGCTAGAATTTCACTTGATAATGCGTCGCAAATTTAATCTTCATACTAGCTTTCGCTGCTAATGGAGACGATAGCCGCGCACATACCAAAGAAAAACCGTGAATAAACCCGATGTACGGGGCCTATTCACGGTTTTTTCTTTGGTATGTGCGGAGAGAGGGGGATTCGAACCCCCGGTAGCCTTTAGAGCTACGGCAGTTTAGCAAACTACTGGTTTCAGCCACTCACCCATCTCTCCGTAAGACGGCTATTCCGTCTGATTGGTGCGCAAATATACGACTGGAATGGAGAAATCAAGCATTTTCTAAAAATATCTTCCTCGCAGCAGCGTTGTCGGAAAGGCCTTGCTACCCAGCAAGAGCTATATTTGCCGGTATGAGTAACGTGAGGGCAAACCCTTATCAAATGAGACCCAATGGCTTGGGCAGAATCCAATGAATTGGGCCTACCCTCTTGGCTGGCCCGAATTGACTGCGCTGCTGGTCTTTATTTTTTTATACGTGGGCTACGCTGTGCGTACGTGGCGCCTAGCCGCCCCGCTACAACAGCGCGGTTGGCGGCTGGCGTGGAAGCTGGTGCTGCGCCTCACGTATTTCAGCTTGCTGCTGGTGGCGCTGCTTGGTCCGGCTTATGGCCTCACCCAACAGCCCGTGCGCACGGCTGGCAAAGACGTGTGGTTGCTACTGGACGTGTCGCGCTCCATGGATGCGCCCGACGTGTCGCCGACCCGTCTGCTAAAGGCACGGGCTGAGTTAAGTGAGCTGATCAACCGGTTTCAGGCCGACCGCATTGGGCTGGTGGTGTTTGCGGCCGATGCCTACGTGCAGTGCCCTCTGACGTATGATCAGAGCGCACTGCAGTTGTTTGTCAGTACTATTCAGACCAATCTATTGCCTGTTGGCACCACGGATCTGGCGCCGGCGTTGGATCTGGTATTAGCCCGACTGAACGCCACACCCCAGCCCGTGGGAAGCCCACCCCGGGCTACGGCGCTGGTGTTGGTGAGCGACGGCGAGGACTTTGGGGAAAACCTGGAGCCCACGGTACGCCAACTCACCCGTTCTGGCGCCCGGTTGTTTACTGTGGGGGTAGGCACGCCCGAAGGCAGCCGCATCCCCCGCAAAGGTGGCTACGTGCGTGACGCCAACGGCCGCGATGCTGTGACGCGCCTGGAGCCGAAGACGCTGCGCCGCCTGGCCGAGCAAACCGGCGGGCAGTATTTTGAGTTGACAGATCAGCGCAACGAGTTTCCGTTGCTTGTGAATGCCCTGAACCGAGTAGAAGGCCAGGCCGAGCAAGTCCGCACCGTGTCGGTGGCTGATAACCGCTACCGCTACCCTTTAGCGCTGGCGCTGCTGCTCTTAGGAGTTGATATCTTACTGACTGTGAAAATAATTCGTCCGTGAAAATCTTTGGGCTGTTGCTGGTAGTGTTGCTTAGTGGGGGGGGTGGGCTGGATCAGCTCACCCGCATCCACCACCGCAACGTAGCCGTGCAGGAGGCGCAAACGGCTTACGCCCGGCAAGATTTTGCGGCGGCAGCGCGTGCCTACCAGGCGGCCGTGGTGCAGTATGGCGCTACGGAAGATGCCATTATTCTGAACCTGGCACACTCCTGCCTGCGGGCCGGCCAATCGGCGCTGGCCCGCGCTTACTACGGCCAACTCCTGGACAGCCCTACCCGCACCGTGCGCAGCGTGGCACAACAGCAGCTGGCGCTGTTGGCTAGTCAGCGTGGTGAGTATGCGCAGGCCGTAGGGCTGTTGCGGCAGGCGCTGCTGGCCTCTCCCACCAATGCGGACGCCCGCTATAATTACGAGTTGCTGCGCGACTACCTGGCCCGTCGGCAGCAGTCGCCGGACATACCGCCGCCGGCCGTACCGCCTACTGCCCCAACTCCTAAAAAGCCTACCCCACCCCAGGAGCAACAACAGCAGCAACGCCAAGCCGACACCGGGCAGCAAGGCCAGCGCAACGACCCTACCCTACCCGACGACCCGCGCAACGCCCCCCAGCCCCGCGCTGACCAACAGGGTAGGCCCGATGCCCGTCAGCCCGATGCAACACCTGGCTCCACAGCACGGGGTGGCTTCCGGCCGGGTAGTGGCACGCGGCGCGAGGTAGCCACAGACAACGCGCCGGGTACCGTGCGCGGCCTCAGCAACGATGCCGACGGCCCCGCCGCCCGGCAGGGCTATAGTAAGCGAGCGGGCACCGACTTGGCCACCGATGAAGCGCAACTGCAAACCCAACGCGCCCGCTTGGAACAGATGAATCTCAGCCCCGACAAAGCCCGGCAGCTCCTGAATGCGCTAGGCGCCGCCGAACAGCAATATTTGCAGCAGATTCCGCACAAAGCAGACAAGAAACCCGACTCCGATAAACCCGCGTGGTGACTGTTGATGCGATGATTACAAATGTATAGATGTGCTGATTAATGTTTGGCATATCAATTAGTTACACATCAATAACCAGCACATCAGCACACCAATAATCAATTCATCAAATCCCACCCACCCTTTTGTTATGCAAATCAAAGACGTAGTAATTGTAGCCGCTGTCCGTACGCCCATCGGCAGCTTCGGCGGTAGCCTTTCTTCCCTATCGGCCACGGAGCTGGGCGGCATTGCCCTAAAAGGGGCCCTCGACAAAGCCGGCGTGGCCCCCGAGCAGGTGGAGCAGGTGATTATGGGCAACGTAATTTCGGCCAACCTGGGCCAGGCGCCCGCCCGCCAGGCCGCCCGCCACGCTGGCCTCCCCGACACGGTGGAGTGCACCACCGTGAACAAAGTGTGCGCCTCGGGCACCAAAGCCATTATGTTTGGCGCTCAGGCCATTATGCTGGGTCAGGCCGACGTGGTGCTGGCTGGTGGCATGGAGAGCATGAGCAATGTGCCCTACTACCTCGACAAAGCGCGTTTTGGAGCGAAGTACGGCCACGGCCAGATGATTGACGGTCTGGTGCGCGACGGCCTCTGGGACCCCTACCATGACTATGCCATGGGCAACGCGGCCGAAAACACAGCCAAGGAAATGGGCTTCACCCGCGAGCAGCAGGACGAATTCGCCATTGAGTCGTACACCCGCAGCGCCAAAGCGGCCCAGGAGGGCAAAAAGAAGGACGAGATTGTGCCCGTGACCATCACTAGCCGGGGCAAGACCACAGTGGTGGAAGACGACGAGGAATACCTAAAGGTAGACTTCGCCAAACTGCCCGGCCTGAAGCCTGCGTTCCTGAAAGAAGGTGGCACCGTAACGGCTGCCAACGCCTCTACCCTCAACGATGGCGCCGCCGCCGTACTGCTCATGAGCCGCGAAAAGGCCGAGGAGCTGGGCATCACGCCGATGGCCCGCATCCGCGGCTTCGCTGACGCAGAGCAGGCGCCGGAATGGTTCACCACCTCCCCTTCCCTTGCCATCCCGAAGGCGCTGAAGCACGCCGGAGTAGACGCTTCGGAAGTTGATTTCTACGAAATCAATGAAGCGTTTTCGGTGGTGTCGCTGGCGAATAACAAGCTGCTGAACCTGGAAGGCACCAAGGTGAACGTGTACGGCGGGGCCGTGAGCCTGGGCCACCCGCTGGGTGCCAGCGGCGCCCGCATCGTGACCACGCTGGTGAACGTGCTGCGCCAGGAAGGAGGCAAAATCGGCGTGACGGGCATTTGCAACGGTGGCGGCGGCGCAAGCAGCCTGGTCATTGAGCGGTTGTAAGTTTTGACTTTGAACGTCATTTCGACCAGCGGGAGAAATCTTGCGTGCTGACGAAAGATAGTATCTATCATCAGCACGCGAGATTTCTCCCGCTGGTCGAAATGACGTTCTTACTTTTCTCAAACCAACTTCAGCAACGATGGGCGTGTGCAACGCGTCCCTACCCTATGCCTACCGGAACCATTCTGCTCATCGACGACGAAGCCGTGCTGCGCCAGGCCATTGCCCGCACCTTGGAGTTGGAAGGCTACACCGTGCGCCAGGCGCCCGATGCCCGGCGCGGCCTGGAGGAGCTGCGCGCCCACGCTGAGGAAGTGCTGGTGGTACTCTCGGATGTGAAGCTGCCCGACGGCCGGGGTCTCGACCTGCTGCCCCGCTACCGGGCGCTGGCGCCCCTGGCCGAGGTAGTGCTGATGACCGCCTACGGCACCATTGCCGACGGCGTGCGGGCCATGAAGGAAGGTGCCTTCGACTACCTCACCAAGGGCGACGCCGATGACCAGCTGGTGGTAGTGGTAGACCGCGCTGCCGACAAAGCGCGCCTGCAACACCGCGTGGCCACGCTGGAAAAAAAGGTAGGCACGCAGTACAGTTTCGACTCGATGATTGGGCACGCGCCGGCCCTGGAGCAGGCCAAAACCGTGGCGCAGCAAGTGGCCCTCACGGATGCTACCGTGCTCCTGGAAGGCCCTACCGGCGCGGGTAAGGAGCTGTTTGCCCAGGCCATTCACCAGGGTAGCGGGCGTCGGGGCAAGCCGTTTGTGGCCGTCAACTGCTCGGCTTTTCCGAAGGATTTGCTGGAATCGGAGCTGTTTGGGTACAAGAAGGGCGCTTTTACGGGGGCGCTGACTGATAAGAAAGGCCAGATGGAAGAAGCCAACGGCGGCACGCTGTTTCTGGATGAAATTGGGGAGCTGGAAGCCGGCGCCCAGGCCAAGCTGCTGCGTGCCCTCGAAACCCAGGAGTTCACCAAGCTCGGCGACAGTAAGCCTACCCGCGTGAACGTGCGTCTGGTGGCCGCCACCAACCGCAACCTGCGCCAGGAAGCCGCCGACGGCCACTTCCGCCCCGACTTGTACTACCGCCTGTCGGTGGTGACCATTCAGGTGCCGGCCCTGAGTGCCCGCCGCGCCGACGTGCCGGCGCTGGTGGCGCATTTTGCCCGGCAGTTTGCGGTCAAGTTGCGCCGCCAGCCCTTGGAAATCAGCCCTGAGGCCATGCAGGCGCTGGCAGCCTACCCCTGGCCGGGCAACGTGCGCGAGCTGAAGAACGTGCTGGAGCGCGCCTCCATTCTTACCCCGCCCAACCATGCCCTTGCCGTGGATGACCTGCCCCTGGAAATTCAGCTGGCTACCACCACCGATGCCCATACCCCCGACGACCCGCGCAGCCTGCGCAACGCCGAAAAGCAGCACATCCAGCGTGTGATGCTGGAAGCGGGCGGCAACAAAGCCGAGGCGGCGCGGGTGCTGGGCATTGCGCACACCACGCTCTACCGCAAGTTGCAGGAATACGGGCTGTAGCGCGAACTGTGTAGTTCGCGTCCCCGCACCGTTGGAATGACTCAGACGGCGCGGGGACGCGAACTACACAGTTCGCGCTACGACGCACGCTGTACTACACTAGCATTTCGCACACCGGACTAGCAAAACGCTAGTCCGGTGTGCTGCTTTATGGGGTAGCAGAATTCGCGCATTTTATTTTTTATCACTGCCTATCAAGTAGTTAAATACACTTTATCCAATAATCCAAGGGGGTAGGGCTGGGAATTGCTCACTGGTTGGCATCACCAATACAAGCAAAAAGCATATGCCTACTCCCCTGCTTCTGCCGCTCCTTATGGCTACTGGTTGCGCCGGCTTCTGGCTGTTCTACCGTTCCATTTCCTTTTTCGAGCGCATCTGAAGGTGCGCCCTGACTTCTATCGCTACCCTACCATGATGCTTTCCCTGCTCCTGCTTTCTCTGGCCACCTTCGCCTACCTCAGCTACGTGCTGCTGAAGCCAGAAAAATTCTAGCTGCGAGTTGCCGGCTGTGAGCTGCGCGTCATCCGCGCCGTGCCTCACACCCTGACAACTACCAACTGACAACAGACAACTACAATGAATATTGAACTTCTCGGCATCCTCCTAATAATGGGTGCCACGATGCTGCTGGCGGTGCCACTAGGGCGCTACCTGGCCACCATCTACCGCGGCGATACAAGCTGGTCGGACTTTCTGGCGCCGCTGGAGCGCCTGCTGTTTCGCCTGGCCGGCATCGACCCTACCCGCGAAATGCGCTGGCAGCAGCATTTGCTGGCGCTGCTCACCATCAACCTGCTGTGGTTTTTCTGGGCGATGCTGGTACTGACCACCCAGGGCAGCCTACCCCTCAACCCCGACCACAACCCCTCGATGCCCGCCGATCAGGCCTTTAACACGGCCATATCATTTCTGGTGAACTGCAACTTGCAGCACTACTCCGGCGAGTCGGGCGTGACGTACTTCTCGCAGGTGTTCTGCCTGATGTTTCTGCAATTCGTGACGGCCGGCACGGGCATGGCGGCGTGCGTGGTGGTGTTCAACGCCCTGCGCGAAGGCACCACGGAAAAACTCGGCAACTTCTACAACTACTTCGTGAAGAGCATCACGCGGGTGCTACTGCCCCTGTCGTTGGTGCTGGCGCTGGTGCTGGTGTTTCAGGGCACGCCCATGACGTGGGAGGGCAAAATGTCCCTCGTAACGGTGCAGGGCGACACTACGGCGGTGAGCCGCGGACCGGCCGCTGCCCTCATCGGCATCAAGCAGCTGGGTACCAACGGCGGTGGGTTCTTCGGCGTGAACTCTGCCCACCCCCTCGAAAACCCTACCTACCTCACCAACGCCCTGGAAAACATGGGCATCCTGCTCATTCCGATGGCCATGGCCTTGGCCCTGGGCTATTACCTGCGCCGCCCGCGCCTGGGCTGGATGGTGTTTGGGGTGATGACGGCCGGCTACCTGCTGCTCCAGCTCCCTACCCTCTACCTGGAAATGCACGGTAACCCCGCCCTCACCGCCATGGGCGTTGATGCAAGCCAGGGCGCGCTGGAAGGAAAAGAGATGCGCCTGGGTGCGCCGGCCTCGGCGCTGTGGGCCATCAGCACCACCGTCACCAGCAACGGCTCCGTGAATGCCATGCACGACTCGCTGATGCCGCTCTCCGGCATGAACACGCTGCTGGGCATGATGACCAACTCCTTTTATGGGGGTGTGGGGGTAGGTTTCCTCAACTTCTTTGTGTTCATCATCGTGGCCGTGTTCATCTCGGGGCTGCTGGTGGGGCGCACGCCCGAGCTGCTGGGGAAGAAAGTGGAAGCCCGCGAGATGAAAATTGCCGTCATCATTGCGCTGCTGCACCCGCTGCTGATTCTGGCCGGCACGGCCCTCACGGCCTACCTATACGCACGCAACCCCGCAGATTACGCCGGCTGGCTGGCCAATCCCGGCTACCACGGCTTTTCGGAAATGCTCTACGAGTTCACGTCCTCGGCTGCCAACAACGGCTCGGGTTTCGAAGGGCTGGGCGATAACACGCCCTGGTGGAACATCTCTACCGGCGTGGTGCTGCTGCTGGCGCGCTACCTCCCCATCATCGGGCCGGTAGCCATTGCCGGCCTGCTGGCCGCCAAGAAGTACACGCCCGAATCGGCCGGTACGCTCCGCCTCGACACGGCCACGTTCGGCCTGATGGTCTTCTTCGTCATCTGGATTATCGCCGCCCTGGCCTTCTTCCCGGCCCTGGCCTTGGGGCCGCTGGCCGAGCACTTTACGCTGTAGAACGAAACTCCCCTCCTCGGCTGAGGAGGGGATGTTCAGCCGCCAGGCTGGACGGGGGTGGTTGGCTCGTTGCTGATGTTGTTTGCCAAGAACGACTGTAGCAGAGCGTCATTCCGAACGCAGTGAGGAATCTCGCGTGCTGACGCTAGATAGAAATTACTCACAAGCGAGATTCCTCGACAAGCTCGGAATGACGGTCTAGCTGCTCGGAATGACAGCCTGACTACACAACGACTGAACCACCCCGCCCTTCGGGCACCCCTCCTTAAAAAAGGAGGGGAACTCCTACCCTTCGTTTTTCTTTTCCCCATGTCTTCTTCATCCCAATCTCTTTTTCAACCCGCGCTGGTAGCGGAGGCTACCAAGCAAGCCTTCGTGAAGCTAGACCCGCGCACGATGTTCCGCAACCCGGTGATGTTCACTGTGGAGCTGGGTACGGTGGTGATGCTCGTTGTCACGCTGGGCCTGCTGTTTCGGCCCGATGCGAGCCAGGGTAGCTTCGGCTACAACTTCACGGTATTTGTGGTGCTGCTGCTCACGCTGCTGTTCGCCAACTTTGCCGAAGCCATTGCCGAAGCACGCGGTAAGGCCCAGGCCAACTCCCTGCGCAAAACCCGCCAGGACACACCCGCCCGCCTGCGCCTCGACAACGGCAGCTTCCAGCAAATCAGCTCGGCGCAGCTGCAAAAAGGCCAGATTTTCGTGGTGGAAGCCGGCGAAATCATTCCTACCGATGGGGAGATTGTGGAGGGCCTGGCTACCATCGACGAGTCGGCCATTACGGGCGAGTCGGCGCCGGTGATACGCGAGGCCGGCGGCGACAAATCCAGCGTGACGGGCGGCACCACGGTGCTATCGGACCGCATTGTGGTACTGGTGACTACGGCCCCCGGCGAGTCGTTTCTCGATAAGATGATTGCCTTGGTGGAAGG
This sequence comes from Hymenobacter citatus, assembly GCF_014333615.1. Taxonomy (GTDB): domain Bacteria; phylum Bacteroidota; class Bacteroidia; order Cytophagales; family Hymenobacteraceae; genus Hymenobacter; species Hymenobacter citatus. The sequence continues at coordinate 145,879 of NZ_JACSCY010000001.1, read as the reverse complement.
CGCTTCGCGGCAGAAAACGCCCAACGAAATTGCCCTCACCATCTTGCTGGCCGGTTTCACGCTGGTGTTCATCATCGTGTGCGTCACGCTGAGCCCGTTTGCCGATTACGCCCAGACGCCCATTGCCATTTCGGCCTTCATTGCGCTGTTTGTGTGCCTGATTCCGACCACCATTGGCGGGCTGCTCTCGGCCATCGGTATTGCGGGCATGGACCGCGCCCTGCGCGCCAACGTCATCACCAAGAGCGGTAAAGCCGTAGAAACGGCCGGCGACATCGACGTGCTGCTGCTCGACAAAACCGGCACCATCACCATCGGTAACCGCAAGGCCACCCACTTCTGGCCCGCGCCGGGGGTAGACGCCCGGCAGTTTGTGGAGGGCGCCACCGTGTCGTCGCTCACCGACGAAACCCCCGAGGGCAAGAGCATTGTGGCCTTGGCCCGCGAGCAGCAAATCAGCCCCGAGCAGCTGCAAGGCCGGCTGGAAGGCGCTGAGCTAATCCGCTTCACGGCCGAAACCCGCAGCAGCGGCGTGACGCTCCCCGACGGCACGCGCATCCGCAAGGGCGCCGCCGACGCCATCCGTCAGCTCACCGAAAAAGCCGGCCACCCCTACCCCGCGGAAGTGGCCGAACGGGTGCAGGCCGTATCCGCCAACGGGGGTACGCCGCTAGTCGTCAGCCAAAACGACCAAGTGCTGGGCGTAGTGGAGTTGCAGGACATCATCAAGCCCGGCATTCAGGAGCGGTTTGCGCGCCTGCGGGCCATGGGTATCAAAACGGTGATGGTGACCGGCGATAACCCCCTCACAGCCAAGTTCATTGCTGAAAAAGCCGGTGTTGATGACTTCATTGCTGAGGCCAAGCCCGAGGACAAGATGCAGTACATCCGCGCCGAGCAGCAGCAGGGCAGGCTGGTGGCCATGATGGGCGACGGCACCAACGACGCCCCCGCCCTGGCTCAGGCCGACGTGGGAGTAGCCATGAACAGCGGCACCCAGGCCGCCAAGGAGGCCGGCAACATGGTCGACCTCGACAACGACCCTACCAAACTCATTGAGGTAGTAGAGATTGGCAAGCAGCTGCTGATGACGCGCGGCACGCTCACCACCTTCAGCATCGCCAACGACGTGGCCAAGTATTTCGCCATTGTGCCGGCCTTGTTCATGACGGCCATTCCGGCCCTGGGCGCGCTCAACGTGATGGGGCTGCACTCGCCGCAGTCGGCCATTCTGTCGGCCGTGATTTTCAACGCCCTCATCATTCCGGCCCTGGTGCCGCTGGCCCTGCAAGGCGTGGCCTACAAACCCCTGGGCGCGGCGGCGCTGCTGCGCCGCAACCTGCTGGTGTACGGGGTAGGCGGCGTGGTAGTCCCATTCGTCGGCATCAAGCTGATTGACCTGTTTGTCGGGCTTTTTGTGTAGCTCAGAAACAAGAATTAAGAACGTGTCATGCTGAACGGAGGCGCAGTCGAAGCATCTCTACAGCAGCGCTAATTATTTGAAAATAAGAACGTCATGCTAATCTGCCTTCGCATCGCTTAAGTAGTTCGAACGAAGCGGTAGAGATGCTTCGACAAGCTCAGCATGACAGTTACTCGCAAACATCAACAACCATGAAAACGCATTTGCTTCCTGCTTTCCGTCTCACGCTGGTACTCCTTATAGTATGCTGCGTGCTCTACCCGGCCCTGGTGTGGGCCGTGGCCCAGGCTGCCCCCGGCCACGGGCAGGGCGTACAGGTGTCGCATAAGGGTCGCGTGGTAGGCTTCGCCAACGTGGGCCAGAAATTCGACCGGCCCGAGTATTTCAACTCGCGCCCCTCGGCCGTAGACTACCACGCCGACGGCTCGGGCGGTTCCAACAAAGGCCCCAGCAACCCCGAGTACCTGGCTACGGTACGCACCCGCGTAAGCGAGTTTCTGCGCCAGAACCCTACCCAGCAAGGCGCAGTGCCCGCCGAGCTAGTGACGGCCAGCGGCTCCGGCCTCGACCCGCACCTTTCGCCAGCCGGGGCCTACGCCCAGGTAGGGCGCATTGCCCGCCTGCGCCACCTACCCGAAGCCCGCGTGCGGGCGCTGGTAGCAGCCCACGTGCACGAGCCGCTGGTGGTATTTTTCGGGCCAGCTACGGTGAACGTGCTGGAGCTAAACCTGGCCCTCGACTCGCTGTAGCCCCCCTCGGCCCTGACGAATGGCCTCACCCCCCGGCCCCCTCTCCCCTAGGAGAGGGGGCCGGGGGGTGAGGCCACCCGTTGCAGCCGCATTCTTTTTCTTTGCGCAAAATCACTCCATGAAATACCTCGCGTTTTTAGCGGCAGCGGCCCTCGTTAGCCCCGCCGCCCTGGCTCAAACGGACACCACCCAGGCTACCCCCGCACCTGCTCCCCTCTCCTACTACGGCTTCGTAGATGGCTACTACGGCTACGATTTCAACCACGGCCCTACCCACGACCGGCCCGCTTTTCTCTACTCCCACAACCGCCAAAACGAGTTTACCATCAACCAGGCGCTGGTGGGCGTGCGCTACAACAACGACCGGGTACGCGGGGCCATTGGGCTACACGCGGGCACCTACGTGAGTGCCAACTACGCCGCCGAAGACCAGGTGCTCAAGCACGTATTCGAGGCGTACGCGGGCTTCCGGCCGTTTGCCAAAGCCTGGCTCGATGTGGGTATCTTCGGCTCGCACATTGGGTTTGAGTCGGCTTTGAGCAAGGACAACTGGACGCTGACCCGCTCGCTGATGGCTGAAAACTCACCGTATTACGAGTCGGGGGCCCGCTTCACCTACGAGGTGGCTCCCGAGCTCACGCTCACCGGGTTGGTGCTCAATGGCTGGCAAAACATCCGCGACAACAACCAGGCAAAAGCCCTGGGCACCCAAATTCAGTGGAAAATATCGGACAAGCTGCTCCTCAACAGCAGCACGTTCTACGGCAACGAGCAGCCCCAGGACTCCGTGATTCGCCGCCGCTACTTCCACGATTTCTACCTCACCTACGCCGCTACCAGCCGCCTGAGCCTGGCGGGCGTGTTTGATGTGGGCAAGCAGCAGAGCCAGGGCCGCCGCGGCTACGACACCTGGCACACCGGCGCGGCTTTCGTGAAATACCAGCTCAGCGACCAGTTCTCGACTACCCTGCGCGGCGAGTATTACTACGCCGAGCGTGGCGTGTTCATCAACAACATCACGCCGGCCCGCACCGACGCCGACTTCCGCACCAGCGGCGGCTCCCTCAACCTAGACTACCTCCCTACCCCCAACGTGGCCTTCCGGGTAGAGGGCCGCTACCTGCGCGCCCGCAACGCCATCTTCCAGCACGACGACGGTTTCAGCCGCAACTACGGCAACCTGACGACCAGCGTGGCGCTGTCGTTCTAAGCGGCGGACAATCCGCTACCTTCTCATGAGCACTTCTGTTTCCCCCGTCGTCTCCGCCTCTGCTGCTACCTCCGTGCACGAGCGCGTGACGGCGGCGGGCTTGCTGGTGGCGCTGGGCATTGTGTACGGCGACATTGGCACGTCGCCGCTGTACACCGTGCGGGGCGTGTTTGTGAGCCAACCCGTGACGGAGGCCGTGGTGCTGGGCACCATCTCCTGCGTCATCTGGACGCTCACGCTGCTCACTACGGTGAAGTATGTGCTCATTGCGCTGCGGGCCGACAACCACGGCGAGGGCGGCATTCTGGCGCTGTACGCCCGCTTGCGGCAGTTGCCGGTGCGGCGGCTCTACCTGCCGGCCATTGTGGGGGCGGCGGCCCTGCTGGCCGACGGCATCATTACGCCGCCTATTTCCGTGGCATCGGCCATAGAAGGACTGCGCATCCTGAAACCCGACCTGAACACGGTGCCCATTGTGGTAGCCATTCTGGTGGCTTTGTTTGCGTTTCAACAATTTGGCACCCAGATCATTGGCAAGCTATTCGGGCCAGTGATGGCGCTGTTTTTCTCGATGCTGGCCGTGCTGGGCGTGGTGCATCTGGTGCAGGAACCCAGCATTCTGCGCGCGCTTAGTCCGCACTATGCCCTGGCCATGATTACGCAAGTGCCCGGCGCGTTCTGGCTGCTGGGCTCCATCTTCTTGTGCAGCACCGGGGCCGAGGCCCTGTACGCCGACATGGGCCACGTGGGCAGGCGCAACATCTACGGCTCCTGGACTTTCGTGAAAACGTGCCTGATTCTCAACTACCTGGGGCAGGGCGCGTGGCTGCTGCGCCACCTGGGCCCGCCGTTGGGCGAGCAAAACCTATTCTTCCTGCTGCTACCCCAGTGGGCGTTGCTACCCGCCATTGGGCTGTGCACGCTGGCCACCATCATTGCATCGCAGGCTCTGATTTCGGGCTCGTTTACGCTGGTGATTGAGGCTCTGCGGCTGCATTTCTGGCCCAAGGTGCGCGTGCAGTACCTTACCGAGCTGCGCGGCCAGGCCTACGTGCCCAGCCTGAACTGGCTGCTCTGCGCCGGCTGCGTGGGCGTGGTGCTCTATTTCCGCGAGTCGGGCCGGATGGAGGCCGCGTTTGGGCTTGCCGTTACCGTCACCATGCTCATGACCACCGTGTTGCTGGCCTACTACCTACGCCTGCGCCGCACGGCCGTGGGCTGGATTGTGGCGCTGATCGGCACGTATCTCGTTATTGAAGGTTCGTTTTTGATAGCCAACCTGGCCAAGTTTGCCCACGGCGGCTGGCTGAGCGTGCTACTGGCCGTGGTGTTGCTGCTGGTGATGCTGAGCTGGATAGCCGGCCAGCGGATTCGCAATGAGCTGACCGAGTTTACGGGTCTGGCGGAGTGGGTGCCCCTGCTCCGCCAGCTCAGCCACGACCACTCGGTGCCCAAATACGCGACTCACCTGGTCTACCTCACCAAGTCGCAGAACCCCAATTTGGTGGAGAACGGGGTGATTCACAGCATCTTCAAGAAGCGCCCCAAGCGGGCCGATGTGTACTACCTGGTGCACGTGACAACCACCGACGAGCCGTACACGCGCCGCTACCACATCACGCACGTGCTGCCCAAAGAGCTGGTTCGCATCGACTTTTACCTGGGCTTTCGCGTCGACCACGCGCTGAACTACATGTTCCGCCAGGTGGTAACCGAGCTGGTGCAGCGCCGCGAGGTCGACATCACGTCGCGCTTCGAGTCGTTGCGGGGGCAGGACGTAACCGGCGACTTTCAGTTCATCATCCTCAACAAAACCCTACCCTACCAGTACCTGCTGCGCGGCTGGCAGCGCATGGCCCTGCGCTTGCACGGGTGGCTGAAGCGGCTGGGCGCATCCGAAACCGAAAGCTTCGGGCTTGACAACAGTACGTACACCGTGGAAAACGTGCCGCTGCACATGCCGCCGCGCCCCGAGCTGCACCTCACCCGCGACTAACTACTCTCTCACCCAATGACCAGCACCGAGCAAGCTCTACGCGACACCTCCGCCGAGCGGTTTCTGCACCTTGTGCAAGCCAAGCGCCGCGGCACCCTGAAGGTGTACCTGGGCCTGGCTGCCGGGGTAGGCAAAACCTACCGCATGCTGCAAGAAGCCCACGACTTGCACCAGCACGGCGTAGATGTGCTGCTCGGCTACATCGAAACCCACCAGCGCGCCGGCACCGTGGCCCAGTTGCGCAACGTGCCCCTGCTGCCGCGCAAACAGCTGTTTTACAAGGGTAAGGCGCTGGAAGAAATGGACCTAGAAGCCATTGTGCAGCGCCGCCCGCAGGTGGTGGTGGTAGACGAGCTGGCCCACACCAACGTACCCGGCTCGCGCCACGAAAAGCGCTGGCAGGACGTGGAATACCTGGTGCAGCAGGGTATTTCGGTGATTACGGCCGTGAACGTGCAGCACCTGGAAAGCCTGCACGACCAGGTGCTGCGCATCACCGGCACCGACGTGACCGAGCGCATCCCCGACCGCCTCCTGAGGCTGGCCGACGAAGTAGTGAACGTGGACCTGACCGTGGGCGAGTTGCGCACCCGCCTGGAGGAAGGCCACATCTACCACGCCGCCAAAATACCTACCGCCCTCAACGGTTTTTTTCAGGCCGAAAACCTATTGCAGCTGCGCCGCCTGGCCGTGCGCGAGGTAGCGCAGCTACTGGGCCAGCAGGTGGCCTCCGATGCCGGCGGCGCGCCCGCCGTGGCCGCCCCCCGCCGCACCGACGACCGGCTGCTGGCCTGCATCAACTCCAACGAGCGCGCGGCCCGCGAAATCATCCGCAAAACCTCGCGCCTGGCCGATCAGTTGGGCGCGGCCGTGTGGTACGTGCTCTACGTGCAAACCGCCCGCGAAACCGCCGACCGCATTGGGCTGGCTACCCAACGACACCTATTAAAGAACCTGCAACTAGCCACCGAACTGGGCGCCCAGATTTTGCGGGTGAAGGAAGATGATGTGGTAGGCGCCATCCGGCAGGTAGCGCAAGAGAAGAATGCTACCCTGCTGGTGTGCGGCATCACCGGCGAAAAAGGGCTGTGGGAGCAGGTCAGTAGGCGCAGCGTAACGCACGACTTGCTCCGCGCGGTAGCCCGCACCACCCCTACCCTCGATGTGTATTTGGTAACGTATTAAAGATCGTGTCATGCTGAGCGGAGTCGAAGCATCTCTACCGTGAGTAATCAATTTATTATCAAACTAAGCGGTAGAGATGCTTCGACTCCGCTCAGCATCACTACAACCGGCTCCCCTTCCCGATGAATCTTAAAACGAAAATAAACCTGGGCTTTCTGGCCATGCTGCTGCTGGTGCTCAGCATTGGGGGCTACGCGTGGTACTCGCTGCGCCAGCTCGACCGTAGCTCCCGCGATGCCCTCACGGCCAACCTGTATTCCGTGGAGCTGGGCCACCGCATGCTCCGCAGCCTCGACCAGCTGGCCCAAAAGCCCATCCAAGACACTACTGGCACCGCCCAATTTATGGCGCTGGTGCAGCAGGAAGCCCGCAACATCACCGAGCCCGGCGAGCAGCAGCTTGCTGATGCGCTGGTGCGCGGCACCCAACAGTTGGTGCAGGCCCAGCAGGCCGCGCAAGACGGTCGGCTGCAAGTGGCGTCTCCGTTAGTAACACTTCGGGGGCTTACCTACCGCGTCATTTCCCTGAACACGGAGGCTCTTACCCGCAAAACCGAAGCCGCCAACCAGCGCACCGACCGGGCCAATCGTAACTTGTTGGTGTTTATTACCCTGGCTACGCTGCTGGCGCTGGCGCTGGCGGGCAGCGTTCCCGAAATAGCCGTGCAGCCTCTGCGCAAGCTCACGGCCGCGCTCAGCCACGCCACCGAGCGCGGCTTCACGGCCACCATCCCGCAGGAAAGCCGCGACGAATTTGGGCAGGTGGCGCGGGCCTTCAACCAGATGCTGGCCCAGCTACGCGAGTACCGCACCTCCACCACCGCCGAGCTGATTACGGAGCGCAACCGCGCCGCCAGCATCGTGGATACCCTGGACGAAGGCCTGCTGCTGCTCGACGAAAACCGGCGGATTCTGCTGGCCAACCCCGTGATGTGCGAGCTGCTGGCCCTACCCGCCACCCGGCTCGTGGGGCAGTCGGCCACCCAGGTGCGCCTCGAAAACGACCTGCTGCACACGCTACTGCTGCCCCTGGATGCGCCCAATCAGGCCGCGGCCGTGGCAGCGGCCCCGTTGCTGCACATTGCCTACCGCGGGGAGGAGGCATTTTACCAGTTAGCCGTGCAGGATTTGATTTCTTACAACGAAGCCACCGACAAAACCGAGCTGGTAGGCCAAATGCTGACTCTGCGCAACGTCTCGGATTTCAAGAAGCTGGATCAGGTGAAGTCGGATTTCCTGGCCACGGTATCGCACGAGCTGAAAACGCCCTTATCGAGCATCAACCTGAATGCCCGCTTGCTGCAAGATGAGCGCCTGCCCATTGACGAGCGCCAGCGCGTGACCACCCACATCCGCCAGGAAACCCAGCGTCTGCAACGCATGGTGGCCGAGCTGCTGGCCGTGTCGCGCCTCGATGCCGGGGCTGGCATCCAACTCGACCTGCAGCCTACTGGCCTGGCCGAAATCGTAGCTTACGCCACCGACACCGTGCGCCCCCAGCTGGCCGACAAACAGCTACGGCTGGACTTGCAGCTGCCCCCTACCCTACCCCCCGTGCGCGCCGACGTGGAAAAAACCACCTGGGTGCTCATCAACCTGCTCGCCAATGCCATCCGCTACTCGCCCAGCGGGGAGGTGCTGACTGTAATGGCCACCGCCACCAACGGATTTGTGCAGGTGCAGGTGGTAGACCACGGCCCTGGCATTGCCACTGAACACCACGAACGCATCTTCCAGCGCTTTGCCCAAATCCCGGACAAGGCGGGTTACCGGGGCGGCTCGGGTCTGGGCCTGAGCATTGCCCGCGAGTTCATCACTACACAGGGCGGCCGGCTGTGGGTAGAGAGTGAGCTGGGCAGCGGCAGCACCTTCTGCTTCACGTTGCCGGTAGTTAAATAAGCGCTTTGGCTGCACTGCTACTCACGCGTGCACGCACGAGCGGCAATGGCACGAAAGCCCCAAATTACGTTACGCATTTGTTAATAAATTGCCTTTTTATTGACAAAAGCATAAATAATCTCACTAAAACTACTTGCAACTATGACAAATCGAACATTTTGTTATAACTTAAATTTTTAGCTAGGCTGCACTACTTCTGGTTGCGGCATCAGGCTATTCTTTCGCGATGAAACTTACCGGTGACAACCAGCAGGGACTGTACCGTCCGGAATTCGAGCACGACTCCTGCGGCACAGGCTTTATTACGGCCATTGACGGACAAAAATCCCATCAAACCATCTCCGATGCTCTCACCATGCTCGAGAACATGGAGCACCGCGGCGCCTGTGGCTGCGACTCCGACTCAGGCGACGGGGCGGGCATCCTGTTCCAGCTTCCGCACGAGTTCTTGCTTGATGAGTGCATCGACCAGGCCGTGCGCCTACCCGAGCCGGGCCAGTATGGGGTAGGGATGCTGTTTCTGCCCAAGCGCATTGCTACCTACGCCGCCAGCAAGGCCATTATTACGGATGTAGCCGGCCAGCTGGGCGTGCCGGTGCTGGGTTTCCGCAAGGTGCCCGTGAACCCGGCCGGCATTGGCGAAACGGCGTTATCGGCGGAGCCGCAGGTGGAGCAGGTGTTCTTTGGGCGCCCCGCCGGCCTGGCTACCGACGACGATTTCGAGCGCAAGCTCTACGTGCTGCGCCGCGCTATCAACAAGCGCGTGAACGAGACGGTGGAGCTGGGCAACGAGGCCTTCTACTTCACCTCGCTATCCTGCCGCGTCATCGTATATAAGGGGCAGCTCACCACCTACCAGGTGCGCTCCTACTACCCCGATCTATCGGATGCGCGGGTGGTGTCGGCGTTTGGCATGGTACACTCGCGCTTTTCCACCAACACCTTCCCGAGCTGGAAGCTGGCCCAGCCTTTCCGGATGCTGGCCCACAACGGCGAGATTAACACCCTCACCGGCAACCTGAACTGGTTTTATGCCGGCCTGCGCTCCATCTCCTCGGCCTACTTCACGCCGGAGGAAATGGAACTGCTGCTGCCTGTTATCGACAACAACCAGTCGGACTCGGCTTGCCTGGACAACATCATTGAAATCCTGCTGCACTCGGGCCGCTCCCTACCCCAGGTGATGACCATGCTGGTGCCCGAGGCCTGGGACGGCAACGAACAGATGGACGCCCTCAAAAAAGCCTACTACGAGTTCAACGCCACCCTGATGGCCCCCTGGGACGGCCCGGCCGCCCTCACCTTCACCGACGGCCACATCATCGGCTCGATGCTGGACCGCAACGGTCTGCGCCCCCTGCGCTACACCATCACCAACGACAACCGCATTATTGTGGCCTCCGAGGCGGGCGTGCTGGATATTCCGGCGCACACTGTTGTGCGCAAGGGCCGCTTGCAGCCGGGCAAGATGCTGCTGGTGGACATTGAAGCCGGCCGCATTATCACCGACGAGGAAATCAAGCACCACATTGCCACGCAGCAACCCTATGGGCAGTGGTTGGAGAACTACAAAATCCGGCTGGAGGAGCTGCCCGAGCCGCGCCTGGCCTTCACCGGCCTCAATGCGGAGGCCGTATTCAAGTACCACCAGGTGTTTGGGTACAGCCGCGAGGACATCGACACGCTCATCAAGCCCATGGCCCTGGAAGCCAAAGAGCCCATTGGCTCGATGGGCGTAGATGTACCGCTGGCTGTGCTCTCGGACCGGCCCCAGCACCTGAGCAGCTACTTCAAGCAGTTCTTTGCCCAGGTAACCAATCCGCCTATCGACCCCATTCGGGAGCGGCTGGTGATGAGCCTGGCGACCTTTATGGGCAACAACGGCAACATCCTGGACGAGGACAAGATGCACTGCCACTGCGTGGCCCTGCAACAGCCGGTGCTCACCAACACCGAGCTGGAAAAGCTGCGTAGCATCGACACGGGCATGTTCAATGCCAAAACCCTGCAAACCTACTTCCGCGCCGACGGCAAGCCGGGTTCTTTGGAGGCTGGCCTGGCCCGCCTGTGCCGCTACGCCGAGGACGCAGTGGAGGATGGCTTTGAGGTGCTGATTCTTTCGGACCGGGCCCTGGACTCGGAGCACGCCGCTATTCCGTCACTGCTGGCCGTATCGGCCGTGCATCACCACCTGATTAAGAAAGGCTACCGCGGGGCCGTGGGCCTGGTGGTAGAGGCCGGCGACGTGTGGGAAGTGCACCATTTTGCCTGTTTGTTAGCCTTTGGGGCTACGGCCATCAACCCCTACCTGGCGCTGGCCAGCATCAAGACCATGCAGGCCGCGGGCCAGCTGGAAACCAAGCTGGACGCCCCGGCGCTGGTGAAGAACTACATCAAGGCGGTGTGCGACGGCCTGCTGAAGATCTTCTCCAAAATGGGCATCTCTACCCTGCAATCCTACCACGGCGCGCAGGTGTTCGAGATTCTGGGCCTCAACCAGGAGGTAGTAGACCGCTACTTCTGCGGGGCCGTGACGCGCATCGGTGGCCTGGGCCTCGATGAAATTGCCCGCGAAACCCTCTACAAGCACCACCACGGCTTCCACGACAACTCGCCCGAGCAGGTGCACCTATTGCCTGAGGGCGGCCTCTACCAGTGGAAGCGCCGCGGCGAGGCGCACCTGTTTAACCCCCAAACGGTGCACCTGCTGCAATACGCCACCCGCACCGACGACTACAAAACCTACCAGAAGTACGCCCGCCTCATCAACGAGCAGACGGAAAAGGCCTTCACCATTCGGGGCCTGCTGAACTTTGCCCACCACCGCAGCGCCGTGCCGCTGAGCGAGGTAGAGCCGGCCGAGAGCATCATGCACCGCTTTGCCACGGGCGCTATGTCGTTTGGCTCGATTTCGCACGAGGCGCACAGCACCCTGGCCATTGCCATGAACCGCATCGGCGGCAAGAGCAACACCGGCGAGGGTGGCGAGGACCCCATGCGCTACGAAAAAATGGCCAACGGCGACTCCATGCGCTCGGCCATCAAGCAGATTGCCTCGGCCCGCTTCGGCGTGACGGCGCACTACCTCACCAACGCCGACGAGCTGCAAATCAAGATGGCGCAGGGGGCCAAGCCCGGCGAGGGCGGCCAGCTACCCGGCCACAAGGTAGACGAGTGGATTGCCAAAACGCGCCACTCCACGCCGGGGGTAGGGCTGATTTCGCCCCCGCCTCACCACGACATCTACTCCATTGAGGACCTGGCCCAGCTGATCTTCGACCTGAAGAACGCCAACCGCGCCGCCCGCATCAACGTGAAGCTGGTGAGCAAGGCCGGCGTAGGCACCATTGCGGCCGGCGTTGCCAAAGCCCACGCCGACGCCATCCTGATTGCCGGCTACGACGGCGGCACGGGCGCCTCGCCCATCAGCTCCATCAAGCACGCCGGCCTACCCTGGGAGCTGGGCCTGGCCGAAGCCCACCAAACCCTGGTGCGCAACCGCCTGCGCAGCCGCGTGGTGCTGCAAGCCGACGGTCAGGTGAAAACCGGCCGCGACCTAGCCGTAGCAGCCCTATTGGGCGCCGAGGAATGGGGCGTAGCCACGGCCGCCCTCATTGCCGGCGGCTGCGTGATGATGCGCAAATGCCACCTCAACACCTGCCCGGTAGGCATTGCCACCCAGGACCCCGAGCTACGCAAGCTGTTCACGGGTCAGGCCGATCATATCGTGAACCTGTTCCGGTTTATGACCGAGGAGCTGCGCGAGATTATGGCCGAACTGGGCTTCCGCACGGTGAATGAGATGATTGGCAAAGTGCAGTACCTGAAAGTGCGCGACGATATCGACCACTGGAAAGCCCGCACCATCGACCTGTCGGGTATGTTGCAGCTGGTGCTGAACCCCGGCGGTGGCACCCTCTACAACAGCGAAACCCAGGACCACCGCCTCGATAATATCCTGGACTGGCAGCTGCTGGAGCACGCTCAACCCGCCCTGAATGAGCGCGAGCCGGTGTTTGCCACCTTCCCCATCAAAAACACCGACCGTACCCTGGGCACGCTGCTTTCCAACGAAATCACCAAGCGCTACCACGCCGCCGGCCTCCCCGAGAATACCATCAACTACAAGTTCACCGGCTCGGCCGGGCAGAGCTTTGGGGCATTTTGCGTGAAGGGCCTGGCGTTTGAGCTGGAAGGCGAGGCCAATGACTACGTGGGTAAGGGGCTGAGCGGCGCCCAACTCACCATCTACCCTGCCAAAAACAGCGGTTTCGTACCGGAGCAGAACATCCTCATCGGCAACGTGGCGCTGTACGGCGCTACCAGCGGCGAGCTGTTCGTGCGCGGACAGGCCGGCGAGCGGTTTGCGGTGCGCAACTCCGGTGCCACCGCCGTGGTGGAGGGCGTGGGCGACCACGGCTGCGAGTACATGACTGGCGGCCGCGCCCTGATTCTGGGCAAAACCGGCCGCAACTTTGCGGCTGGCATGAGCGGCGGCATTGCCTGGGTATACGACGAGGACGGCACTTTCCGCGAAAACTGCAACATGGAAATGGTGGAGCTGGAAGGCCTCGACACCGAAGACGAGGACCAGATCCAAACGCTGCTGCGCAAGCACCAGCACCTCACCGGCAGCCAGCTGGCCGCCTACCTGCTCGGCAACTGGCAGGAAGCCGCCGGCAAGTTCCGCAAGGTGTTCCCCGTGGAATATAAGAAGGTGCTGAAAATGGCCAAGTACGAGCCCGTGCGGTAGGGGCGCCTTGCAGGCGCCCGTCGTTCAACGATTGGCCTCACCCCCGGCCCCCTCCCCTCCGGGAGAGGGGGAGCCAGCCGACGAAATATTACATAGTGAATGGTAAATGCTTGTTGAGCAGCATTCAATACAATACTTAAGCAGTCAAAAATCCCTGTCGTCTGGCACCCCCTCTCCCGGAGGGGAGGGGGCCGGGGGTGGGGTGAACACCAGAACCCATGTCCCACATCACCGGTTTCAAAGAATTTCCCCGCGTCCTACCTCCCAAAGTGGCCCCTACCGAGCGCGTGCGCCACTACCAGGAGTTTATTGGGATGTACTCGGAGGCGGAGCTGAACCACCAAGCGGCGCGCTGCATGGACTGCGGCATTCCGTTCTGCCACTCGGGCTGCCCGCTGGGCAACATCATCCCCGAGTTCAACGACGCCGTGTACCAGCAAGACTGGCAGGAGGCCTACCGCATTCTGGCGTCTACCAACAACTTCCCCGAGTTTACGGGCCGCATCTGCCCCGCGCCCTGCGAGTCGGCGTGCGTGCTGAGCATTCATAGCCAGCCCGTGGCCATTGAGGAAATTGAAAAGCACATCATCGAAATTGCGTTCGAGAAAGGCTTCGTGCAGCCTACCGCGCCCGTGCTGAAAACCGGCCAGACGGTGGCTGTGGTAGGCTCGGGGCCGGCGGGACTGGCGGCGGCGGCGCAGCTGACCAAGGCCGGTCACACCGTAACGGTATTCGAGCGCGACGACCGACCGGGCGGGCTCCTGCGCTACGGTATTCCCGATTTTAAGCTGGAAAAGTGGGTGATTGACCGCCGCATTGAGCTACTGGAAAAAGACGGCATCGAGTTCCGGTGCAACACGGAGGTAGGCAAGGATATTTCGGCCGATGAGCTGATGAACTCCTTCGACGCCGTGGTGCTGGCCGGGGGCGCTACCATCCCGCGCGACCTCACCATCCCGGGCCGCGACCTGAAGGGTATCCACTTTGCCATGGATTACCTCAACCAGCAAAACAAGCGCGTGAGCCAGCCCGATTGGGTACACGAGCACGAGCCGGTTTTCGCCACCGACCAAGACGTGGTGGTCATTGGCGGCGGCGACACCGGCTCCGACTGCGTGGGTACGGCCAACCGCCAAGGCGCCCGCTCGGTGCGGCAGTTTGCTATGATGATGGAGCCGCCCAAGGAGCGCACCAAGCACATGCCCTGGCCTACCTACCCCCTGCTGCTCAGCACCACCAGCTCGCACGAGGAAGGGTGCGAGCGGCACTGGGGCGTGAACACTAAAGCCTTTTTGGGCGATATGCAGGGCAACCTGCGGGCCTTGCTGGTAACGGACATCACCTGGGAAACCGACGAGCGGGGCAAGCGCATCAAGTTCGAGGAGATTGCCGGCTCCGAGCGCGAGATTCCGGCCCAACTGGCTTTCCTGGCCATCGGCTACCTGCACCCGCGGCATGATGGCCTGCTGACAGATTTGAAAGTAGAGCTGGACGAGCGCGGCCACGTGCAAGCCACCGAGCGCGACTACCGCACCAACGTCGACAAGGTGTTTGTGGCCGGCGATGCGCGCCGGGGCCAGTCGCTGGTGGTGTGGGCCATTTCGGAAGGTAGGGAAGCTGCTCGGCAGGTGGATTTGTTCCTGACCGGCAAAACCGCCCTACCCAGCAAAGACGCGGTGGCCATGTTTGCCTGATACGTTTCTCGCAGAGGTTCGCGGAGGTAAAACGCAGAGGTTCGCAGAGTTCAACGACAACCATCGTCAGAACTCTGCGGACCTCTGCGTTTTACCTCCGCGAACCTCTGCGAGAAATTTTCTTCCCCAACTTTCCGTTCTTGTCAGCATGAAACGTTTGCTGTTCCCGCTGCTGCTACTGCCTACCCTCGCCTACCCCCAGAAACTGCGCCGCTTGGTCACGTACCAGGACTCGACCAAAACAAGGGTGCGCGAGGTGTACTCGGCCGTTGTGGCCGGCGACACTGTGATGGAAGGCCCGTATAAGCGCTTCTACCGCTCGGGCGCGCTGGAGGCCCAGACCAGCTACCGTGCCGGCAAGGCCGATAGTGCCTACGTGGAGTTTTTTCCGGATGGCAAGAAGCGGGTGGAGGTAACCTTCCGGCAGGGCGAGCGGCAGGGGCCGTTCAAAACGTTCTACAACTCGGGGCAGGTGGCGCAGGAAGGCACCTACGCCAACGACCAGCCCACCGGCACGCTGCGCTATTACCACCCCGATGGCAAGATCAAGATGGAAACCACCTTGACCAACGGCCAGCCGGCCGGCGTGGTGCGGGAGCTGTATCCTTCGGGCAAGGTGCAGTCGGAAATCACCTACGCCAACGGGCAGCCCAACGGCCCGTCCAAAACCTACTACGAAAACGGCCAGCTCCAAAGCGAGTCGACCTACCGGGGCGGCCTGCTCACGGGCTCCTACAAAACCTACTACCCCAACGGCCAGGTAGACACCGAAGTGCAGGCTGACGCCAAGGGCAAGGGCACCTACCGCAGCTACTACCCCTCGGGCAAGCTCCGCACCGAGGGCAACTACGCCGCTGCTACCCTTCAGCAGCGGGCCGTGACCAACCCCCTGGCCGACAACAGCACCAAAGCCCCCACCGCTAACCTAGGCGGCACCAGCAACCTCGATGGCCCCGCCAAATCCTACTATGAAAGTGGCGCCATCAAAAGCACCATGACCTACAAAAACGGCACGCTGGTGGGCACGCAGAAGGACTATTACGAGTCGGGCAAAGTGGAGCAGGAAATCGAGTACAGCAACCAGGCCCGCGACCGAAAACTCACGACCTACTACCCAACTGGCGCCCTGAAGGCCGAGCAGCAGTTCAAGAACAGCCAGCCGGCCGGCACGTGGCGTACGTTTTTCGCCGATGGCAAGCAGCCCCACTTCGTGGACCCTTACCAAAACGGCAAGCTGGTGGGCGAGCGGCTGGAGTATTTTGAGAACGGCACCGTGCAAAGCCGCGTGACCTACGAAAACGGCCGCCCCACCGGTCTGAAGCAGGAATTTTACCCTTCGGGCAAGCTCAAGAGCGAAACCACGTATGCCAAAGGCCTGAAGGCCGGCCCCTACCGCCAGCTACGCGAAGATGGTACTTTAGAGGTAGCAGGTGCATTCCGCAATGGTAAAGAAACCGGTGTGTGGACGTATTATAAAGCCGATGGCAAGGCAGTGCAGGAAAAGAAAACCTTCCGCAATGGGCAGGTAGTGGCGCCGGGCGCGAAATAGCCAATTTATTCCGCCCTTAGATTAAAGGAAGGGAAAAAAGGGAGTTAGAAGGAGCGAGCTGACAGATAACGTCAGTGCTCCTTTTAACTCCCTTTTTCTGTTTCCTTGCTTCAGGTTTGAAATCTTTATAGCAAGTATATCAACTAAATACTGATTCATAGGCAACGGTTTCAGCTACCTGTGCATCTACCCTATCAAATACCACTTCTCCCACCGACTATATAGAAAATCAAAAATAAATTTACCTAGTACCTTGCGTTGCATAGTACCTTATACTACCTTTGAATCACTAACCTGACATACCCGCTGTGGCGCCCGACCCTACTCCGGCGTCGCCCGTCACGGCCACCGGACACCGCCCCGCCAAACGGGTTGGGCTGCTGACTATGCTCTTGTGAAATTATACTTTTCCAAGTTATAGTCTTTGTGCTCTGGTTCGTGGAGCTGCTTGCAAGCAGCTTCCCTCCTACGTATGCGCTTACACTGGTGGCAATGCCCCTCCCCCTCGACGGAACCGCGGCCGTCGGCTGGCCTCGCATTGCCGGATTTTTCATCCAACTCACCACTCCGATGAACTCTTTCCTGACTTTTCGCCGGGCACTGCGGTGCCTGGGGCTCCTCGTTATGCTCTTTCCGCTGACCGCCTGGGCCCAAACTGCCGGCACCATAACCGGCACCCTACTCGATGCTGCTAACAACCAGCCCCTCCCCTTCACCACTGTAGTGCTCCTGCAAGCCCGCGACAGCAGCCAAGTGGCTACGGGCACGCAAACCGCTGAAAACGGCACCTTTACCCTGGAGCAGGTGCAGCCTGGCGCCTACCTGCTGCGCACCTCGGCGGTGGGCTACAGCACGCTGCGCCGGGCCATAACCATCACGGCGGCGACTCCTACCCTGCGGTTGGGCACGTTGCGGCTCACCTCCACTACTACCAAGCTAGGCGAAGTGACTGTGACCGGCGAGCGGGCGGCCGTGGTGGATAACCTGGATAAGAAGGTAATCAACGTAGACAAGGACCTGAACAGCGCCGGCGGCACGGCCGTGGACGTGCTGCAAAACGTGCCCTCCGTGGCCGTGGACCAAAACGGGCAGGCCACCCTGCGCGGTGCCGACGTGGCCATCTACCTCGATGGCAAACCCGCCCCCAGCAGCTTCCGGCTGGAGCAGCTGCCCGCCAGCCGCATCGAGAACGTAGAAGTGATTACCAATCCTTCGGCGCGCTATCCCGCGGCCGGTGCGGGTGGGGTCATCAACATCACCCTCAAAAAGCAGCAGAAAGACGGCTGGAACGGCCAGGCGGCCGGTATCTTGGGCACGCGGGACAAGTATAACCTGTCGTTGAGCGCTAACCGCAAGCTGGGCAAGCTCAACTTCTTCGGTAGCTACGATGCCAACGACAACCGCTACCGCGGCGAGTCGGACCTGCGGCAGGCGGCTACGGTGGAGGGCCTGACTACCCGCACCGACCAGACTGGGCGTAGCCTGCGCCACCAGCAATACCACGGCGGCCGCTTTGGGGTAGACTACGACCTGACAAAAGACCAGAAAATAACGGTTTCGGCTGATTTGAGCCAGAGCCGTGGCAACTCGCAGGAGAACTTGAATACCCTACTCACCCGCGGCACCGATGCCCCGCTGGCCCTGCGCAACTTGGGCTACTCCAACGAGAAGCAGCACGAATCGGTGTTCTCGGCAGACTACCGCCGCACCTGGGCTGAGCACAAAGGGCGTGAGCTGACGGCCAACGTGGCTTTTGTAGATGTAGGCGTAGATGTGCAGGTAGGGCAGCGCGTGCTGGATGGCCCCGCTTCCTACCCCCGCCAGGAGCGCCGCCAGCTATACGGCGTAGGCATCAACGTGCTGCAAGCCCAGGCCGACTACGTGCACCCGCTGGGCGAGAAAGGCCGCCTGGATATGGGCCTGCGCAACGAGTCGTGGTGGTCGGACGGTACCACCGACTACCTCCTGCAAGCCGGTGAAAACGAATCCTTCACGCGCCTCGATAATCAGTCGTTTGCCTACCGCTACCAGCAGCACGTGCGGGCCGGCTACGCCACCGCCCAACAGGAGTTTGGGAAGTGGAGCCTGCAAGGCGGGTTGCGGGCCGAGCACACCACCCTCGATGGCCGCGTGCTGCCCAACACGGGCCAGTTCACTCAGCGCTACCTCAACTTGTTCCCTACGGCTACCCTGGTGCGTACCCTGCCCGGCGACCAGCGCCTGCAACTCAGCTACTCGCGCCGCCTCAACCGCCCCAATTTCATGCAGGTGCTGGCCCTACCCATCTACAACGACCAGCGCAACTACCGCATCGGCAACCCCGTGCTGCGGCCCGAGTTCATCAACGCGGTGGAGCTAGGCCACCAGGCCACCTGGAAACAAACCGCACTGACAACCACGCTGTTCTGGCGCCAGACCACGGATGCCATTCAGGCCATTCGCGCCATCGACACGGCGGCTACCCGTCTCAGCGGCCAGCCCGACTTCATCACCCGCACCAGCTACCAGAACTTCGGCCAAACCAACAACTACGGCCTCGAAATGTCACTGAATCAGCCTCTTGCGAAGTGGTGGAAAATCACAGCCAGCGGCTCGGTATACCGCAATGAGGTGACCAGCTTCCTGGGCGACGGCCGCAACCGCCGCACCGTTACGGGCACGGCTCGTGTGATGAACAACTTCACGCCCACCAAGCAGCTCGATGTGCAGCTCACGGCGAACTACCGCGCCCCTCAGCTCACGCCCCAGGGCCGCCTGGCCGCTTTCCACGGCATTGACGTAGCCCTGCGCCAGCGCCTGTTTGAAGACCGCGCCGCCCTCACGCTGCGGGTGAGCGACATCTTCAACACCCGCCGCAACTACACCCAGCTCTACTCCGAAGGCCTGGAATCCAACTTCCGCACCAAGTACGAAACTCGCGTGGGCTACCTGGGCTTCACCTGGTTCTTCGGCAACAGCAAGCCCTCTAAGAAAATCGACCAAGGGCCACAAGGTGGTGGCGGTGGTTTCGGTGGCTAAGATTGATGGATTGATGGCCTAATGGATCGACACGAAGAACTGTCATCCTGAGCTTGCGAAGGACCTTATCACGTATGAACGACTGACGTATCAACGACCCGTTCACGCGTAATAAGGTCCTTCGTCGCCGCTTGATGCGCGGAATGTTCAGGATAACACAAGCGCACAAGCACATCAGCACGCAAGCACATCAACACACAAGCACACAAGCACATCAGCACATCAGCACATCAATACTCAACCTATCAGTACCCCATGCCGCTTGCTGCGTTGGTTTTATTTCTGCTCACCGGCACCCTGGTGCCCATCAACCGGAAATTCCGCGAAACGCCCGGCGGCATTCCGGTTTTTGTGGTATCCAACGGCTTGCATACCGATGTAGTAGTTCCCACACAGGAGCCGCACACGGGCCTCGACTGGCGGCCGCTGCTCACCGCGCCGGGCCAGCCGGCACCACTGGCGGCCTACCCTTTTGTGGCGTTTGGCTGGGGCAATGCAGATTTTTACCGTAACTCCCGTGGCGGGCACACGCCGGGCGTAGGCACTACCCTACGGGCCGCCCTACCCTCGCCTACCCTACTACACGTGAGCTGGTGGGCAGGGCCACCGCAGCCCGGTACCCGCGTGGCAGCGTTGCACATTTCGGCCGCGCAGTATCAGACCCTTGCGGCCACTATCCAAGCCTCATTTCAGACTGACTCCGCCGGACGCTTTGTACCAGCTGCTTTACCCGGGTATACCCTTCACGACCGCTTCTTTGCAGCATACGGGCGCTACTATATACTGCGCACCTGCAACGATTGGACGAACCGCGTATTGCGGCGTGCCGGCCTGCGGGCGGCGCTCAAAGCGCCGTTAGCTGGTTCTGTACTTTACCAAGTTCAACATGCTCACAAAGCAACGAGCAAGTAAAGCGCTTGAGTAATAGAATGTTACTTTTTATACGGGTTTATCGGATTATTTTAATGAAAACTGATATTTTTCGACAAAAAACCACTTTCACGTGCACTTTATGTGGATTTGGCCGTTTAAGTATCATTATTCTCACCGCTCTTGCACTCGGGGTGGTCACGAGCCGATCCAAATTACGATGCTACATATCCACCGCGACCCATTGCCTGACCGCTTCCTGCTGATCCCGGCTTCTGATTCATCGGAGTCGGCGGAGTTGGATTTATCACGGTCGTTGCACCGGGCTTCGCGTAGCGACAAACCCTCTATCTGGCTCGACTGTAGTCTGATTACGGATCAGCTGTCGGAAGATGCTATTGATATCCTGTTGGCCTATTCCTTTATGTTGCGCCAACAAGGCCGGCAGTTGGTACTTTGCCATGCCAACGAGGCTATTCAGGCCGAATTTGCTCGTCACGACGAGGCCTCTCAGCCCAGTATCGTCTCCACTCTCCTCGATCAGCCCGACACGGAATCCGGGCAGGTTCACCACATCAGCTTATAGCCCCGGCATCGGTCTGCCGGTCGGGTTTGTGTACCTTCGCAGTTTCATTTAAAGACGAAGTAGCAGAACCGCAACGCTGCGTTTTGGCTATTCCGTTTTGACTAGCCTCAGAATGAAGCAGAAAGAGTATGAAGCTCAGGTTTCTACTCTTTCCTTCTTAGTTGTTAACTGACTGCAATGAAACCCAGCATACCGCAAGGCACCCGCGACTTTGGACCGGCCGTCGTGGCTCGCCGCAACTATATTTTTGGCATCATCCGCCGCACATTTGAGAAGTTTGGCTACGCCCCGCTCGAAACCCCTACCCTCGAAAACTTGTCGGTGCTAACGGGTAAGTACGGCGAGGAAGGCGACCAGCTACTGTTTAAGGTGCTCAACTCGGGCAACTTTCTAAAAAAGCAGAAAGGCGATGTGGTGAAGGAGGAAGTGACGCCCGACGACCTACTGGCTGGTCCCCGCCAGGTGCTGCCCAAAATCGCGGAGAAAGGCTTGCGCTACGACCTAACGGTGCCGTTTGCCCGCTACGTGGTGATGAACCGGGGCACGCTCACGTTTCCGTTTAAACGCTACCAGATTCAGCCGGTGTGGCGCGCCGACCGCCCCCAGCGCGGGCGTTACCGCGAGTTTTATCAGTGCGACGCCGACGTGGTGGGCACCGACTCGTTGCTGTGCGAGGCCGAGATTGTGCTGATGATGAGTGAGGTCCTGAACGGACTGGGCCTCACGGACTTCACCATCAAAATCAATCACCGCCGGGTGCTGAGCGCTATATACCAGGCGCTGGGCGGCGAGGGCACCGAAACCGCCCTGTTCACGGCCATCGACAAGCTCGACAAGATTGGGCAGGAAGGCGTGGAGAAAGAGCTGCGCGAAAAAGGCTTCGGCGACGACGCGCTGGGCCGGTTGTTTGCTCTGCTGGGCGTGGAGGGCACGTTTGGCGAGAAGCTGGAGCGTCTGCAAGCGGCCTTCGTAACGGCTGGCGTAGCCCCCGAAAGCGAGGAGGGCTACAAGGGCTTGCAGGACCTGGCGCGGGTGCAGGAGCTATTGCAAAGTTTCGGCTTCGCGCAGTTCGACCACCTCGATTTCGACGTGACCCTAGCGCGTGGCCTGAGCTACTATACGGGCTGCATCTTCGAAATCAAGATCAACAACGTGAACATGGGCAGCGTGTCGGGCGGCGGCCGCTACGACAACCTGACCGGGGCCTTCGGCCTGCCGGGCGTGTCGGGGGTAGGGTTTTCGTTTGGGGTAGACCGGCTTTATGACTGCCTCGACGAGCTGCAACTCTTCCCCTCCGACGCCACCACCACCACGCGCTGTCTGCTCGTCAATTTTGATGCTGAAAGCGAAGCCGCCGTGCTACCTGTGCTGCGCCAGCTACGCGAGGCAGGCATTGCCAGCGAGCTGTACCCGGAGGCCGGCAAGCTGAAAAAGCAGTTTCAGTACGCCGACCAAAAGGGCATTCCCTACGTGCTGCTGCAAGGCTCGGAGGAACGGGCCGCCGGGCAATTCAAGCTGAAAACCATGCAGACCGGCGAGGAGCGCACGTTGCCGCTGAGCGAGGTAGTGGCTATCCTCAGCGCATGAGCCAGCCCAGCAAACAGATAGTTTGGCTGGGTATTGTTGGTGTACTTGTGCTGCTTGGACTAGTGGCCTATTGGTTTACTACAGCCTACGCTCCCACACAGAAAGCGCCGTCAGAAGTAACGGTACGCGCATCACCGCCCGCATCTGCTCCGGCACCGGCTGCTGCTGATTCGGCGGCTGGGTGTCATCCGCTGCCACTTAGGTTTGTGAGCAGCCCGGCGCTGCGGCGGCCCATGGAGGTACATCGTTACGTGGGTACGGTAGGCGGGCATCCGGCCACGGCCGTTTTGCAGTGGGTAAACCCAGATTCGATAGAAGGCAGCTTCTATCTGCACCAGGGTGGGCCGGCGTATTCGCTGTACTTGAGCAGCAAAAGTGCAGGGCCAATGGTGCTACAGGTATATGACGATCAGGCTGCGCAACGTGACCGTGGCGTGTGGCGCCTAACCGGTCGACTAGGAGGCACTGCCCTGACTGGCTTTTGGCAGGATACCAGCCAACGGCAGGCTATTCAGTTGCACGAAAGCTACGAGGGGGCCGTGCGCTACAGTATAGAGACAATGCTACTGATAGGCGGCACACCGGATACTGGCGACCCCGCAACTGATTCGGTTAGCTGCATTGTTCCTAAATTTCAACAGTACTTTCTGACCCTACTGGAACCTGCGGCAATACACCCAACACTACGTTCTGTTCTAACATCACCAGTTGCCGCCCGGCGCCAGCAGATGCTGGATGCACAGGAACCTGACGCAGATGTAAACGTGTGGTTAGACGTTCGCCTCAACGACTTTGGCCTGTTTAGCTACCAAACAATTTATGCTGCCTCGCCTTTTGGCGGGCGCCTCCAATACGGAGTCGAAAGCACGCTCGTTGATCTGACAACCGGCAAAGCCTTGAGCGTAGCCAGTCAATTGCAACCTAACTACGAGTTGCCACTTCGGCGCCTCCTCTCCCAGCACCTTCTGCAAGACCCCGCTTTCGATGAGGTCAACAACACCGATACCACTGACACCGAGCAGCAGGATTTTGGTGAGTGGGCTTGGCACGACGCGGAAGAGAATCCGAGCCTATTAGTCAGCTTACCCGACCTAAAAGAACCAAGCGCCGACGACCTGACCCTGACCGCAGTAGGAGTCGAAGCCACGTATTCTCCCTTCGGTTTATTTAAGTCGCCCGGTGGTAAGCTGCCATCCTACTCCGTAGTGATTCCCTATCAGGAGTTACGCCCATTGGTGCGGCCGGGCACCGCGCTGGCGCGCATGCTGGCGGCGCGGGGGCTATAGCAGCGTCATTTGCTTACAACGCGTAAATTGTTCGATGTCAACTAATTTCCTCCTTACCCCTACCACTCCCCTCACTCTGCCTACCCTGCGCACGCTGCTGGCTAGCACTGCCCGCGTGGTAGCGCCAGATAGCAACAGTGCTTCAGCCGACACCACGGCCACAGGCTCGGCCGCTTTGCTCCAGGCGACGGCCTGCGGGGTAGGCGCCGAAGTACCCGGCGAGCTGGTGCGCCTTATGCTGCTACTGCACGCCGGGCAGCAGCAGCGGCGCGGGGCTTCGGCGGCCACCGTGCGCCGCCTGCTCGACTTCTACAACCGTGAGGTGCTGCCCGTGGTCTACCAGCAGGGCGGCGAGCAGGTAGCGCTGGCCCACCTAAGCCTGCCGCTGTTTGGCCTGGGCGAGGTGAACTACCAAGGCTACCGTCTGCAAGCCTACGACGTGCTGGAGCTGTTTGGCTGGGCGCCCCTGCCACAGGCTGATGCGGACGTGCCGGCGCTGCTGGCCGGGTCGGGCTTCACGCTGGCTTACGCGGTGCGGAGTTGGTTGCGGGCCGAGCACTTGTTGTGGATGGCAGACAGCCTTAGCGCCGCGGCGCAAAACCAGGCAGACTCGGCGCCTACCTCTCCGCATACGGCTTGCCATGCTGCATTAGCGTATGTGCAACAGTCGTTGGAAGAGGCACTAACCACGCCTCCTACCCCCACTAATCAGCAAAACGCTGATACCAATCAACTTGCCACAACAGGCGCTTCACTGGCGCTGCGCACGTTGCTGTTAATGGTGGCGGAGTTGGGCAGCCACTCTGCCCGGCGCACGGAACGGCTGCTACGCAGTGCAGGATCCGCGCTGGCCAGCCTACGCCACCCGGTTGAGAGCTTGCAACAGCAGAGCGCTCAGCTGTGCGCCGTGGCACCTACCGGCACCGCCGCCGATGTTGCCCTCTGCACCTATCAACTGCTTGACTACGTGGATCAACTGCTTGGTATTGAGTTATTAGTAATTTCCCGACAGCCAGCAGAGCAACTACCGGCTACGGCGCAGTTGCTACTAGATGCACGCGAGCAGCTGCCGGCTCTTACTGAGCAGCAACTGCTGTACCCAACGGTGCACGCGGCCGCGCAGTTTGTACGCCGCTACGCGCGGCCTGAGCAGGCTGCGTAAGGTGTATTACGCATTCCCAAACCGTTTCAGACACGCAAGCAGGCTCGGCCGTCGTTACTACTCCGTGAAACTCTACCAACTCTTCCTGTGCGGCTTGCTGAGCATCGTGGGGCTGACAGCGGCGCGGGCGCAATGCCCTACCTCGCCGCCCTCGGAGCAGGCGCGGTTCCGCTTTTTCGACGTCGAGACCAAGCAGGAAATCACCGGCCGGTTTTTGTGCGTGGGCAAGCGTATTCGGATTGTAGATGCCAGCAATCCGCGCCTGGTGCCCGGCCAGGTGTTTTACCAGTGGCAGACCAGCGTAGCGTGCCGGGGGTTCACGGATACCACTTCGTTCTATACCCCTACCACCGCCGGCCCCATTGTACTGACGGCCAACATCAACCAAAATCAAACAGGCGGCGGCTCCTCGGGACTGCTGGTGGCGTATCCGGCATTTGAGGTGAAAGCCTCACCCCCGCCTACCTTCTCGCTCGTGAGCTGCACGCCGGGCGCGGTCCAAGTCACCGTGACCGACCCTACCTACGACCGGTACACGGTGCAGGTAGGCAACGGGCCGGCCGTGGCGGCTACCCGCAATACCACGACTACCTACCCTGTTCCTGCTGGCAGCCCTACTACCGTAACTGTGACGGGGGCCTATGCGGCCGCTACCCTGTGCAGCAGCGCAGCCACGCAGTCGTTTACGCCGCCCGCCCCAGCCCAGGCCGCGCAGTTTCAGCGGCTGAGTCTGATCGGTACCACGGCCCAGCTCACGTTTGCGGGGTTGCAGGCTGGTTATCAGTATAGCTTGCAGCTACGCGATGCCAGCGCACCCGGTGGCTACCGTACCCTCACGGCCCTGTCGGCAGCAGCTACCACGTACTCGCTGCCCAACGCGGCCGTACCCGGCTGCTACCGCCTGCTGCAAACGGATGCTTGTCAGCCTTCTGTAACTAACCTGCCTTCCAACGAATTGTGCACGATTGGCCTCACGGCCACTGCCCAGAACAACCAGAACCTGCTTACCTGGACTACCGACCAAGCCGGGCCTTTTGAAGTGGTGCGCGACGGACAAGTAGTGGCGCAACTACCTGCCGGCACGGTGCGCTACGCCGATGCGGCCGTGACGTGCGGCACCACCTACACCTACCGGGTGCGAGCCACTGGCGGTGGTGTGTCCGAATCTGGTGAGGTGCGCGCGACGGCAGTTTCGACGGATGCGCCGCCCGCGCCGGTGCTGCTGGCCAGCTACACGCTCCGCAATCAGCTAGAGCTGTCAGTAAGCGGCCCCACAGGTAGCAATGTGCAGTATACGTATTTGCGCGACGCCGCTTTGCTGGCTACCACCACGGCCCGCCTGCTGCGCGATTCTACGCAGGCCACGCCGGCGCCGGCGTGCTACACCGCTACCGTGCGCGATGCCTGCGGCAACACCTCGGCCCCCAGCGCCGCTGTGTGCCCCGTCATATTGACGGCCGAACCCACCACCGCCGAGGGCACCACCGTGCGCCTGACCTGGACGGCCCTCGGCGCCCCTACCCCCAACGCGCCCGTTACCTACCACCTCCTCACGCTGGCTCCCGACAATACGGTGCTCAACACCCGCGTCGTGACGCTGCCTACTACCCTCGACCAGCCCACTGCCGACCAGCAGGTGCTGCGCTACCGCATAGAAGCCACTGGGGGCGGCTTGCCAGCGTCCAGCTATTCCAACGTGGCCACGGTGGCACGTCGCCTGCAAGTGGTTATCCCCAACGCGTTTTCGCCCAACGGCGATGGCCAGAACGATGTATTTGGCGTGAAAGGCCGCTTCCTCGGCAATTTTCTACTGGTAGTAGTAGACCGAAGTGGCCAGGAGGTATTCCGGGCCACCGACCGCACCCAAACCTGGGACGGCCGCATTGGCGGGCGCCTACCAGTACCCGCCACCTACGTGTGGCGCTTCGAGGCAACGGATGCCACTGGCCAACGCACCGTAGAGCACGGCACCGTCACGATTTTGCGGTAGGGCTATTTTGCGTGCGTGGTAGGCAATGATGGATATTTGCGGATGAGTTGCACGAGCAAACGGCATAAGTCGTCCTCTTCGAAGGGTTTGGTCAGGCAGGCGTTCATTCCCGCCGCCAGATAGCTGGTCCGATCTGCTTCGAAAGCATTTGCCGTCAGCGCAATAATAGGCACGCTGGCCCGCCGCTCATTGGCGCACTGCCGGATGGCCTGGGTCACTTCTACCCCACTCAGCCCCGGCATCTGAATGTCGAGAATGGCCGCATCGTAGTCGTTTTCCTGTAGCTGCGCTAGGGCGTCGAGGCCATTGCCCACAGCATACACCAGCACGCCCCAGTGTTCCAGCATCACAGTAGCCAGCCACTGGTTCACCATATTATCTTCGGCCAGCAGCACACGCACCCCATGCAGCTCTGGGTAGCCTGGTGCGGCCGGTTGCTCGGCTGGTTGGCCGGCGGCTGTAGCATCTTCGGCGCGGGGCAGCGTGAGGACAAAGGAAAACGTAGTGCCCTGATTGGGTAGGCTGCTCAGCAGTAAGGTACCTCCCATAAAACGCACCAGCTGTTCGCTGATAG
Source organism: Hymenobacter citatus (assembly GCF_014333615.1). Lineage (GTDB taxonomy): Bacteria > Bacteroidota > Bacteroidia > Cytophagales > Hymenobacteraceae > Hymenobacter > Hymenobacter citatus. The sequence continues at coordinate 118,349 of NZ_JACSCY010000001.1, read as the reverse complement.
CCAATCCCAGGCCGGTCCCCCCAAACCGCCGACTAGTTTCGGGGCTAGCCTGTGCAAAGGTGCCGAAAATAGCCTCCTGCTGCTCAGGCGCAATGCCGATGCCGGTATCAGTCACCCAGAAGCGGAGTGTTAGGGCCGCGTTGGTTTCGGACAGCACCGTCACGCCTAGCTGCACACTCCCTTTCTCTGTGAACTTGATAGCATTGCCGAGCAGATTGAGCACTACCTGGCGCAGGCGGTAGGCGTCGCCGAGCAAGCGAGGAACGGGCGCGCAGTCCAAAGATTGAATAATCAGTTGCAACCCTTTTTCGATAGCCAGGGGAGATACGGTCTGACCAACGGCTTCCAGCAGCACCTCCAGGCTGAAGGCTGCCTGATCTAGCTCCAGATGATTGGCCGTTATTTTTGCCATGTCCAGCACATCATTAACCAGCTCTAGTAGGTGCTGCCCTGCCCGCTGCATGGTAGACAGGTACTCATGCTGCTGGCTGGTGAGCGAAGTTTTTTCCAGCAGGGCAGCCATGCCCAGTACCCCATTCAGTGGCGTTCGGATTTCGTGACTCATACGTGACAGAAACGCTTCTTTTGCGCGCGCGTTGTCTTCTGCCTCTTGCTGCGCCTTTTTTAGCGCGGTGATGTCGGTGCTGACTATCAATAATTCTGGCTCTTTATCGAGCTGCGGCAGGGCGTGCATGTATACCTGCAACATGCAGGTCTCACCTGAAGCCATTTCCAGCGGCATTTCCGTCGTTAGTGACTTCTGCGACGTTAAGACTTGCTTCCCCAGCTTATGAATCAGCCGAAGCTGCTCCCTCACAACAGCGGTTTGCTGATCGGCAGGTAGCATATGCTGACTACGAGCGGCCATGTCATCAAAAGCCGCATTTCGAAACACTACCTCATTGCTGGCGTTTTTCACGTAGATAACGTTGGGTAGCGAGTCCACAATAAGCCGAATAAAAGCCTCCTGCGCCCGCATTTGGGCCTCAGCCTGACGCTGGCGTTCTTCAGCTGCATACCGATCCGTAATATCAATACCCGACCCTACCACCATCTGCAAGCCGCCCTCAACATTAATAACAGGGCGCAGGTGGCGCAAAATGCGTTTGTTGCCGGTAGGAGTCTTCATTGTTTCCTCCCACAGCACATCAGTATGGGTTTCTAATGCTTGCTGGAAACGATCTTTACGCTCCTGCGCCAGCTCCATAGAGCGTCCTCGCAGTGCAAAGTATTCGTCACTGGTCAGGCCTAGTATCTGCTGGCGCACCTGGGCATCAGAGATAGAAGAAGGATTGGTGAACAGGAAGCGGTGCTGATCGTCGAAGACAGCTACGTCAACTGGCAGCAGATTCAGGATAGACTCATAGAATTCTCGTTGCCGGGCCGCGGCTTCCTCGGCTTCTTTGCGTTTGGTGATGTTCAGGCCGGAGCTAACAACCATGCGAACATTTCCATTGGGCCCCGTGATGGCCCAGCTACGCCGCAGCCAATGTTGCAGCTTGCCGGTGGCATGCTCCACTATCTGCTCCTCCCAGACCGATTCGCGCCGGTTGTCAATTGCTTCGGCAAAGGCTCGCTCGCGCTTCTGAACAACCTCCTCTGACCGCTGCCGCATTTGGCACACCTCACGGGTAGTTTTCCCCAGCATCTGCCGCCGCATAGCAGGATCTGGCTCTACGGCGGGGTTCACAAACAAATAGCGGTGCTCCACATCAAATACCGCTACCCCCGCGGGGACCTCCATCAGAATGGTTTCGTAGAATAACTGTTGCTCCAACAAGGCCTGCTTGGCTTGTAGAATCGTGGTGACATCGGTTAAGTAGTATGTAACGCTGGTTTCGCCGGACGTGGCGCCATCTACCAACAACAGATAATGCCGTTCGCCTACAGTCAGTTTCTGGATGGGCTGCTCCGAAGCAGAAGCAGCCAGCGCCCGCAGGCGTTGTGGCAACCTGGTATGTACCTGCAACAGCGCTGTGCCGGCCCGATTGGCCCAGCACAGCGTGTCATCCGCCTTCACCCGCAGAATGGGGTTGGGGTTTTGTTCCGAGACGTACGTTAGCGTATGGAAAGTATCAAATTGGGATGTAGTGGCAGCTAATTGCTGTTCAAGCGCTGCAATCCGGGCTTCGGCGGCAGCTAGCGCCTCTTCGGCCCGAATCCGGCCGGCCTTCTCGGCTGCGACATAAGCAGCACAATGCTTTGGAGTGGGTGGTAGCAGTGTATTCATATGGTGCGTAACAGCCAAACTATTCAAGCATAACACTTGTAGGCGCCTGCAGATATACAAGAGGCATTGTCTACCCACAAACTACGCCAATACATTATCTTATTTTTCGATTTCCATCTATAGTACATCCGGGCAAATTATTGTCCCAATTTGGTTTATACTTCCTCACTAAGCTAGGTGTTCCTGAGCAGAATTACTGGCTGTTGATGAGCTAACTAGCCGAATATGATGGTTGATTTCGACCACATTATAACCGGTATATCTACTATAATTGGCCCCTCATATCATCGTTCGTTTTGTTGCTGGTGCTGTGCGCTACACGGGGTTCTTTTATGTCCTGAATTTACCACCAGCACACTTGGATTAAGAAGGCATTTGAGTTAAACACTGCACGGTGGGTGTAGAGCAGTATTTCAGCTAAAGTCTCGCCTGCATCCTATCCTCAAACGGCTTCTTACCGCTTGTATTGCGGCTTGCTACCTTACCCAAGCCCGAACAGGCCCTAGTGTGGCCTTTCAGCGCGGCGTACGATGTCCCGCTTCATTTCGCGTAAATTGCGCCCACTACTACTTTCCCGCTACTTTGGCGGCAACGAAACCGGAAGCTTTCGGCACGAGTACGGCTAGCACAGTGGCCATTCCTCGCCATTAGCTGCTACTTACTTCTTTTCAAAACCGCGTGTTCAACGAATACGCACAGATTTTAAGCATATGTTTGATATGATGGGCATGATGGGCAAAGTAAAAGAGCTGCAAGAGAAAATGCAGCAGGCCCAAAGTGAGTTGCAGTACCTAACCGCTACGGCTGAGTCGGGCGGGGGCTTGGTGAAGGCTACCGCCAACGGCCAGCGCCGCCTGCTGAAGCTGGAAATTGACGAGTCGCTGCTGACGCCGCAAGACCGCGACATGCTGGCTGACCTAGTGGTGGCAGCTGTGAACAAAGTGATGGAGGACGTAGGCGAACAAGCCAAGCAGGAGCTGAAAAGCAAAACGTCCGGCCTGCTGCCCAACCTACCCGGCCTCGACCTGGGCAACTTTGGCCTCTGATACCACCGCCACGCCCGGCCCGTGCGCCGACGTGGCCGTAGTCATTCTAAACTGGAACGGGCGCCGCTGGCTGGAGCAGTTCCTACCCACGGTGCTGGCCCACGCCGACGGTGCCACGGTGGTAGTAGCCGACAATGCCTCCACCGACGACTCGGTGGCCTTGGTAGCGTGCGATTTCCCACAGGTTCGACTTATCCAAAACGCTGACAACCTGGGGTTTTGCGAAGGATACAACCAAGCACTGGAGGTCCTGCGCACTACAGCAGCGTTTCGGTATTACGTACTGCTCAATTCTGATGTAGAAGTGACGGCCGGCTGGCTGCCGCCCCTGCGCACCTTGCTGGAGCAGCAGCCCAACGTGGCCGCCGTGCAGCCCAAAATCTTGCAGTACAGCACCGATACAGCGGAACGAGCACAGTTTGAGTACGCTGGCGCTGGTGGGGGCTACCTCGACCGCCTGGGCTACCCCTTCTGCCGGGGCCGGTTGTTCGACACGCTCGAAACCGACCGCGGCCAGTACAACGACGCGCGCCCGGTGGCATGGGCCACCGGCGCGTGCCTATTGGTGCGCGCCGCGGCCTGGCACGCTATGGATGGGCTGGATGCGGCCTACTTTGCTCATATGGAGGAGATAGACCTGTGTTGGCGCCTCTGGAACGCCGGGCACGAGGTGTGGTACCAGGGTAGCAGCACTGTTTTTCATGTGGGCGGCGGCACGCTGGCGAAGTCCAACCCGCACAAAACCTACCTTAATTTCCGCAATGGCTTAGCGCTGGTTTACAAAAACTCTCCTACCAGCGAGTTGCCAAGCGTGCTGGCCCAGCGGTTGCTGCTGGATTGGGTAGCCGCCCTACGCCTGCTCGCCCAAGGCCAAGTAGCCGATTGCCGGGCCGTATTGCGGGCACACTGGTATGTGGTGCGCCATGTGCGGCACTGGCAGCTGCGGCGACGCCAGTTTCCGCCCCGCCTGCGCATTGCCGAGCGCCCCGGCGTGTACCGGGGCAGCTTGGTTTGGGCCTATTTTGCTAAAGGCAAACGCGTATTTCCGGCGCTAAACAGGAAACTATTTAAGAAGATGTAATGGTAGTATCCGCTGCTCAACGAGTTATCAAACCGTTATGCCGAGCTCGTTGAGGCAGCTCGCGGGCCAGCCCTACCCCCATCTGACCTGATTAAAGGCGGCAAGCTAACGTTCCAAATGGCCGATACGCCCGCGCCGGCCGACGCACCCCTTTCGAGTGAAAATAAAGAAAGCCCGCAAAACGGATTTTACGGACCTTTCAGTACTGATGCCGAATGGATGTTGCCTACCTACAAATCCCACACCGTGTAGCGCTGGCGGCGCATGGCCTGGCGCACGTTCATCCAGAACGCCAGCACAAAATACAGCACGATGGGCGAGCCAAACGTGAAAAAGGATGCATAGACAAACGACAGGCGCACGCTGCTGCGGGAGAAGCCCAAGCGGTTTCCCAACGCATTGCAAACGCCGAAGCTTTGCTTTTCGATGAAATCCGTAATTCGCCTCATGGTTTCTCGTTCGTAGAAGTGAATACTACTCTAGCAGAAATTCAAAATAACACTAATTCAATCAGGTAACAAGCTCAACGACGCAAATCGGGCGAAAACGCAGCCTTCGGGGAAAGTTTTGCGTTTGTTGACCGACCTTTCGTCCGCATTATCCTCCCTGTATGAGAAATTCGCTGCGCCTTGTACCTGCCTTGCTGACCGTAGCCGTCTGTGTGCTACCGGGTTGTACGTTGCCCCGGATGCTAAAGGTTGCACAAGGCGGGCAGCAAGTGCGCGTGGCGCCCAGTGTACTGGAAAGCAACGGCGAAAATGTATTGTTTGAAGTGACGGCTAAAGTGCCCGCTCAGCACTTGCACAAAGGCGCTGCCTACCAATTGCAATTCTCCTACCGCTACGACAATGGCCTGTACCAGGACACGGTAGGCACGTTGCGCTTTATTTCGGGCGAGTACGTGTACGACGACTCAGTGAAAAACCAATTGGTCATTCGGCGGCAGCTGTCGTTTCCATACGCGGCGCGCAAGTCGCCGGGCGAGCTGGTGGTGCAGCCGGTGGCGCGGGAGCTGAAGCCAGACGGCAAGCAGCTGCCGGGCAAACCCTTTGTGGCGGCCCGCGGCATCGTAACAACCGACCGCCTGGTGGTGCGTGAGGACACGGCCATTGCCCTGCTACCCGAATCGGTGAGCAACAACATGAGTGGTACGCGGGTACTGCCGTTTTTCTTTGATGCGGGGCAGGCCAAAATCCGCAACTACCTGGGCACCAACGTAGCGGCGCTGGAAGATTTCATCGAGGCCAACCAGCACACCGAGAAAGTGATGATTGCGGCCGGTCACTCGCCCGACTCGCTCGACCGCCACGACCCGCGCCTCGCCGATAAGCGCGTGCGCGTGCTGCTGGACTACTATAAACACCACGTCGACACGGATTCCTACCTTAACTCCGTCAAGAATATCGACTTTGAGACCCAGGCCTACCACCGCCGCTGGGACCTGTTTCTGACGAAGGTGCAAAGCTCGGCCCTCAAGCCGGCGCAAATCGATTCGGTGGTGCAGCTCATCAACGACACGCCCGGCACCTACGCTCAGAAAGAGCAGAGCCTGCACCAGCTCAGCTACTTCGACTATATCGAGCAATATATCTATCCCGTGATGCGCTTCGGCACGGTGGCCGTGAAGTACACTGCCCCCAAGCGCTACGATTCGGAAATCTACTTGCTTTCCAAGAAGATAGTGGAAAAGCAGACCGAGCTAGATGCCCTCACGCCCGAGGAGCTACGCTACTCGGCCCAACTCACGCCCCTGTTAGCTGAAAAGCAGCGCATCTATGAAACCTCGGCCGCGGCTACCGGCAGCTGGCAATCCTACCACAACCTGGCGGTAGTGCTACTGCAACGCGCCGAGAAAGAGCCCACCGACAAAGTGCGGCGGGCCTACCTGCGCCGGGCGGCTGTCAATTTCACGCTGGCGGCACACCGCAACCCCACGGCCCAACAGTTTTTCTACGTGGCCACCGCCTACCACCGCGCCAACGACCGGCTGGAAGCCCTCCAGAACTACGATTACGCCATCAAGCTGGGCGGCCCGCGGCCGTTGCTGGAAAAGGTATTCGCCGATAAAGCCGCCCTGGAAATCGAAATCGGCCAGCTCAGCGACGCCTACGCCAGCCTGGGCTACTCCGGCACATCATATCAAAATACCATGAATCGGGCCCTTATTTACCTCTTGAAAGGCAATTACCCCGGCGCCGCTGGCATCTATCAGCAAGCTCAGGAAATGCGCCCCCAAGACCCACTGGTGCACTATTGCCTGGCCGTGGTAGCCGCCCGCCAGCACAACGAAGCGGCCGTGGGCAATCTGCTCCGCCAGGCCGTACAGCTCGACCGCAAGTACGCCAACCGCGCCGTGGAAGACCTGGAATTTGCGGAAGTGGCGAAGTCGAAGGCGTTTTTGGAGGCCGTGCGGTAAATCAATATATAATTATGAAGCTTCTAAACTTTACTATTAATAGCCTTATTACATTGAAATGGTCTGATGGTGGATATGCCGATTTACATAATGATTTTGTATTCAATCAATTAATCTACGAGCCGCAAATTGCTAGCGTAACTTTACATTGGACGAAATCGACAGAAGAATGGGCAAAACGAGTTCAGATTGCTTCGCTTAAGATTGTCTTCACCAACGTTAACTTTTTGTGCGTGAAGGAACGTGATGCATCTTACCCATTGTCGGATGATGAATGCCTTTCTGAAATTGGTTGGTCTCTACCAGATGAAAAGGACAATTTCGACAACTTCTACCTTGATCAAGACGCGCAATTCACCTACGATTTGATTATTTGCTTCCAGAGCGAATGGGCTGTAAAACTCAATGCCGATACTGCTCAATTATTTATTGATACGTTATAAGCTCTTTACCCGCACTCGCTCGGCTGTGCCGAGTGAGCCCTACGCTTGAGGGGCTTTGCCCCGAATCCGAATGCGCCGCTTGAACGAACCATACGTCGGGCAGACGCGCGCAGCAGAGCTGCTGGGGCGTAATGCTCACTCGGCACAGCCGAGCGAGGGCGAAGTGCGGCAGTAAACGCTAAACGCAACAACGATTCGTACGGGTGCGAAAACGTCCTTCGCACTGTTCAGGCAGACAAACGGGTAGGCGCGAATCCGATTTGCCCAACCCGGCTACTCGTCGTAGCTTTACGGGCCGGATATTGCCGGTTTTTCTGTTTTCTGATTGTTGTCATTTACTGTCTATGCGGACTATTCAATTCCGGGAAGCCCTGCGCGAAGCCATGTCGGAGGAAATGCGGCGCGATGAGCGCGTGTTTCTGATGGGCGAAGAAGTTGCCGAATACAACGGCGCCTATAAAGTAAGCCAGGGGATGCTCGACGAGTTCGGCCCGGAGCGCGTGATTGATACGCCGATTGCCGAGCTGGGCTTTGCCGGCATCGGGGTAGGCGCGGCGGCCAACGGCCTGCTGCCCATCATCGAGTTCATGACCTTCAACTTCTCACTGGTTGCCATTGACCAGGTGATTAACTCGGCCGCCAAGATTTACTCGATGTCGGGCGGTCAGTACTCCTGCCCCATCGTGTTCCGTGGGCCTACGGGTAGCGCCGGTATGTTGTCGTCGCAGCACTCGCAAAACTTCGAGAACTGGTTTGCCAACACGCCCGGCCTGAAAGTAGTAGTGCCTTCGGACCCTTACGACGCGAAAGGCCTGCTGAAATCGGCCATCCGCGACCCCAACCCCGTGATTTTCATGGAGTCGGAGCAGATGTACGGCGACAAAGGCGAAGTACCGGAGGAAGAGTACCTGCTGCCCATCGGCAAAGCCGCCGTGAAGCGCGAAGGCAAAGACGTGACGCTGGTGAGCTTCGGCAAGATGATGAAAGTAGCTTTCGGGGCTGCCGAGGAGCTGGCCAAAGACGGCGTAGACGTGGAAGTAATCGACCTGCGCTCGGTTCGTCCTATCGACTACGATACCATCATCGAATCGGTGAAGAAAACGCACCGCCTCGTGATTGTGGAAGAAGCTTGGCCCTTGGCTAGCATCAGCGCCGACATCGCCTTCATGATTCAGCGCCGCGCCTTCGACCACCTCGATGCCCCCGTGGAGCGTATCACCTGCGCCGACGTGCCCCTGCCCTACGCCCCTACCCTCATTGAGGCCTCGCTGCCGAACGTGTCGCGGGCTATCAAGGCCATCAAATCGGTGATGTACGCGGAGAAATAAAGTTGTGAAATTGTGAGGGGTGAAGTTGTGAAGTAAACACAGCTGTCATCCTGAGCTTGCGAAGGACCTTATCACGGCTGAACAAATGTGTTTGGCTGTGGTAAGGTCCTTTTGCGTTGACTATTCTCGAGCGCATCAACAACAGAACGTCATGCTGAGCGCAGCTGAGCGGAGTCGAAGCATCTCGGCGTGCTGACTAAAGATACTATCTGCCATCAGCACGCAAGATGCTTCGACTCCGCTCTGCTGCGCTCAGCATGACGTTCTTTTTCATTTCTTTGTCTTTATACCCTACCCCCATGAACTACCGCCTGAGTATCCGCCTGGAGCAACTGGAACGTGCCACGGAACGCCTGATCCAGTCGGCGGAGGCGCTGGGCGAGCGGGCGCACCAGTCGCCGGGGCCGGGGCGGTGGTCGGCGGCGCAGGTGGTGCAGCACCTGCTGGTGTCAGAAACGGGCATCAATCAATATTTGGAGAAGAAAATTCAGGAAGCAGAGGGGTTGCGGCACGCGGGGGTAGGGCACTTTCTGCGTAGCCGGTTGCTGCGCGTGCTGCTACGGCTGCCCTTCCTGCGTTTCAAGACGCCGGCCTACCTCGCCGCCAGAACGCCCGAAACGGCCCCGTCCCTACCCGAGCTGCGTCAGCAATGGGGTAGCGTACGGCGCCATCTGGAGCAAATCCTAAATGAATATCCCGAGCCCTTGATGCGCCGCGCCATCTTCAAGCACCCGCGCTCCGGCATGCTCACCATGGCTCAGACACTAGACTTTATGGTCGACCATGTGCTGCATCATCAAAAGCAGATAGAGCGAATTGGGAAGGTGGTGAAGTAGAGGCAGTAACTGAAGTCATCCTGAGCTTGCGAAGGACCTTTTCACGTGTGAACGATAGGCGTCACAACGACTCGTTCTACGGGCATAAGGTCCTTCGCAAGCTCAGGATGACACACGTTTTTTTAAGTACTCCTTACTACTTCGCCTCTTTCACAATATCCTGATAACTCTCGTGACGGGCGGCGCTGGCCATGGCAGCGGCCAGCTCGGCCGGTGGCACGGTGAGCTTGCGGCGCTGCAAATCCAGCCACGCACCATCTACAGTGACGGTGGCGGCTACTACCCCATCGGGCTTGCGAATGGTGTGAATGATGCGCCACCGCGAGCCGTCGGCGTTCAGTCCCGCCACTTCCGACGATACCGTGATGGACTCGCCCAGGCGTACTTCGCGCAGAAAACGCGTGTCTTCCCGAAACAGAATTGGCCCGAGTTGGTGCTCAGCAAAATACTGCATCGTGAAGCCCGCTTCGGATAAATATTCCAAGCGGGTATGGGCGGCGTAGTCGGTGTAGGCGGAGTGGCGCATGTGGCCGTTGGGGTCCATATCGGCCCACAGGGCAGTGTAGTTTTTTTCGTAGGCGGGCATACAGAAAATTAGCTGATTGTTGCGGGATAGAACGCGGGAGCCTTCCGGTTGTTCAAAAAACAGCCCCACTGGAAGGCCAGCGGGGCTGCATAATGCAACGCGTTCCTACCCTAAATAGCCGGGTCGGCGGGCACGTTGGGGTTGGTGAGGCGCTCCTGTTGCGGGTAGGGGTAGAAATTGCGGGTGCGCTCTACCAGCGAAGCCGGCGGCGCAGGCCGGCCCAAGCGGCGACTATCGGGTAGGCGCAAGCCGGTCATGAACAGCTCGGCGGCCCGCTGCCGGTAGATTTCCGTGAGCAGCGCATCGGCCGTGACGGCGCCGGCGTAGGCGGGTAGGCTCGCCCCTACCCCAAACGCGTCGGCGCTGGGGGCCTGGGTGCGCACGGCATTAATGAGCGTCACGGCCTGGGCCAAGTCACCGTTCTGACGTACAATGGCTTCGGCCTGAATCAGGCGCATCTCGTCGGGCAAGTACACCGGAATGGAAGTGGTCTGCGCGGCGAAGAAGCCCGCTACGGAGCGCAGTGTATCACGGCCTAACACAGGGTCTGATACTACATCTGTGGGATTGGTGAGGTAGAAGCTCAGGCGTGCATCGCGACGGTTCACCAGCGTGGTGGGTAGGCCGAAAAGATTGCGTGGCCGGAAGTTTCTACCAATTATAATGCTTTGATAAATCGGATTAGGATTTTGCACGTTGTAAATGAAGGCCGAGCGGCTGGAGAGGTTTACTGCCGCCGCGGCCGAGGCAGCGGCGGCGTAGTTGCCGGCGGCCAGATTGTAGCGCGCCAAGTGCGCGTTGATGGTGTTGGTCAGGTCCAGCGTACCGGCCGTTACTTTGGTCGTAAATTCCGCTGAGGGCGCGGTGGCGGTAATCAACTGCCGGGCTTCGGTGAGCAGGCGGATGGCTTCAGCCAGTAATTCCGCCCGTGGTACAAAGGTGGCCTGCCCGGTACGGTCGGAGCTGCTTGGGGCTTGCTCGAAGTATTGCGCCAGCGTACCCAAGGCAATGGCCTTGAACAGGTTGGCGTGGGCCAGCACGGCGTCGCGGGTGGCGGGGTCGGTGCTGAGCACGGTGGGCGCGTTGGCTTGCAGGTCCTCCGCCATCGACATCACCCGGTAGAGCTGCGACCAAAGGTTGCTCACGTAACTGTTGAAGTTAGGGAGGGCAGCCGTGCCGGCTTCAATTTCCAGCACACTAGTAAAAGTAGCCACCCCGCGCAGCTCGCGGGCGGTGGCGCCCGGTCCCAGAATCACGGAGCCTAGTGTGTTGTTGGCGTAGTACTGGCGCATGCCCACGCTCAGGGCCAGCAGGCCGTCGCGGGTGGTGAGCACCACGGCATCGGAGGCACTGTTGGGGTTTGGAATATTCAGGTCGCAGCCGGGTGCTGTGAGCAGCAGCAGACTGCCGGCCGCTAGCGTGGCCAAACGGGTTATGTATCGTTTCATCGAGAAGAAAGTCAGCAGTTAGAAGGTAGCACTCAGACCCAGGCGCACGGTGCGCGGAATGGGCACCTCCACGAAATCGAAGCCCCGCACCACGGTGCTTTGGCCGGCGGCGTTTACCTCGGGGTCGTAGCCGCTGTAGTTGGTGAACACAAACAGGTTGCGGCCCGCTACGGTAGCCCGGATATTCTTCAGCCCCAGAAACTTCGGTGCAAACAGGTAGCTCACCGAGGCCTCGCGCACTTTCACAAAAGAGCCGTCCTCAATCCAGTTCTCGAAGATGCTGAACAGCGCCGCGCTGGTGCCTTTGGGCACCTCGCCACGCAGCTCGGGCTCGTAGCCAGCCAGACCGCCGTACAGGTCCCGGTCGCCTACCCGCCGCGTGAAATTGAACACGTCGAAGCCCTGCACGGCGTCCAGCTGCACCCGGAAGGAGAGCTTCTCGTTCACCGTCACCTCATTGATCAGCGAAGCCAGGTACTTGGGATTGGGGTTGCCAATCACCTTGCTTAGCACGGAGCCCGTGGGCTGCCCGGCGGCGTTGCGCTGGGGCACGCCGTTGGTACCCAGCTCGCGTTGGGGTAGGCCGGCGGCGTTCAGCAGCAGAGAGCCATCGGGGTTGCGGGCGAAGTAGGTGCTGTAGAACACGCCCACGGGCTGGCCGTTCACTGCCGCTACCTGGCCGAAGCCGCCCGCAAAAGGCAGCACGCCGTTGCCCTCAATGCCGTTCACCTCGTTGCGGTTGTGGGTGAAGGTGCCAGTGATGTTCCAGAGCACTTTGCTGGTTTGCACGGGCACGGCGCGCACCAGCAGCTCCACGCCGCGGTTGTCCATGGTACCCACGTTCTCGTTGCGGTTGAGGTAGCCGGTGGTAGGCGACAAGGTGCGGTTGAGTAGCAGGTCGGTCACATGCTTGTCGAAATACGTGAACTCGATGCCTATCCGGTTGTTAAGCAGGCCAATATCAGTGCCTACCTCAAACTCGCGCTGGCGCTCCGGTATCAGGCCCGAGTTACCCAGCACCGAGCCGGGGTACAGGCCCTGCTGGCCGTTCAGGCTCACAGGTTGATAGATCGTAAATTGGTCGTAAGCGCCCAGGGCAGTCAGGTTGCCAGCCTGGCCCCAGGAGCTGCGCAGCTTCACCTGGGGGATGATTTCGGCCAGGCGGCTGTCTTTCCAGAATTTTTCCTCCGATAGCAGGTAGGAGCCGCTGGCCTTCAGGTAGCGCTGCCAGTTGCGGTCCTGGTTGATGTTGTCGTAAAATGGCGAGGCGGCGTCGTAGCGGATGGCGCCGGTGAGGTACAGGCGCTGGCCCAGGCCCAGGGTTTGCTGCAAAAAGTACCCCTCAATGCGGCGCTCGGCCCGGAAATCGTTGGCCAGGTAGGTACCGTTGGTAGAGGTTTCGGCCCCGATAACCAGCTGCTGAGCCGCAATGCTGGTGAGCAAGGTGCGGTCGAACTGCCAGGTGCCGCCCAGCGAAGTCGTTGACTCCAGCCAGTCGTTGAACGTGTGACGGTAGCCGAATGTCAGGTCGTTGTTGTATTGTAGCACCGTTTGGTCGCCGCGGCGGGCGTAGCCGCCCGTGTAGGTAGGCGTGGTGTTGCCTGGCGGAATGTAGGCCGTACCAATCTGCGTGTAGGTATCAAAGCCGAACACGTTGTCTACCGTAAAGCCCTCAAACGGCGTGAGATTCAACTGAATATCACCCACCACGCGCGAGGTGCGCTGCTGAAACTTGAAGCGGTTGATAGCCTCCAGCGGGTTGGTACGCGTCACAATACTGGTAGGCGTGGTGCTGGGGTAGACGCCCGTGGCCTCGTTGGGCGCGGGGTTGATGAAGTTGTTGCTGAAAATAAAGCCCGTAAGGGCGCCGTAGGCCTCGTTGATGCCGCCGTTGGGCACCTCGTTGCTGGTGCTGAGCGTGTAGCTGGCCCCGCCCGATACGCTGGCCCAGTTAGTAAGCGTCTGCTGCAAGCGCAGGCGGCCGGTGTTGCGGTTGAAGTCGGTGGCGTCGATGATGCCCTGGTTTTTGAAGTAGGAGCCCGACAGCAGATACTTGGTACTCTGGCTGCCGCCCGACACCGAGGCGTAGTTTTCGGTGCCCACGGCTGTCCGGAAAATCTGGTCCTGGTAGTCGTAGCGCTCTGCGGGCACCTGCGTCAGGTCGGAGGCCGTGGTGTTGGTAAAGCGGAACGGATACTTGTTGTAGTCCAGTGTTTTCCGCACTTTCGACACGATAAACTCGCTGGAAACCGTGACGGAAGGCTTGCCTTCCTTGCCGCGCTTCGTGAAAATCTGCACCACGCCGTTGGCCGCGCGCGAGCCATAGATGGCCGCCGCCGCCGCGCCCTTAATCACCTCGATGCGCTCAATGTCGTTGGGGTCGATGTCAGCGAGGCGGTTTTGGGCGTAGCCGCCCAGGTCCAGCAACTGGGGCGAGTCGTTGTTGATAATCACACCATCCACCAGATACAGCGGCTCCGAGGAGCCCAGAATAGTGCTGGTGCCGCGCAAGCGCACCGAAATACCCCCGGCCGGATTACCCGAGTTCTGCGAAATCTGCGCGCCGGCCACTTTGCCCTGTAAGGCCTGGTCGATTTGGGTAGGGGCGCCGGCCGTCAGCTCGCGCCCGCCTACCGTGCTAATAGCGTTGCCGAGCTGCTGCTTGCTGGTGGCCACGGAAGTACCCGTCACTACCACTTCTTTCAGGCCAATCAGGTCCTGCCGCAGCTGCACGTTGGCCGTCACGGTCGGCTCGGCGCCCAGCGTAATGGTTTGGGTGCTGTTGGCATAGCCTACCGAGCTGACGACCAACTGATACGTGCCTGGCGCCACGGCGGCGCGCAAATCGTAATTCCCTTCGGCATTGGTAGCGCCGCCTAACACCGTGCCCGTGAGGCGCACTGTGGCGCCGGGCACACCTTGGCTGTTGGCAATATCCGTGACGGTGCCCCGAATGGTGTAAGTTGTATTTTGCGCCCAAGCGGGCACACTGCTCAGCAATAGCACCAGCAGCCACCAACCGGCGGCCCCGCGGGGCCGCCTACCCAGGCGCTTAGAAAAGGATGCGTAGAGTTCACTCATGCACTACAAAAAGTTAGGGTGAAAGAAAGACCAACCGGCTGCGTGTGCCTGCGGAGTAGGCAGTACACATTGCCAGTCAATTGCTCAATGTAAGCGGTTTTGTCTTTTCTTGTAGCGCTTTCTCAGTATCAGCTTCTTCCTTTTTCTATGAACCCCAACCTGCTTCACCTCGTCCGGATTGCGCAACAGCCCGTGCGCCGCATCATTGGTCTGATGTCGGGCACTTCGCTCGATGGGCTGGATGTGGCCTTGTGCCGGTGCGAGGGAAGCGGCTTGCATACGCGGGTACAGGTAGAGCATTTTCACACCGTGCCCTACCCCGAAGCAGTCAAAAACCAAATCCGGCAGGTGTTTGCCAGGGCCGAAATCAGCTTCGAGCAGCTGTGCCTGCTGCACCCCTGGATTGGCCACCTGCACGCCGACATGGTGCTGGACTGCCTGCGCCAGTGGCAGGTAGCGCCCACCGACGTCGACTGCATTGCCAGCCACGGCCAGACGGTGTACCACGCCCCCCACCACCAGCACGGCCGCCCCGATTTTCCCAACGCTACCCTCCAGCTCGGCGACGGCGACCATGTGGCCATCCGCACGGGCATCCTCACCCTCAGCGACTTTCGGCAAAAGCACTTGGCGGCCGGTGGCGAGGGCGCACCCCTGGCCGTGTACGGCGACTATCTGTTGTTCTCAAAGGCCGACGAGGACCGCATACTGCTGAACATGGGCGGCATTGCTAACTTCACCTACCTACCCGGCTCTCTGCAATTAGCCGGTATCTTCTCCACTGATGTTGGCCCTGGCAATACCCTGCTCGACGCTTTCACGCAGCACCACTTCCCCCCCCTCAGCTACGATGCCGACGGCGCGCTTGCCGCCCAGGGGCAGGTGCACGAAGCGTTGTTGGCCGCCCTCCTCGACCATCCGTTTTTTCAGGCTGAGTTTCCGAAGACTACTGGCCCCGAGCTATTTAACAAGGAGTACGTGCGGCAGGCGCAGCAGCGTAGCCACTGCCCTACCCTCGCGCCACACGATTTGCTGGCTACCCTCACGCAGTTTAGCGCTGAGGGGATTGTACGGGCAGTAGAAAGATGTTTCCCTACCCCCAACCTCACGGTATATGCCAGCGGCGGCGGCATGCACAATCCCGTGCTGATGCGTTCCCTACGCCAGCGCCTCCCGCACTGCCGCTTCACCACCACCAACGAGCTGGGCATCCTCCCCGATGCCAAAGAAGCCGTGCTCTTCGCTGTACTGGCCAACGAAGCCCTGGCCGGCACACCCGAAACCTTCCAGGGCGGCCAGCCCGGCAACCCCGCCGTGAGCATGGGCAAGATTTCCTTTGCGCGGTGAGTGGTGAGATGGTGAAGTGGTGAGATGGTGAAGTGGTGAGTAGTGAGTAGTGAGTAGTGAGTAGTGAGTAAAGAATACGGGTGTCATCCTGAGCTTGCGAAGGACCTTTTCACATGTGAACGACTAACGTTTTTACGACTCGTTCTGCAGGCATAAGGTCCTTCGCAAGCTCAGGATGACAGACGCTTTCTTATAGTCACTACTTCACCATTTCACCATTTACAACAAGGTGAGGCGCACGAGGTATTGGTCCTGCTCGTCGTGGTCCAGGAACTCGACGGTGTAGCCGGCGGCTTCGGCGTAGTCTTGCAGGATGCTGGCATCGGCAAAGAGCCAATGGAAAGGTGCGCCGGTTTCTTCTTTGTAGCTCATGCGGTACTCTACTTCACCGTAATAAGGGCCATTGAGGTTGAGGACAAGGGCGCCTTCTTCGTCTTCGTAGAGGTAGGCAATGTCGGCGGAAGTAGCTAGGATCTGGCCGCCGGGCGCCAGCAGGCCGCGGGCGTGCACCAAAAATTTCTCGAGCCCGTCGAGGGTTCCCACCAGCCCCAGGCCGTTCATCAGCATTAGAATGGTATCGTAGGGCTGGTCGTCGCGCAGGATGGGGTCGAACAGGTCGTGGCAGGCCACTTGCTGCACGCCGCGCTGCTGCATCACCTGCACCGCGCCCGGCGAGGCGTCTAGCGCTTTCACTGTGTAGCCGCGCTGTTGCAGTTCTAGGGCGTGGCAGCCGGCGCCAGCGCCTACGTCTAGCACCCTACCTTGGCAGACCTCTAGGGCTGTGCGCTCCAGCTCGGGCATTTCCCAAAGCGTACGAAACAAGTAACTAGCTGGCAGGGGCTCGTCTTCGGCCACGTTGCTGTGCACTGTAAGCGTAGCCGATAGGTGGCCGTGGTGAAAGTCGAGCAGGGCGTGGCCCAGGGGGTCGTGGGCAACAGAGGGAGAAGAAGACATATGAGCTGGCAAAAGACCGAAGAACTACTTCCGTTTGGGGATGCAAGTTACGCTGCATTGTGTGAGTGCACACTTCATTTGCGGGTTGCTGTATCCTTCGCTGGGTGCGCTGCGTTTGTAGGAAGTACACTCACTCCTACCTTATCCCCTTCGGCCATGGCCAGCAACCTCGACTACCTGAACCCCGATCTGCTACCCCTCGAAGAAAAACTGAACGCCTACCTCGAAGCCGAGCAGGAATATCGCCGGGCCGCTACGCAGGCAACTAATCTGCCCGTTGACCACGCTGCCACCTCATCAAACGCCGACGGCGACTTTGCACAGCGCCCCGCCACTGGTAGCTTCGACCAGGCTACCGACGAGGTAACGCAGCAATTAGACAACATGCGCGCGGATTTGGACGCGCTGCGCCACCAGATTATCGAGTTGCTGCCCGTGCGCGACGAGTTCATGAAAGTAAACCTTGGCTACGGTCCTAGCCGGGTAGGTGCCTTTCGCCTACCCAACGCCCCGGCCGACGCACCGGAATATGAGTTGCGCATTGTGCATTAAGTAGAACGGCCGTTTCCTACCCTACCTGCTTCAACAAGCAAAAGCCCCGCTGCTCCTGTGTCACCTACAGAAGCAGCGGGGCTTTTCTATTGTCTAAAGAGTAACTCCTACCTCGGAGAGCTACCCAATTGAGCATAAAAAAAGCGGAACCAACGGCTCCGCTCTTTCCCACAACCAAAACACCTAAAAACTATTCTTTCGTGTTGGCTATATCAAATCGCGGGCCAACTATTTTCATCCATCTTCTTCTAACGGTATTATTCAAATGAAATTTTCTATCTAATTAATAAAATCACACCCACTTGCAAATAATTAGCGCTTTGCGGATTAGGTAGTACTATTTTTGAAGAGGTTGTGGTGAAAATAGAGCTCTTGACACGGGTTTATTTTTCTTCTTATAATAATACTACAAAGCACTCCAAATTCCTTTCCACTTCACCTTTTCCAGACGCATATGAAAGCACTTTTATCTAGTAGGTACCGATGCTATAGTACCTTCGTTAGGTATGTAGCAGTGGCTTTGTTTGTAGCGGGATACAGCAGGCCAGCCGCAGCGCAGTTTCCACGCCAAGTTAGCTTTAGTACTAGTTCTGCTTCTGGCTTTAGAGTAGGCGGTAGTGCCACGCTTACCAGCACCAACGCTAATGGTACCGATGGCGTCTTACGCCTCACCAGTAACGTAGCCGACCAAGCTGGCTTTGCCATTGACGACTCCAAATTTCCGGCACCATCTGGCTTTAGTATTTCTTTTGAGTTCTTCTCATATGGCGGAACAGGTGCCGATGGTTTCTCAGTTTTCTTAATTGACGCCGACAAAACCACTGCTGCGGCATTTACTAGTGGCGCTTCCGGTGGCTCGCTCGGCTATGCTCAAAAAAGTATTGCCCCCGTCAGTAAAGGGGTACCAAATGGCTACATTGGTATTGGCCTTGATGAGTTTGGCAACTTCTCGAACCCCACAGAAGGGCGCGTAGGCGGCCCAGGGTCTGTGCAGGACGCCGTTGTTATTCGAGGCTCTGGCTTAGGGCAGGATGCCGCCAGTACCACGGACTATCCCTATTTAGCTGGTAGTGGTCGGTTGCCCTACAGCTTGGATGTAAACACAACCACACGCGTCACGGATCCTAACGACGCTAATTACCGTCGGGCTTATATCGATGTGGTACCGCAGAGCGACGGCACGTACAAAATTAAAGTACGTATCCAGCACGGGTTAATTGTTGAGACTGCCATTAACAATATAACCGTACCAGTACCACCTGCTAATCTGCGTATTGGCTTTGCAGGCTCTACGGGGGGAAGCACCAACTTTCACGAGATTCGGAACCTGAGCATTTTGCAAGCTCCGATTGCCAACGATGACCGTGTAGCAACTAAATATGGTCAGCCGATTACGTTTAGTGCCATAGCCAACGACGCTTTCTTCTCCTATAGCAATTACAATCCAGGTGGCGTTGATTTAAATCCTTCCGTAGCAGGTATTCAAAATACGTATACGGTAAATGGACAAGGCACCTTTACGGTTACCAACGACGGGCAGGTTACGTTCACGCCTGTTAGCACGTTCTCTGGTATAGTGACAATTCCTTATACGGTGCAGGATGGAGCAGGCGCTAGCGCTACTCCTGCGTACTCGTCGAACCCGGCTAACATCACGGTTGTTGTAACAGGTGCTGATGTGGCCACAACGATTAGTGGGCCCTCTTCTGTGAACCCAGGGTCTACTACTTCTTATGCCGTAACGGCTACAAACAATGGGCAAGAGGCCGCTATTGATCTGATTCCTACGCTAACGTTACCAGCCAACGTTACCTACGTTTCGGGGGGTTCTTATAACGCCACTACTCGAGTGGTTTCGTTTCCTCAAACTACACTCAACTCCGGCGAGTCGGTGACGAACAACGTGGTGGTGACTATGCCCACTACTACTGGTAACCAGACGTTCACTTCTAATTACACATATCCAACCGGCGCTGCTATTCCCGATGCAGTATCAACTAATAACAGCTCAACCCTGACGGTTGCCACGACAGGCGCGGGCAATGTGGCGGGCGTGTGCTCCGTACCAGGCAAAGATGGCCCAGCCACGCTCACATCCACTACTGTTCCGAATACCTACTACGCCGGCTCCGGCACTGCTACGGCTGGCAATAAATTCTTGACTGTCAGCACTACTCCTACGGGAAGCGCCACTCCTATTACTGCCGGAGATCTACTGCTCATCCTACAAACACAGGGTGCTCAGATGACCACAGCAAACGACGCTACGTTCGGTGACGTTAATAATATTACGGCAGGCACCTACGAATACGCTGTAGCAGCTAGTGAAGTTAATGCGACTACTGGCCAGTTAGACCTAGCCGGTGCTTTGCAGAATACCTATACGACTAGTACCACAACAACCAATAGTCAGACTACTGCCTACCAAACGTTCCAGGTTATTCGCATCCCGCAGTATTCAGCCCTGACCATATCGGGCACCGTAACGGGGGCGGTTTGGAACGGTAACACAGGCGGCGTATTAGCGCTGGAAGTAGCAGGCGCAACTAACTTTACCAATTCTGGCTCTCTGAATATGGATGGTAAAGGGTTCCGTGGTGGAGCAGCCAGAACGAGTACCAGCAACGGGTCTGCTACCGTATACCGATCTACAGGCAATGGCTATGGCACTAAGGGTGAAAGCATTGCAGGCCTTCCCGTTGCTACATATGATGGTTCTGCTTCAAACCCTGCAAATCCAAGCTATAATATTTTTGCTGTTGGCAGTAACTCTTTTGGTAAAGCAGCCAATGGTGGTGGCGGCGGTGTCCGGGTTAATAGCAACCATAGTGGTGGTGGCGGCGGCTCTAACGGCGGCGCTGGTGGAGCAGGACAATCTTACGCAGTGAGTGGAATCACCTACCCAGGAGGTATTGCTGGGGTAATTAATGGTGCATCCACTAGCCGCTTGTATCTGGGTGGCGGCGGCGGCAGTGGCACTACTACCTCAACAACATCTATTTTGCCCTCAAGTGGCCAAGTTGGCGGTGGTATCATTCTCCTACGCACTGGCGTAGTAAGCAACGCTGGTAACATATCAGCTAATGGTTTCAATGCCGCTAATACGAGTGGCACTAATACTAGTGCTGGTGGTGGTGGTGCTGGGGGCACTGTGGTAGTACGCGGCAATGCTACACTGAACCAATTGACCATTACCGCTACAGGTGGAAATGGTGGTGCCGCTACCAACACCACCACCAATGCTACCAATATACTGGGCTACGGCGGCGGCGGCGGCGGCGGGGTTATCCTCAGTAATGCGGCCGTTGGCACTAGCTCATCGGTAGCTGGAGGGGCATATAACGGTGGCAACACTGGTACTGGCGCTGCCGGTATTACCAACACTTCCACTGCCTTAGGTACTGATTGCATGCCTAGCCTCAGGGTAGCACTGAGCACGACCACTCCCCAAGTAAACCGTTCGGCTGCGATGCAGGCAGCGTATGTGCTGGTGGTTTCCAA
This sequence comes from Hymenobacter citatus, assembly GCF_014333615.1. Taxonomy (GTDB): domain Bacteria; phylum Bacteroidota; class Bacteroidia; order Cytophagales; family Hymenobacteraceae; genus Hymenobacter; species Hymenobacter citatus. The sequence goes on along the minus strand of NZ_JACSCY010000001.1, from coordinate 97,500 downwards.
CACGGGGGGCGGCGTAACGGGTGCTTCGGTCACGGCAACAATGAATTCCTTATTCACCTATACCAACACCGCCGGTACCACGAAAGCAGAACTGGTCCTGGCTGATGGTACCACTCTACCTGTTGCAAATTCAGATTACAGCGTCAATACAACTACTGCTAACAGCCCGGTATTTTCTGGCCTAAACATTCCTTCGGGGGCTTCCTTGCGCATCTCCTTCCTGGCAGCTGTTGCATCCTCTGCCGTGAATGGCACTGCGTATCAAGCTAGTGGGAACACGACGTATCTTGACCCTACACGTACGACAGCCAGTCGTACCGTTGGTCCGGGTAGCGCTATGGCTACCGGTGCAAATGCGCCTGGTAGCAACTATGCCTCCGCAAGTAGCACGCGGGAGGACGTCACTATCACGCAGCCCCTACCTGTGGAGCTAAAGCAGTTCAATGTGGCTGCTGTCCGCCAGGATGCACAACTGACGTGGAGCACGGCTTCGGAAAAGAACAACGACCGGTTTGAGGTAGAGCGCTCCTTAGACGGGGAGGTATTTGAGCGTATCGGCACGGTAAAAGGAGCCGGCTACAGCACGCAGGTAAAAACTTACCACTACTTCGATGCAAACGCTGCGCGCCTGAGTGCCGGGCACCCATTGTACTACCGTCTGCGCCAAGTGGATACGGATGGTACCGATGCTTACAGCCCCGTACGGGCCATCCAGTTTGCAGCGGCGCTGGAAACCACCGTTAGCGTATATCCCAACCCTACCCACACGCAGGCCACCCTGGAGCTTACCAGCCTACCAGCTGGCAACTACCAGGTACGAATTCTGGATATGACGGGCCGCGTGTTGCGCGAGCAGACCCTAGCGGGTAAACAGCTGCACCAACTCTCCGTGGCTGACCTGCCAATGGGCACTTACCTAGTGCAGGTGCGCGGAGCCAACACCAGCCTAACGCTGCCGTTGTTGCGGAACTAGTCTACCCTGTTAACCAGTTGAAAAGCGGTCTGGCACCTTGCCGGACCGCTTTTTTTGTGCATTTTGGCCCGCTTCTGCCCCTTTTAAGGGTAGGGGCCCCGTTTTTCTGCTCCTGTTTTCCTGATTTCGTATCCAGATGGATTCTCCCCAACCTGAGTTCATGCGCGAAGCCATTCGCCTTTCTATTGAAAAAATGCAGGCCGGCCACGGCGGCCCGTTTGGTGCCGTGGTGGTGAAAGATGGGCAAATTATTGCCCGCGGCTTCAACCAAGTGACTAGCACCAACGACCCTACCTGCCACGCCGAGGTAGATGCCATCCGAAAAGCCTGCACAGCGCTGGGAACGCACCAACTAGATGGGTGCGACCTGTATACCTCCTGCGAGCCGTGCCCCATGTGCCTGGGCGCTATCTACTGGGCCCGCCCTCAACGTGTTTTTTATGGCAATACCAAGCAAGATGCTGCTGCGGTGGGTTTCGACGACCATTTCATCTACGATGAAATAGAGAAACCTCTCCCCGAACGCAGTATCCCAATGGAGCAGATACTACCCGACGAGGCGATAGAAGGCTTTCGGGCGTGGCAGCGGCATGAGAGCCGCACAGCGTATTAGCTTCAATTGAGTATGTGTCCAGATGCAGAATATGCTAAATCATATTTTACATCTGGACATAATTCGTGTTTAAACTTGATATAATACTATATACATAAGCTTTATGGCTTTCTAATTGATACACCATGGTCTGTACGTTCTATCTACCAGACCAGCTTGAAAACTCATTTACTTTATCTTTTCCTGTTATGCTTTGCGTGCCCAGCCGTGGCGCAACAAGGCAGTTGGATACCAGCCAACGCAGACTCTTCTTACCCACGCACGCTGTTGAAAGCGGCCGAACTACCTGCCGTGCAAACGTCTTTAGGTACTTCGGCAAACTACATTCTGTACAGCGGGCTGTTCAATAGCATCAACACCGTAGCACCTACGGATACGACCAGCACCAATGGCCGGCGCGACCGGGCTACGTTTGCTAAAAACACAGCGTTTGTGCTGCTAGTAGACCGGCGCCCAACCTCCCCCGGCCAGCTAGCACCGCTCACAGCCAACGAACGCGCTGCACTGCTTACCAACGCCTCTACCCTGCTGGCTACCCTCAACTTTCAGGTATCGGCGTGGCCCTCGTACAACGACTGGCAGTGGCGCTCCAAAGAACTGATAGACTACCTGATAGCGTATGATTTGCTGCGCGGGGCCGGAGTTTCGGAACAGGAACTGGCTACAGCTCGGGCCAAGCTGCAGAAGTTTGCCGGCAACCTGCAAACGCAATCTGTGGCGTCGTTTTTTGGGGTAAGATTCTATACTACCGTCAAGAACAACCACACGCTGATGACGGCGGCGGCCCTGGGCATGGCAGCCGTCGTGCTCAACGACGCGACTAGTGCCAATACCAACCAGCAACCCGCTACCTGGATTGCCACCGGCCTATACAACATCGACAATGTGCTGTGGCAGGATGCGCAACGCCAGTCGGACCCGGCGGCGGTGGCAGGCTACGCCGAGGGGCCATATTACTTCAAGTACGCGTTTCTGAACTGCCTACCTTTCTTCCGGGCGATGGGGCATTTTTTGCCGGCCGGCTCCCTACCCTACACCTTCAACGGCACCACGCGCACCATCCCTAACCCCTACTACGACCCGCGCTATGACCGCCTCTACCAATGGATATCGGCTATCCTGATGCCTGATGGTCGCTTTCCGGCCCTGGAAGACTCCTACGTGGACATGGGCATGCCCGAGCTGGCACTGACCGGCAACCCGGCCTATGTGCGCCCGCTGCACCTGAGCAAACTGGCTCCTAATCAGTTGAATTCCCTGACGGCGCAGCTCCGCGACGTGACCGTAGACATGCGCGCCGCCTACCTCGCCGCCAACGTGGCTCCTACCCCTGCCCCATCTACTACCCTCACAGCCTTGCCGCAAAGCGGCAACCTCGTTTTCCGGTCAGGATCCGATTCGCTGGCCTCCTACCTGCACTTGTATGGCAAAAGCCAGCAGGCGCGCACCACCTCTGGTGGCCACCGCCACGCCGATGCAGGCAGCTTTGTACTGCACGCCTACGGCCAACTGCTGGCGCTGGATGCTGGCTACCTCAGCTTCGACCGCCGCAACGAGGTGAAGGACGCCACCAGCCACAATATGGTGCTGGTAGATGGCGCCGGGCCAGCCTCGGATGCGACCAGCGCCGTGGGCACCGTGCAACGCACCTTTCAAACCGAAAATCTAAGCTACGGCGAAGTGCAGTCGGCGTATGCAGGCACAACAGTTACGCGCAAAACGCTGTTTGTGCGTAATAGCTACTATTTGCTAGCCGATTTTGTGCAGTCCGCTACACCCCATGCGTATACCTGGCAGTTGCACGGCTATGGCCTGGAAAACGGCACTGCCACCACGGGCACCTTTCAAAATAACCTGGCGGCCCATGAAGGCACGTGGCTTAAAAACGGCGTGCAGCTGCTGGCCCACGTAACGGCTACGGCTGGCGCCACTGGCTACACCACCGCTACCAGCACCCACGAAGTCACCTACAACACGCCCGAGAACCACACCACCCTGCTCGTGCGCAAAGAAGGCAGCGCCCAAACGCAGTTTCTGGCGGCGCTGTATCCCTACACCGATCAGCCTACCCTCAACCCCGGCACTACCAGCACATCTACCACAGCCGCCCTGGCGCTGGCTTCTGATTTTCAGGACGTGGTTTTTGCGCAGGCCGACACAGTGCTGACGCAAGACGAAAGCGACCTACTACCCCAGGCCGTCAGTGCCGATGGTTTGCTGACGTTTTATTCGTTGGATAAAGCCAACCAGTTTGCCCAACTCTTTCTTCAGCAGGGTACTACTATCCGCTACGGTTCCGCAACCGTGCTAGCGTCGTCGCGGCGGGCCGATATCAGCTGGCAACGCCTGAGCACCAACCAGTATGGCGGCTATGTGAGCCGCGCTACTACTCTTACGCTACCGATGTCTACCGCCCCTCAAGTGGTAACGGGCACCGGCGTAGCAGAATATCAGTATGATGCAGCCGCGCAGCAGCTCCGCGTTACGTTAACAGAAGCTACCGATTTCCGGGTAGCGGCCACGCCCGGCACGCCACTACCCGTGGTGCTGACCAGCTTCGGGGCGCAACGCCAGGAGGCAGGCGTGCAGCTGCACTGGCAAACCGCCACCGAAAGTCAGAACCGAGGCTTCGCTGTCCAACGTTCTTCCGACGGCGTTGTGTTTACTACCCTGGCGTCTGTAGCCGGAGCCGGCACTAGCAACACCGCGCACCACTATGCCTACCACGATGCCACCGCGCCCCAACCCCTAACGTACTACCGCTTGCAACAGCAGGACCAGGACGGCACCGTTAACTACTCGCCCACAGTGGCTGTAGTGGCTTATCTTACCACTCTAACTGTAGCTCCCGTACCCGCACAAGATTTTCTGACGGTAACCTACCCCGATTCACCTGCCGAAATTCACCTTTCCTTATTCGACCAACAAGGACGCCAGGTCTTGCAAACCAACTTCCGGCGGCAAACGCAGCTCAGCGTAGCAGCACTACCCAATGGCCTCTATATCCTGCGTGCTACGGATGCCAATGGGCAGCCGGTAGGTAGGGCCCAACGAGTGCTTGTTGCACACTAATATTTCATTAAAGCATAACGGCCCGCATCTAGTAGATGCGGGCCGTTATGCTTTAATGAAAGTAGAGGTAGTTAGAATTTACCGCCGCCTTTGCCCATACCGCCCATCATACGGGCCATTTGGGCCATGCCGCCTTTGGTTTGGCTCATTTTGTTCATGGTGCGCATCATTTTGCGCATATCCTCAAACTGCTTCATCAGGTTGTTTACCTGCTGAATATCAGTGCCGCTACCCTTGGCCAGGCGGCGGCGGCGCGAACCATTCAACAACTCGGGCTGGGCGCGCTCCTTGGGCGTCATGCTCTTGATGATGGCTTCAATCGGCTTGAATGCGTCATCATCAATATCCACGTCCTTGATGGCTTTGCTCATGCCGGGAATCATACCTACCAAGTCCTTTAGGTTACCCATCTTCTTGATCTGCTCCAACTGAGACAGGAAGTCGTCGAAGTTGAACTGGTTTTTGCGGATTTTCTGGTTGATGCGCTTGGCCTCGTCCTCGTCGAACTGCTGTTGGGCACGTTCTACCAGCGAAATCACGTCGCCCATGCCCAGAATACGCTGGGCCATGCGGTCGGGGTAAAACAGGTCGAGCGCCTCCATCTTCTCACCCGTCGAGATGAACTTGATGGGCTTCTCCACCACGGCCCGAATCGAGAGGGCCGCGCCACCGCGCGAGTCACCGTCGAGCTTGGTGAGCACCACGCCGTCGAAGTTCAGGCGGTCGTTGAAGGTTTTGGCGGTGTTCACGGCGTCCTGGCCAGTCATGGAGTCCACCACGAACAGGGTTTCAGAGGGGTTGATGGCCCGCTTCACCTGCTCAATCTCGCGCATCATCTGCTCGTCCACGGCCAAGCGGCCGGCGGTGTCGATGATGACCACCTTCTTATTGTTCTGCTTGGCGTAGGCAATGGCATTCTGCGAAATCTCAACAGGGTTCTTGTTTTCCACTTCGCTATATACCTCCACTCCAATCTGCTCGCCCAGCACCTTCAGCTGGTCGATGGCAGCGGGGCGGTACACGTCGCAGGCCACCAGCAGCACGTTGCGGTTCTGCTTTTTGATGTGGTTGGCCAGCTTGCCGGCAAACGTTGTTTTGCCCGAACCTTGCAAACCTGATAGCAGCACCACAGCCGGCTCGCCTTTAATCACGATGTCCTGCTTCTCGCCACCCATCAGCTCGGTTAGCTCGTCGTAGACAATCTTGGTCATCAGCTGGCCCGGCGACACGCTGATGAGCACATCGCGGCCCATGGCCTCGTCCTTGATTTTGTCGGTTACTTCCTTGGCTACCTTGTAGTTCACGTCGGCATCCACCAGGGCACGGCGGATTTCCTTCACGGTAGAAGCAACGTTGATTTCCGTGATGCTACCCTGGCCTTTCAGGGTCTTAAACGCACGGTCGAGTTTGGTGGAGAGATTATCGAACATCGGTTGATGTAGTGTTTTTCAATGAGGTGAGATACTGCTTTGTGGGCTACGAGGCCTTGGGCAGCACAATGGTTTCGACTATGGTGAGACGGCGCACAATGTCGATATAGTTGGGCAGGTCTTTCTCAATGTGCCCTACCCGGCGGTTGATAGAATCCACAGTTTCAGTGAGGTGGCCGGTGTGCTCAATCACCGTATTCAGGCGCTGGTTGGTGTAGCGCACCTCCTCCGTCAGGGTATCTACTCGGTCCGTCAAGGTGTCTACCCGATCCGTCAGGGTGTCGACGCGCCGGTTGGTGTTGCGTACTTCTTCCGTGAGGGTTTCAAAATGCTTATCTACCCGTTCGAATCCGTCGCTCATCACCTGCACCACGCGCGTCAGCATCCCCTCAAACCGATTGCCCATTTGCTCAATGGCCCGCTTGTTTTCTTCGGTTTGCCGATCCACAGCTTTCAAAACGTCGGCCATCATAGCCAGCAAGTCAGAATTGTCGTTTGCCATTGGCGGGCAGGGTAAGGTAATGAAACACGTAGTGAACAATTAGTATACAAAATTAGCCAGAAAACCCCGGAAAGCCGCGGCTGCGTACCTTCGCGCCTCCATTTGAACTATCCCGTGCCCGTATCTGCTCCCCGTCCGCTTCGTTTGCTGGTGATTACGTACTACTGGCCCCCCTCGGGTGGGGCGGGTGTGCAGCGTAGTCTGAAGTTTGTGAAGCACCTGCCGGCGCTGGGTGTGGAGCCTACCGTGGTGACCGTGGACCCCGAGCGCGGCGCCTACCCCGTGCTGGATGAGTCGCTGCTGGCAGAAGTACCGGCCGGCGTGCGCGTGCTGCGCACCGATACGTCGGAGCCCTTTGGCAGCTACAAGAAGCTCACGCGGCGGGAGCAGATTCCGTACGGTGGCTTTGCCAACGAAAGCAAAACCAGCCTCACGCAACGGCTATTCAAATTTGTGCGGGGCAATTTTTTCCTACCCGACCCGCGCCGGGGCTGGAACCGCCACGCCCTGCGCGCCGTAGCGAAGCTACTAGCCCAGGGCGAGCAGTTCGACGCGGTGCTCACCAGCTCGCCGCCCCACTCCACCCAGCTCATTGGCCTGGAGCTGAAAAAGCGCTACGGCCTGCGCTGGGTAGCCGACATGCGCGACCCGTGGACCGATATTTACTACCAACAGGAGCTGCACCAGACCGCGCCCGCCCGTTGGCTCGATGCGCGCTACGAGCGCCAAGTGCTGGAACACGCCGACGTGGTGCTCACCACCAGCCCCGACACGCGCCGCCTGCTCCTGGGCAAGTCGAAGAAGCTGGAACCAAGCAAGTTTCACGTCATCCCGAATGGCTACGACGAGAGCGACTTCCGCCAGCCCTCTACCCCGCCCACCGATGCCCTCCTCATTACCCATACTGGTACCATCTCCGAGACCTACCATGTGCAGGAGCTGCTGCGCGCCGTGGCTGCGTGTGCCCAGCGCCACCCCGCTGTGCCGTTGCGGCTGCGCTTTGTGGGCAAGGTATCGGAGGGCGTGCGGCAGCAGGTAGCCGCGGCCGGCCTAGCCGGCCGAACCGAGTTCCTACCCTTCGTACCGCACCAGGAGTCGGTGGGATACTTGCTGCGGAGCACGGCCCTACTCATGGCCATTCCCGACGTGCCGAATAACCTGGGCATTCTGCCGGGGAAAATCTTTGAGTACCTGGCAGCGCGCAAGCCCATCATCTGCGTGGGGCCGGCCGGCTCCGACGCCGACGAGATTCTGCGCCAGTGCGGCGCCGGCCAGGCCTTCCCCTACCTCGACTACACGGCCATGCTGGCGTATTTGGAATCTTTGGTAGCACAGTGGCAGACCAACCTTAACCTGGATTTGCCGGGCAGTGCCCATACCCGCTATTCCCGCCGCGCCCTCACCGAGCAGTTGGTGAAGCTACTATAGGGGCGTCTTGCAGGTGCCCCTCGTCGCTGAGGTTACTGGATAGCGTGTAAGATATCGGGTCGTGCAACGATGGGCGCGTGCAACGCGCCCCTACCATGGCAATCGGCTGAGTAGTTGCGCTTTCCAATCGCGCCAGCTGGAGCGGGCTAGTTTCCTACCCTGCCACTCGCTCAGGGCCGTAGCTAGGCGCTGCGCCAGGGTGCGATAGTGCGCCCGCTGGTAATGGCGCAAGTTGTTGGTGACGTCAGCGGGTGCCTGCACGAAGTCGCGCACGTCGATGAGGTAGCAGTTGTCGGTTTCGGCCACAAACTCGGCCAAGACTTGGTTCATCTGTTGATGCCGTTCTTTAGCGCCGGTTTCGGCGGAGCCGGGCACTTCTATTTCGGCACCGTTGAGGAAAAATATCGGCACCGAAGACGGAATCTGCGCCCGCAGCCAACGCAGGTTCTGCCGAAAATCGGCGGACGTCTCTTGTCCTACGCACACAAATTCCTGCTGAAACTGTCGTAAAAACGCCTCGTCCATACCCCGGAATTTTCGGCGGGCAAATTTCGCGGCTTGGGTGGCAGGATCCTGGGACGTCAGGTCGTAGTAGCCACCGAAGGGCACGGCTAGGCCGGTACTTTTTTCGCGGTATACTTCCTGGGTGTAATCCATCAACGGACTGTATACCAGCGCATCGTAGCCACCATCCCATAGCTTTGTGTCAAAGGCCTCGGCGCCGAGGAAGGGTAGGCGCGCTATACGCTGCTGCTCCTGTTTGGGCAGCTCCCTACCCAGGCGCAGCAGCGCCAAATGCTCTACATGCACGGGCACCTGGTTTTCGTTCACGTAGTTGAATTCCTCCATCACTTCCAACTGAAACGCCTGCAAAAACGGCGTGAGCTGGCCTAAATCACAGCCGCCTTTCAGCAGCACACGCCGGCGCTGGGCAGCATTGGCTGTTGCGGCAGGAGTGGTTTCTTCCGGCGTCGGCGTTACGATGGTAATCCAATCGGGACGGTCGGTTTGGGTGAGTTCGGTGGCTACCTCCCCCTGCACCTCAAGGGTAGGAAAACCCAGGTGGGCATACGTAAACTGCTCGATGCCCAGGTGCAGAATCCGGCAGGAAAACACGAATTGCAGCAGGCGATTACCATCCTGCTCAACGGCATACACACCCACCAAGCCATAGTCGCCAAACTGGTCGCGCACACGCACAGTGCCCCAGCGCACAACCGGGTTCTGGAAGCTGGCGTGTAGCTCGTCTTTGGTCACGCGCTGCTTGGTAAAATTTAGCTGATTAGAGCGGTTGATCAGCTCCTCCACGCGGTCCATATCGGGCAGCACCGCCGCACCTTCCCGAAACTCGATCTGCACCTGCGCGTCTCGCAGAAAGGCTAGGTTGTCGTGATACGTGGCGCGGGCCTGCTGCTGGCGTTCCAGCAGCTTGTACTGCTCCAGGCGCGAGAAGGTAGGGTCGGGCTTACCAGCGGCGCGAAGCTGCGGGGCGAGCTGGGGCAGGTCGACGGGGTCGGCCACTTGCAGGGTAGGGTTGTAGTAGAGGGCCTCGGCGCGGTTTACAGGGTTATCGTCGAGAAACAGCGCGTTGGGTGCCCGCAGCTGCATATCCTCCAGCAACTGCTTGATAATGGCGCCTTTGGGCTGCCAGCTTACGCGCAAAAACACAAACAGGTCGCGAATGCCCAGCTCCGTCAACTTGGCTTCTACGGGAGCCAGATCATTCTTGGAAACCACGGTATGCACCAGCCCTCGCGCAGCCGTATCGCGCACCAGGGCCAGGTTTTCCTCCACGGCTTCTACAGCACCTTCCGAGAGTGTGCCGCGCCAAAACGTATCGTCTAAATCCCAGATAATGACTTTAATAGGCTCCGGCATGGCGGTTTCTGTTGTTCGTATTCGGTTTTCGGCGGTGCGCTGCCTACTCTTGTAACCGGCAAAGCTACTGAGTGTCCCGCGAAACGTGCCGGCGTTGAACGTCGACAGCAGCATGTCATTTCGAGACTTGTCAAGAAATCTCGCGTGCTGCTGTTGTAGCGATACTGTTCTTTCGATTGAAATTACTGCGGCACGCGAGATTTCTCAACAAGTCTCGAAATGACGGACAAACGACTATGTAGTCTCTCCCATCAACGAACAACTGCGTACTTTTGCCCTTCTACCAATTCCCTTATGGCCCTCGACCTTAATCATAAATCGGTGCTGCTGACGGGCGGCACCGGCTCCTTCGGTAAGCAGTTTGTACGCACCGTGCTGGAAAAATTCCCGCAGGTACGGCGCCTCATCGTTTTCTCGCGCGATGAGCTGAAGCAGTACGAAATGGCCCAGACGTTTCCTACCTCTCAGTACCCGGCCATGCGCTATTTCATTGGCGATGTGCGCGATGCAGCGCGATTGAAACGGGCCTGCGAGGGTGTGGATATCATTGTGCACGCCGCCGCCCTCAAGCAGGTGCCAGCCGCCGAGTACAACCCGATGGAGTGCATCAAGACCAACATCTTTGGGGCCGAAAATGTGATAAATGCGGCGCTGGATTGTGGCGTGAAGGAAGTAGTAGCCCTCAGCACCGACAAAGCTGCTGCTCCTATTAACCTCTACGGCGCCACCAAACTATGCTCGGATAAGTTGTTTGTGGCCGCCAACAACATGAAGGGCGGCCGGGATTTGCGGTTTTCGGTGGTGCGCTACGGCAACGTAATTGGCTCACGCGGCTCTGTGGTGCCGTTCTTTTTGCAGCAGCGCCATACCGGCGTACTGCCCATCACCCACCCCGACATGACGCGCTTCAACATCTCCCTGGACGAAGGCGTGGACCTGGTGCTGTACGCGCTGGAACACGCCTGGGGCGGCGAGATTTTCGTGCCGAAAATTCCCTCCTATAAGATTACGGAAGTAGCCGAGGCCATTGGCCCCAACTGCCGCCAGGAGATTGTGGGCATCCGGCCGGGCGAGAAGCTGCACGAGGAAATGATTACCGAAACCGACTCCCTGAGCACGGTGGAGCTGGCTAAATACTACGTTATTCTGCCCTTCACCCCCATCTGGGATGTGGAAAAGTTCATCCAGCATTTCCAGGGCCAGCGCGTGCCGGTGGGCTTCCACTACGACTCTGCCAATAACAGCGAGTGGCTGTCGGCAGAGCAGATTCGTGCGGAAATCCGCCAGCATGTCGATGCGGATTTTGAGGCTGTTTAGTTGTCAACGCGTCTGTCATCCTGAGCTTGCGAAGGACCTTATACCCGCAGAACGATTTTCGTAACAACGACTCGTTCTGGCGTGACAAGGTCCTTCGCAAGCTCAGGATGACAAACACTTTACTATCAAATTTCCATGCCTACCTCCCCCATCCCCTACGGCCGCCAGCACATCACCGACGACGACATTCGGGCGGTGACGGATACGCTGCGCTCCGACTACCTCACACAGGGGCCGAAGGTGGCAGAATTTGAGCAGGCTTTTGCCGACTACATTGGGGTGCGCTACGCAGTGGCCGTCAGCAATGGCACGGCGGCGTTGCACCTGGCGGCGCTGGCGCTGGGCGTGCAGCCCGGTCAGCGCGTGATTACCACGCCCATCACGTTTGCGGCCTCGGCTAACTGCGTCCGCTACTGCGGCGGCGAGGTGTATTTCGCTGATATCGACCCAGAAACGGCGCTGATTGACTTAGCCGCTGTGCGCCGCCTGTTGGAAGCTCATCCAAAAGGGTATTTCCACGGTCTGATTCCGGTGGATTTTGCAGGCTTGGCGGTGAATCTGGAAGAAGCGCGCCAGCTCTGCAACGAGTTTGGGATGTGGCTCTTGGAGGACGCAGCGCATTCGCCGGGCGGGTTTTTCATTGATAGTCAGGGTAGGGAGCAGCGGTGCGGCAACGGGCAGTTTGCCGAGCTGGCTATTTTCTCGTTTCACCCCGTCAAGCACATTGCCATGGGCGAAGGTGGCCTCATCACCACCAACGACAAAGCGCTCTACGACAAGCTCTTGCTGTTGCGCACCCACGGCATCACCAAAGACGCCGACTTGCTGGAGCAAAACGACGGTGGTTGGTACTACGAGATGCAGACGCTGGGCTTCAACTACCGTCTACCCGACATGCTGGCTACCCTAGGCCTAAGCCAGCTCCACCGCGCCGATGCCGGCCTGACCCGCCGCCGCGCGCTAGCCGCCCACTACGATGCAGCATTTGCCGCTATGCCCGGCGCCCAAACGGTAGCCGCCGGCCGCTTTGGCCACGCTTATCATCTGTATATCATTGAGGTAGCCGACCGCAAGGGCTTGTATGACTACCTGCGCGAGCGACAGATTTTTGCGCAGGTGCACTACATTCCGGTGCACCTAATGCCCTACTACCGCGCCCTGGGCTGGCAACCCCACGACTTTCCGCATGCTGAGGCCTACTACGAGCACTGCCTCAGCCTCCCCATGTTCCCTACCCTCACCGACGAGCAGCAGCAGTACGTTATCGACTGCGTGCGGGAGTTTGTGGCGGGGTAGTCTTCTCTACATAAATACGATGTTTTTGGCTTATGAATCTAGCAACTCCCAACATCGGTATTATCTCCCAGGCCCGCATGACCAGCACGCGCCTACCCGGCAAAGTGCTGCAACCCATTGCCGGGCAGCCGCTGCTGCACTACCACGTGCAGCGTTTGCGCCAGGGTGGATTGCCACTCTACCTGGCAATTACAACCAATCAGGAAGATGATGTGCTGGCCGATTTTGCAGCATTCAATGGCATTTCCTACACCCGCGGCGACGAGCACGATGTGCTAGGGCGCTACCACCAGTGCGCCCACGAGCACGGCCTCGACGTGATTGTGCGCGTCACCTCCGACTGCCCCCTGCTTGATGGCCCGCTGGTGGCCTCCTGCGTACGCGAGTACGTGCGCCTGGCCAATCCCTACCTCTACCTTTCCAACGTGCTGCGCCGCACCTATCCGCGGGGCTTTGATTTCGAAATCTTCTCGCGGCAGTTGCTAGAGGAAGCCTTTCAGCGGGCTACCCTGCCCAGCGACCGGGAACACGTGACCCCTTACATCCACCAGAATCGCTCGGGGCAGGTGCATTTCCGGCACTCCAGCCGCGTGCCCAACCGCAGCCATTACCGCCTCACAGTAGACACGGCCGAGGATTTTGAGTTGATTAAGGTGCTGATTGAACAATACGGTGCCGATAAACTTGGCGTAGACGACCTCATTCAACTGCTGGACGAGCATCCTGAATTGGTTGCCCTGAACGCTCATGTAGAGCAAAAAAAAGTATAATAGATTCGAATACAGCGAGAATACCAGAACCTCATGCTGAGCGCAGCCGAAGCATCTCTACTGCTTTTGCTCTCGAAGGCTCAGCCTGCAAGACTTGCCACATGTTATTCGGAATACTGCTCTACTAAAGCGGCAGAGATACTTCGGCTGCGCTTAGCCTAACTACCCACACGCTCTTTTCTACACCTCACTTTTTCTTCCCGCTTGAAAAACCGTCTCCTACTTCGCGCCGATGGCAACCCACGTATCGGCCTGGGTCATGTGATGCGCTTATTGGCGCTGGCCGAAATCCTACAAAGTCGGTTTCACAGCGTATTCGTGATACAGGAGCCCGATGCAGCGGTACGGGAGCTGCTGCTGGCTACCTGTGATGAGGTAGTAGAGATGCCACCTATGCCCGCCGGCGGTGAGCCGGCCTGGCTGCGCCAACACGCTCTGCAACCCACCGACGTGCTGGTACTCGATGGCTATGATTTCGAGTTGACCTACCAACAAGCTGTGCGACCAGCCGTGCATAAGCTGGTGTGTTTGGATGATCTGCATGCTTTTCCCTCTCTGGCCGATTTGGTATTGAATCCGGCTGGGGGCGTCACGGAGGCCGAGTATGAGCTGCGCCTGCCCAATGCTCGTTTGCTGGCCGGACCAGCCTATGCGCCGCTCCGCGCTGCCTTTCGCGAGGCCGCCTTCTTACCCCCAACAACAGCCGATACCGGCACGGTGCTACTCTGCCTGGGCGGTGCCGACCCTACCCACCAAACGCAGCGCGCCGCCACGCGGCTCCTGCTATTGCCCACCGTGCGCCAGGTGCATGCGGTGGTAGGCAGCGCCTACGACCAGTGGGAAAGCCTGCAACAGTGGGCCGACGACCAGCCGCGCCTACTGCTCCACCGCAACCTGCCTGCTCCTGCCCTACGCGACCTCATGCGCCAGTGCGGCACGGCCGTATGCTCGCCCAGCACCATTAGCTACGAGTATTGCACGGCCGGTGGCGGCCTGTTGTTTCTGCTCCCCACCGCCACCAACCAGCACGACCTCGACCGGTTTCTGCGCGGCGCGGGGTTGGCCCTCCCCTACCTCAGTGTAGGCAACGTACTCACCTCGCCCGAAGCCAGCCGCATTGCCGAGCAGCTGCGCGAGGCCCAGCACCAGCACTTCGATGGCCACACACCGCAACGCTTGCGCCAGGAGTTTGCGGCCCTGCTGCTCCCGCCGCTGCCGCTCCGCCTGCGCCCTGTCGTTGCCTCCGACTCGGACCAACTTCTGGCTTGGGCCAACGAGCCGGCCGTGCGGCAGTATTCCTTCATCCCTACCCCCATCGAGCGCGCCGACCATGAGCGGTGGTTTGCCAACCGCCTTCACGACAAAGACACACTCCTGCTGCTGGCCGAAGACGAAACCACTCAAGAATCAGCCGGCCTGATTCGCTTTATGGTAGACGAGGACACGGCGCTGCTGAGCTATTTGCTGGCGGCCACGCACCGTGGCCAAGGGCTGGCAGCGGGGTTACTGGTGGCCGGCGTGCGGACATTACAAGCTCAGTTTCCGGAGGTGCGGCGAGTAGAAGGGCAGGTACTAGCAGCCAACGTGGCCTCGGTGCGGGCCTTCGAGCGGGCGGGATTTGCGCAGCAAACTGCTACGAATACTTCAGCTGAAAATTATACTTTTATCTGGCATATATCTTGAACCCAATTTATTATTTCATTTTACGCCAGCATCTAACGTGATTATTTCTACTGTACTGGATAATTCTGATCGGGCTAAACAGGCCATCATGTTACTGTGGGCTACTGCTTTTCTACTCGCTTTCTTTACGCTACTCAACCTGCTGGTTCCGGCAGATGCGGAGGACGACCTACTAGCTGTAGTTCAAGGTATCGTAGCTCTCGTTCTACTGGGACTTTCAATTATAACAGCCGTTTATTTCATTCGCTGGTTTCGCAGAGCATATGCTAATTTAAAAAGGGCTGGTCGCCGCATACAACATGATGATGGGTGGGCTGCAGGAGCGTGGTTTGTTCCATTCTTGAATCTATTCCGCCCCTATTCTATCATGAAGGAAGTATGGAATGGCACCTTCCAGCTGGCTTACGCTCAACAACCGTCCCATCCACTACTACGTTGGTGGTGGATAATTTTTGTACTTACCAGCACTTTAGGACGAGTTGCCAACTCCTCATCGCGCCACGCTGAAACTGCGTAACAGCTTGAGACAACGGCTATGTATGATGCTGTGCATACCGTCTTTATCATCGTATTCATCGCACTTACGATTGCCTGCATCAAACGCATTGCCGTAGCCGAAGAACAACTCCTTTTGCGCCAGCAGATAGACGCCATCGGCGGGCCGGCGCCCGAGCCGCTGAATTACTACCCTGACGACGAAATGCTGGCCTACTAACGCTTGCGGCGCGGCCGATTCAGGAGGGCTTCGTTACTTTGTAGTATGCCTACCATCACCCTCGGTGGCCGCGCCATCGGCCCCGACCACCCGCCGTTTATCATTGCCGAGCTAAGCGGCAACCACAACCAAAGCTTGGAGCGCGGCCTAGCCATTGTAGATGCCGTGGCCGCAGCCGGTGCGCACGCCATCAAGCTGCAAACCTACACCGCCGATACCATGACGCTGCCCGGCGCCTACCGCATCGACGACCCCAATTCCCTGTGGTACGGCCGCGAGCTGCACGAGCTGTACCAGGAGGCCTACACGCCTTGGGACTGGCACCAGCCGCTGTTTGACCGCGCCAAGCAGCACGGTATGCTGGCGTTCAGCTCGCCGTTTGACGAGTCGGCCGTGGATTTTCTGGAAACGCTGGACGTGCCCGCTTATAAGATTGCATCCTTTGAAAACACCGACTGGCCTCTGCTACGCCGCGTGGCTGCCACTGGCAAACCCGTAATTATGAGCACCGGCGCCAGCACCCTGGCCGAAGTAGCCGAGGCAGAGCAGGTGCTACGCGCCGCTGGCTGCCAAGAGTTGGTACTGCTGAAATGCACCAGCACCTACCCCGCCACGCCCCTCAACACCAACCTGCGCACCATTCCGCACCTGGCGCAACTGTTTCCGGCCTCGCCCATCGGCCTTTCCGACCATACGGCTGGGGTAGGCGCCGCCGTGGCCGCCGTGGCCCTGGGTGCCTGCGTAATAGAGAAACACGTAACCCTGCGCCGCGCCGACGGTGGCGTAGATTCGGCCTTCTCCTTGGAGCCGGAGGAAGTGGCCACGTTAGCAACGGAAACCGAGCGCGCCTGGCAGGCACTGGGGCAGATCCAGTACGGCGTGCAGCGCGCCGAAGAAAAATCGCGCCTCTACAAACGCTCCCTGTACGTGGCCCAGGATATTGCGGCCGGCGAGGTCTTCACCCCCGACAACCTGCGTGTGGTGCGCCCCGGCCTTGGCCTACCCCCGCGCTACTACGATCAGCTCCTGGGCAAGCCCGCCCGGCAGGCGCTGGCCGCCGGCACTCCGCTGACGTGGGAGATGCTGTAAACCCGTCATTTCGACTAGCGGGAGAAATCTCGCGTGCTGCTACCAAAACGTCTGAGCGGAGTTGAAGCATCTCTACCGTGAGTAATTTCTAACAACAAAGCGGTAGAGATGCTTGAACTCCGTTCAGCAGGACGTTCTTCTTTTCATCTCCCTAATGCCTTCCCCCACCGCTCGCCTGCGCGACATCCTGCAACTGCGCTTTTCGCCGCTGTTTGCCGGGTTGCCGGCGCGCACGCTGGAAGGTATTTCGCCGCGCAGCGTGTGGAAGCGGCTGGCGAAGGTAGCGGGCTACGCGGCGCTGCGGCTGGTAGGCAACGTCTTCCGGCCTATCCGCAATGCGGAGGACCTGCACGGCAAGGTGTGGCTGTACGTGGTGAGTCAGAACAACTACGAAGCCCTGCACTTCCTGAGCGAAGCCCTACCCGGCGCCGTACTGGTAGCTGGGCAAAGCAAGCAGATTGGCCGCTACAACCAGCAGGTAAACCGCCTCTCGTTGCGGCGGAAGCTGCTCTACTACGGGCAGTTTCCGGGCGTATTGCTGGACTTGTGGAAAATGGAAGGCCAACTGGCCTGGCGGTTTTTCGACCTGATTTTCAATGCCATTGGGTACTATGAGGTGTACTGCCGCGCACTGCGCCACTACCAGCCCCGCGCCGTAGTATTCGCCAACGACCACAACGACGACGCCCGTGCCCTGCTGCTGGCCTGCCGCGCCGAGGGTGTGCCCACCGCCTACGTGCAGCATGCCAGCGTGAGCACTAGCTTTCCACCCCTAGGCTTCGATCTGAGCCTTCTCGAAGGCCAGGACGCTCTGGACAAGTACCGCCAGTGCGGCCCCGTGCAGGGCCAGGTAGCACTAGTGGGCATGCCGAAGGCCGATGCGTTTCTCAGCCAAAAAAACGAGAATCTGCAGGTGCAATGTGTGGGCGTGGCCACCAACCTGCTCGACGAAACGCCCGCCATTATGGAGGCAGTGGACTACTTACTGCGGGAGTTCCCTACCCTCACCTTCACCTTCCGCCCCCACCCCGGCGACCCACGCGATTTTGCTTTGCTGCGGCAGCAGCACCCTACCCTGCGTTTCTCCGATGCCCGTCAGGAAAGCGTATTCGAGTTTCTGCGCCAGCAGGATGCCCTGGTAGCCGCCGATACCTCCACTCATCTGGAGGCTACCCTGCTGAACGTAGCCAGCATCTACTACCGCTTCGGCACCCACACCGGCACCGATGACTATTATGGGTACGTAGCCCACGGCCTGGTGCCCCGCGCCCACACGCTAGCGGCGTTGGGCACACTGCTGCGGAACTATCAGCAGCACAAGCCCCTGCACCTCTACCAGCAGGCCGCCTACTACAATGCTACCCTCGGCACCGCAGAGGAGGGCCACAGCCAGCAACGGGCCGTACGATTGTTGCGGGAGTGGCTGGGCGAAACATTTTAGAACAGAGTTTTCAGTAGGTTTGGTGTTCTTTCTTCATGGATTCCGGCCCCAGTATGACTTTCTCGCTGAAAGCCTCTTTACAATCTTCTGTTATTCAGCGTCGTTTATATGCGCTAGCCTTCATGCTGATTTGTGGGCTAGGTATTGCGCTCCGCCTTATTCAGTATCCGAATATTCCACCTGGCTTCAACCAGGATGAGGCCAGTAGTTTGTACGAAGCGTACTGCTTGGCCGAAACCGGCATGGATAGATGGGGGAACGTATTGCCGCCTTATTTTCCATCGTGGGGAAGCGGCCAGAATGTACTGCTCTCCTACTTATCTGCTCCGGTTGTTAAGGGACTGGGCTTATCCGTTTTTTCTGCGCGTTTGGTGCCCGTTATGCTGGGCATTCTGACGTTGCCTTTGCTGGGATGGGGGTTACGCCCCTTAGGGCGTTATCCCGCGCTGTTAGGTATGTTCTTAGTGGCTATTGTACCCTGGCACTTCATGTTGTCGCGGTGGGCATTAGAGAGCAACCTAGCTCCTTTCTTTATGCTTCTTGGCTGCGTACTACTGATCCGGGGGATACTTACTGGTAGGCGACGCTGGATTGTACCCAGCTTAGTGCCTTTTGCTCTGGCACTCTACGCATACGGCACTACCGTCATTGTACTTCCTACCATGCTGGTGCTGCTGCTTTGTTTTTACTGGAGAGTATTCTGGCAGCAGAAGACAGCGTGGCTGCTGGCCTTCGTTCTGTTTGCAACAGTGGCTTTTCCGTTTGGAGTATACCTCACGGAAAACCATGTGCTACACCGCAACCTTGCCTGGACTGACTCTTTGTTCTTTGCAACCCCCTTGCTGCCATCAAACCGCCTCGCGCAACTCACTGAAGATGACGCACAAGAACAAAACAGAAGGGAGCAACAGCAGGCCTTATTGAACACGAACCGGGCTTTTATCAATACGGGGTTTCAAGATGGTAGCGTGTACAATGTACTCCCTGGCTTTCCTCCACTACTGTTATTTTCATTACCCCTTGGCCTGGCAGGAATGGTAGCGGCTGTATTTGTGCTTGTCCGACAACTACGCTACCGGACATTTAGCGCTGCCGACGTCGTTGTGACCGTCTTTTTTTGCTGGGGTTTGAGCGCTCTGCCTATGCGGTGGTTATTCATCCTGAATGTTAACCGCTTCAACCATTTCTACTTGCCTTTGCTGGTTTTGGCTGTCTGGCTGGTGCATTTGATTATTACCAATACAACCAGCCAAGTCTCTAAACCATTACTCCGAGTTCTGGTGGTAGGGTGGCTAGCCGTAGAAGGCGGCTTGGCAATTGACAACTATTTCACTTTATACCGAAGCAGTTCCGTAGGCCCCTTCTTTAATAAAGGCTTAGACCAGGCGTTTGCAGCTGCAAAACAATTACCTATTAATCAGATTAGAATCACTGAGAGTATGCCGCTGCCGTATGTATACACGCTGTTCTTCACTCAGTATTCTCCTCAAGACTTTCAGCAATACGCTGATTATCAGATAAACAACGGGGTGTATCAGGTCTTTCGGTTTGGCAAATACGTTTTCACTGACGACCGTCTCACACCGCATCAGCCGCACGGTTACTTGATGCGCAGGGGAGAAGTTCCTGCCGATGTCCCAGGCCGCCAAGTAGTGTTTAGCAACGACGATTGGGAAGTGGGAATACTCCAATAGGTACTTACTCCTCACTCATACCCGTAGCCTTTACCCAGTCATACGCAATCCTTCAGCCGGCTACTACCCCACCCAATAGCACAGCCCCGCCACCACCCCGCCCACCAGCGTGTTGAGGAAGTTAACCGCGTTGTTACTCAGGCGATGCTGCCGCTCCAGGGTAGCGCCCAGCACCGAGTCGGCCAGGTTGCCGATGGTGCCGGCCAGCACCAGCCAGCCAACCTCCCTACCCCAGCCAAAGCTGAGGCTGTATAGTCCCGCGATGAGGGCACTACCCGCCACGCCGCACAACGTTCCTTCGAGGCTCACCACGCCGTTCAGGCCGCGGGTATCGAGGCGTAGCGTGAGGATGTTGTAGTAGCGGCGGCCATAGATGTTGCCCAGCTCCGAGGCCAGCGTGTCGGCGGTGGCGGCGGCGAAGCTCCCGGCCAGCAGCAGCTGAAACGCAGTAGCTTGGGCAGGCCACCACCAGCTGGCCAGGCCAGCCAGGGCGGCCACGCCGGCATTGGCAACCACCTGCCCGGCCGTGCGCCGGCCTTTGTTTTCCTCTGCTAATCCCGACCGGCGCTTTTCGGCCAGGTGCCAGCCGGAAGCCGCGGAGCCCAGCAGGAAAAACGCGGCCAACATGCTCAACCCACCAAAGCCGCCGCCCAGATAAATCAGCCCGCCTAGCAGCCCACCCGTGAGGGCGGCGCCGGGTGTCAGCTTGCCGGCGCGCACGCTGTAGAGCATGCCCGCGCCAAGCAGCAACAAAACGGTACCAAGCCGTAGCAGCATCATAGTGGGGGTAGGAAGCGCAGGCGGCGTGAGCGGCTGCGCAACGGGTTCTGGGAAGAATCAGCAATATTAGCCAATAGGCCGAAAAGTAACTTTCCATGACCTACCCCGTTCGCTTGGCGCTTGGCCCAGTGGTGTTGCCCGTGCACCTGCTGCTGGAGATGCTGGCCTACACCATCGGCTACCGCTTCTACCAGCACCTGCGCACCCGCTCCCATGACCGCATCTCCGATGAGCACCGCCTCTGGATTTTCGTGGGCGCGGCGGCCGGAGCGCTCTTAGGCTCGCGAGTGCTGGGGCTGCTGGAGCACCCCGCGCTGCTGCTGCACCCGCCCGGCGGCTGGCCCTACTACCTCACCAACAAAACCATTGTGGGTGGCTTACTTGGCGGCCTCGTCGGCGTAGAACTCACCAAAAAGCGCCTGGGCGTTACGGCTTCCAGCGGCGACCTGATGGTATTTCCTATCCTGCTGGCCATGTGCATCGGCCGGCTCGGCTGCCACTTCTCGGGGCTCGAAGATGGCACGTTCGGCACGGCCACTACCCTACCCTGGGGCACCAACTTCGGCGACGGGGTGGACCGCCACCCCACCAACCTCTACGAAATCACCTGGCTCCTGCTGCTGGGCGCAGCTCTGTGGCTCACCGAGCGCCGCCAGCCGCTGCCGGATGGCTGGCGGTTTCGGTGGTTTATGGTTGGGTATTTGGTGTTTCGGCTGCTGGTGGAGTTCATCAAGCCTACCCCCGCGCCGAGTGGCTGGGGCCTTACGGCCATTCAGTGGGCGTGCGTGCTGGGGTTGGGGTATTATGGGTGGCTGTTTGGGCGAACAAGAATAATATTATTTTTACAATAGCCGCGCAGCCAAGCTAATCATTATAATTCACTTAAAAAATACACAGATGCAAAAGCTTGATTATATACTTGACCAATGTAAAAAGTACAAAGAAATGATAGCAACTCTGCCCTTTATAGAAAATGACGTAAGAAAAGCTTTCTTTGAATTAAATCAAGCAAACCTAGATTTATATTACAAGAACATGTGCTGGATATATTTAACTAAAGCTATTAATGATAATGAAATCAAGATAGATTACAGCAACAAAAGCATTCATACACATGTCACCGAGCTAACAAGTACAACTAAAATATTAGGAGATTTTTACAATGCTAGAAACTATGGCAACCGCGGCTTGGTAACCAGTGCTTGGTCTACGTTTGAATTTTGTCTAACTTATCTATGCGATGGTTTATTTGATCAAGAGATGAAAGAGCAAGTATTGAATAAAGATAATTTGGAGGTAAGAAAATGGCTAAAACCATATAAAATAAAAGAAAGCATTTTACTAAAAATCGACAGAATTTTAAGTAAAAATCACTTAACTCATCTATCTGTAAACAGGAAGTATGATAAAGTATATTCTATTTACAAAGAGCACTATTCCGGCAACATGGATGAAGACAAAAGCTTCCTAAGTTTTTTTGGGAAATATAGGAATGCAATTCATACTAATTATATATATCACGGCAAAAAATATTCGTATGAATTTAATGAAATTGAATACATTTTTAACAACCAACAACCGATAACACATAATATTGACCTTGATATAACTCATCATTTCGACCTTGTATTAAATTTATCAGAAGTTGTGAAGAGATTATTTCTTTGTACTGATATTACAAAGTTCGTAAAGTATCCTCTAGAAAATGAACCCTAATTAACTATCCATGCCCAAACGCCCCTATACCTACTACGACTTCACCCTGAGCCTGTGCCCGCATTGCCTGCGCCGGGTAGAGGCCAAGATTGTTTTTGAAGACGGCGGCGTGTACATGCTCAAGCGCTGCCCCGAGCACGGGCGGCAGCGGGTGCTCATTGCCACCGATATTGAGTACTACAAGAGCATCCGCAACTACGTGAAGCCCAGCGAAACGCCGCGCCGCTTCAACACCGCTACCCACTACGGCTGCCCCTACGACTGCGGCCTCTGCGCCGACCACGAGCAACACAGTTGCCTCACCGTCGTTGAGATAACCGACCGCTGCAACCTGACGTGCCCTACCTGCTACGCCGAGAGCAGCCCTACCCACGGCCGGCACCGCACCCTGGAAGAGGTGGAGGCGATGGTAGACGTGCTGGTAGAAAATGAAGGCGAGCCCGACGTAGTGCAGATTTCGGGTGGGGAGCCTACCCTGCACCCGCAGTTCTGGGAGATTCTGGATATGTGCAAGCGCAAGCCCATCAAGCACCTGATGGTGAACACCAACGGCGTGCGCCTGGCCAAAGACCCCGCCTTTGTGGCCCGGCTGGCTACCTACGAGGGCGCGTTTGAGGTGTACTTACAGTTTGATTCTTTCCGGAAGGAGGTGTTAGAAACCATGCGCGGGCGCGACCTGCGCGAGGTGCGTTTGCAAGCTCTGGAGAACCTGAACCGCCACAACCTCAGCACTACCCTGGTCGTGACCTTGCAAAAGGGCCTCAACGACGACGAAATGGGCGAAATCATCGACTTTGCCTTACAGCAGCGGTGCGTGCGCGGCGTCACGTTTCAGCCCACCCAAGCCGCCGGCCGTCTCCAGAACTTCGACCCAGCCACCGACCGCCTCACGCTCACCGAAACCCGCCAGGGCATCATCAACCAAAGCCTGTTTACGGCCGAAGATCTACTACCCGTGCCCTGCAACCCCGATGCGCTGGTGATGGGCTACGCCCTGAAGCTCGGCGGCGAGGTGTTTCCGCTTACGCGCTACGTGCAGCCGGCCGAGCTGCTGCAAAGCGGCGGCAACACCATTGTGTATGAGCACGATCCGCGCCTGCGTCAGCACCTGCTCAAGCTGTTCAGCACGGCCAATACGGTGGATACCATCACGCCCGAGCTGAACCAGCTGTTGTGCTGCCTACCCACCATTCAGGCGCCCAACCTGAAGTATGAGAACCTTTTCCGCGTTATCATCCTGCAATTCATGGATGCCTGGAATTTCGACGTGCGCGCCATCAAGAAATCCTGTGTGCACATCGTAAGCAAAGACTTGAAAATCATCCCGTTCGAGACGATAAACATGCTCCACCGCGACGAAGAGAAGCTGGCGCGCCTGCAAGTGCTGCGCGATATTCCGGTGCTATGACACAAGAAGCCGAGAAGCCGAAGAGTCTTTTTGGCCGCATTCTGCTCCTGAATTTGGGAATGGTGTTGCTGCTGCACGTTGGGCGGGAAATACTGGCGCCACAAGAAGGCGTTTTCCCTTTGCTGTTTTGTCTGGCCTTTGTAGATTTTATGGGTGCGCTCTTTTTTATGGTGCAAGGGAAGCAAGGCAGTAATGTTGCTGCCTGTCTGCTGGCAACCCTTCTTGTGTTTATCATCGGTTTCAGCGACTGCGCCAGCCACTTTCACCTCGATACCCGCTGATTTTCAGTGACTATGGAATCGGGCAAGCCTACCCCCAAACCCGATCATATTCTGCGCAACAACCTGCTCGCACTCTTGGTAGCAGCTGTTTTGGCTGCCCTTGCCACTGGTCTACTACGAGATTCTATAGTATTCATGGCTCTGTTCGCTTTTGTATACATAGTACAGGCGCTGATCAATATTACGCTGGGCGTTTGGCATCTTTTCTGGCCGGTGGAAGGTAGCGCAGCACCGTATTTTCTAAGCGCTTTGTTGGTGCTGCTGATAGGTTTCGGCGCGTGCGCTGGCATGTTCAGCATGGCAGTGGGGTGACACAGGAACCAGCTTGATAGCCGAAGCACCTTATACACAGCCTATCCTTACAGGAAAAGCAGCTTCTCCTTTCTACTTGCGTCGATGATGCGTAGTTTGCCTTCTTAGCTGCTCTCCTATGATACCACACCTACGTTCTTATTTGGGCCTGACTGCGGCCGTTTTCCTACTTCCTACCCTACCCCTACTCGCCCAAACCACGCTCCCGGCTGCGCAGTCGGCCTACGCCGAGCCGGCCGTATCGCCGGACCGGCAGGAGCTGGCGTTTGTGTCGGGCGGTGATATTTGGACGGTACCGGTGGCGGGCGGCGAGGCACGCCTGCTGGTGGCCCACCCGGCCACCGAGGGTAGGCCGCTCTACTCGCCCGATGGCAAGGAGCTGGCCTTCACCTCGACGCGCACCGGCAACGGCGACGTGTACGTGCTGACGCTGGCGACTGGCGCCCTCCGCCGCCTGACGTTCGACGATGCCCCGGAGCAGCTCGACGCGTGGACTGCCGATGGTAAATGGCTCTACTTCTCCTCCACCAGCCACGACATTGCCTCCATGAACGACATTTACCGGGTGCGCCTCACCGGCGGCACGCCCATGCCGGTAAGTGCCGACCACTACGCCAACGAGTTCTTCGCGGCGCCCTCTCCCGATGGCCAGACGCTGGCCTTCTCGGCCCGCGGCATTGCCGACCGCCAGTGGTGGCGTCACGGCCACAGCCATTTGGATGAAGCCGAAATCTGGCTGCGGCGCGAACAAAACGGCGCGCCTACCTACACGGCCCTTACCCACGGCGGCGCCAAAGACCTGTGGCCCATGTGGGCGACTGGCGGGCAGCAATTGTTCTTTATATCAGACCGCAACGGGGCCGAAAACATCTGGCGGATGGACGCCAATGGCAGCAACCCTACCCCCGTCACCAGCTTCAAGGACGGGCGGGTACTATGGCCCACCATTTCCACTGATGGCCAACTGATTGTCTTTGAGCGCGATTTCAAGATTTGGTCGATGGACACGCGCAACGGGCAGGTGCGCGAGGTGAATATCCGGCGGCGGGGGGCACCGGCCGGCAACGTGGTGGAGCGCCAGCGCTTCACGGACCGCTTGCAGGAGCTGGCCCTCTCGCCCGATGGCAAAAAGGTCGCGTTTATCATTCACGGGGAGGTGTTTGCCGCGTCGGCAGCGGAGGGGGGCGAGGCGGTGCGCATCACCACTACGCCCGGCGCCGAGTCGGACGTGTCGTGGCTGCCCGATAGCCGCGGGCTGGTGTACGTGGGCGAGCGAAACGGCACGGCGCACGTGTATCGTTACGACATCAGTACGGGTCAGGAAACGGCCCTCACGAGCGGCCCCGCCAACGATGCCGCCCCGCGCCTCTCGCCCGACGGCCGCCAGCTGGCCTACGAGCACGACGCCAAGGAATTGCGCGTGCTGGACCTCGCTACCAAGAAAGAAAAGGTGGTAGCCTCCGCCAGCTTCGACCGGCCGCCCCTGCACGCCGACCGGTCGTTTACTTGGTCGCCGGATGGTAAGTGGCTGGCCTTCATGCCGAACCGGGGTAGGCGCTTCACCAACGTATCGGTGGTGCCGGTGGCGGGCGGCGAGGCCCGGCCGGTGAGCTTTGTGGCCAATGCCAACAGCACGGCCGTGTCGTGGAGCCCCGATGGCAAGTATATCTTGTTCGACACCGGCCAGCGCACCGAGGACGCACAGATTGCCCGCATCGACCTGCAACTGCGCACGCCGCGCTTCCGCGAAGACCAGTTCCGCGACCTGTTCCGCGACCCGGCCCCATCCGTGCCTACCCCCGCCGACAAAAACACGGCCCCACCCCTGAAACCAGCCGCCCCTGCTGGTCCCGGCAAAGCCGCCACGGCCGCTCTGCTCGACTCGACGGCCAGCAAAGGAAAAGCGTCTGCAACGCCACTTAAAAGCCCGGTCAGCATCAACTTCACCGATATTCGTCGACGCCTGAGCCTGCTGCCGATTGGCCTGAACGTAGGTGCCCACCGCATCAGCCCCGATGGCAAGTGGCTGGTGGTCACAGGCTACGCGGCCAACCAATCGAACCTCTACCTGTACTCGCTGGATGAGCTGGGTAAGGAAGGTAGCGTGGCCCGCCAGCTGACATCCACGACGGGCAGCAAGCGCGAAGCGCAGTTTTCGCCCGATAGCAAGAAAATCTACTATCTCGATCAGGGCAAGATTCAGGTGGTACCAGTGGAGGCTGGTGGCAAAGCACAGTCCCTGGCCGTATCGGCCGAGATGGAAGTGAATTTTGATGAGGAAAAGCTGGCGGTGTTCGATCAGGCATGGAGCTATTTGCACGACCACTTCGCCGATGCCAAGTTCAACGGCGTAGACTGGACCGCTGAGCGCGCCCGCTATACTCCCCTCATTGCCGGCGCCGAAACATCCGACGAAGCCCGCCGCCTCACCAACCTGATGATTGGCGAATTGAACGCCTCGCATTTGGGCCTGAACCCCGGCAGCTCGGGCAGCGGCGGCATTGCGCCCTCTACCGGCCGGCTGGGCCTGCGCTTCGATGCGGCTGAGTACGAGCAGCACGGCCGCCTGCGCGTGACGGAAGTGCTACCCCTGAGCGCGGGTGCCTTGGCCGGCATCCGTCCCGGCGAGGTTCTGGAAGCCGTTGACGGCGTGTCGATTACCGCTACTAGTAATCTGGAAGACCTGCTGCAATACAAAGTAAACCGTCGCGTGACGCTACGCCTGACCGGCTCAGCGACACCTACCCCAGCCGTGGTAACCAAGCGCGGCAAGAAGCAAAAAGCAACGGCCGCGCCACCCGCTACCCCTACCCGCGAGGTAGTGGTGCGCCCCCTCAGCCGCGACACCGAAAAGGGTCTCGCCTATCGGCAATGGGTAGAGGAGCGCCGCGCCTACGTGGATAAAATCAGCGGCGGGCGGCTGGGCTACGTGCACATGTACGATATGTCGGCGGGCTCCTTGGCCCAGCTCTACCTCGACCTCGACACCGAAAACCTGGGCCGCGACGGCGTGGTAGTGGACGTGCGCAACAACAACGGCGGCTTCGTGAACGTGTACGCCATCGACGTGCTGGCGCGCCGCAGCTACCTCACCATGACGCGCCGCGACCAGGACGGCCCCATGCCCGCCCGCGCCTCCCTGGGCCAGCGCACCGTGGAGCGGCCTACCATCCTGGTCACCAACCAGCACTCATTGTCTGACGCCGAGGACTTTACGGAAGGCTACCGCGCCCTGAAGCTGGGCAAGGTGGTAGGCGAACCCACCGGCGGCTGGATCATCTTCACCTACAACGTGTCGTTGCTCGACGGCTCCAGCCTGCGCCTCCCCAACACCACTATCCGCGCCGCCCGCGACGGCCAGATCCTGGAAATGAACCCGCGCCCCGTAGACGTGGCCGTGAAGCGCCCCATCGGCGAAAGCTACACCGGCCGCGATGTGCAACTGGACACGGCCGTGAAGGAGCTGCTGGAGCAGTTGGGCAGCAAAGCAGGTAGCACAGGTGGGCAGTAGTCACCATTTTCATAGTTGTCATCCTGAGCGTAGCGAAGGACCTTATGCCCGCAGAACGGGTCGTTGGTACGTCTGCACGATAGACGTACCAACGACTTGTTCTAGCGTGAGAAGGTCCTTCGCAAGCTCAGGATGACAGATATGATGGGCCGAATGACAGCCGTATTTCTAATACATTTACTTGATGCCTACCGCACCCGACTGGCCACTTCCTTACGCCGCTCCCGTTTCCCGCGAAGCACGCGTAGCCTACGTACTTCGGCACCTGCGCATGGCCTACCCCATGCTACCCGACATCAGCATCGGCTACGCAGACACGCAGCCGCAAATCCTAGTACAAGAAGCATCTAACGGTTTTTTCGAACAGCAACGCCCCTACCCGGCCGCGCCCAATTACCGCAAATGGTTGGGCCGAAAGATTCCGTTTTTCTTCGACCCGCACCCTGAAAAACCACTGCCGGATTTGTTACCCGAAGGTCGTGCTATCATCCACGCGGATGTGCTTTCGGCGGCGTTCTTTCTGCTTAGCGGCTGGCAGGAATACTACTGCGAGGAGCGCGACCAGCATGGCCGATTCCCCTACGCGGCCAGCGTGCAAAAGCAGTACGACTTCGTGACGATACCAGTAGTCAACTACTACTTCGACGTGCTGAAAACGGCCGTGGAGCACGCAACCGGCCAATCCCTACCCCCGCGCCGCTGGACTAATAATGCACCCTTCGCCACCTGCATTACCCACGACGTTGACAACCTCTACAGCGCCTGGAAAGCGCCTGCCAAAGCCGCCCTACAGCGCCGCGACTGGCTAGGGTTTGGGCGGCAGTTGTGGCGGCATTTCACGCAGAAAGACGCCTGGGACAACTTGGAAGAAGTGCAGCAAGCGGTAGCGCAGTACGGGGCCAAAAGCACGTTTTTCTTCCTCACCGAACACCGAAAAGCAGCTGACGCCCCCCCCAACGCTGACTATCGTATTGGGCGGCTTCTGCCGCGGCTGCAACAACTAGCCGCAACAGGTACCGAATTGGCCTTACACGGCAGCATTGGTACAGCTATCAATGAAATTAAGTTGCTATTGGAACGCTCCCGTTTACCCTTTTATACGCAGGGCAACCGCTTTCACTATCTAAGTTGGGTGCCGCTTCGTACGCCGCTTAGCCTGCACAATGCTGCTTTTATGTATGATTCGACGCTCGGCTTTGCTGAACACTTTGGCTTTCGCAATTCCTATTGCTTACCCTTTATTCCGTATGATCTGCTGTGCGACGGCAGCACCAACTTCATCGAACTTCCGCTGAACGTGATGGACACCACGCTTCATAACCCGCGCTATCTCCAACTCGACCCCAATGAAGTGCTACCCGCGCTGCTCCCGATGCTTCTGGAAATAGAACTGTTCGGCGGCGTGTGCACGGTACTCTGGCACAACCAAAACTTCGACCCCGCCAACACGCACAACGGCCCGCGCCAGTTCCACGAGCTGATGCGCTACCTTCGCAGCCGAAGCGCCGCCTTCCTGACGGGCACGGAGGTGAGTAGTGAAATGGTGAAATGGTGAGTTTGACGTTGTGGCGGCACCCGTGGTGTGGCCACAACGTCAAACTTGTACCGCTGGCACCATCAGAACGTCAAGCTCACCATTTCACCTCTCACCATTTCACCACTCACCTTGGGCATCGTTCGGCGGCAGGGGCTGCGTAATACTATCATTTCCTACTTCGGGCTGGGGCTGGGGTTCGTGAACACCACGTTTCTGCTGCCGCGGTTTTTGGAACCAGGGCAGCTGGGTCTTGTGCAGGTGCTGGTGAGTATTGCCACCATCTACGCCCAGCTCTCGGCCTTTGGGTTTGCCAGCGCGGGCATTCGGTTCTTCCCCTACTTTCGCGATGCCGAGCGGCGCCACCACGGTTTTTTGCCGCTCTTGCTGGGAGTACCGCTGCTAGGGTTTGGGGTAATGACGGCGCTGTTTTTCCTGGGTAAGCCGCTGCTGCTCAGCCTCTACACCGAGCGAGCCGCCATAGCCGCTTACTACCCCTGGATAGCCGTACTGGCCTTCTTTACGCTGCTTTATTCCTTGCAGGATGCCTACCTGAAAGGGCTGTACCACACGGCGTTTTCGTCGTTTTTGCAGGAGGTGCTGCTGCGCGTGCTGATTGCGGGTGTGGCCTTGCTGTTTGGTCTGGGCTACATTTCCTTCCCGCAGTTTGTGTTGGCCTACCTAGGGGTGAATAGCGGACTTACGCTGCTACTAACGGCCTACCTTGCCTACATTCGGGAGCTGCATTTGCGGCCTACGCGGGCGGTGCTACACGTGCGGCCTGTGCGCGAACTGCTGGGTTTTGGGGCGTTTGCGCTGCTCTCCAATATTTCCGGCACCGTCATCACCACTATCGATGCCCTGATGCTGGGCTCCAAGGAAAGCCTGGCGGCGGCGGGCATCTATGCTATTGCCAGCAACATCAGCATTGCGCTGGTTATTCCTTCGCGGGCGCTCAACAAAATTGCGTTTCCGCTGCTGGCCGATTACTGGAAAGACCAGGACCTGCCGCGCATGGCGGCTTTCTACCGCAACACCACGCGCCTGCTCACAGTGCTGGGCTGCTGGCTGGCCCTGGGCATCGGCCTGAATCTGGATTTTATTTACCACTTGATTCACCGGCCGGCCTACGCGGCGGGCACGGTGGCGGTCTTGCTCCTGCTGGCCGGTCGCTTGCTCGACAGCATCACGGGCCTCAATGGGCTAATCGTCGTGACTTCGCCGCGCTACCGCTACGATTTGATATTCAACGCGTCGCTGGCACTCGCTACGGTCGGACTGAACCTGTTGCTGATTCCGCGGTTTGGACTGACGGGTGCGGCACTGGCGGCGCTGCTGGCACTGGCGGGCATCAACCTGGCGCGCACGTGGTTTGTGTGGCACAGCTACCGGATGCAGCCCTTCACGTGGCGTATTGTCGGGGTGCTGGTGGTAGCAGCCGTAGCCGGCACAGCGGCGTGGCTGGTGCCGTTTGTGCATTCCTACCTTGTTACCATGGCCATGCGCTCCGTGGTACTCACGGGGCTGTATGGCGGCTTGCTACTGGTATTGGGCTTAGTGCCCGAGGCCAAGCCGTGGCTACGCAAGTTGCGCGGCCGCTGAGCCCTGTGGTTTTCAGGCATCATCTCATCCCTGGCTGTGCCTGGAATGATATGTTTGTCTTTTTGAAATGCGGTTCTTCTACCCCGTTCATTTCTTATTCGGATAGTCACTTGCTACCTTCGCCCTACCCTTTCAACTCATCAACTGCCATGTCTACTACGCCTACCCCGCAAGAACTGGAAAAACAAGCCGCCGCTACTGCTGCCCTCCGTTGGGTGCGCGATGGCATGCTGGTAGGCCTGGGCACGGGTAGCACGGCGGCGCCTTTCATTCGGGCGCTGGGTGAGGCCATGCGCACCGGCCAGTTGCGTGTGCAGGCTACGGCCACCTCCGAAGCCAGTGCCACTCTAGCCCGCGAGGTAGGGATTCCGCTGGTGCCACCTCAGCGTGGTATGCGCTTCGACTTGACAGTAGATGGCGCCGATGAACTGGACCCACAGCTGCGCCTGATTAAAGGCGGCGGCGGGGCACTACTGCGCGAAAAAGTATTGGCTACGGCATCCAACTACCTCCTGATCGTAGCCGATTCGTCGAAAGCGGTGCCGCAATTGGGTAAGTTTCCGCTACCCTTGGAAGTGGTGCCGTTTGCCCTACCCTGGGTGATGGATGCCGTGGCGGAGCTGGGGGCCAACCCTGTGGTGCGCGTCAGCAAAACTGACGCCGCGCAGCATATACTGTCTGACCAAGGCAACTTGTTAGTAGACTGCCATTTCGGGCAGATAAACGACCCGAAGCAGCTCGCCACGCAGCTCAAGACCATTCCCGGCTTGGTAGAACACGGGCTATTTTTAGGTTTGGCCAACGCCGCGCTGGTAGCCCACGGCGAGCAAGTGCAGGTAATACAAGCTGGCGCAACGCCTGTGCCTATAGCGTCTTTCACCGACCTTCCACGGTAGCAGCAAAACAGGTAGGAGGTTGCTGCGTTCTGTTATACAGCTACACCCGAGAGTGCAGACTGCTGCCTGGGCCAATGGAACTCCATTTCCGACTCGGTGAGCAGTTTGTTCTGAATCTCCATGGTGGGCGAGTGTTGCGTAGAAAGCGACCCACGGAAGCGAAACTTCACCTCACGCAGCCAAGCATAGGCCGACTCTACGTCATCGAACATAACCACCACTGGTCCTTCTATCTGATATACAGCAGTATTAGTCCACGATTGGGTATCTATGTTGGGCGAGTACGTCCAGGCAATGTATTCAATTGTGGACAGCTTCAGGCGTGGCAGGCACTCTGCTGCCAACCAGGAGGCCACTTCCGGCGACAGGCTGGTAACACTGCTATTATCGTTGAGCACGCGCACGTAGTTCTTTTGCAGGAAGCATTGCGCCACGGCTACGCAGCCCTCTTGCACTGATTCCAGGGTCAGGTCGCCTTGCCAATCCAAGTATAGCCAGTCATTTTCAGCATCATAAAAAACAGAAAGTGCTGGTGTAGTAGCGAGTAACTGTAGATGCATAGGGTGGGTGTAGAGTAAGAAAATCAGCAGGAAGGACGGCAAGCGCGTTTAGAACAATTTGATCATTGTCTCTTTTTGAAAGTATAGCAAAAGGCAGGCCTTTAATGCAAATTTTATTTCGTGGTTGTATGCAAAAAAGCAAAATAACAGCAGAATAAAACAAGTATGAGGCAGCGCATGGCGGCAGATTCAGCCTTTTACCTTTTTGTTCCATTCCAATACGAAAGACAAAATTTTACACTGTTCGTAAATCCAATAAAAATCTCTTTTCGTAGGTATATGCCTCATAGAAAAAAGCATTTCAGTGGCCCAGCCCAAACCATCCGTAGAAAACCTGTTTCAAAATGAAATTTACCTGGAGGCCATCTTGCGTCAGCAGGCGCAGCAGTTGGTAGGGCGCCCCGGTTGGCCCAACACCGCGGCTGCCGTGTATCAGTGCCTGCTCAATCAAATTGCAGCCGACGTGTCGGCTGGTCCTTGCCTACGCTAGCCATCCGCTCAATTTGTTGTTTGCCCAACCAGCGCAGCCGGTAGCAATTGCGAGCCGTTTTACCTAACTGCTCCAGAAGTTGATAATTGGCCACTGCGCCCACCGCAGCGCCTACCACCGGGAGTAGCTGCGCCAGCTTGGCCAGATCAATATAATCGCGGTATTCCTGCTGAAACGTGCGCCAATCAAACTCAGCGGCTGTAGGTGGGAGCGTTTTCACGTATGCGTCCCAGTTAGCTAGTCGGCGGTATACTACAGTGCGCGTATGCTGGCTGGAAAACGTAAGTTGAAAGATATAGAGCAGGTACAGGCGTTCTGGGTACACACGTACATCGTGCCCATAGAGTGCCGCTATATCAAACAATAGCTTGAGCTTGATACCCAATAGTAGCGGAAAATCGGCTAATCCGAGCAGAAATCCGCCGGCGCCCGTGGCAGCCCCCTCCACGGTGGCCGCATGGCGGTAGTACCGGATGCGCCTTTCCACCAACGTTTCCCGCTCTTGCAAAGAGGCCACTAGCAAGGGCCGACGCGTGATGTAGGTAGAGCCTGCCAGCACGCCGCGCACCATGTGCTTGATGGTGGCTGTCACAGCTTGGTGCACGCGTTCGGGCAGCAGGCCATTCAGTCGGGTTTGTACACGGTGCGTTAGTCGGTTCAGCCAGGAGGGTGGCCGTTGCATCCGTTTTTGCCACGCTTGCAGCTCGGCGTAGGCTTGCTGTTCGTAGGGTGTCGTCGTCATATAGCCATCCGTTGGAGTGTCTGACTATATACGGGCGCAAACCTACCCGGACCGTGGCGCCCTACCCTCGCAATTGGTAGATACGCTCTATTATCTCCACCACTTTCACGCCCTCCGAGGCATTGGTCATCACACCAGCGGGGTGCTTTACTGCCTGCACGATGTCGTCAATCACCTGCACGTGGTTGGCGGCGCTACCCTGGTAGGTGCCATAGTGATTGGCTGGATTGGTAGGCGGCAAGGGGGGCAGCTCATAATTGCGCAGGTGACAGGCAGCCACCTGATCCAGATACTGGCCGCCCAGACGCACACTGCCGTGCTCGGCCACCACGGTCAGCGAGCTTTCCAGGTTCTGATCCCACACGGCCGTGCTGTACTGCAAGGTACCTGCGCCACCGCGCGCCAAGTCAAATGTCACCAGCCCTGAGTCTTCGAACTCTGTGAGGCCCTGATGATTGAAATCGTAGAAGCGGGCCGCAATGTTGGTGATGTCGCCGAATACCCAATACAGCAGGTCTATGAAATGGCTGAACTGCGTGAACAGCGTGCCGCCATCTTGCGCCTGCGTGCCGCGCCAGCTGCCCGGCTGGTAATACCGGGCGTCGCGATTCCAGAAACAGTTGATTTGCACGAGGTATATCTGACCAAGGCGACCTTCTTCGTAAATTTGCTTCAGCCAGCGGGCAGGGGGCGAGTAGCGGTTCTGCATCACCCCAAACGCCAGCCGCCCTACCTGGGTGGCGGCCTCTACCACGGCCTGAGCATCGGCGGTGCGCAGGGCCAGGGGCTTTTCTACCACCACATGCAGGCCGTGTTGCAAGCCAAC
The DNA here is from genome assembly GCF_014333615.1 of Hymenobacter citatus. Taxonomy (GTDB): domain Bacteria; phylum Bacteroidota; class Bacteroidia; order Cytophagales; family Hymenobacteraceae; genus Hymenobacter; species Hymenobacter citatus. The sequence continues at coordinate 62,941 of NZ_JACSCY010000001.1, read as the reverse complement.
CAGCGCCTGCGGCGCGTGCAGATGGTTGGGAGTCGCAATGGTCAGCACATCGGCAGCGGGACCGGCCGCTAGGTAGGCATCCAGCGACGCAAAAACCGGTATGTCGGGAAACTCCGTTGCCACCGAGGCGGGCAAGGCCGGATTGATGTCGATGAGGGCAACCAGTTGCGCGCCGGCCTGGCGGGCAACCAGCGCCGCGTGGCGGCGGCCGATGTGTCCCACTCCACAAACAACGAAACGGACGGCGGCAGGAGATTCAGCCAACGGGGTTTGAGAAAGAAGCGAAAGAGCCGCAAGCTGCAAAAAAACGGGAGGTTTTGCACGCGCGGCCCTACCCTACGTTTTTGCAGCTACTCCATAGGCAGGTCCCAAACAGCAACAACATGCACGACCACAAGTTGAATAGCCACTTACAGCAACTTCTGCAACTCCAGGAAGTTGCTGTTGTTTACCGTTTTGCCCGTGCAACCAAGTTGTTGGGCGCTTTTCTGAATGTTGGTGACGCGTGAGCCAGGGTTGGGGTGCGTGCTCAAAAACTCGGGCGTGCTGCTTCCACCTTGCTTCTCGGCCTTGATGAAAAAGCCTGCCGCCCCATCGCAGGAATAATACCGTGTGCCGTTGAGGTAAATGGTAGAATACTTATCCGCCTCAGTTTCAAAGCCCCGACTGAAACGCAGCTGCCCCAAGCCAGCGGCAATCTGCGCCAACTGCCCAGGATTTTTACCTAGCAGGATATTGGAAAGCAAGCTGATACCAAATTGCTGCTGCAATTGCTGAATGCTGTGGCGCCGGTCGGCGTGCGCGATTTCGTGGCCCAGCACGCCCGCCAGCTGGTTTTCGTTGTCCAGAAACTTGATCAGACCCGAGAACACATAGATGTGGCCACCGGGAGTAGCAAAGGCATTCTGTGTGGCGTCGTCCTTGATGAGCTGCACATCCCACGGGAACTGCTTGCGGTACTTGAGGTTACCGTTATCGAGCACGCGGTTCACGACGCCATCCAGCAATTGATAGGCGCGCTTGTTTTTGCTTCGCTCCAGCAACTGGCCTTTGGCGCGGTAGGTGGAGTCGGTTTGCTGGGCTACCTGGGCACCCAGCGCAATGTCCTGCTGCACGGGTAGCAGGATAAAACCCTGCTTAGGCTGATTGACGGCAGCTACGGCTACCGCCGAAACAATAGATAGAGGCAACCAGAGCTTAAAGAAAGAGCGGCGCATTGCGAAAAAGAAAAGAGGAATAAAGAGAGGTGAGTAGTACGAAGCAAAGAAAAAATGGTGCCAGCTCCGCTCGCAATGATTCTCTCACAGCCTACTTCATTTAAGCTCACTTCTCAAATCAACAGCGCTTTATAGCCCAAGTAAATGATTGGCAGCACGCTACCAAAAAAAGCCACTACCCCCCAGGCCGTTAGCGGCTTCCCGACCAACCGACGACGTACCAGCGACACCTGCCAGCTCAAAAAAGGTAGCACGTACAACACGAGCAGTAGCATCACAAGTAGTAGAAGCACGTTCATACTACAATAAGGCGCTGTCCTCTGGGCAGGCATTGTCCGCTGATACAACCACCAGCAATACCCCACTATTGCGCTTGAAATCACAAGCGTTGCAATCAGGAAAACACCTTCCTGATAGCGCCACCATAGTTGCCTGGTCATGTTTATGCTTAATCCGGCGTATGTTCTTCAGGTAACCCAGCCCGAACCGTTCGGGCAATGTAGCTTACCTGTTCCTCCGTCAGGGTAGGGTGCACGGGCAGCGCCAGCACCGTGCGGCACAGCTGCTCTGCCACCGGAAACTGCCCCGGTCGGTAGCCTAGGTAGGCATACGCCGGCTGCTGATGCACCGGCAATGGGTAGTACACCGCCGTGGGTACGCCGTGCTGATGCAGGTAGGCCTGTAGCTGGTCGCGGTGGGTTGCAGTGGGTAGGGTGATGACGTATTGATGAAAGATGTGCGTGCTCTGTGGGTCGCGGGCGGGCGGGGTTACCCTCGGCATATTCGCAAAAAGCGCATCGTAGCGGGCGGCTATGCGCTGGCGGGCAGCAGTCCAGGCGGCGAGGTAGGGTAGCTTCACGCGCAACAGCGCCGCTTGCAGGGTATCGAGGCGGGAGTTGAGGCCGATGTGCTGGTGGTGGTACTTGCGCACCTGGCCGTGGTTAGCGAGTTGGCGCAGCAACTCAGCCCGCGCTGCATCGTGGGTGAACAAAGCCCCTCCGTCGCCGAAGCCGCCGAGGTTTTTGCTGGGGAAAAACGACGTGGTCCCTACCTCTCCTACCGTGCCGGCCAGCCGCACCTGTCCGTTGCTGAGCGTGTAGACAGCGCCCAGGGCCTGCGCGTTGTCTTCGACCAATGCTACCCTCTGTTGATCAGCTAGTGCCCGCAGCGCTTCCAGGTTGGCGCACTGCCCAAACAGATGCACCGCCACGATGGCGCCCGTGCGGGGCGTGAAGGTCGCTGCCACGGCTGCCGGGTCCAGATTGAACGTGCCGGGCAGCACATCGGCCACCACCGGACGCAGGCCCAGCACGGCGGCCGCTTCCAACGTGGCCACGTAGGTAAAGGCTGGCACAATCACCTCTGCGCCCGGCGGTAGCTGTAGGCTCATGAGGGCCAGTTGCAGGGCGTCGGTGCCGTTGGCGCAGGGCACTACTGCGGCCCTATCCAAGTGCTGGCTTAGCTCGTTGGCGAAGGTGGCTACCTCATTTCCCTGGATGAAATCGCCTGCCGTTAGCACCCGCTGGCACGCGGCGAGCAGGGCAGGTTGCAACGGTGCGTGTTGGGCCGCGAGGTCCAGGAACTGAATCGGTAACATAGCTGGCAAGTTAGTGAGGATCAGCCAGCCACCACCACAGCTATGCCTTGTCTATTCGCAACCCTTGCTAGCTCATCAGCGTTAAAATTAGCTAATCCCATCGGGTTCAGCTCCCTACTAGGCGGTTGAGCCGCAACTCTCACTCCCATGCTAAAAAGAACTTTCTCCGCCTCTGCTCTCGCCGCCAGTCTATTATTGGGCGGCCTCACGTTCACGCAGATGAGCTGTACCGAAAACCAGCAAAAAGAAGTGTCGCAGGAAAGCGACCAGGCGTATAACGACTTCAAGGGCTTCGTTGACGAAACGGAGATGAAAGCGAAGAACGTTGCCAACGAAACTGAAGCCGATTACGAGCGCGAAACCGCGCAACTGAAAGCTGATTACGACGCCAAAGTAGCCGCCGTAGACCGCTACGCCGACAGCTACGATGACCAGCGTAAGCAGGAACTCGACCAGCTACGCAGCCGCTACACCACGGCTTCGGATGCCCGCACGGCTACCTGGACTAGTCGCCCCGCCGTGGCTGCCGATGGTAGTGCTACGATGCCCACCGACGGCACAAGTGTTAAGATGGGTAAATACTACAAACCCATGACGTCGGAAATTGCCGTGATGACGCCGCAAAACGCCCGGGCAAAGTATAACGCATTCGTGAACATGGTGGATAAAAACAAATCCAGCTATGATATCGACGACTGGAACAACATCAATGCCGACTGGCGTGCGATGGATGCCCGTTATGATCAGATCAAAGACCAGATTTCCGGTGAAGACAAGCGGCAAATTGCCGAGGAAAAAGGCAAGTACGCAGCCTTCAAATCAGTAGATAAAACTAAAATCCGGGCGGAGCAAGGTGCCAACGCGGTAGCCAATACCGCCGAGGACGTAGCACACGGTGCCAAAGAAGTGGGCAAAGATGTTGGCCACGGCGCCAAAGAAGTGGGCAAGGACATCGGCCATGGAGCAGCCAAAGCTGGTAAGGCAGTTGGCGGTGCCGTGAAAGGCGTGTTCAAAGGAAAAGACAACGAATAAGCTCGTATGCTTTTCGCTAGTACTAAAAAGGCCGGCTGTTTATGCAGTCGGCCTTTTTTTGTCTATTCCTTTCCTACCCTGGCAAATTCTCGCAGTATCCAATACAGCTTTAGCAGGTCGAAATACAGCATGCGGGGCGTGGCAGAGCATAGATTAGCACGTAGGTGCGGCTGCAAGTGTAGAAGCAGTCCGACAGCCAGTCGGCGCAGGCCCACTTGTTGCAGGCGCAGGGCTGTACGCACCAACCGGCTATCGGCCCCTACCCCGTCTTTGTGGTAGAGCAGCACTAGGTTGTGCACCGCCGCCCGCGACTTACGCAGAAACACCGGCGCTGGGTCTAGCCCGTCGTGTATCACTGGATTGTCGAGGTGATGTATTGGTACGCCAGCCTGGGCCAATTGCCAGCCTAGCTTGCTGTCCTCGTGGCCGTAGCGGATCAGCGCTTCGTCAAACCCAAACCGCTGGAATATATCTGCTCGGATAAGCAGGTTGTTCAGCATAAGCTGCGAAGGAGGCAGCGAGCGGCGGCGGGCAGCAGGCAACGCCTCCCGCTGCTGGGCGTAGTGCCAGCGTAAGCGCAAAGCGGGCTCGGCAGGTAGGCCCCCGGCATACATGATACCACCTACCACCACTGGCGCCAATGCTTGGGCAGCGGCATAGCGGGCCACAAACTGCGCATCGGGTAGCAAACTATCGTTGTCGAGCATCAGCAACCACTCGTGGCGGGCGGCGGCGGCCAGCTGGTTGCGAATAGCTGCGCGGCCCACGTTGCGCGGTAGCTCGGCGTAGCGCACGTTGGGCAGCTGCGCCAGCAAGCGGTTTTCGGCCTGAATCTTTGCTTGCGACGCATCGTCCAGCAGGCATATTTCCACGGGGCCGTTCCAGTGCGGCAACTGCTGGTGCAGCTGCTGCACTAGCAGCGTTACTACCCTGTTGTACACCGGAATCAGGATAGACAGGCCGGTTTTCAAGTAGTAACTAGCAATTAAAAATTAAGAATTCTCCATTCCGCTTACTCCCCTAAAATCAGCAGCCGTAGAATCCAGCAGCTGGCCGTCTTGGCAACGCAGCACGCGGCGCGGGTAGTGCTGGATAATCTGGTAGTTGTGCGTGGCCATGAGCACGGCTGTGCCGGCATTGTTGATTTCCACGAACAGACGCATAATGCTGTCGGCCACGTCGGGGTCGAGGTTGCCGGTAGGCTCATCAGCAAGCAGCAGCAAGGGCTCGTTGAGCAAGGCGCGGGCAATCACGACGCGCTGCTGCTCGCCTCCGGAAAGCTGGTGGGGCATCTTGCTGGCCGCGTTGGCCAGCCCTACCCGCATCAGCACCTCCGAAATACGCTGCTTCTTGCGGGCTTTGCCTCTCCAGCCAGTAGCGTTCAATACAAATAGCAGGTTATCAGCCACCGACCGATCGAACAGTAACTGAAAATCCTGAAAAATGATACCCAGCTTACGGCGTAGGTAGGGCACTTTGCTGGCCGCCAACTTCTGCAACGGGTAGTCGACCACGGCGGCCATGCCGCCGCCTAGCGGCAGGTCGGCATACAAGGTTTTCAACAGGGAGCTTTTGCCCGAGCCAGTACGCCCTACCAAGTAGGCAAACTCGCCTTTGCCCAGTGTAAACGTCACGCGCTGCAACACGGTATTAACGTCCTGCATGATATAGGCATCGTGAAGCTCAACAACGGCGGACATAGAAAGCAAAAATTAAAAAGATAGCGCTCAGAGATACCCAACGCTACCTTTCGTGAGAGTTTAAAGAAACAGTTGGCAGCCTTGTGTAAGCTACACTTCCAGCTTTTGCAGCTTGCCGAACGAAAGGCCTTCGATAACGGCCGCCAACGGCTCTTCCTTTCCAGCCAGGCCATAGCGGTGCAGGTCTTTGAGCGGACGATCGGCGCGGAAATAGGCAATGAGCACAAACTGCTCGTCCCGTAGCTGGATGTAATCCGGAATTTTCGCCTTGCCTTTTACTTTGATAATATACATACGGATGACTGGCTGCATGAGCGCAACGGCTGCTCTGGCCGTGATACGCTTACTCTCGCGGCTTCGTTTTGTTCCTACCCGCCGCAAAGCAGGAATGCCCCAAAGCTACCGGTTTGCGCGGTACGGCGCTACGGGGCGTTGGGGCAAGGACAAAAAAAAGCGAGCCAAAATCGCACCGCTCAACCGCCTACCCTTGCTACCTTCCGGTCCTGGGGGAGTTCAGCAGGAGCTGGTCGTTCTGACTCGCCGGTGCAAAGATACGCACGCTATCCGGTTTTGCTGCGCAACAGGGCAATATTTTCTTCGAAACAAGCCCTGTTAGCGCGCAGTAGCCTGATTGTCACGCTGAAAAAATGCTAGTTATGGCTAGTTGCGCTTGCCTTTGCCGTTCCAGTCCTTGTACGCCTTCTTGCCTTGTTTGCGCAATTGCTTCTTGTATTTGTCGATGGGGGCCAGCGAAACGACGGCTTCCCCGTCTTGGGGTACGTCGGCTTGATTTTCCTCATAGCCGGCGCAATTCACCACCAGCACGGGCTGGACCTGCCGGGTGGTCAGCAAAAACATACCTTCTTTGTTGGTTATGGCTGTATTGTCGCGCTGGTCGCCACGCACCAATACGGTAGCCCCGGCCAGTGGCGCGCCAGCAATGGTGGTTACCTTGCCCGTGAGGGTACGGGGTAGCGGGGCGGTTTGGCTGGCCTGCGCCTGCGCTGGCACAACGCCGAGGCAGCCCAGTAGGAGCAGCAAAAAAAAGAAGAGGTAAGCTGGGCGGGAAATTAAATCAGAAGAAGAGCGCATGCAAAGTGAAGTTGGCAGGTAGCACAATAAGCTGAAGATAAGTGCATTATTCATACTTTAGAAAGAATACGCACCTGTTTATGTTCAGATCAATTATTTTCTGATTAGTTACCAAATTCTGCGCCAGCTATGCAATCGTTCCATTCTGCACAGTACCTTTGCCCATGCCCGAACAGATTCTGATCCTCGATTTTGGCTCTCAGTACACACAGCTCATCGCGCGACGCATTCGCGAGCTGAATGTTTACTGCGAGATTCATCCCTACACCCACGCCCCGCTCCTCACCGAGGATATCCGGGGCGTTGTGCTTTCTGGCTCGCCCTGCTCCGTGCGCGAGGCCGACGCCCCCAACCCCGACCTGAGCGCCTACCTAGGCCAGGTGCCGGTGCTGGGCGTATGCTATGGCGCGCAGCTGCTGGCTCACCAGAACGGCGGCGAGGTGCTGCCCGCTACCATCCGCGAGTATGGCCGCGCCCGCCTCACGCACATCAACCAGCACCACCCGTTGCTGAACGGCTTAGAGCCCGGCTCGCAGGTGTGGATGTCGCACGGCGACACCATCAAAACTCTGCCCGATGGCTTCCTGGCCATTGCCGGCACCCCCGATGTGCAGGTGGCCGCTTATGAACTGGAAGGCCAGTCGACCTATGGCATTCAGTTTCACCCCGAGGTGACGCACTCTACCGACGGCAAGCAGCTGATGAAGAACTTTGTGGTGGACATCTGCGGCTGCGCGCAAGACTGGACACCCGAGCACTTCGTAGACGCGATGGTGACGGCCCTCCAAGACACCATCGGCGAAACCGATCAGGTGATTCTGGGCCTCTCCGGTGGGGTAGACTCTTCGGTGGCGGCGCTGCTGCTGCACCGCGCCATTGGGCCACGCCTGCACGGTATCTTCGTGGACAACGGCCTGCTGCGCAAAGATGAGTACGAAGGCGTGTTGGAAGCTTACAAAGTACTGGGCTTGAACGTGCGCGGCGTAGATGCCTCGCAGGAGTTCTATGCCGCCCTGGCCGGCCTCACCGACCCTGAGCAAAAGCGCAAGGCCATCGGCCGCACGTTTATTGAGGTGTTCGACCGCGAGGCGCAGAAGGTGGAAGGCGCCCGGTGGCTGGCGCAAGGCACCATCTACCCCGACGTGATTGAGTCGGTGTCGGTGAAGGGACCGGCCGTGACCATCAAGAGCCACCACAACGTGGGTGGCCTGCCCGAGAAGATGAACCTGAAGATTGTGGAGCCGCTGCGGGCCTTGTTCAAGGACGAGGTGCGCGAGGTAGGCGACGCGCTGGGCCTACCCCATAACATCCTGCACCGCCACCCCTTCCCCGGCCCCGGCCTGGGCATCCGCATTCTGGGCGACATCACCCCGGAAAAAGTAGCCATCCTGCAACGCGCCGACGCCATTTTCATTGATGGCCTGAAAGCACACGGCCTCTACGAGCAAGTATGGCAGGCCGGCGTGATGCTCCTCCCCGTGCAGAGCGTGGGCGTGATGGGCGACGAGCGCACCTATGAGCAGGTAGTAGCCCTGCGCGCCGTGACCAGCGTAGACGGCATGACGGCCGACTGGGCCCACCTCCCCTACGAGTTTCTGGCCGAGGTCAGCAACAAAATCATCAACCAAGTGCGCGGCATCAACCGCGTGGTGTATGATATCAGCTCTAAGCCACCGGCTACCATTGAGTGGGAATAAATGGTGAAGTTGTGAGATGGTGAAATTGTGAGTGTTGAACCATCATACAAGAAAGGCCGCTGGTAGCATACCAGCGGCCTTTCTTATGGACTAAAGCCAAGGCTCGAAAGCTACTTGTTTTCGTGAAGCTCTAGTAGAGCCTGGGCTTCCAAATCATAGGATACACTATCCTGCACCTGTTTGCGCGTGAGGTTTTGCAGAAATAAACGCAACGTGGCACCTGCGGTAGATGCTTGCAACTGCAGCTTCTTACCAGGCAGCTTAACCGAAGATTGCAGGTCGCGGCCGTATACGCGGGCCAGCGAATCAGCCATTACGCCAAGTTGCACCGCTACTAGTGGCTGCCAGCTACCATCGGCCCGAAGCTGCTCCAGCGCCACCTCACGCCCCTGTTGCCTGGCACGCAACCGGAAAGTGCCTTCCTGCACTGCCATTTCTGCTGTCAAATTGCCCTTGCTATACATGTATTGATTCTGACCAACATCTCTTATCCAATAACGACCAGCTCCGAGAGCTACAAAATCATTTTCGTCAGCCTGGAAAGAAGCCGACAGTTCATCGTGTTCCTTTGTTTGATACCAGCTAGCCCGTTCTATGCCGCTAAGCGTAAAGAGCCGGTCTGTTTGCCAACTCTGCTGCATCCAGGTTGATTTGAGACGTAGTGAATCGGGCATATTCTGCAATTCTGCTGCGAATAGCGGTTGCAATTGTGCCACGGCCTCCCGTTCGGCAAAAAAATTAAAAATGGACGTAATGCGCTTGCGAGCGTTCAACGACAGTTTCGGTACACGCTGCCCGGCTCCGTCTAGCTTCCCATCCTTCAAAAGCCCGTATTCCGCACTGATTTCGCGCAGTTGCTTTAGCTGACTGCGCCGGGCCACGGCAAACGCGCTCCACGGTCCCGCAGCCGACAGAAACGCTACTAATGCCAGCGAGGCCGGAATCCAGATGATACCTTGGCCGCGCCGCACCAAAAAATACACGGCCATGCAGAATAGCCACGCCGCCAGCACCAACACGAAATACCGCTCCTCGGTGATACCATAGTCGCGGATGCGAGTGCCGATGGCTACGGCCAGCAGCCCCAACAGCGGAAACAACGCCCGGTAGAACCAGCGCGCAAACGTGCGAATCCAGGTGTTTTCGGCGGCGTGGCGAATGGGGTGAATTAGCAGCAAGGCGAAGATACCTGCTACCGAAAATGCCAGAATCAGGATGGACACCCAGCCCTTAGGCAGCTCCCACTGCACCAGGATGCGGCCCAGGTAGGCGTACAGAATAACCAGATACAGCACTACCAACGGCAGCAGCACGAACTGCGTGAACAGCTTCAGCGCCTTTGGGTAGGGCGCCGCCTGCTCCAGCTCAGCAAAATTATGCGGCACGCCGGCCAGGAAGAACCACGTGTTGAATACCGTGGCCAGCGTCACAAACAGATAGCCGAACAGGTGCTCATCCAGCTTGACATCAAACAGATTATCGATGGCTACCAGCGCCAGTGCACACCCCACAAAGAGCACCCCGGAATAGATACCGGCCAGCAGAATGCGCAGAAATAGCGTTTCGTTGTAGCGCCAGAAGCCGGGCGTATCGGCCGTGCGGCGCAGCTCGGGCAGGTAGGGGCCGGCGGCTACGGCCAGGTGCATTCCCAATAACAATAGCGCCAACCGGATGCCCCACACCAGGTTGGGCTGCGCAGGCACTAGTGCGTACCAAAGTGCCAGCAAGGCTACCACAACGGCCTGTGCTACCCAACGCTTTGCCGGCCCCCAGCGCCACCGCTCGGTTGCCAAGGCAACCGCCAGCGTACTCGAAAGACCTAACCCAGCCGTGGAAAGCGCCGAAAAAAGCCAGTCCAGTTCCTGTTGCTTCTGGTTATCAAGATGAATAACATAGATGCCTACCCCGCAGAGCACAAATGCACAAAGCAGTGTAAGCGGAAAGCGGCGCACCACCCGCGCTGCTTCGGCGGCAAGGTGTTGCAGGGAGGGTAGCTTCACGATGTAGGTATAAGAATAGTGACTATGCAATATAAGCGGTTGCTACCGCGCAACCGCTGGTTTTCCTACCCCCTTTCAACGACCGAAGCCCCTTTGCACAACCTGCGGGCAGTTGTGCAAAGGGGCTTCGGTCGTAAACCTGTTTGTCACTGAACGCAGCGGAGCGCAGTGAAGGACCTTATCACACAAGAACAGTATATGTGATAAGGTCCTTCACTGCGCTCCGCTGCGTTCAGGATGACAGACGGTTTACTTCTTGGCTTCTACCGGCCATTGATAAGTAAACTTATCATTGATTGGCGCGCCGAAGTAATTCACATTCAGCAAGTCCAGGCGCTTTTTGTGCACGTCGAGGCGGCGGTTGAAGTCGGCGTAGTCCTTGTCCTTTTTAGGCGTCCAGCCTACCTCAGCCAGGGCAGTAGCGCGGGGGAATACCATGTACTCCACGTACTCGGGCGTGAGCATATACTCGGTCCAGACGTTGCCCTGCACGCCGATGATGTGCTTGGCCTGGGCTGCCGTGAGGCTATCAGGGGTAGGCTCGTAGGAATACGACTTTTCGGTGGTGAGAAAGCCGCCGATAGCGATGGGCTGGGTTTTGGGGTCAGCCTGGTAATGGTCGAGGTAGCAGAACTCACCGGGCGTCATAATGGCGTCGTGGTTTTGGCGGGCGGCGGCGAGGCCGCCCTCGGTGCCGCGCCAGCTCATCACGGTGGCGTTGGGCGAGAGGCCGCCTTCCAGGATTTCGTCCCAGCCAATCATGCGACGGCCTTTGCTGGTGATGAACTTATCGATGCGACGGATGAAGTAGCTCTGCAACTCGTGCTCGTCCTTGAGGCCTTCCTTGCGCATCAGGTCCTGGCAGAAGCGGCTTTCCTTCCACTGCACCTTGGGGCACTCGTCGCCGCCGATGTGAATGTACTTGCTCGGGAACAGGTCCATCACCTCGGTCAGCACATCTTCCTCAAACTGAAACGTTTGCTCACGCGGGAACAGCACGTCCTCAAACACGCCCCATTTGCCGGTCACGAGTATAATCTTATCGGGGTTGCTGCCCAGGGCCGGGTAGGCCGCCAGCACCGACACGGTGTGGCCGGGCATCTCGATTTCGGGTACTACCGTCACGAAGCGCTTCTGAGCGTAGGCCACCACGTCGCGGATTTGGTCCTGGGTGTAGAAGCCGCCGTAGGGCTTATCGTCGAACTTGTTGTCGGCGTAGCGGCCAATCATCGTATGGTCGCGCTTGGAGCCGATTTGCGTCAGCAGCGGGTATTTCTTGATTTCGATGCGCCAGCCCTGGTCGTCGGTGAGGTGCCAGTGAAAGGTATTTTGCTTGTGCAGGGCTATCAAGTCGATATACTTCTTCACGAAATCCACCGAAAAGAAGTGGCGGCTCACATCGAGGTGCATGCCGCGGTAGGCAAAGCGCGGCTGGTCTTCGATAGTGCAGCAGGGCACGGCCCAGGTTACGCCCGCCACCGGGGTAGGGCTGAACACCTCCACCGGCATCAGCTGCAACAACGACTGCATGCCGTAGAACAGCCCCTGCGGCTCAGCGGCCGTGATGGTGACTTGTTTGGGCGTCACGCGCAGCTCGTAGCCCTCGGCGCCCAGCTTGCTTTTCTTGTTGAGAGCGAAGAAGATACCCTGCTTGGCGGGTCGCTTGGCGGTGGCAATGCTGGGCCGACGGCCGGTAGCCGTACCGAGCTGTGCGGCCAGCAGATCGGCCACCTGATGCATCTGCTCATCGGTTTCCGACACGGTGATGGTGAGATTGGCAGGCAGCGCAAAGGTGCCGGACTGCTCGCGCAGGTGCGTGGGTTTGGGGATGATGGCGTAGCGGGCCGACTGGGCACAGCTTAGCTGCACAGAGAACAGCGCCGCAAGCAGCAGCAAGAGAGAAAGTCGCATAGATTAGGGTGCGGTTAGAGAAAAGAGCCCTCTAGTATACAGCCTTTTGCCGACACTCTCCGTGCTGCCCCTACCCTAGCAAGGCTTCTACCTCCAGTAGTAAGGCCGTATTTTCCAGGATTTCGTGCAGCTGCTCCAGCTCCTGCCAGCTGAGCACCAGGGCCATACGGTCGGTGGGGGTACGCAGGGCAATGCAGCGGGCTTCTGGGTCGCGGTAGGCGGAATGGTTACGCGCATGCTCCTCTTCAATAAAGCGCCGGAACTCCTGAAACTCTGCTGTGGTGGCTACCAGCGCCAGATTGCCAAAGCACAAATGCATGTGCCGGGTGCGCGGGCACCGCAGGCAGTAGCCAAACGAATTGTGATGAAAAAACTGCGCCATACGCGGAGTAAAAAAGTCGAAAGACATAGGCTAACGTAGCAATCAAATTTATTTAGATTTTTTCTAAATAAAAAGAATTCCTTTCCAAACTCAATATTTGCTAAGCGTCCATTCCTGCTTTTTTTGCGTACAGTTGCACAATGCTGACCTTCTTTTAGGCCGCTTTCTGCCCGCTCCTTTTTATGAAATTCTCCACCCTCTGGCGGCTGCTCGCTGCTGGCTTCGTGCTGCTCTTGCTGTTGCTGCTGGGGGGCGTGTGGCTGCTGGGGTCTACGTACGGGCGGGAGCAAGCCAAGAAGCTGTTGCGCCAGCGGGTAGGCGAAAACACGGATTTGGTGGTGTCGCGGTTCGACGTGGACTTCTCCCCCCTGCGCGATTTTCCGCACTTCACTATCTCGGTGCGCAACTTCGGGCTGACCGATACAGCCCACCAGCAACTAGTGCCCGTGCTGCGAGTAGGCCGCGCCGATGCTCGCCTGGAACTAAGTCAGATCCTGCGCGGCAAGGTCCGCATAACCCGATTGCAACTCACCGACGTGTTTTTTCATCAGCAGGTTGATTCGCTGGGCCGACAGTGGGGCCTGCGCGGCAAACGGCGCCACGAGGCCGGCTCCGGTCCGCCCCTCAGTTTCAAACTAGACTCGCTGGTGCTTCGGCATCTGCACCTCTCCACCCGCAACGACTACAAGCACAGCACCTTTGCGGCCGTGGTGGACCAAGCGCGTCTTTCGGCGGTGGTGTACGATGAGCAGGCCCGTTTGCGCGGAACGCTGGCCGGGCAACTGCTCTACCTGCGCACGCGGGGCAACACGCTATTTGCAGGCGAGCCGGTGCGGGCGCAACTCCGTTACCGGTATGATTTTCGGCAGCGCCAGGGCAAGCTCTGGCAGACGTACGCTACCCTCAACGGCGACACCGTGCGCGTGGGCGGCACCCACACCGCCGCCACCGACCGCGAAACCGGCTCGCGCCTCAACCTACGCATGGTGGGCCAGCAGCCGCTGCTGGATGTGTTGCGCACTGCCCTACCCCCCAACCTGCATGCCTACCTGGCCGATGCGCGCAGCCACAGTAAAGCGCATATCCGCTATACCATTCAGGGCCTGAGCGGCCCCACTACCCGCCCCCACAACGTGCTCACCTTCCGGTTGCGCAACGCCCGCGTGGTATGGCCCGACTCGGGTAGAGCCATTCGGCGCTGGGACCTGCTGGGGCGCCTCGACAATGGCCCAGACCATGCCCCGGCTACCACTACCCTCTCTCTACCCCGTTGCCGCATCTACTCCTCAGCCGGAGAGTTGGATGCCGCGCTGACGCTCCGCAATTTTGTGCGTCCTTACCTGATAGGCCGGGTGCGGGGCCAAACCGAGTTGCGCAGCCTAGCCACCATTGTGGCTCCGGGCCTGTGGCAAGCCCAGCAAGGCACTGCTACCCTGGATCTGCGGTTGCGTGGGCCACTACCTACGGGCCCCAATCCTGCCCGCGCCCTACCCGCTATGCGTATGCACGGCACCGTGGGCCTGCACAATGCCCATTTCGTTGTGCCTACCCGTCACGCCCACATCACCAACCTAAACGTGCAGCTGGGCCTGCAAGACAGCCTCTGGATGCTGCGCAACGTATCGGGGCAGCTGGCGGGGATGCGCTTCCGGGCCAATGCCCGCACGGTGCATTTGCTGGATTATCTCACCGATCAATACCCGACTACTACCGTATCAGGCCAGTTTGTGGTGGATGAGCTGCACGTACCGCGCCTGCGCTACCTGCTGGCCCGGCCGACACAAAAGCGCATAAAGGCGGCGGGCCAGGGCAACGCGGCCAAGGCCATGACGCGCTACGCAAATCTTTTCCCAACGGGCCTACACCTGGATGTGCAACTGCGCTGCCAGCAGCTGACTTTGCCCTCTGATACCCTGCACGACCTGGCCGTACAAGTACGCCACGATGGCCGGCGTGTTCGGCTCACCAACCTGGCGGGCCGGGTGTGGGGTGGACGAGTCAGCGGGCAGGCAAGCTGGCCCACCGACACTACCGGCAAAATCAGGCCCGTAGATGCGCAGCTGGCGTTACGTTTCGGCACTATCAACTACCGCAAGTTGCTTACACGCCTGAGCCGCCCCCCTGGCCAGCAACGCGCTGCCCGCCGGGCCGCCGGTGCCGACCCCGACCCCTCCTTGCGCGAACTGCTGTTGGAATCGAGTGGGCAGCTCACGTGTGAAATAGCTCGGGTTGACTTGCTCACGGGCGAGAGTCTGCGCAATCTGCGGCTGCGCTTCGATAAGCAGGGACCCAGCCTGCGTGTGCCCTACCTCACGTTCCAAACCAGTGACGGGGGCAAGGGCCGGGCGCAGGCCCACGCCGATATCGAAGGGTTACGCCTCACCTCGGCCCACGCCGATGTGGATTTCACCTACGGTACGCTCAATATTCAGCGGTTGCTACGGCTGCTGTCGGGCCTCAACCCACCCGACGATTTATTTGCCCCGCGCACCCCGGCCGCACGGGCGGCCCGGCGCGCCGAGCCCACTTGGGGCGTATCGCCCCTGTTTGATGGCACCATCACGGCCCAGGTGCGCGTGCGCGCCGACCGGGTGCGCTACGCCGTGTTGCAGGGCACCCAGTTCCGGCTGCGCTCTACCCTGGAGGCCGGCTCGGCGCGGGTGGAGGAGTGTACGCTCCAGGCATTTGGGGGTGATGTGGCCCTACGCGGCCGCCTGCGCACCAATGCCGAAGCG
This sequence comes from Hymenobacter citatus, assembly GCF_014333615.1. Taxonomy (GTDB): domain Bacteria; phylum Bacteroidota; class Bacteroidia; order Cytophagales; family Hymenobacteraceae; genus Hymenobacter; species Hymenobacter citatus. The sequence continues at coordinate 47,578 of NZ_JACSCY010000001.1, read as the reverse complement.
GGCCACCACCCCCTGCACGTGCAAACCCGCTTGCGCGACGTGCAGCTGCCTGCCCTGGCCGAGGTAGCCGAAGTACTGAATCTGAATGCCCTGAGCAGCGCCAACGTGCGCGGCACCATGCAATGCGAAGCCGACCTGCGCACCGACCTCGACGCCGAGTTCCTACCCCACCTCAGCCAAACCCTGGGCTACCTCAAAACCGACATTCAAAACCTGGAGCTGCTGAACGTGGTGGTGCTGCAGGATGCGCTCAAGCTCATCAGTAAGGAGCGGGCCGGGCACTTGTACTTCGAGCCCGTGAAGGCCGAGTTTTTCCTAGACCGGGGCCGCATTCTGATTCCTCATTTGCCCTTGCATAGCAACCTTACCAGTATGTCGGTGAGCGGCACATACTCGCTGAATGGTCCGGCCAACCTGTACGTGGGGTTGAACCCGTTTCAGGCGCTTTTCGGCAACAACCAGAAGCGTGTGGCGCGCATTCAGGCCGGCAAGCGGGTGCGGGCGGTACGGCAGTTGCTGTATGTGAACCTGCGGCGCGAGCAACCCGGTCCGTTCAAAGTGCGCCTGTTCAAAAAGAAGGAGCAACGAGCACAACAGACTATGATTGAGCAGGAATATCGCACCCTTCTGCGCCAGCAGCCCCTGGATACTACCATGCGGCTGTTGCAGTAGGGGCGCGTTGCACGCGCCCACCATTACGGTCAATTCAACGTGGTAGTAATCAGACAACGTTGAGCAACAGTACTTGCTACCGAAAACGGACAGCTGCAAGCCGCCCCTACCTCGTTCCTACCCTACCTCCTCGCCGCTGCGAAGCTGCCCCAACTGCCGCACCGTGAGGTAGCCCACCAGCAGAAACACCCCGTAGAGCAGCGTGACGCCCCAGGTGCCCAAGTGAGCGAAGGGATGCAGGATGCGGCTCATGATATCGTAGAATAGCATAAGTGGATTGGTGATAATATCCCAGCTGTTGAAGCGCAGGTAGCGGCCCAGATACACGCCGAAGCTACTGAGTAGCAGCGCTACGGTAGCAAAGCCCCAGCCCACGGCCGCGCCCAGGCGGCGCTGCACCAGCATTTGCATATCCAGCAGGGAGGCGTAGGCCAGCATCAGGCCGTTCCAGGCACAGGAAAGCAGTAGAGCTAGGTCGTACCAGTAGGGCACGCCGGCACGGGGCGTGAGGTGAAACAAGTCGGTGAGGATGTAGGGTGCGTTGGGAAAGAATAGCAGCCACACCGCCCCTACCGGCAGCAGCACCCGCGCCCGCAGGGGGCGGTCGGTGAGGCCCAGCAAGGTGCTCAGGCCAAACGGAATGAAGGCCAGAAACAGGTTCCAGAGCAAAAACACGAACGTCAGCTCCCGGGTATACACCACGCGGCAGGCAATCAGCAGAAAGCTGAGGGCCAATGAGATGCCTAGCAGTAAGATGAGCCCGAGACGCCTACGCAGAAACGGCGCCGGTGCATGTAGAATAGTTGTGGCCATACGCGAGAGGCGGCGCCGAGCCGATGGCGCCGCGGCCGGCAACCTGCCGGCTTGTTTCTCCGAAGATACAACGCCCCGCCCAAAAACCCGGCGTAGCACCGGCTCGACTTCTGTAATACCTTTGCGGCCGCTTCCGCCGTACACTGCGGCAAGCCTTCTCTCTTTTTCCCGATTTCTGCCATTTCGCTATGCGGCCTTTTTCTTTTATTCGACTGCTTTGCGTGCTGGGTAGCGCCTTGGCACTTCCCAACGTAGCCCACGCGGCCTGGGAAGCGCCCTTGCAAATGCCTACCCCTGCAACCCCCGAGCAGAACACCCGCTACCAGAACGGCAAGCTCCTTTTGGACCAAGGCAGCTACTTGCTAGCGATGAAGGAGCTGGAACCGCTCACGCCGCCTGCTGCCCGCTTTGAGCGCGCCCCCGAAGCTGCCTACCTCTACGCCGTGGCCGCCACCCGCCTCAAAAAGTGGCCGGAGGCCGAGCAGATGCTCAATCTGCTGCGCACGGAGTACCCTACCTCCGCGCTGGTGCCTGATGCCCTGTACCTGCAAGGGCAGGTTTCGTTTGAGCAGGGCGAGCCCGACAACGCCCTGCGCACCTTGCAGCAGCTACCCGCCGGCAAGCTAACAGCCGAGCGCGAGGCCATGGAAGTCAACTACTTGTCGCGCCTCAACGACCGCGCCCTGTTTCAGACGCTGTTGCAACGCTATCCGCAAAACGCTACTCTGGGCCGCGTCTACGCCGATAAGCTGCTAGGCGGCTGGTACACGCCCGCCGACAAGGTGACCCTCACGCGGCTGGTGGAGCAGTTCAAGCTGGACCCTACCCGCTATTCGCCCCGCCAGGTAGGCGCTGCCAAGAAAAACAGCTACAACATTGCGGTGCTGCTGCCATTTGAATTTACCGACGCCGCCCAAGCCCGCCGCACGCAGTTTGTGACGGACTTGTACGCTGGTATGCGCCTGGCGCAGGACTCCTTGCAGCGCGAGGGCCGCCCGGTGCAGGTATTTGCCTACGATACCGGCGCCGACACTTTGCAGCTCAAGCGGGTGCTGGCCTTACCTGAGCTTGCTTCTATGGATTTGATTATCGGGCCAGTGTATAAATCAGGCAGCAAGATTCTGGCCCGTTACGCGCAGCAGAAGCAGATTATTACAGTCAATCCGTTGTCGCAGGACGGGGAGCTGGTGCAGAACAACGCCTGGCACTACCTCTATGAGCCCAGCTCCGCTACCCAGGGCCAGCAGGCAGCTCGCTTTGCTCTCAACACCTTCACCAACCGCACCGCCGCTATTCTCTACGACAACACCAGCGACGACGCGGCCTTTGCCCAAGCCTACAAAGCGGCATACGAGGCCCAGGGTGGCAAAGTGAAGCTCATGCGCCGCGCCGTGGGTACCAGCACCGATTCGGTGTTTGCGCAGGGGTTCGTAGGTTTCGATCTGAAGTCGGTGGGGCACTTGGTGGTGGCCTCCACGGGCCGGCGGGCCGGGCCGTACACCTTCAAGCGCTTGCAGGCTCAGAAAGTAACGATGCCCATCATCACCTACGCGGCCTGGCTGGACAATCCTAGTATTAGTCTCAGCCAGCTCGACGCCCGCGACGTGTATATGCTCTACCCTCACTACCTCGACCCCGGTGCGCTGGGTGTGCGCCGCTTCCGGCAGCTCTACGCGCAGCAGTACAATCTGCCGCCGTCGGTTTTTGCTAATATGGGCTTCGAGATGCTCTACTACTTTGCCCAGCGCCTGCACGATGCCGGCCCGGCTTTTCAGCAGCAATTGTCTGATTCCGGTCCGGTTTCGGGCGCGTTGTTCCAAGGCATTGGCTACCCCGGCGGCGCCCACGATAATCAATATGTACCCATCACGAAGCTGGAACGCATGAACGTGGAAGTGCAGAACCCCGTGGGGGAGTAGTAATTTTCAGCGCGTCGTTCTACCATCATCTGTCATCCTGAGCGCAGCGAAGGACCTTATCACGGCAGAAGGATGCTCGTAACAACGACTCGTAACAACGTGAGAAGGTCCTTCGCAAGCTCAGGATGACAGAATATATTCATAAGTATTCCCTTCCTACCCGCATCTTTCCGGCCTTCTGGCTGTTCTACTTCTTTGTCACTACACGGGCTTCGGCTCTTTTCTACCCTATGCTTTCTTCCGATTCAACGATTGCCCCTACCCTGACGCACACCCAAAGCGCAGCCCTCTTTGAGCAGGCCAAGCAGCACATTCCCGGCGGGGTCAACTCGCCGGTGCGGGCGTTTCGGGCGGTGGGCGGCCATCCGGTGTTTATGCAGTCGGCGCAGGGCGCGTGGCTGACGGACGTGGACGGCAACCGCTACATGGACTTTATCAACTCCTGGGGGCCTATGATTTTGGGTCACGCCCCGGAGGTGGTGCTCACGGCCGTGCAGCAGGCCCTACCCCACTCGCTGTCGTTTGGGGCGCCTACCCGCCGCGAGGTGGAAATGGCCGAGCTGATTAAAGAAATGGTGCCCAGCATCGAGAAAGTGCGATTGGTAAATTCCGGCACCGAGGCCACCATGTCGGCCATTCGGGTGGCGCGGGGCTACACTGGCCGCCCCAAGATTCTGAAGTTTGAGGGCTGCTATCACGGTCACGGCGACTCCTTCCTGATTGCGGCTGGCTCGGGCGCCCTCACCCTCGGCACGCCCGACTCGCCTGGCGTCACCAGTGGCGTGGCCCAGGATACCCTCACCGTACCCTACAACGACCTCGACGCTGCCCGTCAGGCCATAGAAGCCAACCCCGAGCAGATTGCGGCCCTCATCCTAGAGCCGGTGGTCGGCAACATGGGCCTGGTAGCCCCCGCCGACGGCTACCTGCAAGGCCTGCGCGATTTGTGCACTCAGCACGGCATCGTGCTCATTTTTGATGAGGTGATGACCGGTTTCCGCCTCGCGCCCGGCGGCGCGCAGCAGCGCTACGGCATTGTGCCGGACATGACGACCTTGGGCAAAATCATCGGCGGCGGCATGCCTGTGGGTGCCTACGGTGGCCGCCAAGACATTATGGACCAGGTAGCGCCTGCTGGCAAAGTGTATCAGGCGGGCACGCTCTCCGGCAACCCCATTGCCACGGCCGCCGGCCTAGCGCAACTGCGCTACCTGCAAAGCCACCCCGAGGTATACGAGCAACTGGAGCGTACCACTACCCGCCTCGCCGATGGCACCCGCCAGATTGCCGCCGAGTTGGGCCTGAACTACACCGTGAACCAGGTAGGCTCCATGTTCAGCCTGTTCTTCACCGACCAGCCCGTTACGGACCTCGAAACCGCCAAGCAGGCCAATTTGGAAGCGTTCGGGCGTTATTTCCGCGCCATGCTCAACCGGGGTATCTACCTAGCTCCCTCGCAGTTTGAAGCGCTGTTTGTATCTACCTCTATCACCGATGAGCTAGTGGAGCAGTACCTCACCGCTTGCCGCGAGTCTCTGCGCGAAGCACACGGGATGTAGAAGTGGTGAGTTTGTGAAATGGTGAGTGGAAAGCGCCTGTCATCCTGAGCTTGCGAAGGACCTTATAACAGTTGAACGAGTCGTTGGTACGCTTGTCGTTCTTGCGTGAGAAGGTCCTTCGCAAGCTCAGGATGACAGGCGCTTTCCACTCACCATTTCACAAACTCACAATTTCACCATTTCACCTCTCTGCATTGCCTACCTTTGCGGCAAATCTGCGCCGCTATGCTTCAAGTCCGTTGTTTATTTTTGGTTGTATTGCTGACGTGGTTGGCGCCGGCAGTAGCATGGGCGCAAGCCGAAGCACCCGCCGTGGCCAACAAGCGGCTGTTTGACCGCACCGTGGACGAGCTGAATTTCCGCACCATGGAGACGGTCTACGACAAGACCTTTACGCGGCGCAAGTTCCCAGTGTCGCTGCGCACGCAACAGCAGCGCAAGCAGTTCGACGACTTTAATGGCAACGCGGAACTGAAAAAGCTATTCTTGAACTATAACGACCTGTCGGAGCGCTTCAAAAACCGCTTTGGTAAAGGCCGCACCGATCTGGCTGAGTTTGAGCGCCAGCTCAATGGCTTGCTCATCGATAAGAATTTCGAATTCTTCATCAGCGTCATCCCGCGCGACGAGCGTATTGCCCTTATCCGCGCCGAACAGCGTATCATCAAGCAGGCCACGGCCCAGTTCAACGCCTCCCAGGACCCCACGCCCGACGAGCTGGCCACCGATGCCGCTACCGTGCCGCCGGCCGATGCCACTACCCTGCCCTCCGGCGATGCCTCTGAGCTAGAAGACGTTGCGCCCCAGCCCGAGGTGGTAGCACCTAGCTCTGGCGGCCCCATCATTCGCTCCGCCGACGTTCCCAGCACCCACGACTGGTTCGATTACCTCACGCTGCTACTGGCCCTGAGTAGCTCTCTGGGCTTGCTCTATGTGCTCACCAGCGTGCTGCCCGAGATGCGCGCCCGCCTCAACGAGCTAGACCCTACCCACGCCACCCGCTCCTCTGACCAACTTCCCTCTGACCGATACGAGGACGAGTGATTTTAAGTAGGAAGTAAAATGAAGGATTGCAACCCGTTCGCTGCCCGTCATTCCGAGCTTGTCGCGGAATCTCGCGTGCTGACGAAAGCTAGTATCTGCCATCAGCACGCGAGATTTCTCACTGCGTTCGAAATGACGGGCAGCAAATTAATTTTTAATTGAAATTCATGATTCTTACCGATCAGCAGATTCTCGCCGAAATAGAGCGGGGCAATATTGTCATTGAGCCGTTTGAGCGAGGCTGCCTTGGCACCAACTCCTACGATGTGCATCTGGGCCGCTACCTGGCCACCTACAAAGACAGCGTACTGGATGCTCGTAAACACAACGAAATCAGCACATTCGAGATTACAGAAGAAGGTTTTGTGCTGGAGCCCGGCGTTTTATACCTGGGCGTGACGGAAGAGTACACCGAGAGCCACGCGCACGTACCCTTCCTGGAAGGCAAGAGCAGCGTAGGTCGCCTCGGCATTGATATTCACGCCACGGCCGGCAAGGGCGACATTGGCTTCTGCAACACCTGGACGCTGGAAATCAGCGTGTCAATGCCCGTACGTGTGTACCACGGCATGCCGGTGGGCCAACTGATTTACTTCGCTGTGCAAGGCGACGTGCAGACGTTCTACAATCGCAAAGCCAACGCCAAGTACAACGACCGCACCGATAAGCCAGTGGAGTCGATGATGTGGAAGAACAGTTTTTAACTCAACAGCTATAAACCAGAACGTCATTTTAACCAGCGGGCTTTCTCTGCTGGTTGAAATGACGTTCTGGTTTCTGCCTCAGCTAAACTACTTCGCGCCCGTATGCGTTAAAAAGAACACGCTGGCGGGTAGTGCCTTAGCTATACCGCTTGGCATGTGATGTTGAACTGCTCCTACTGTATACTCATGAAAAAGCAAATTGCTACCGTTGCGCTAGTCCTTGTAGCCGCTCTCGGCGCACAGGCGCAGCAGGTTTCTACGGTTATTCCCCGCGATAAAACGCAGAGTACGCCTCGCCTGAACGCCCAGGAAATCAAGGCGGACCGTCTCTCTGCCCAAATGGCCCGCGACCTTCGCCTGAATGGGTACCAGTCCAGCCGGGTAGAGGCCATCAATGCTGCGCAGGCACAAAAAATGGCTGCTATTGCGCAGCAAAATGCAGGTAATCAAAAGGCCATCGACCAGCAGTGCGATGAGGTGTGCCGACAACGCGACGCTGCTTTGCGAGGCGTTTTGAGTAACGATCAGTATACCGACTATTACGGCCAGCGCGCTGCGTACAACAAAGTCGCAAAAGACTTTGCGATGCAAAATGCCGATGCCCAGTTTGTGAAATCAGTGCGCGACCCTGCACCCGTTAGCACCAACGGTGCTACCATTGGTCCAGCAAAAAACACGACAGACCCACGCCCAGCTGCTACCCGCGCCCGCGGCGCTGCAAAGGCCGACGGCAGCCGCTAAGATCCACTTCTTTTTATATAAAAGGCCCCGCCAAATACTTGGCGGGGCCTTTTATGTGTATTACGGGCACAGGGCTTATTTGGCTTTGCGCTCTTCCTCTTCGATATGGTCCATCAGCTCACGGCATACTTCGCGGATGCGGCGGGCCATTTTATCGTCGCTGGTGGCGGTTTGCAGGCTCTCGGCCATAGCGCCCATCGTATCCACGTAGAAACGCTTCATGTCGTCTACGGGCATGTCCTTGGTCCACAGGTCAATCTTCATGGTGCCGCGCTCGTCCCGGTCCCACAGGGCAATGTTGATGGCCTTGGCAAAGTGAATGTTTGGCCCCGCATCGGTGGCCTGCCAGCTGATGGCCTCGGGTACCTTTTGGTCGTCGAGGGCGATGCTAAAGTGAATTTCAGACTTCTTCATAGTGAATGAGTAAATGGTTGAATGACCAAATAGTTTTCTATTCGGCATTCAAAAGAAAAAGCAGGATGGTTTAATACGAAAAATGGTCAGCCGTATGTACGACCAACCATTTAACAATCAAACTATTCAGCCCTTATACATAGTTGTTCAGCATCACGGGCATCACCAGCATCAGGATGTTCTCGTTGTCATCCGGCGTGGTAGGCATCAGCAGGCCAGCGCGGTTGGGCGTGCTCAGCTCCAGCGTAATTTCCTCAGAGTCAATATTCGACAGCATCTCTTGCAGGAAACGGGCATTGAAGCCGATTTCCATGTCCTCGCCGTCGTACTGGCAGGCCAGCACCTCTTTGGCTTCGTTGGAGAAGTCCAGATCCTCGGCCGAAACCGTTAGCTCGGAGCCAGCCAGGCGCAGGCGCACCTGGTGAGTGGTTTTGTTGGAGTAGATGCTGATACGCTTCACCGTGTTCAGAATTTCCTGCCGGCCAATGATGAGGCGGTTAGGGTTGCTCACGGGGATTACGTTCTCATAATCGGGGTAGCGCTCGTCAATCAGGCGGCATACTAAGCGCATCTGGTTGAAGCTGAAGAAGGCGTTGGAGGTGTTGAACTCCACCGTCACGGGCGTAGCCTCCGAGGGTAGGGCGCCTTTCAACAGGTTGAACGCCTTGCGCGGAATGATGATGTTGGCCGTCTGGCCCGCGCCCACGTCGGAGCGGCGGTAGCGCAGCAGACGGTGGCCATCGGTGGCCACGAAGGTCACCTGATTATCAGCCAACTGCACCAGGATGCCCGTCATGGCGGGGCGCAGCTCGTCGGTGCTCACCGCGAAGATGGTCTTGTTGATGGCCCGCGCCAGCGACGACGACGGAATCTCTACCGGCGCCGAGCCTTTCACCACCGGCACGCGGGGAAAATCGGTGGCATTCTCGCCCGCCAGCTTGTAGCGGCCGTTGGAGCTGGCAATTTCGATGGTATAGGTTTCCTCATCCAGCGTAAACGTCACGGGCTGGTCGGGTAGGTTCTTGAGCGTATCGAGCAGAATGCGGGCCGGAGCCGCAATGCGGCCGCTTTCGCGGGCCTCCACGGGCAGCTCCGTCATCATCGACGTTTCCAGGTCAGAGGCCGTAATCGTCAGCTTGCCGTCCTCAATTTCGAAGAGAAAGTTCTCCAAAATAGGCACCACGGGGTTGTTCGTGACTACGCCATTGATGCTCTGGAGCTGCTTGAGCAAGGCGGAAGACGAGACGATAAATTTCATATCGGCGGGGTGTTTGAGCTTTAGTAAGTAGAAAGCAAAGATAGGAAACCGCTACCGGAGTTTTCTACTTGCTGGAACGTCATTTCATGTGGCACGTCATTCTAAGAAGAACGTCATTCCGAGCTTGTCGAGGAATCTCGCGTGCTGACGCCGGATAGAAATCACTATCAAGCGAGATTCCTCGACAAGCTCGGAATGACGTTCTATTATCCTACCCTTGCCCTCTACCCTACCGCTTATTCACATCCACCGACTGATACCCAATGAGCAGGTCGGCGCGGGTGCCGGGTGGGCGGTAGTATACCAAGAGGTCGTATTGGTTTTCGGTTTCCTGGTGCGAGCCTTCCCACATCACGCTATTTGCCCCCTGGGGAGTTTGGGTGGCGTAGATGTAGTTGTAGTAGCCCTGCTTGAGCAGCACCGTGGTCGTATAAAACTGCGTGGTGGCGTCATAGCTGAGGCGGAATTCTTCGCGCAGTTGCCAATCGGTGAGTTGGCCTATTACGTACACGGGGCCAGGCGCGGCCTGCTCGGCGTGCAGTTGAAACGTGACGTTGGCGTAGTCGGCGTTGGTGTCGCCGTTGCCGTACTCGCGGCTCTCAAATAGACGCTGCCCGTTGATATCGGGATACTGGGTGTAGGGCTCCCCGGCCCGGCTAGCGTCGGGGTTGAGCAGTACCGCTTTCGGTACGGCTTGCTGGTCGAGCTTCAGCATGCCTACCCCCATCACTTGCAAGGAGCGCAGGTCAAACGGCCGAAACTCGCTGAGGCCCGGAAAGGCATTCTCGAAGTTGAAGTACTGATACTCCAACCGCTGTTCCGCGTCGCGCACGAAGGTAGGGCGCAGGTTGTACTTGGCATTGTCCCACCGAAAGTTCTGACGCAGAATCACTTTCAGCTCCTGCGAGGGATTGATGATGGGGTAGCCCGCGTAGCTGATGCCGAAGTTGAGCTGTTGCAGCGTATAACGCTCGGCCCCGGCCGCAATAGGGCCGGGCTGCAAAAACAGCTGCACGTTGGTGTCATACACCAGCAAGCGACGCGAGAGTAGCGGCGTGTTGCCGGGTCCCTGCACCAGCAGCAGGTAGTTGCCGCTGAGCTTCACGCGTGGCACTTGCATTTTGTAATGGACGTAAGGCACCTTGGTACCTACCGATGTACGGTAGTCCGTAATTAGCTGCTCGTTGATTTGGTCCAGAAACTGAATATCGGTCAGGATGGACGGTTTCCAATCCACGTCGCAGTGGATGAGCTTGGCCGTGAGGCGCTGGCTCTGCGTGCCCAGCACATCAAACTCCAGCAAGATGGGTAAGCCCTGCGCCAGCGGCACGATGGGCGGCTGGAAGATATCGGTGTTGCCGCTGGTGCCCACGTAGCACTGCACCGAGCGCACGTTGGGGTCATAGATATAATCCTGGTAGCGCAGGGTTTTGTCGGCGTAGTACGCCGGCGTGGTTTGCTGGCCAGGGGTAGGCGCAGCCTGGCGGGTGGTATCGGTGCTGGTAATGGGCGTGCCCAGCGGCACGCAAGCGGCAGCCAGAAGCAGGAAAAGCAGGATGGGGGAAAGGCGCATAAGACGAGAAGCAAAATAACAATGGCTGATGCGGGAGCAATATGCCTTGCTACTGCATCAGCCATCGGCTAAAATAGTCGGAACTTTTTACTCCAACCCTGCTACCCCATTTACCCTTACACCCGATGAACCCTACTGCGTGCTTTCAGCCGGCGCGATGGGTGCGTACCACCGTAGCACTGGCACCAGCATTATTACAGCTACCGGCGACAGAATGAAATGAATGATCTGGCTGCTGAGGGCATAGGCGGCAGGTAGGGCCAGCAGTTTTCCTACTAGCAAAAGCAATATCCCACTTCCACCTGCCACTGCATAAAACAACATCGCCAAGCGCCATTGCTGTGCACTCACCAAGAGCAATCGCACTAATGCCAAGCAGGCAGCCAAGTACAGCACAGCGTACAGGCCGGCAACGGGTACACTGCGCGTCCGGTTCATGAGGTGCAGCGCGGCCTCATCGTGCTGCATGGCAGAGCCGATACCGATGGCAGCCAATAGACGCTCCCATGCGGGTGTCAAAGAGGCGTAGAACTCCTCCGTGTACCACGTCAGGCAAAACAGGAAGAGCACTAGCAGTACCACTCCACCCCAACGCAGCAGCGTGCGCGGTGCAGAGATGCTCATCGGTGTTGGCATTGGGTAGGGAGCAGCCTCAGGCATACGCGTAGGTAGTGTCTGGTTGGGTAGGCGCAGACTTGCGGGTAGCCAGACGCGTGGCCCACCACATCCAGAGCAAGAAAATGAAGGCGTACACAACGAACGTAAACGTGTAGTGGTGGTTGAAATCCACCGACTCGTGTGCGTAGTACTGGTTGATACCTAAGGCGGCAATACGCAGCACGTTGATTCCGTAGATCAGTAAGTTGCCGAGCGGAATAAACCACAGCTTATGGCGTATTGGGCCTGGGAAGGCAAGCACGAAGCCAGTAAATAATGCATACAACACCAATCCATCGCAGGGGGCACTTACTACTACGGCGGGCACCCCATTGAGAAACAGCACGTTGGATTGCGCATCGGGCACCATAGCCTGGTAGTTTGCCATACGCAGCACAGCCGCGCCGGCGGCCGCTAGGTTGTGCATGAGCACGGCGTCTAAGCGTCCATCTGGTGCCAGCCACTGCTCATACCCAAAAAACCAGAGCAGATACAGGCTAACGGCAATGATACCTACACGCAACAACGGATGTAGCCGGGGCATAAAGCAACTATTATAGAGTAAGCAAAAAAATAAAAGCAGCTTTCCGTTGTGCCTCTTCTGTATGGTAGAGGCACAACGGAAAGCTACTCCTGCACATTATTTGTTTTTCCGGATGCGACGCACCATGTAGGCCGCGCCGCCAGCGAGCAGTACCGAAGCACCACCGTCGATGGGAGCATGCGTGGGCGGCGGGCAATCCTGTACTGGTACGGGTAGTAAGATATCGCTGGCTTGAGCAGGAGCGGCAGCGCGGGTCAGCAGAAAGGCTGTGATGGCAAAGCGCAATGCGTTGGTAACAATCTTCATGTGAAGAACGGTTAGTGAATAATGAAATGGTTGAGAAGATGTTGCTGCTCCCGGACGTCAACGGCAGCAGTAACTGCTTCAAATGTAGGATACATTATTATACTATTCATATATTTTATAAAATATTTTTTCAATTGAATTCTATTATGTCATACTATAGTTATACAATTATCCTGTTTAATAGGAGCATCTGAAGGCGAAAGAGCCGCTGGGCGAGGGAATAAAAAACGTTTCTCCCCCATTGCCCAGCGGCTTTTTCAGCTATTGCAGCTGCGTTAAAGAGCAACGCAACAATGGTTCTACAACCTTTCCAACTCTTCCACGCGCTTTACTACTTGCTCCCAGCACCTGCTCGTTTTGTCTAGGCCCTTCTTCACTTGCTCAAACTTCATGATTGCCTCTTTGAGTTGAGCGGCATTGCTGTCAATGATAGGGGTTAGCGAGCTATTTTTCGTATGTAGCCACCCCACTTTCCAAGTCCGTAAGCACGTTGGGGTCGTAGAACATGCCTCTCGGCGCTGAATACTAAGGATAAAGCACACTAGCACTATTCACTGCTTTCACAAAGCACAGGGCTACTTTAGCCGAACCTCCACCAGCATATCATTCTTTAACGCCCGCTGTAGGATAACCTTACCCTGCTGAATAACCTTTACCTGAAGCTTACCTTTTGCTCTGCGAAGGTCAACATCAAAAGTCGTGTTAAACGCTTTTACCTGACTGATAGTCAGATGGTCCCACGCAGCTGGCAAGTTTGGGCGTAGGGTGAAAGAACTGAACCCCGTCGGTTCGAGGCCGAGTATGCCTTCGGTGAAGATCCGGCAGTACAGAGCGCTTTCGGCCGACAGGTGCGCCATGCCATTCTCCGGCCAGGCTTCCACGGCATAGGGTACTCGAAAACCAGTTAGTCGCGTGGTGGAATAGGAAGTCAGGCGCTCCAAGGCCCGATCCGCTGCGCCCGCTTTAAAGGCCCCTCGAAATGCATACAGGCTTCCCCGGTCCCAAAACACTTGCGGGGAATTGTTATCTGGTGTGCGCTCGGTCAGCACGCCGTTGGCCGACCACAATTTATCGAACAAGGCATCCAACGTACCGGCTTTGCGTTGGTTCAGGCCCACCACCAAGGGTAGGCAAATCCAGCTTCGTAGCGTTGTATTCTCTTTGTAGTACTTGTACGTGTGCAGGCCGTCCATCTCTGCCCCAAAATACTTTTCAATAGCCGTTGCTACCCGCTGCGCCCGTTGTTGATAGGTAGTACTAAGGGCTGCCGGCTTCTGCATGGCCTTCACTAGCCGGGCCGCCTGAATCAACGCCCCGTAGTACAAAGACGAGGTAGCAAGATTAGCCGAGCCAGAAGGAAAACGCCCTTCCAGCTCATCACTTTCCGACGCTACAATGCCCTCCGGCGTGGTTCGTTTATGACAGTAGTCCAAGCACCACGTGATTAGGGGCCATAGCTCCTCGGCTTTTTTCCTATCCCCGGAAGCTAGCAGAAAGTGCGTAGCGCCGAAGGCAATCATGGCCGCGTCGCCACGGTCACGCTCCCCAAAGGGAAAGGTGACGTCCATTTCAAACGAAGCCCAGATTTTGCCCCCGTCTTTGGGCAGGTTGCGCTGGAAGATCCGGTAAGCGTTCATGGCGGCCTCTACGCCGGTTTGATACCCCAGATACGGAAAGAACGGACCGCTGTACTCGGCCTGGTCATTGGCCCAGATCCCAACGTAATAGTTGCCGCCGCCCGGCGAATGGACCAGGCCGTAGCGGGAGCGGAAAATACTTTCCGCGGCCCGAATTTTAGAGAAATAGAATAAAGTATTGATAATCTGGTCTGGCGAGTGCAGGCGCAGATTGGTAGCGATACTATCCAGGAACGTGTCGCGGCTTCGTTCGATTGCGGCTACGGAAACGGCGGGTTCCGCTTCCTCGTTTAGCGTTGCGAGAAAGTAAACACCAAAGTCATACTGTTTGCCGGGTTGTAGGGTGACGTTGCGCTGGGCATCGGTAAAGACCCGGCGGTGGTACGTGCCGTGCCAGCCTGCCTCTTCCTGCTTGAGTTCGGTGGCTCCAATCCCTACCGTACGGGGCGTCTTGCCAGTGTTGAGCAAGGTCCACTTCTCCACCAGGCAGCGGTCTTGCATCGAAGGAAAAAACGAACGAACCACGGTAAGGCCGTCTCGCTCCTTGAAATAAAAGCTGATTTTGCCGTTGATCCTAATGGAGTCTAATACGCCGGTTTCGTACTTTTTGTCTGCCAGTGTGAGGACGGGCAACAGGTCATCGGAGTAGGTATCGCGTAGGTAGGCGCGGTACAGCGACTCGTTCGATTTGGTGTATTTGCGCAGCTGCGGAAAGAGAATGTCGCGGGTAATGTGCACCTGCTTCGCCTTATCTACCTCGTAGCGAATGATGCCGGAAACCTGCGTGCCCGACAGTTCGATATTGTCGTTATGAGGAAGCCTGGTTTCACGGGTCAGGTCCCAAGTGATGCTATTGTCTGCATTCGGGCGCCAGAATAGCTCCTTTTGGTTTTTGAAGTCTTGCGCTTGACTTTGGGTGATACTGCCAATAGCTAAAACAAACAGGACGGCTAGGTAGGATTTCGTACTCATCAGATACGTTGTGGTAGGAAACGGCATAGGGTGTTTGCTTCTATGTACCGCCTCAAGATACTGAGAGAACTTGTGCCACTTGAAGTAGCACCTCGGCAAGTGCAGTGCAGAATAGTATCCGACCGGGAACAGCGGCTACGTAGGCGCTTCGGGAGTGTGCGTACCCGTGTCAAATCAACATTTATAAAACCAAAAAGCCCCGCCCGAAGCACAGAGCTTCCGGCGGGGCTTTTTGCATGCCAGTAACTACACTACATTTCCGCTAGCATTTCCCAACGGTCATTCAGCTGGGCCAGCTCTTTTTTCACCTGCTCAAATTTGAGAGTAGCGTCTTTCAGTTGGGCCGCGTTTTGGTAAATCTGCGGGTCGGCGAGTTGGGCTTCGTATTGGGCCAGTTCCTTTTCCCGCTCATCAATCTTCTTCTCTACCTCAGCCAACTCTTTTAGAGCTTTTTTCTGGTCGGGGGAGGGGGTTTTGGCGGGGGAAGCGTCGGCCTTCTTCTCCTCTTTGGGTAGGGGCTTGGGGGCCGAGGGCGAGGGTAGGCCGTTTTTCTTGGCTTCCTTCTCGCGGTCTTCCTGCCACTGCTCGTACTCGGCGTAGGTGCCGGGGTACTCTTTCAGCTGGTAATCCTCGATGTACCAGATTTTGGTCGCCACGTTCTCCACAAAGAAACGGTCGTGGCTGATGACGATGAACGTACCCTCAAACTGGTCCAGGGCCTGAATTAGGATGTTCACCGACTGCATGTCCAGGTGGTTGGTCGGTTCGTCGAGCAGCAGGAAGTTGGCTTCCGAAATCAGGGTTTTGGCTAGGGCCACGCGACTTTTCTCGCCACCACTCAGCACCTTGATTTTCTTGAACACCTGGTCGCCGGTGAACAGGAAGGAGCCCAGCACGGTGCGCAATTCCATTTCGTTGCGCTTGGAGCCGGCCTCAATCATCTCCTGCAAAATCTCGTTTTCAATGCGCAGGCTTTCCAGTTGGTGCTGGGCGTAGAAGGCCATAATCACGTTGTGGCCCAGCTGGTGGTTGCCAGCCGTGGGGGCCTCGGTGCCGGCCACCAGGCGCATCAGGGTAGACTTGCCCTTACCGTTGGCGCCAATCAGCGCAATTTTGTCGCCGCGCTCGATGTGCACGTTGGTGTCGCGGAAGATGGTTTTCTGGTCGTACTTTTTGGTCACGTGCTCCATGCGCAGGATGTGGCGGCCAGGCTGCACCGAAAACCGGAACGAGAAGTTCACCTTGGCCGCCTCGGGCGCTACGTCCTCGATGCGGTCCATCTTGTCCAAGGCTTTTTGGCGGCTTTGGGCCTGCTTAGCCTTGCTGGCTTTGGCTTTGAAGCGCTCGATAAAGCGCTCGGCCTGCCGGATGGCGGCCTGCTGGTTTTCAAACGCCCCCTTCTGAATCTCGTTGCGCTCCTCCTTTTCTACCATGTAGTAGGAGTAGTTGCCAGCGTAGGGCACCAGCTTCCCGCCCGTCACCTCCACAGTGGTGTTGGTGGTGCGGTCCAAAAACTCGCGGTCGTGACTCACGATAATCACGGCGCCTTCGTAGCCAGCCAGGTAGTTCTCAATCCACTTAATAGAGGGTAGGTCCAAGTGGTTGGTGGGTTCGTCGAGCAGCAGCAGGGAGGGTTGTTGCAGCAGGATTTTCGCCAGCATCACACGCATGCGCCAGCCCCCCGAAAACAGCTTCAAGGGCTTTTGCAGCTCCTCGGTCGTGAAGCCCAGGCCTTCCAAAATCTCTTCGGTGCGGGCCTGCATGGTGTAGCCGCCCAGCGCCTCGAAGCGCTCCTGCAAATCGGCCAGCTTGTCTACCAGGTCGTCGGTGTAGTTGGTTTCGAACTCCAGTAGCGTCTCGTCGATTTGCTTCTGCAGGTCCAGCGCCTCGCCAAAGGCCTGCATGGCCACGATGAGGATAGGCTCGTGCGAGTCGTAGCTTAGCAAATCCTGGTTCAGGAAGCCCAGCGTCACATCCTTACCCATGCTAATGCTGCCGCCGTCGGGCTTATACTCGCCTACCAGGATGCGCAGCAGCGTCGATTTACCCTGCCCGTTCAGCCCAATCAGGCCGATTTTGTCTTTGGGCTTAATGTGGAGGTTGGCCCCGTCGTAGAGCGTGCGCGAGCCGAAGTGAAAGTCTAAGTCGTTGATGGAAATCATTTCCTACTTTGCTGTAAGCTGCAAAGGTAAGGAACTCTGCGTGCTAGTGTATAAGCTGCTGACAGTACCTCTGTCATACCGGGCGCAACGGAGTGGAATTGAAGCGGTAGAGATGCTTCAACCTCGCTCCGCTTAACATGACTTAACCAACCTTTCAATTACACTTCTTCAAACACCCCATAGCCACTGACTGCTAGACTATCCTTAGCGTCCAGCACCGTATTTTCGCTGCCATGGCCCCTACCCTTTCTTTCGTTCCCGCTACCCCTACCGATATTCCCGAGTTAGAACACCTCGTGAATCAAGCCTATCGCGGCGACGCCTCGCGCCAGGGCTGGACCACGGAGGCCGACCTGCTCGACGGCACCCGCATCGACGCGGCCGAGCTGCGCCAACTGCTGGCAACACCCGGCGCTACTATTCTCACGGCCCGCGACGCAACTGGTGTGTTGATAGCGTGCGCCTACCTACAAATACAGATGCCACGCCTGTACCTGGGCATGCTCTCGGTACAGCCCACATTGCAGGCGCAGGGGGTAGGGAGGCAACTGTTGCAAGCCGCCGAGCAACACGCCCGCCAACACGGCTGCCACCAAGTGAAAATTACCGTCATCAGCGACCGAACCGAGCTGCTGGCTTGGTACGAGCGTCACGGCTACCGGCGCACAGGAGCCACTGAGCATTTCCCTACAGATACCCGCTTTGGGGTGCCGCGCAAGCCATTGATACTGTTAGTGCTGGAGAAGCAGCTTGCGTGACGCTTTGGCATATTTGAACAGCGCGCTTACAAAAAATGGCCCTAACAATTCGCCAGGGCCATTTTTGTAAGTGCAATGAAATATTACCACAAGCTGGTATTGGTGATGCCGGGTGGCAGGGGCGGATGCTCGGCAAAGCCCAGCACGCACCAGCCGGCTTCTACCCCAAAGGCACCGCCGTGCAGCACATAGCTGATCCAGCGGGTGAGGACGCGGCCAGTGTACTGCTCGCTTTCGGGCTCAAACTCGCGCAGCAGCACCGCATCGCCTACCTCAAAGTTTCGGTCGTTCTGGCGGACGTCGAAGGGTTTGGTGTGGGCTTCTACAGCCGAGAAGCAGGAAGGCCAGATTTTCAGCTCGTGCGTTTGGTGAGTAGCCGGGGCCGCGTGGGTTGGGAAAGTTGCTATAGATGTCATGATGAAAAGTCGGTTGGAGTGAAGCATAGGTTCTAACAGGAACCGGGTTAAGCTCAAAAAGTAAGTGTAAGAGCCACATATTCACTTAACTATAACATAGGCTTGCCAGAATACGTGCAAACACCGGCCCAACTCGTCACCAGCTTGTCTTCCTACCCTGCCAGCGCCCCCCGAAACTGCGGCGCCTTACGCTGCCTGCTGGCTTGCTCGTAGGCATAGGCTAGCGGCAACAGCGCCGCCTCCTGCCACGCCCCGGCCACAAACGACAGGCCCACCGGCAACCCATGCGCCTGGCCCATGGGCACCGTAATGTGGGGGTAGCCGGCCATGGCGGCCGGCGACGAGAAGCCAGGACCGGGCCAGTAGTCACCATTTACGAGGTCGATGCAGGGCGCGGGGGCGTTGGTGATGCCTACAATGGCGTCGAGCTTATGGGTTTGTAGGGCAGTATCGAGGGCACGGCGGGCACCCTCGTGCGACTTGCGCAGGGCGGCCTGGTACTTGGCGCTGCCGAGGCCGTCGGTTTTCTCGGCTTGCTCCAGGATTTCCTGCTGGAAAAACGGCATGGCCTTATCGGCGTGCTGGGTGTTGTAGGCCATAACGTCCGCCAGCGTTTTCACCGGGGCGTTGGCTGTGGCCAAGTACTTGTTCACGCCGTCTTTGAACTCGTAGAGCAGCACGTCGAACTCAGCGCCACCAAGCGGTTCCACTTCCTTTAGCAAGTCGATTTCCACTACCGTGGCACCCTGCGCCTTCAATAGCCCCACCGCCTGCCGAAAAAGCGGCACGGCGTCGTTGTTGCCGGTGAGATGCGCTTTTTCTACCCCCAGGCGCTTGCCTTGCAAGCCGTTAGCGTCCAGAAACTTGGTGTAATCGGCGTGTAGTTTGCCGGCGCTGGCCTGGGTAGCGGCGTCTTGGGCATCGGGGCCAGCCAGGGCGCCCAGCAGCATAGCGGCATCGCGCACGGTGCGGGCCATGGGGCCGGCCGTATCCTGGGTGGCCGAGATGGGAATGATGCCTGCGCGGCTCCACATCCCTACCGTGGGCTTGATGCCCACTACCCCGCTGCACGACGACGGCGACACGATGGACCCATCCGTTTCGGTGCCAATGGCCAGGGCACACAAGTTGGCCGATACCGCTGCGCCCGACCCCGACGATGAGCCGCTGGGCGTGCGATCCAGCACGTGCGGATTTTTGGTCTGGCCGCCGCGGCTGCTCCAGCCGCTGGTGCTGCGCGAAGAGCGAAAGTTGGCCCACTCGCTCAGGTTGGTTTTGCCAAGCAGCACTGCTCCGGCCTCACGCAGCTTCTTCACAATAAAAGCGTCTTGCGCAGCTTTGTGCCCACTCAGCGCCAGCGAGCCGGCGGTGGTCTGCATCTGGTCGCCCGTGTCGATATTGTCTTTGATGAGCACCGGCACGCCGTGCAGCGGGCCGCGTATCTTACCAGCCTTGCGCTCTTGGTCCAGCTGGTCGGCTAGGCGCAAGGCGTCGGGGTTCAGTTCAATCACGCTGCGCAGGGTAGGGCCGCTTTGGTCGATGGCTTTGATGCGCTGCTGGTACAGTTCTACGAGGCTACGGGCAGTGCGCTGGCCGCTTTGCAGCTGCTGTTGCAGGTCACTTAGGGTAGCTTCGTGCAGTGCAAAGGCATCGGGTGTGGCGGTAGACGCTGCGGCATCTTTTGTGGCCGGCGGCTTGGAGTCGCAGGCGGGTAGGGAAAAAGTGGAAAGGGCCAACCCGGTCAGGCCGCCGTTGCGCAGGAATAGTCGTCGATTCATCGGCTGGTATTTTCTGCGTAAGATACGGGCCGCATCGGGCTTTTCTACCCTACTGCTGGGGCCGCTTTGAGGCGGTTGCGCTGGCATTTCTCGCCGCAGTACTTCACTTCATCCCAGCTGTTGCGCCATTTCTTGCGGTACTCGAAGGGTCGCCCGCAGGTCAGACAGATTTTGGTAGGCAGGTTGCCTTTGGTGAGTTTGGCGGGCAGGTTGCTGGCAGGAGGCATGGGCAAGGTAGCAAGTGAACGGGTAGGCACATCTTCAAACGGCTTGGGCAGCCGAAAGGTGCGCGGCTCATAACCCTACCCAGTAGCTCATCCGTAGTGCCTGGATACAACCACTTCATCCTCACCAACTATGTCTGCTCTCACCACTTTCCGGCGCCCTACCCTACCCCTGTTCTCGCTGGCGCTGCTGGGCCTGCTAGCTACCAGCTGCAACGACGATTCCGACTCCGACCCTGACGCGCCTGATACCATCACCTTCACGCAGTCGGCGCTCTACCCCGAAGGTGTGCAATACGATGCCGCCAACAACCGCTTTCTGGTCAGCTCCCAAACGCGCGGCACTGTGGGCCAGGTGAAGGACGACGGCACGTACAGCGCTTTTGCGGAGGATGCCCAGCTGGTTTCTACCATCGGTATGCACGTAGACGACGCCCGCAACCGCGTGCTGGTGGCCGTATCAGACCCCGGCTACAACACGGCCCGCTCCACCGACGCTACCCGACGCAAATTGGCCGCTGTGGCCATTTTCAACCGCGACAACGGCCAGCGTATTGCCTACGTGAACCTGGGCGCTCTGCGTCCCAACGCCCCCGGCCACTTCGCCAACGATATTGCCATAGACGGCCAGGGCAATGCCTACGTGACGGACAGCTTCGCGCCCATTATCTATAAAATCGATGCGCAGGGTACGCCTACCGTGTTTCTCGAAAACGCCCAGCTGAGTGCCCCTCCCGGCTCGTTCGGCCTCAACGGTATTGTGTATCACCCGGATGGCTACCTGTTAGTGGCCAAATCGGATGAAGGCGCGCTGTTTAAGGTGCCGCTGAACAACCCGACGTCTTTCACCAAAGTAACGACCAGTGTGAATCTAAAAGGGGCCGATGGCCTACTGCTCTACAATAACACCACCTTGCAGGCCGTCGCCAACAACCAGAGCACCGTGTACCGCCTCACCTCGTCCGACAACTGGGTTTCCACTACCTCTACCGGCACCTTCACTACCCCTGCCGTGTACCCTACCACCTTGGCCCGCCGCGGCTCCGACACCTACGTGCTCTACTCCCACCTGAACGCGCTGCAAGCGAACCAACAGCCACCCGTATCCGAATTCACGATCCAGGAAGTGGATTTCTGATATCTATCCTACCCTTGGTTTAACAACATAACTCCGGTTTTACTTGTGGCGGTCTGCTAATAAAAGAAATTTGCTGGCAGACCGCTTCGAGTAACAGCCTATTTATACCGTGGCAGTTATTGGCCGCCGCAGCCACAGTACCACTAGTAGTAACAGCAGCAGTACAATGGCCGGCACGCCGCCCGCCAGACCGCCAGGAATTTTGGTAGCGTGCATAATAACGGCGCCAATCATGATAACACTCAACCCCAACGCGGCGGGTCGGACAAAGCGTGGCACCAGCAACCCTATGCCCCCCAGTACTTCGGCGGCGGCAACAACATACGCCAACGCACCCGGTAAGCCCAGACCACCAAACATGCCAACTGTACCAGGTAAATCCATAAGTTTTCTTGCTCCAGAAGCAATAAAAGCTAAGGCTAACAAACCTTGTAGAACCCAGGCAATGATGTTGCGAGCAGATGCAGACATGATAGGAAATGGTTGTGGAGTTAAAAAAGAGACCGAACGTAGCAATACACGCTTGCTGCTATAATAGTAAGCATTGTTCTACTAAAAGACTATTACCCAGCAGTAGGAAAATCCATTCTGTTGCCGGAGTTAATCGGCAACCCTAAGTCATTGATCCTTGCTTACTTGAATACCGGTTTATCCTGTTGCTCGCTGAGCTTTTTGCTGAGGGGGGCAGGTACGCCGGCGCTGTTCAGCATACCGCTGACAATACCCTGGCGCCATAGGGTAAATACCGACACGCGCAAGTCGCGGGCGGAGGTCATGCGGCCCACCTGGAGCTTGCCTTTGCGTGGGTTGTCGTCGCGCAAAAACAGGCCGTTGACAAGGGTTGTTTTTAGGCGGGAGCCGAGCGTTTTGTGGTCGGCACCGCCTTTTTGGCTGAGCAGGGTCAGCTTGAGGGCGGAGTAGCTGGCCCACATAGGTCCCGTTACCCGCTGACGATTGGCCTGCATGCGGAAGCGGATATGATGCACCAGCCCACTGCGAAAAAGCAGCTGCTTGGTAGGCACCGTCATCGGATTCAGCATCGACAGCTGCCCTTCGCTGAACGTACCCGCAATGGTATGGCGCCCCTGGGGGTCGAGCAGATTGGCCCTGAGCGTGGCTTGCAGCCGGCAGCGGTTTTGCAGCCACGCCGTGGCGTGCACTACGGCCGGGTGCGCCGCCGACATCTGGTGCGGGTCGTTGGAGAAGTTTTCGATGGTGCCCGACACGCGGTTGATGGTTAGCTCACCGGGTTTGGGGTTTTGCGGTGCCCGATAGATGGTGTACAGCGTGCCATTTTGCACGCTGATGCGCCGCACATCCAGTATGAAGCCTAAGTGGCGCAGCGCCTCGGGCGTGGCTACGGAGTACTCAGGATTTAAAGCAAACCGACCGTCGCTGCGGGTTTGCAAGCGGGGCTGCCGCAGGGCCAGCGTCTGCATGGCCAGACGGTGCTGGTGCACGAGGGCTGCGTACTGAATAGCCGTAGCGCGCAGCTGCCGGATGAGCAGCGTGACGTGGGGCGCCTGGTGGTGCTTCCTGCGCGAAAGCTCCGCCACCGACACTAAAGGCCGAAGCCGGATATTATTGATTTCCAATAGCCCGCCGCGTGTGGCTAGATGTGCACTTTGGCAAGCCAGCTGGTAAAACGGTGGGTCGAGGCGGGCCATAACTACACCGGTGCGCACGTCCCACTGCTGGGCATACAGTACCCGCCGCTGGTCCTGTGCCCCCACCGAATCGATTCGCAATTGGCTGCCCTGCACCGCAATACGTTGCGACCGGGGCTGCTGCTCCAGCCCCCGAATGCGCGCCGAGGCATTGGCCAGCAACAGATGCTCCAGCTGCACCCGGCTGAGCCACGGCGCCAGCAGCCGGTGGATGGGCGGCGGCGGCACCCGCGGAGCCGTCATGTCCAGGTCGCAGGCCAGCACTAACAGCGTATCGGCCCAAAACTGGTGGCGTGCCAGTGCTGCCGTGCGCAAGCCCGTGAGCAGCAGCCGCGGCAGGTGCAGCGAAATGCGAGCATTGCGGCTGCGCACCTCACTCAACGGCTGCTGCGGCCGCACTGCCACCGAATCGACCACTAACGTACCCGGCCGGGATACAAACCGCACGCTACGCAGTGCCAGGCGGTGCTGCGCGGCCGCGGCAGCCAC
Source organism: Hymenobacter citatus (assembly GCF_014333615.1). Classification (GTDB taxonomy): domain Bacteria; phylum Bacteroidota; class Bacteroidia; order Cytophagales; family Hymenobacteraceae; genus Hymenobacter; species Hymenobacter citatus. The sequence goes on along the minus strand of NZ_JACSCY010000001.1, from coordinate 24,133 downwards.
GTGTTGTATCTGTGCAGTCATGGCGGCAGCGTAGCCTATCCGTTGCGAGTCGGCGGCACCGGCGGCGCTGAGTAGTATATCCTGCGCCGAAAAGCTTGCTTGCTTCCAGGCTACACGCGCTTGTGGCGCAGGCTGGTAGGCGGCCTGCACGTGGCGAAGCGCTAGGTACTTCAGGCGTATTCCTTGCAGGTGCAGGGGTAGGCGCTGGTAGAGTGGCTGTGGCTGCTTCGCCGTGGGTAATTTCCCCAGCAAACGAATATGCAACGAGTCAAGCACCAGGCTATCAATAGGCACGGGGCCGCGTTGCACTAGCTGCCACAGCCCTACCCCCGTGAGGCGGGCGTGGCCCAGCTCGAGCTGCACGGGAGGTAGCGCAGCGGTGTCGGTGGCTGGGCCTACTGTGCGCAGCCGTACACCGCGCACGTGCACGCTCTGGTGCCACAGGCTGGTCTGCAGCTGCCCAACGTGCAACTGGTAGCGGCCGTGCGAGCTTTCAGCCACCTGCTTTTCCAGGTATTGCCGCAGCCAGGGGTCGAGGGCCAGCAAAGCCAGCAGCATGACACCGCTCAACGCTACCAGCCCCAGCATCACCCAATGCCACCACCGCCGGGTAGGCGATGCAGGAGGAGTAACAACCGGTGCGGAAGAAGCTGACAACACGAAATAATGAAAAATAAAGAATGCCTTTGTAACGTATAACTAAGCCGTGACGGTTGTCGGGCCTTTCGTTTTTTTAGCTGCTTCTACGGCGCATACGTACTCTCAGACAATTGTCCGGTTTTGCTTCTGGCCCTATCTTGCTGGTCGTAGCCTACCTTTTTCGCCTTCTATATCATTCGTGCATGCTTGCCATTACTTCGCTGCTCAGCCCCAAATACGCGGCGCATATCAACAAGATTATCAAAAGCCTGGAGGAAAAGTTTGGCCTTGATGATGTGCAGGCAACCCCCGACCCGCATATCACCTACCAGCTGGCCGGTGTGCGCCAGCTGTCGGCCCTGAAGGAAGTGTTGCAGGACGTAGCCCGTACCACGCATTCATTTCCAGCCTTCACCACGGGCCTGGGCGTGTTTCCGGGCCCCAACCCGGTGATTTATATTCCGGTGCTGCGTTCCGATGAGTTGAATGCCCTGCACAAGCGCATTCTGCGGGCCACCGCGCCCCTGTGCCTGCAAACCGATAAATACAGCGCCCCCGACTGCTGGCTACCACACATTTCGCTGGCGCTGCACGATACCACTCCCGAGCTGCTGGGCCCCGTGCTACAATACCTCAACGAACAAACGTTCAATCTGAAAATCAGCATAAACAACCTGGCCATTCTGCGGCAGGAGGGCGAGCAGTTTGTACGCGAAAACGTATTCAAGTTTGAAGGGCATAAGCTCGATGAACCTTCTCCTGTGTTTGAGGCGCCCGTGCCGCGTTAGTAAATTTCTGAGGGTAGGGCGCGGCATTTTGCGCCTCGCGCCCGACCTTTGCCGCTCAACCACTCCCACTACCTGATGACACTCTACTCCGTCGTACTACTGCTGCACAACTGGACGCGCTGGCTCGTCCTTATTTTCGGACTCATTGCCATCTTCCGCGCCTTTGGCGGCTGGCAGGGCCGCAAGCCCTTCACCAGCGCCGACAACGGCATGGACGCCGCCTTTGTGGGCTCTATGCACCTGCAATTGTTGCTGGGCCTGTTGCTGTACTTTGTGCTGAGCCCCGTGGGCCTGTCGATGATGAAGGCGATGGGAGGCGCGGCCATGAAAGACCCACAAGCCCGCTTCTGGGGGGTAGAGCACATCACAGCCATGATTCTGGCCTGGGCTTTCGCGCAGATTGGCCGCAGCAAATCCAAAAAAATCAACGACGCCGTGCTCAAGCACAAAACCGCGTTTATCTGGTTCACCATCTCGCTGGTGCTAGTCCTCATCATGATTCCGTGGGGGATCTGGAACCCCGCCCGCCCTCTGATTCGCCCCTAATCACGGATTTCTGCGGATTTTTCGGATTAGTCGAATTTTGTGGACGATTGTCGTCTGCATCGTGTATAATCCCGCTGTAAAGCAAAAAGGCTTGCCAACTGGCAAGCCTTTTTCGTGTTCGGACGAAGCATAGTGCAAACGACAATCGTCCACAAAATCCGACTAATCCGCAGAATCCGCAAAAATCCGTGGTTCTAGATGGCCTGGCCGCCGCTTACCTCAATGCGCTGGGCGTCAATCCAGGCGGCTTCGGGGGTGCACAAGAAAGCCACTACCGGCCCAATATCGGTGGGTAGACCCACGCGGCCCATGGCCGTAAGGCTGGCAATGTGGGCGTTAACTTCTTTGTTATCGCGGGTGCGGCCGCCGCCAAAGTCAGTTTCGATAGCACCGGGGGCCACCACGTTGGCGCGGATGCGGCGACTGGCCAGCTCCTTTGCCTGGTATTTGGTGAGGGTTTCGGTGGCTGCCTTCATGCTGGCGTAGGTAGCGGAGTTGGGGTAGATGATGCGCGTTAGGCCCGAGGAGATATTAATGATACCGCCCCCATCGTTCATCAGTGGCAAAGCCTTCTGCGTGAGAAAGAACGGGCCTTTAAAGTGGATGTTCAGCATGTCATCAAACTGCTGCTCCGTCACCTCTGGGTAGGGCTGATAGAGGCCCGTGCCGGCGTTGTTGATCAGGAAATCGAACCGCTCGGCACCAAAGGTGCTGCTCAGCGCGCTTTTCACCTGCTCGAAAAAACCATCGAAGCTGCCCACCGCAGAAGCGTCGAGTTGCAGAGCAGCAGCTTTGCGGCCCTGACTTTTAATTTCGGCTACCACGGCTTCGGCTTCTTCGCGTTTGCTGTGGTAGGTCAACAGTACGTCCAGGCCTTTCTGGGCCAGGTTTAGGGCCATGTCTTTGCCCAGACCGCGGCTGCCGCCCGTTACGAGGGCTATGTTGGGGGTGCTCATAGAAAATAGTGCGTTAGGTGAATGACACTGCAAAAGTCGGGGTAGGCCGGCGCTCTGCTCTGGTGAGTAGTTCAGATTAACTGGTAACCGTTTCCGAATCTCCTACCCGCTCCTTTGCCCACAACTCCTCGCGGTACTGCCGGGGTGTGCAGCCCACAAAGCGCTTGAAAAACTTGGTGAAGTTGGATGGGTCGTAGGTGAGCTGGGCCGCCACATCGGCCACCGACCGGCCCGCATCGGCCAGCAATTCCTTGGACACTGCTACCAGCTTGCGCTCATAAATAGCGCAGGGTGCCTCGCCAGTGGTGTGCTTGAGCGTGTTGCTGAGGTGGGTGGGGTGAATGCACAGCTGCCCGGCAAAATCCCGGATTTCAAGCGCTTCCGTAGCCCTGCCTGCCGCCAAATCCTCGACGTGGGCGTGCACGAGACGGGTGAAGTCGGCGGTTATTTCGTGCTGGCGGGCCAGAATTTTCTTTGGGATAGGGGTAGGCATAGCAGTCAGATAGGAAGAAGCTTTTTGGGTTAACTACTGCACGGTGTAGAGACGCATACTTGCGTCTTATCGTTGAACGTTCGCCGCCCAAATCGCCCTACGACGAGACGCAAGTATGCGTCTCTACACCGTGCTTGAGACCTGAAACCGCTTCTTAGCGGTGCAGCTAGATTCACCCAACCTGCAGCAGCCACTTAATGTTGGTGCGCCGCGTTGGCCCGTTGCGTCACCTCAAACTGTCGTACTTGGCCTTGCTGCCAGGCATCGGCACCGGATAGCACGTCGGGCGCGGCAATGTCGGCCCGCTGGCGGCGCTTTTCGGCCGTCGAAATTTGCATGCGCCGGTCGCGCTGGCCTACCATGGCCGTGTCAATCTGCCCGTCCTGCGTGAAGCCCATCATCAGTAGTGGCCCACCCAATGGCAGCTCCTTGTCGCGGTCGGTGTGCCAGGTGTGGATGGTTTTGCCGTAGGTGCTCACCACCTGCTCCATCAGCTCGTGCTCGGCCACATTGGGTAGGCCCGGCGCCACCAGCGTCCCCGATTTCACCTCGTAGCGGTGGCTGTGCCAAAGCTTTTTTTCCTCGGTGGGCAGCTTTTCAAACAAGCGCCGCGATATAATGTATTCCACGCCCATAATCTTGGCATCGGCAGCATTCCCATCAAAAATCACAGCCTGAATCACGTCTTCGTTCAGCTTGGTGCAGAAGTGATGCGCCTCCATTTGCGCCTGCATAGCCCCACTGTAGAAGTGAAACCCATCGAGGTAGATGTTCATATTGCGCAGTGGCTCTTTGCCCTGCAATACGTCGGCGCCGGCTTCCAGCACCTCGGTTTTGGTTGATTTTTTGGCGCCGGGCGCCTGCACCGGCGAGCGGGTGTTCTGGTCGCCGCAGGCAGATATGCATACACTCAGCAACAAGGCGTAGCCGGGGTAGCAGACTCGATTTGCTTTCATAAGGTGGGGGTACATACTTCCCTACCCTACGCGCTACCTGGCGCTGCGTTATGGCTGAGCTATGCACACAGAGTCCGCGTACTTTAGACCTCTCTGTTTGATTTACGTAGGTTTGTCTATGCAAAAGCCTCTAAGCCTCGAAGATTTCTACCAGCAGAAAATACACTGGCTGCCCGATAACCTGAAGCAAGATATTGGTCACTTCAACGTGTTTCGGCTCGATGATTTTGTGGGGCCCAACGCCTGCCACTTGCCCTATAGCCGCAAGGATTTCTATAAGATTACGCTCGTCACGGGCCGCAGCAACTACCACTTCGCCGACAAGACCATCGAAATCAGAGGCAACGCGCTGCTGTTTGCCAACCCGCTGGTACCCTACGACTGGGAGCCCCTGGACGACCAGCAATCCGGGTTCTTCTGCATTTTCACGGAGGCCTTTTTGCAGCGCTATCTGGTAGCGGGAGCGTTGGAGCTGCCCATGTTCAAGCCCGGCGGGCAGCCGTTGTACTCACTCACCGATGAGCAGCTACCTGGCGTCACGCAGCTATTCAAGAAGATGGCAGCAGAGTTGGATTCTGACTACGCCTTTAAATACGACCTGTTGCGCAACTACGTGTTTGAGCTGGTGCACAGTGCCCTTAAGTTGCAGCCCGCTACTACTCTCTATAAGGAGAGCAACGCGGCTATGCGCATTGCTTCGCTGTTCACAGAGCTGCTGGAGCGGCAGTTCCCTATCGAAACGCCGGGCCAGCAGGTGCGCCTGCGCAATGCCCACGCCTTTGCCGGGCAGCTGGCGGTGCACGTTAACCACCTCAACCGCGCTCTGAAGGAAGTAACCGGCAAGACCACCACCCAGCTCATTGCCGACCGCCTCCTGCAAGAAGCCCACGCCCTGCTCCGGCACACGGCTTGGAACGTGGCCGAAATCAGCTACTGCCTGGGCTTTGAAGAACCGGCTCATTTCAACAACTTCTTCCGCAAGCGAGCCGGCACCACGCCTACCGCCGTGCGCGTTGTTTGATTTTCGCAAGCATTGGTTTGAACCGGGTAAGCCCCCCGCCCCTACCTCGCTCTACTTTTGCAGTGTACCAAACACGCAACTATGAGCAACTCTAAAATCTGGTTTGTTACGGGTGCCTCGCAGGGCCTGGGGCTGGCGCTGGTGCAGCATCTGCTGCAAGCGGGCCACCGCGTAGCGGCTACCTCACGCCACCCTGCTGCCCTTGTTGAGCTTCTTGGCCCTGCTTCCAAAGCTTTCCTACCCTTGCACATGGACCTCAGCAGCGAGGTCAGCGTACAGGAGGCCATCGAACAGACAATCAATACGTTTGGCCGCTTGGATGTGGTAGTAAATAATGCTGGCTACGGGATTGGAGGCAGCGTGGAAGAACTCACCGACGCCGAAACCCGCCAGTCGTTTGAGGTAAATGTGTTCGGGGTGTTGCGCGTTATTCGGCACGCGCTGCCGCACATGCGCGCCGCTCACGCCGGGCACATCATCAACATTTCGTCGATTGCGGCGCTGGCCGGCACTGCGGGCTGGTCGGTGTATTCGGCTACCAAAGCGGCCGTGAGTGCTATGTCGGAAGGGTTGGCCCAAGACGTAGCTTCGTTCGGCATTCGGGTGACGGCCGTTGAGCCCGGTGGTTTTCGCACCAATTTTCTCACGCCCGAGTCGCTGGTTTTTGCCGCACAGCCCCTTGCAGCTTACCAAACCGTGCGCGATACGCACGCCCGCTACCTAGCTCTGAACGGCAGCCAGGCCGGCGACCCAGCAAAGGCCGCGGTAGCCATCGAGCAACTAGCTGCCGAGCCTACCCCGCCCGTGCACCTGCTATTAGGGCAGGATGCTTTCCGCCGCGCCACCCAGCAGCTGCAAGGCCGCTTGCAGGAAACAGAGACCTGGAAAACCGTAACCGTCTCCACTGACTTCGCACAGTAGCCAGCCCCAGGTTAAAAAAACATGGTTTTCTGGTTTCCGATACGGTAAACTGCTGCTTGGTGCGTCTTTATCAGAGTAGCCCGCTGGCCTACCCTCCCTCACCCCTCACCTACTGCTTGCATGCTTTATCTATTCGGAAGTCTAGCCCTTAGTGACTCATTGTCTTACAACGAAACGCTTCATACACATGACTTCTCAGCAAAACAAAAACATTTGGTTTGTGACCGGCGCCTCGAAGGGCCTGGGCCTGACCTTGGTGCAGCACCTGCTGGCCCGCGGCTATGCGGTGGCAGCCACCTCCCGCAATCTGACCGAACTCCAACAGAACGTGCCGCCTAGCGAAGGGCGGTTCCTACCCCTGCACATGGATCTGGGCAACGAGGCCAGCGTGCGCGAGGCCATCGAGCAGACTGTAAAGACGTTTGGCCGCCTAGATGTGGTCGTGAACAATGCTGGCTACGGCCAAGTAGGCGCGCTGGAAGAACTCTCGGACGAAGAAGCCCACCGCAATTTCGATGTGAACGTGTTTGGGCTGCTGCATGTGCTGCGGCACGCTACCCCCCATCTTCGCCAGCAGGGCGCGGGGCGCGTGTTCAACATTTCCTCAGTAGGCGGCTTTATGGGTGACTTTCCCGGTTGGGGCATCTACTGCGCCACCAAGTTTGCCGTAGCGGGTCTCACCGAGTCGTACGCGGCGGAGGTACGGGAGTTTGGCGTGCAGGCCAGCGTGGTCTACCCCGGCTATTTCCGCACCGATTTTCTAACCGCCGGCTCGTTGGGCACGCCCCGGCAGCCACTAGCCGCCTACCAAGCTGTGCGCGACTCCCAGCAGCAGCACGAGCAGCAAATCAACGGCAACCAGCCCGGCGACCCGGAAAAAGCCGCTGCCGTACTACGCGAGCTGAGCGAGGCGCCTGAGCAGCCCGTGCACGTTTTCCTAGGCGAAGACGCTTATCAAATGGCTGACTACAAAATAGCAGCGGTGCAACAGCAGATGCAGCAGTGGAAACACCTGGCGGCGGCTACTAATCTCTCAGTTGAGGCCTAGCAAAACGTTGGAATAGCAGGCTACTCTAAGCCCAAAGGCCCGCGGTTATCTGCGGGCCTTTTTTTGTGGTAGACAACCAATATAGGTCAAATCAGTTATTCTACTTACATCTGCCCGGTTTTTGCGGCTTTCTGTTTCACCTGATTCGTCCTCCATTCTTTTTGTTCTTTTGCGCGTAGCTACCTTTCTTTTCCTGTCTTTTTTTGTCTCCATAAGTGCCTTCTGCCAAAGCACTTATCGCCGCGCAGTAGCCAAACCCGGCGATGGGGTGCACACGCTGCTCTACCGCTACGGCCTCACCCCCAGCCAACACGGCCGGCAGTTTCGGGAGCTGAACAAAAAGAATTTGACGAGCCGCAACGGCCTGATTGTGGGCCGTACCTATCTTCTACCCCGCAAGACGGCTACCCCTACTAGGGCAGCCAGCAAGGCCCAGGAGGCTGCCACTGCACCAGCCACTACTGCCAGCCGCGCCGCCATTTCGCCACGCGCCTTGTTTGGCCCCAGATACGGTCCGGCACCCGTGCGCGACCATCTCCTGCACGGTGCCGTGTACTACCTCTCGCCTGGCCACGGCGGCCCCGACCCCGGCGCCATTGGCACATACGGCTCAAACAAGCTAGCCGAGGATGAATACGCCTACGACATTACGCTGCGCCTGGCCCGCGTGCTGATGGCCCACGATGCTACCGTGTATATGATGGTGCAGGACCCCAACGACGGCATCCGCGACGAAAGCGTGCTGGCAATGGACAACGACGAAGTGACCTACCCCAACCAAGTGATTCCGCTGAACCAGCTGGCTCGGCTGCGCCAGCGCATCACGCAGGTCAACAAGCTCCACGCCCGCCACAAGGGGGCCTACCAGCGCCTGTTGTGCCTGCACGTGGATAGCCGCAGCGCCGGCCAAAATATCGACGTATTTTTCTACCACCACGCCAACAGCAAAGCAGGCCTGAGCCTTGCCAAGAACATTCATAAAGTATTCACGGCGCGCTACAAACGTGCCCAGCCCAATCGGGCCACCTACTCCGGCAACGTGTCCATCCGCAGTTCGCTTTATGAGGTGCGTACCAGCCACGCTCCTGCCGTGTTTATGGAGCTAGGCAATATCCGCAACGCCAAAGACCAACGTCGCTTTTTAGTTGACGACAACCGCCAGGCCCTGGCTAACTGGATTTGTGATGGGTTGATAGCAGATTATAAGCGAAAATGAGTTGTGAGTTCACGTGGTAACGGGTAACTCAATTACGGATTCATTAACAGAAAGAGCAGATTGTGGTATAGAATACCCTGCTCGCCATCGTGGATGCCATCGAGGCCGGCATCTTCCAGTAGGGCTTCCACCTCTTCGTAGTCCTGCAAAAAGTCGATTTCTATTTCCTCCGCGTCTACCACTTGCGTGTGCACCAGGTAGCGGCGCTTCGGTTCCAGCGTGATAAAGAGCTTGCGGTACCGGGTTTGGGCAATCAGCAGCGCATCATACGTCTCTATTGTTTCCTCGTCTACATGAATGAAGACGGACGTTTTCTCGCCCTCGGGCGTGTGTTGCAGGAAACTGGTGAGGTCGATTGGCATAGCGGCAGAAAGGTAGGAATATTATCTAACCGGACTGTTTTTTGCGAATAAGCCAGCTATATCTTATTCATATCGTTTTTGTTTACTGCATGAAACTGTTGCGGATTGTCTTATTCATTTTCCTGGGTGTAAGGAGTCTGAACGCCCAGCAACCTCTTCTGAGTCTTGTTAAAAAATATACTACCATAGACGATACAGGCCAGAAAATATCGTTTGAGTTACCTGTTTCCTGGTCTTTCGAAGATGGCCTACTTCGCAACAGTCGCAAAGCCAAGGTAGGCGAGTTCACTTCTGGAGTTATTGCCGATTATCCGTTTGCATCAGGAGCCGATTTCATTCAGCAGCTTAAAGCAGGCTACCCCGACGATGCAGGCAATCCTACCTTCATAGGTTCCAGAACCTTAACGCTAGGCCGACAAACCTGGACGGAAGGCATCCGGCAGGTGCCACTTTGGGATGGCAAGACAAATGCAAAAAGGTGGTATACACACGATTTCTTCACAGTACTAAACCGCAAGTGCTTCCTTATCACGTTTTACAGCACGCAAAAAGTACTGCCAGAAGAATTGAATGTAAGGCAAATTCTAGCTTCGATTAAGTTGCTCTAGATGAAGCTGTCTAGAAAGTCATCTAGAACGTCATGCTGAGCTTGTCGAAGTATCTCTACCGCTTCGTTGGGGTCGTTCAGGTTGTCCTACAGAGTCATTTTACTATCTGACGAAGCGGTAGAGATGCTTCGACAAGCTCAGCATGACGGCTTTCAGCACTTTCTAAACAGCTTCAATAATAACTAGAACTGGAAGTATACAGAAACGCGCGCCGCTGAAGATTCAGCGGCGCGCCTTTCCATGTAAATTCAGTCAGCAACTACTGCCCCAGCACCATCGCAAATACCAGCGGCGCTACAATCGTCGCGTCCGATTCGATGATGAACTTGGGCGTATCCTGTCCCAGCTTGCCCCAGGTGATTTTCTCGTTCGGCACAGCACCAGAGTAGGAACCGTACGAAGTCGTCGAATCCGAAATCTGGCAGAAGTAGCCCCACAGCGGTACCGAGGTGCGCTGCAAGTCCTGGTGCAGCATGGGCACCACACAGATGGGGAAGTCGCCGGCAATGCCGCCGCCAATCTGGAAGAAGCCTACCTTGCTTTCATCGGTAGCCTGCTGGGTGTACCAGTCGGCCAGGTAGATCATGTACTCGATGCCCGTGCGCACGGTGTGCACGTTCTTGATGTCGCCGGAAATCACGTGGCCGGCGAAGATGTTGCCCAGAGTAGAGTCTTCCCAGCCGGGGCAGATGATGGGTAGGTTTTTCTCGGCGGCAGCCAGCATCCAGGAGTCTTTGGGGTCAATCTGGTAGTACTGCTCTAGCTCGCCCGACTTCAGAATCTGGTAGAAAAACTCGTGGGGGAAGTACCGCTCACCGGCTTTGTCGGCCTTTTCCCAGAACTTCAATACTGAGTGCTCGAGGCGGCGCATGGCCTCTTCCTCGGGAATGCAGGTGTCGGTTACGCGGTTCATGTGGCGCTCCAACAAAGCTTGCTCGTCGGCAGGCGTCAGGTCGCGGTAGTGGGGCACCCGCTCGTAGAAGTCGTGGGCTACCAGGTTGAAGATGTCCTCTTCCAGGTTGGCGCCGGTGCAGCTGATAATCTGCACTTTATCCTGCCGAATCAGCTCGGCTAGCTGGATGCCCATTTCGGCGGTGCTCATGGCGCCGGCCAGCGTTATCATCATTTTGCCACCTTCGGCCAAGTGTTTGTTGTAGCCTTCTGCTGCGTCAATCAGGGCGGCGGCGTTGAAGTGGCGGTAGTGGTGCTTAAGGAAATTAGTTACGTTCATCGTAAGAGTAATTGAGAGTAGGAACGAAACTCCCCTCCTGAAGAGGGGACATTGCGACTTTGGTCGCAACTGGGGTGGTTGGGGCGTTGTTGCTGAGTTGCTATAGTTGGAAACTCGTTCTCAGTAAACAACACCCTTTCCACCCCCTACCCCCTCCTTAAAAAAGGAAGGGAGCTAACTTCTACTACTATACCGGTTCCTCGATAATGAGGTTGTGGTTGGTGTAGATGCAAATGTCAGCGGCGATGTGCAGAGCTTCTTCTACCATCTGGCGGGCCGTGAGGTGGGGCGCGTGCTTCTTGAGGGCCAGTGCGGCTGCCTGGGCAAACATGGAACCGGAGCCGATGGCAGCCACATCGTTGTCGGGTTCCAGCACGTCGCCGGAGCCGGCAATGATCAGCAACTCGTCTTTGTCGACCACAATCATCATGGCTTCCAGCTTGCGCAGGTATTGGTCTTTACGCCAGTCCTTGGCCAGCTCAATGGCGGCACGCTTTAGGTTGCCGCCGTAGCTTTCCAGCTTCTCTTCAAATTTATCGAGCAGGCTGAAGGCATCGGCCGTGGAGCCGGCAAAGCCCGTCACGATTTTGCCGCCTTGGAGCTTACGAATTTTGCGCACGTTGTTTTTGGCTACGTGCTTGTCCATGGTAGCCTGGCCGTCGGCGCCGATGGCAATCTGCCCATTGTGGCGCACCCCAAGGACGGTGGTGGATCTTATCTTAGTCATTTAGGAACTAGTTAAAAAACTGTCATCCTGAGCGGAGCGAAGGACCTTATCACGCGAGAACAAGACGTTGTTACATCAGTTGTTCTCGCGTGATAAGGTCCTTCGCTCCGCTCAGGATGACAACGGGGTAATTACACTTAAATCAGCATCCGCAGGGGGTCTTCCAGCAGGCTCTTCACCGTTTGCAGGAAGGCCGCACCGGCAGCGCCGTCTACCACACGATGGTCGCAGCTCAGCGTCACTTTCATCACGTTGCCAATCACCAGCTCGCCATCCTTCACTACGGCGGTTTGCTTGATGCCACCCACGGCCAGGATGCAAGCATCCGGTGGGTTGATGATGGCCGTGAACTCGTCGATGCCGAACATACCCAGATTGCTGATGGTGAAGGTGCTACCCTCCCACTCGGCGGGTTGCAGCTTCTTGTTTTTGGCTTTGCCAGCCAACTCTTTCACCTCGGTAGCAATCTGCGACATGCCTTTGCCGTCGGCGTTGCGTACCACGGGCACCAGCAGACCTTCGTCCACAGCCACAGCCACACCGATGTTCACCACCTTGTTCTGGCGGATTTTGTCGCCCAGCCACGAAGAGTTGATAACTGGGTGCTGCTTGAGCGCCACGGCGCAAGCTTTGATTACCATGTCGTTGAAGGACAGTTTCACCGGCGACAACTCGTTGAGCTTTACGCGGGTTTCCATGGCCTTGTCCATCAGAATTTCCATCGTGAGATAGAAATGCGGAGCCGTAAACAGGCTCTCCGACAGACGGCGGGCAATGACCTTGCGCATCTGCGATACCGGCGTGTCGGTGTAGGTGCCTTCGGCAGCGGCTGGCGCTGGTGCGGGAGCCGGCGCGGCTCTGGGTGCTTCAGCAGCGGGAGCAGCGGCTGGGGCAGCTTGTGGCGCAGCGGCGGGTTGGGCAGCTGGTGCGGCGGCCGGTTGCGCGGCGGCACCGGGCTGGAAGTTCTCCACGTCGCGCTGGATGATGCGGCCGTTGTCGCCACTACCCTTTACCTGGCTCAGGTCGATGCCTTTGTCTTTGGCAATGCTCTTGGCGAGCGGCGAGGCAAAGATGCGGCCGCCGTTAGCGTTGGCAGTTTGCGGTACCTCGGGGGTAGGCGCAGCGTTGGCGTCGGCGGGGCCTTGGTCTTTCACTTCGGCGGTGGGCTGAGCCTGCTCGGCCTCTCCACCCGACTTGCCACTGATGAGAGCTTCTACGTCAGCACCTTCCTCTCCAATTACGGCTAGTACGCCGTCCACCGGAATGGCTTCGCCTTCCTTCGGACCGATGTACAGCAGGGTGCCGTCTTCGTAGTTATCCAGCTCCATGGTGGCCTTGTCGGTCTCCACTTCGGCCAGCACGTCGCCCGATTTTACCTTGTCGCCTACCTTTTTCAGCCAGGCGGCAATGGTTCCTTCGGTCATGGTGTCGCTCATCTTCGGCATCCGAATCACGGTTGCCTTTTTGCCGTTGCCAGCAGGGGCTGCTGGGGCAGCAGGCTTAGCGGCTTCGGGAGCCGGAGCGGGTTTGGGTTCTTCTTTCGGAACTTCGGCGGCGGGGGCTGGAGCAGCTTCGGCAGCCGGGGCGCTGCCGCCCGTATTGCCATTCAGCAGACCCGAAATATCTTCGCCTTCTTTGCCGATAATGGCCAGCACACCGTCAACTGGTACGCTTTCGCCTTCTTTCGGACCTATATAGAGGAGAGTACCGTCGTCGTAGTTTTCCAGCTCCATCGTGGCCTTATCGGTTTCGACTTCGGCCAGTACGTCGCCGGACTTCACTGTATCGCCTACCTTCTTGAGCCACGCGGCAATGACGCCTTCCGTCATGGTGTCGCTCATTTTAGGCATTTTGATGATTTCAGCCATCTGCTTTTTGTGCTTGGGTTGGAACGCCAAATTTAGCCCGAATTTCCGGGCAGGCAAGTAATAGATTAAGATGCGAGATGCAATCTAAGGATTACGTCTGCGCTATTGGTATGTCATTTTGACCAGCGGGAGAAATCTCACGTGCTGATGAAAGATAGTAGTGTCATGCTTCGACTCCGCTGCGCTGCGCTCAGCATGACGTTCTGTGATACTGCTTACGCCAAGTGCGCAATATCCATGAAGTTGCGGGCCGTGAACATAGAGCCGGTGTAATCCAGCAGGTACAGGCACAGGTTGTGATGTTCAAAGGCATCCATGCAGCTCAGGGGGTAGCCCAGCAACTGGCAGAGCAGCACGCGCATGGCGCGGCCGTGCATGCACACCAGCACGGTTTCTTCCTCGGGGCGCGACAAGATCAGGTCGATAACCGGGCGCTGGCGGGCAGCTACGTCGTCGGGGCTTTCACCGCCAATCATGGGGATGCTGGTGTTGCCGAAGCGCCACTGCTGCAATACGTGGTGGTATTCCTCGTCTTCCTCGGCCGTGATGCGGGTGCCTTCGCGGGCGCCCCAGCTGATTTCGTTGAGGCCCGGGTACTGCTCGTGGGGTAGGCCCAGCTCCAGAAACGCCTGCACCGACTGGTGGGTACGCTGTAAGGTGGAGGTGTATACTTTGTCGAACGGCACGTGGCCGTAGGCCGCGAAAAACTGCGCTGCCTGCCGCCGCCCTACCTCGTTCAGGCTGGAGTCGACGCCGCTGCCCTGCACAATGCCGCGCACGTTCAAATCGGTCTGGCCGTGCCGGATCAGGTAGATTTTTTTGACGCTCACTTTCCCGCTAGCTTTGCTGAATTCTCCCGAAAGTACGGATTTCAGGGCCGAAATCCGCGTTGCGCTGTTATCAATCTATGACGAATTCTCCTGTTGATCTGGCTGAGCTGAACGCCTGGAGCCGCAATACGCTCGGCGAACATCTTGGTATTGAGTTGACTGAGGTAGGCGACCGGCTGCTGGTAGGCCGCATGCCCGTAGACCGCCGCACGCACCAGCCCATGGGCCTGCTGCACGGCGGCGCCTCCGTGGCCCTGGCCGAAACGCTGGGTAGCATCGGCGCCGTGTTGCAGGTAGACCGTACCAAGCAAGCGTGCGTGGGCTTGGAAATCAACGCCAATCACATCAAAGGCGTGCGCGACGGCTACGTGGTAGGCCGCGCCACCGCCCTGCACGTGGGCCGCACCACGCAAGTGTGGGAAATCCGCATCACGCATGAAGAAACCGGCACACTGGTGTGCATTAGTCGTATTACGATGGCGGTGATTGATTTGCCGAAGAAGTAAGGATAATGGTTGTCTGTCATGCTGAGCTTGTCGAAGCATCTCGCGTGCTCCCGGTAATTTTCCAACGATCAGGATTACTACTGCACGCGAGATGCTTCGACAAGCTCAGCATGACGTTCTGTGTTGCTTCTCTTTATCGCAATTCATAATTAAAAACCATGCAGCAACTTGCCTGGAATCCGGAGCTGCCGACAGCCATGCGGCTGCGGCAGTTGGTAGCCCTGGCCCTCACCTCGGGTAGGCCGGTGGCGCTGTGGCGTTTGCCCGGTGCTGCCCATGCCCGGTTGTGCCTTACCCTAAAGGCCGATACGGCCCTTACGGGCCTGCCGCCCGTGCTGGAGCCCAACGCGCCCGCGGGCTTCGCCTTCTTTCCGTTCTGGGATTCTGACCACAACCCGCCGCTGTTCCTGCCCGCCGATCTGTTTTTCGATCTGGCAACCCCCGACAAAATTCAGGTGAGTGCGGCGGCGGCAGTTCGGTTGCCGGAATTGCGGCAGCGCTTTGCCGCCCTACCCCCTACAGCCCCGCTGCCGTGGCACATGAGTCCGCAACCTGCTCCCAAAGCGGCCACACAAACTGAGTACGAATCGTTTGTAGCGGCTGGGGTGGCGGCTATTGAGCAAGGCACGGTGCAAAAGGTAGTATCGAGCCGGGCGGTGCGGCGGCCATTGCCTGCTGGGTTTGATGCACTGGTAGCATTTAAAGACTTGCAGCAGCGCTACCCCAATGCCTTTGTGTCGTTGGTGAGTGCGCCGGGGGTAGGCACCTGGCTAGGCGCCACGCCCGAAGTGCTGGCCGAAATTACCGAAGACTCCGTGTTCCGGACGATGGCGCTGGCTGGCACGCAGCTGGCCCAACCGGGAGTAGCGCCCGCAGCTTCGTTGTGGACGGCGAAGGAGATGGAAGAACATGCCATGGTAGCGCGCTATATCGTTAACTGTTTCAAGCAGTTGCGCCTGCGCGAGTACGATGAGCGCGGCCCACGCGTGGCCGCAGCCGGCAATCTATTGCACTTGCGCACCGACTTTGCCGTGCAGCTCAACCAAGTACCCTTCCCCAACCTGGGTACCGATATGCTGCGCCTACTCCACCCTACCCCCGCCGTGGCCGGTATGCCCAAGCAGCCCGCCTTGGAGTTCTTACGCCGCCACGAGAGCTACGACCGCGCCTATTATGCCGGCTTCCTAGGCCCCGTAAACCTACCCGAAACCGGCTCCTCGCGCCTGTTCGTGAACCTACGGTGCCTCCAACTGCGCCCCCAGGAAGCCATCCTCTACGCCGGCACCGGCCTTACCGCCGACTCCGACCCCGCCCGCGAGTGGCAAGAAACCGAGCTAAAACTCCAGACGATTGGGGCGGTTTTGGAGTAGATGGAATTCAAATTTTCTTTGTCATCCTGAGCTTGCGAAGGACTTTATGCTTGCAGAACGAGTTGTTGTTACGTCAATCGTTCTGCCGTGAGAAGGTCCTTCGCAAGTTCAGGATGACAGAAGGTTTTGTTTCAACTCAATCACGTATCCGCTATTCATGTCCCTCCAAGCCATCCACAACATCCCCGAAATCTGCGCGCAACTGGGCATTACTGATGCGGTGCTATCGCCAGGCTCGCGGTGCGCGCCGCTGACCATTGCCTTTGCGCGCCACCCCGACGTTCGGGTGCGCACAGTGCCCGATGAACGGGCAGCCGCATTTATCGGGCTGGGTATTGCGCAGGCGCAGCGGCGGGCGGTAGCGCTGGTGTGCACCTCAGGTACGGCGGGGCTGAACTACGCGCCAGCCCTAGCCGAAGCCTATTTTCAGCAGATTCCGCTGGTAGTCTTCACCGCCGACCGCCCGCCAGAGTGGATCGACCAGCTCGACGGCCAGACCATCCGGCAGACGGATTTGTACGGTGCCCACGCTAAGGGCTCCTTTACCCTACCCGTCGACACGTCGCACCCCGATGCCGAGTGGCACGCAGCGCGCATCGTGAACGAGGCCATCAATTTGGCGCAACGGGCGCCCGCCGGACCGGTGCAGGTGAATGTGCCGCTGCGGGAACCGTTCTACCCCAAAGCGGGCGAAGAGCTAACGTTTGGGCCGGTGAAGGTGATTCGGGAGGATAGGAGCGCACCAGTGCTGCCGCCGAGCCAATTGGATGCTTTACGCGACACTATACGCAACGCCGAACGTGTAGTGGTAGTAGCTGGGCAGCACCAGTGGCATCCGGCGTTGCAGCAAGCGCTGCAACAATTTACTACGACGTTCAGCGCGCCCATAGTAGGCGACACGATTGCCAACTTACCTTCAGCCATAGGCCGACAAGATGTCTTTCTGGCTGCACAGTATACAGCGCTCAAAGAATCTCTACGTCCTACCCTGCTGCTTACTTTCGGCCAGTCGTTGATTTCAAAAGCATTGAAATTATACCTGCGTAATACGCCAACTACCGAACACTGGCACATACAGGCAGCAGGCGAAGTGGCTGACACCTATCGTGCTCTCACCCAAATAATTCGCTTGGAGCCAGCCGACTTTTTCGCTGTTATGGTTTCAACTGATACAGCGGATAGTATAGGAGTCCTTGAAGCTTCCGATCTAGGTTCGACTCCTGGCGCGACTACTATGCACCCACCGTTTCCCGCTGATGCCACTCGCGTAGCTCATTCTACCCCGCCATCTGTCTTTGCCACCAACGAAACGAACTCGGCATCCGTTTCTTATAATACTGCCTGGCAACAAGCGGAGAAGCAAGCAAATAGCTTCCTAACTGCCTTCTTCAAGCAGCCCGACCAGCCGTTCAATGAATTTACGGCCATCCAAAAAGCCCTACACCTCCTACCCGACTACACTGCCCTACACCTTGCCAATAGCATGGCCGTGCGCTACGCCAACATCATCGGCTTGCCTGCTGGACGCCAGATTGAGGTGTTTGCCAACCGTGGCACCAGCGGCATTGATGGCTGCACGAGCACGGCGGTAGGCGCGGCGCTGGCCCAGCCGGGGCGCCCGGTGGTGCTGCTCACTGGCGACGTGGCGTTTTTCTACGACCGCAATGCCTTTTGGCACAACTACCCTACCCCCAACCTGCGCGTGGTATTATTGAACAACCACGCCGGTGGCATCTTCCGGCTCATCGACGGGCCCCGTCAGCAACCGGAGCTGGAGGAGTTTTTTGAGACACGCCAGCCACTGCGGGCCGAGAATACGGCGCGGGATTTTGGATTGCGCTATTTCGCGGTTTCGTCTTTCGCCGAACTCGAATCGGCTTTACCCGTTTTCTTTGCAGCGGAAGGCGGCGCGGCCCTGCTGGAAATCACCACCGACTCTGCTACCAACGCCGCTTTTTTTGAACAGTACCGCGCCGCAGTACGCACTTCATTCTAGAACATCACTGCGTCTTCTGCGTTTTCCTCCGCGTCCTCTGCGGGCTCAAACCGTACCAACGACTTTAGCCCGCAGAGGACGCAGAAGATTCGCTGAAGGCGCAGTGACAAACGACCTTTTTATGAACTGGAAACCCATCAAAGAATTTCAGGAAATCTTATTTACGGAGGCCGAGGGCATCGCCAAAATCTCCATCAACCGCCCGCAGGTGCACAATGCCTTCACGCCGCTCACGGTGCAGGAGATGATTGAGGCGATGGACATCTGCCGCAACCGCACCGACCTGGGCGTAATTATCCTCACCGGTGAGGGCGGCAAGGCCTTTTGCTCGGGCGGCGACCAGAGCGTGCGCGGCCACGGCGGCTACGTGGGCGACGATACCGTGCCCCGCCTGAACGTGCTGGATTTGCAAAAGCAGATTCGCTCTATCCCGAAGCCCGTTATTGCCATGGTGGCCGGCTGGGCCATTGGGGGCGGGCACGTGCTGCACGTGGTGTGCGACCTGACTATTGCCGCCGACAACGCCCGCTTCGGGCAGACTGGCCCCAAAGTAGGTTCGTTTGATGGAGGCTTTGGAGCATCCTACCTGGCGCGTATTGTAGGACAGAAGAAGGCCCGCGAAATCTGGTACCTCTGCGACCAGTACGACGCTCAGGAAGCCCTCGACATGGGCCTCGTGAACAAGGTAGTGCCGCTGGATAAGCTGGAAGAAACCACCGTAGCATGGTGCCGTAAGATTCTACAAAAGAGTCCCTTGGCCCTGCGTATGCTCAAGTCGTCATTTAATGCTGAGCTGGACGGGCAGGCTGGTATTCAGGAGCTGGCCGGCAACGCCACGCTTCTGTACTACCTCTCAGAGGAAGCCAAAGAAGGCAAGAACGCCTTCCTGGAAAAGCGCCAGCCCGACTTCTCGAAGTACCCCAAGTTCCCGTAACACGACGGTACGAGCGTGATGCACAAGTGAGCCCCTACCCTTTTCAGAGTGTAGGGGCTCATTTTTTTGTTCAGTCTGATAGTGGCTTACCACCCCTAGATAGGGTTGAGGGCCATCGGTGGCGCCTTCTTCATGCAGTCTTCAGGAAACTATATGTCAGTTTGCATTCTATGCGCTAGCTGGTAAGCCGGATAAGTGAGCAACAGATTAATCACATAATTGCTTGTTAATCAATATACTTCACTTTAAAAATACCTGTGGTTTACCTGAGATGCCAGCGTCGTAACCAGATGCTGCCACTCTGCGCAGCTGTACGCTACCCCAGGATAATGAAGTTTACGAAAGTTCTTTTTTTCTGCCTTTGCATTGTAAGTCAATCCGTTGTCGCACAGATTAGTCCGCCGGGCCTGGGGCAGGCCCACACTGCCGAGTGGTTGGCGGTAGGCATTCGGCAAGACCTGGACTCGCTCAAGAAGTGGCAGTCCATGTCTTACATCGGGGTAGGCCGCAAGAGCAACCCGACCGATTACAATCCGCTGGATAAGTCGTCTATCCTGGTGCTGAACCAGGAGTTTTACTATCGCTTCCACAAGCACTGGCAAAGCTCCTTTGCCTTGAGCTACCGCCGCCAGGATGCGTACACCGAACGCTACCCTTACGAGCACGAGGACCCACCCTTTGAACAGGAGTTCAGAGCTTACAGCCGGATTTCGTACGTGCTGGAAAACGCCCGCCTGAAGTTCGTGCCCACGTTCCGGCAGGAATTCCGAAAATTCTATACGCCTACCTTCACGAAAGAAGTCGAGTCTTTTCAGTTCCGCTCCCGTGTGCGGCTGCAACTGACCCTCAATCTGGACGCGAATAAAGTACACCGCCTGATCGTCAGTTCCGAGCAGCTATTTTCGGCCAGTAAGTTGTCTGCTCCCAGCCGGTGGACGAGCCTTGCCTACCATGAAAGCCGCTTTGTGGGATACTATTCCTTGGCGCCCAAGTCGTTGCCTTTCATTTTTGATGTGGGCTACATGGCCAATCGGCTGGGTACTACCTCGCCCTCCTATGTGCACTATATTGCCCTGGATGTTATCTGGAAAAATCCCTTCGGCCATCGAACCAAGCAACGCACCCACGTGGGCAACTTAGAGTAGCAGGCTTTGTTAGCCTGTGCAGAATTCGGGCAAAGGGAGTGCAAAATACTGGATGGTTTTGGCGTGAGAGTAGTGGTGACGCGTATGAGGAGCACACCCCTTTCTCTTCTCTCCAAACCATGAAAAACGAAAACCCCTACCCCCGTTTCTTCCTGATGCTGGCCATATCGTTTGTGGTCATGTATGTAGTGATGTATCTGAACGTTTATACGTTAGACCACGTCTATTTCAGTCTCACGCGCTTCTACATGACCATCTTGATGGTGACGCCCATGGCTCTGATCATGCTGGTTTTTATGCGCCATATGTACCAGAATAAGCAGCGCAATCTGCTGATTGTAGTAGGTAGCCTAGTGGTATTTGCGGCGGCCCTTACGATGGTGCGCTCCCAGACCTTCGTGGATGATTCGCGCTGGATGAAGGCTATGATTCCACACCACTCCATCGCTATTCTGACCAGCGAGCGGGCCAACCTACAAGACCCCGAGGTGCGCAAGCTAGCCGATAACATCATCGAAACGCAAAAGCGTGAAATTGGTGAGATGCAACAGATGTTGCAGCGGCTGCAGCAGGAGAAAGCACGGTAGCTGATCTGGCTATAGCGGCACAGCACACCTTAGTGCCACGTAGCAGCAATAAGCAGCCTACCCTGTTTTGTGTCGTACTACTTCTATGCTTGCCATCCGTCGTATCCGCCGTATGCACATCCTGCAGTACCTGGTGCTGGGCGGGCTGATGCTGGCGTTGGTAGTGCTGACCCACCACCGGCTGCCCACAACCAGCACCAGGCAAAACACTACCCTGGTTGTAGTGTTGCTATTTATATTATTGGTGCTGGTGATGGGCGGTATCTATCTGATATTCCAGCGCATGCGGCCCAACCTACGCCGTCCCGAAGCCGAAAACCTGCGCATTTACCAAAGCGTGATATTGCTACGTAATAGCTTTCTGGCGCTGGTGAGTTTGCCGCCTTTGTTACTCTATCACCTTACCAGCGAGTGGGTAAATCTGCTGTTTTTTGGGATACTGCTAGTGGCGCTGTGCGTGCTGACGTTGCCAACCGAGCGCAAATTTCGCCGTTGGCTGCTAACAGGATAAGGGACTTTCCTTAAGTCCGAAAAGCAATTTTCTGCCTTTTGAGCAGGAGCTTCGTATGCGGTACTGGTTGTATAGTTCGACCATCTGTTATTTGCGCCCTACCCTGCTTATGTCTGCCCACTCGCTCCTCCCCGACTCGCTTTCACTCAATGGCCGCACGTTTCGCTACGCCGATATCCAGCAGTACCCCGCCAACTCGCCTACCGAGCTAAATGGCTACGAGGCCCGCGTGCTGGACTTTTGCTGGCAGTGGCTGAACGGTGCCCTGGAGTTTGAGCTGCAAACCTCCGGCTCTACCGGCCAGCCGCAGACCGTGCACATGACGCGGCGCCAGCTGGCCGCCAGTGCCGCCCGTACTGGCGACTACTTCGACCTGGGCCCCGATATGCCTCTGCTGGCCTGCCTGAATTGCGAGTTTGTGGGCGGGCTGATGATGTTGGTGCGCGGCTTTGAGCGCCACATGCCCATCACCATTGTAGAGCCTCAGGCCGACCCGCTGGCCTTACTGCCAGCCGACACCGCCATAGCCTTCGCCTCCTTTGTACCCCTGCAGCTACGTGCGCTGCTGGCGGCCGGCCGGGCCGATCAACTCAATCAGATGCAGGTGATTCTGGTGGGCGGCGCCCCGCCCGATGCGAGTCTTACGCGGCAGATTGAGCAACTCTCAGTGCCCGTCTACCTCACGTACGGCATGACGGAAACGGCCTCGCATATTGCCCTGCGCCGCCTCAACGGCCCCGAGGCCTCTGCCCATTACCGCGTGCTGCCGGGCATCCACATCGAGCAGGATGCGCGGGGCTGCCTGGCCATCCGGGCCGATGTCACCAACGACCAGCTCATCATCACCAACGACCAGGTGCGCTTGCTCGGTCAACATACCTTTGAGTGGCTGGGCCGGGCCGATTTTGTAATCAATAGCGGCGGCGTGAAGGTGCAAGCCGAAAAGGTGGAATTGGTGCTGGAAGTGGCCTTGGCCGAATTGAATTTGTCGCGCCGCGCCTTTGTGGCCGGCCTACCTGATGAGCGACTGGGCGAGCAAGTAACGGCCGTGCTGGAAGGGGAACCCCTACCCTCGGCGCAACAAGAGCAGCTCCTGCACTTACTAGCCGAGCGGCTTGACAAATACGAGCGACCCCGCCACTTGTTGTTCTTAGCGCAATTTCAAACTACCGCGTCTGGCAAGCTCGACCGACGTCGTACGCTGCGCGAGGCGTCGGAAAAGGAATAAACGCTGTATGATGCTGTTATTCTAACTTCTAAAAACAGCTTCCCAGGCCTGCCTACACCTCCCACAACTACCCTTGTGCAGGTTGGGGGTGGCAATCCTACCAAAAAACAATTCGCCTTTCGGGCCTTGTTTCTGCGTGAAAAATACACTTCTACCGTAGTGCTTCTTTGCTATAGCGGTTGAGCTGAATTTCACGTAAGAGCTATTTTACGTTTTCCCCTCCTCATGTCGTTGTATAATATCGTGCTGGTGCTGCTGGGCATTTCTATTATGGGAGTGGCCTGGCTGCCACCGGTGATGGATAAATACCCTCTTTCCTACCCCATCGTTTTTATTGGGCTGGGGCTTGCGGCCTATTCGCTGCCCTTGGGCCTACCCGATCCTATTCCACTGCACAACAATGAGTTAGCCACCCACTTGTTTGAGCTATGCGTGATTGTGGCCCTTACTGGCACCGGTCTCAAGATTGACCGCTCTTTTTCCCTGCGCAAGTGGCGCATGCCGCTACTCCTAGTATTGGTGCTGATGCTGCTGACCATTGCCAGCTTTGCCCTGGCTGCCTGGTGGCTGCTGGCCATTGCGCCGGCGCCGGCCGTGTTGCTGGCCGCCACCCTGGCCCCCACCGACCCCGTGCTGGCCGGCGATGTGCAGGTAGGCGACCCCGGCGAAGGCCAGGAAGACACCGTGCGCTTTGCCCTCACGGCCGAGGCTGGCATGAACGACGGCCTCGCTTTCCCTTTTGTTTACCTGGCGCTGGCTCTCATTCCGGCCGCTACCTCTCTGCAAGACCGTTTGTTGGAGTGGGCTTGGTACGATGTACTCTACCGTATTGCGGTAGGTGTAGCCATGGGCTGGGTAATTGGGCAAGCCATGGGCAAGCTGATTTTCCGGTTGCCCAAGCACATCGAGATAAAAGGCTCGGCCTATGGGTTTATCGTACTGGCCGTTACGTTCACTACATACGGCCTCACGGAATTGGCGCACGGCTACGGCTTCTTGGCCGTGTTTGTAGCGGCTGTTACGCTGCGCGGTAACGAGAAAGCCCACGAATATCACCAGCAAATGCACGCTTTCACCGACCAACTGGAGCGCTTATTCATTGTGGTGATTCTGGTGCTGTTTGGCGGAGCGTTGGCCAACGGGCTGCTCGCTACCCTTACCTGGACGCAGGCTACACTAGGTTTGCTGCTATTATTCATAATTCGTCCGCTGGGTGGTATGCTCACGCTGCTCGGCTCGCGGGCCACGCTGCCAGAGCGGGCCGCTATTTCCTTTTTCGGCATCCGGGGCATCGGCTCCTTTTTCTACCTGGCCTTTGCGCTGGAAAAAGGCGAGTTCGTCAACTCCGAGCAACTTTGGGTGATAACAGGCTTCACCGTCCTCACCTCCATCGTCATGCACGGCATCCTGGCTACTCCCGTCATGACCTGGCTCGACCGTCGCGCCGGACGTGAGTAGGGAAATGGTGAAATGGTGAAGTGGTGAATGCCAACGCGGCTGTCATCCTGAGCTTGCGAAGGACCTTCTGTTAGCTGAACGAATGGTGTACCAACGATTTGTTCAGACGTGAGAAGGTCCTTCGCAAGCTCAGGATGACAGCCGCGTTGGCATTCACCACTTCACCATTTCACCACTTCACCATTTAC
>NZ_JACSCY010000019.1 GCF_014333615.1 Hymenobacter citatus | reverse complement strand
ACTTGCATAAGGTCCTTCGCAAGCTCAGGATGACACAGCCTTTTGCATTCACAACTTCACAAACTCACAACTTCACCCTTTAATACCCCTCTCGATCATAGGCGTGGGACGCAACGCCTCGACGGCGGCGGTCGACGGTGCTGGGGCCAGGGGTGAGGTTGTTGCCGGTTTTGGTGTCGTAGTAGAACATTCTTCTTTTTCCGCCCGCTACCTGCGACGAATCTACTACGGTATCTTCGTTGGGGCCGCCGTGGATGTTGAGCCGGATTCCGGTGCGTACGTTTCCACGCACCACAAATTCGTCCTCGCCGCGCAGGCCGAAGTAGGTAATGGTCTTGGTGTCCTGGTTGCGGAAGGTGCGTTGATAGTACGGTTTGGGGTCTACGACTTGCTGCTTTTTCCGGGGTAGGCGATATACACTTACGCGAGTAGTAGAGTCGGAGAAGCGCTCTGTTACGAAGCGGTCAGGTTCGTCGGTACCCACTACCTCCACGTGCTCGGCCAGCACGTGGTAGAACTGCCGGGCTGCTTCGGGCAAGGCTGCCCGCCGCTCGCGCAGTGCCCGCGCAATATATTCGCCCTCCAGCTCGTAGATGGGCGGCGGCAGCTGATGCACGGCCACGGCAATAACCGAGTCGGTGAGGCGGCGCTGCAAGTCGGTGGCTAGCTGCTGAAACTGCGCTGCCGTAATTTCGGGTAGAGCGCGGGTATCCAGGAAGTGCGCGTTGTGTACGGTGCCGGAAACGTCTTCGTAGCGCGGCCGAAACGTGCGAAACTTGCGCACTGCCCACTTCCGCGACATCAGCCAGGGAATCAGGCCATCATCAAACCGAAAGTATACCTGGTCGCGGTCTTTGGGTACGGGGCGGTAGATAGTGTGGTCATTCTGCTGATATTCAGCCCACTGCCACTGGCCCTCGTGCCGGTCCCAGTCGCCAATCAGGATATCCAACAGACGGGCGCGGGCAAAGGCTAGCTGATCGATTTGATGGGTAGGAGAGGCGTAGCGCCCGGCCAGTACGTCGTCGGTATCCACTAAGTCCACGGCATTGCCGAAGGCAGGTGTGAGGTTTTCGGCGCCGTCAAACTTCTCTTCCAGCATCACCAGCTTCCCCTGCATGTCGTCCGTGGCCGTACCGAGGTTGGTTTCGCTGGGGGGAACATAGAAAATGCGCGGGTGAGTATGCGGAATGCCCGCAGCCTGCGCCAGTGGCGGCACCGTGAGGGCAGCATAAGGATTAGCAGCTGAGGTAGCATCACGCACTAGCGTTAGCACAAACGTATGCCGTAGCACTTTGGGGAGGGTTTTATACGGGTCCTTATCGAGCGTGCGTAGGGCATACTCGCGCCCCGTAGAGCTTTCCAGGGTAGCACTAACGGTTTGAAAGCCACCACCGCGCTTCTCAAACTTCAGTCCGCCCATCTCCGTGGCAGGGTCAAACACAAGCACCCACACGGGCGTGGCCCACACGTCCCGGTAGTGCTTTCCGAAGAAAAGCGTGTAGAAACCGCTGCGCCGGTAGTGGCGCCCGGCAGTAGCCAGCACCGAGTCGGTGCCGGGGGGTAGGGGGGCGGCAGTAGTGGGCCGCACGCGGGCATCCGGCTGAAAAAAGGTAGTATGATGGGCGCAGCCTGCTATACCTGTCAGCAATGCGCCGCCCAACAAGTAGCGGTAGAACATAGAAAAGAGCAGAAAGAAGAGAATAGGTAGCCCCTTAAACGCAACCAGAACAGAAAAGTCAACCCAAATCGTACAACCGCTGCCGCCCGGTTGGGGTATACGGACGAGTAGCGCTACGCAGGCTACTTTTCATTTGACTATTTCCTTCAGATTTGTGTCTGTTTTTTGTTCCTCACAGCGCTTTCAGGTTCTGACGACGGGGGTGCTGTGTGCTTTTCTGAATAGCTCGTGTGCTTCGCCCGCGCCCAAGACGGCTGTGGTGCCCCCCAACATTGGCCCCGATTCTGTGGTGCAAGTGGCCGCAGGACCGGGCTACGCCCGTAGCCGAACCTACAAGTTTTTCTGGGGCCGTCACTACCGGAAGGAGTGGGCCACACCGGTGCCGGTGCGCGTATTCAACTTAAGTACGGTGGTGCCTGGCGGCCTCACGCCGGTACAGGCCGGCGGGAGCTTTCAAACCAAAAACCTGCGGTTGGTAGACCGCAACGGCGTGGAGTACGTGCTGCGCTCCGTAGACAAAGACGCCACTAAGGCTTTACCCGTACGGTTGCAGGATGGGGTTATTGGTCGATTGATGAAGGACCAAACCAGTGTCATTCATCCCTACGGCGCCTTTATTGTGCCGGTGCTGGCCAATGCGGCGGGCGTGTACCACACCAACCCTATTCTGGGCTACCTGGGCGATGATCCGGTGCTTGGTAAGTTTCGGCAAGACTACGCCAACGCGCTCTACCTACTAGAAGAGCGCCCCGACGGCGACCAGAGCACCGTGCGCAGCTTCGGGCAATCGGCCAAGGTACAAAGCTCGCGCAAGGTGTTTACCAACCTGGTGGCCAGTGCGCGCTACCACGTCGATGCGCGGCAATACCTTCGCTCGCGCTTGTTTGATATGTGGCTAGGCGACTGGAGCCGCCGTGAGGACCAGTGGCGCTGGGCCAGCTTTCCTACCCCCGACAGCAGTACGCGCTACCAGGCCATCCCGCGCGACCGGGACCACGCGTTTTTCAAGTTTGATGATGGGCTGCTGACGCACATCATCGGCTGGGTGAAAACCAATTATCAGAGCTTCCACAAAAATATCCGGCTGGCTGATGTGGAGGGTCTCAACCGCGCTGCCCGCCCCATGGACAAATCCTTGCTGGTGTACCTATCAGCCGAGGATTTCCAACAAGTGGCCGATTCCATGCGCCAGAGCCTCACCAACGACGTGATTCGCCGCTCCCTGCAAGTGTGGCCGCCGGAAGTGTATGCGCTGTCGGGCGAAGAATTTACGGAGAAACTACGCAGCCGCCGCGACCAGCTGCCGGCCGTAGCAGCCAAGTTCTACGAACTGCTCGCCCGCGACGTGGAAATACCCGGCACCGAGGAGCCGGAGCGGTTTGTGATAGAACCGGCCGGGGTAGGGCAAGTGCGTATCAGCGTCTATCGGGCGGTTCAGAAACAGGCGCCTACCCTGATTGGGCAACGCGTATTCAACGCCCACGACACACGCTCCATCAAGCTGTTCGGGCTGGGTGGCAACGACGTATTTGAAATCAACGGCCTACCCGACGCTCGCATTGCCATCGGCCTCTACGATGGTGCCGGGCAGGATACTATTCGTCAGCAAACACCGCCGGCCACAACCTCCAACCGCATCACCCTCTACAACAGCAACGATGGCAATACCGTGGAGGTAGGCAAAGCCATCCAAGTGAAAGACTACCAACCCGCCGCCAACGAGTTTGACGGCACCGGCTGGCTCCTGCGCCACCGGTTGTATTAGGTGAGATGGTGAGATGGTGAGATGGTGAAGTGGTGAGTAGGAAGCAGCAAACCGTCTGTCATCCTGAACGCAGCGAAGCGAAGTGAAGGACCTTATGCCCACGGAACGAGTCGTTGGTACGCTTGTCGTTTTTGCGTGATAAGGTCCTTCACTTCGCTTCGCTGCGTTCAGAATGACAGACGGTTTTTAACTCACCACTTCACCATCTCACCACCTCACTATTTAAACACCTTCACCTTCTCTCCGCGGCGTTTGGTGCGCACGTACTGGCGGATGATCTGCTGCACGTCTTTGTTGTCGTTGTAGCGTGTAATGACCTCCTTGAAATCGTCCAGCCGGCGCGCCGAGAACGTGTCGTCTACGTAGCCGAAGCCTAGGTAGCGGCCGTTTTCCACCACTACAATGGTCTGCTCGAAGGGCGTGCGGCCGGGTCCAATCACCACAAACGAGCCGTGCTCGTACGTAAACGACTCAATGGCCTGCTCCACCCGGAGGTTGTATTCTTCAGGTGGCTCCAGGCCCACGCAGGCGCCCTTGCAGCGGTGCACCTGGTAATCGAAGCAAGACCCTGTAGTTTTGTATAGGTCGCAGAGCTTCTGGCACAAGTTGAACTTGGCTACTTTATGAAATAAGAAGCCCTTCGCCTTGAACTGGTTGCCCAGCGCAATGAGCGGGTGCGACTCGCTATGGTCGTCGGCGCGGCCGTAGTAGAGGTGCTTGTAGCCGTTTTCGTCGGTGCGCAGAAAGATGCCCGCCGGAAACACCGAGCGCCGCTGGGCGCGGTTATACAGCGGTTTCAGGCGCTTAATCTCATGCGACTCGTAGAGCAGCGCTACTAACTCCGAGCCCGTCAGCTCCCACGTGATGTCGGCAATAGAGTTCTTGAACTCCAGGCTCTTGCGCGACTTGTAATCCACCGCAAAGTGCTGCTGAATGCGCTTGTAGATATTGATGCTCTTGCCCACATAAATCACCTCGCCCGCCTCGTTGTGGAAGTAGTAGACCCCGGCTTCCTGGGGTAGGGACGCTACCTTCTCGGGCGTGATGAGCGGCGGCAGTAACGCCGTTTTGATGGCCTCCTGCACGGCCTTCACCTTGCGGGCGCTGGGTTTCTTGCCGGCGGGCGCCACTGCATCTACCGCCGCCAGCGTATCGGCCGCCGACGTGCCGGGCGTTTGCAGGGCCTCATCCTGCTGACTGATTTTCAGGAGCCGATCAAACAGAATAGCCGTGGCGTGGGCGTCGCCGGCGGCGCGGTGCCTACCCTCCAGCGGAATCCCGATGTTCTGGCACAGCTTGCCCAGGCTGTAGCTGGGTTGCCCCGGAATCAGGGAGCGACTCAGGCGCACCGTGCACAGCGTTTTGCGCGAGTAGTTGTAGCCTAAGTCGGCAAACTCTTTTTTCAGAAACGAGTAGTCGAAGCGCACATTGTGGGCTACAAATACGCAGCCTTCCGTCATCTCCACCACCTTGCGCGCCACCTCATGAAAGCGCGGCGCATCCCGCACCATCTCATCGTTGATACCCGTGAGCTGGGTGATAAAAAATGGAATCTGCCGTCCCGGATTCAGCAAGGTGCTGTACTGGTCCACGATTTTCTCGCCGTCGTGGATGAAGATGGCTATTTCCGTGATGCGGTCCTGGGTGGGCTGCCCGCCGGTGGTTTCAAGGTCGATGATGGCGTACAAAAGCGGCTACTGATAAGGTCGGTACAATGCTAACCGGATTGGTAACAAAGATACGACCCCGGAAGGTTGCACGCGAAGAGCAGATGAAAGAGGGTAGGGGCACAAAAAAAGCGACCCGCATCATGCGGGTCGCTTTCACTATAAGCAGTGCTATTGAAGCATTACTTATTTTTTCATTGCCGTGATTTTGTTTTTGGCGGCCAGAATCTGGCTGTGCTGCTGCTGAATCAGGCTTTTGGCGTCCTGGGGTAGGCCTTCGGCGCTCAGAGCGGTTTCGTAGGCTTTCAGGGCCGTAGCATCACCGGTTTCAGCTTCGCCGAGAATGGCGTTGTCGTCTTGGCCGGTAATGGCCGATTTCAGGTTGATCCAGCCGCGGTGTACGGCAGCAGCGGCGTCAGCTACTGCACCTTCAATGGTACCTTCGTTTTGCGTCTGAATGCCATATTGGCTAGCATGCTGCTTCAGGTCGCTGGCGAACTGGGCGCGCTGCTGGCTCAGTTGGCTGAATTCTGATTTCAATTGTGGGTTCGATACACCTTCAGCGGCTTCCTGGTAGCCTTTGGCACCAGTTTCGTTGATTTCTACGAGGTCGTTGTAAGCGCGAGCGGTTTTTTCGGTAATAGCAGCCATGGCTGTAGATGTTTTAGTGGAAGAGTGTAAGGTTCTGCTAATGCAGTTGTGCTCTTTATACTAAACCAGTTTCGGCCGGGTTACGATTTGCCCGAAAGTTGTTGCCACAGGCGGCCAAAGAAGCCGGGTTGATTCTTTGGCTTATCGGGGTCGTCTTCCCCGTCAGCCACGTCGCCCAGCAAAAAGCCCCACGGTTCCGTCGACTTCGAGGCGTCAAAAATCACTTTTAGCACGGCCGTTAGCGGAATGCTCAGAATCATGCCCGGCGTGCCCCACAACTCGCCGCCTAGAATCAGGGCAATGATGGCCGCCATGGGGTTGATGCTCACTTTAGAGCCCGTGATGGTAGGCGTGATGAAGTTGCCCTCTAGGAACTGCACAAACGCAAACACCCCCACAACGCCCAGTGCTTTCAGCGGTGAGCCGGTTTCTACCAGTGTAATCAGGGTAGGCAAGGCTGCCCCAATGAAGATACCGATGAAGGGAATAACGGCCAGTACCGAAGCAAAAATGGCGAAGAAAATGGCGAATTTCACCCCCAGAATCAATAGGCCAATAGCGTTCAAAACAGCCACAATCACAATAACTGTGAGCAGACCAGAAATATAGGCCTGCACTACCGTTTGGATGTTATCCATGGTATTGAGCACCGACGTGCGCTTGTCGGGCGTCACGAAGCGGAACAAAAACTGCCGCATGTGGTCGCGGTAGTACAGCAGGCAGAAAATGTAAATGGGAATTAGTGTAACCACGCTCAACACACTGGTCGTGGTATCCAGGGTGGTGCCCAGCCAGCCGCCCGCTCGGTTCTTCAACGTTTCCAGCGACTGATCAATCACCTGATCTTTGCTAATCGGTTGGAATCCAAAGCGCGAGCTAAGCATCTGCTGGATCTGATCGAAGTACTGCGCTAGCTTCTGTTGGAACAGTGGTATCTCGTTGCGGAATTGCATGAGCTGCGTTCCGAACACATAAAAAAGTCCTACGAGCAGAGTTATTACCAACAGTAGACATACCACAATAGCTAGTATCCGCGAGAGCCCCCATACTTCTAGCCGACGACAGATTGGCAACAACAGAACTGCCAGTAAAGAAGAGAAGGCAATTGGTAAAATAATGCCATCCAGTTTGTGTAATACGTACACCAGCAGCGACATACCGATGAGCACAAAGGTGTAGTGCACCACCGCCGACTGCTTAATTTCCGTTGGTGGCGCTGCATGGCGTGGGCCATTAAAATTATTGGGGTTGGGTAGCATTGGCTAATAAAATTGGGAGAGTTGGAGTGGGAAAAGAGGCCTGAAATGGCTACATTTGGGAGTTCAGTATGAACTATGGCTGACGGAGTAAGGTTTTGCTAACGTCATTCGCTTTTTGTCGACAAAACACGACGTTGCCAACCTGTGCCGGCCTTTACGAACCCTTGCGAAAAAAGGCCGATTTTCTGTGTTATTTTACCTCAAATTTGCTTTTAACTGTTTTCTATGGCCGACGAACAACTCCCCCTCGCACCGCCCGCCCATGCCTACAACGAGGATAGCATCCGCTCCCTCGACTGGCGCGAGCACATCCGCCTGCGGCCGGGTATGTACATTGGCAAGCTCGGCGACGGCTCGGCCGCCGACGATGGCATCTACGTGTTGGTGAAGGAAGTCATCGATAACTGCATCGACGAGCACGTGATGGGCTACGGCCGCACCATCGAAGTGAAGATTACCGACACCCGCGTGCAGGTGCGCGACTACGGCCGCGGCATTCCGCTGGGCAAGGTGGTCGACGTGGTCAGCAAGATCAACACCGGCGGTAAGTACGACAGCAAAGTGTTCCAGAAGTCGGTGGGCCTGAACGGGGTAGGTACCAAAGCCGTGAATGCGCTCAGCAACTACTTCCTGGTGCAAAGCACCCGCGACGGCGAGCAGAAAAGCGCTGAGTTTTCCCGCGGGGAATTGCAGAAAAACCCCAAGCCCACCAAAACTAGTCAGCGCAACGGCACGCTGATGGTCTTCGAGCCCGACGATACTATCTTCAAAAACTACCGCTTCATCCCGGAGTACCTGGAAAGCCAGATCCGGAACTATTGCTACCTGAACGCGGGCCTAGCCATCCATTTCAACGGCCAGAAGTATCTCTCCGAGAATGGCTTGCTGGACCTGTTGCGCCACAAAACCGATGAGGAAAGCCTGCGCTACCCCATCATTCACCTGAAAGGGGAGGATATCGAGCTGGCTCTCACCCACGGCAACGACTACGGCGAGGAGCACTATTCCTTTGTGAACGGGCAGTACACCACCCAGGGCGGCACGCACTTGGCGGCCTTCCGCGAAGCACTGGTGAAAACCGTGCGCGAGCACTATGGTAAAGACTACGATGCGGCCGATATTCGGGCATCTGTGATTGGGGCCATTTCGGTGCGGGTGCAGGAACCTGTATTTGAGAGCCAGACCAAAACCAAGCTGGGTAGCCTCAACATGGGTCCCGATGGCCCCACGGTGCGCGGCTTCATCCTGGATTTCGTGAAGGAGCACCTCGACAACTACCTCCACAAAAACCCCGATACCAAAGAAGCGCTCAAAAAGCGCATCGAGCAAAGCGAGCGGGAGCGTAAAGACATGGCGGGCGTGAAAAAGCTGGCCAACCAACGCGCCAAAAAAGCCAACCTGCACAACCGCAAGCTCCGCGACTGCCGCCTGCACTTCGGCGAAAACAAGCACGACAATGAGCAGCTTACTACCCTGTTCATCACGGAGGGCGACTCGGCCTCGGGCTCCATCACCATGAGCCGCAATGTGGAAACCGAAGCCGTATTCAGTCTGCGCGGTAAGCCGCTGAACTGCTTTGGGTTGAAGAAAAAAGTGGTGTACGAAAACGAGGAGTTCAACCTGTTGCAGCACGCCCTCAACATTGAGGAAGGCATCGAAAACCTGCGTTATAATCGTGTGGTAATTGCCACTGACGCCGACGTAGACGGTATGCACATCCGCCTGCTGCTGCTCACGTTCTTCCTGCAATTCTTTCCCGACTTGGTGCGCAACGGCCACGTGTACATTCTGGAAACGCCGCTGTTCCGCGTACGCAACAAAAAGCAGACGATTTATTGTTACAACGAATCGGAAAAGCAGCAGGCCATCCGGCAACTGGGCCGCAACCCCGAAATCACCCGCTTCAAAGGGCTGGGCGAAATCTCGCCCGACGAGTTCGGTAAGTTCATTGGCGACAATATCCGTCTGGAACCCGTGATTTTGCAGGCCGAGCGCTCAGTGCAGCAAATCCTGACCTACTACATGGGTAAGAATACGCCTGCCCGCCAGGAGTTCATTATTGACAATCTGCGTTTAGAGAAGGATCTGATTACCAGCGATGTGCTGCCCGTGGAGGAAGCACCAGTCGAGCAGCTGGAAGCAGCGGAAATTGAGGTAGTATAGTAATTGTATAGATAGCCTTCTATTAGGACGCCACATGCCGTCTTGCCTTATTTGTACAAATACAAGCAAGGTAAGTCGGCGAAAGGCGAGGTAGGAGAGAGGTACAAGAACAAAAATCGTGGCTCCGGCCACACACAACCGTGTCAGAAGAAAACAACCCCCACGACCTGAATCCGACCGACCCGCAGCCCGACTCCTTCGGCGCGGGCGATACGCTCGACTTTGGCGCCGCTACCCCAGCGGCCCATTTGTACGCCACGGGCGAAGCTGAAGATCTGGCTGCTGCCCACGATGAAACGACCACCGAAACTGATCTGGAAGTCGCAACCGACGCGGCAGAAAGTGAGGAGCTAGACGAACCAGTGGAGCCGGAGGAGGAAGAAGTGGAAGCCAAGTTTGCGCCCGGCGAAACCATCCACGACATCTCGTCGGTGCGCGGCATGTACCAGAACTGGTTTCTGGACTACGCCAGCTACGTGATTCTGGAGCGCGCCGTGCCTGCCCTCGAAGATGGCCTGAAGCCCGTGCAGCGCCGTATCCTGCACGCTATGAAGGAGATGGATGATGGGCGCCTGAACAAGGTAGCCAACATCATTGGCCAGACCATGCAGTACCACCCCCACGGCGACGCCTCCATCGGCGACGCCATCGTGAACCTGGGGCAGAAGGACCTGCTGATCGACCACCAGGGCAACTGGGGCAACATCCGCACCGGTGACTCGGCCGCGGCGCCGCGCTACATTGAAGCCCGC
Organism: Hymenobacter citatus; assembly: GCF_014333615.1. Taxonomy (GTDB): domain Bacteria; phylum Bacteroidota; class Bacteroidia; order Cytophagales; family Hymenobacteraceae; genus Hymenobacter; species Hymenobacter citatus. The sequence continues at coordinate 79,988 of NZ_JACSCY010000019.1, read as the reverse complement.
CTGAGCAAGTTTGCGCTGGATGTAGTGTTCAACCCCGATACCACGGAGTGGCAGCTAAGCTACGACGGCCGTAAGCGCGAGCCAGTGACCCTACCCGTGAAGTTTCCCTTGCTGCTGGCGCAGGGGGTAGAGGGCATTGCCGTGGGCCTGAGCACGAAGATCATGCCCCACAACTTCCGCGAGTTGTGTAAGGCCAGCATCGACGTACTGCGGGGCAAGGCCGTAGAACTGTACCCCGATTTCCCGACGGGTGGCCTCTGCGACGTGAGCAACTACCAAAATGGGCAGCGCGGCGGCAAAATCCGGCTGCGCGCTACCATCGAAAAGGTAGACAAAACCACGCTCGTGATTCGTGATATTCCCTACGGCACCACCACTACGGCGCTGATGGAAAGTATCGTGAAAGCTACGGAGGCCAACAAGATTAAAATCAAGAAAATCGTGGATAGCACCACGGCGGAGGTCGAAATTCAGGTGCAATTGCCGCCCGGCGTGTCGCCCGACCTCACCATTGATGCGCTCTACGCTTTCACGGATTGCGAAATCAGCATTTCGCCCAACACCTGCGTCATCATCGACGAGAAACCGCGCTTTATGGCGGTAGAAGACGTGCTGCACATGAGCACGGCCAAAACCCTGCGGCTGCTGGAGCGGGAGCTGGAAATCCGTCAGGATGAGTTGCGGGAGAAGTGGCACTCAGCGTCGTTGGAGAAAATCTTCATCGAAAACCGCATCTACCGCAAAATAGAAGAGGCCGAAACCTGGGAGCAAATCCTGGAAATTATGGATGCCGGCCTGAAGAAGTTTGTGCGTGTGGACGGCGAGAAAGCCCGCGCCAACGACACGCGCATTGTGCTGCGCCGCGCTATCACCGAAGACGACCTCACGCGTCTCACCGAAATCCGCATCAAGCGTATTTCCAAGTACGACGGGTTCAAGGCTGACGAGTATATCCAACGTCTGGAGGCAGAAATGGCCGAGGTGGCTGACCACTTGCTGCACCTCACGCGTTACGCCATCAACTACTTCGAGAACTTGCTGAAGAAGTACGGCGCGGGTAGGGAGCGCAAAACCCAGCTGCGCACGTTCGATGTGGTGACGGCCCAAAAAGTAGCTATTGCCAACCAAAAGCTCTACGTGAACCGCCAGGATGGCTTTGTGGGCTACGGCCTGAAAAAAGACGACAAAGCCGAATTTGTAGTAGACTGCTCTGACCTCGACGACATCATCGCCATCCGCCGCGACGGCTCGTTTATGGTGACCAAAGTGGCCGAAAAAACCTTCGTAGGGAAGGATATTCTGCACGTGGGCATCTACAATAAGAACGACGACCGGCTGGTATACAACATGATGTACCTCGACGGTGCCTCGGGCATCACGTACGCCAAGCGTTTCTTGGTTACAGGCATCACGCGCGACAAAACCTACGACCTCACCAAGGGCTCGAAGGGCTCCAAAGTGCTCTACCTCACGGCCAACCCCAACTCCGAATCGGAGGTGGTAGGCGTGCAGTTGTCCGACAAGGCTCCGGCTCGCGTGAAGCAGTTCGATTTCGATTTTGCTGAGCTGGCCATCAAGGGCAAAGGCTCTATGGGCAACATCGTGACCAAGCAGCCTATCAAGAAAATCACCCAGAAAAGCCTGGGCGACTCTACCCTGGGTGGGCGCGAAATGTTCTTTGATGCAGTGGTAGGCCGCCTGAATACCGCCGGCCACGGCCGCTACCTGGGCACCTTTGATACCGACAACACCATCCTGGTGCTTTACAAAGACGGTAGCTACGAGCTGAAGTCGCCCGATCCGGCCCACCATTTCGACGTGCCCAACATGGTGCTACTGCGCAAGCTGGAACCTGAAACGGTATTGAGCACCGTCTATATGGAAGGCGAAACGAAAACGCACTACGTCAAGCGCTTCCGCATCGAAACCAGCACTCTGGACAAGCGCTTTATTTTCATTTCGGAAAGTAAAGGCTCCAAATTGCTAGCGGCCACTGCCAACCCTGAACCAGCAGTAGAGGTGAAGATGCAACGGGAAAAGAAAGCCGACCGCGAAACCGAGCAACTCCTGCTGCACGAGTTCATTGATGTGAAGGGCTGGAAAGCTCAAGGCAATAAGTTAGCCTACTACAAGATCCACACCCTGACACTGCTCACCGACGAAGGCCCCGAGCCGGAACGTCGCGAAGCCCGCAAAAAGCGCGGCCCGGCTACTATTCCACGTCCGGCCGCCGCATCGGCCACAGACGACTTGCCCGAATTGCAGGAGCCGGTAGACGTGACGGCCGAAGAGGTGGAGCGCGCGCAGGCACTGTTGCGTCGGCCTAAGTCGCAGCTAAAACTTTTTTAAGATGTACGTAGGGTAGGGCCAGCAACTGTTAGCCCTACCCTATATTCATTGGGCACCAAAAGTGCCGCCGTAGCCGTTAGAAGCGCGTGCGTATGAAACGGTATATTCTGGTATTATGGCTGCTGGGGTGCCTCTTGGGGCGTAGTGCCACAGCAGCCACAACGGCGGCTGCCAACGACTCTGTGGTAGTGCAGAAGTTGCTGAAACAGGCACATACCCTACAAGCCGCCTATCAAGAATCGGAGGCCTTAGGTAAATACGAAGAGGTGCTGCACGAAGACCCGAGTTGTTACGAGGCATTGTGGCAAGCCGCCTTGCTGAGCGTCCGTATCGGCGCCCGCTACACCGACGAAACCCGCCGCGGCGCCTACTTCATATCGGCCCGCCAGTTTGCCGACCGGGCGATGGTGGTGCAGCCGTTGGGTGGCGAGGCCAACTATGTGGTAGCCTTAACGTTGGTGAACCGGGCTACGCTGCTCACGGCTCGTGGCCGGCTGCACGCCTACAAAACCATGAAGCCCTACGTTTTTATGGCGGTAGCTCGTTGCCCCGAGTGGGCCGATGCTTGGCAGTTGTTGGGTCGTTGGCACTATCGCGTCGACCATTACAACATCCTGGAGCGCATCTTTACGAAGCTCTTCCTCGGTGGAATGCCCAGCGGGGCCGGTTCGCGTAAAGCGATTGATGCGTTACGGCGTGCGCATCAACTTGATTCTACCCGCATTCAGTTTTGCTACGATTTGGCGCGGGTCTACCGCAACCAAGGCCAGCGGCGCAATGCCCGCCTGATTCTGGAAGAAGCAGTACAATTAGCACCTACCACCAGCGATGAGCTAGAGGTAAGCCGCCGCTGTCGGGCAATGCTGTTGCAAGCTCGCCGTCGGCAGGCGCGCCGTCCGGCCAGCTTCCAGCACTAACCGTGGTGCTAGGATTGTATCTTTGTCAAAATAAGTAAGAAGAGTGATAGCACGTGATAGGCTGCGGAACCAAAGCAAACAACGCCACCGGCTGGTCTGGGTAGCGGCCGCGCTGCTGACCACGAGTTGCAGCGGCCCCACCGAGCGGCCCGACCGGATGGTGCCGTTGGCTACCGTGCAAAGCGGTCCTCATATCCAGGCGCAGGAGTTGGACGGTGCTATTGCCCGGCAGCCTGGTAATGCCTCGCTCTACGCCCGGCGCGCTGCCTTCCGGCTCGATGCGGGACAGGTAGAACCGGCGTTGCAGGACATCAACCAAGCACTGGATCTAGACGACGGCCCCGGCGAGTTTTACTTCACCAAAGCCCGTGCCCTACGCGCTAAGTATCAGCTGACAGCGGCCCTGGCCGCGGCCGACGAGGCCGCCCGCCACGGCTTTGCCTCACCCGAGCTAAACCTGCTGGTAGGAGAGGCTAATCTAGCAACTCGCCATTACCAAGCGGCGCTTGATCAGCTCGACCGGGTGCTACAGCAGGAGCCCGATCATGTGGCCGCCTTATTCTACAAAGGATTAGCATTTGCTGCTACCGGCGATACCACACAAGCCATTGATTATCTGAGAGCTAGTTTGATCCGAGACCCACGCCAGGCCGAAACCCTGCATCAACTGGCTTTCCTACTCAACGCCTACCGTCAACCAGATCAGGGAGCTCGATACGCTGCTCGTGGGCTTAAACTAGACCCCACCTACGCCCCGTTGCTGTACGATTATGCCCGCCAATTTGAGTTGCAGTCCGCGCCCGATAGTGCGCTGCGTTACTACACCCAGGCGTTGCAGCAGGACTCTACCCTCTATCGCGCCGACTATCATTTGGGGCAACTGGCCTACGAGCAGCGACGCTACACTGTGGCTATTCCGGCGCTACAACGAGCACTGCGCCGGGCACCCCGCTTGCCGGAAGCCCGGCAACAGCTAGCCGAAAGTCTGGAAAACACAGGTCGCTATACTGAGGCACAGGCCCAATATCGGCAATTGGTGGCCGAAAACCCCGGCAACCGCCACTGGACCTACAAAGTCTGGAAGACGGGGGAGCGGGCCCGCGGGTTTTCGGGAGATACCACCCGCAGCCGCGTATCGGCGGTAGCACCACTCGCCCCACGTCCGGCCACAGCGAATCATGAAGAAGAGTAGGGGTAGGAGCCGAAATGAAATCCGGTTTAAATCCACCTCAAGCTGCTAACTTGCGCTTTCTACACAGTGGGTAGTAGTACGTATCCTGTCCCAGCTACCCCACAACTAACCCTGACAACGAATTACCGATGATTGACATCACGCTCCCCGATGGCTCCGTCCGCCAGTTTGAGGCCGGCGCCACGGGCTACGATGTAGCCGCCAGCATCAGCGAAGGACTGGCCCGCAATGCATTGGCCGTGCGCGTTGATGGCGAAGTGCGCGACCTGCACCGCCCAATCGACCAGAGCAGCAACCTGGAAATCCTAACCTGGAATGACGCTGGCGGCAAGATGGCCTTCTGGCATTCCTCGGCCCACTTGCTGGCCGAAGCGCTGGAAGACCTCTACCCTGGCGTGAAGCTGGGTATCGGACCTGCCATCGAAAACGGCTTCTATTACGATATCGACCTGGGTGAAGGCCGGACGATTTCAACCGATGACTTTCCGGTCATCGAAAAGAAGATGCTGGAGCTGGCTAAGCAGAAAAGCCGTTTCGAGTGCCGTCCCGTGCCCAAGGCTGAGGCAGTGGCATATTTCACCGAAAAAGATGATCCGTATAAGCTGGATCTGATTGACCGCCTGGAAGACGGCAGCATCACGTTCTACCAGCAAGGCAACTTTGTGGACCTCTGCCGCGGCCCCCACCTGCCCGATACATCGCCCATTAAGGCAGTGAAACTGCTGAACGTAGCCGGTGCATACTGGCGCGGCGATGAGAAGAACAAGCAGCTCACGCGCATCTACGGCATCACTTTTCCTAAAGCCAAGGAACTGACCGAATACCTGGAGAAGCTGGAAGAAGCCAAGCGCCGCGACCACCGCAAGTTGGGCAAAGAGCTGGAGCTATTTGCTTTTTCGGAGAAGGTAGGCGCTGGTCTACCCCTGTGGCTGCCTAAAGGGACGGCCCTGCGCGAACGGCTGGAGCAGTTCATGCGCAAGGCCCAAATTAAGTCGGGCTACCTGCCTGTTGTCACGCCACACATTGGTTCCAAGGAGCTATACGTTACGTCGGGTCACTACGAGAAATACGGAGCCGACTCCTTCCAGCCGATCAAGACGCCTAACCCGGGGGAGGAATTTTTCCTCAAGCCCATGAACTGCCCGCACCACTGCGAGATTTACAAGACCAAGCCACGTTCTTATCGTGACTTGCCTTTACGTCTGGCTGAATTTGGTACTGTATATCGTTACGAGCAGTCGGGAGAGTTGCACGGTCTTACGCGCGTGCGCGGCTTCACGCAGGATGATGCGCATATCTTCTGCCGTCCCGATCAAGTAAAGGATGAGTTCAAGAAGGTTATCGACCTTGTACTCTATGTATTCCGTGCGCTGGGTTTCGAGGATTACACTGCGCAAATCTCTCTGCGTGACCCCGAAAATAAAACTAAATACATCGGCTCCGACGAGAACTGGGCACTAGCGGAAAACGCTATTCAGGAGGCCGCTACTGAGAAAGGCCTACCCACCGTGACGGAGTACGGTGAGGCTGCCTTCTATGGTCCCAAGCTCGACTTCATGGTGCGCGATGCACTGGGCCGCAAGTGGCAGCTGGGGACTATTCAGGTTGACTATAACCTGCCTGAGCGCTTCGAATTGGAATACGTAGCACCCGACAACTCTCGCCAACGTCCTGTGATGCTGCACCGGGCACCATTCGGCTCACTGGAGCGTTTCATAGCTGTACTAATCGAGCATTGCGCCGGTAATTTCCCGCTGTGGCTGGCTCCCGAGCAGTTCGCTATTCTACCTATTTCGGAGAAATACCAGGAGTACGCTCAGCAGGTGTACGACCGTCTCCAAGGAGAAGAACTGCGGGGCTCGATCGATAATCGGGACGAAAAAATCGGCCGTAAAATCCGTGATGCGGAGATTTCTAAAGTGCCCTACATGCTGATTGTGGGCGAGAAAGAACAGGAGAATGGTCAGGTTTCTGTGCGCCGCCACGGCGAGGGAGACTTAGGCTCTTTACCTGTTGATGAATTTATTACGAAGTTTCAATCTGAGGTAGCTGCGCTTATGAAATAAGGATAAGGGAATAGCCCTAATCCCGCAATTTTATATAGCAAAACTTTCAGATTTCAAAAAAAAGACGGATATTTGCCCTCTGAATAGGCCCTAGCGACTTTTCGCCGGGGCCTTTCACTATCCAATTAGACCACCACTTTTAGAAGGAGGACCTACCCATAGCTACCCCAAATCGCCGTTACATCCCCCGCGCTCAAGTGGAGGAGCCGTTCAAGATTAACAATAAAATCACGGCCCGTGAGGTGCGTCTGGTCGGCGACAACGTCGAGCAGGGCATTTATCCTGTTGAGCAAGCCCGCCGTATGGCGCAGGAACAAAACCTCGACCTAGTTGAGATTTCGCCTACTGCTGTACCGCCTGTTTGTCGCGTTATCGACTACTCGAAATTTAAGTACGAGCAGAAGAAGCGCACCCGCGAAATGAAGGCCAAGCAGACGAAAGTCGTGCAGAAGGAAATTCGTTTCGGTCCCAATACGGATGATCACGACTTTGCCTTCAAGCTCAAGCACGCGCAGGAGTTCCTGAAGGAAGGCGCCAAAATAAAAGCTTACGTACACTTCGTGGGCCGCTCTATTGTATTCAAAGAGCGTGGCGAAATTTTGCTGCTCAAGTTTGCGCAAGCGCTTGAAGATCTGGCTAAGGTAGAGCAACTACCCAAGCTAGAAGGTAAGCGAATGTTCTTGTATTTGGCACCTAAAGTAGCTCCCAAGCCAAAGCCTGCTGTGAAAGAGTCAGCTCCTGCGGCGGCCAAACCTGCTAAGGAAGGTGCGCCGAAACCTGCTAAAGAGGCTGCTCCCGGTCAAGAGTAGGTTCATGGTAGGGGCGTACATAATCTGCATTTCCCTTTTTTCAATACATACACAATGCCGAAAGTAAAGACGAAATCCGGTGCTAAGAAGCGTTTTACGCTCACCGGAACGGGCAAGGTGAAGCGGAAGCACGCCTTCAAATCGCACATTCTCACCAAAAAAACCACTAAGCAGAAGCGCGGTCTTACCCACGTAACGCTGGTTAGCTCGGCCGATATGCCGCGCGTGAAGGATATGCTGAATATCTAATTAACAATGAATAATTAAGAATGAATAATAGCGAAGCAAAACCGTTAAAATCAATTCTTAATTAGTCGTTTTTAATTATTTAATTAATTCAAAACCAGGCGTCCGGTAGAAACGCAAGCTGCGGCAGATCGTCCGCCGCCGGCCGCCAAAAACAAAGCAGGTTATGCCCAGAAGTGTCAACCACGTGGCCTCGCGCCTTCGTCGGAAAAAAGTAATGCGCTTGGCCAAAGGTTACTATGGTCGTCGTAAAAATGTATGGACTGTTGCGAAAAATGCCGTTGAGAAAGGTCTTCTCTACGCGTACCGCGACCGGAAAACCAAGAAGCGTGAGTTCCGCGCCCTCTGGATTCAGCGTATCAACGCAGGTGCCCGCGAGCATGGCTTGTCTTACTCGCAGCTAATGGGTGGCTTGAAGAAAGCCGGTATCGAGCTAAACCGTAAGGTGCTGGCTGACCTAGCCCTGAACCACCCCGCTGCCTTCAAAGGCATTGTGGATAAGGTGAAGTAGTCGCCTGCTGACATTATAACGCAAAGAGCGCCTGATCTTGATGGTCAGGCGCTCTTTGCGTTATAGCTTATTCGTCTCTAACGGTAAAATAGTAGGGAGACAGAAAGAGCAGACCATAATAAAAAAGGCCTTCCTATTACAGGAAGGCCTTTTTTATTGTAGCGGGGACGAGAGTTGAACTCGTGACCTCAGGGTTATGAATCCTGTGCTCTAACCAACTGAGCTACCCCGCCCTGTTTGGTGGTGCAAATGTAGAAATGAAATTTGAATTAGCACAACATATGAGGTAAAAAATTATGTGTATATTGGCTGTTTCTGCTAACAGTTGTAGTTAGCAGGGGCTTATTTGTTTTCATTACGTTTATGCCGCTTTCCGCTACACGTTCCAAGCACCGGTTTACATTGGAGTACCCCATTAACGCGTCGCCGAAGATTTTGTACCCTTATCTGGCTTCTGCTTCCGGCTTGGCCCGCTGGTTTTGCCAGGATGTAAAAATCGACCCCGACCACCGGCTTAACTTTATCTGGGATAACCAGAGTCATTACGCCGAAATCAGCTCGCACCGCACGAATAAGTCGGTGCGCTTTGTGTTTCTGAATGATCAGAAACGTTCTGTGCCAGACGCCAGCTACTTGGATTTTTGTATTGAATCGTCGGAGCTAACACAGGAAGTTTTTCTGCGAGTAGTAGACTACTCCGAAGAGACGGATGAAGTGGAGTTACAGGAAATGTGGGATAATCTGATCCTGACATTGCGGGAACAAGTAGGGGGGTAGGCACCGTTGCCACAATAGCGCGCTGTATCTTCGCGTTCCTTTTTGCCTCCTTTGTTGTAGTGCTGCCTCATGACAACAGCACCGGCCGCGTATGAAAAAACTAGATAAGCTCATTCTGAAAGCCTTTGCCGGGCCGTTCTTTCTCACCTTTGCGGTAGTCGAGTTTATCTTTCTAACGCAGTATATGCTGAAGTATCTCGATGATATCATCGGGAAAGATTTGGGCGCAGGAGTTATAGCCCAACTCCTATTCTTCTTCAGCGTGCTGATGGTGCCGATTTCGCTGCCTCTGGCTGTGCTACTTTCCTCATTGATGACGTTTGGAACGTTAGGAGAGCACCATGAGCTAACAGCCATTAAAACTTCAGGAATATCTCTCACCCGCATCCTCCGGCCTGTTTTTATCCTGAGCTTCTTATTAAGCATTGGAGCTTTTTGGTATAACGAGACCATCATTCCTAAGGCCAACTTGAAAGCTTACAGCTTGCTCTGGGATGTGCGTCAGCAGAAGTTGGCACTTGATATCCGGGAAAATATCTTTTACAATGGTATTCCAGGTTACACCATCAAGGTGAATGAAAAGCAGGGCGAGAACGGAGATATTCTGAAAGGCGTAATGATTTACGACCACAGTGGCCGGGCAGGCAATTCAGTCATGATTCTTGCTGACTCGGGCAGAATGACCACACGCTTCGACGGGCAATACTTAAGTCTGGAACTGTTTAGGGGTACTTCGTATATAGAAAAGCCTGACCAGCATAACCGCGCTGGAGCCAGCTTCACCCGGCAGAGCTTTGACCGTAACCAATTGCTGTTCTCCCTATCCTCATTCGGTCTCGACCGCACTAACGAGGAGTACTTTGCGGAAAACAAGATGATGAAGAACATTCCGCAGCTGATTGCGCATAGCGATTCTCTCCACCAACGCTTAAATGTGGAGCGGCGCCTGATGGTCACGCAGCTGAATCCCTACTACTCTTATGCCCGTTTTGACACGACAGGCCAGGCTGCCAACCGGCGGTTAGCAGATTGGAAGGTATCCGATGAGCGCCTGCCTGCCCTGAGCGTAGGCATGGTGGAGCAAGCCAGCAACCGTGCGCGTAATGTGCGCGCCTTTATCAGCAGCAACGCCGACCGCTTGAACAACTTGGCCCGCGACACCAGTATGTTTCGGATCGAGATTTACCGCAAATACACACAGTCGGCGGCTATATTGCTGATGTTTTTGATCGGTGCGCCATTGGGAGCTATTATTAAAAAGGGTGGTTTGGGCGTTCCGTTGCTCATTGCTATTCTGTTTTTTATTATCTACTACGTCGTATCTATTATGGGTGAGAAATATGCCCGTGAGATGATTCTGACAGTACCATTGGGTATGTGGCTGGCCGATTTGGTGCTCTTACCAGTAGGGTTGTTTTTCTTGTATCAGGCTCGTAATGACTCTGGACTACTGGAAGGTGATTTCTGGCGGCGTATTACACGCTGGGTGCCTACAGAACAGTTTCGCAATCTGCTACGCAACCGGGCCTTTCTAGCCCGCCGCGCACAAGCTTAGCCTGCCCCGTATACTCATATTTTGCCTTACTCCGGCAATTTATGTTTTCAGCATCCAGAATAAAGCCGTACCTTTGCGGCCACTCCGAAATGCGGAGTGATTGAAAATTCTTTTTACCTTTTAAATCAAAGACGGGGAGACCTATCTGCCGATGAAACTTACTACCGAAGCTAAACAGGCTATTTTTGAGAAAAATAGCCTACAAAAAAATGCCGCTGATACTGGTTCTGCTGAATCGCAAATCGCGCTATTCACCCACCGCATTACGCACCTGACGGAGCACCTGAAGGTGAACAAGAAGGATTACTCGACCCGTTTGGGCCTGCTGAAGCTGGTGGGTAAGCGTCGCCGCCTGTTGGATTACCTGCAGCACCGCGAAATCAACCGCTACCGTGCTATCATCAAGGAGCTGGGTATCCGTAAGTAAGCCCCGCTGCCGAGAGTAGGGAGCCCTGTCACAAGGGTTCCCTACTCTTTTTTTTGCCTGGCGGGAGATAGTAGCCGGGCACACTAAAAGGTGGGACAAAACCCCGCAGTTTGGTGTTCTACTCCAAATAGAAGGCTTCTATCTCACTTCTACCATCTCATCTCCAACCACACAAGATGCCCAATTACAACGCGGTTACAAAATATATTACCCTGCCGGATGGTCGGCAAATTTCAATTGAAACTGGCAAACTGGCCAAGTTTGCTGACGGGGCAGTTGTTGTTCGCCTCGGGGATGCCATGTTGCTGGCGACGGTGGTGTCGCAACCCTCGCAGCGCGATGGGGTAGACTTCCTCCCTCTGTCGGTTGATTATCAGGAAAAATTCGGTGGTGCCGGTAAAATTCCCGGTTCGTTTCAGCGCCGCGAAGGGCGTTTGTCTGATTACGAAGTATTGGTTTCGCGCCTCGTAGACCGCATTCTGCGGCCGATGTTCCCCAAGGATTATCACTACGAAGTACAGGTGATGATTTCGCTGATTTCAGCTGATAAAGATGTGCAGCCGGATGCGCTGGCGGCTTTGGCGGCTTCGGCGGCTCTGTCGATTTCAGATATTCCGTTTGCTGGTCCGATTTCGGAAGTACGCGTGGCTCGTATCGATGGTAAGCTTCAGATCAACCCGCTGACGGCTGACATTGCCCGTGCCGACATCGACCTTATTGTGGGCGCAACGGCCGACTCGGTGGCGATGGTAGAGGGTGAGATGGATGAAGTGAGCGAGGAAGAAATGGTGGAAGCCATTGCCTATGCCCACGAGGCCATCAAAGAGCAGGTTCGCGTGCAGCAGGAACTGGCTACCGCTGTGGAGAAATCGCACACGAAGCGCGAGTACCCCAAGTACGAAGAAAACGAGGATCTGCGCACCCGCATTACGCAGGGTATATACGACTTGGCTTACAACGTAGCAAAGCTGGGTGACGCCAGCAAATCAGGCCGTAAGAAGGGTTTCGGTGGCGTGCGCGACCAATTCCTGGAGCAACTGGTGGCGGAGCAGCCCGAGCTGGACATGAAGCAATTTGGTCGTTACTACTCTTCCGCGGAGAAGAAGGCCATTCGCGATATGATGATCAAGGAAGGCACGCGTCTGGACGGGCGTAAGCTGACCGAAATCCGTCCAATCTGGTCGGAGGTGAACTACCTGCCCGGTGCACACGGCTCTTCGCTGTTCACGCGTGGCGAAACCCAATCGTTGACGACGGTAGCTCTCGGTACCAAGCTCGACGAGCAGATTATTGACTCGGCGATGCAGTCGGGCTACAGCAAGTTTATGCTGCACTATAACTTCCCGGCTTTCTCGACCGGCGAGGTAAAGCCTAACCGTGGCCCCGGCCGTCGGGAGGTAGGGCACGGCAACTTGGCTATGCGCTCCATCAAGAAAGTGTTGCCACCCGAAGAGGAGAATCCTTACACCATCCGCATTGTGTCGGATATTCTGGAGTCAAATGGCTCGTCGTCGATGGCGACGGTGTGCGCGGCCTCGCTTGCACTTATGGATGCCGGTATCAAGATCCGCTCTGCTGTGTCGGGTATTGCCATGGGTCTTGTACAAGATAAAGAAACCGGCGAATACGCTGTGCTTTCGGATATTTTGGGCGATGAAGACCACCTTGGCGATATGGACTTCAAAGTGACGGGTACGGAGAAGGGCATTGTAGCTTGCCAAATGGATATCAAAATCCAGGGCCTAAGCAATGAAATCCTGACCAAGGCACTGCACCAAGCGCGCGAGGGACGTTTGCACATCCTGCGCGAAATGGCGAAGACTATTTCGGCGCCAGCTTCTGAATTGAAGCCTCACACGCCCCGCTCGCACAAAATGCTCATCGACAAGGAGTTCATTGGTGCGGTTATCGGGCCTGGCGGTAAGGTTATTCAGCAAATTCAGAAGGACACCAACGCCACGGTTATCATCGAGGAAAAAGACGAAAAAGGCCACGTAAGCATTTTCGCCTCTAACCAAGAGGATATGGAAGCGGCTATTTCGCGCATCCGGGCCATTGCGGCCCAGCCCGAGGTAGGCGAGACATACAAAGGCAAAGTGCGCAGCATCCAGCCCTATGGCGCTTTCGTGGAGATTATGCCAGGCAAAGACGGCCTACTGCACATCTCGGAAGTAGCCCACGAGCGTCTGGCGTCGCTGGAAGGCGTGCTGGAGGTAGGGCAGGAGATTGACGTAAAGCTGCTGGACATTGACAAAAAGACCGGTAAGTACCGGTTGTCGCGCAAAGTTTTGCTGCCGAAACCGGAGCAGGCTACCTCGGCCAACTAAGCGCAGCAGACGACGTACGAACTTTCGTGGGGGTTGGACTGTTGCTAACCAATGTCCGGCTCCCACAGAAGGAAGCTGCTATTCAACTTTTAGAAATACAATTCTTTAGCGCCTGCAATGAGACAGCTAAAAATCAGCAAGCAGATTACCAACCGCGAAAGCCAGTCGCTGGATAAATACCTCCAGGAGATTGGCAAGGTAGATCTGCTCACTCCCGACGAGGAGGTGACGCTGGCGCAACGCATCAAGGAAGGCGACCAGCAAGCGCTGGAAAAGCTGACCAAAGCTAACCTGCGCTTCGTGGTGTCGGTGGCCAAGCAATACCAAAACCAAGGGCTTTCGCTGGGCGATTTGATCAATGAGGGCAACCTCGGCCTGATCAAAGCCGCCAAGCGCTTTGATGAAACGCGCGGCTTCAAATTTATTTCCTACGCCGTATGGTGGATTCGCCAGTCCATTCTACAAGCCCTGGCTGAGCAGTCGCGCATCGTGCGTTTGCCTCTGAACCGGGTAGGCTCGTTGAACAAGATCAGCAAGTCGTTCTCGGAGCTGGAGCAGAAGTTCGAGCGGGAGCCTTCGCCGGAGGAAATTGCCGAAGTGTTGGAGCTCACGACTTCTGAGGTAGTGGATACCCTAAAAATTTCGGGTCGCCACGTGTCGGTAGATGCGCCGTTTGTGCAAGGCGAGGAAAACCGTCTGCTAGACGTACTCGAAAACGAAGATGAGGAGTCGCCTGATACGGGTTTGATGAACGACTCACTGCGCAAAGAAGTGCAGCGTGCCCTCTCTACCCTCACCAAGCGCGAAGCTGATGTGATTACACTTTACTTTGGTCTGAACGGTGAGCACTCGCTCACGCTGGAAGAAATTGGCGAGAAATTCAACCTCACCCGTGAGCGGGTACGCCAGATCAAGGAGAAGGCCATTCGCCGTTTGCGTCACACATCTCGCTCTAAAGCGCTGAAGCCCTACCTGGGGTAAGCGTTTTTTATTTCTACCCGAAAAACCCCAGCCCAGTTGTTGGGGTTTTTTATTGCCGTTCTACCTCGGGGCAAAGAACTGAATAAACTTCAGTGCCGGTTTTATCGGTTTTCTCTTGTCAGGTAGACCAGTCGCGGCCGAAATTTTTGGCTACGCTTACCTTTGTCTTTCACACTGCTTTCACCAGCACAATGACTACTACTGCTGAACACATAAAGTGTCTGATTATCGGCTCGGGGCCGGCGGGCTATACAGCCGCTATTTATGCTGCCCGCGCCAACATGCAACCTGTTATGTACCAGGGCTTGCAACCCGGAGGCCAACTCACGATTACCAATGATGTGGAGAATTTTCCCGGATACCCCGATGGGGTGATGGGGCCGTCGATGATGGAGGATTTGAAGAAGCAGGCGGAACGCTTCGGTACAGATATCCGCTATGGCTTGGCAACGGCGGTGGACTTTTCAAGCCATCCGCACAAAATCACCATCGATGAAAATAAAGAACTCACGGCCGATGCGGTGATTATTGCCACGGGTGCCTCGGCTAAGTGGTTGGGGCTGGAGTCGGAGGCTCGTTTGAACGGCTCGGGCGTGTCGGCCTGCGCCGTGTGCGACGGTTTCTTTTACCGCAACATGGACGTAGCTATTGTGGGCGCCGGCGATACGGCGGCCGAAGAAGCTACTTATCTTGCCAACTTGGCCAGCAAGGTATATATGATTGTGCGGAAGAGTGAGATGCGTGCTTCCAAAATTATGCAGCAGCGTGTGCTCGATAATCCCAAGATTGAGGTGCTGTTTGACACCGTAACGGACGAGGTGCTAGGCGAGCATGCCGTGGAAGGCGTACGCGTGAAAAACGTGCTTTCTCACGAGTGCCGGGATATTACAGTGCAGGGCTTTTTCGTTGCAATTGGGCACGAGCCAAACTCCAAGATTTTCCAACCCTACTTGCACCACGACGAGCAGGGCTACTTGAAAACTATTCCGGGCACCAGCAAAACCAACGTAGACGGCGTGTTTGCCTGTGGCGACGTGCAGGACTTCACCTACCGTCAGGCCGTGACAGCCGCTGGTACGGGCTGCATGGCTGCCCTGGATGCAGAGCGCTACTTGGCCGCGCTGGGGCTGCACTAAGTGGTGAGATGGTGAAATGGTGAGATGGTGCGATTGACGTTCTATTTGCTTAGAATCTAGCTGTAAGCTGTCATACGCACCATCTCACTATCTCACCATCTCACTTTTTTCACCATTTTATTGATTTCTCTTGCTTCATCTGATAAAAACCTGGTTATGGCCGGTGCTGTTGGCGGTCTTTCTGCTTGCCTTACCTGAACAGGGGCTGGCACAACGCCGCCGGACAGCCAAACCCAAAACGAGCACAAAGCGTCGTGATTTCTTTCAGATCAAATCGCCAACCATTAAGAAGGTTACCCCAAAGACTAAAGTAACCGTTGAAACGGAAGACCTACCCGACGAAAATTCGGAGGCTGCCAAATCCATTCTCTTCAACCCCGCCAAGAAGCTCTCCATCGTCAACGAGGATACTACCTCCCTGAACGAAGGAGAGCAGCAGATTGTGGAAACGTCGGAGGAAGTGTTGATTGACAGCACCTGGATTAAAGTAGCAGGTTACTACGCCATCTGGGACACGCGTAACATCAACCCCTACCGGGTAGATGGCCGCCGCATCAAGGATACGCTCAACCTGCAACTCACCGACGTGCCTCGGCAACGCTTTGCCCGCATGCCACTGGAAACGACTCCCATTACTTCCGCCTTCAAGTTTCGGAACGGCCGCTGGCACTATGGGGTAGACCTGGACCTAGAAACCGGCGACTCCGTGCGGGCCGCTTTCGACGGAGTAATTCGCATCTCGAAGTGGGACGGCTCGGGCTATGGTAACTACCTACTAGTACGGCACTATAATGGGGTAGAAACCCTGTACGGTCACCTGAGTAAGTCGCTGCTACCCGTAGGCACCTTTGTAAAGGCTGGGGAAGTAATTGGCCTGGGTGGTAGCACCGGGCGGAGCACCGGCTCGCATCTGCACTTTGAGGTGCGCTATGAGGGCAACCCCATCGACCCATCCCGGATGTATGACTTCCCGGAATATAAGCTGTGGAGTGATAATTTTCAGATCACCTCGGCCCTGTTCAACTACTATAGCCGGGCGCTGAGTAGCCGTTCGTCGTCGGGCAGAAGCGGGAGCCGAGGCGCATCCTCGGCGCGGCGCACGGTCACGCACCGTATCCGGTCGGGTGACACAGTTTCGGGAATTGCGCAGAAATATGGCGTATCGCAGGCGCAGATACGTCGCTTGAATGGCAACATAGGTATCCTGCGTCCGGGCCGTACGCTACGGATAAAATAGAGTTTTGGTGACTGCATGTCTTGGTTGATGTTCTGCAAGCCATGAGGGACTGCAATGCATCGTAACTAAAATCAAAGACCCTCAGTCTCCAAAACTCCAAGACCCCATACAAAATGAAGCTCGATATTCTGGCTATTGCGGCCCACCCGGACGATGTGGAAATGTCTTGTGCCGGCACGTTACTGGCGGCTACGGCTCTAGGAAAAAAGATTGGAATCGTGGACCTCACACGCGGGGAGCTAGGTACGCGCGGCACGCCCGAAACACGGGCTGCCGAGGCCGCCGAGGCCAGCCAGCTCCTGGGCGTGTCGGTGCGCGAAAACTTGAGCCTACCCGACGGCTTTTTCCGCAACGACCGGGAACATCAGCTCCCTATCATCGCCGCTCTGCGCCGCCACCAACCCGATGTGGTACTGTGTAACGCTGTAACCGACCGCCACCCCGACCACGGCCGCGCCGCCCAGCTTATTACCGATGCCTGTTTTCTGGCGGGCCTGCGCATGATTGAAACGCTGGACGAGGCTGGTCAGCCCCAAGCGGCATGGCGGCCTAAGCACGTCTACCATTTCATTCAGGACCGCCCTATTATGCCCGACTTTGTGGTGGACATCACCCCACACTGGGAAAAGAAGTGGGCGTCTATACTTGCCTATAAAACGCAATTCTTTAACCCCGACCTAGATGCGCCTAGCACGTACCTCTCGTCGTTGGAGTTTAGCAAGTTTATGGAAGCCCGTGCCCGCGAGTTTGGCCACATGATAGGGGTAGAGTTTGGCGAAGGCTTCACGAAAGAGCGAATTCTGGGGGTGCGGGAGCTAGGAGATTTAATCTAAATAAGCCCTGATACGTACATGGGCAGGTGGAGTCATCGTTAACTACTTCGCAGCGTCACCATGCACTTTTGCGTTTGGCTGCTGCTACAGCTACACTGCCGCTTCCTGAGTTGCCCGACTATCTGGTTGCAACGGCATTATCAACTATCAGCCAGCAACACAAACTGCCTGAAGTACCTATTTTACGACTAGTATATGAGAGCCGGGCACGGCAATCATTTTCAGAGGCAGAGCTAGTTGATTTATTGGAAGAAGCGCGGACCTATAATCAGCAGCACGGTATTACAGGTCTACTTTTCTACCATAATGGTCACTTCATTCAGTTTCTGGAAGGAGGCGAAGACGTTTTAGAGCCTCTTTACGCGCGCATCCAGAAGGACAGACGGCACCAGCAGATTACGATGTTGTACCGCGCTGTGCAGTCACAACGGGTGTTTACCGGGTGGGCCATGGCGTTTGCTGATCCTGAGCCCGAAGAATTTTACTGGCTGTTGGACTATTGGCAAGCGCAACGGTACCGTTTGCTGCTACCCAAAATTCCTATTACCGACCCGACACTGTTGGTTCTGCTGGCAGAGTGGAGACGTGATTATCCAACTACTTACTTGCACACGTAGTCGATACTGTGCAGTGTTAGCCTGCATTGCATGGAAAGATGATTGCTGCCCAAATGTCCATGATCTAGCTATGTACCTTGCCTTGAAAAAGAGTCAGGCAGCAAAGCAAAATTATCGCAGCAGATATTTCTTGCTGGCTTGACCTATACAAGCTCTTGCAGCTACGGCGCAAAAGCAACCTACACACTATTACCCAAACATGGAATAAACAAAGTGTAAGATAACGACGCAAAAACGCCCCGCTAGTAAGGGGCTTTTTTGTGCGTATACATGAGGATTTTCTAGAGAAATTTATATCTAATTCAAGTGCTTGGCAGAGTATCCTGGGGTCGTGTGAATAAGTTAACCTGACACGGAGCAATAAGTATTTGCATCCTTCTCTAAATAATAAAAATAGGAGAAAAAAGGAATCATATAATACTTCGAAAACTTTCTCTAAACCGCAAAAGTTTTTAAGGGGTCAGCAATAATTTAGTTATTTAATTATTATTATTTTGTTATTTTTTTGTCATTTATTGCGTCTTGTAATTCACATATATCCTAATCTTATGCTGCTGAACATAGACACACAGATTTTGGTAGGTTTAAATAAACTTGCTGTTGATTCCCCTTCGTGGAGCTCATTTAGCTTGTTTGTAAGTGGCAACAACTTGGTTAAATGCGGGCTATTTATGATAGCTATTTGGTGGCTTTGGTTCAAAGACGATACCGCAGCGGCGAGCAAGCGGACTCGGCTGATCATCATAGGTATATTGGTTGGAAGCCTGGTAGGTATGTTCACTACCCGTATGCTCACGCACGTGCTACCCTTTCGCAATCGTCCACTCTATACTGCTGAGCTGAATTTGATTGCGCCTATTGAGCAACTGGCAAATTTGGATACCAGAACCTCTTTTCCGAGCGACCATGCAACCATGTTTTTTGCTCTATCTATAGGCTTTTTCTTTCTTTCCCGCTGGCTGGGTACTCTGGCAGTGCTTTATACGCTATCAATGATTTGTTTCCCACGGGTCTTTCTGGGCTATCATTATCCCAGTGATATAGTGGTGGGAGCATTAGTAGGTATTGTTGCTGCGTGTCTAGCTAATCTACCAACTATACGGCGCATTTTCTATACGCCTATTCTTACGTGGCAGCAGCAGCATCCAGGTTTGTTTTATATAGGGCTGTTTCTGATGACCTACCAGATGAATAGTATGTTCAATGATGTCCGCTCCCTACTATCTTATGTCTTAGGCAGCGCCATATAAAACACGGGTAAAGCTTTTGCTAGCGTATCAGTTTTATGAAATTTCTGCCTTTTTAACAAGTCTACTACCTGAAGAGCCGTGCCGTGTGCCAACAGAGTGGCCACGAGCACGGCTCTTGCTATATAGTGCTGCAACTAGCCAGCAGAAAAAATGAATACACTTATGATTTACGCTGCGTTGTTCCTACCGAATCGTAAATCACTACCTTTTCCCAGTAACGGGCATATTGTTCCCGAAACTCATCGTGTAGTGGGTGCTGCTGGTAGTCTGCTTCAGCCTCTGCATTCTCAAAGAAACACAGCCAGGAATAGGTGTAGCTGCGCTCGATAACGGCGCGATTGGTGGCTGCCGGGGTGCCAATGTGCGCTAGTTTGACGGACGAAATTTGCTGGAGCAGGTGGAGGCCTTCCAGTAGTTTCGCCTTGTCAGCGTCGGTAGCGGTTTCAGGCATGTAAAACAGCACGTGGTGCACAAACAGATTGTGCGAAAGTGAGGTCGTCATAAGGGTAGGGTAGAGAATTGTATTGATTTGCTTGTCTGCTGAGTATGGCATGTGCCTCCGCAATGCAACGTGTTGATACAACAACCGGTGCGCCGTAGGCTACCGGCCACCTAATCGGTTTTGCCGCCACGCCGAAGTGCCCGTGCTGCTCGCTTCCGTTGCCGGAGCTACTTGCGGTTTCTTGGTTTCTAGCAGCATAGCGGCCAGCACGGCCGCTACCTTGGCGGTGTCCTCATCGGGGGTAGGGGGCGTGAGAGCGTCGGCAGGGAAATGGTCGCGGATGAAGTTGGTGTCGAAATGCCCCGAAACGAAAGCAGGGTGTTGCAGCACGTAGGTGCCAAACTTTAGGGTGGTTGCGATGCCGGTAATCTGGTATTCGGCAATGGCGCGCAGCATCCGCTCGATGGCCTCCTGGCGGTTGTGGCCATAGGTGATGAGCTTGGCAATCATAGGGTCGTAGTAAATCGGAATGTCCATGCCCTGCTCAAAGCCATCGTCGACGCGCACGCCGGGGCCTTGTGGGCGCACGTAGGTAGTGAGCGTGCCGATGTCGGGTAGGAAGTTGTTCTGCGGATCTTCGGCGTACACGCGCAGCTCCAGCGCGTGGCCGGTAATACGCAGGTCGTCCTGTCCGAAACTCAGCTTCTCACCCCGGGCTACCTTAATTTGCTCTTTCACCAGGTCGAGGCCTGTAATCAGCTCCGTGACGGGATGCTCTACTTGCAAGCGGGTGTTCATTTCCAGGAAGTAGAAGTTGTGCTGCTCGTCGAGCAGAAACTCCACTGTGCCGGCGCCCGTGTACTGGCAGGCGCGGGCTACCTCCACGGCCGTCCTACCCATAGCCGCGCGTAGCTCGGGCGTAAGCACCGAGGAGGGTGCTTCTTCAATCACCTTCTGGTGACGGCGCTGAATGGAGCATTCGCGCTCAAACAGGTGCACAATGTTGCCGTGCTCATCGCCCAGCACCTGAATCTCGATGTGGCGGGGCGCGCCAATGTATTTCTCAATAAAAACTGCCCCATCACCGAAAGCCGAGGTGGCTTCCGATACGGCCAGCTGCATCTGCTCGGCAAACTCAGCGTCGGCGCTGACCACGCGCATACCCTTGCCCCCGCCCCCGGCTGAAGCCTTGATGAGAATAGGGTAGCCTACCTCCGTGGCAATCTGCCGGGCGGCGGCCACGTCCGTAATGGCTTCTTCGGTGCCCGGCACCAGCGGAATGTTATAGGCTTTGGCCGCCTGCTTAGCCGAAAGCTTGTCGCCCATCATCTCCATGGCCTCCGGCGACGGCCCCACGAAAATCAGTCCTGCCTCGCGCACTATGCGGGCGAAACCGGCATTCTCACTCAGAAAGCCATAGCCAGGATGAATGGCATCGACGCCCAGCTCACGGCACACGGCCAGAATCTTGTCGCCGCGCAGGTAGCTTTCGGCGGAGGTAGGCGGGCCCACGCACACGGCCTCGTCGGCGTAGCGCACGTGCAGGGCGTGGCGGTCGGCTTCGGAGTAGATGGCCACGGTTTGCAGGCCCATTTCCTTGGCCGAGCGCAGCACGCGCAGGGCAATTTCGCCGCGGTTGGCTACTAGGAGCTTCTTGATTTCTTTCATATTAGGGTGGGGTAGGAGGAGTAATGAGATGGTGAGTAGTGAAATAGTGAGTGGTAAGAACGTCTGTCATGTATTGCGCATATCTCTACTCACCATTTCACCACTCACCATCTCAAAGAAACAGCTTTTCTGTCTACCCAAAAAAGCGGGTATACCTGACGGAAATCAGTTGGACGCCACCGTGCGGGCACCTACTTTTGCTTTTTAGTTAACTTTGTCTTCTTAGGCGCGTTTTGCACTGGCACTACCCGTCTGTATTTCCCACATTAAACCTGTTCCTTCGTGGATCTTTTCAACAAGATAGCCGCCAACCGCGGCCCGCTGGGCAGCCACTCGCACTACGCGCACGGCTATTTCACATTTCCCAAACTGGAAGGCGAAATCAAGCCCCGCATGATTTTTCGCGGTAAGGAGGTGCTCACCTGGAGCCTGAACAACTATCTGGGCCTAGCCAACCACCCCGAAGTCCGTCAGGCCGACGTGGATGGGGCCGCCCAGTACGGCATGGCTCTGCCTATGGGGGCGCGCATCATGAGCGGCAACTCCAACCTGCATGAGCAGCTGGAGAGCGAGCTGGCCGACTTCATCAAGAAGCCCGACGTGATGTTGCTCAACTTCGGCT
Organism: Hymenobacter citatus; assembly: GCF_014333615.1. Taxonomy (GTDB): domain Bacteria; phylum Bacteroidota; class Bacteroidia; order Cytophagales; family Hymenobacteraceae; genus Hymenobacter; species Hymenobacter citatus. Next base: position 58,026 of record NZ_JACSCY010000019.1, on the reverse strand, counting down.
ACCAGGGTGTGGTGTCGATTATCGACGCCATTGTGAACCGCCACGATGCTATTGTATACGACGCAGAGTCGCACGCCTGTATTATTGATGGCGTGCGCCTGCACCAGGGTAAGCGCTTTGTGTACCCGCACAACAACATCGAAAACCTGGAAAAGCAGCTGGAGCGCGCTAAGCGCCTGACCGACGAAACCGGCGGCGGCATTCTGGTGATTACCGAAGGCGTGTTTGGCATGTCGGGCAACATGGGCAAGCTGAAAGAAATCATTGCCCTGAAGGAAAAATATGAGTTCCGTTTGTTCGTAGATGACGCCCACGGCTTCGGTACGATGGGGGCTACGGGCGCTGGTACGGGCGAAGAACAGGGCGTACAGGACGGCATCGACCTATATTTTTCGACGTTTGCGAAGTCTATGGCCAGCATTGGCGCCTTCGTGGGCGGCGAGGAAACGGTAATTGAATATTTGCGCTACAACATGCGGAGCCAGATTTTCGCCAAATCCCTCCCCATGCCGCTGGTAGTGGGTGCTCTGAAGCGCCTGGAGCTGCTGCGCACCAAGCCCGAGCTGAAAGACAACCTCTGGACCGTAGTACGCGCCCTGCAAAGCGGTTTGCGCGAAAAAGGCTTCAACTTAGGCACTACCCAGTCGCCAGTAACGCCTGTGTTCCTGAATGGTGAAATCTCCGACGCAACGCAGATAACCTTCGATCTACGAGAGAATTACGGCATTTTCTGCTCTATTGTGGTGTATCCAGTGGTACCCAAGGGCGTGATCATGCTGCGCCTGATTCCGACGGCGATGCATACGCTGGCTGACGTAGACGAAACCATCCGTGCATTTGAAGCCATGGCCGAAAAGCTGGATAAAGGCCTTTATTCGAAAGCGCAAGTACCAGCCGAATAGCTCCTGCTACGGTTGTGCTAAGGCAGTCAGGCCCTCGAATCAGTTGATTCGAGGGCCTGTTTTTTTGTACTAATCTAAGTGTATAGAGTTGTCGTAATGTTCTTAAACAGAGCCTAAATTAGAAGAAAAAGCCCTTTTGATGCACGTAATGGCCTTTTGAAAAAAAAAGGAGGTATTGCTTGTATTTGAAATCCCTGTATATTAGGGCCGTTCAATCAATATATTCCACACCCCTAAAACCTCTCTCAAATGAGCAATTTCAGCAAATTGAAGGACCTGGTGATGTCTCTGGAAGGCGACTTCGAAAAGTTCTACGACAAGCAAAACTCGGCCGCTGGTACTCGCGTGCGCAAAGGCATGCAGGAGCTGAAGAACCTGGCCCAGGAAATCCGCACGGAAGTGCAGAATGCTAAAAACTCGGCTTCGGAAACCAAAGCTGCTCCAGCTCCGGCTGCTAAGAAAGCCGCTCCGGCCAAGAAAAAGTAATCACGGATTAAGACGGATTTTTCGGATTCGTCGGATTTTGTGGACGAGTAACAAAAGAGCCCGGCTGAAAAGCCGGGCTCTTTTGCTTGTTGACGGATTTTGTGCAATCGTCCACAAAATCCGACGAATCCGAAAAATCCGTCCTAATCCGTGGTCTAGACGATTTTCAGCAGGTAGTAGTTCTTCTTGCCTTTCTGGGCTACCAGGTATTTATCCAGCAGCAGTGGCACGTCGGTGGCGGGCTGCTCGGGGGTGGCTACCTTCTGGCGGTTCAGGCTCACGCCGCCCTGCTGCATCATCTTGCGAGCCTCGCCTTTAGAAGGAAACACCTGCCCGCCAGTGGCCACGCTCAGCAAATCGGTGGCCGTGAGGGTAGGAAGCAGGGCGCGTTCTACCTCCAGGTGGGGCACACCGGCAAATACGTCAAGTAGGGTAGGCTCGTCGAGAGAGTGCAGGTCGCCGCCGCCGAAGAGCACCTGCGAGGCAGCCAGCGCTGCTTCGTAGGCCGCTTCGCTGTGCACCCGGATGGTGACGTCCTTTGCCAGCGCCTTTTGCAGGGTGCGCAGGTGGGGCGCCTGGGCGTGTTCGGCTTCCAGCGTCTCAATTTCCTCCTGGCTCAGCAGCGTAAACACCCGAATGAGGCGGGGCGCATCGGCATCGGCAGAGTTCAGGAAGAACTGGTAGAACTGGTAGGGCGAGGTCATGGTGGGGTCGAGCCACACGGTGCCGGTTTCGCTCTTGCCGTACTTGGTGCCATCGGCTTTGGTGATGAGCTGGCCGGTGAGGGCGTAAGCCTTGCCCTCGCCGTTGGTGAGGCGACGGATCAGCTCAGTGCCCGTCGTGATGTTGCCCCACTGGTCGGAGGCGCCCATTTGCAGGGTAGTGCCCAGGGTTTCGTAGAGGTGGAAGAAGTCGTAGCCTTGCAGCAGCTGGTAGCTGAACTCAGTGTAGCTGATGCCCTCGGCGCCCGTGTCTTCGTTGCCGCCGATACGGCGCTTCACCGAGTCCTTGGCCATCATGTAGTTCACGGTGAGGTGCTTGCCCACATCGCGCAGAAATTGTAGGAAGCCGATTTCCTTGAACCAGTAGTAGTTATTCACCACGCGGGCACCGGTAGGGCCTTCCGAGAAATCAAGAAACTTCTCCAGTTGCGCTTGGATACCGGCCTGGTTGGCGCGCAAGGTCGTCTCATCCAACAGGTTACGCTCGGCCGATTTGCCCGAGGGGTCGCCAATCATGCCGGTGGCGCCGCCTACCAAGGCCACGGGGCGGTGGCCGGCGCGCTGCAAGTGCACCAGCAGCATAATCGTAGCCAGATTGCCAATGTGCAACGACGGCGCCGTGGGGTCGAACCCAATGTAGCCCGTCACGGGCTGGCCGGTGCTCAGGTGCTCCTCGGTGCCGGGCATCATATCATGAAACATGCCGCGCCAGCGTAGTTCGGTTATTAGGGTCTTGGGGGCTTGGGGGCTTGGGGTCTTGGATAATGGGTCCATCTATTGCCGTTACTTTTACTGCTATGAAAACGCCTGGAATGATTGGCAGCTTTCGAGGAATACAGTCGATGAGTGACAAAGGTAAGAGGAGGGGTAGTAACTTTGAGGTTCGCTTGCCGAAAGGTCATTTTTGATGGAGCCGTGGTTGTTTCAATAGAAGACCAAGACCCCAAGACCCCAAGACCCTATGACCCCAACAATTGACGAAGTGCTGGCACAACTGCGCCAGCGGCAGTTTCAGCCTGTGTACGTGTTGCAGGGCGAGGAACCCTACTACATCGACCATGTGGCCGATATCATCGAGCAGACCGCTTTGGCCGAGCACGAGCGTGGGTTCAACCAAGTGATATTATACGGTAAGGATACCGATGTGGCGGGCATTCTGAACCAGGCACGGCGCTTCCCGATGATGGCTGAGCGCTCGGTGGTCATCGTGAAAGAAGCGCAGGCCGTAGCCGATCTGGAAAGCGAAAAGGCATGGCCGTTTTTAGAAGCCTACCTCAAAAATCCATTAGCCAGCACCGTGCTGGTGCTCTGCTACAAGCATAAAACGCTCGACTCGCGCAAGAAGCTGGGCAAGCTTCTAGCCGCCAAGGATACCCGGGCGGCTGTGCTCACCAGCAACCGTCTTTATGATAACCAAGTGCCCGCCTGGCTCACGGCCTACGTGCGCAGTAAAGGCCAGCAAATTGCGCCCCAAGCCACGGCTATGCTGGCCGAGTACATCGGTACCGACCTAAGCCGGCTGATTAATGAGGTGGACAAGATGCTGTTGAACCTACCTGCCGGTCAGCCCATCGACGAAGACCTGGTGCAGAAAATGGTGGGCATCAGCAAGGAGTACAATATTTTTGAGTTGCAAAGCGCCCTTATCCGCCGCGACGTGCTGAAGGCCAACCGCATCCTACTCTACTTCGAGGCCAACCCCAAGGCCAGCCCGCTGATACCGAACCTCACGCTGCTGTTCAACTACTTCTCGCGTCTGCTGGCCCTGCACCAGCTCCCTAACCCCACCGATGCCGACTGGACCCGTCTGGGGCTGAAAAGCACCTTTGCCCGCAAAGATTACCAAACGGGTCTTAAGGTGTTCACGCCCGAGCGCACCCGCGCCATCATCCACCTCATCCGCCGCGCCGATGGTCAGAGCAAAGGCATCGACTCAGGCTCCATGAGCGACGGCGAGATTCTGCGGGAGCTAGTGTGGCTGATTCTGCACCCCGTGCCCTTACAGGCAGTGGTAGGGTAGGGAGCAGAGACAGAACAAAAAGAACGGTCATGCTGAGCGCAGCGGAGTCGAAGCATCTCGCATGCTGATGTTGTGCAACTAACCCTAATGATGCGAGCGAGATGCTTCGACTCCGCTGCGCTCAGCATGACGTTTTTTTACAAGTCGCACATGTCTTTGATGTGCAACGCGCTGTCCAACTCATAAACGCGGGCGCCGTCGGTCGGGATTTCCAGTCCCTTCACATGCTCGGCCGAAAAATGCTCGAGGTACCAACGCTCGTAGCGAGTTGCCGTGCGCTACTACCAACACATGCTGGCCCTGTTGTAGTAGCGGCACAATGGCCTGCTTGTAATACGCCACTACCCGGTCCTGGGTCTGATGCAGGCTCTCGCCGCCGGGCGGGGCCACTTCGTAGCTGCGGCGCCACTGGTCTACCTGCTCCTCGCCATATTTCTGCACGGTGTCGGCTTTGTTGAGGCCTTGTAAATTACCGTAGTAGCGCTCGTTCAGAGCCGCGTCGTAGTGGGTAGGGATGTTGGCCTGGCCCAGCTGGCGTAGCATAATGTCGAGGGTGCGCCGGGTGCGCAGCATGTCGGAGCAGAACGCTGTATCGAAGTGGAAGCCGCGCAGCTTGGTAGCCGTTTCCTGGGCTTCTTCTTCGCCTTTGGGCGTCAGGGCCACATCGAGGCTGCCTGTGAAGACGTTTTGCAGGTTGGAAACAGACTGGCCGTGGCGCACAAGCACGAGTAAGGACATCACAAGGAAGTTGGGTGATGACGGTTGAAACCGCCGAACTACGGCAGCCAAGGTGCTGCTCTCTTCGTGAATAGCGCGTGAAGTGTTTGGCTGTGTGGCTTTGCCAGCCTGCGCACTACTGTATGTCCGGCAGGATAAGGATAGGAAACCTTTGGAAATATTTCCGCGTTACTGAGAAATATTTCCCATATTCGGGAATTATTTTCCATTGTGCCATGACTGCTACCACCGCCCGTTCATCTAATCAGAAGCCCCGCGCTAGTAAGTGGGCCGCCTGGAAACTCACCAGTCAGGATTCCTTTGCCTTGGTGATGACGGCCCGGAAGGGTATTCCGGCCGCTACGGCCTTCGAGGTAGCCGAGGCCTACCACTGGCCGGCCAGTCAGCTCGAAGCGGTGTATGATTTGTCGACCAAAACGCTGCGCAGCTACTCCCAGGAAAATAAGCCGCTGAGCGCCACGGCCAGCGAGAAAACGCTGAAAATCATTGCGCTCTACCAACTTGGGGTAGAGGTTTTTGGCGAAGCCGCAGCTTTTCTGCGCTGGCTGGATAAGCCCGCCCACGGCCTCGACCAGGAGGTGCCCCTGCGCCTGCTTGAAACCAGCGGCGGTATCGATCTGGTGGAGGAGGAGCTGACGCGCATTGCCTACGGCGACCTGAGCTAAGCCGTGCACGTCTACCGCATCTGCCTCACCAAGTACGCCGACGACCTGTTCGCCTCCGGCCGTCGGGCCCGCTGGAACTACCAAGACCGTTTCGTTATCTACACCGCCGCCAGCCGGGCTTTGGCTTGCCTGGAAAACGTGGTGCACCGCGGCGGCGAGGGCCTCAACGACCAATTCAGCGTGCTTGTGATTGATATTCCCGATGACTTGCTGATCGAAGAAATCACCCTGGCCCAGCTGCCACCCGACTGGGAAAAGGCCAGCCGCTACGCCGTGTGCCAGCCATTGGGCGAGGCGTGGTACGCGGCCCGCCGCGCGGCCGTGTTGCGCGTGCCTTCCTCCATTGTGCCGCAGGAATTCAATTATATCCTCAACGCCCGCCACCCTGAATTCCGGCGGGTGCAGATAGTGGGGCGCGAAGGATTTCGGTTTGATGCGCGGATAAAGGCCGCCGAGAACAGTTGATTTTCCGGGAATAATGCCCTACCCAGCCGCGAAAGTGACCAACAATTCCTGTAAATCGGGGTCGGCGGGGGCCAGGCGCTCGGTGTACTGCGGATTGATGTAGCCCAGCAAGTTGGCAAAGTCGGTGGGCGCAGCGGCGCGAAAGCCCATGGTCCACTGCGCAAACAACCGTTGCCCAACGGGTCCATCTGCCAGCTTAATCACACCGGTATGGCGCGCGTCACACACAATGCGGGAGAAGACCGTACGCACGTTGGTTTCCGGGCCTTCCAGCAACTGTATGATGTTGCCCTGACTATAGAGGAGAATTCCGGTTAGGTCGTGGGCCGCATTGAACGCCCGCGACTGCGTGAGCAACTGCGTAAGCTCGGCATCGCCCATGGGCGCCGTAGCTCGGCTCTGGTACATGAGGTGATGCAGAGGGGCTTCGGTGTTGATGGTAGCGGCGCGCAGGGTAGGCCCGCTGGCGGCCCGGCGCAGGCGTAAGATATGTTCTATTGTGTGCGTATCCAGTGGCTTACTGAAGAAGCCAGCTACGTTTTGGTAGCAAGCTGCTTTGGCTCGATCTTCCGGGTTGATGGAGGAAGTCAGTATCAGAATGCACACTGGCTCGCCCATGGTCAGGCGATTGCACGCATCCAGAAACTCCCAGCCGTCCATTAGCGGCATATTCAAATCCAACAGGATAAGGCTGGGAAGGTAGGCCGTGCCCTCCCGCCGCGCAATAGTTAAATGGTCGAGCGCCTGTTGGCCATTGGCGTAGAGCTGAACCCGGCTCCCAGGTCGCGCTTTCTCCAGTAATATTCTGGTGATGGTAGCAGTGGTGCTATCGTCCTCAATTACGTAGATCAAGCCGGCATCGGGGGTAGAGCTATTCATAAAATACTACTTGTGCTGTAAAATTATATGGCCAGAGCTACAGGGTAAAACTCAGTTATAGTATTCATATAACCAAGCTGAAGCGTAGGAGTAGCATAGTAAGATCGGCAAAGAAATACAATTTCCTTACAGTAAATAAAATGCAATAAGCTAGAGGGTGCAAGCCTATTCTGAGGGAGACAACCATATGCCGTGAAATCCTAAAGGAATATGGTGTGGCAGTTGCAGACGGGCTATCGTAGCCAGAGTAGCGGCATCGGCTACCAACAACTCAGTATGGTTGCTGGTAGCATCAAAACGTAGGTATAACACATAGCCGTCGTCTTCGAGCAGCGGCGCGTGGCCGGGCACTGCCGACCGGGGCACTACCACCGGCTCGCTACACAACGTATCCGGCTGGTAGGCGTGGCGAACTTCGCCGGTTTGCACATCAAGCTTAACCAAGTGGTCGAGTAGGGGAAGCGAATGCTGCGGGGGGCGGCCAATAGACCAGGTGTAGCGGTAGGGCTGGCCCAGCCGGTCGGGATTGATTTCGGGTAGCTCACCTTCGTAGTCCGACAGCGGCTGCCGCGTTACGGTACCGCGCGTGAGGTCGAGACGGAAGCGCACGAACTGGGCCTGTGGTTGGTCGTCGGGTAGGTGACCGGTCAGGTAGGCCTTGATGCTTAGCGTGTCGGGGTAGTCTTGGAGTAACAGCGCATCGGCTACCAGCGTACCATCCGCATCCTGGTAGCCATTCACGAAGTGAAACACGAAGCCAAACTCCGTCGTCAGGTGATGTACTTGGCCATCGGGCGCTACCACCACTACCTGTGTAGGCTGGTCGCGACCTACGCGGATGGAGGCTGCCGGTGAAGCCAGACCCGTAAGCGCCCGCAGCACATCAAAGGCTACCGGCGTCAGGAAAAAAATCTGGTGCCCGCTCTGCGTCAATACAAAATCGTGGGCAAACGTAGCGGCGGGCATAGGAAGCACGTGCGCGATGCGGGCCTGGCCTGCGGGGCTTACCTCATACAGCACCAACCGATGCTGCCGACCGGCTACCGTACCAAAGTTGTGCAGCACGCCAGTGGTAGGGTGCACCTTAGGGTGGGCCGAAAACGGCAGCTCGGGCGTGATTTGCCGGTCGAGCCAGGAAAAGGGATTTCGCAGGACGCCCGCGTAATCGAAGCGGCCCAGTGTGGCCAGCGTGTCGGGGTGGAGGCGATGGGGTAGGCCGCCCTCCCAGAGCGCCAGTAGCTGCCCGCCGTGCGCTACCAGGCTGGTATTGGCGGTGTTCTTGAATTGCGTTTTGCCAAAATTGGCCCGCAAGCCGCCGGGCAGATTGGTACCGAAGCTGCGGTAGAGCATGCGGCCGGCTTTTTCTTCGGCCACCAGCTCGGCGGTTTGCACGTGGCGGTTGCGGTAGCGCACGCGTTGCCCGTCAAACTGAAAGCGCGCCACCATGCCGTCGCCGTCAAACAGATGCTCGTAGGGCACGCCGTGGTGCTCGAAGCGGCCGTTGCCGTTGCGCAGCAGGGTACCTACCAGGTTGGGGGGTAGGGCGCCTTCCACCAACTCCAGCTCCACGTCATCGTACTCGGCCGCGGCGTGGCGGTTAGCCGCCAGGTAATCACCTAAAACAGGGTAGTGGCGAACTGGCATAGCGAGTGGGACAGTGGGAGGGTAGGAAAAAATAGGCAAGCAGAGTGAGGAACGGAAACAGCCGCCGCACTTACTCGCCGCATGTTTGAAATAGCCGCTGCATGCGCTCTACATTGTGGTCGTCCAGGGGCTTCGAGAAATAGCCGTGCACTTCCTTGTAGTGCGCCGCTTTCATAATATCATCGGGATGAATGGAGGAGGTTAGGATAAACACGCACACACTAGTAGGTAGGTGCAGGCAAGAGAAGGCATCCAGAAACTCCCACCCATCCATCAAGGGCATGTTCAAATCCAGCACAATCAGATCGGGTAGATCAGTGCCGTTATGAAGCGCCGCAGATAAATGGTCGAAAGCCCGCTGGCCGTTGGCATACGTTTGCACCTTCTCACAGGCCAGCGACTTCCGCAGAATTAGCTTGGTGATGGAGGAAGTGATAGGGTCATCTTCTACCACGTAGGCCAGCTTAGGCGTTTTCATTGAAATAGACTTTAAAGGTAGACCCAACTCCCACCTCGCTTTCCACCGTAATGCTGCCCTGCATGGCTTCGATCTGGTTTTTGGTGATAAACAAGCCTACCCCGCGCGCGTCTTCGTTGTCGTGGAAGGTCTTATACATGCCAAACAGCTTCGCACGGTTTTTTACCATATCAATCCCCAGACCGTTGTCTTGCACCTCCAATACGGTGAAGCTCGGTTCCTGGTACGTACGTAACCGAATAACGGCGGGCCGTTGCGGCGCCCGATACTTCACGGCGTTGCTGATCAGATTAAGTAAAATACTGTCGAGGTAGGCCGGAACGACGGTAATGGCGAGGTCGGCAGGCACCTGTACGTCCATCGTTATCTTGTGTTGATGAATCAATACGCTCAGTGCTTCCAGCGTTCTGTCGATTTCGGCTTTCAGGAAGCGCCGTTCTTTGGGCTTGTTGACGTTGCTGTTTACAGCAACGATATCGCTCAGGTTGACAATGGTTTCGGCCAGCTTTTGGGTGCTGGTCTGGAGCATCTGCAAAAACATGGCGTGCTGCTCTTCGTCTTCCGCTTCCGTGAGCAGCTGCACCAGCGAGGTAAGGTTGGCCGAGTGCGAGCGGATGTTGTGGGAGATGATGTAGGCGAAGTTTTGCAGTCGAATATTCTGCTGGCTGGTTACATCCAGCAGGTGCTGAGACTTTTGCAGGTTCTCTACCAGCAGTGTCACGTCGTAGCCCACGCACAGAATTTCCTCTACTTGGCCCTGCTCATTCAACGTCCCTTTCAGCTCCCAGTGGTTCGATTTGACGGTGTTGTCGGAAGAGAGCTTGCGCAGAATTACCTGGTGGCCTACCTCGGGCTCCTCGAAGCACCGCATCACCATGGCCAGGCATTTTTGGCGGTCTTCTTCAATAATGCTGAGCAACGAGGAAGTGCCTATAATATCCTGCCCGTACCCAAAACGCTCGTAAAAAATATCATTGGCGTAGGTGTAGTCGCCCCGCGTATCGGTCTTCACAATATACACCGACTGATTGCTCAGAATTAGGCCGTAGTGGTTGGCTATTTCCTCGGCATACGCCTCCGCGTGCTTTTCCTTGGTGATGTTGCGCAGCGCCACCAGCAGGCGTGTGGGCGTGCCTTGTTCATTGTGCAGCAGCAGGCCCTGGCCGCGCAGCCACACCACAGAGCCATCCCGATGGGTGCACCGCAGCAGATGGTCGTAGACGTGTTGTGGGTCTTGCAGGCAGGCTTCCAGATGCAGTTGGGCCAGCGCCAAATCGGCGGGATGCATAGTCGCCCGCCACGGGGTAGGGCCAGCGGGCACCTGATCGGGCTCGTAGCCCAGCGTACGCCAGAAGGTAGGGCTCACCCAATCGTGTTCGTGCGTAGGCGCCTGCACATCCTGGTACCACAACCCGTCGAGTACCTGCGTCTGCAAAAAGTCAAAAATGACGGTATTCGTCATAAGGTGCTGGTACAATTCAGCTTCGGCGCTACCCTGATTCATCTTAGATATAAGTATAAAGTGCTACGACAAGTACGTCGTGCTGGACAGAAACTTCCCAAAAAGCAATGGACAAAGTGTGGTGCACAACCAAATTGGGACAGATGCAAACGCCTGCAATAGTCCGGCCACACTGGTAAATAATTATAATTTTATAAGATGATAAAGCGATATTTTAGCCGGTGCGTAATAATAATTATAACTATAACAATGCCATGATATAAATGACTATACGAGTTGCCAATTTTCGGCTAACGCATATTTCCAATCGGGGAAAGTGGCTGGCGACTCGGTTAAACGTATAAACCAGCCGCCAGCGGTAGGGGGGCAATAGGCTTGCTACAGCGTAGTACAGCTTGTGAAACTAGAGCCTCCAACGCATATGCTTTAGGCAGCGTGAAGGGCTTCGGCTTGATTCGCGGATCGGAAACGAGTAGGAAAGTAACCTTAGTATCGTTTCTCCTTGCGGGCAGAGCTGAGGTTGAGCAGGTACTCGCAGCTGATGCGAAACGCATCTTTTTCACGAGGGCTCTGCCGCAGCACCATGTGGTAACGATTGGCCTGATGGGCTTCGAGCAGCCACTCTGCCCCATCCAAAAGGCCAAGTGGTTGACATGCAGGTAGCTGCCAGAAATCTGCCTTTTGTAGTAGCCGCTCGAAGTGCTGCCATTGCTCAGGCGTGACGGCTACGGTTGTTTCTTCGGCATCTACCAGTACCGATGGGCGTTTTTCTTCTGCTATATACGCTTTGAAAACAGGGTCTTCTAATGCAGCAAGGCGTTGCGCTACTTGCTCTGCTGATATTCCTGGTTCTTCTGGATCGGGGACAGTTAGATGGGCAGAGACTGGGTACTTACTGAGGAACTGAGTGCATAATGTGGTGCCCACTGGTTTTCTCTGCAACGTGACAAGAACAGGACGGTCGAAAGACCTTAACCAGAGAAATCGATAAATATCAGCCTTGAGGTAATAATTGGATAGCACAGGCGCTTGAAAATATACCAAGCAGTTGGATGCTTCTGCCAATTCAAAAGCACAATTCGTTATGGATAAGTAAGATAGTGAACGAGATTTTGACCGCTTATTGTGAGGAATATAGTTCAGTGGAAGAGAATCAACCGCTGGAAAATAAAATACCGCCGAATCTAGCGGCCTACCCTGTTCATCGGACGCAGTTGGGTTATTTGGGTAGGAAGCGATGGTGGAAGGCGCCAACGAACAGCCATCGAGTAGAACAAAGAAGACAAGGCAGACGAAAGAAAACCGAAGCAATAGCATAAACAACTAGATAAAGAGTAGAGAACAGACGAAGTAAAGCTCAAAATGCTATATACCAAAGCACAGGGTAGGGACGTTTCCGCTAGAAAGTAGCACAATTCCTACCCTGGCCCGGCAATTTTCGCTACTTTTGGCCGATTCCGGGCGGATGGCGCCCCTTTCCGTAACGCCTCGTAATGAAGTTTATACCCCGTCTGGCGCTGGCGGCCTCGCTCAGCGCCGCCGTTCCGGCCGCCACCCTGGCCCAGCAAACGCAGGTTTTCACCAACACCGAACGCTACTACCAGGAAGGCCTGGAGCTGTTCGATCGGGCCAAATACGGCGCGGCGCAGCAGGCTTTCCGCCGCTACCTGGCTGCTACGGAGCGCCGCAGCGGCACCCAGCTCACCCAGGACCGCGGCGCCGATGCCGAATACTACGACGCCGTAGCGGGCCTCTACCTGCTGCACCCCGACGCCGAGGGGCAGATGCTGGCTTTTGCGGCCCATAATCCGGCGCACCCCCGCGCAGCTTCGGCGTTTCTGGAGCTGGGCAAGTTCTACTTTGCTAAGAAAGACTACCCTAAGGCCGTCGAGTACCTGCAACGGGTAGAGGCCGACAACCTGGCGCTGGAGCAGCGGGGCGAGGCTGAGTTCAAGCTGGCCTATTCCTACTTCGCCCAAAAGGAGTTCGACAAAGCCAAGCTGCTCTTCGACCGCAGCAAGCAGGGCAACCACCAGTACCGCTACGCCAGCAGCTACTACGCGGGCTACCTGGCCTACCAGGCCGGCGACTACGCCGCCGCCCGCCAGGACCTGGGCGTGGCCGAGCAAAGCGACGCCTACCGTCCCGTGGTGCCGGCCGTGATGAGCCAGATTTATTATAAGGAAGGCGACTACGACGGCCTGATTCGCTACGGCTCGGCGGCCCTCAACCAGACGCCGCCCCCGCAGTCGGCCGATGAAATCCAGTTGTTGGTGGCCGATGCGTACTACCAGAAGCAGGACTTCAAGCAGGCCGCGCCCTATTTTACGCAGTATGCCAACGGCCGCAAGCGCGTTGAGCCGGCGTTGCAGTATAAAATCGGGTACGCCAACTACCAGCTGGGCGACTACAAGAACGCCGCCAACAGCTTTAAAACCGTGGCGGCCCGCAAGGACTCGCTGGGGCAGAACGCGGCTTACCACCTGGGCTTAAGCTACCTGAAGCTCAATCAGAAGCAGCCCGCTCTCAACGCCTTTGACGCGGCCCGCAAGGCCACCTTCGACCAGCAGATTACGGAAAACGCCACCGTGAAGTACGCCCAAATCAACTACGAGCTGGGTAATTCACAGGAGGTAACCACCGTATTGCAGGACTTTGATAAGCAGTACCCGCGCTCCAAAAACGCCGACGTGGTGGACGACCTGCTGAGCACCAGCTTCCTGAACTCGTCGGACTACGCCAAGGCTATTGCCTACCTCGAAAAGCTGAACTCGCTGAGCCCCAAGCTGAAGGCTACCTACCAGCGCGTAACGTACTTGCAGGCAGCCACACTCTATAACAATAGTCAGTTTACGGAGGCGCTGGCCCTGCTGGATAAGTCGCTAAAATACCCACAAGACGAGGCGCTACGTGCGCAGGCGCAGGTGTTGCAAGGTGAGATTTACAGCGTGGGTCAGCGCTACCCCGAGGCCATTACGGCTTACGCCGCGGCGGCCCGCACCACCCGCTCGGGCGGTGGTGCCGACAACGACATTGAGCAGCAGGCCCGCTACGGCCTCGGCTACGCCTATTATAATACCAAGGACTACGCCCGAGCCAAGCCACAATTCACGGCCTGGATCGGGGATAAGTCGGCGCGCCCGGCCAACCCCAACTACTACGACGTGACCCTGCGCCTGGGCGACATTGCCTACGTGGACAAAACCTACCCCCAGGCCCTGAGCTACTACGACAAGGTGATTCAGGCCAACGCCGCCGACAAGGACTACGCCTACTACCAGAAAAGCGTGGTGCTGGGCCTGATGGGCAAGCGCGACGAGGCCGCCGGCACGCTGAGTACCCTGCTGAAAACCAACCCCAACTCGCGCTACGCCGAGCAGGCCGTGTACCAGCAGGCTGAGCTGGACTTCCAGGGGGCCAACTTCCAGGCTGCGGTGGATGGCTTCTCGCGCCTGCTACGCGCCCGGCCCAATAGCCCCTTGGCTCCGCAGGCCCTGCAAAAGCGCGGCGTGGCCTACGCCAACCTGGAGCAGCACGACAAGGCCGTGGCCGATTTTGAGCAGGTGCTCAACCAATACCCCGGCACGCAGGCTGCCAACAGCGCCCTGTATAGCTTGCAGGAAAGCCTCACAGCCCTAGGCCGCACGGAGGAGTTTGATAAATACTTGGCGCAGTTCAAGCAGCAAAACCCGCAGAGCAACGCTGCCGTGAGCGTGGAGTTTGAAGCGGCCAAGTCGCTGTACCTGGCCGAGAAATATGCCCAGGCCATTCCGCGTCTGGAAAGCTACCTGAAGCAGTACCCCAGCAACGCCCTGGCCGCCGATGGCCGCTACTACTTAGCTGATTCTTACCTGCAAACCGGCAAATCGGCCGAGGCGCTGCCCCGCCTGAAAGCCGTGGTAGAGGAAAACAAGAGCGAGTACGTGAACCGCGCCGTGAGCCGCGTGGCCGATCTGGAGTACGCCAACAAGAACTACCCCGAGGCCATCAAATATTTCCAGCGCCTGCGCGAGTCTAGCACCAACAAGCGCGAAGTGGCCAACGCCGGGGTAGGGCTGATGAAGAGCTACTACGAAAGCGGCGACTACGACAACACCCGCCGCGTAGCCCAGGAGCTGATTGCGCAGAGTGGCGCCTCGTTGAGCGCGGCCGGCGCAGCCCCTCTCTACCTGGGCAAGGCCAGCTACAAAGCCGGCAACCTCGATCAGGCCATCACGGAGCTGAACAAAGCCGCCACTGGCACCGATGAAAATGCCGCCGAAGCCCAGTACACCGTGGCCCAGATTCTGTTTGAGCAGAAGAAATATGACGATGCCCTGGACGCCGCCTACAAAACCAACGGCTCGGCTTTCGAGACGTGGCAGGGTAGGGGCTTCCTGCTGATTGCCGATATCTACGCCGCGCAAGGCGACACATTCCAGGCGCGCGCCACCCTCAACTCCATCATCGACAATAACTTCCCCCTGGCCGAAATCATCGAAGGAGCTAAAAAGCGCCTGGCCGCTCTACCGGCCGAGGGCAGCAGCGCTACGCCGGTCAAACCAGCTTCTACACCCGCTCCGACCACAACCAAGAAACCTGCTACCCGTCAGTCGGCACCTGTCCGCAGTAATCTCACGCCCACCACGGCGCCACCCGATTCCACGGCCACGCCGCAGTAGTTTGGTTGGTAGTGAAAATCGACTGTCATCCTGAGTAGCGCGAAGGACCTTTTCACGTTGGCACGAGTCGTTGCTGCGTTAGTCGTTCTCACGTGAGAAGGTCCTTCGCGCTGCTCAGGATGACACACGCTTTTTTACTCGCAACTCACAACCGGTAACTCACAACTCAAAAATCGCCTACCCCGTCGTCTGGCTCCCCCTCTCCCCGAGGAGAGGGGGCCGGGGGGTGAGGTCAGAACACTTCTTCATGAAACGAATTACCTACCATACCTACCTGGCCCTGGCTGCGCTGACTGCTGCGCCGCTTGCTGTCCAGGCTCAGAAAAAGCCCGGCGGCAAGATTGAGGAGGCCGAAGTGGAGATTGTGAAGGAGCGCGTGAACCAGCTACCCGAAGCGGCCCGCAACTACGAAAAGGTGCGCATCGAGCCGCCCGCTAAGCAGGCGGCCGCCACCACGTATAACTATCCCGATTTCCGCCTACCCACCGACCGCCTCAACCCCGCGGTGCGGGTGCTCACCATCCGGCAGGAAGATCTATTGCCGCTCACGGGCAACTATGTGAAAGCCGGTTTGGGTAACTATGGCACCGTCTACGGCAAGGCCTACTTGCATAATACCCGCGACGACCGCGCCAGCTACGGCCTCGATTTTAGCCACCTGTCATCGTCGCGCGGCCCGATTGACAAGCAGAACTCGCGCCAGAGCCAGACCCGCTTGGGGCTGAACGGCGAGATTTACAACGGCCCCGTGGCGCTGGGCGCCAAGTTGGATGTGGGGCGTGAGCGGTACAACTTCTATGGCTACAACCGCAACGTGCCTGACTTGCCCGACGACCCCGACGCACTGAAGCAGGTATTCTACCGCGCCGCGGCCAAAGTGTATGTGCGCAACCGCTCCGCCGATGCTCCTTTTCAATATGATCTGGGGGTAGGGTTCAACTACTGGAAGGACCAGTTTGAAGCCCGCGAAAGCAACTTCAATATCGGCTTCAAATCAGCGTATTCTTTGGCCGAAAAGGGGCGCGTGGTGGTCAATGGCGACTTATCGTTCATCTCGCAGCAAGATTCTATTGGCACTGTGAGCCGGCCGTTTGTGCAAATTGCGCCCAGCTACGAAGTGCTGTTGAACCGCTTAGCCATTTCGGTGGGTGCCAACATAGGCTACACTGGCGACACAATCAACGACCGAAACCAATTCAAGATTTATCCGGCCGTACGTGTGGGCTATACCGTCACGGAAGATAAGTTTCTGGTGTACGCCGGCCTGGGCGGCGCCCTGCAACGCGTGACGCTCTACGACCTGACCACCGAAAACCCCTGGCTGGCCAAAAACCAGCGCGTGGCCGACACCCGCCGCGGCCCTACCCTCTACGTGGGCTTTAGCTCCACGCCCGCCCGCAACCTGGAGCTGAACGCCAAAGTGACGGTTTCTAACGACCAGAACCTCTACTTCTATAACAACAACGCCCGCGACACCACCAAGTTTGATCTGGTGTACGACGACAAATCGACGCAGCTGTTGCAGGTGCATGCTGAGGCGCTGTACAACGCCGCCGAGAAGTTCCGGCTGGGCCTAAAGGCCGACTACAACGGCTACAACACCAAAACCCTGGCCGAAGCCTTCCATCGGCCCAAGTTTCAGACCAGCATCTTTGGTAGCTACAATGCCAGCGAGAAGCTGCGCGTGGGTGCCGAGCTGTATACGTATAGCTCCAGCTACGGCACGGGCTACCGACCAGTACTCACGCCGGCCGGTACCGTGCGCGAGCGGGTGGTGCTGCCTACCAGCTCCGTCATCGACCTGAACCTGAAGGCTGATTACCGATTCTCGGAAAATCTATCAATCTTTGCCATGGGCAATAATTTGCTCAACCGTCAATACCAGTACTTCCTAAACTACCCTGTGAAAGGAATTAACGTTTTGGCGGGTGTTACGTATGATTTTTAACCGCTCACTGTGTTAATGCCTGATTTCGCGTTGCTTTGCTACTTTATTTAGGGCCTTTCCGGTCTTCCTACCCTGCTGTGCTACAGCAGGGTAGGAAGACCGGAAAGGTTTTCGATTTTTAGCGGCTGACCAATATCTTGGCGTTTTCTGTTACTCTCTGACCCTCCTGCCCGTGCAGCTTTCCGACCATATTCGCACCCTGCTTCAACACCACGATTGCGTTATTATTCCCGATTTTGGTGGGCTGATTGCCGATTATGCCCCCGCGCAGATTCATCCGGTTCGCCACACCCTGGCGCCGCCTACCAAGCGCGTGGCCTTCAATCAGTCGTTGACCCGCAATGATGGGCTGCTGGTAGATGCCCTGAGCCGCACCCTGGGCGTAAGCGCCGGGCAGGCCCGCCAACTGGTGCAGGATGCCGTAGCGCGCCTGCGCGCTGAGCTGGACACCCA
Source organism: Hymenobacter citatus (assembly GCF_014333615.1). Taxonomy (GTDB): domain Bacteria; phylum Bacteroidota; class Bacteroidia; order Cytophagales; family Hymenobacteraceae; genus Hymenobacter; species Hymenobacter citatus. Next base: position 40,503 of record NZ_JACSCY010000019.1, on the reverse strand, counting down.
GCAGCGGACCGAGTTGCCAGGTATCGGTGTATTCCGGCAGGCGGCGGGCCGTGGATTGGATTTCGAGTATACGGGCTCCCAAAACCTGCTCTCTGCCAGCTACGGTCTGCCCGAGCTGGTGTCGCGGCCGGTGCGTGCTACGGATGCGCTGCTGGCCCGCGAGCGGCAGCCTGCCGCGCCACAATTAGCAGTGGGGCGCCGGGCGCGGCGCTTGTGGCAGTCGGCGGCCGTGGCCGTGGTGGTTGGGCTAGCGCTGTCGGCGCAATACCTGTACATCCTCAACCTGGATTTTCTGCCCGACGCGCTACGTTTCACTAGCAGCGCACCGGCGCAAACGGAGCTATCAGCACCAGCTGCGGCGCGGCCTATGCGCCAGCAGGCTACCCTGTCGCCCCGCCCCGATAACGACGATGCTGCGTGGTCGACTACGGTAGCAGAAGCACCCGTAGAAACCGCTTCCCCTGTAGCCGCGGAGGACGAAGCCACGGCGGCAGCGTGGGAAACCAAAGCCACTGCTCCTTCCCCAGCACCTGCGGTAGCCACGCCCGCCGCCAAGAAAGCTGCGCCAGTAGCTAGTACGCCAGTTGCTCCGGCAAAACCAGCCCCAATAGCTGTTGCAAAACCCGCCGCCCCTGCTACTAAAGCTGCGGTGCCCGCCGCCGCACCAACTGCCGCTACCGAAACTACAATTAAAAGCCGTACGGGTCGTTTCTACATTATTGCCGACGTGTTCAACTCCCTGCCCAAAGCCCAGCAGCGCGTGGCGCAGCTCAGCAAGCAAGGACAAATTGCACAAATTATTCTGCCATCGGCAACCAGCCGCTACTACCGCGTGTCGGTAGGAAATTACACCGACAAGCCAAGCGCTACCGCGCACCTGGCACAGTTGAAAAAGTATTCTAGTTCTTCTCCCTGGGTTCTCCCTTACTAGTCTAGCATGAGTGCATTCCTGCTGCAGATTACCACTGCCGCCACCGTAGCCGCCGACTCTGCCGCCGCAGCTACCAACGTTCCCGTTGCCGATACCACCGACCTGTCCCTGCTCGACCTGATTTTGAAAGGTGGCTGGATTATGGTGCCAATCTTTCTGCTTTCGTTCGTCTCGATTTACATCATGATCGAGCGGTACATCACGATTCGGCGGGCGGCTACTATGCCCTCCGGCTTCATGGGTAGCATCAAGAGCCTGATGGTGCGCGGCGACCTGCAAGGGGCCAAAATGCTCTGCGCGCAAACGCCCTCGCCGCTGGCCCGCATGATTGAGAAAGGTATTCGTCGCATTGGCCTACCCTTGCAGGAGATTGAGGCTAGCGTAGAGAACGTAGGAAAGATTGAAGTAGCCCGCCTCGAAAAAGGCATTGGCGTGCTGGGTATTATTGCCGGTATTGCGCCCATGCTCGGTTTCGTGGGTACTATTATTGGGGTTATCAAGATTTTCTACTCCATCTCCACCACCGGCGACTTCGGCATTGCGCAAATTTCGGGAGGTCTATACACCAAGATGGTTACCTCCGCCGCGGGCCTCATCGTGGGTATCATTGCTCACATCGGCTACCACTGGCTCAGCATCATGGTCGAAAACCTGGTGGTGCGCATGGAGAACTCCGCCGTGGAGTTCATGGATATTCTACAGGACAATTAGCAGTGAGATGGTGAGATAGTGAAATAGTGAGTTTGACGTTCTATTGGCATGAACTGCACTATTTGCGCAAATAGAACATGAAGCTCACCATTTCACTATCTCACCATTTCGCCACTCACACACATGAACCTCACCCGTCGCCGCAAGCTTTCTTCGCACGTCGAGACCAGCTCGATGAACGACATCATGTTCTTCCTGATGTTGTTCTTCCTAATTGTGAGTACGATGGTGAATCCGAACGTGATTAAGCTGATGCTGCCCAATGCCCGCTCGGGTAAGGCCGTGATGAAGCAGACCATCAATGTGTCGGTGAATGCCAACGGGGAATATTTCATTGACCGTCAGCCCGTGACGGCCGCTACCCTGGAGCAGGAACTGGGCAACCGCGTGCAGGGCCAGGAAAACACCACCGTGGTGCTGCGCGTCGACTCCGGCTTGAACGTGCAGAAGCTGGTAGACGTACTGGAAATCGGCAACCGCCTGAAAATCAAAATGGTCATGGCCACGCAGGCCCAGAAGTAAATGGTGAGTAGTGAGATGGTGAGTTTGACGTTCTGGCTATGCCAATCGCGCAGACTGCGCCATTAATTTTTTAGAACAGCAAACTCACCATCTCACTACTCACCATCTCACCACTTTCCCTATGGCAACTCACCGCGAAGAGCACCGCCGCGAGGCCCTCCTGGGCGCCGTGATTATTCACGGTCTGCTGGCCGCGGTGTTTGTGTTTACTGTGTTTCGGGAACCAGATCCACCCCTGACGTTTGGTGGCGACGGGGTAGAGCTGAACTATGGTATTGATGAAGCCGGTTCAGGCGACATTCAGAGCCTGGCGACGGCCAACGACTCGCGCAACCGCGAGGATAGCCGCCCGCCCGCCAATAATCCGTCGCCCCAGCCGCGGGCCGCGCCCGTAACGCCCCCGCCTAGCCCGCCCCAGCCAGCGGTGCAGGAGAAGATTGTGACCAGCGAGGCCGAGGAAAGCCCCGTATCGGTGCCGCCCGTCACGCGGGCCACGCCCCGGCCTACCCCTGAGCCTCCCCGCGAGGAAGTACGCGAGGAAGCACCACCCAAACCGGCTCCCAAACCCCGCACGCTCTACACGCCCCGCGGTAGTGCCTCGGGCGGCGGCAACGGCGTGAACGGCACCAGCAACACGCCCACCGGCAACAACAACGGCGACCGGCCCGGCAGTGTGGGCGACCAAGGCGACCCACGCGGCACCCTCGACGCTAAGGCGCTATACGGCCAACCTGGTAGTGGTGGTAGCGGCAGCAGCCCCGGCAGCGGCGGCGCCGGCGGCCTTGAAATGAGCGGTTGGGCTTTTGTAAACCGCCCCACCGCGCCGGCTCTAGACAACAACTCTGGTTTCGTACGCTTCCGCATTAAAGTGAATGCCGATGGCGAGGTAGATGCCATTACGAAAGTGTCCGGTAACGTGTCGGCGGCGCAGGAAAAGGCATGCCGCGACGCCCTGCAAAACGCCGAGTTCCGGCGGACCACTTCGGCTACGGGCGGCGGCTCGGGCTACTACACCTTCCGCTTTACAGTACGGTAGCGGTGAGATGGGGAGTAGCGAAATGGTGAGTTTGACGGTTTGACTGCGCTATTTTTGCAAGCTGCGCGGCCAGAACGTCGAACTCACTATTTCACTACTCCCCATCTCACCATTTATGACCTACCGTGAAACCCTCGACTACCTTTACCAACAGTTGCCCATGTACCAGCGGGTAGGGGCAGCGGGCTTCAAGAAAGGCCTCGGCAACACCGAAGCGTTGGCTGAAGCCATGGGGCATCCTGAGCGAAAGTTCCGGGCCGTGCACGTGGCTGGTACCAATGGCAAGGGGAGCAGTTCTAATATGTTGGCGGCCGTATTGCAGGCGGCCGGCTATCGAGTAGGGCTCTACACGTCGCCGCACCTGCGCGAGTTCACGGAGCGCATTCGCCTCAATGGGCAGGAGCTAGCGCCCGACTATCTAGTGCAGTGGGTAGCGAAATGGCGGCCGTTGTTTGAGCAGATCCAACCGTCATTTTTTGAGATGTGCGTGGCCTTGGCCTATTCGTATTTTGCCGAGGAGCAGGTTGATATTGCCGTGGTGGAGGTAGGGCTGGGCGGCCGGCTGGATTCCACCAACATCATCACGCCGCTCGTCTCGCTCATCACCAACATCAGCTACGACCACCAAGCCATGCTCGGCGATACGCTGCCGCTGATTGCCGCCGAAAAAGCCGGTATTATCAAGCCTGGCGTGCCGGCCATCATCAGCCAAACCCAGCCGGAGGTAGTGGCGGTATTCCAGCAAAAAGCGAATGCAGAAAATGCGCCGTTGCTTTTCGCTGATCAGCAGTACCAGGTGTTACAGCCGGTGGAAACTGTCGTGTCCGATGCGAATACCCAACTCCTAGACGTACAGCACCACGGCACGCCCTACCTGGCCCAATTGGAGCTAGGGCTGCTGGGCGACTACCAGCGGCTAAACCTACCTGGCGTGCTGGCAACCATAGACGAATTGCGGCAGCAGGGTTTCACGATTTCGGAAGATGCCCTGCGCACGGGCTTGCGCGAAGTCACCCGCCTCACCGGCTTTGCCGGCCGTTGGACCATCATTGGCCGTCAGCCACTCACCATCTGCGACACGGCCCACAACGAGGCTGGCTTGCGCCTGACCATGCACCAGCTGGCCCAACTGCCGCATCAGCAACTGCATCTCGTGCTGGGTGTCGTCAACGATAAGGATGTGACGCCCGTGCTGCTCCTGCTGCCTCAGGATGCCACCTATTATTTCTGCCAAGCCAGCATCCCGCGGGCGTTGCCAGCCGAGACCCTGGCGACTCAGGCAGCCGGGGTAGGGCTGCACGGCACGGCCTACCCTACGGTGGCCGCTGCGGTGCAAGCCGCCCGCGCTGCCGCCACGGCCGAAGACGTAGTCTACATCGGTGGTAGTACTTTTGTGGTAGCCGAGGTAGACGACCTTTGATAAAAGGCGAAAGCCGTTATAACTGTCATCCTGAGCTTGCGAAGGACCTTATCACAGCAGAACGAGTCGTTGATACGCCTGTCGTTCTGTTGTAATAAGGTCCTTCGCAAGCTCAGGATGACAGATGGCTTTACACTCACCATTTCACAACTTCACCATTTCACCATTCCGTGAGTCGAATTAAACTCATCCGCTTTGCGGAGAATGCCAACCGTCCGGACATTGTAGAGCCGGGCAAGGACACGTATCAGCAACTGGGCGGGCGTTGGCACGAAGCATTTTTTCAAAATAACCACCCCATCACGCTGGAGGTGGGCTGCGGCAAGGGCGAGTACACGGTAGGACTGGCTGAGCGCTACCCTGAGCGCAACTTCCTGGGCTTGGATATCAAGGGTGACCGAATCTGGCGGGGTAGCACTCGCGCCGAGGCGCTGGGCCTCACGAACGTGGGCTTTGTGCGCACCCGTGCGCATGACCTGCTTACGCACTTCGCACCCGGCGAGCTGGCCGAAATCTGGATTACCTTCCCCGACCCGCGTCCCCGCGACCGGGATATTAAGCGCCGCCTCACCTCGCCGCGCTTCCTGGATCTGTACCAGCAGGCCTTGCAACCCGGCGGCCTCATCCACCTCAAAACCGACAACGAGGGTCTGTTTGACTACACGCTGGAAGTTCTGCACGAGCGCGCTGGCGCCTCCATCCTGGCGCATACCAAGGACCTGTACGCCACGCCCGAACTGCTCCCCCACGCCGAGGACATCCAGACCACTTTCGAACGGAAGTACCGCACGCTGGACGTGCCGATTAAGTACGTGCAGTTTACACTGCGCTAACGCTTGTAGGCTATGCTACATTTGCCAGTACCGACCACCATCCATCTATTTCCAGTGCTAGACGAGCACTTGCTGACGTTGCTCCGCTCGTTGGAACCGGCTGATTGGCACCATCCCACGGTAGCCCCGCAATGGGATGTGCAAGCCATTGCCCTGCATTTGCTGGATGGAAATCTGCGCACGCTTTCTATGCTGCGCGACGGCTATTTTGGAGTGGCGGGCCCGGCAAGCTCAGCCTACAAGGATGTAGTGACGTACCTGAACGAGCTGAATGCCACATGGGTAACGGCTGGTCGGCGGCTGAGCCCACACGTTATTACGTGGTTGCTGGAAATGAGTGGCTCGTATTACAACACGTATTTGGCCAGCCTCGACCAAGACGCGCCGGCAACTTTTGCCGTGGCTTGGGCCGGAGAAGAAACCTCGAGCAATCGGTTTCATATTGCCCGCGACTACACCGAGAAGTGGCATCATCAGCAGCAAATCCGGCTGGCGGTAGGGCAGGCCGACGCGCTCTTGCAACCAGCGTTGTACCAGCCCTTTTTGCTTACCTGTTTGCAAGCGCTGCCCCATCACTACCGCGCGGTAGAAGCGCCCCCCGGCACAGCCATTCAGGTAACCATCATCGAACCGGGGGCAGTAACCTGTTACGTATACCGAGATGAAAATGGGTGGCAGCTACTTGCTGCATATCAGGGGGAAAGTACAACGACTATCACGCTGGAAGGCGAGGTGGCGTGGCGACTGTTCACCAAAAGCTTACCACCCGCGCAAGCCGCTGCGCACGCGCACGTAACGGGCAATGCGCAGCTGGCCGAGCCGTTCTGGCGACTTGTCACCGTGATGGGGTAGGGCTTACTCTTCCAAGGCTTCAAACACGGCTTCCAACTCCGTAAAATCGCGCAGGCCCGGCTTGATTTCGTCACCGCCAGAGAGAATGAAGCCGGCGGGCTGTACGGTATCGAGTAGGGGAAGTACATTGCTAGGAGTGATGGCGCCGCTGAGCCACAGCGGGAAACGGACGGCAGCTTCGGCCAGCTGCTGCTGGGTGGTGAGGTCCAACTCCGGCGAGTCTAGCACAACTACTACCCCAAAACCGGTAGGAAAAATAGTGCTATACTGCTGCGCCATCTCCTCGCGCTGAGCGCCGCTTAGGCTATCAGCGAGATTTACAGTCAGCAACGAAGCCACCGAAAGCGGCGTGGTGGGCAGCTGGTGCAGCAACACTTCCTGAAGGCCACATTCCTCCACCAGCCGGTTGATTTCAGAAACAGGTTGCGCGTCGAACTCGCCCAGCAGCTTCACGCCCGCCACCCAGCCGGCCAGTTCCCCCATGAGGGTTGGCGTTACGGCGCCAGGTAGGGTAGGGTCGAGGGTGAAGATGAGGCCGTCGGCGCCCATGCCGGCGCAGTAGCGGGCGTCGGAAAGATTGTTGATGCCGCGAACGAGAACGGGAATACGGAGCATGTAAGGTAGAGTCTTGGGGTCTTGGGGTCTTGGGGTCTTAGATTTTTAAGCAGACGCCTGATCCGCAAGCACCGGTCAGTTGAAAGTGCAAAGATTGGCAAAAGTACAGTTGTCAGTCCGAGCGGAGCGAGGAATCAGAGGGACCCGTTCACAAAATCCGTGAAATTCGCTTAATCCGAGCGAATCCGTGATTCAGATTAAAGACACGCCAAAACCCAATTCCGTATCTTTGCGGCGCGGCCGGGAACTTTGGACTCCCGGGCGTTTTTCTACTCTCCATGAACACGACGAAAGGACGGGTGCTGGTCGCGATGAGCGGCGGCATCGACAGCTCGGTGGCAGCGGTATTGCTGCACGAGCAAGGCTACGAGGTGGTCGGTATGACCATGAAAACCTGGGACTACGCCTCGGCGGGCGGCTCCAAAAAAGAAACCGGCTGCTGCTCCCTCGACAGCATCAACGACGCCCGGCAGATTGCCGTGGAGCTGGGTTTCCCGCACTACATTATCGACATCCGCGACGAGTTCGGGGATTTCGTCATCAGCAACTTCACCGACGAGTACTTGGCCGGCCGCACGCCCAACCCCTGCGTGCTCTGCAACACCCACATTAAGTGGGATGCCCTGCTGCGCCGCGCCGACCAGCTCGGCTGCGAGTTCATCGCCACCGGCCACTACGCCCAGGTGCGCCACGAAAACGGCCGCTACGTAGTCAGCAAAGGCGTGGATGAGAACAAGGACCAGTCGTACGCTCTGTGGGGCGTATCGCAGGAAAGCCTGTCGCGCACGTTGTTTCCGTTGGGCGCCATGCGCAAAACCGAGATTTACGACGAGGCGCGTCGCCGCGGCTTTACGGAGCTGGTAAACAAGCCCGAGAGCTACGAAATCTGCTTCATCCCCGACAACGACTACCGCGGCTTCCTGCGCCGCCGCGTGCCGGGCCTGGAGGAGCGCGTGGCCGGCGGGCAGTTCGTACTGCGCGATGGTACGGTGGTGGGTACGCACGCGGGCTACCCCTTCTACACCATTGGCCAGCGCAAAGGGCTGGGCGTGGCCCTGGGCTTCCCAGCCTACGTCACGGCCATTCACCCCGAAACCAACCAGGTAGTGCTCGGCAACTACGACGACCTGGCCAGCACGGCCACTGTGGTGGGCAAGCTGAACATGGGCAAATGGTCCTCTCTGGAAGGCCGCGGCCTGGTTCCCAGCACCACCAAAGTGCGCTACAACCACGACGGCGCCCCGGCCTTTCTGGAGCAGGTAGGCGACAAAATCCGCGTGTACTTCGAAGAGCCCGTGCACGCCATCACGCCCGGCCAGGCCGCCGTGTTCTACGACGGCCAGGACGTGCTAGGCGGCGGCTGGATAGAACGGCACGTTATTGGCGAATTGCCGTTACCAGCTGAATTGGCTGCTGTATAAGTTGTATAGTAGGTGTTATTTGATAGATCGTCATTTCGAACGCAGTGAGAAATCTCGCATGCTCCCGGTAATTTCCTGACGATTGGATTGCTGTTGCACGCAAGATTTCTCACTGCGTTCGAAATGACGGTCTGTCAAACAACACCTACTATACAACTGACAGCTAAGACGAACAACTATATGACGCATCACTATCCACGATTATTGAGCCGGGTTTTCGTCGTTAGCTTGCTGGCGCTGGCTGCTGTGGCCTGCACCGAAAACAACGAGGAAACGCCCGCACCCGAAAACGATTATTACCCCGTGAGGGTAGGCACCTACCGCACCTACGCCGTGACCGACAGCCTCTGGCGCGACAACGTGCTGACGGTGCAGCAGTTTCAGTTTCGGGAGCGGGTGGCGGGCAGCTTTACCGATGCCAGCGGGCAGACGGCCTACAACGTGATCCGCTCGCGCCGCGCCACCGCCACCGACGCCTGGCAGGACGACAGCACCCTGGTGCTGCTACCCACCGACCGCACCTTACAGCAGATTCGCAACAACCGCCGTACCGTGGAGCTGGTGTTTCCTACCCGCACCGGCTACAGTTGGAACCGCGACGCCTACAACTCCCTCGATACCGTAACGGCCCAGAACCGGGAGTATCAGCAGGTAGGCGAGGCCTACACTGCAAACGGCCGCACCTACGAGCGCACCGTGACCACCACTGACACCGAGCTAAACACCGCCACCGGCACCACCCTCGACGATGGCCTGTATAACGTGGCCAAGTACCGGCAGGTATATGCCCAGGGCGTGGGTCCGGTGGCGCGCGTACGTCGGCGGTTCGTGTACTGCGGCACCGGCAACTGTGTGCCCACCAAAAATAATGTGTACCGTGGGCAGGTGCGCCGCGAAACGCTGCTGGAATCCGGCAACCTATAGGACATAGAATAACTACTTGTTTTGCTAAAAAAATGAGAAAAGGCTCGCGCAATGCGGGCCTTTTTTTATGCATCAAGCATCGTGTTTATCCAACAAAATCGTTTTGAATATAGGCATAAGCTATGAAAATTCGTATCTTGGAGGCAGGTAAGCAGCGCCATTTTTATGCGGATTCTCATACTATTAGTAATGGTCTGGTGGCCATTCGCAAACCGAGTGATGGCTGCGCTACGGCCCCCAGTGATACCTACCGTGCGCAAGCACCTGATCTACCTGCGCGACAAAGCCAACACGCCCTATAGCCTCACGGCGCCCCAACGGTTTCTGACGGCCCGCGCCCTGGCCCGTCGTACCCGCCAAAACATTGCCCTGCTGCCCCGCGACCTGCCCGTAGACCCCGCCTACGTGGCGCAGGTGCAGGCCGTGGCCGGCACCAAGGTGTGGTACACCTCACGGTGGTTTAATGCCGTGGTAGTAGAGTGTGATTCCGCCGCGCTGGCTCTGGTGCAGGCCTTGCCGTGCGTGCGCAGTGCGCGCACGCTCAACCGGCCGGCGGCTGCTTCATCGCCTTCCGTGGCAGCCCCCGCGCTTACCCCTGCCCGCCCCGCTGGCACCCGCGCCGACTACGGCAAAGCCTACGCCCAAACCCGCCAGATTGGGGCCGACGTGATGCACGACGCTGGTTTTCGGGGCGAAGGCATGCAGATTGCCGTGTTCGATGGTGGCTTTCCGGGAGTGAATACTGGGTTGGTTTTCGCCTCGCTGTACCAGCAGAACCGCTTGGCCAGCGTGTACAACTTCGTAGGGCGCGACCAGAATATATATCAGTACGATGACCACGGTACGTTGGTACTCTCCACGATGGCCGGCAACCAACCCGGCGTATTTGTCGGTACGGCTCCACAGGCAACCTACCATCTGTTTGTGACGGAGGATGTCGCCTCGGAGCACCCACTTGAGGAAGTTAATTGGCTGATTGCTGCCGAACGGGCCGATTCGCTGGGCATCGATATCATCAACTCATCGCTGGGCTACAACACCTTTGATGCGCCCTCCGTCGACTATACCTATGCCGAGTTAGACGGCCGCACCGCGCTTAGCACGCGGGCAGCCACGGTGGCGGCGCGGGTAGGGATGCTGGTAGTCAGCAGCGCCGGCAACGAGGGCAATAACCGCTGGCGCTACCTCACGGCCCCCGCCGACGCTGATTCCATCCTGACGGTAGGCGCCGTAGACTCGCTGGGCCTGCGTGCCCGGTTCAGCTCCATTGGTCCTACGGCCGATAACCGCCTGAAGCCCAACGTGAGCGCCATGGGCCAACAGGCGGCCTTTGTGTATCCCAGTGGAGCGATAGGGCGCGGCAATGGCACCTCCTTTTCCAGTCCCATCACGGCAGGGCTGGCGGCCGGCTTCTGGCAGGCGCACCCCACGCTCACAGCCCAGCAGGTGATTGACTACCTGCAACGTTCAGCCTCGCAAGCCACCACACCAGATAACCTATTGGGCTACGGTATCCCCAACTTCGGGCGGGCGCAGCAAGCGGTGGCAGGCATCCCCCTACCCACGGCGCCCACCGTGGGGGTAGGGCGCTTGGTACAGTTGTATCCGAATCCCGTGCCGCCCGGCGCGGCTGCGTGCACCCTGCAACTCCCCGCCGAGCTGCGCACTCAGCCGCTTGAAGTGCGCCTCTACGATGTGCGGGGCAGCCTGGTAGCAACTCTGGTGCTACCAGCATCCAACGCCGCCAGCGTGCAGTTGCCCACGGCCTCATTGCAGCCGGGCGTATATAGCTGCCGATTGGGTAGGCGCGGTGCGGCGCCCTACACGTTGCGTCTGATTCGGTTGTAGCGCAGCTGCTGGCCCGGTTCACGGCTGGCTTCTTCTTGTTTTTTCAATTCCTTACTTTTCTCAGATGTTACAGTTAATGGTGACCAAGCGCATTGGTCGGCGACAGTTTCACTTCACGGTACAAGGCCCCAACTTCCACGAAGTAGTGGCCGAATACGACCGGCTCAGCTTCCCCGACGTGCCCGCCTGCGGCCTGTGCGGCTCCGACAACCTGGACCTTACCTCCCGCGTGGCCCAAGACAAGTTCAAGTATACCAGCGTAAAATGCCTCGATTGCCGCGGTGACGTAACGTTCGGCAAAACTCAGAAAGACGACCAAACCTACTTCCTGCGCAAGCGCGAAAACGGTGAAATCGACTGGCAAGCCTGGAAGAAATAGTGAGATAGTGAAATGGTGAGATGGTGAGTTTGATGTTCTGATTGCACTACCGGCGCAGTTCGCGCAAGTGGCGCCGTCAGAACATCAAACTCACCATCTCACCATTTCACTATCTCACCACTCACTATCTTCGCCCTATGAATGCTACTCGTCCGAAACCTCAGCTGGCGCCTTCGTTGCTGGCCAGTGACTTTGCCAACCTGCAAGCCGAAGTGGAGCGCTTGGCCGACAGCGCCGCCGACTGGCTGCATTGCGACGTGATGGACGGCCGCTTCGTGCCCAACATTTCCTTCGGCGTGCCCGTGCTGGAGGCCATTGCCCGCTACGCCAAGCAACCCCTCGACGTGCACCTGATGATCGAAAGCCCGCAGGACTACCTACAGGCCATCCGCGACGCGGGTGCCGCCAGTATCACGGTGCACTACGAAGCCTGCCCGCACTTGCACCGGGTGGTGCAGCAAATCAAGAAGCTGGGCTGCAAAGCCTGCGTGGCCCTGAACCCGGCTACCCCCGTAAGCCTGCTTGAAGACATTGCCGCTGACCTGGATATGGTGCTGGTGATGTCCGTGAATCCCGGCTTTGGTGGCCAAACGTTTATCCCCAACACCCTGCGCAAAGTAGCTGCCCTGAAAGAGTTGCTAATCGACTGCGGCTCGTCGGCCCTCATTGAAATCGACGGTGGCGTGAGCAGCGACAATGCCGCCGCTTTGGTGCAAGCCGGCGCCGACGTGCTGGTGGCCGGTAGCTTTGTATTCAGTGGTGGCGACCCAGTGGGCACGTTGGCCCGGCTGCGCCAACAGGTAGATGAGGTAGCGTATTGATATGCTGATGAGTTGATGTGCTGCTAAGTAAGTGGATGAGGTTATATAATAATAGGTGTTGGCAGGATGGTTGTCAGCGAGCTAGTGGGGTTGCGTCGTGTTATCAGCATATTTACCGATCAGCACATCCGATAAATACTCTATGACGCACGCGGACCGTTCTGGCTGTCTTTTTTGGGGAATTGTAACGGCGTTGTTGCTGGTGGGAATGCCTGCCGCCGTGGCCCAGCAAGTAGCTTCGCAACTGGTGAGTGGCACCGTGCGCGATGCGGCTGGTGAGCCGTTGCCCCAGGTAGGGGTAGGCGTGGAAGGCCAACCCGGCGGCACCAGCACCAACGAGCAGGGCTATTTTCGGCTGCGAGTAGCGTTTCCGGCCGGGGAGCCTGCGCCGGTATTGGTGGTGCGCAGTCTGGGCTTTCAGGCCTTACGCGTGCCGCTATCGGCCGCTACGATTCAGCCACTTCAGCTTACCTTGCAGGCCGATTCCCGCGCCATCGGCAACGTGACTGTGCGCGGCCGCCGCGACCAGGCCGATACCCGTGAACAAGTCAGCCTCACGCCGCTCGACCCGCGGGCGGTCAAGGAGCTGCCCTCTACCTTCGGCGACTTCAATAAGATTCTGACCACCCTACCCGGCGTGGTAGCCAACAACGAGCTAACCAGCACCTACTCGGTGCGGGGTGGCAACTACGAGGAAAATCTCGTGTACGTGAACGGCTTTGAAATATACCGGCCGTTTCTGGTGACAGCCGCTCAGCAGGAAGGCCTCAGCTTCATCAACCCGGATTTGGTGGAGAAGGTGGAATTCTCGACCGGGGGCTGGCAGCCGAAGTATGGTGATAAACTGTCGTCGGTGCTGAGCGCGCAGTACAAAACGCCCCGCCGTTTTGCCGCTTCGGGCTCGGCCAGCCTGGTAGGCGGCACGGCCCACGTGGAGGCGACTTCGCCCAACAAGCGCGTGAGCTACCTGGCCGGCGTGCGCTACAAAAACGCCCGCTACGTGTTGCAGTCGCTACGCCAGCAGCAGGGTGGCTACAACCCTACCTTCTACGACGGCCAGCTCTACGTGAATGCCAACCTGGGCCCCGCCGGCGACGAAACCCGCACCTCGCTGGGGATACTGGCCACGGCCGCCCACAACGATTTTCGCTTCACGCCCGAGAGCGGGCAAAGCACCTTCAACGCGGCGGGGAACCAACTCACCCGCCTCACCATCTTCTACGATGGCCGCGAGCGGATGCAGTACGACACCTACCAGGGCGGCCTGAACCTGCGCCACCGCTTCACCGACCGCCTCCAGGGCGAGCTGCTGGCCGGTGCGTTTGTGTCTAGGGAGCTGGAGTACCGCGACGTGGAAGCCAGCTACCGTTTCTCGGAAATCAACCGTGCCCCCGGCCCCGATTTCAACCGCGAAGTGCGCGTGCGCGACGTGGGCTCGCGCTTCGACCACTCCCGCAACACGCTGTTGGCGAAGGTGTTTACGCTGGACGCCCGCGGCCAATGGACGCCCGCGGCCCGGCACCTGGTACGCTTCGGGGTGAAGACGGGTAGGGAGCGGATTGACGATCAGCTCAACGAATACAGTTTCGTAGACTCGGCCGACTACGTGCCCGAGTACCGCCGCACCCGCCTGGTGTCGGACCTGAACCTGGACAGCTACCGCACCCAGGGCTACGTGCAGAATACCTTCGATATTGACTCTTTGAAAACGCTCACGCTGGGCGTGCGGGCGCATTATTGGTCGGTCAATCAGCAGTTGGTAGTTAGTCCGCGGGTGCAGTACGCCCAGGTGTCGCGCCGCCACCCTAATGTGTCGTACAAGGCGGCCGTGGGCCTATATGCGCAACCGCCGTTCTACCGGGAGCTACGCAACCAGGTAGGCACGCAGGCTACCCTGCAAGATGCGCTGCTGATTCAGGCTCAGCTCAATCCTGAACTGCGGGCGCAGAAGTCGCTGCACGCTATTGCCGGCACCGAAATCCGCTTTCAGCAGTTCGACCGGCCGTTTCGGTTTTCGGGTGAAGTCTATTATAAGTACCTCACTGACGTGGTGCCCTACGACGTGGACAACCTGCGCCTGCGCTACTTCGCCAAAAACAACGCCCGCGCCTACGCCGCCGGAATCGATGCGCGCATCAGCGGCGAGTTTGTGCGCGGGGCCGAATCGTGGTTCAGCCTGGGTGTGCTGACAACGCGCGAAAACCTGGATGGCGACTCGATGAACGTCTATAACGGCCAGGGCCAGGTGACGGGTAGGGAGGCCAAGGGCTACATCCGCCGCCCCAGCGACCAGCGCCTGAGCGCGGGCATTTTCTTCCAGGACCACTTGCCCGATAACCCTTCGGTGCGGGGCTACGTGAATTTGGTCTTCGGGACCGGCCTACCCTTCAGCCCCCCCAACGACCCCGATGCCCGCGGCACCAGCACGCTGGTGCGCTCCTACAAGCGGGTAGACCTGGGCTTCTCCAAAGTCCTGACGGTGCGCGCCGGCAATGAGGCTGCCCGCCACCCCGGCCAGCTGCAAAGCCTGTGGCTGGGTCTGGAAATTCTCAACGTGCTGCAAGCCAACAACGTGGCCGGCTATAGCTACGTGCAGGACATCAACGGCCGCACCTATGCCGTGGCCAACTACCTCTCGCAACGGGTAGTAAACCTGCGCCTGATCGGGCGATTTTAGGAAGTAGTGAACTAGTGAGGTGGTGAAATGATGAGTTTGATGTTCTGGCTGCGCCGCTTGTGCAAAATGCGCCATCAGAACATCAAACTCACCATTTCACCACCTCACTAGTTCACTATTTTAGAAAGCCTTGGCCTGCCACTCTGTGAGGGCGACGCGCATGGTAGCCTGCTGATTTTTGAAATCGTCATCATCTTTAGAACCCAGTTTGAGGGCCTTGCGGGTGTAGATGAGGGCCGTAGTGTAGTCCTGCTGGGAGGCCAGCAACCGAGCCTTGATCCAGTTGTTGAGGTAGGCGTCGTTGAGGCGCAGCGACTCGTTGATATAGCGCAGGGCTAGTTCCGGCTGTAAATTGTTTTGTACCAGATAGTCGGCGGCCTGAGCCAGCAACTGCCAGTTGCCGGGATGCTGCGTAAGCGTTTGGGCAATACCGGCTAGCACTTGCGTTTGCACGTCGGTTTCAATGAGCATGCTTAGCGTGCGCCGCTCCCACGTAAGGTTCAGGCGGCCGCTGGCGGGCTTCACCTCCGAAAACCAATAGAGCAAGGTCTCCTGAAAGTTTGCTTTTTCGGGCAGCACGGGTATATGCACCACGTCGTCTTTGGGGTCGTAGTTTTCGGTGCCCCAGTGCGTGGTCACGCGGTTCAGAATAAAGTCCCACTCCGAGTCGGCCCGCGGATATACATATAAGGAGTACTGGCCCGCCGCTACGTCCTTGCCGTTCAGCTTCACGGGGCGCGAAAACGTAATCAGCGTGTTTTCGTTGGCCCCTGCTCGCCACACCTGGTTGTAGGGCACCAGCCCACCCCACACGGCCCGGCTCCGCACGGCGGGCGAGTGGTAGTCCACCGTTACGTCTGTTAGCCCTAGCGTCTGCTCAATCACGGCGTGGGGGCTGGCCTGGGGTAGGGGGAGCTGGGGCTGGCCGGTGGTAGACGAGGCCAGGGCCGGGGTGGCCGCAGGCTTTTGCGTGGTAGTATCGGTGGCTGGCGCCTGCTGGGCGTAGGTAGCGGTACTACCAAAAAAAGCGCCGCTCCATAAACCAAAACAAGCCAGCAACAGGCGACGAGAGCGAAGAGTCATGCAAAAATGAAAAAGTAGTCGAAGCAAGTCAGAAACGAATAATCTCGAAACAATTGTGCCAAAGCGAGAGTTTATTGCACAATTTAGGTGCAAAGATCTGGGGTTGCTGAATTTTTTCGTCGAAAAAATTTTCATCCTACCGCCGGGCGCGTACTTTTGTGCCACTAGTTGCTTTTTCTATGTTCGTTGTTGCCTCCCCGCTTGCTGCCCTTCGCCCCGCCGCCCCTGTGGCCGCCGGCTGGCTGCGCGCGGCGCATCATCATGCACACGAACATCATTCCTCTTTTTAGAGGAATCCACGAATCATATTGCCCCGTTGGGAGGTCTGCACTACCAGCTCCCCGGCCGTCTTCGCAAGACGGCCCTACCCCGTATGGGCGATTTTCGCCGGGGCACTTTCTCGTTTCCTACTTCCTATCGACAGAAGAATTAAGCAGTGCCTTCACCGGTCATTCTTAATTTTTAATGCTTACTTTTTAATTAACCACATGATTCGTCTGGCCATTCAGAAGTCGGGCCGCCTAAGCGAAGATTCTCTGAATCTGATTCGTGAGTGCGGTATCTCCTTCCTCAGCAGCACCTACAAGCTTAAAACCGAAGCCACCAACTTCCCCCTCGAAATCCTGTTTCTGCGCGACGACGACATTCCCGGTTACGTGCAGGATGGCGTGGCCGACCTGGGCATTGTGGGGCAAAACGTGCTGATTGAAGCTGGCTACCCCGCCCTGGAAGTGGAAACGCTGGGCTTCAGCAAGTGCCGCCTGAGCCTGGCCGTGCCCCGCGGTGCCAACTACACCGGGGTAGGCGACCTGGAGGGGAAGAACATTGCCACATCGTATCCCGAAATCCTGGGTCGTTACCTGGCCGGGGAAGGCGTGAAAGCCCAACTGCATACCATCAGTGGCTCGGTGGAAATTGCTCCCAGCATTGGCCTGGCCGACGCCATTTGCGACATCGTGAGCAGCGGCTCTACCTTGCTGGGCAACGGCCTGCGCGAAGTGGAAACCGTGTTTCGCTCCGAGGCAGTGCTAATTGCCAACCAAAATCTGTCGGCCGAAAAGCAGGAGCTGCTCGACCAGTTGCGCTTCCGCATGCAGGCCGTGCGCCGTGCCCGCCGCAACAAGTACATCATCCTGAACGCCCCCATCGCGGCGCTCGACCAAGTGAAGGCGTTGTTGCCCGGTATTAAGTCGCCCACCGTGACCAAGTTAGCCGAGGAAGGCTGGGTGTCGGTGCAGTCCGTGGTGAACGAGGACGACTTCTGGCACGTCACCGACCAGCTGAAAGCCGTGGGGGCCGAGGGCCTGCTCGTGCTGCCCATTGAAAAGATGATAGCCTAGACTTTTTTAGCTGTTAGCCGTTGGCTGATAGCTATTAGCTTCTTTTGTAGAGGAAGTTAACTAGCTAACAGCTAACAGCTAACAGCTATCAGCTAAAAGACAATGCAAACCTTTCAATACCCTGTACCGGCCGAGTGGCCGGCGTTGCAGCAGCGGGCCGCCGCCGCCGAGGCGGCTGACGTAGAGGCCCGTGTGGCGCAGATTTTTGCCGACGTGCGCCAGCGTGGCGACGAAGCCCTGCGCCATTACGCGGCTACCTTCGACGGTGTACAACTCACCGACCTGCGCGTGAGTCCGGCTGAACTGGCTGCTGCTGGCGCGCAAGTGCCGATCGAGTTGCAAGAAGCCATCCGGCAGGCCCGCGCCAACGTGGAGAAGTTTCACGCCACCCAGGTCCACACGGAAGCCCCGGTGGAAACCATGCCGGGCGTGACGTGCTGGCGCAAATCGGTGCCGGTGCAGCGGGTAGGGCTCTACATTCCGGGCGGCACGGCACCACTGTTCAGCACGCTGCTGATGCTGGGCGTACCGGCCCGGCTGGCGGGGTGCCCGGAGGTGGTGCTGTGCACGCCCCCGCAAAAAGATGGCTCGGTAAACCCCGTGATTCTGTTCACGGCCCAGCTGCTGGGTATTACAACGATTATTAAGGCGGGTGGGGCGCAGGCTGTGGCCGCCCTCACCGGCGGTACCGAGAGCGTGCCGGCCGTAGACAAAATCTTCGGCCCTGGCAACCGCTACGTCACGGCCGCCAAGCAGCTGGCTACCCGCTATGGCGTGGCTATTGACATGCCCGCCGGGCCATCGGAGGTGCTGATTATTGCTGACGCTACCGCGAATCCTGCTTTCGTGGCGGCCGATTTGTTGAGCCAAGCCGAGCACGGCCCCGACTCGCAGGTGCTGCTGCTTACCGACTCGGCTGAGTTGCTGCCCCGGGTAACGGCCGAGGTAGCGCGCCAACTGGCCGAGTTGCCCCGCCGCGAGGTGGCCGCCCAGGCCCTCACCGAGAGCCGCGCCATTTTGCTGCGCACGCCGGAGGAAATGCTGTTCTTCTCCAATCAGTACGCCCCCGAGCACCTAATTCTGTCGGTGGAAGATGCAGAGCAGCTGGCCGAAGGCGTTACCAGCGCCGGCTCGGTGTTTCTGGGGCACCTCACGCCCGAAGCCGCCGGCGACTACGCCTCGGGCACCAACCACACCCTACCCACCAACGGCTACGCCCGCAACTACAGCGGTGTGTCGCTGGATTCGTTTCTGAAGAAAATTACCTTCCAGCGCATCACTGCCCAAGGGCTGCAACAGGTAGGGCCCGTCGTGGAGACGATGGCCGAAGCCGAGGGCCTCCGCGCCCACGCCCGCGCCGTGACGCTGCGGCTGGAGTCGTTGGGCAAATAATAACATAGCACTAGGCCGTCATGCTGAGCGGCGCGCAGCGAAGCCGAAGCATCTCTACCGCTTCGTTGCTGACATGAACTATCACTCACGGTAGAGATGCTTCGACTTCGCTGCGCGCCGCTCAGCATGACTAATACTACAACCATGTTTGACCTAGAATCCCTCATCCGCTCCAACATCCGCGCCATGAAGCCCTATTCCTCCGCCCGCGACGAGTTTCAGGGTGAGGCGCAGGTAATGCTCGACGCCAACGAAAACAGCCTGGGCTCGGCTGGTCCGGTCAGCTTCAACCGCTACCCCGACCCCTTGCAGCGCACCGTGAAAGCGGAGCTGGCGAAGCTGAAAGGTGTAGAGCCCGCGCAAATCTTCCTCGGCAACGGCTCCGACGAGGCCATCGATCTGCTGGTGCGCCTCACCTGCATCCCCGGCCAGGATAGTATCCTCATCCTGCCGCCTACCTACGGCATGTACGAGGTGGCCGCCCACCTTAACGACGTGCGCCTGGAACGCCACCCCCTCACGCCCGACTTCCAGCTCTCGCCCGAGGTAGTCAAAGGCATTGTGGCCTCCGACGCTAAAATCACTTTTCTCTGCTCGCCCAACAATCCTACCGGTAACCTGCTTCGCGTCGAAGACATCGAGCAGGTGCTGCGCGGCTTCCGCGGTTTGGTGGTGGTAGACGAAGCCTACGCCGACTTTGCCGGTGCTCCTAGCTGGACCACGCGGCTGGCGGAGTTCCCGAATTTGGTGGTGCTGCAAACCTTCTCCAAAGCCTGGGGCTTAGCGGGCTTACGTCTGGGTATGGCCTTCGCTTCGCCGGAAATCATTGGCTACCTTAATAAGATCAAGCCTCCTTATAATATATCGGAAGCCACGCAGCTGCATGCGCTGGAGGCCTTGCAGGATGCGCCGCACTTCGAAGCCATGAAGCAGGAGCTGCTGATTGGCCGTGACTGGCTGGCCGCGCAACTCCCTACCCTGGATATTGTAGAAGAAGTATTTCCCTCCGACGCCAACTTTCTGCTGGCGCGCTTCCGCCCCGATGCGACGGCTGTGTATGAGTATCTGCTCGGTAAAGGTATTGTGGTGCGCAACCGCACCACCCAACCCGGCTGCGCCGGCACGTTGCGCCTCACGGTAGGCACGCCCGAGGAAAACGAGGCGTTGGTGGCGGCGCTACGGGGGTATTCGGCATAACAAAACGTCCTGCTGAGCGTAGCGGGAGGCGAAGTCGAAGCATCTATACTGCTTTATTGCTCTATTTTAACTCTGCTGCATGAATGAAAATTCTGTGATTCATAAAATAGCCAGTTCGGAGGTAGTTATACAGCATTTTGGGTACTGGCCTACCTTTCATGACACAGAAATCAGAAAAGTGGTATTTGAAGCCAACCCCGGCTTTTACCCTTCAGTTACATTTCTGCTAAAGGCCTTTGCAACACTTAACGAAAAGGATGAGCGAGGCTATTACCGAAAGGTGAAGCAGTGTGAAATTGAACTTCAATTCACAGGAATTAAAGAAATCGAATTTGAGGGATTTGGTCACCAGAACGTCATTCTAAGTCTAGAATTTGGCAAGCAGGAAGGTGACCTGACCTGCACACTTGATGCATCAACTGGCTTAGCAGCATATATAGTAGCACAGGCTGCAAAAGTGGTAAGTCTTAATCCAATTACTTAAACCTCGGCATGCGTTGTGGTTAAGTAAGACTCCTACCTAAAACACCTCATGAAAAAAGTACTCTTCATCGACCGCGACGGCACCATTCTCATCGAGCCGCAGCCGAGCCAGCAGATTGATGCCCTCACGCCCGACAAGTTTCAGTTTGTGCCCGGCGCCATTTCCGGACTGACCCGCATTGCCCGCGAGCTGGACTACGAGCTGGTGCTAGTGAGCAACCAGGATGGCCTGGGCACCGACAGCTTCCCAGAAGAAACCTTCTGGCCGGCGCACACGCTCATGCTCGACATTCTGCGCGCAGAGGGCGTGGAGTTTGTGCGCGAGCACATCGACCGTAGCTTCCCCCACCAGAACCTCGACACGCGCAAACCCGGCATCGGCATGCTGGCGCGCTACCTCGAGCCCGCCAACGACTACGACCTGCCGAACTCCTACGTCATCGGCGACCGGCCGACCGACGTACAGCTGGCCGAGAACCTGGGGTGCCAAGCCATCCTGATAGGGGAGGAGCCCGACGAGCGCGCCGCCCTGACGACTACCAGTTGGGAGGAAATTTACCAGCGTCTGCGCCTACCCGCCCGCACGGCCGTGGTGCAGCGCGACACCAACGAAACTAAAATCCGGGTGGAGCTGAACCTCGACGGCGCCGGCCGCCCCGAGATGCACACCGGCTTAGGCTTCTTCGACCACATGCTCGATCAGCTCAGCAAGCATTCAGGTGTCGACATGAAAATCGAAGTACAAGGCGACCTGCACATCGACGAGCATCATACTATTGAGGACGCCGCTATTGCCTTAGGCGAAGCATTCACGCAAGCCCTCGGCGACAAGCGCGGCCTGGCTCGCTACGGTTTTTTACTACCCATGGACGACGTGCTGGCCCAAGCCGCCATCGACTTTTCGGGCCGGCCGTGGATAGTATGGGACGCAGAGTTTAAGCGCGAAAAAATCGGTGATATGCCTACCGAAATGTTTTACCATTTCTTTAAAAGCTTCTCCGACGCGGCCCGCTGCAACCTCAACATCAAAGCAGAAGGGCAGAACGAACACCACAAGATTGAAGCTATTTTCAAGGCTGTTGCGAAGTCAATGAAGATGGCCTTGGTGCGCGATGCCGGCAAGATGGAAATACCCAGCACGAAGGGTGTTCTATAGTTTATTCAAATGTTTTAACAAATGAGTAAATATATCTTTGCCCTTGTTCGCCAGTGATTTAGAGTTTCAGTGTAGAAGTTTTACTTCACCGTAGGTAGACTGACAAAGTGTGGCGGCGGTACGGTAAATTGGAAAGAGGATAGAGCAGCTAATAGCTTTACTCAAATGTTTTAACAATTGTGTAAGTGTAAGTTTTACTTGTACATATTCAAATGAACATAGCAGTAATCGATTACAAAGGCGGCAATGTGCAGTCGGTGTTGTTTGCATTGGAGCGGCTGGGCGTACAGGCCACACTGACAGCTAACCCTGAGCAAATTCGTAGCGCCGACAAGATTCTGTTTCCGGGCGAAGGCGAGGCATCTACGGCGATGCAGGAACTGCGCAGTAAAGGCCTCGACCAGGTGCTGCCTACCTGCCGGCAACCCTTCCTGGGTATTTGCTTGGGCATGCAGTTGTTGGGCACGCACAGCGAGGAAAACGACGCCGACATGCTGGGTATTCTACCCTTCGAGGTAAAGCGCTTTGCGGCCGATGCCCAGCACAAAGTCCCGCATATGGGTTGGAATAATCTGCACCGGCTCCGCTCGCCTTTGTTCGATGGGGTACGCGAGCAGGACTACGTGTATTTCGTGCACAGCTACTACGCGCCGGTAGGCAGCTACACCATTGCCGAGGGCGAGTACCCAGCGCCGTTCAGCGCCGCCGTGCAGCACGAAAACTTCTACGCCGTGCAGTTTCACACCGAAAAAAGCGGCCCGGTAGGTACGCGTAT
This sequence comes from Hymenobacter citatus, assembly GCF_014333615.1. Classification (GTDB taxonomy): domain Bacteria; phylum Bacteroidota; class Bacteroidia; order Cytophagales; family Hymenobacteraceae; genus Hymenobacter; species Hymenobacter citatus. The sequence goes on along the minus strand of NZ_JACSCY010000019.1, from coordinate 18,087 downwards.
TCTGGAGAATTTTTTAAAAATGTAAGTAGGGTCTTGGGGTCTTCGGGACTTAGGGTCTTGGTTGTCGTTCTGATGGAACAGAGGCCACCCAGAGTTCACAAGGTTTTGGTTGATGAACGCCAGTATCAGACTGGCAGAACGTCAACCAAGACCCCAAGACCCCAAGACCCCAAGACCCTAATCCATGGACCTTATTCCCGCCATCGACCTCATCAACGGCCAGTGCGTGCGCCTGACGGAGGGCGACTTTTCCCAACAAACCACCTACGATTCGGACCCGCTGGCCGTGGCCCAACGCTTCGAGCAGGCCGGGGTGCGCCGCCTGCACCTGGTTGATCTGGATGGTGCCCGCGCCAAGCAGCCGGTGAATCTGCCGGTACTGGAGCGCATTGCCCGCCACACCAACCTGACCATCGATTTTGGGGGCGGCTTGCAGAGCGAGGCGGCCGTGCGCCAGGCGTTCGACGCCGGGGCCCGGCAGATTACGGCCGGCAGCATTGCCGTGCGCGAGCCAGCGCTGGTGGGAGAGTGGCTGCGCACCTTCGGGGCCGAGCGCATCATTATTGGCGCTGATTTCCGCGACAATCACATTTCCATCAATGCCTGGGCCGAGCAGAGCGAACGGACACTCGCGGAGTTTATTGAAGGCTACCTGGCGGCCGGGGCCACTACCTTTATCTGCACCGATGTGAGCAAAGACGGCAAGCTGCAAGGCCCCGCCCTGGCTACCTACCAGCAGCTGCGTGAGCAGCTCCCGGAGGCGCAGCTCGTGGCCTCGGGCGGCGTTACCACACTGGCCGATGTGGAGGCGCTGGTGGCCATCGGCATGCACGGAGCCATTATCGGCAAGGCCATTTACGAGGGCACGATTACGCTGGACGAACTGCGGCCGCTGTTGTAGGCCCAAGCTTTGTGCGCTAGACTTCGTCACATGAACGCTTCGTTGGTATCGGTTGGGGTATTGCTGACGCTGACAAGCGCCCGACTCTGTATGGGGCAAGCTACGCCGGTCGTGCAGATACAGCTTCAGGTGGAGCCCAAAACGCATGCCTTTACGTGTCGGTATAGCTGGCAGATACCGCCGGCGGATACAACGACGAGCATCGGGTTTAATCTGGACCGACAGCATCAGCTCCTGCGAGTACAAGCGCCCGGCGCCGACCAGCAGCGCGTGCTGCCGCGTTACTACCCCTACTTTGCCGATACGTTGCAACGGGTAGAAGTGCACTACCCCAAGGCGCGGATCGGCAAAGCCCGGCGGATTACGCTGACCTACTCCGGCACATTGGCAAAGCCGACGTACACGGAGCAGGTAAACGTCTTTAGCGCGCATTCGGGCTGGCTGCCGATGTGGCCGTACCACGAATACGATGAGGTAGCCTATACCTTGCGGGTGCAAGCACCTGCCTCGTATGCAGTGCGCAGCACTACCCCAGCACTACGGCAGCAGCGCGGGCAGTGGCGTTTTCGCGGCGCGACCAGTGCCATTGAAATAACGGCGCTGGTAGCCCCGCACTTCGAGCAGTTGGCGTCACCTGCGATACAGGTAGTGAAAGCCGGCGGGGCGCTGGCACAACCCGATTCGCTGCTGCTGCAACGGGCTGAGGCTATTCGGGCGTTCTACAACCAAACGCTGGGTAGGCAGGATCCCATCACGCACTTCACCATCTTCTTGCCCGGTACCAACGCCGATGCCTTTGGGTTGTTGGACAATGCCACCGTCATTACGTACACGGATTTTGATGTGCGTAAGCCGGAAGACCTGCTCATCCTGGCCCACGAAATCAGCCATAGATGGTGGAGTAGGGGGGCGGTGCACAACGAAAACGATTGGCTGAACGAGGCCTTCGCTACCTACTCCAGCCTGCTGTATGTGCAGGCTAGCGGCGATACGGCCACGTACCGGACGCGACTTGCGGCGCTGGCGCAGTCGGCCGCGGGGGCGCCCGCCATTCTGGGATTCAACCGGTATCAGTATGAACCGGCCATGTACCGGCGGGTTATTTACAACAAGGGCACGGTGGTGCTGGCCGCGCTGCATGCCCGTTTGGGCACCGAACCATTCATGAACCTGCTGGCGGCAGTGGCTGGGAAACAGGTAGGCACCACAGAGGCGTTGTTGGCGGTAGTGGAACAGGTAGCTGGTGCAGGCACCCGCGCCTGGCTGCTGGCAGAATTACGTCGCTAAGACCAAGTAGAATCAATACAACCAACCATACAAATGCTAACCAAACGCATCATTCCCTGCCTCGACGTGAAGGACGGTCGCACCGTGAAAGGTGTGCGCTTTGAGGGCCTGCGCGACGCCGGCGACCCGGTGGCACTGGCCGCCCAGTACGCCCGGCAGGGCGCCGACGAGCTGGTGTTTCTCGACATCACGGCTACCAACCAGAAGCGCCAGACGCTGGTGCAGCTGGTGCGCGATGTGGCCGCTACCCTGGATATTCCCTTTACGGTGGGCGGGGGCATTGGCTCGGTGGCCGACGTGGAAATGCTCCTGCTCAACGGCACCGACAAGGCCAGCATCAACTCGGCCGCCCTGCACCGACCGGAGCTGATTGACGAGCTAGCTCGCCGTTTCGGCTCCCAGTGCATTGTGGTGGCCGTGGATGCACGCTACACCCCCGAGAATGGCTGGCAGGTGTATACCCGCGCCGGCACCCACAACACCGGCCGCGACGCCGTGCAGTGGTGCCGCGAAGTAGCCGACCGCGGCTGCGGCGAAATCCTACTCACCAGCATGAGCAACGACGGCACCAAAGACGGCTTTGCGCTGGACCTCACTGGCGACGTGAGCCGCGCTGTATCCGTACCAGTAGTGGCTTCGGGCGGGGCGGGCAGTATCCAGCACTTCACCGACGTATTCCAGCAAGCGCAGGCCGACGCCGGGCTGGCCGCCAGCATTTTTCACTTCGGCGAAATCAGTATTCAGGAGTTGAAGCAGACATTGCGGGCCGAAGGCATTCCCGTAAGATTGTAGGTAGGTTGTACCTTGCCGCGGCTATGCGATTTTCTGCAACGACCTCTCGCTTTTTCTGTTTTTTCTGCTGGGTGTTATTCGGGCTGATGAGCCCATTAGCCAGCCAGGCACAAGGTGCCCAGCCCGCCAAGGTGCAGGTGATGATGGTCGGTTCTGACCATCTGGCCCAGCTGTATAACAAGCAGCCAGAGTCTGACGTCTTTAGCCCTAAGAAACAGGCAGAGCTGGCGCAGGTACGGGCGCAGCTCGCCCGGTTTCGGCCCACCATTATCCTGGTGGAAGCCGAACCCCGGGAGCAGCCGCAACTCGACAGCCTGTACGCGCTGTACCAACAAGGGCGGTTGCCGCTGGAAAGCCTACCCACTGGGCGCAGCGAGCGGTATCAGGTGGGCTTCGCGTTGGCTAAGCAGCTACAGCTACCGAGTCCGAAGGGGGTAGACTACTACGCCGCCACGTCGCAGTCGTTGCTGAGTACCGGCACGAACATCGACGCCTACACGCGGGAGCTGAAGCAGCTGCAGATGACGGCCCGCCCCCTCAAGCGGCTCGTGCAGCACGACAGCCTTTCGCTCTATAATTACCTGGCGCTGGTGAACCAACCGGAAATGATTGCCCTGGTGCACCGCATGCAGTTCAACACGCCCGCCCAGGTGATGAATGGCACCTTTGCGGCGGAGGGTACGAACACGGTGGACTTGGGCACAGTAGATACCCAGTACATCGGGGCGCACTTCATCACCCTGTTTTACAACCGCAATCTGAAAATCTACTCCAATATCCTGCGGGCGCAGCAGCAAAGCCAAGCCCCGCGGGTACTGGTTTTGTTTGGCGTGGCGCACGTAGGCGTGCTACAGGAGCTGTTGGCCGCTAATCCGGCGTATGAGGTAGTACCCGCCACGCGGTATTTGAAGCTATCCAAACCAAAGCTCCACTACCTGCAGAAGCAAGCGGGGCACTAGCTGGCAGCTTGACCGCAGGAGGCGTAGCAACCAGAACACACTCTAAAAACAACATGACGTTAGATTTCGACAAAATGGGCGGCTTGCTGCCCGCCGTAGTGCAAGATGCCGATACGGGCCAGGTGCTGATGCTGGGCTACGTGAACGAGGAAGCCTGGCAGAAAACCCGGCAGGAGGGACGCGTAACATTCTTTTCCCGCTCCAAAAACCGTCTCTGGACCAAGGGCGAAACCAGCGGCAACTACCTCACCGTGGTGAGCCTGCACGAAGACTGCGACGGCGACGCCCTGCTCATCCGCGCCCGCCCCGACGGCCCTACCTGCCACCGCGGCACTGTCAGCTGCTTCGAGCAGCCCCAGCAAACGGCCCTGCCCACTGCCCCGGTGGGCTTCCTGGCCGAGCTGGAGCGCCTGGTGCAGCGCCGCCGCGACTTCCCCGACGAGGACCCCAAGTCGTACACCGCCTCGCTGTTCCGCAAAGGCATGCCCAAAATCGCCCAGAAAGTAGGCGAGGAGGCCGTCGAAACGGTAATTGATGCGGTAGGCGGTAACACGGAAGGCCTCAAGGGCGAAGCAGCCGATTTGCTCTACCACCTGCTGGTGCTGCTGGCCGGGTCGGGCTTAAGCTTAGAAGATATTATAGCCGTGTTGCGGGAGCGGCACAGCACCATTTCGGCGGGTGTGCGACGAGAATAAGTAAGGGTAGCCTTTTCCCAAGAAGGTATATAGTTAAAACAGCATCTATTATTTTGCTAATAAAATAATAGATGCTGTTTATTTTTATAAGTATTGCATGATGTTTGGCAATAAATGTGTAAAGTGTGTAATGAATTGCTTGGTTTTCGGGAAATTATACAAGGTAATTGTAGGCAAAAGCATTTGTAATTATATTGCCTTTCCTGAACCGTAGCGACCCGTTTCTTTCTCTTCATTTCGCTTATACACGCTGTATGATTCCTTCTCCTATTGCACACGCAACACGGTTTTGGCAAGATATGCTGGGGCAGCAGCACGAAACTCCCCGGTCTTTTCTGTGGCAGAATGTAGAGGACATGGAGCCAGATGAGGCCGGCCCAATTGCCTGGAAAAATGAGCAAGCCAAAACGCGCATTTATTTAAAAGGCGACAAAGTAATCTGCGTATTAGGCACCTATGGCTACTGGCGTCGGCAGTGGCAGACTTATGCCAGCTGGAACTCCGTATCCCTGAATCAGATCGGGATGAACTAAGTGTGGGGAGGGGATGAGCCCAGGCTAAAAGGTTAGTCCGAAAGTCGCATTCGGACTAACCTTTTATCTGCATCTGAAAAGATATAGCTGCGTTCAGGGTTGCTGAGATGACGACTGGAGAAGTCCGCCCTGAATTAAGGAGGAAAACGCGGTGGCCGCCTCTTGCTCGCTGCACTGCCCGCTTAATAGCAGCACGGAGAGGGCCTCCCCGGCGCCAACCAGCCCAACGCAGCACCGATGGAGCGCGGCTGGGGAAAGTGAACTGTGGGGGGCCAGGGTAGCACAAAACAACTGCACGTAGCCAGCCAGCAACTCCTGCTGCACCACGCCCATTTCTTCGCTGCCTGACAAGGCTGCCCTAACGGCGTGCGATTCTCCGCCCGTGTCCACAGAACAATGGATATAGGCTATGGCGAGTACGTCCGCGGTGTCCTTTGCATGCTGCTGCACGCTTCGCAACGCTTTTTGCAGTATCTGTAGCTGCTGCGCATCCAGTACTTTATAAAGCGCAGTCAAGAGGCCTACACGAGTGGCAAAGTGTTCGTACGTGATGGGCTTCGATACGCCAGCGCGTGTGGCTAAGTGGCCCAGTGTGAGTCGGTCGGCACCTTCTTCGCGAATGATAACGAGGGCCGTATCAAGGAGTTGTTGCCGGCGTTCGGCCTTTGAGAGTCTACCAACCGTGCGTTTCGGTGCTTGTGCGTCCAAAGGGTGCGTCATCGTCAGAGAAGTCAGGTTCGATACAAGAATAATAAGCTACTATTCGTAACCTACTTTTGGTAAGTTACGAATAGTAGCTTATGTTTGTCAAACATACTCATTCTCACATCGCATCCACATGACACACCTTCCTATTCTTTTAGTTGGCGGCTCGGGCACGGTTGGCCGCTGGGTGGCTCGCCTCCTGCACGACGCGCATCCTGAGGTGCCCCTGCTGCTGGGCGGCCGAGACCTCGCTAAAGCACAGGAAGCGGCGGCCGAGATACCCAGCGCCGAAGGCATTGCGCTTGATCTGGCAGCCCAAGACCTGGGCTTGGGGCAACGCCTTGTGCGTGCCGTGGTGGTTTTGTTTACAGACCCCCGACTTGCCACGGTTCGGTTTGCCCAAGCCCGGGGCATCCCACACCTGAGCATTTCAGCGGGCATCTTTGAGATGGGGCCCGAGGTAGCGGCCTACATGCACCAGCCGCAGGCGGCCCCCGTTGTCCTGGGTACGGAATGGCTGGTCGGCGCTACCACTGTTCCCACGCTGACATTCGCCCAGGCCTTTGCCCAGGTCCACGATATCACAATCGGGGCGCTGCTGGATGAACAAGACGTGACGGGGCCAGCCGGCTACGCTGACTTTGAGCGCCAAACCACCATCATGCCCGCGGCGCTTGTTCGGCGCGATGGGGCCTTTGTCTGGCAAGCGGCCGATGAAGCCAACGCCACCATCCGCGCCGTGGATGGCACCGAGCAAAAAGCCACTACGTTCTCCTTTTACGACGTGCTTGGCCTGGCCACGGCGACGGGCGCGCCAAATGTGCAGTTTAGGCTGGGGTTTGGCGTCAGCTCTACCCGCCGCCAGGGCGAGCCGATGTCCACGGAAATTCTCATCGACCTTGCCGGGGAAGACCACGCAGGGCAACCGCTACGCACCCGGCACGCGGTGGTACACCCGCAGGGGCAAATGCCGCTGACGGGTCTCGGCGTTGTCTTACTACTGGAGCGGGTGCTTGGCCTGGATGGCCAGCCCGCAGTTCCGGCGGGCCTTTACTTCCCCTACCAGCTCCTGGAGCCCACTACGTATCTGGCCCGCCTTCAGCAGATTGGCGGGCGGGTGCTGAGTCTGGAGGTAGCGCCGGAGCAGGAGTCGGCTTAGCTCCCTACCTCCAGCAGATTCGAAAGTAGTGACACAACATCTTGTGTCTCATCGTTGCCGACGTTTTGTGGGCAGAGCGGTTTACTTGCCCTTCCACAGGGTAGGCAGCCCTTGAGCGGAGCCTAATAGCGGATCAGTAAGAGGAATAGGTAAAGCGGCGATGTTCTGATCGGTTTGGGGCCGCTCGCCGGGTAGGCCGCGGTTCACGTCCCAATGGCGGCCGTCGGGGTAGGCACCTACAATGCCTAGTTGTTTGCTGCCCAGGTTTTTGTGCCCCACGCCGGCGGGTAGTACCAGAATATCGCCGGCCTGCACTTCTACGGGGCGTCCCTGCTCCCCGCCGAGTTGCAGTCGAGCGCTGCCGGCATACACGCCCAGCACCTCGTGTGAGGTGCTGTGGTAGTGATGGTAGGCATACACGCCGTTGCGCCAGGAGTTGGTCCAGTTCTGCTCAGCGAATCGTTGTTCCAGCCAGGCGGCACCCGCAGCGCCGCGGGCAGGGAAAGCGTTGCGGTAGACGAGGACAGGAAAACGGCTGTTAGGAATTTTGCCGTCGTCTTGGAAAAAGAGCTGTTCGGGTTGCATCAGACGAGAGGAGGGGTAGGAAGCGGCTGTTGTCTGGCGAAGCGGGGTAGTGGCCGCGGCGCCGAGCAGGCGCAGAAAAGCGTGACGATTCATGCAACAGGGGCACGTTACAGAAAAATCGTGTGGCCCGTGCGCACGGCCTCGTCGGCAGCCAGCACGATGCGTAGGCTGGTGACGGCGCCTGCTAGGTGTTCGGTTAGATCAAGATCCGTGGTAATGGCCTCTAGTAGAAACTGCTGTTCGAGCAGGCACAGCGCATCGTGGTCGGGTTCGGTGGGGGTAGGCAGCACTTCATCCGGGTGCACGAACTGACCGTTGGCATCCAGGGCCGCGTGGTGAATACGCAAGCCGCCGGTGTGCGTGTGGCCCTCAATATCCTGCGAGCCGTTTTGCACGTCGTCTATAATAGAAACAGCGCCCTTGGGACCGATAACATCTTTGATGAACACGGCCGTTTCGCTCATCATGGGTCCCCATCCCGCCTCGTACCAGCCCACGGAGCCATCCTGAAAGCGCACCTGCAACTGTCCGTAGGTGTACATCGCGGGGTCGACTTCCGCCGACAGATTGACCCCAATGGCGCTGATGCTGACGGGCGTAGCCCCCGTCATGGCGCACATTACATCCACGTAGTGCACCCCGCAATCGACGAGCGGGGAGGCCGAGCGCAACAGCTGCTGGTGGGTGTGCCAATGCTGGCCGGTGCTCTGTTGGTTGAGGTTCATGCGCATCACCAGCGGTTTGCCCAGGCCCTGGGCCAGGTGCACAAACCGTTGCCAGGTAGGGTGCACGCGCAGAATGTAGCCCACCACCAGCTTGCGTTGCTGTTGCCGGGCCAGGGCTACCAGCTCCTCAGCCTCGGCTACGGTGGTGGCCAGGGGCTTCTCCACAAACACGTGGGCACCGGCCAGCAGGCTCTGCCGCACCAGCGCAACATGCGTATCGGGGTAGGTGTTGATGGACACCACGTCGGGGGCGGTGGCGCGTAGGGCCTGCTCGGCGCTGGCGTAGGTAGGCACGCCGCCCAGCTCCTGCGACAGTCTCTCCCGGCTTTCCGGGCCGCGGCTGACCAGCCCCACCAGCTCGAAGGCGGGCAGCTGGTGGTAGGCGCGGGCGTGCGAAGCACCCATGTTGCCACACCCAATCACCAGGACTTTATACGTTTTCATATCTGTTACGATTCGAGGGGTAGGCGCCGGGCGCCGAGAACGTTTAGGATTCCGCCAGCGCACGACTACGTATTCGATATACAAAAAAAGGTGGTATCTAGGAGTGTTTTCCTACCTATCCCCGCCGTCTATGTCCACTTCCCGCCGCGAATTCTTGCAGAAAACGTCTGCCTTGGTTACCGCCGCGCTGGCTGCACCGCCGCTGCTGGCCGCCCATAAATCAGCCCCCGCGTTCGGGGAAATTTCCCTGGCGCAATGGTCCTTGCACAAGGCGCTGTTCAAGCAAGAGCTAACCAACCTGGATTTTCCCGGCGTGGCCCGGCAGAAATTTGGCATCACGACGGTGGAGTACGTGAACCAGTTTTTCAAGGATAAAGCGAAAGACCAGACCTATTTGCGGGCGTTGCAGCAACGCTGCCGCGACAATGGCATTACCAACCACCTGATTATGGTGGATGGGGAAGGCGACTTGGGCTCACCCGATGAGCGGGAGCGGCAGCAGGCCGTAGAAAACCACCGTCCCTGGCTGGAGGCGGCCGCCTTCCTGGGGTGCCGGAGCGTGCGCGTGAATGCCTTTGGCAAGGGCACCGCCGAGCAAGTGCAGCGGGCGGCCGTGGCGGGATTGGGGCAACTGAGCGCCTATGCCCAGCCGCTGGGTCTGAACGTGGTGGTGGAAAACCACGGTAGCTACACCTCCAACGGGCAGTGGCTCCTGCGCACCATTCAGGGGGTAGGCAAACCCAACGTGGGCGTCCTCCCGGACTTCGGCAACTTTTGCGTGCGCCGGGAGTCGGGTGAGCTCTACAAGGGCCAGTGCGTGGAGGAGTACGACCGGTACAAAGCCGTGACCGAATGGCTGCCCGTTATCAAAACCGGCGTCAGCGCCAAAACGCTGGACTTCGACGCGGCCGGCAACTGCGTGGAAACGGATTATTACAAGATGCTGGGCCTACTGAAAAAAGCGAAGTTTCAGGGCTATCTGGGCATTGAGTACGAGGGCGAGAAACTAAGTGAGGAAGCCGGTATTCGCCGCACCAAAGAGCTGATCGAAAAAGTGGTGCGCTCCATGGGGTAGGAGCAGGCCGCGGGGCGCAGCACGCCCCGCGTGGCAGGATTGCCGGGTTTCTGCCTACCTTGCATCCCTAATGCTGTTTTAGCCAATGCCCGCTGAACCCACCGCTGCCTACCTGGCCACCCAAACCCTGACGGTGCTCGTGCCCGTCTACGACGAAGAAGAAAGCCTGCCGCAGTTTGTGGTGGAGATGAATACGTTTCTGGAACAAACGCCGGTGCGCACCACTGTGCTGTTCATCAACGACGGCTCGCGCGACGGTTCTTTGGCCCTGCTGCGCGACATCTGCGCAAAAGACAACCGCTACGAGTTCATCAGCCTCAGCCAGAACCGTGGCCTGAGCACGGCCATCAAAGCGGGCGTCGACCACTGCCGCACCACGCTGGTAGGCTATATCGATTCGGATATTCAAACCACGCCGCTGGATTTCCTCACGTTCTTCGAGTTCTTCCCGCAGTTTGATATGGTGAACGGCATCCGGGCCAAGCGCCAGGACACGCTCACCAAGAAGCTGTCGTCGAAGATTGCCAACACCGTGCGCCGCACCCTCATCAACGACGGCATTCAGGACACAGGTTGCCCGCTCAAGATTATGAAAATTGACTACGCCCGGCGCCTACCCCTGTTCCACGGCATGCACCGTTTCCTGGGGGCCTTGGTGCAGCTGCAAGGCGGCAAGGTGAAGCAAATTCCCGTGCGCCACTTCCCGCGCTTTGCCGGCACGGCCAAGTACAACCTCTGGAATCGTGCCTGGAAGCCCCTGGTGGATACATTCGGTTTCCGCTGGATTCGCTCGCGCTGGAAAAACTACGAGATTGGCGAGCAGCAGCGCGGTACCGTCTAACGCGGCAGTACGGTGAGTATGAGTACAACCCTGCTGGCGACGCTCGAACGGTGGTTTACGGTGCAGAACGTGGCCCTGGTGATTGGCCTGGTATCGCAGCTGCTGTTTTCGAGCCGTATTGTATTACAGTGGATTCAGAGCGAGCGGGCGCGGCGGGTGCTGGTGCCGGCGCTGTTCTGGCAGATCAGCCTGATATCATCGTTTCTGATGATTATCTACGGCATCCTGCGCCACGACCCGGTGATTCTGGGTGCCCAGCTCATTAGCTACGTCATTTACATCCGCAACCTGCAACTGCTGGGACAGTGGCAGAAGCTGAACAGCTGGTTTCGGGTGGCAGCCTACGTGTTTCCGCTGGCCACGCTGGTGCGCTTTATCGTCGGCGAGGCGCACTTCAGCTTGCAAGCCATGCTCAGCAGCCGTATTCCGCGCGGGGTGCTGGTGCTGGGCGCGGTGGGCCAAACCATTTTCCTGCTGCGCTTTGTGTATCAGTGGCTCTACTCCGAGCGCAAAGGCGAGTCGGTACTACCCTTGGGCTTTTGGGTGGTGAGCCTGGTGGGCTCCGTGCTGATTCTGGTGTACGCCGTGCTGCGCTGGGACGTGGTGCTGCTGCTGGGCAACGTGTCGGGCACGGTGGTGTACGCCCGCAACATCGTGCTGCTACGCCGGGAAATCAAAGCCCTGAAAATCGTGGAAGTGAAGGTGCCGGTCGAAGAGTGAGTGGAAGTAGGTGTGGTTCGACCGTCCAATCCATGCTTCGTTTTCAGGAATTCTGACAACGAATTAGTAGTGAATCTCGATGCGCGCAGTGTCCGCTCCCGCCACGATGTAGGGGATGCGCGTTTCAACATTCGAGACGGTTGTGCTCCCGTTCAGGCTCCATACCACTACGTTATTCCCCGCTGACACGGGCCGGTAGAAGATCGTATCCTGTGGCAGAAGAATTGTCACAGGGTCAATGAAGCCCCATAGTCGGATGTTCAATGCATCGGCGCGTGGTGGTACGTCGCGTAAGTGCACCTGGAGCCAGGATATAGATGTCAGGGGAACGCGCACATCCTTGTTCTTGCGGCCAGCTTTGATCTTGGGCGCCGACAGGTACTGCGTGCTCCCGCGGGGCGCATCGGCGCGTAGCACGTAGTCGGTCGCGTCGTTGGCTTCAAAGGCAAACGAAAACCGCCCTTGTGCATCGGTGGGGTGCCAGTCGCCCACTTGCGAGAAGGCGGAGGAGGAGCTGCTGCGCTTATTGGCTAGTACGGCCACGTCAGCCAAGGCGATGGGCTGCCCGGTCACGTCGTCCACGACGACGCCCTCGACGGTGGTTTGTCCGCTTTGCTCAAATAAGGAACATCCCGACAAGGCCAGCCCGATGCTCAGCAGGCCAACGGATTTGACTACATAAGGGGGTAGCATGTTAAAATATATATAATTAGAAAGTGGATTGCGGTTCTATCTTTTTACTAGTTCTCGAATTGCTCTAATCTTACTGGCTAAGTTATATAAATTTATTGCCACTCAGGTGTAGGGGCAGTGATGCCTACAAATGCTTGCGGTAGCGTTTGCAGCTGGAAAGGCTGATGCCGGAATAAAACTATTCCCTTATTCCGTCTGCGCCTGCTGCCAGATCACAAACTGCCGCAGGCCGTCGGGCAGGCTGGTGCGAGGCTGATAGCCCAGGAGCCGTTGCGCTTTGCTGATGTCGGCGTAGGTCACGTCCACATCGCCGGCCTGCATGGGGTGAAACTCCAGGCGGGGCGCTACACCCACGGCATCCCCAACGGCCTGAATCAGCTCCAGCAGCGGCACCGGGCGGTTGTTGCCCAGATTGATGGTTTCGTAGACGTCGGTGTGGCCGAGCAGATAGTCCACGCCCCGGGCAATGCCGTCGACGGTATCCAGCACAAACGTATAGTCGCGGGCCGTGCTACCATTGCCAAACACCGGAATGGCGTGGCCGGCGCGCAGCAGGCGCACAAACTTATGAATGGCCAGGTCGGGCCGCTGGCGGGGGCCATACACGGTAAAAAACCGGGCATTGAGCACGTCCAGCTGGTAGAGGTGGTGGTAGGTGTAGGTGAGCTGCTCGCCGGCCAGCTTGGAGGCCGCGTAGGGAGAAATCACCGAGCTAAGCAGGTTCATGTCCTCGCGGAAGGGGCGCTCGGGCGTGTTGCCGTACACTGAGGACGAGGAAGCAAAGAAGAGTTTGCTGATTTCCCGGCCGCGCATCCACTCCAGCAGGTGGGTGGTGGCCACCACGTTGTTTTCGAGGTAGGCGATAGGCTCGCGCACCGAGGGTCCCACGCCGGCTTTGGCAGCCAGGTGTACCACCACGTCGATGGGGTCGGCGGGAAAGGCATCGGTTAGGGCCTCGCTACCGCGGCGCAGCTCCACCTCGTGGAAGCTGAAGCGGGGATGAGCGAGCAACGCGGTCAGGTTGGCCCGCTTCAGGGACCGATCATAGAAAGGGTCGAAGTTATCTAGTCCCAGCACCCGGTAGCCATCGGCCAGCAGCCGCTCGCAGAGGTGGGAGCCAATAAAGCCGGCGCACCCGGTAACGAGAACAGAAGGCATACGCTGAGGGAAACGCTAAACAAACCATACCCCGCGCGGGCGGAGAGGGGGGCAAAGGTAGCGTGATTTATGAAATAGGACCGCGGGGAGCGTAAGAATCCGGGTTTTTCGTTTTTTGCGAAATAACTTTAGCACGTGTTTAGGAAAATAATGAAACGAAGCTGGAGCCTGGGGGTGCTGGTCGTCCTCAGTCTGGTGGTGGCCTGGCGGTGGCTGGCAGTAGGAGAGAAGGTACCACCAGCGCAGCGGCAGGTGTTGGTGATTGGCCACGCCGGGTCGGGCTTTTTTACGCCCATCAACCCCTTCAACCCGCTACCCCCGAGTAGTCTGCGGGGCATCGAGCACGCCCTGGACCAGGGCGTCGATGGGGTGGAAATTGACGTGCAGCTCAGTCAGGACAGCGTGCCCATGCTCTACCACGACCCCCGGTTTGATACCATGACCGACGGGCACGGGTGCGTAAGCGAGCAGCCCGCGGCGGCCATCACGGCCCTGCACTACCGCGGCGGCTGGCCCTACGACTGGTTTCAGCAGGAGCAGCCCGCCACCGTCGAAACCCTGTTGCGCCAGCTGCAACGCCGGGCCCGGCGCACGGGCCGCTACCCAGTGCTGCACCTGGACTTGCACGAGTACGACGCGTGCGCGCCGGAAGGGCAGCAGTACCGCCGCTCGCCGGTGCTGGCGCGGGCGCTGGGGCGCGTGCTGCGTCGCTACCGTGTGCCCCCCGAGCGCCTACTGCTGCTCACCGACCATCCGCAAACCCTCTCCTTACTGCGTGCTGCCGTGCCGGGTGCGCCGCTGGCCGTAGAAATTGCCAAGGATGATGATTTCACGGCCGGGCTGCAGGCCGCCCGGCAGGAGCAAACCCAGGCGGTGGTGCTGCATAAAGACGTTATCACACCAGCCCGCTCGGCGGAGGCCCGGGCCGCGGGGCTGGAAGTGGTGGTGTTCGGGGGGCGGTCCTCGGCTTCCATCCGCCGGATTCTGGCCTGCCACCCCGATGCCATGGAAGTGGATAATGTTCCCCAACTGCTGACGTTACTAGGTCGGTAGGGTACCTTACCCATTGCCGCTACTGTATTCATCCGCCCGGCAACTTTTCTCTGCTTATGCTGTCTTCCTCTTTTCTGCGTGCTGGCTGGTTTCGTTGCCTGACGGTGCTGCTCGTTTGCTGCTTCAGCTTTTTTCCCTACCTGGGCGCGCCCAATGTGAGCCTAATGGAGGCGCGCAACTTTGTGGCTGCCCGCGAAATGGCGCAGGGAGGTTCCTGGCTGATTCCGACCATGAACCTGGAGCTGCGTCTGGCCAAGCCTCCGCTGCCTACCTGGGCCGTGGCCACGGCCATGAAGCTATTCGGCACCACCTCCGATTTGTTTGTGCTGCGCCTGCCGGCGGCGCTGATGGCGACGCTGCTGGTCTTTTTTTTCTGGGGGCTGGCGCGCGAGCTGACCCGGCGCCTACCCGCCGACGCCGACGAGCCGGGGCGCACCGCCTGGCTGAGTGCGTTGGTGCTGGCGAGTAGTCTGCTCATTATCACCAGCGGGCGGGAGGGGCAGTGGGACATCTTCTCCAACGGGTGTATGGTAGGGGCACTCTGGTTGCTTACCCGTGGCTGGAACAGTGCCGGGCGGGGGTATGGGTGGTTTACAGCGGCGGGTGTTGCCCTCGGCGCCTGTATTCTCAGCAAAGGACCGGTGGCCCCTTATGCCATGTTGCTGCCGTACGTGGGGTGCTATGTGTCCGGGCTGAACCCGTGGCGGGCCACCGTACGGGCGCACTGGCGGGGCACGCTGTTGGCGGCGGTGTTGGGGTTGGGCATTGGTCTGTCGTGGCCGTTGTATGTCTATAGCCACGTACCGGCAGCGGTGCTGGCGGTGGCGCGGGTCGAAACTACTTCC
The DNA here is from genome assembly GCF_014333615.1 of Hymenobacter citatus. Classification (GTDB taxonomy): domain Bacteria; phylum Bacteroidota; class Bacteroidia; order Cytophagales; family Hymenobacteraceae; genus Hymenobacter; species Hymenobacter citatus. The sequence goes on along the minus strand of NZ_JACSCY010000019.1, from coordinate 2,917 downwards.
TGGGGGGAGCGGCACGTGCAGCCCTTTTGGTACTACCTCAATTTTCCGGTGTTTTCGGGTATCTGGGCGCTGATAGCACTGGCTGCCCTGTGGGTGCCGTATGCCCGGCGTCGGGCAGGCGCCTACGTGCCGTATCTGCTGTTGCTGGGGTGGCTGGTGGCCAGCCTGGTACTGTTGAGTCTGGTGCCCGAAAAGAAAGAGCGCTACATGCTGCCATTGTTGCCGCCCATGGCGCTGCTCATCGCTGGTATGCTGCGTTACCTGGAAACTGTGTTCCGGGCGGCTGCCGCGCCAGCCGCCGCGCGTCGCCTAGTGCGGGGGTGGTCCCTCTTGCTGATCGTGGTGTGCCTGCTGGCGCCCCTGGCCATGGTGCTGGCCCAGCTGCCCGGCTTTGGACCCGTTACGCTACGCTTTGGTGCGGTGGTAGTGGTACTAGGGGGGCTTGCCCTTGTCGTCTTTCGCGAAGGCTGGCAGCGCCTGCGACCAGTACCCCTAATGGCGGCTTCGCTGACGGGTATGGCAGCGCTGCTGGCGCTGCTGCTGCCCGCCTACCCGCTGTGGGAGGGGCGGCGCGATGAGCAGGGCTTACGGCGTCTGGCCGACGTGCGTCGGCAGCCCAGCTTACACAGGCTGCCGTGGTGTAGTATGGGCGAAGTACCTGTGAAGCAAGTGTGGATGAATGGTGAGCCCATGCCCGATATATCGGACGATACCCTGCGTACGCCCACACGCCTGCCGGTGGTGATACTTTCCGAGCACCCCTATGAAGACGACGATTTACCGGATGCGTGGCAGGATTCCGTCGACGCCATGCCGTCTGATAGTTTCTACCTGGGTAGGGACCGTGGGGCCGGTGCCTGGTATTACACAGTACTGCGGCGCAAATACACCCAATTTTCACGGGAACAGCGCAGAGGCACGCTGTTCCCGTGGAATCGGGTAGCTCATTAAAGGTAGGAAGTCAGGGTGCTCTTAAGGGGAGAGCTGCTTCCGGATCTTCTCCAAAAGGATAGATACAATAGCAAGGTCTTGTGCATCTTGAAGCAGCAACTGCGTCTCAATCCCCGGCCCGCTAATGTGAATGGAATAGGATAGACTGCTGCCGTTGGTGGCCGTGGGCTGGGGAGCAGCAGCCGCCGGCGCGGGCGTTGGGAGAGTTACTGCGGTCGGTGGTCCGGTGGTAGGGCTGTGGGTTGGTACTGGTATACTCACCTCTGATGCGGGCGTTGTGGAGTCCGTATCAAGGTCGTCCTCTAGATCATCCGTATCCAAGCCAAATAACGCCGATACAGCATCACTACCCCGAAGCGGTGGGAGAGGTGGTACAAGAGAGGGAGCGGGGGATATGCTATTGGTATAAGAAGTGGTGGTAGGAATAGACTCTGGTTTAGGGGAAGTAGTGGGGCCTGTATTGGATGTGCTAGTGCCAGCAAATAAATTGGTGGGCATCTCGGTACTGGCCAGCTGCTTGCGTGGTGTTTGTTGATTGGCTAGCTGGTCAACGTCGACAATAACATTCCGCTCATCTAGGATGTCCACCATGCGTGCGCCCTCCACAAATGCCTTGGCTACATTTTGTGCATTGATTTCTTCAACGCCAAACTCCCGGATCAGCATAACATCAAACATATGCACCGGCAGCTCACGGTTCCGAAACTTGCGGCATATCTGCATGAATAACGGAGGATGAAGGAAAGCTTCCCGGTGGTAAATCTTTTCTTCCTGCTTGTCATACGCATGCTTGATGCGCCGATATAAGTTGGTTGTAGTAAGAATCTCCCGCTTACTGGTCAGCAGGCCAAACTTAACGGCAGATCCAATGATGGCTTTATAAGAGCCACTAACCTTGCGGTCTAGCTTCTTAGCGCTGGTTTCTATAGCGCATTTGCCGCCAGTGTCATCTACTACTTCTGCTACCTCCCAAGCGCTGGCATATGTGGTACGAGGGTAGTCTATGGTTTTAGGCATAAAAGAGAAGGAAACGATGAAGAAACAAGTATATACGTTATAAGTATAAAAAAGCAGTATAAAGTATAAAAAAGTAAAACTATTATTTATTATTTTATACTTTTTATTACTTATTGAGTCTAACTTTATTATTTATTCTACTACCTATTGATATCATACTACCTAATTCATTCTATATTTAATTACTACCTACCATAGGCGGGGCCGGGGCCACAGGGTAGGGTAGGAGGCACTTCTTTTGACCTTATCGTTTGTCTTTACACAATATCACACCTTTTAAGGGCCAGAGACCATTTCACAATAACCCTCTCCATATCTAAAAAAACGAGGATTTTCGACCCTTACTCAGCAACCAATTTGTTTTACTCTTTCTGTATACATGCTTGCAGCCAACGGATACAATTGGGAGCGTCGACAATGGTCCATGAGTGAGGAAAAGGGCGTTTACCTACATAACCTTTTCCCTTGGTTTCTATGTACTCAGCTCGGTTATTTCCCTGATGACGTAGATTTAGTATCATCGTTTTGAGCATTGCCGCGTTCAAATCTTCCCATTCTATCGTAGGACAATACTGCTGACGCCAAAAGTTTAGATCAGGCTCACAATACACGCGCACTGGCGTGTGCTTGAGTAGGGCAATGTTACCACCCGTCGGGGCATTGCTCGAAAAAGACGAAAACTGGCGGTACACTGCTGGCACTTGTGTTGGTGAGCCGCCAAAAGCCTGCGTAAGGGTAGTTACCATTGACCGGCCTTCTTGTTTGAACACCGGGCTACATTTTTGCGCCATCCGTCGTTGTCCGATCTGCCAAAAATTGGCTAGATCCACAGGTGAGTCGACGCTAAACACCGCTTTAACGCGTAGTGGGCGTGTAGGCTTCCCCGTGAAGTAGGCCAGTGAAAAGTAGAGAAAGGGGGTATCTTTTCCCATTCTTTCCCTACTGCCCC